>NZ_BMHE01000007.1 GCF_014640555.1 Paenibacillus marchantiophytorum | reverse complement strand
CCTGAATGGAACCCATCGCCGTAAGGTTGAAAAACCACCTTACGGCCAGCCGAACTGCCCCGCCAGTGGCTTGCGGAGCAGATAAGAATGAAATTCAGCGTTAAGGAGCACGCCTGAATGGAACCCATCGCCGTAAGGTTGAAAAACCTCCTTACGGCCAGCCGAACCGCCCCGCCAGCGGCCCTCCGGAGCGGATAAGCATGATATTCAGCGTTAAGGAGCACGCCTGAATGGAACCCATCGCTGTAAGGTTGAAAAACCACCTTACGGCCAGCCGAACTGCCCCGCCAGTGGCTTGCGGAGCAGATAAGAATGAAATTCAGCGTTAAGGAGCACGCTTGAATGGAAACCGTCTCCGTAAGGTTGAAAAACCACCTTACGGTCAGCCGAACTGCCCCGCCAGCGGCCCTCCGGAGCAGATTTGCAGCGCTAACGTAGCTCGCTCGGCCCCAATTAAACCCGGACCTAGGACCCAAAAGATTATCCGACAAAACTTCTTATCATTCACTTCCACCAACTGACAACCTTTGCGCCCATTCTCCGCTACCATTTTCTTAAAAATGATAGAGAGGATACGACATCATGCAAATTAAAAAGAAGAACGACATTGGCCTGATCTTGGACAACTTTTCATCATTTGCCAAGTGGGATGCATCAGGAAAAAAACTATATTTGGTGTTCGCCGACAACAAACGTGGAGGACAATGGACCCTCATGAATTACGGGGATGATCGTTTCAGCGTCCATGGATTGGGCGAGGACTATCAGGATGATAGGGAGTCCTTTTTTGAGGAGCGCAACAGCGTGGTCACCTTCCTGTGGAACCATCGCGCGGCGCTGAAAGCAGCGGTGCAGCCAACGACGTAGCTATGATCTATTTTATAATTGGACAAGCCCCAAAAAAGCAAGGGACCTACGAATGCGTAGGCTCCTTGCTTTCTTTATGTTTATCCCTGTACTGGCCGGGGGTAATGCCCTCTTGCTTGCGGAACGAGCGAATGAAGTTTTGTGAATTGTTGTAGCGCAGCTTGGAGGAGATATCCTTGATCGGCATGTCGGACTCCGACAACCATTTTTTGGCCATGTTGAACCGATACGTTGATAAATAATCACTGAAGGAACAATTGGTTTCTTTGCGGAAAATGCTGCTCAAATAATTGGCATTGTAATGCAAGCGTGAAGCGCAATCCTCCAAGGTTAGATCGGTATCATAATATTTCTGTACAAGATCGATGATTTTCTCGGAAATATTATGATACTGGGCATCCTGCCGATCCCGATGAATTCGAATCAGCGGATGGATGACTTCGGTCCAGAACCAGTCCTCGATTTCGGCGGTCATGTGCAAATTCAACAGTTCCTCGAACAGAGAGCCTTTGGTCGGACGAATCTGATTCAGGCTAATGCCGGATTCCTGCATCACCATGAGCAGGTTGTTGAGCAGACGCGCCAAAGGAATTTGATATTCCTGGGGCGTAAGCTGGGCGGCGAACACGGCTTGCAGCAGCTGACGCAGCAGCTCTTTGGATTTATCTTTCTCGGCTAGCTTGATGGCGTCGATTAATTCATTTTCGATCGGTTTCGGATAGTTCAGGTTCAGATAATGCTTGCCGGAGTTAATGTTCTCGTATTGGATAATGATGCCTTCGCCCAACTTGATACGGTGTTTCAAAGCTTCCAAGCCCTCCCGGTAAGCGATCGGCATCTGGTTGAAGGTGTGGATAGGCAGGCTCATGCCAATACTGACATGCAGGTTCAAATAGTTGGAAATATGCTGCTGCAGCTGCTCGGTTAGTGCATAAACGGTCGTGCGGAACGCAGCGGCCTCGCAGTCGGAGCTGCCAATCAAGGTAACGACGGTCTGATCCATGATGATAGGCGCCAGGCGCTGATCGGATGGGATTAGTTCCTCGATGATATTGTGCACGGCGAACAACAGCAGTTCCAGATCGCGTTTCTCGTAGCGAGTATGATCAATGGAATCGATCTGCAGCGTGATGACGGACATGGTTTGCCACGTTTCGATATGCTTCGTATAGCCGAATTGTTTGAGCTTCTCAAGCAGCTCGGTTTGCTTGATATGACCTTGATACGCTTTGATCAGGAAGAATGTCCGCACCTGCCCGATGTGCTGGTGAACCTCTCGCTCCAACTGGGATTTGGACTGAAACAACGTATGAACATGCTCGCCAATCAGCTGAAATTCATTCGCCTTGCGCTTCTGATTGACGGTTACGAGACCGCCGATTTGGTTCAGAAGGAGCTGGATTGGCGAGTACATTTTGCGCGAGCCGAGCCAAGCCAGCAGCATGGAAAGCAGCAGCATGAGGAGGCAGATGTAGATCGTGTAGGTACCGATTTTACCGGATTCTTTGGTCAAACTGTCGATCGAGGTCAAGGATAAATACGTCCAGTTATTCAGATTCGAATGCAGAAAGCTTACCGCATAGCGCTTATCGTGAATATCTGTCGTGAATTGGCCTGTTGGCGCAGCCAGTTGTTTCATGTCCGTCAGCCCGGCCTCGGTGATCGGTTTACCAATCAGACTGGGATTCGGATGCATAATAATCCGGTTCTGTTCATCCAGAATGAGGATATCATCGAGATACTCCGTATCGCTTTGAATCAGATCCTGCAGGCTGCAAGCCGGGATGTTGGCCATCGCTAGGCCGTATTTCTCCAGGCCGGTGGTCGGCAGCTTTTTCACCAAAGAAATGCTGTAATCACACGTTACACTCCGCGAGTTCTCTTCGGTATAGAACCATTTGGACGGATTCATGACCCATGTGCTGTTTTCCTGTGTGTTCATCTGCTCCACGAGCTTGTCGTGATAGGGATAATTGTCAAAACGGTACAAGCCCGAATTTTTAATCATCCAGTTCTCCCGGGCATTAATCAGAATGACATCTTCCAGCTTCGTATCAAAAGATTGCATATAACGAATCTCGCTGCGCAGATCATCATACATCATGAAATCGTTTACAGTTAAGGGCATATCCAGAGCCTTTTTGAGCACTGTCGAGTTAATGACCTGATTGAGTGTATGGTTGACAGTCGTTAATTTCTGCTCTACATTGGAATTGATTTGAGAGATTAGCTGCATTTTGCCTTCGTTGACATTTTTTTGGATCTCGCTCGACGAAGTGACGAAAGCAAAAGCGCCGATAAAAATAACCGGAAGTGTACTGAGCAGAAACCCGAACATGGTCATTTTGCTAAGAAAACTTAAAGATCGCATCGCATCCAACACCTTATCTGTCTGAGGATGGTCGTGATAGACTATCTATGTATTGTAGTCAAGACTGGCAGTTAGAGCAATAATCATCTGAGTGAGGAATAATCATTATCTCTGATTTCACCGATACATACAGCGGGTACAAGGGGGACTTCTGATGGAAAAATATAGATACAGCGCAGGTTTCAAGCTTTCTTTCCTCGTGATTGCAGGCCTGATGATCATTTCGTTGCTCGGTGCTTGTCAGAAAGACAGTGCAAGTAAAGCGCAGGAGTCTGGTGAAAGTCGCCCCGTTATTTCTATTATGGCACCGCTTCATTTTCCGCATCCGCCGATACCTGAACTGATTGCTGAAATTGAGAAACAAACGCAAACCAAGCTGGAATTGAACTGGGTACCGGACGGCATTTATACCGACAAAATGAATACGGCGCTGACGACCAACTCGCTGAAAAAAGCGACCTATGTGAAATATACCGACTATATGCTGATGAAGAATTCAATCCGATCCGGCGCATTCTGGGATATCGGTCCCTATTTGGATGCCTATCCGAATCTAAAGCAGTTGAATAAAGGGATTTTGGGGCAGGCTGCGGTCGATGGCAACATATACGGCTTATACACGGAACGCCCTTCCTCGCGGCAGGGAATTATCATTCGGGAAGATTGGCTGAACAATCTCAAACTGGCGAAGCCGACGAATCTGGATGAGTTGTACCAAGTGTTAAAAGCGTTTACTTACGGCGACCCTGACCGCAATGGGAAGGAGGATACGATCGGTCTAACGGATCGCAATGATCTGGTGTTTGGCGCCTTCAAAACAATCAGCTCCTATTTCGGCACGCCCAATAATTGGGGCATTGCGGCTGGCAAGCTTGCTCCGGAATTCGAAACACAGGCCTATGTGGACACGATGAATTATATGAAGAAGCTATACGATGAGAAGCTGATTAATTCAGATTTTGCCGTTACGAGCAAGGACGTGCAGCGGGATAAAATCATTCGCGGCACAGCCGGGGCGTACATCGGCAGCATGCAGGATGTGCAGCGGCTTTCGGATGAAGTACAGTTGGCGAACCCGCAGGCGAAGCTCACGCTGGTCAATCATATTGAGGGGCCCAAGGGCTTTCAGATTTGGTCGATTCCCAACTACAGCGCGCTCTATCTCTTCTCCAAAAAAGCGATTCGCACCGAGGTGGAACTGAAGCAGATGCTGCAGTTTTTTGATCGGACGATGGATAAAGATATCGCCAACTTGATGAAATATGGGCTGGAAGGCCGTCATTACACGACCATTGGGGACAAAGTTCAGCTGACGGAAGAGACCTCCAAGCTTCGTGTGAATGAAGTGAATGCACTGTACGCGCTAATGATTGCCGATCTGAACAATCCGCAGGTGAAGCAGCTTGCGGAGAGCGAGTCGTTGTTACAGTTGGCAGACCGGCTGAGCACGGATAACGAGAAGTATGCGATCAAGGACCCGACGCTGGGCTTGGAGTCCAAGACGTATGATGAGCGCGGCGTTGAGCTGTACAAGATTATCTCCGACGCCACGTATAATTACATGCTCGGCAAGCTCGATCAAGCAGGCTTCCAGCGAGAGATTGAGCGATGGAAGCGCAGTGGCGGGGAGCAGATCATTGCCGAGTACAATGAGGCGTATGGGAAGAAGTAGCTGCGCAGCGACGGGCTTTCCCTTGCAGCCACACTAGGCGTTCTCCCAACCGTCCCCGAAATTTCTGCGTATTAGGGAACCATTTTCCCATAAGAAGAGTCTACTCTACAGAGGTACATGGAAATACAGCTGTAGAAGGAGTTTGTAATGAGAAAAAGTTCGAAATTTGCTTCGTTGTTAGTGGTGATTTTATTCGTGGTATGCACAGGGATCGTCAGTGCTGCGGGTCTCAAGGATGATCGAACGCTTGAGGAACGTACGGGCAGAACCTTTCAAGAAATGTCCAAACAGCCGAGCTTAGCGGAAGGTGCCAAAGGAATCGTAACTGATTACTTGAATGCCCTCATCAAGGAAGGTGGCGCTGGTGGTGCAGCTCCGTTGGCCGCTTATTCATTGGGTCATGCGGACACTTCCAATACGTCGGATATCAAGGTAGGCGTTACTCTAAAGTACAAAGACGATGTGATCGCACCTAAATCCGTAAATTACTCCGTTGTTCAGGTGAAAGATACCTATCAGGTAAAGCCTGCGCGCGTTGGACACTGAATATATGCTTATCTTAAACCGCCTAAGTGAGAGTTCACTTAGGCGGTTTTTTCTGTGTGCAATCCCCGATAATCATCTTCGCGTCCAATAATCATCATCTCACATCCTTGATGCACCATGGTCTAAATGAGCAAATGATTATTTCGGTACCTCCCTTCGCCCCTGTAAGGTGGAACTTGCAGCACACCACATACTATGGAGGTCTATCCTATATGAAGAGAAAGTTAGTCTCGATTCCACTTAGTGTTCTGTTAGTTTCCAGTTGTGCCTTGGCAGCTTGCGCAGACGGAGGCAAGACAACTCCGGCAGCTACAACAGGGGCGGAGACGCCGAAAGCCACAGCCGATAACACGCCGACGGCCATTACGATTATGGCTCCGCTCAACACAGCCCAGACGCCGCCAGATACGATTATTAAAGAGCTTGAGAAATTAACGAATACGAAGCTGACCTATCAATTCTTCCCGGCAGATACGTACGAGGAGAAACTGAATACGACATTTGCCACAGGCGCGCTGCCGCAAGTCACGTATTTGAAGAACCAAGCGACCTTTATTCAGATGAAGTCAGCGATTCGCGATGGCCAGTTCTGGGAGATTGGGCCGCTGCTCAAGAATTTCCCGAATCTTAGCAAATTGAAATCGACAACTAATGACAACACCAAAGTGGATGGAAAGCTGTACACGCTATATCGCGGCGTAGATATTGCCCGCCAAGGTCTCATTTATCGCAAGGATTGGGCTGACAAACTTGGGTTGAAGCCACCAGCAACGACCGATGATCTCTATGCCATGATGAAGGCGTTCGCGGAGAATGATCCAGACGGCAACGGGAAAAAAGACACGATTGGCTTAACCGACCGGAACGATCTGATTTATGGTGCCTATAAAACCGTAGCGACTTGGTTGGGCGTACCGAACAACTGGGGTGAGAAAGACGGCAAGCTGCAGCCGGAGTTCATGTTCCCGGAATACGTAGCGACGATGGATTATTTTAAAAAGCTGCGCAACGAAGGGTTGATTAATAAAGACTTCGCCGCAACGAGCAAAACCGATCAACAAAAGCTCTTCACCAACGGTACAGCGGGTATGTATATCGGAGCGATGACGGATGTATCGACACTCAATAAAGATCTGATCAAAAACGTGCCGACGGCCGTTGTCGATGTGCACAGCATGGTAGCTGGGCCAAGCGGCAAATTTGCTTCTTGGGCGCTTCCGGGCTTTGCGAACGTGGTTCTGTTCCCGAAATCTGCAATCAAGACAGAAGCAGACTTGAAGAAAATTCTGGCTTTCTTTGACAAAATGATGACGCCTGAAGTGGCTAACCTTGCAAACTGGGGCATCAAAGATGTGAACTACAGTGTGATCGATAATAAAGCGAAGAAGCTGGATGAAGAGAAATGGACGCGTGAAGTCAAACCGTTCACAGACGCAGCGATTGGTGATGAAGATTCCTCAGGCCGATTCTTAGGTATTCCGACGATTCCGGCGCAAGGCAAGGCAGATGAGTTGAAAATCGCCAATCTGAAGTTTGCCGTTCAGGATCCGGTAGCGGCTCTGGATTCCAAAACCTACCTGGAAAAAGGGGTTCAACTGCAAGATGTGATTAAAGATGCTACAAACAAATATATCTACGGCACCATCGATAAAGCTGGCTTTGACAAAGCGGTTGAAGATTGGAAAAGTCGTGGCGGCAGCAAAATTATCGAAGAGTACAACGCCCTTTACAAAAAGTAGTACGGAACGGATGATCTGTCACACTGGTTAAGGTTGGGGGAGGGCTGCTGCCAAGACGGCGGCCTTCTCATTAGGTATGAGTGACCCGGAAAGGAAGAAGTGATATGCAGGAAGCGAATGTGGCACAAGCGGAGCGTGTGATTGCTAGGAAACAAAGCAGCGAACTGAGCAGACGACTTTGGAAAAATAAATGGATTTATGTCATGCTGCTTCCCGGCGTGCTGTATTTTCTGATTTTCAAATATATCCCGATGTATGGACTTATCATTTCATTTCAGAATTACAAGCCTTTCAAAGGAATTAGCGGCAGCGAATGGTTAGGCCTCGAGCATTTCCAGCGACTGTTTACCGAGCCGGATTTCTTTGCGATTTTGAGCAATACGCTCATTCTATTCGTTATGAATCTCGTGTTTTATTTCCCGATTCCAATTATTATGGCGTTGATGCTCAACGAGGTGAAGTTGGACTTTTTCAAGAAAACGTTTCAAACAATTGTCTATCTGCCTCACTTTATGTCTTGGGTCATCATTGTTTCGATCAGCTTCGTGATGTTTACGATGGATGGCGGGATTATTAACGATATCATCGAGTATTTTGGCTTTGAGAAGATTAACTTCTTGCTGGCTCCGGAATGGTTCAGGCCGATGTATATTCTGCAAGTGATTTGGCGGGAAGCGGGTTGGGGGACGATTATTTATTTAGCGGCGATTGCTTCCATTGACCCTCAATTGTATGAAGCTGCGCGTATGGATGGTGCGGGACGACTCAGACAGATGTGGCACATTACGCTGCCAGCGATCCGCAGTGTCATCATTGTTTTGCTAATTTTGAAAATTGGTGCGGTTCTCGAACTCGGTTTTGAACATGTCTACTTGCTCCTTAACTCCATGAACCGAAATGTTGCAGAGATCATTGATACTTATGTATATACGGCTGGTTTAAAACAAGGTCAGTTCAGTTACAGCGCAGCGATCGGGTTGTTCAAATCGTTCATTGGACTTGCTCTGGTCATGCTGGTCAACCGAATTGCCAAGAAGATGGGCGAAGAGGGCGTTTATTAGAAACACACGCTTACGAAGCAGGAGGTTAACACGATGGTTGAAGATAAAACAGTAGGCGGCAGAATGTTCGGAATCATTAATTATTTGTTATTAACGGTGATTGGTTTAATCACGGTGATCCCTTTTGTGCACGTCGTTGCAGGCTCCTTCACAACAAGCGCGGAAATGGCGGCCAAGAAGTTTGTCATCATTCCGACAGAATGGAGCGTTGAGGCGTACCGCTTCATTTTCTCGACAAATACGATTTTCAAAGCAATGGGCGTCTCGATTGGAACTACGCTTGCTGGGACGATCATCAGTATGTTTATCACGGCTTTGATGGCCTATGGGTTGTCTCGCCGAGATGTGGATGGCCGCAAAGTGATTATGTTCATGGTCGTCTTTACCATGCTGTTTCACGGTGGATTGGTTCCGACCTTCCTTGTTGTGAAGGAATTGGGGATGATCGATACGTATGCGGCGCTTATTCTGCCATCTGCGATCAGTGCGTTTAACTTGATTATTCTAAAAAATTTCTTCCAGAACATCCCTGAGGGATTGGAAGAGTCAGCCAAAATCGATGGCTGCAGCGACTTCGGCATTCTGTTCCGAATTGTCCTGCCGCTTTCGATGCCGGCGATTGCCACGATCTCGTTATTCTATGCGGTTACGTATTGGAATACGTACCTTAGCGCAATTCTGTACTTGAATGAGAGTGCCAAGTGGCCGATTCAGGTCCTGCTTCGACAGATTGTCGTGCTGGCCAGCGGCATGGATCACAGCGTTGATTTGGATAGCGTAACACCTCCGCCTGCCCAATCGATCAAAATGGCGGTTATCGTCGTGGCGACGCTGCCGATTCTGGCTGTTTATCCGTTCTTGCAAAAGCATTTTGCAAAAGGGGCCATGATTGGTTCTATTAAGGGCTAGGGAAGGGATTCGGTTGCCATCCGTCGCATTAATCCGTAAATCTATATAAGAATAGAGAGGGAAAACAAGATGACACATCAACCTGTAAAATCACCGTTGGACTGGGCCAAAGCTGTCTGCGATTCGATCATGAGCACCTATACACCGATGGAACTGCCGCCTGCTGCGCGTTGGCATTATCATCAAGGCGTCTTTTTGTGCGGGGTGGAAATGCTGCTGCAGAGTGAGCCGAATGAGCGTTACGACGCTTATCTTCAGGCTTATGTCGATGGCTTGATTGATGAGAACGGCAATCTGTATGTGGCGCGGGATGAGCTGGATGCTGTGCAGGCAGGGCTGCTTTTATTTCGCTTGGAAAAGAAGACCGGGCACCGGAAATATCGCCTCGCTGCCGCGAAGCTGCGCAGTTTGCTCGCGACGTTGAACCTTACGTCGGAAGGCGGCTATTGGCACAAGGACAAATATGCCTACAATATGTGGCTGGACGGTCTATACATGGCCGGCGTATTCTCGCTCAAGTATGCCAATGCGTATGGCGATCCTGCTTTGCGGGACAATGTGCTGCATCAGGAAGCGTTGATGCGCAAATATATGAAGGATGAGCAGACGGGGCTATTCTATCACGCTTGGGATGAAAGCCGAGCGATGCCATGGGCCAATAAGGAAACCGGCTGCTCACCGGAATTCTGGGGCCGTTCTCTCGGTTGGTATGGCCTTGCCGTAGCGCAATTCCTGGATGAATTATCAGCCGATGAGCCGGGCCGTCAGATTCTAGTCGACGCTCTGCATGACTTCGTTCATGCCTTAATTCGCTACCAAGACGCGGCGAGCGGTCTCTGGTATCAGGTCGTGGACAAGGGCGATCAGCCGGATAACTGGCTGGAATCCTCCTGTACAAGTCTGTTCGTCTATACGATTGCCAAGGCGATCAACCTCGGCGTTGTGGGCCCGGAGTGCGCGGACGCAGCCGTCAAGGGATATGAGGGACTCATTCGCACGCTCCAATTCGATGCGCAGGAGCGAGTGATTTTGCCGCTGATATGCATTGGAACGTCGGCAGGGAGTTACGAGAACTACGTGACTCGCCCGACAAGTGAGAACGACCTGCACGGCGTGGGTGCTTTCGTCATAGCCTGTGTTGAGGTACAGTCGTTGGTTAGCATTGTTCATAGGTGAGGGTGTCTAGGAGTATGGAAAATCTCCCGTTATTTCTAAAAATTTCTAGCTGAATATTGATTTTCACTTGAATTAGAGGGAGCTTTTCCGGTTACACCCAACCCAATAGCGTTCAAAGGAGAAATCAGTTCAGTTCAGTTCAGGGGATGTCCGTCGGGGCGTCCTCTTTTTCTTTTTCAGGAAGAAGGACCTGCAAGATAGGAAATTGCTGTGATAAAATAGAATAATAGTAACAGAGAGGGTAATCCATAGTAAGCAGTAGCGTCAAGGGCGCGGCAGCAGGAGGTACGGGATATGCACAGAACTTTAGTCATAAGCGATATTCATGGTTGTGTAGAGGAATTCAAGCAATTGCTCGATAAAGTGAATTTTCAGGCCGAAGAGGACCAACTCGTTTTGCTGGGTGATTATGTGGATCGCGGGCCGAACAGTCTGGAAACGGTAGAATTCGTGATGTATTTGGTGCGGGACAAGCAGGCTATTGCATTAAAAGGGAATCACGATCAGCGATTTGTGGACATGCTGGGTGAGGTGGATACGCTGACGGAGATGAAGTTTTTCGAGCATGGCGGCATCCAAACGTTCAAGAGCTTCTGTGGTTCCGACAGTATGGATTTGAAGCAGTCCAGAGAACATATTCGCGCCAATTGCAGTGAGCATATCGCTTTTCTGAACCAACTGCCTCTCTATCATGAGGATGAAACGCATATTTATGTGCATGCGGGACTGAATCCCTCCTACACGGATTGGAAAACGCAGCCAGAGCGCGATTTTATGTGGATTCGAGCCCCGTTCGTGCAGCAGCGAACCGTCGTGAAGAAGACCGTCGTGTTTGGGCATACGCCAACCAAGGATATTCATGGAAAGCCGGACGTCTGGTTCGATCGGGATAAAATCGGGATTGATGGCGGCTGTGCCTATGGCTTGCAAATCAATTGTTTAGAAATCAAGGGCAAACAGCAGTATAAGACGTACTCGGTGGCTTCCAAAGGGAGCTGGCGCTAGCGCACATTTCTGTGAGATACAATAAGGAGGAATTCGAATGAATGTTCAGTTAAAAACGAAACCTGCTTTTAAATTTGTTGGCTATGAGCTAAAGACTTCCTGTATAGATGGTCGTAACCATCGCGAAATTCCGTTATTCTGGCGGACCTATTTGGACGAAAATAAAGGGGCGCATATCGGTAATCGTGTGCAGGCAGACTCTCAAGTTGAGCTGGGCATTTGTACCGATTTCAATCCGCAAACAAGCGATTTGACTTACCTCATCGGGATGGAAGTGACAACCTTTGACGACGTGCCTGCGGATCAGGTATGTCGTGAATTTCCGGAAGCGACCTATGCGGTTTTTACGACACCACCCGTCAAGGTGGAAGAGTTTACTTCGGCGATCCAAGGCACGTGGAAGTCGATTCAGCCAGAGTGGTTCCCGACGTCGGGTTATATGCATGCCGGAGGCGCGGAATTTGAGCTCTATGATGAGCGCTGCAATCCCGCCAAGAATGAGCTTGTGGAGATGGATATCTATATCCCGGTTAAAAAGAAATAGGGTCCCTTCATGTCATGCAAATAGCATCATTTGTCATCGAAATGAAATCTTGTTTTCAGCTTAATTTAAGGTTCGGGGCCTATAATGAAGTTCGACCCCCTTTTAAATATATATACTTTAAGACCCGCGGCCCGTTGCTGTTGGGTCTCTTTTTTTGTGGATAATTTGGGGTAGAGCGAGCACCGGCAGAGAAAGTGCCGCGCGAACGGCATATCAGCTGAGATAAGAATGAAATTCAGCGTTAAAGCGGCGCCGGAGGGGAAAGTGAGAGCCGTAACGCTGCGAAACAGCGTTACGGCAGAGAAAGTGCCGCGCGAACGGCATATCAGCTGAGATAAAGATGAAATTCATCGTTAAAGCGGCGCCGGAGGCCAAAGTGAGAGCTGTAACGCTGCAAAACAGCGTTACAGGCAGAGAACCTGCATCGCCGGGCCGCCATAATAGCAATTGTTCACTCTAACGAATTGAATGATGCTTATAGGCGTGAAAATAGCTTCCATGAAGATTTAACGAACTGAACTGGCGTTATGGAGTAATATATAGGCGGAAAAGTGATTCTTTATTTGAAATAACGCATATCGAATTCGTTAGCTTTTCTACTTGAACCATTTTGATCGAATAAGGCTTAATGAGTTCGTAAGGCTTCATTACGCGCGGCGCGAGCGCCCGATCACAACAATCAGAGCCACTATCAGAAGGATCAGCGGCATCGTGGCTGCGCCCATGCCTTGACCTGATTTCAGATGGGTTAGGACAGCGCCTGCCATCGTGATGACAATGACACCGGCGGAGAAGAAGGCGATGCGCGGCTTCCGGAAGCCGATAATGAGCCCGATTGCAGCCAGTAATTTATCTATTTAAAAAGCCACAGACAAATAACTTAGCGAACCGACTTCGTAGCTGCGATGAATGACTTGTGGTGTGCGAGCGGGATCACCGCTACCCATAGCAATATAGAGCGGAATGAAATGCTCGGGTCTTGGGACCGCCATACGCGCATTCGGGGCTTCATCGGCGTAGTTGAACAAAGCTGGCAAGTTCTGAGCTTGCATATTGTTCACAAGCCATTCATCGAAATCAACAGCCCAAGCATCCGGTTCTTTGGCTTCCCAATTGAGCGCACGCAAGTTATGCACCGTAGCGCCGCTTCCGACAATCAGGATATCTTCCTGATCCAGACCGCGCAGGGCTTCGCCAATACGATACTGCTCCGCAGGAGGCAGGTACGGATTTACAGAGATTTGAATGACTGGTACATTCGGTGTTGGGAACATTCTGAGAAGCGGGACCCAGGATCCGTGATCTAGTCCGCGTGTAGAATCGAAGTTCACAGCAATGCCCTTCGCTTGGAAGCGGGCAGCAATCTGATTAGCTAGCTCTTTATTTCCTTTTGCAGGATACTTGATTTGAAACAGTTCATCCGGGAAGCCGCGGAAATCGTAAATCGTATCATAGACATCATCGCTAGAGGAAATGGTAAGAACCTCAGTCTCCCAATGCGCTGTGAAAATGACGATCGCTTTCGGTGAAACCGTTTTGCCATATTCGAGTAAAAACTGTGTGCAGGCTGTATCTTGAATAGCCATCATAGGTGAACCGTGTCCTACAAAAATAGGTGAAATCATCGTTCAACACTCCTTTTTATGAGTTACAATTAATCACTTAGTTACTTTATGTAACTGATATTACGGGATAAAAATAGTTTCGTCAAGTAATTAAATTACTTTTTGTAAGCTTGTGCAGGGACCGCTGTTTCCACTATAATAAACAGAGATATAGAGGTGATAAGGATGGAACAGATGCCAATGTGTCCACGTTTCGAAAAAGCCGTAGAAATTCTCAGTAAACGCTGGACATCGCTGATCGTTTTTCAATTGCTGTCAGGTCCCCAACGGTTTGCTCAAATCGACCATGCGCTGCCGAATATAAGCGGCAAAGTATTGTCTGAGCGCCTGAAAGAGCTGGAACACGAAGGTATTGTGAGAAGAGTAGTATTCCCGGAGATTCCGGTTCGTATTGAATATTCCTTATCTGATAAGGGGCGGGCGTTGGCACCGATTTTTGGGGAGATTGCGAAGTGGTCCTCCGAATGGCTGCCAGTCCCAGAATAAAAATGAACGCCCAAAAAGGTCATCCCTCTGTTGCAAGCAGCAGAAAGATGACCTATTCGTCGTGTACTAATCGTTGGGCGCTATTCGTCGTGTGCTATTCGTTGTGTACTACTCGTCTGATTCTACGAATCGTTTGAGCACGTTTAATTTATTTTCCCAATAACGTTCATAATAAGCTAACCAACGCTTCAACTCCATGAGAGGTTCTGCCTCCAGCCTATACCGAGTCTCGCGGCCAACCTTGCGCTCTTTCACAAGCCCGGCATCAGCCAGGATGCGAAGATGTTTGGACACCGCGGTGCGGCTGATCGGGAAATGGTCCGATATAACCGTCACCGGCATCTCCTTATCGCCCAATAGCTGCAGGACCTGACGGCGGGTTGGATCGGCAATCGCCTGAAAGACATCATGTTTCTGCGATGGAACGCCCATCTTAGGCCTCGACGTAAGCGGTGAGTGCCTTCGCAATTCCGCCCCAGCCCTGCGACATAATCTCGCGAACCACGCTGTGGGGTTGACCGAATTCAGTCACCTTGTTCACATCCCAACCAGAATGGATGAGTGTGAACTCTGTTTTGCCATCCACATCTGCCAATTCAAACGTCAAAGTCCAATCCTTGCCCCATTCAAAAGAAAGCCGGTTCGGTGGCGAAATGTCCGTGACTTTACATGGCGAATTGCCAAAAGGCCCGGCTTCGATAATAAACTCATGACCGAGTTCCGGCTTGAAATTGTTCGGCATGAACCATGCGGCGATGCCATCTGGTGTTGCTACTGCGTTCCAAACCTTTTGAATCGGTGCGTTGAAGACAATCGTTTGCTTAATATCCGGCAAAGTACCTTGTGTTTGATTTTCCATAATAAAAAGACCTCCATTAAAATTAGGATTTGGTTTTTACTTTATCTTGATGGCGGAAGCGCAGAGCGGACCATTTTTCGTCCACCGCCACATTGCTAACTGCGCGATAAGCAGAAATATCTTGAACGAGCGCAAACAGGCTATCGCGGTTAATATACGTTTTGACCTTGGAGCTTTGCTTAGGATATGTAATCCAAAAAGGAAATCATACGTTCCGACGGGCTCCCCGGAATCCTCAATGCCAAGCTTATAGCCTTCCGGTGCATGAAGCACGAGGGCTCGTCCTTGTTTGTAGCGCAGTTTCTTCAGCAACTCTCCCTGCATCGATAAACCTTCCTTCCATCACTCACATCTCGTATTGTGTCCCAAAATAAGTGAAGTGTTTCATTGGTATGTGAATGCGAAACCTTTTGGTTACGTAATGGATTATACGAAACCTTTTGATTTCGTGTCAAGGGTGAATTAGTTATCAATTTTATATATCCCATGTACACCAGACGATATTCTTGCCCTAATGTAAGTCTTTCAAGATGAAAAATAAGTTGGATAATAATTATAAACAAAGTATAATTTATCCATTATAAGCATTATTGAACATTATTTATTATGAATCGCTTGAATAGAATTATTGGCTACATAATTAAAATAAGATTAAGTTGAGAGGTGTTGAAGTAAGAATGTTAAAGATCAAAAAGAAATATAGGTATATGTTTTCGTCATTTATAATAATCGCAATTATTTTAATCTCTTATAACCATTTTTTGAGTTCAGAAGAAGCAGATTGTGGCATTGAGAAAGCAGGCTCTTTTAATTTGAAAGGCAGGGCATGTATATGGAATGCATATACGGATCAAAGAGTTGCTAAGTTTACAATTGAAAGGCCATCTATTGATAGTGGTCCTTTTATCTATGAGATTAAAACTACGGGGTCTATAAATTTACAACTAATACAAGATACAAGAGCAGATGGTATGAGTTACCCGCCGGAAGTAAACAACTTTGACTGTAAACGTTTGGAAAAATCGCATTTCTTTACATACAAGTTTAACTTTAAAGACTGCGACGATAATCAGCAACAAGGGGATATTGATAGACTGTAGGAATTCAAATCCCTAGCCTATCAACCTGGAACAACTGGCTGGTTTCTCATTAATCCTTCAATCATGGTATAGTAAAAAATAAAAGCATAAGCACCAAAGGAGAAATTATGATACGTTTTGCAATTATAGGGACCAATTGGATTACAGAGGAGTTCATTCATGCTGCCCGCGAGACAGGGGAATTTGATTTAACGGCGGTATACTCACGCACGGAGGAGAAGGCTGCGGAGTTCGCGCAGAAATTTGAAATTTCGCATCGGTATACGGATTTGGATGCTTTTGTTCAAAGTAAGGAGTTCGATGCTGTCTATATTGCGAGCCCGAATTCACTGCATGCGGAGTATGCCATTCATTGTATGAACCATGGGAAGCATGTGATATGTGAAAAGCCTGCGGCTTCCAATACGGCGGAACTGACGGCTATGGTTGAGGCAGCGCGCAGCAATCAAGTGGTCTTCATGGAGGCGCTCAAATCGACGCTGATGCCGAATTTCAAAGTGATTCAAGACAATTTGCATAAACTTGGGAAGGTTCGTCGTTATTTTGCGAGCTATTGCCAATATTCCTCGCGGTATGACGCCTATAAGCAGGGTACGGTGCTGAATGCCTTCAACCCGATTTTTTCGAATGGGTCGATCATGGATTTGGGCATATACTGCATATACCCTCTGGCTGTCTTGTTCGGTGCTCCTGATCGCATTAAAGCCAATGGTGTTTTGCTGGAATCGGGTGTGGATGGCGAGGGCAGCTTGCTGCTTGGTTATAAAGAAATGGATGCTGTGATCATGCATTCCAAAATCTCGAGTTCCTACCTGCCGACGGAAATCCAAGGCGAGAATGCCACAATGGTGATCGATAAGATTAATCAGCCTGAAAAGGTGGAGATTCGCTATCGCGATGGCTCTGTCGAGGTGTTGACGCAAGAGCAGCACGCACGGACGATGCGCTACGAAGCGGAGGAGTTCATCCGTTTGATCCACAATGGAACATTGGAGTCAGAAACGAACTCCCATGCGAATTCGCTCATCACCGTTGGAATTCTGGATGAGGCTAGGAAGCAGATGGGACTTGTGTTCCCAGCGGATCAGAAATAACATAAAACCTCCAAACCACGAGAATGGTCATATCCCCTGTCAAGCAGATAAGGGTATGACCAGAAGTGTGGATTTGGAGGTTTTGTTGTTTCTTACTCCATAGAGAGGGATCGTCGTTCCGCGAGAGGGACACTATCCTCAAATGATAGACACCACGATGCTAATTCCACCATCCAACCTGCGCCTCTAGGTCCGAACCCCGCTCTGCCCGCGAATCGGCACCGCCGCCCGGCCTGCGGATAAGCGCATCCTTTTTTGCACGAGATGGTAGACAATGCCCACAACGAGCCAAACGCCGCCCATCCACAGGGCATCTTTGTCCAGCAGCGACAGGAGATAGCCGATGAAACCGGCACCCGCCAAGGGGAGAATCAGATACTTAAAGGTCATTTTCGCGGAGCGTTGGCCTTCTTTGATATACTTTTGCGCGATGACAGAAATGTTGACGAAGAAGAAGGCGGTCAAGGCGCCGAAATTGACGAATTTGACGGCGTTGTCCAGTGAAATCACTAGAGCAAGCAGTGAAACACAGCTGACAATGGCGATGTTAATGACTGGCGTGTTGAACTTAGGGTGAAGGAAACCGAATACTCTTTTAGGCAAAATAGCATCACGCCCCATGACGAAAAGTAGACGCGACACACTTGTCACCGATGATAGGCCTTGCGTGAAGATGGCGAGGATGAGCACGGTGATGAATACGGAGCTGAGGGCAGCCCCGCCTACGAGTTGGACGATTTCGAATCCGGCTGAATCGACATTGACGAAGGTTAGGTGTGGATAAATAAGTTGGGTCAGCACGGAAGGCACCAGGTAAAGGATACTGGCCGTAATGATGATGATCATGATCGCCCTAGGAATCGTTTTCTCCGAATTAATCGTCTCTTCCGACATCGTTGTGACGGTGTCAAATCCGAGGAAGGAGAAACAGATAATCGAAGCTCCGGCCAGAATGGTCGAGAAAGGCACGTCGGTTTGCAGGAAAAGCTGCAAGGGATGCACATCACCGCTCAAGCCGCGGAACAGGAAGAAGCAAAAGACGGCGATAAACAAAATTTGAATCCAGACGAAGATCTTGCTAATGTTAGCGGAAAATTTAATGCCGATTATATTCACGATCGCAAGCACGATATTCAGACCAATGATCCAGACGTAAGCTGGAATCGAGGGGAACTGGGCATGCAGATAAATGCCGAAAGTCAGACAAGCGATGATAGGAGAAAAGAAATAATCAAGAAGCAGCGCCCAGCCTACGAGGAAGCCGAGGTAAGGGTGGAGGCTTTTTTTGGTATACGTGTAGGCGGATCCGGAGGTGGGGAACGTTTTGGACATCACTCCATAGCTGTAGGCGGTGAAGAGAATGGCAATAAAAGCAAGCAGATAGGCTTGTGTTAGCATGCCATGCGCGTTCTCGTAAGCAATCCCATAGATGGAGAAATAGATCATTGGCGTCATCCAAGCTAGACCCATGTAAACGACTTGAAATAAGCTTAAGGACTTACGTAGTGTGACTTCGGTTGTCATGATGGCAACACTCCTTTATGGTCTGATAGGCAAAAAAGCCAAGGAGATATCTATGAAGCAGATATCCTCCCGGGCTTTTGTCCCTCCGTGAACACAGGGTTAGCTGTGCGTTTTCTCTCGGACCAGACCGGCGTTTGCGCCTCCGCGGAACCCTAGAAAACAATGGTATGTGATGAATCCTTACTTTAAAGAGTTTAATACTACATAATCCTTAGTAATGTTAGTTATAGGTCTTTTGTGTAAGTTAATATAACATATAATTAATGGTGTGAGAAGTATTTTATGCGAAATAAACGATTTTAAGAGAAGTTATTGACACATTTAATCGTCGATGTTATGTTTAGTAACACAAACGAATAATGATTGTTTACTAGGGTTCCGCCGGCGACAACCGGGCTGGTCCGAGAGTAAACCGCTCTTGTAGGAGAGCGACACGGAAGGATAAAAACCTGGGAGATATCACCAAGACACTTGAGTCTTGTGATGTCTCCCTTTTTGTTTAACTACATCGCAAAGGAGTCGGATAGCATGGCTAACAGTTGGGGCATGACGATAGGGCCTGGGGGCAAGTGGTCGGGAGCGATTGGCAGAGGGAAATTGATTCGGTTTACAGCAGTGGAAGCGGGAGCGAATGTGTCTATTCAATTGTTCCACGCAAGGGATCTAACGGAACGCTACAATATGCCGGATACACTCAAGGCGCAATATACGGCCCATTTGACTAAAGGGCATGTGCTGATGAGCGACAATGGACGTGTGCTGGCAAGTCTGGTCGAGGATAGCATCGGCTGGCATGATCCGCTCAGCGGGTATACGAGCCGAGAGGCGACGGATGCCAAATATGGGGCGACAGATTTCGGACAGCAGCGGAATGCGTGGCTGCGCAGCGGGCAGGAGAATTTTGCCGTGGAGTTGGTGCGCAATGGACTGAGCATGCGGGATATGATGCCGGTGGTTAATTTATTTTCCAAAGTGTTCTGCGATGAGCGAGGGGATATGCACTTTAGTTTGGAACATTGCCCGGCAGGCGCTGTGGTTACGCTTCGTACGGAACTAGATATTGTGCTTCTCGTATCCAATACACCGAATCCGCTTGACCCGAGAACGTCGTATCCATCCGTGCCGGTCAACATCGAAATTCTCACAGCTGAGCCTGTGACGGAAGATGATTATTGTGTGAATTACCGTTCGGAGAATCGCCGAGCTTTTGAAAATACATGGGAATATCACACACTGCTAGGCCTATAGAACATGCGGAGGAGGAACGAAAATGGCGGTATTTAATCGAGTAGAGAGTTCTCGCAAAGTCCAGGACGCGATCCATAGCGAAGTCGTTCGAGCAGGGGACGGTTGGATGAAGGTTTTGAAGCCAGGGCAGGTGCTCCGTATTGTGGATTTGGAAGGAAATCAGGCGGCAGACACGCTGTTCTATGATGCGGAGAATCCAGAAGATCACTACAGTGCGGTGGCTACGATTGCGGGGCAAAGCAATATTTATCTGAGCACAGGATCGGTGCTGCGGGCGGAATCCGGCAAGGCGCTGCTGCGAATCGTAGCGGATACGTGCGGCCGCCATGATACGGTTGGGGGTTCGTGTTCAGCGCAAAGCAATACTGTACGCTACTCGCACGATAAGCTTTCGATGCACAATTGCCGGGACACTTTCATGCTGCAGTTGGCGGGACAGGACGGGGCGTATACGAAGCGTGATTTGGCGCCGAATATTAATTTCTTTATGAACGTACCGGTCAGCGCCGATGGCGGGCTGAAGTTCGATGATGGGGTATCTGCGCCAGGCTGTTATGTGGAGATGGAGTCTTTGGGAAGCTCGATGGTGCTGATCAGCAACTGTCCGCAGCTCAATAATCCATGCAATGCCTACAATCCGACACCGATTCAAGTTCTAATTTGGGAAAAGTGAGCGAGTTTACGGCATAGCCGTTCAAGATATTCGAAGGAGTGTGGTTACGATGTTCACCAAAGTGCTAATCGCCAATCGCGGTGCGATCGCCGTACGAATTGAACGTACTTTACGCAAGCTCGGAGTAGCCTCAGTAGCTGTGTATACAGGAGCGGATCAAGATAGCTTGCACGTCGATGGCGCCGATGAGGCGGTTCTGATCGGTGACGGTCCGGCGAAGGAAAGCTATTTGAATACAGAGTTGATTATGCAAACAGCGCTGGAAACCGGTGCGCAAGCGATTCATCCCGGCTATGGCTTTTTGAGCGAAAATGCCGAGTTCGCCCGTGCTTGTCGCGACAACGGCATCGTGTTTATCGGCCCTACGCCGGAGCAAATGGAGATGTTCGGACTCAAGCATTCGGCTCGTGAAATCGCGGAAAGAGCTGGCGTGCCCATGCTGCCGGGAACTCCGCTGATTACAGAACTCGAAGAGGCGATCTCCGAAGCAAGCCGTATTGGCTACCCTGTTATTCTCAAAAGCACAGCGGGTGGGGGAGGCATCGGGATGCGCGTATGCGCAGATGAGGCTTCGTTGAGAGCTGCTTTCGATAGCGTGCGTCATTTGGCGGAGACGAATTTCAAGAACGGCGGGATGTTTCTGGAGAAATATATCGCCAGAGCGCGTCATGTCGAGGTGCAAATATTCGGCAATAACTTCGGTGAAGTCGTTACTCTGGGAGAACGGGATTGCTCCATACAACGCCGCAATCAAAAGGTCATTGAAGAAAGCCCGGCGCCAAACTTGTCTGATGAAGTACGCGAAGCGATGTTTGCCTCTGCGAAGCGGCTGGCTGCCGAAGTGGGCTATCGCAGTGCAGGGACAATCGAATACTTGTATGACCCGGAAACGTGCGAGTTCTATTTCCTGGAAGTGAATACCCGACTTCAAGTTGAGCATGGCGTAACGGAGGAAGTGCTGGGTGTTGATCTTGTTGAGTGGATGGTGCGCGAAGCGGCGGATGAGCTGCGTGACATTCAGTCTCTCATTCGCAAGCCGCAAGGCCACAGCATACAAGCGCGGATCTATGCGGAGGACTGCCTTCAGCAGTTCCGTCCGAGCGCGGGGCAGTTGGACCGTGCGGTGTTTTCGAACCGATCGCGCAACGAGACTTGGGTGCGGGATGGGCTGACGGTAACAACGTTATACGATCCGATGCTGGCCAAAATCATTGTTCATGGCACTGACCGTGAGGATGCGATCGGGAAATTGATTGATGCGTTAAGTGAAACGCGCATGTATGGTCTGACGACGAATCTGCAATATCTGCAGGCTCTCTTGCAAGAGAAGGATTGCGTAGACGGCAACGTCTACACGCAATTGTTGCATACATTCGAGCCGACAGAACGGGCTCTGGAAGTTGTGGATGGCGGCATCCAAACCACTGTGCAGGATTTCCCGGGCCGAATCGGCCACTGGGACGTGGGTGTGCCGCCTTGCGGCCCGATGGATCCGTTCTCGTTCCGAATCGGCAACAAACTGCTGGGCAACGCTGACGATGCCCCCGGTTTGGAAATGACGCTGCGCGGAGGCGCCTACAAGTTCCGCAGCGACATGTGGTTCTGTGTTACTGGCGCGGATATGCAAGCGGAGCTGGATGGTTCAGCCATCGCAACCTATAAGCCAGTGTTCGCCGCACGCGGGCAAATCCTGAGCTTTGGCGAAGCCAAAGAAGGCATGCGCGCGTATCTGCTCATCAGCGGCGGCTTGGATATGCCGCGGATTCTCGGCAGCTCTGCCACATTTACGCTGGGCGGTTTTGGTGGGCATGGCGGCCGTGCCTTGCGGCCGGGTGATGTGCTGGGCGTGAACAGAGGTGGAAGCCCTGTGCAAGAAGCGGTGGAACTTGCTGTGCCTCATCGCCCGGCGATGACGCGCGAGTGGACGATTGGCGTTATTCCCGGGCCGCATTGTACGGGTGAATTTTTGGATGCCAAATACTTGGATCAATTGACGGAAACGAGTTGGGAAGTTCATTTCAATTCCTCGAGGACGGGTGTTCGCTTGAAAGGGCCTGCTCCGTTGTGGACACGTGAGGATGGGGGAGAGGCAGGGCTGCATCCTTCGAATATTCACGATAATGCTTATGCCATCGGAACGCTGGATTTGACCGGAGATATGCCGATTTTGCTGGGTCCTGACGGGCCGAGTTTGGGAGGGTTCGTCTGTCCGGTGACGACGGCGTCGGCGGAATTCTGGAAGCTGGGTCAGCTGCATCCTGGCGATTCCGTTCGGTTTCATCTGCTGACACTTTCGGAAGCGGAAGCTCTGCGAGATATGCAGGAACGTAACTTGCAAGCGATTGGCAAAGGGGAATTGGCACGTTTGGAGCAAGCGGAGCTGCCTGCTGTTAATGCGGAAATCACGCCGGAGTATCCGCGTCTTTTCCACGAGGTAGACAATCGCAGGTTCCCAATCACAATTCGCTGTTGCGGGGATCAGAACTTGCTTGTTGAATATGGCGAGTTGGAGCTCGATTTGCTGCTGCGTTTCCAAGTTCAGGCTTTGCTGCAAGCGATTGTGGTGAGTGGCTCGATCCCGGTCTTGGATCTGACACCGGGGATTCGCTCCCTGCAAATTCATATTGACCCTTCCCGAATTACCGTAATTGAAGCTTGTGAGAGAGTAGTTGCTATTGATGCAGCGCTGCCTCCGTTAGAAGAGTTCCGCGTGCCTTCGCGAATTGTGCGCTTGCCGCTGTCCTGGGATGATCCGGCAACACAGCTTGCGATTGAACGCTACCAACAAGGAGTGCGGCCTGATGCGCCTTGGTGTCCTAGCAATCTAGCATTCATTCAGCGCATTAACGGCTTAGATACGATAGATGATGTGAAAAAGATTGTGTTTGACGCCAACTACCTGGTGCTTGGTTTGGGAGATGTGTATCTCGGGGCTCCGGTCGCTACGCCGGTTGATCCTCGCCACCGTTTGGTCACGACCAAATATAATCCGGCCCGCACATGGACACCGGAAAATGCCGTTGGTATCGGCGGAGCCTACATGTGTGTGTACGGGATGGAAGGCCCAGGCGGATATCAGTTCGTAGGGCGTACCATTCAAATGTGGAATCGTCTGCGCTCAACGGAGAGTTTTAAGGCAGGCAAACCTTGGTTATTGAGATTTTTTGATCAAATTCAGTTCTATGAGGTCAGCGCGGAAGAACTGTTGCAATTGCGGGAGGACTTCCCAAGAGGGCGGTATGAAGCGGATATTCAAGAGACGACCTTCGATTTAGGCGAGTATTTGCAGTTCCTCAGTGAGATTGAGGGAGATGCTGCTACATTCCGTACCCAACAGCAAATAGCGTTCAAAGAAGAGCGCGAGAGCTGGAAGGCCAAGGGACTGGCCGAATACGTGTCAGAGCAGGAAGCGGTGAGCGAAGCGCCGGAGGATGAATTGCCAGCAGGGACCATTGCGGTGCGCGGCATCATGCCAGGCAGTGTGTGGAAAGTCCTCGTGTCGCCGGGTGAGCAAGTGAAGAAAGGCGATCCATTAGCAATCCTGGAAAGTATGAAAATGGAGTTCCCGCAGCATGCGCCGTGTGATGGCATTGTGTCGATAATTCAGGTGAAGCCGGGGGATCAAATTCACGCGGGGCAGCTGATTCTAGGGATTGCGCAATCTGCATAGAGGAGGGGACATAGGTATGAACGAGATCAAAAAAGATGAAATCGAAATTCCGAGCGAGTTGACGCTATCCTGGTTGCGGGACAAGTATGCAAAGCGGGAGTTAACACCGCAGGATATCGCAGCGACTATCGTTCAGCGGTCCTCGGAGGACGCAACGATGCATATCTGGATTACCCCGCCTTCGCTGGAGCTAATGCAGCCTTACTTAGACAGATTGGATAAAATCGCGATGGCGGATGCTCCGCTTTGGGGAATTCCTTTTGCGATCAAAGATAACATTGATCTGGCAGGGGTGCCGACGACGGCTGGCTGCGCGGAGTATGCTTATACGCCGTCGGAACATGCAGGCGTCGTGGAAAGGTTGATTGCCGCAGGAGCTATTCCGGTCGGCAAAACGAACTTGGATCAATTCGCGACAGGACTTGTCGGCGCGAGAAGCCCTTATGGCGACACGCATAACGCGCTGCGCCCGGAACTGATTAGCGGCGGCTCGAGCTCCGGCTCCGCTGTCTCGGTGGCCCGCGGGCAAGCGGTCTTCTCGCTGGGCACGGATACCGCAGGCTCGGGCCGCGTGCCTGCGGCTTTGAACCGCTTGGTTGGCTATAAGCCGAGCCTCGGCGCTTGGCCAACCAAAGGGGTAGTTCCGGCTTGCGCGAGTCTGGACTGTGTCACCGTGTTCGCGCACAGTTTGGAAGATGCGCTGGCCGTGGATCATGTGGCGCGGGGGGTTCATGCGGAAGACCCTTGGTCACGCTATGTGACAAGAGGGGTATCTTCCCTTCCGGGCAAAGTGCTGCTTCCGGAAGGGGCGCTGGATTTCTATGGTCCTTTTGCTGCTGAGTATCAGGCTGCTTGGGAGGCGGCGGTTGCTGCTCTGAAGAAGATGAACCCTGATATCTCCATTGAATATGTAGATGTTACGTTATTCGCCCAAGCGGCGGCGATTCTATATGAAGGGCCGTGGGTGGCTGAACGTTGGGCAGCGTTGGGTAGTTTTATTGAGGCCCATCCAGGGATTGCGTATCCGGTGACGGAGCGGATTCTCCGCTCGGGCGCTGCGGTCGAGTATGATGCTGCGTCTGTCTTCACAGCGATGCATAAGCTTCAGCAGTTTAAGCTCGAAGCGCGTAAACTGCTCAAGGACGCGGTGCTCGTCATGCCAACCTGCGGCGGTACGTGGTCGCGTGAGCAAGTGCTCGCTGATCCGATCAGCACGAATCGGGATATGGGACGCTACACCAATCATTGCAACTTGCTTGATTTGTGCGCGGTTGCGGTTCCGGCAGCGGATGCGGCTGAGCGGACGCCTTTTGGGATTACCTTCTTCGGGCTTGCTGAAGAGGAGGGGTTGATCTGCGGCGCGGCGGAGCAGTTCGTGGGCAGTTTGGTGGGTTTTGTGGCGAGTGAGGGCGTGAGTGAGAGCGAGTCGGTGAGTGAGAAGGCGAGCGGGGCTGCGAGAGAAAGTGCAGCTTCTGAGCGGGCCACGACGCTGGTTGCGGTCTGTGGGTTGCACATGCGCGGCTATCCGCTGGAGAAGCAGATGCTTGGCTGTGGGGCGCGTTTCATCCGTGAGGATGAAACTGCGGCGGCTTACAGCCTCGTGAAACTGCCAACCACACCGGCGAAGCCGGGGTTGATCAAGCGGCAGCAGGGCGGCTCCGCCATCCGGCTGGAGATTTGGGAGATGCCGCTGGAGGCGTTCGGCGGCTTCGCGGCGGCGATCCCAGCTCCGCTGGGGATCGGCAAGGTTGAGCTCCGGGACGGCACGGAAGTCCCGGGTTTCGTTTGTGAAGCTTACGCGGCCGCAGGCGCGGAAGATGTTACTTCCCTTGGCGGCTGGCGCCAAGTGGTGCCTTTATAAGGCGGGTGCTCCGGCCCGCCTGGAAGCAGAGGATCGTTGCTCCTTCCACCGAGAGGTGGGGGCGACGATCCTCTATTTCGCTTTTTGCGGAGTAGCTTCAACTTTCAGAGGGAACGTCGTTCCGCTATTTTGGTAAAAACCAGGCTAAATGGACTTCCCGCGGAACTCTGTTCCTCTATTTCGCAGTTTTGCACTCGAAATGGGCGAATTGAGGCGAAATAGCGGAACGTAGTTCCCCTGGGCTGCGCACATCGGTCAATTTGTCACATATAGCGGAACGTAGTTCCGCGAGGCTGCGCACATCGACCGATTTACCGACTGACGGCTGCGGCCCCGTCCAACCAATCAGCTACTTTCCCTTGCAGCTACTCTCCACGTTCTCCCAACCCTCCAGCCCAACCCCACCACCAGTAGCTTCGACTTTCGGAGGGAACGTCGTTCCGCTATTTTGGCAAAACCAGGCTAAATGGACTTCCCGCGGAACTCTGTTCCTCTATTTCGCAGTTTTGCCCTCAAATTGGGCGAATTGAGGCAAAATAGCGGAACGTAGTTCCCGTTGGGCGCTTACATCGGCCAATTTGTCACAAATAGCGGAACGTAGTTCCGCGAGGCTGCGCACATGGACCGATTTACGACTGACGGCTGCCGTCCCGTCCAACCAATCAGCTACTTTCCCGTGCAGCTACTCTCCGCGTTCTCCCAACCCTCCAAGCTAACTCCCCCGCCAGTAGCGTATCTTGACTTCCGCGCTAGCACGTAAAGGCTGTCCCTGTTTTAATAAAAAAAGGATAATCCAAGGCTAGGCAGCCGGATCATCCCTCTCTATCCTTCGTCTATCCCTCTCTATCCTTCGTCTATCCCTCTCTATCCTTCGTCTATCCTTCTCTATCCTTCGTCTATCCCTCTCTATCCTTCGTCTATCCCTCTCTATCCTTCGTCTATCCTTCTCTATCCTTCTCTATCCTTCGCCTTTCCTTCGTCTATCCCTCTCTATCTGTCGTCTATGCAACGCGCACGCTTTTAAGCGTGCTGCAAAGCTTCAGCTTTCGTATCATCAGCAACAGTGGATCGCCTAGATGAAAAGATGGTGATAGCCAGCGCGATGCCCACGCCGATTGCGCCAATCCAAGTGACGGATGTGAGGGAAATCTGGCTCACGACAACACCGCCGACGCCGGCTCCTCCTGCCATGGCCAACTGCATTACGGAGCTGTTTAGGCTGAGCATAATGCCTGATGATTCGGGGGCGAGGGCGACCAAATTATATTGCTGCGTAGGACCCGATGACCATGCCGAGAAGGACCATAGGAGCAGCAGCAGGAAAACGACGCTTGGCGAGTGCGCGGCCATAGTTAAGAGAATGAGTGTGATCATGTGCAAAAGCATGCCTGAGAGCAGTGTGCGTTGGACACCCCAACGGTCTGTGCTGAAGCCACCGAGCTTGGAACCGACGAGACTGGCGATACCGAAGGCGAAAAGGGCAGTGCTCAATGTTTTCTCACCCATACCGGTGATGGTTAGCAAGTAGGGGGAAATGTAAGTGTAAGCGATGGAGTAACCGCCCAGCCAGAAAAAGCTTACGGCTAAAGCCAGGGTCAGTTTTGGATTTTTCAAGAGAGCTAGTTGTTTGCGCAGCGGAATGGCGGCTTCGCCTTGCAAAGCGGGAATCGTGAGGGAAATCACGACCATAGCCAATAAACCAAGGGCGGCTATTCCGCCAAAAACGACTTTCCAGTCATAAGCAGCAGCCAGCATTCTGCCGAGTGGCACGCCTACAATCAGTGCGGCAGTGAAACCTGTAATGACGGTTGCGATGGCGCTCGCCTGCTTGCCTTGGGGGGCGATCATAGCGGCGATGCTTAATGATGTTACGACGACAACACCTGCGCCGAGCGCCATCAGGACGCGAGCGCTGATGAATAAGCCGAATCCGGGCATGACGAAGGCGAGCGCATTCGCTATGACGAAAAGGCTGAGTCCGAAGAGGAGTAATTTACGCCGATTCCACCCCGAGGTGAAGGCCATGATCACGGGAGTTCCGAGTGCATAAACGAGTGAAAAGACAGTGATGAGCTGGCCGGCGGCTACTAAGGAAATGTGCAGAGTGTCCGAGATTTTATCCAAAATTCCGGCAATGATAAACTCCGATGTTCCGACTAGAAAACTGAGTAGGGCTAACACATAGATTTGCCATGTTCTTGACATGCAAGTACCTCTTTTCAAATATTATTTTCATTTTTCTAAAAACATAGAAATATAAGACGCAGCTATTCAAACTAATCAAGCAAGTTAAGTTCATCTCACTACAATAATTCGATAATTCTAGATACATAGAAATATTGAAAATAAAAATAAACTACTGTATCAGATAAGGTACGTATTTTTTCACGGTCTCCCAGTTTATGCTGAAGTGAATGAAGGTTCCTTTTTTCTCGGAGTCCAGCAGGCCGCAATCGGTTAATTGTTTTAGATGATGAGACAGTGTGGATAAAGCCACCGAATTCAAACGGTTTTCAAGCTCGGCAGGACATAAATTGCTTTCTTTAATGAGCATCTCGAGAATCTTGTAGCGCGTAGGCTCGCCCAAAGCTTTATGAACTTTCACCGCTTGCTTGGCTTCCAAACTGACGTCAACCATGTAAAGGACTCCTTTCGTGTTGTTTTGGTGTTTCTAGCGTTATCGAAATAAGAATACCATGACTTTTTATAAATGTAAATGCGATGTTGTGTTCGGATAAAAAAGAGGTATGAAAATTCACGGCGTTTTTCGTGTTATACCCAGCTAATTCTAGTTATCCACACAGTTACCCACAATATCAACATGTCCACAGTTCATGCTGTGCATAAGATCAAGGGATCCTTGTGCACATATCCACAGCACTAGTTATCCACAAAGGTGCAAGATTAAGCTTGCAGTCTTTGGAAGTATTTTGTATGGTTAAAGGATTGTCAGGAGACATTAAGTACCAAATGTGAAGGGCCGGGTGGGGCATCAATGAAGCAAATTTTCCGTATTTATCGAACTGATCTTATCAACTTGTGGAAAGTGCCCACAGGTTTGTTACTTATGATTGCACTAGCTATTTTACCTTCTGTGTATGCATGGATTAATCTAGAGGCGATGTGGGACCCCTATGCGAATACATCGGGGATCAAAATTGCCGTGACGAGCAACGATTTGGGGGCAACGGTCGAAAATAAGTCCATAAACATTGGCGCCGAAGTGGTGGATAATCTGAAAAACAATCATACACTCGGTTGGACCTTTGTGAATGAGGAGGATGCGCTGAGCGGAGTTGAACGTGGCGATTACTATGCCAGCCTAATCATACCGGCGGATTTTTCTCGAAAAATAACGAGCATCGTAGACGGGACCATGGAAAAACCGGAAATTCTGTACACGGTGAATGAGAAAATTAATGCGGTCGCGCCCAAAATTACAAGCAAAGGGGCCTCCAGTGTTACCCAACAGATCAGCGAGAACTTCGTTAAGACTGTTAGCAGCTCCATTCTTACTCGGATGAAAGAGCTGGGGATCGATTTTGAAAAAGAACTGCCGACGATTCGCAATATGGAAACGAAGGTGTTCGAGCTTGAGAAGCGGTTGCCGGATGTTGAAGCCATGGGAGCCAAAGCTTTGGAAATTGAGCAAAAGCTGCCTGAAATTAAGCAAAAAGGGCAGAAAATTGTCGAGCTCGAGCAGAAAATTCCCGATATTAATCGCGCCGCGGATACCATTCTGAAGATCGAGGAACGCTGGCCCAAGATTCAGTCGGTCGCGCAGGAAGTGTTGCTTATTCAGCAGAAGCTGCCTGAAATCCAGAAGGCTGCGGATCGAATCGCTGAGCTGGATCAGAATTTCGACAAGGTCGAATCAGCGTTGAATACAGCAATAGAGACATCGCGGAAAGCGGATGAGATTGTCAATGCAGCGCTAGCCGCCTTACCGAAAATTGACGCTATCGCTACGCAGGGCGGAGCTTTTGCTGAGCAATTGGCTGACTTCCTGCAAAAGAATGATGCCGCATTCGAGGCGCTGATTCCTGTGGTGAAGATGAACTTGACCCTGCTTCAGCAAACGGCGGATGCCGTTACACAGCTCACGGGCTTGCTGCAGGAAGTGAATCCGGACCCGCAGAAAGTGTTAGCGGTTATGGCTGTCTTGAAGAGCCAATTGACGATAGGTGTTGCCGTTATCGACAGAACGATTGACTTGTATACACGTTTGAATACGTATTTGCCGAATAGCCCATTCAGCGATAATATTACGCGGCTAACGACAATCAAGACGAATATGAATAACCAAATTCAGACATTAAGCAAACTTCAAAGCGCCATTGAGCGCGGTGAGAAGCCGGCCACGGATTTAGTGAATAACCTGAATGCCTTGTCCAAAGAGGCGAGCAGCGCTATCGGAAGTCTGCTTGCCAGATACGATTCGGAAATTGTGCCGAATATGAAAAAGGCTTTGGCCCAAATCAAATCGGTAGCCCAGAATTCGGCCAGTGTACTGCAAACGCTGAAGTCGCAGCTGCCGAATATCAAGGGGATTTTGCTGGATGCGCAGAGTGGAATCCATTTCGCCCAGACGCAGCTGGATGCGCTGCAGAAGGAACTGCCGGACATTCGTGCGAAGGTGCACGAGGCGTCTGCAACGCTTCAGACGAAGCTCGATGCGTTCACGAACGGGATTAACGAAGCGGCGCCGTTCATTCAGAATGATTTGCCCAAAGTGGAGCAGAAGCTGCACGAAGCGTCGAACTTCGTGCGGAACGATCTGCCGGCGGCAGAGGATGAAATCCGCAAGGTTGCTGATCTGTACGAGACGAAGTTTCCAGAAGTCGAGGACGCGGTCCACTTGGCAGCGAATTTGGTGCGCAGCGATCTGCCGGAATTCGAAGCGGCTGTGCACAAAGCGGCTGATCAGATCCGCAAGGTCGAGGGTGGCGGCAGCATCGAGGAAATACTTCGTCTGCTTCAGAACGATATTCAGAAGCAGAGCGATTTCTTATCCAATCCTGTTCTGATTAAAGAAGACAAGAGATTTCCCATCCCGAACTATGGCTCGGCGATGTCGCCTTTTTACACCACACTGTCCCTGTGGGTCGGGGCTATGCTGCTCGTCTCTCTGATGAGAGTCGATGTGGATAACCCGGAAGGCGCGCCACTGAAGTCGTATCATGTGTATTTTGGGCGGATGATGATCTTCCTGACGGTTGGATTCTTCCAAGCTCTGATCGTGACGTTAGGCGATTTATTCCTGCTTGGCACCTATGTGGTAGATAAGGTTTGGTTCGTGGTGTTTGCTGTGCTCATCAGCGCGGTGTTCATCTCGATCACCTATACGCTGGTGTCTGTCTTTGGCAACATAGGGAAGGGAATCGCGATTATCTTCCTGGTCTTGCAGTTCTCAAGCTCAGGCGGAACGTTCCCGATCAGTACGGCGTCGCCCTTTTTCCAAAAGATCAATCCGGCTGTGCCCTTCACGTATGCGGTTGGGGTGCTGCGCGAGACGGTTGGCGGGATGCAGTGGTCCGTCGTGCTGAAAGATGTGCTGTTCCTCTTCATGTTCATCGGGCTTTGTTATGTGGTAGCCCTGGCGCTGAAAAAGCCGCTCAGCGGCTATACGGCGCGGGTGGCGGAGAAAGCAAAGAAGACGAAATTGATTTCGTAGGTTTCTTGGTTTGCGGTAAGGGCGGAGGCTGCTTCACGAGGTGAATAACCTGTGGGCAGCCTTTTGTGCATTCTTGGAGCCGCCACTTTTTGTTTATGGTTGAGGCTCCAAGCTCCCGATCCCGCTGGAGTAGAATCTTGAAGTTAGCTAGTTTAGACAGATGGTTGGTAGAACGCTGAGAGCAGCTGCAAGGGAAAGTAGCTGAAATACCCGGACTGTGCGGTGGCACGTCCAATTGAAATAGGGATCACGCCCAACGCCGGAATAAGGCTGTACGTTCTGCGCTTCTGACCAACATACCAAATAAATCCAGTTATACTGCAACATTGGATGGAATCCTGCGTCTTTACTATAGAGGGGGAGTGTGGATGAAAAAACGAATCATAACCGCATGGCTGTGCTTCTTCGTGTTAGTGGGTTTCTTTCCTGCGAATACTTACGGATTGTCCTGTGCTCAGCCGCTTGCTGTCGATCAAGCGTATGATCGATATGACGCAGTCGTTGTGGCTACGGTGGATGAGATCATTCGAAGAAAACAACATAATGAGCTCCAATTAACCATCCTGAATAGCTTCAAAGGGGTGGAGGAACGGAAGCTTACGGTCGCAGAGGATTTGACCTGGGGTACAAGTCAGAAGGGTGAACAGTATCTGTACTATTTGATGAAGAAAGATGGCGGCTGGGAGAATCCGTTGTGCTCGCCCATGCAAAAGGCTGTCAATTCCTATACGTCTCTAAGCTATCTGAAAGACAAAGAGATTACGCTCAAGCAAAAGGTTGTCCCGGCAGAAACGAATAAGACGAATTGGGCCGTCATTGCGATCTCAATCTTCTTGCTTGGCGCTGTGGGCGCAGGTATTGGATATTCCGTTTATGTGGTTAGATCACGGAGAAATAAGGATTGAGTAAGGGATTCAAGAAGCCATCAACATTGCTTGAAGGAAAGTGGTGTTGATGGCTATTTTCACGCTAGGATGGCTCGAGTATTACGCAGAATTTCTTTCATGGTTGATGTCTCGGGGGGGATATGACCAACGATTTTAATCTTCCGTTTTCTTATATCGAGACTCTTTAACTGATCCGTGAGAACGACGCCAGTGAACGGGAGTTGGTCTGGAAGCTGCACTTCAAAGGCGTAGTCTTTCACTTGAGGAGTAATCGGACAAACAACTGCAAATCCAGTAAGTTCATTGAAGTCAGATTCAGATACTACAATAGCAGGACGTCGCCCAGCTTGCTCTCGCCCTGCCTGAGGGTCGAAATCAAGCCAAACGAGGTCACCGCGTGAGGGAATAGTCAAATTAATTCGTCTCCTTCAATGCCTAGATCAATCTCTGCGTGATGAGAGGTATCCCGTTTTATTTTCGATAAAAGCATCTTCATGTGAGCTCTTAATTCAAGATTGGATTCTTGTGGTTCCCCGGTAGGACGAAGCAGGATCGCATTGTCTGGTGTCAGGATTATCTGAAGTTCGGCACCTTCATCCAAGTTCAGTCTTTTTAAGATTTGGTTTGGAATCCGGATGGCGGTGCTGTTCCCCCATTTACTTAGTGTGACCGTTGTCATGAAGATCAAGTCCTTTCGATCATTATTACCCAACTATAGCTCACTTCGCTTATAATGTATATACATATGATATACAAAAGGGCGAGGAACGATACATATAAGAAATTAGAACTTAGCCTTTAGTCTAGGTTTTTTCACGACCTTTGGCTAACAAAAGACAGTACCTTAGAGCGTTTGGCAAAACTCGAATCTCCTGTAAGATGAAGATAACGTAAAGGAGAGCGAGGAGTTCATGTGAGAAAAGCGTCGTGGTGGTCCTACGTCATGGCATGCAGTGCATTGCTGTTGATTCCTTTGGTAGGTCTAATCTACGTTCATTTGAATCAAGCGGATGGCAGGGCTTATAATCTGGTTACTGACCTGGATCGGCAAATTCCGTTTATCAAAGGCTTTATTGTCCCATACTTATCATGGTACGGCTTTCTCTTGATTGGATTCCTGTATTTGGCGCATAAAGATCGCCGCAACTATTATTTTACAATTTTAGAGATGGTAATGGGTCTTCTTCTGTGTTATGGGGTATATGCTATATATCAAACCACTGTCCCTCGGCCGGAGCTAACCGAAACCGATTGGCTGCTGCGGATGGTAGAGTGGGTGTATCGCTCGGATCAACCATTTAACTGTTTTCCGAGTACACATGTATTAACTTCTTATGTCTTGATGAGAGCCTATCTGCGTACAAATCGTGTGGCAATAGGTTATAAAATAGCAATTTCGAGCATGTCACTGCTCATCATCGTGTCTACACAGTTCGTGAAGCAGCATGTGCTCTTGGACATCGTGGGTGCAGTTGTGGTGGCAGAGGGCGTCCTGTACGTCGTGGAACGTATTCGCAGAAACTGGGGAACAGAAGCAATAAAGGTGCATGCGCAACAGCACAATCTTGACAGGGGGCTTAGAAGATGAAACAGAGGGACAAACTATTAATCCTGACAGGCAGCTTAGGGGACGGACATAATAAAGCGGCACAGGCGATTCTGGAGGCGACACGTTTCTATAAACCAGGTGTGGAAGTAAAAGTGGTGGATTTTCTGGAGTGGACGCATCCTTATCTGCACTCAGTGGGCAAATATTGCTACATGCAGTGGGTGAAAAGCCTGCCATCCGTGTATGGTTATTTGTATCGGAAGACAAGGGATGATAATACGTTCTCGCATATGTTTAAAAAGATGAAATCGTTCAGCACCGACCGGATGCTGGAACTGCTGCACGAGGAGAAGCCGACCGAGGTGGTCTGCACCTTCCCAGGTGCTGCCGCGGCGATGTCGTATCTGAAATGCAACGGATTAACAACGGTGCCTACCGTGACCATAATGACGGATTACACCGATCATAGTTATTGGATTCATCCCGGCACAGATCGCTATCTGGTTGGCGCTGAGCATGTGAAGCAAGCGCTGCTGAGATACCGTATTCCGGAGCAGCGTATTGTGGTGACCGGCATTCCGATCCGGATGCCGTTTACGAGAGAATATGATCGAATGGCGCTGCGGGATAAGCATGGTTTGCACCGGGATATGCCGACGGTACTCGTCATGGGAGGCGGGCATGGTTTAATCGGCAAGCAATTCAAGTCGGTGCTGCAGTCCGATGATTTGGCGGAACCGGTACAGTTTGTTTTCGTCTGCGGACGTAACGAGAAGCTCAAGCTTCAGCTGGAAGAAGAATTGAGCGGAGAGAAAACCCGCCATCACGTCAAGGTAACCGGATTCGTTGATCATGTGCATGAACTGATGGCTTTGTCGGATCTCATTGTGACCAAACCAGGGGGACTTACCATTTCGGAGGCGCTCGCGCTGGAACTCCCGATGATGCTGTACAAGCCGATACCGGGACAAGAACAGGCGAACGCAAAGTATTTGGTTGGCTTGGGAGCGGCGATTGAAGTGAAGAATGCGGCAGAGTTGAAAAATCAGCTGCTGGCCATCATAGCGAACCAATCGCTGTTATCCAACTTGAAAAACAATGTGAAATTACATCAGCAGAACCAAGACGTCCTCCACACGCTGAATGCCATCTTCGAGACGCGCCATCATTTCGTCCCGCTCACCGAGGGCATGCAGCTTGCCTATGCGAACAGCTAACGCTTTATCCCTCTTTTTACCCTGAAAAAGCATCGTACTTTTTATCTAAAAGGTACGGGTGCTTTTTTGTTGTTTGTATTGTCAAGTTATTTGTCAAGTTAGATATCCTTGGTTAATAGATACTGATAGGTAAACCATATTTACAAATTTTTTTTTGTAAATTAGGACAAGGGGCAAACCCTTACGAACTCAATAACCTCTATTTGATCAAAATAGTCCATTTTGAAAATCTAATGAATTCCAGAAGCGCTATTTCATGAAAATGATCACCATTCCGCCTATAAATGACTCGATAACGCCAATACAGTTCATTAGATCGCCAAAGTAGCCATTTTCTCGTCTATAAGCATCCTCCAGTTCATTAGAATAGCAGATTGATTGTGCAGGGCTCGGGGGCGGAGGCCCGTTTGCTGTTTTAAACTTACTTATCCTCATGCATGGTAACGACAATATCCTGCGCATAATTCCCGAAATGCTTTCCGAACAAGGTAATACCGCCACAGTTGGATGAGCTTTCCAACGAGGCAATGCGGAAGTTAATCTCTTTGGCGAAGGTGACAGAGAGATCCTCGATGGTGACATCGGAGATTTGAGTGCCATCGAGGTAGGAGCCGGTTGGCCCAATGTTAATAACCTTCAACAAGCCATGCTGCGTGTTGCTGCTGCTCCACCATTCGGGGGAGAGCACGCCTCGCTGTGCCCCGAAATCGCCAGGGCTCGTCCATATGCCGAGCGGGATCTCATTGATGAAAAAGGAGATATCGGAAGGCCAGTTTTCATTGTAGCCAGGCGCTTCGGAGCAAATCTCGAAGGAAATTTCCAAGGCGCGCAGCTTTTGGTTGCTGTGCAGAAAGTTAGGAATCCGGTATTCGACATAACCGCTGCTGAACCAAATGATGCTCGCCTGCACATGGCCGGGATCGGCGAAATAGCGCGGATCATCCAGTACGCCAATGAGCTGGGTTGGCGAGGCAAGTCCGCAGGTAGGCTTCACCTCGAAGGATGCGTATTGGCCAACCGGGATTGACAGCGTATTGGCTCTGTTGGCGGGAAGCTCCGGCTGTTTCTTGGGGATGAATTGCAGCACAGCCTGATCTAATTTCAAACGGCAAATTTTCTGCGTGCCGCGAATGCCGGTCGAATTCTCAGAAGCGACGATACCAGCATGCTCGAGCTTCTGAATATGTTTGGTCACAATGGCCGAAGAAATCTCTAGCCGCTGGGAAAGCTGTTTAATATTTAAGGATTCTTGCTGTAAGAGTTCGATGATCTTCACTCTGGTTTCGGAGGAGAAACATTCGAGGAAGGCCATATTTTTCGTGGAAACATCGATTTGCATAGAGGGACCTCGGTTATCTGTTTTTGTTTATTCTATAACTTTGAAGTTAATTAAACAACAGGTATTGACTTATTTTTTCACGAGTATTACAGTAATATTGTGTTAAAATAAGTTATTTAGTTAATATAAAAGTTAATATTAAAGGAGTTGGACGGATGACATCGCATTCTTATATTCCCAATTATCCTCGACCGCAGTTTGTGCGGGAAGCATGGACAGATTTGAACGGCACATGGAATTTCTGTTTTGACGACTTGAATGCGGGGGTAGGGGAGAAGTGGTTTGAACAGCTTCCTGCCGCGCTAACCATTACGGTTCCTTTTACATACGAAACGGAAGCAAGCGGCATCAATGAACCTGCTTTTCACCCCTATGTATGGTATGAAAGATCGATTTCGCTCCCTAAGGATCAGCAGAATAAGCGGACTATCCTTCACTTCCAAGCGGTGGATTATCATGCGCAAGTTTGGGTGAATGGACAGAGCGTAGGCGAACATACGGGCGGGTATGCGGCCTTCCAGTTCGATATCACGGATTATATGGATGTTTCCGGCGAGAATCGGATTGTTGTCCGCGCTCAGGATAGCGACAATTGTATGCAGCCGCGCGGGAAGCAGCGCTGGGTTAAGGATAATTTCGGCTGTTGGTATGTGCAGACGACGGGGATTTGGCAGTCTGTATGGCTGGAGTATGTAGCGCCGCAGTATGTGAAGTCGGTGAAAATGACCCCGGATATCGATAAGCATCAGTTGAACATTCAGTATCAGTTGCAAGGCGTGGAGCAGCAAGAGGGACTGCTTCTGAAAACGATCGTTCGCTTTGAGGGTCAGCTTATCAAAGAATCTTATTTAGCGGTGGATCGCGCGAAATTAAGTGCGGATATTCATCTCTACAGCGATCGGATCGGCGAATGGAAAATCAAGCATTGGCACCCCAATCACCCTAACTTGTACGATATTGAATTTGTTCTGCTGAAGGATGGCGAGCCGCTGGATAGGGTGAATTCCTACTTCGGATTCCGCAAGGTTTCGATTGAGAAAGGGAAAGTGCTGATTAACAATATGCCTTATTATCAGAAGCTTTTGCTAGATCAAGGCTACTGGAAAGAAACGCATTTGACCCCTCCCTCCGAAGAGGCGCTCATTGAAGATATTGAGAAGACGATGGCACTAGGCTTCAATGGCGTGCGCAAGCATCAGAAGCTGGAAGATCCAAGATTCCTGTACTGGTGTGACCGCAAGGGCTTGCTTGTTTGGTCCGAGATGGGGGCGGCTTATGAATTCGGGGATGAGGCTGTCGAAAGCTTTACGCGCGAGTGGATGGAGGTTGTTCAACAGCATTACAACCATCCTTGCATCGTGACATGGGTACCTTTTAACGAGTCGTGGGGTGTCCCGAATATCAAGATGGATCGGACGCAGCAGCAGTTCACCGAGGCGATCTATTACTTGACCAAATCTTTTGATCCCATGAGACCCGTGATTGTAAATGATGGTTGGGAGCATACCATATCGGACATTATTACGCTGCATGATTATGAAGAGCTCGGTCAAATTTTCTATGAGCGGTATCAAGATAAAGATCTCCTGCTGAGCAATGATATCATTCATAATGATTTTAAATTTCCATTCGCTGATGGATATGCCTACAAGGGGCAGCCTGTAATTATCAGTGAGTATGGAGGCATCGCCTTTACTACGGAAGAGGGCTGGGGCTACGGCAATCAAGTGAAAACCGAGGAAGAATTCTTGACTCGTTACCGCAATATTACGCAGGCTATCCGGGACTTGGACTACGTATGCGGCTACTGCTATACACAGCTTACGGATGTGCAGCAGGAGTTGAATGGCCTGTTGACGATTGAGCGCGAGCCGAAGATTGCTTTGGAGAAAATTCGTGAGATTACGAAGTTGTAAGAAGAGAAAGAGGCTGCTCGTTAGGTTATTAACCTTTCGAGACAGCCTCTTCGCTTGCCGCTTCAAGCGGTTTGCAAGAGTCCCGCTCTATCAACTGGCCGTAGATGGAGATTTTGGAGGGGCTCCCGCCAAAGTCGATTTTGCGAATGAGGAAATCGACGGCCTCGCAGCCTAGCAGCTCGCGCTGTACTTGAATCGTCGTGAGGCGAGGTGTGATCATTTGAGCTGCTTCTATATCATCGAACCCTGCCACGGAAATATCGTCAGGCACTTGATAGCCTTGAGCGAGCAAGATCTGAATCAGCGATATCGCGATGCGGTCATTGGCGCAGATTATGGCTGTAGGCAGCGATTGCCTTTTATGCACAAACTCTGCCAGTGCGCTGTCATCCGGACTTGCATGCAGCGTTTCGAGCGGTGCAAAACCTGCGATACAGTGGTTCATATCGATGGTCAGCCGAGCGTCCGACATGGCATTTTGAAAGCCTGTCCAGCGTTCTTTGAAGCTCTTGGTCATACTCTCGGACCCAATAAAACCAATGCGCTTGTGGCCTCTGGCGATGAGATGCGAAGTTAGCTTGTAGGCCTCTTCGGCGTTTGCTGTCACAACGGCATCCAATTGCAGGCTGTCGTAATAATGGTCTACGGTCACAAGCGGCGCTCCTAATTCGTGGAGCATACGAGCATAATCGGTGTGGAACACGCCAATCATCAGCATGCCATGAAATACCATCTCATGATAGAGTTCAGGCAGGATGAATTGCTGTTCCATATCCTTGGTAACGCCACATAGAATAGCGGTATAACCATGCTCCTTGGCTCTTTTCTCGATAGACCAGAACACTTCGTAGTAGAAAATGGTATCGTTGCGAATGAATTCAGGGATGAGGACGAGCAGGTGTTGCGGCTTTCTCCTATTCCTGGGTTCAGTGCGATAGTTCAAAAGGTTGGCCGCCTCAAAAACGCGCGCGCGCAGTTCCTCGCTGACACCGGCTTTGTGATTGAGCGCGAGCGAAACCGCATTTTTGGAAATGCCCAGACGATCAGCGATGTCTTGCATGGAGGTTTTCGAATGCATGGAGTGGGTCCCCCCTAAATGTGTTGTGGAATCTACTTGATTTTATAAGTGAAATCGGGATTTGTAAAGTGATTGTAATGTGAGAAATTAATTTACAGAATGAAGCTTTCCAGACGCTCCAATTTCTCAGGAGACCACGGTCCGGCGTTGTCGAAATAGAGAATGGAGGACGGTTCCACGTCCCATCGAATATCTCTTCGAGCAAGGGACAGGCTGAATTGCTGCCAATGGTCCAGTTTCCACAGATCCAGCGCAGAACCTCGCGCGCGAATTCGCTCCTGATAGCTGGTTTCGTCAGGGAGATAGACGAAAAGGGCTTTGATACAGACATCTTGAAGCGTAGCCCCAATACGTGATAGTTCATGCTCAAGCCAGAATGGCTCCGAGATTTCGCGGGTGAAAGGGCCAATAACAAGCGCATCCAAGCCGAGCTCCAGGTTCTCAAGAGCGGCATCCATCGTAATCCGGTAGCCCAGATCGCGACAGTGCTTCTTGTAAGTGGGTGAATCTCGATCATCTGGATCCAGTCCGAGAAGGGTCATAACCGTTTCTGCCGCGGGACGCAGCAGCGTATCCATGTCCAGAAAAGCGCCGCCATGCTTGCGGGCCCATGCTTTGGCCAACGTCGTTTTGCCTGCACCAGCAGGACCTAAGAAAAATATAAGCTTTCGCATACCTAACCTCCAGACTAGAGAACCTATAGGGATATTGTAAAAGGATTGTAACATAAGGGGGGTTGCACCCCAATTTTTAAGCTAATTTTAAGCTAATTTTTATGTTATATTAAGGTTTAGGCCATAATTGGTTCATAAATTCCGTGTAAAATTATGTCATATAGGGGAGAGCTAAACCAAATTGGAGGGATTCGATAAAGATGAATAATAAAAAGAATCCACTTGTCGGAAGTGGACAGGGCACCTCAACCCTAGCTTTGGCAGCATCTGGAGCCCCAAAAAAGCAAGTGCCAGCTACGAATACATCGTTTTCACCCATGATGCCGCATTCGGACAGTGCCATGACAACACAGACGAATTGGCCAACGGAAGGATGGGAATTAACAACACCAGAAGCGCAGGGCTTGCACTCGTCAGGACTTGCGAAGATGCTCAAAATATTTCGCCATCAAGCCGTACATAGTGTAGCCGTTATTCGCAACGGGCATTTGGTAGCCGAGGCCTATAACGAAGAAACGGGTACGGATATCCTGCAAGATATGAAATCAGTGACCAAAAGCATAACATCCGCGTTAGTTGGCATAGCTTTATCCGAGTTTAAACTAAGCAGTATTGATCAAAAAGCCGCAGACTTTTTCCCGGAACTGGCGACCGATCCTGTGAAGTCCAGAATTATGCTCAAACACTTGCTGTCCATGACCTCAGGTACTTCCTGGGATAACGCTAACGAACGCTCGTCTACTGAGATGATGTACGCTGAAGATTGGGTACAGTACATCCTGGAACGTCCGGCACAAGCTGAGCCAGGGGCTTCCTTCAATTACAGCAACGGCGATGCTCATCTTCTCTCAGCGATCATGACCCAAGCAACGGGAGAGTCCATGTTCGACTATGCCGTGTCGCGATTGTTCGGCCCCCTCGGCATAAAGGAAATGAACTGGAACCAAGATCCCCAAGAGCATACCATCGGTGCATGGGCGATGGCGCTAACGCTCAGAGATATGGCGAAGCTGGGCTATCTGTACTTGAACGAAGGACAGTGGGAAGACAAGACGCTTATTCCTCAGCCATGGATCCGTGAATCTCTGACTAGGAAGATAACTCTGAACTACAGTAATGGCACACAGGGCGGCTACGGCTTCTACTGGTGGTCCAAGACGCTGCCTCCGGGCTTGATAAAAGGTGATAAAAAAGCCTACGACATGTACTACGCCTCAGGCTCAGGCGGAAGACGCATTTTTGTTGTGCCGGATTTGCAGCTAGTTGTCGCCATGACAGCGGAATCGGCAGATGTTGATATGCCGGAGAATCTGCTGCATCATGTGGTTCAAGCCGTAAGATCGGCTAATCCGCTGCCGGAGAACAGCGTTGCCCAGGACGAACTGGAGCGTGCCATTCGGTTGTTTAAAATGAGTATAGAGTCTTGAAGGCGAAACAACGAGAGGAGGAGCTGCGGCGGCAGCTCCTTTTTTGTAATAACAGAAAGTATAGTTTTTGGGTGGATTTTGGCCGAATGAGATCCATCCTCTAGCTTAGCTATTGCGCGGAGATCAAGGAACGTCAAGCCGCGATGATAGCAGAATGTGTCAGGATCGCGAGTTTGAGGGAACTACAGTGCGCTATAATGCTGAAAACCGCCATATTGCACGCCAGAGGGAACTACGATCCGCTATATCACCATTTCCCGGTTGGAATCAGCAGTTTCCGCTTAAATAGCGGATCGCAGTTCCCTTTCATACTACGTTTACCCCAGTTCCCGCCATTTAGCGGATCATAGTTCCTTTTCATACGACGCTCACTGTCATTGCAAAGCCCAAAGGGAACTAGGATCCGCTAGATTGTTGAAAACCGTTATGAAGACACTCATCTTAGGGCGGCAAGGTCGCTTTTCTTGATGTGTTTGGATGGTTGGCTGCGGGAAATAAATACATTTAGCGTGCCTATTCAACCGCGAGAGGCCTATAACCTGCTCCAGATAACAAAAAAAGGCGTCGCACCAGGTATTCAACCTGATGAGACGCCTTTTTCGTTGTCTACTACTGCTTTACTTCTTGGTTACTGACGTGAACCACTCGTTGACTTCTTTCGTGACCTGATCGCCGCCATTGGCTTTCCAACTCGCAACGAATTCATCAAATGCTGTAACTGGCAATTTGCCATAAATAATTTTGTTGAAGGTTTCCATTTCGGACTGACGCAGGAGGTTCCATTTGGAAATCATGGTTGGCGTCGCTGCACCCGTGAAATAGTTTTGCTTGCGGATGTTCATTTGCGACATAACGATCTTCGCGGCGTACCAATTTTCCGGTTTGCGGAAGTCAGCGAGCTGCTTTTCGTAAGGCGTTTCTGGTTTATTGCCATCTGCTAGTTTAACCAGGGTCTTCATATAAAGGTCTGGAATACGCGCCGGTCCTGTGATGAAGGTGAAATCATTGCTGAAGTCTTTAATTTTGTCTTTGTTGCTGGTTGGTTTACCATCCACCATATCCCAGTCGTAGCCTTGAGCAAAGCCGTTTTCGAATTTGCTGCCGGTCGGAGGGTTAGCCAAGTTATCCAACATGTAGTTGTAATACATGAAGATGGCTTCCGGATGTTTCGCATCTTTATTAATCATGAAGCTGCTGTTCACGCCAGTATTTTGCCATTTGGTACCAGCCAGTCCATCTGGACCCGCAGGAACCGGATAGGCTTTAAACTTAGAACCTTTTACGGTTTTCAGCAAATCTGGACCTGGCCAATCCGGAATCCAGTTAGCACCTGGCAGAACGCCTGCATTCCCTTTTGTCCAGAATTCAGCTGTCTTATTCTCGTCCCACAAAGCAGAGTCAGGATGAATATAGCCTTTGTTCATCCATTCTTGCAGTTTGGCAAGCGCTTGCTTAGAACCAGGGTTGATGGAGCCGTATTCCAGATTGCCTTTGGCGTCCTTGTTCCATTGCTCCTCGATCGTTCCATAAGCCCCGAATAGCCAGTCGAGCCCGCCTAACCAAGTGTTCGTATTCCCTTTCAAGGAAATCGCGAGCGGATAGACGTCCTTGGACGCAAGCCCGTCCGGGTTCTGGTTCTTGAATTTGTCCATGACGTTCTCTAATTCTGCGATTGTTTTGGGAGCTTGCAGATTCAGCTTTTCCATCCAATCTTCCCGCAGCCATAACAACGTATCATCGTTGTCCGTATATTCAAGGATAGGCAGGTTGTATTTCTTGCCATTCCGTGTGAAAGGGTACCATAGTTCCGGATGTTGAGTGGCATGGTCCTTCCAAGTTTTGTTGGCATATTTATCAAATAACGTATCGATGGCCACAAACTGTCCGGAATCGATCAGTTGATTCGTTAATACCGGGTCCGTTGGTACGAATACGAAATCAGGCAGTTTCTCGCCGGAAGCAATCGCGAGCTGAAGTTTCTGCTTATATTGATCCCCGCCAGCAGGGTACCAGGTATCTTTGTGCTTGATACCGAGCTGCTCCAACATCCAACGGTCGTGTACATTGTTTTCTTGGGTGTCGCCTTTGACATATTTCTTCGGCGGGGTGAACATGACAACTGTGCTGATATCAATTGGCGGATCGTATTTGCCTTTGCTGAAGGCAGCATCGGAAGCTGCTGTGACGTCTTTGGAACCGCTGTTGGCTGACTTCGCATCCTCGCCGGACTTCCCGGTACAGGCCGTAATGACCATGAGTGCCGTAACTGCAAGCAGCATCCATGATTTTTTGGATTTACCCATTTTTGATTTCCCCCTACGGTGTAAGATTACTACCTTGTTAACTCTACCAACTTATTGGGGAAGGTATCTATATGATTATTTTAGTTTCCGTAAGACTTTGTTAGGCAATTACAGGCTGTCTCTAAATTCTTGCGGCGTTAGGCCAAATTGGCGTTTGAACACTTTGATAAAGTAAGCAGGGTCCAGGTAGCCGACGTCCATGCTGATTTCATACACCTTTTTGTCGGTTGTCCTGAGCAAATGGCAGGCACGTTCCATACGGAGCGAGGACATGTAATCGCTGATTCCTTGACCGGTTTCAATCTTATAGATTTTGGATAAATGTGTCGGATGCAGGTTCACATGATCGGCCAGTGCCCGCAGCGAAACATCCAGATGCAGGTTTTTCTCGGCAAAGTCTTGCACTTTCTGGACATACAACGAGCGATTATCTTTCACTTCATTCGAGGTGCTTTCCTTGAATTTATCGAGCGCGCCCAGCGACCATTTTCTTAGCTTGCTAATGGAGCTGAAAGCTTCTCCACTTTGCAGAAGATCAATCTCACTTCCAAGTAATTTGGCCAATGTATAGCCGTTCCGATGCGCGAGATGAGTGAACGAAGAGGCGATGATATAGCCAGCCTCCATACAATGCTCCCAGGATTCAGCCCATCTCTCGTCTAATTCTGCGAATACGTTCACGAGCTTGTCTTCCGCGGCATCCCAGCGACCAACCTCAAGCAGGTTAATCAAGGTAGGAGGGATATGGATAGCTTCCAAGATGCCCTTCGTGACATTCTGCTCTAAGTCGCCAACACGCATGATAAATTCCCGCTCATCCCCGACAATTTGCCGGAAATAAGCGGAAGCCTGCCGATAATGGTCCGATAGCTTGTCCGGGAAGTGGAACCACTCGGTCATGACGATGGACAGAGAGCCTTTCAAGAATTGTTTGACCTTATACTGGAGCTGGATGGCAAGCTTTTCTAGAATGGTTTCTTTCCCGGCATCCGAATGATCTCCCTTTAGCTGAAACAGAAAAGCGAGATATCCAAGCTCTTCCTTAACGCCCCAGACCTCCGTATATTCTCCGAATATCTCTTCCGCCATGTTGATGATCGCGTATTCCATTAATTGCTGACCATTGTTTTTATATTGTCCGAATTCTTCTTCCATACGCACTAGCATCAAAGCGCAGTCTCCATCGTGAAACGGCAAACCGTAATTTTCTAGCTTCCTGCTCCACTCTTCGGCTGGCATTCGATGACCGCGCAATGCGTCAAGCAGCAACTGGCCGCGAAGCAGCGGCAAATTTTCCCGCAGCGTGAACTGGGTGCGTTCGTAGGAGCTAACGCTTTCCCATTCATTCGTCAGTTGATCAATTGCAGCGCGGACTGCACCGAACAATTCATTGTCAGTCGGCGGTTTAAGCAAGTAATCTACGGCCTTATTCCGGACGGCTTCTTGGGTGAATTCAAAGTCAGAATGACCGGATAAAATGATGCACTTAATTTTTTTGTCAAACTTGCGAATTCGCTCGATCAGCTCAATGCCCGTCATTTCGGGCATCAGAATATCGGATATGACAATATCGATCGGATGCGTTTCGAGGATTTGAAGCGCCTCATGAGCAGAATAAGCTTTATGAACCTGCTCGATGCCGAGCGTATGCCATGGTTTATTCATGGATAGGTTCTCTACCCAGTGAGCTTCATCGTCTACAATAATCATTTGCATGTTAGGTGCCCCCTTGTATGAATGGATGGTGGCGATGCTCGTCTCCGGTCGTTAGTTCCCAAATGATTTCTGTCCGGAATCCGCCAAGCAGCGACTTCTTGAAAGACAGGTAAGATTGTTCTCCGAATTGGTGAAGGATCCGCTGGTTGGTATTCCACAGCCCGCAGCCCATTTGATCTTGCAAAGGCTCCCTTAATTTGCGATTCAAGGCCTCTTGCAACTCATCCGGCATGCCAGGACCATCGTCATCGATGTAAATCCGGCAGAAACCGTCCGACATCTCGCCGCTAATGCGAATCTCCCCGGATGAATAGGATTTGGCAACGCCATGGATGATGGCATTTTCTACAATCGGCTGGAGCATCAAGCGTGGCACTTGTTGGTTCAGCATCTCGGCAGGAATATCGATATGATACTCAATTCTGCCGTTACGCAGCTTCTGAATGTCCAAATAGTTGACGATCAGCCGAATTTCTTCGTCCAGACTAGCCGTTTGCTTCTCCATACGAGTCGTGTAACGGTAGTAGGCGCTTAAATTAAAGGCCATAGAAACGACAGCTTCCTCGTTCTTCATCTGGGCCATATTGACAATGTAGCCAAGGCAGTTGTACAGGAAATGAGGATTAATTTGGGCCTGCAGCTGCTTGAGCGTCGCATCCCTAGCCCGGAGCTTCTCATTGAGTACGTTCTCAATTAAACTTTGAATTTGCTGAGACATATCATTGAATCGATAAAACAGAAACGAGAACTCATTGTTCACATTGGCATTGATCCTGACGGAGAAATCTCCCCGCTGGACGCTCTGCAATCCGCGAATCAGCTTTCTGATAGGTCGCTGAACATTGCGATATAGCAGTACGGAGGCCGATATGCCAACCACAAACAACAACACCATTGCTAAGTAGAATAGATTGCGACTAAACGATATGGGCCCCAAAATTTGATCGAGTGGTGCAATATCAACCAAATACCAATCTAATTGGGGAGATTTCACAGCACTGACCAAGTAATTTTTGCTTTCTAGCCGAATGACCTGCTGCATCGTATCTGCCAGAGTCTGGCCGTCCAAGTAATGGATGAGGTCACTCGACAGCTGCAGGGATGCGCTGCGATTCAGAATCGGAGCTTCGCCTTTGTGATAGAAGAAGGGGTCGCCTTGCCCCCCTGACTTGTACGTGTCCAGCATGTTTTGAATATTCTCGGGACCAAAGCTGGCTTCTACCACCAGATTGCTTCCGCTAAGCGTATCCCGTTGGCCGAAGGAGTCTGTGTAGAACCAATAAAAGGATTTCAGACCACCTTGGAGCAAGGTTTCCCCGTCGCCATAGGTCCATTTTCCAGTCATATTCCTCTTCAGGTAATCCTCATTATATTCAGATGCTTTAATGGCATTTGAAATGGCCTCTTTGTTCTGTTGGGAATAAACCGTATATTTAACCGGCCAGATGTTCATAACGCCAGACTGCAGCACCATCTTTTCTTGAACAACAAATCTAGTCTGCATCCGATCATAGCGATCTTCCCAGAGGTTTAACCCGTTGAATTTCTGAACATTGGGGTCCTTGGAGAAGGTACTGACAAAGTCCGTCATCTGATTGATCCTGGAATCAATTTGGCTGGATAGAAAAGAGAGCTGTTTGATGTTGGACACTTGAAGTTCTTTCCCAATAACATCGAAAGCAGTTCTGTTGGAATAGGTAAATACAAGGATAATCGGTATGAACAAAAGGATGATCAGACCGTTCATTTTGGCGAATAGACTAAATTTGGTGCCGATCCTTCTTTTCATGAATGCAATGCCCGTTCTAAGCGCCATCATCGATCCCCCCGGAAGATATCCCTAACAAAACCCTATCAATCCTAAGAATGTCTTATAGTTTCAAGGCAAAGTTTGTTGATACTATATATATCAGGGTTTCTCCAAATACACAAATGAGTTTTTATGGAACGGGGTAGAGAGCTATGGATGCGAACACGGTACAACAAGTATCCCAAAAGAACACTAAACGCGCGAAAAAGATAAGCGGCTACAAGCAGCCTTGGATGCTTCATTTCATGGTATTGCCAGCTGTTATATTGGTATTCGTTTTTGCTTATCTGCCCATGTCGGGTATCGTTATGGCCTTTCAGGATTATAAGGCAGCTTTGGGCGTAACCGGTTCTCCGTGGGTCGGCTTGAAGCATTTTCGATATATGTTTGAAAATGAATATTTTCTGAAAATCACGTGGAATACATTGTTTTTTGCTTGTTCCAAAATCGTGATGAACTTAGTTATTCCTTTTATTTTTGCTCTGTTTTTGAATGAAGTAAGGAACATGGGGCTCAAAAGATCCATCCAAACGCTGGTCTATCTACCGCATTTCCTTTCCTGGGTCACGCTTGCTGGGATTCTGATTGATATGTTAGCCCAGACAGGGCTGATCAACCAGTTCATTACGAATGTGTTCGGCATCAAACCCATCTTCTTCCTCGGCGACGGAAATTGGTTCCGATTCACGATTATTTTCAGCGATGTATGGAAGGAATTTGGATTCAATATGATTATTTTCCTGGCTGCGTTAGCCGGTATCAATCCAGCCTTGTACGAAGCAGCAGAAGTCGACGGAGCTACGCGGCTAAAGCAAACCATGCATATTACCATACCATCGCTTATTCCCATCGCCATCGTCGTTGCGACTTTGGCATTAGGAAACGTTCTAAACGCCAACTTCGACCAAGTGTTTAACTTGTATAGTCCTTTGATCTATCAACAGGGTGATATTATTGACACGTTTGTATACCGGGAAGGCCTTCTTGGCGGACAATTCAGCTTTGCGACGGCAGTTGGTCTATTCAAATCCATGATCAGCTTAATTTTGATCGTCATATCCTACCGTCTTGCTTATAAATTTGCTGGATATCGAATCTTCTAGGGGGAGCCGCTTATGTATCACAAAACGCTGTCATATCGTATATTTTCTATCATAAATAATATCATCTTGGTCGCTGCCTCTATTCTTTGCTTGCTGCCATTGTTCCACTTGCTGATGGTATCTTTGAGCGCGAGCGCTCCTGCTAACGCCGGATTAGTTACGTTTTGGCCGATTGGGTTTACCTTTGAGGCCTACGCCAAAACCTTCAACAACGCGAATTTCCTTTCCTCCCTTTGGGTTTCCGTACAACGTACAGTCCTTGGGACAGCACTTGCCATGTTCGTTAATGCCCTTGCGGCTTATGCACTCTCGAAAGATAGCCGAATCTTTCGCGCTCGCAATATCTATCTTTGGTATTTTGTCATAACCATGCTGTTCAGTGGAGGTCTGATTCCGACCTATATTCTTATCCTGAAGCTCGGTCTGATGAATACATTAATGGCCCTGATTCTGCCAGGATTAGTTGCGGTCTATAACATCATCCTGCTGCTCAACTTCTTCCGCACAGTGCCTAAAGATCTGGAGGAAGCCGCATTTATAGATGGAGCTGGACATTTTCGCTCTTTCATTTTGATCTACTTGCCGATCTCGCTGCCAGCGATTGCGACGGTTGCCTTATTTACGATGGTCGGGCATTGGAATGCCTATTTCGATGGCTTGATTTATATGAAGGATTCGAAGAACCTGCCGCTTGCAAGTTTTATGCAGACGATTATCGTGCAGAGGGATATGACGAAGTTGGATCCGGGAACGGTTGCCAATCTGTCCGAACGAACCGTTCGGGCATCGCAGATCTTTATTGGAGCTTTGCCAATTTTGCTGGTATATCCTTTTCTGCAGCGGTACTTTGTTAAAGGGATTACGATTGGGGCAGTCAAAGAATAAGGAAATGCTGGACCGAGGAAGAACGCTGTGACCGTTGTTGGTTATGGCGTTCTTTTTTTTGTTCAAATATAAGAGTTTATATGTGAAAGCGGAGTTGCTCCAGCTGCCTCGCGGGGGCGTAAGGGAACTACAGTCCGCTATTCTAGCCAAAAGTGTCAGTATCGGGAGGTTGAGGGAACTACAGTCCGCTATTTTGCTGTTTCATGGGAATTTCAACACTTTTTATGGAAATAAGACCCTGTAGTTCCGCTATGACCCTCGCATGCCTACTTTTTGCCTAATTAGCGTCCCCTAGTTCCCTTACTAGGTTTTGCTGCTAAGAAGAGACGGATCTACCAGGGCGGCGAAGCCGTTTTTCTTAAATAACGTGCGAGTTTGAAAAAGTAATTTGAAAAGATTTCCTTTTTGAAATTATGTTCATTTGGATTTGATCTTTTTTTCTAAAGTTTACATTCGCCTGACAAACGTAGAATTAAATCATGATATAATTCCTTTTGTTCTGAGCATAAGTGAGTGGCAAGTATCGGAGCAAGGGAGGGGCGCAGATAAAAAAATATCAAAAAAGCCGCTATCCATTAGCTTTTGGCGGGGCGCATGGATAGACGACTGATGAGGCTTCTTGGCGAATGAGAATACTCTTTCGTTAGGAAGTTCTACTGTATAATGTAACAGAAATTGGAATCTGGATGCAAATCATCATTAGAAGAACGGACAGCAAGATAGATGTTAGACACATCTACCGATTTCAGGGAGGCGAATTTTATTCATGTTTCAATATATAAGTAAGCATAAGAAGTGGTACAGCCTTATGATGACCCTTGTTATGTTAGTAACAATGGCGCTTCCACTTCAACCCATTGGAGCGGAAGCGGTTTCTACAACGTTAGTAAAATGGGATTTTGCCAACTCAACGCTAGCCGCGACGGAGGGGATATCGGAGAACCTCAACAAGCAAATATCTGTAGTTGGGACGGGCGCCTTAGGGTATGTCGCGGGAGCTTCAGATAAGGCTGCTTCGACATCAGCCTGGTCGCCGGGTACTTCCTATTGGGAAGCCCCATTTGTGACTACGGGATACACAGGTATTCAATTATCATCCAAACAAGGAAGTTCCAATACAGGTCCCAAAGATTTTAAAGTCCAGTATAGTTTGGACCATTCCTCATGGACGGATGTATCCAATGGCGTTGTTGCATCTGCTAACAATTTTACTTCAGGCGTGTTAAGTAATCTTAGCTTGCCTTCAGAGGTAGAAAATAAAAGCATCGTTTACGTGAGATGGGTCGTTAACTCCGGATTAGCTGTTAACGGTGCGGCGATCGCGAGTGGAGGGACGAGCAAAATTGATGATATTGTCATCACAGGAATCTCTACAAACCCTTCGAATACGCTGCAAACAGCAGCTCCAGTCGCAGCCAAAATTTCTTTTCCTACATTAACTAATGTAAAGGGAACAGCTGGAGCGGTAGGAAGCAGTGTGCAGGTCGCTGTATATTATGACGACAATGCCTTGGCTGGAGCAGCAGCAGCTGCGGCAGACGGTTCGTTTGATCTAGCGATCACCAACGCGCAGTCCAAAGGCTCTGTATTTATCACAGCGACTGAAAATGGCAAAGATCCAAGCAGTAAGGTTCAGATTATCCTTGCGGTAGCACCTAAGACAGCCCTTCCTATTGCATCGAAAATCACATTTCCAAATGTGTTAACGATCAATGGTGCCGCAGGAGCTGTTACAGCAAACAGTTCCGTCACGATCAACTTGGCGGATAATTCGTTAGCTGGTTCAGGCACGGCAGGAGCAGATGGTTCATTTGCCATAAGCCTCACAAATCCAAACTCGAACTCCGTTGTATATGTTACTGTGCAAGAGCAAGGGAAAGCGAGCAGCGACAAGGTAGCTATTTCGCTTGCGACCCTTGCAAACTCTTACAAAGCTGGAGACATTGTCTTTAGTCAATTGTATGTAAATGGCGGTAATAGCGGAGCTTTCTATAAAACCAAATTTTTTGAACTGTATAACACGACAGACCAAGATATTAATTTGAATGGCTGGTCTGTTGCTTACTCATCAGCCTCTACGATGGCTTTTGCGGCAGGCAAACCACTGTCAGGTATGATCAAAGCGCATGGCTACTACTTGATTGCCGGGAACACCGGAGCAACAGGTGCAGCTTTGCCTGTGAAAGCCGACATCGATTTGGGAAGCGGGATAAACCCAAGCGCGTCAACGGGAGGAGCCATTGTTCTTGCCAAGAAGACGGATGCTGTAACAGGCGCAGCCGATACGGATGTTATCGACTTGTTGGCTTTTACGAACGCTTCAACAACGACATTTAAAAACCCGCTATATTGGGGACAACCTTTTGTGGCTACGAATCTAGGAAGCGGTACGATCTTACGGAAAACGATGGAAGGATCGGATCCGAGAGGTGCGGTTGGTTCAAATAATGGCTGGTTTACGAAAGATCCATCCAAGGATTTTATTGTGAATGCACCTGCTTCCACCAGCAATCCGGCTGAAATCATTATTCGCAATTCAAGCTATATGATTTCACCAGTTGCTTCCAAAATTACGCTTTCCACAAGTGGAAACACAAGTCAGGTAGTGGGTACAGCAGGAGCGGTTCCAGGCGCTTCAACTGTAAAAGCCTATCTCGAAAACAGTGGTGTAGTCACAAGTGCAGCTCAAGCTGCAGCTGCTGCAGATGGATCTTTTACACTGAGCTACACGAATTCCACCAATAACCCTACTGTTTATCTCACACATACGGATACACAAGAAAGCAAATACACACAGATTCAAGCAGCTGGATCTAACACTCTGACGACTACAATTGCTAATTTGCGTAAAAACGATACAAACGGATTTCCGCTTAGTCTAGGCTACACCGCTACGATCGAAGGGGTTGTTACCTCAACGAATGGCGCGCTGGGCAGCGAATTAACAAACTATTACGTGCAGGATGCTACAGGCGCTATGAATATGATTAGCCCTATTTCTCCTACTTATGAAGTTAAAGTTGGCAAAAAATTGCGTCTGACAGGTCATGTTGTCATGACAAGCGGTACAACACAATTCGTTCTTTCAAAGGTAACGGAATTAGGAGATGACAGGGCTCTAGTGCCTGTATCTATTCCACTAACGGCCCTGAGCAGTTACGCGACGGCGGAACAATTGGAAGGAAAACTCGTTTCTTTTAAAGCGAAAGTTACAAATATTCCTGCAACTGGTCCGGATTACAACGTGACGGTTACAGATGAATCAGACAACACAGCTATCGTGAGTCTCTTAAGCACTTCAGGCATTGATGTGGCTGGCGGGGCTGTGACTCTTGGTGAAACCTACACCTTCACAGGGATTGTCAAACAAGCCAAGATGACGTCCCCTTATACAAGCGGTTATATGGTAACGCCTAGAGCAGCTTCTGACATTTTGGGAGAGTTGCAAATTGCTCACATGCCGTTAACGAAAGCGTATATCGGTGTCGATACGAGCTTCAAAGCTTCCGTGAAGTTTGCGGATCGTGTAACGGTTTGGTACAAAGGGCAGCTCGATGCTGCGTATACACCAGTTGCATTAGCTTCAGCAGATAAGCTGAATTACAACGGCAAAATTGCTGCGGGCAGCATGCCAACCGGAAAGCTATTGTATTATATGGAAGCTGTAAACCAGAGTACCACCAAAAGTGTAGGCAGCAGTTCAGCCCCTATTACTGTGGATATTGTGGAAGATAAAGATGGACCGGAGTATACAGATCTGCTTCCTCTAGAAGGAGATGAGCTGGAAACCAAACATCCGGCAATATCAGCTACTCTGGATGATGCGAATGGTGTTGATCCTGCGTCCATTCGGATTTATATCGATGATTTAGCACATGAATTTACATCTAAGGCCGTAATTACAGAGACGAGAATTAAGCTGGTCTTAACGACAGCTGATGATTTGAGTGCTGGAGAGCATACCATTATTCTTAAAGGCCAAGATAAACTTGGCAATGCCTCCACAAAATCATGGAAGTTCAAAATTGCGGAAAGATTCGTCGGTGGCAATCATTACTACGGAACAACGCATAACCATACGAACATCTCACATGATGCGGATGGTTCGCCGGAAAGTGCCTTGCTTGCAGCGAAAGCGCACCATTATGACTTTTTCGCTTTTTCTGATCACTCTCATGATATCGATTCTTCCTTAGTCGGCTCGGATAATGTGGATCACAATGGGATGCCAGAACGGACAGGCGGATCGAACTGGGCATTGACCAAGAACCTCGCTAAAGATTATACGAAGGATGGAAGTTTCGTTGTATTCCCTGCCTTCGAGATGACTTCAACAACTTGGGGACATTCCAATGTATTTGGAACATCGAATTTTATCGACCGGGTTGAAAGCGGCGGCAAGTATCAAAATTTACAGAGCTACTATGCTTGGGTACTGACTTACGATAATATCGTGGCTCAATTCAATCACCCGGCTATGTCAGCCAATGCTTTCGATAATTTTATTCCGTATGATAAAAATGTCGATCGACTCTTTACAATGTTAGAAGTAGGCAACGGTTCAGGTAAGTATTCGTATGCCAACGCGCAGGATAAGTTTTTCAGTGCGCTTGATCTAGGATGGCATGTCGCTCCGACGTACGGAGAAGACAACCATGATGCGACATGGGGAGAAACTAAGCAGCGTACGGTTATCGTCGCTAAGGATCTTACGCAAGACTCGCTAATGGATGCTATGCGCAAGAAAAGAGTTTACTTTACAGAAGATCCAAACGCCAAACTAGAAGTATCCGCCAGTGGCTGGTACATGGGCTCAACAACAGATTCCAAGAAAATGGAATTTCAAATTGCTGGCAGTGATTCTGTTCTGGAACAGAAATCTGATCCTGCTTACAGCTATCTGAAAACCGTAAGCAATGACACTATTGCTAAGGTGGAGTTGATTACAAATGGTGGAAGAGTGATAGACACTTATGTGCCTACAACAGATAGTACTTCCTTTACTTGGTCGCCTACCGTTAATGTAATCGGCGGACAGCAATGGTTTGTGACACGGGTAACGCAAAAGGATGGAGATCGCATCTATTCGTCGCCGATTTGGTCGCCAGTTGAGCCTATTGCGGTTAAAGTAAGCAATGTTTCTGCCGTTGAGGGAGCCATTGTAGGTGGCTATGATGCACCGCTCAAAGCAGGAATCAGCAACATGGGGACAGTGGATGTTACTAACCTCACGGCTCACTTTTACTATGATCAAGTAGATGCGGCTCATCTTATCGGTGATGCGCAAGTCGCTTCTCTGAAAACGAATAGTTCAACTACAGCTAGTGTGGTTTGGAGCAAGCCTCCAGCCGGAGATCATCGCGTCATCGTCGTTATGAATTCGACGGATCAAGATCTGGGAGACAATAAATTCGAACAAGGGTTTACTGTAAAACCTCCCCTTGGAAAAACAATCTTGATCGATGCTTCCAAGAACAATGAAAATACGACCAAAGATACAGGGACGTACAAAGATAACTTGAAGCTGTTTACAACGATGATGAGACAACAGGGATATACGGTAGCCGAGAATACGGCGGCTATTACAGACGATACGCTTAAGTCTGCGGCTGTCTTGTATATTTCACACCCATCGTCCAGTTATGGCTCTGCAGAGATTGCCGCTATCACTAAATTTGTCGCACAAGGCGGATCTCTCTACTTAGCGGAGAAGAGCAATTATGGCGGTTCCAATCAAAATCTGAATGCCATTTTAGCGGGTGCTGGCTCAAGTCTCATGGTCAATAATGATGGCGTGTTCGATGAAACGGCCGATGGGAACTTCTGGGGAACACCACTGACTTCTAATTTCTCAGTTCGTTCTCATCCGAAGCCGGTTAGCAATAACTTAACCGATTTTGTTCCTACAATTGAATACTATAGTGGGTCCAGTGTGGCGAAAAATGATGGGAACGGCAATAAAGTTGCCTTGACCGATACGGATGCTTTGACGATTCTAGTACGCGGGAATGAATCCACCTTCCAAGATGCGGCTCAAATCAAAGCAGATGGGGTCGCTTATAATCCTCGCACACCAAATGGGAAAACGGGTCCAGCGTTAACGGATGTAACAGGCGGGTCAGCCATTCCTCTCGTTGCATCAGAAGTTGTCGGCAAGGGCAGAATAATCGTTTCCGGTATGAATATTTTCAATGATAAACAAATGGATCAAACATTTAATGCCAAAGGAAATGATCCGTTTGCCCTGAATGTGATGAACTGGTTATCGCACTTGGAACTCAAAGTAGCGCCAATCGGTGATGCACGTAATTTAGCCGAAGGTACAACCGTTTTGGTTCAAGGCAAGGTAACGACAGCAGCAGGGAACTTCTTCGATTCCGCTTATGTACAAGATGAGACCGGCGGTATTATGGCGTTTAATGAAGTGCCCGTTGGCACTCTTCAACTAGGCGATGTCGTTCGAGTGTATGGACACATCAAAATTTTTGAAAATAATACAGAGCTCGAATTTGATAAATTTGATAACAGTATTGTGAAGGTTAGTTCAGGTACTCCGCTTGTTCCTAAAGCTGTGAGTACAAAGGATTCAATCTCCGATGCTTACCAAGGCCAATTAGTCAAGGTAAAGGGTAATGTCGTCGCAAGACCAGATGCTACAACGTATGTAGTGAACGATGGTTCTGGCGAAGTTATGGTTTTCGTGGATGGCTACATTATTAATCAAAGCGGACCGATTCCTCAGCTGCAAGTGGGTGAAATCCTGGAGGCCGTTGGTCTCTCAGGCAAGTACTCGCAAGGTGACCGGATCCGGGTACGGGATACGAAGGAATTGAAGAAAGTCACGTCCGCGCCAGTGAAAGTAACCGGAGTAACGCTGGACAAAGCAGCGGTTAGCTTAACAGCGGGAGCGCAAGAAACGTTGACGGCGGCAGTAGCGCCAACGGATGCGGCGAACAAAGCTGTGAAGTGGAGCACGAGCGATAGCAAAGTCGCCACCGTAGTGGGCGGAGTTGTGACTGCGGTAAGCGCAGGAACAGCGACGATCACGGTGCAAACGGAGGACGGATCATTCGCAGCTTCGACGGTTGTGACGGTTAAGGCGGTAGTGATACCGCCAGTGAAAGTAACCGGAGTAACGCTGGACAAAGCAGCGGTTAGCTTAACAGCGGGAGCGCAAGAAACGTTGACGGAGGCAGTAGCGCCAACGGATGCGGCGAACAAAGCTGTGAAGTGGAGCACGAGCGATAGCAAAGTCGCCACCGTAGTGGACGGAGTTGTGACTGCGGTAAGCGCAGGAACAGCGACGATCACGGTGCAAACGGAGGACGGATCATTCGAAGCTTCGACGGTTGTAACGGTTAGCAGTAAGAACGAAGGAAGCGGCGGCACTGGTGGTGATGGCGGCAATAGCGGCAACAGCGGTACTTCCATTCCTTCTACGCCAACACCAACCCCTGAGCAGCCGGGGAAAGTAGTCATTTCTGCGGAACAGCTTAAATCACAAGAAAGCGGAAAAACAACGGTAACGGTTAAATCCGATACGACAGAAGTGAAATTGCCATCCCATGCTTCTGAACTGCTTGGCAGCGGAAATCTGGTGATTAAGTCAGACAAGCTGGCGGTGGAAGTGCCGGCTAGTATTCTGAAACAGCTGGAGAGCAAGCTTACTTCGGAAGATCTTAAGGATAGCGCGATTTCGTTGAAATGGAGCCCAATCAACTCGGCGGAGGCCAAGACGATTATCGCTCAAAGCGAGCGCACGTCTTCTGCGACAATTAAGCTGGCAGGCGAGGTGTATGAATTCAGTCTGTCGATCACCTCGGCAAACGGCAAAGTGGAGCAGCTATCGAAGTTCGATCAACCAATGGTGATTCGTTTGAAGGTAGATGTGAGTGTTAATCAAAAGCTGGCAGGTATATTCTATATCTCTGATTCTGGAGAATTGACGTATACGGGCGGCGAATACAAAGATGGCGAGATCACAGCATCCATCAGCCATTTTAGTAAATATGCCGTGCTGGAATTGAAGAAAACATTCAAAGATGTGCCTGTGAGTCACTGGGCATTCAATGTGATTTCGGAGCTCACGGCTAAGCAGATGTTAAGCGGAACTGGGGAGTCAACGTTTGAACCTTCTCGCTCAATCACGCGTGCTGAGTTTACAACGATGCTCCAAAACGTAATGAAATGGAGTGACGCGAGCACACAGGCGGTCTTCTCCGATGTGCCTGCAACGGCTTGGTATGCGAAAGCTGTAGCAAGTGCTAATCAAGCAGGCATTGTTACAGGCAAAAGCGCCACCCAATTCGATCCTAATGGTCTCATCACGCGTGAGGAAATGATTACGATGACGATGAGAGCCTACGAGAAGTTTGGCGGTACGAAGGCTCAGGTTCAAAAGGACACCAGATTTGACGATATGAATCTCGTTTCTTCATGGGCCCAAGAGCATGTGCAGAAGGCTGCTAAACTGGGCCTCATTCAAGGAAGGGCGCAAGGGCAATTTGATCCTTCGGGCATGACTTCCCGCGCAGAAGCGGCACAAATTATTTATAACTTACTTGGCAATAAATAAATCATTTTACCGAAAGGGAGAGAGGGACCATTCCGAGAGGATGGCATCCCTCTTCCTTTTCTCTACATTATTTTAACTAAAATGGGGGATTTTCATGTATAGGCAATCAGTGTCTAAAGGCCGGTTGGCGGTGTGTTTGATCGCTTTAGCTTTGCTTTTATTCCTGCCATTCAAGCAAGCGGCTTATGCCCATGCGTATAGTGCAAGTTATGCGACGCTTGATCTAACCCAATCACAAACCCGCTTAACGTTCGCCATTGATGAGCTCTCTGTTATCGAATTGGCCGGTGGGGATACAGATAACAATAAGATGCTGGACCAAACGGAGTTTGAGCGGATTCGCGATACATTTGCAGATGTCATTAAACCTCAATTAACGCTGAAAATCGGCGGTCAAATTCAGGCTATGCAGCAGCTTCAAAGCATTGTCCTGGATCGGGAAGGCGATGCCTCCAAAGTGCTGCTAACTGCGATTTATCCGCCAGTACTCGCTTCACAGAACATTTCATTGAAGGATACCCTGTATCAGCATGACACGAAAACGAATTATGTTAATTTATTGACGATTCATTACGGGACGCAGAGCAGCACAGCGGCCTTGTCGGCAGAGAACCGCAGCTGGGCGATGCAGCTGACGGATGCTGATTTTGCCAAATTGCCGCCTGATCTGCAAAGCATGCCAACGGATGCTTCCCAGAAAGCTTCTTTCGCCACAGACGCAGGGAAATCGGTCGATAGTGAAGTGGAAACGGACGCGATATCCGGCTGGTACTCCTTTTTTATGCTCGGCATCCATCATATTCTTGGCGGTTATGACCATTTGCTGTTCTTATTCTCATTGCTTATCGCCAGACAAACTTACAAGCAATACGCCACTATGATTACGGCTTTTACGATCGCCCATAGTCTTACCTTAACCCTTACTGTCTTAAATATTATCGCAGTTCCTCCTTCCATCGTGGAGCCGCTAATTGCGCTTAGCATTTGCTATGTGGCTATTGATAATATAGTACGCAAATCCGTCAGCTATCGCTGGCTGCTCACGTTCCTATTTGGCTTGATTCATGGGATGGGCTTTGCTGATATTTTGAAAGGGATGAACATTCCGAAGACCGAGCTGGCTACGGATTTAATCAGCTTTAACCTAGGGATCGAAACCGTGCAGCTGATTATCGTTGCTATCTTCATTCCGCTCTTGTACATGATGCACCGGGTCAAATATGCGAGGAAAATTGTGATTTCCGGATCTGCGCTGGCTTTGCTGTTAGGCGGGATCTGGCTGGTCCAAAGAGTGTTCGAAACGTAACATGATCCACGTTTGACCATTACGTTAGGAGAGGGTCCTGTTGCAGCAAATGGCAGTAACGAAAAAAACAAACAAGTCCAATGCTAACCTATTTGCTCTACTGTTTCTTCTAGGCATCGTTTCTCTCTATGTGTTTACGTATGAATCACCTGGGACTTTCCTGAGCAGTCCCAAGCTCCAAGTGTTCAAAACGGTGTTCATTTCCATGATCATCGAGGCGATGCCGTTTATTTTGATAGGCGTGTTTGTATCCGCGCTTTTGCAGGTGTATGTATCGGAGCAAATGATTCGCAGAATGATTCCTCGCCATCCTGTGCTGGGCATTCTAACGGCCAGTCTACTTGGCATCATCTTTCCCATTTGCGAATGCGGCATGGTGCCTGCGATCCGCAAGCTGATTCGCAAAGGCATGCCCGTTCATGTGGCGACAACGTTTATTCTTGTCGGTCCTATTCTGAATCCGGTTGTGTTCTGGTCCACTTGGACAGCTTTCCGCAATCGGCCGGAAATGGCCTTTTCACGCATGGGACTGGCGTTCCTTTGTGCCCTGCTCATCGGGTTGATCGTATATCGGTTTGTTAAAGGCAACCCGCTGCGTCAAACGGCAAGCGATCTGCACAGCCATGGTCATGAAGAGGATCATCCTCATCCACATGCAAGCAATAAAGTCTTAAGTGTCATGGGTCATGCGATTGAAGAATTTTTTGAAATGGGCAAATATTTATTGTTTGGCGCGTGTCTGGTTGCAATATTGATAACTTTCATCAGCCAAGAGAGCTTGGTATCACTCGGACAGGGCACATGGAGCTCCAATTTCATGATGATGGGTCTCGGCTTTCTTCTGTCATTATGCTCGACCTCGGATGCCTTTGTGGCCCAATCATTCATGACCACCTTCTCCAAAGGATCGTTGATTGCCTTCATGGTCTTTGGGCCGATGCTGAATCTCAAAGGTCTTCTCATGATGCTGGCCGTATTTAAAACAAAATTTGTTGTTCTATTAAGTCTGTTAGTTATTGTGTTCGTCTATGCAGGCTCTATCATTCTAGAATATACAGTGCTGAAATGAGGAAAGACCTATGCCGAAAAAATGGAACATAAAAGCCATTCATCATTTTATCAAGTCCGGCATTCTGGCAGGGTTTGCAGGAGTCTTGCTGAAGCTGCTCCTTACAGGGGACATGCTGCTGTATATCGCGCCGCACTTAATGCTCTATGTCGACATCGCAGTGTGCGGCTTAGTGATCATGACTGCGTTCCAAATCTATGTCGCTTTCCTATCTCTTAAGAAAAATGTTATTGTCTGCGATTGCGGGCATGATCATTCCCATAGTCATTCTCATGAGCCTGCGCGCTCATCTTGGTTGCAGGCAGGCATCTACAGCCTATTTATCTTTCCGCTTATTCTGGCCACCATCTTGCCGAATACAGCTCTAGCCGGTTCAATGGCTCAAGGCAAAGGGATGAATGTTAGCGGCATATCCGCCAAAGGGAAAGATGGCCCCGTTGAATTGGTCAGCATGAGGGGCGGCGTAGATCCGGCCGTACAAAACATGTTCAAAACGAACGTGTACAATCGAGATTACGCGAAACTGGGCATGCGTTTGTACAATCAAGAAATGATTGAAATGAAAGATCAATGGTTTATCGAAAAGCTGCAAGCGATTAATACCTTTGTGGATAACTTTCAAGGGAAGAGTATCAAGATTACAGGTTTTGTTTATCGCGAAGAAGGACTTCCTGCCTCCCAATTTATTATTGGGCGTATGGCGATGACGCATTGTATAGCGGACATCTCCCCCTATGGGATCATTACGGAGACACCGGATGCGGGCCAGTATCCCAACGATACATGGCTAACCATTACAGGAACGATTGATCACACAGAATACCACGGGCAGAAAGTAATGAAGATTAACATTGAGCAAATTGAGCCAGCAGTGGCTAATGCGGTGCCTTACGTGTATCCGGATTGGAATTTTGCCTCTGAATTGTAAGTGAATTTCTAGTCTTCTATGGAGGTGCCCTGTATGGCGCTCAGTATTGGCAGTTTGGTTCTTATCGGTTTAGCTCTAAGTTATTTCCTTATAAATCTTTATAAATGGAAGTCTGCGCTATCCAAGTTGGCTGGCAAGACGATCATCACCCTGCTCGCAGCTATTGCTGGCTTGTCGGTAGGGATGCTGACCATTCAAATGTTTGCCTACCAAGTTTATTTATCGCTTAGTCTGTCCATCTTATTGATGTTGGTTTTAGGTTACATGGCGGGCAGATTATGGGGCGCGTACGCGATATGGAACACTGTGTTGACGGGGATATTTGGAGCTATCGTGGGTGTTCGTTGTGGCATGACCTTCTATTTATCTGGCAAGGTGATATTTGTTACGGATGTCATCGTGATGATACTGCTATTTCTACTCTTAAAAGGGATGGAGTGGCAGGCAGGTCGTTCTCCTCAAACAAAAAACGCTAAACGGAGCCTACTTTCAGTAAGGATTGGGACTCTGTGCCTTTCTTTGATCGTGGCAGGAGCGGCTATTGCCTTGCTTGTCCAGAAAGATCAGATCGCCGTTGGTCACATTGGACAAAAAGAGACTCAGGAAGCCGTTTATGAGGAATCGAACGATCTGCAAACCGTCAGAATTGAGTTGAATGCAGGGGGCTTTAACCCGAAGAATGTCAATTTTAAAAAAGCGACCATGATTAAAGCCGTCTTCGTCGTATCCGCGTTGAGCGATGAAGGTTTAAAGTTGAAGTCGACGGACTTGCATATCGATGCCGTATTGAAGAAAGGCGACAATGTATTTCTGCTGAACAATCCGCAGCCTGGCACTTATACGTACACGGTTGGCGACCATAAGGCGACAGGTACTTTTACGATAAAATGAAGTTGTCATATTGGACATATATGGATATAATTAGCTGAAATTATGTGCAATTTGTTTGCTCATACTTTAATGTGAGAAGTAGAAAGTGTGGGTTGCAAGTGTCTGAGGAACGCACCGATGATAAATTAGCGAGAATGATTGATGCTGCCAAAATGTATTATCAGTTGGATTACAGCCAGCAGGAGATTGCCGAAACGTTCGGAATCTCTCGCCCGACCGTGTCCCGTTTTTTGCAACAAGCGAAGGATGAGGGTTATGTTCAAATTAAGATTAACGACCCTAGGGAGAACAACGAGCATTTAGCAAGGGAAATCGAAAAGAAATTTCAGCTGAAGAAAGCGGTTGTCGTATCTGTTCCGCAATATCAGGATGCGATTGTCAAAAAGTACTTGGGTGAAGGTGCTGCACAATATGTATATGAAACGGTCAAGGATGGCGATATTATTTCCACAACTTGGGGGACGACACTCTATGAGGTCGCGCTCAATCTGAAAGACAAGCATCTGAAGGATGTTAAGGTTGTCCAGCTAAACGGGGGCGTCAGCCACTCAGCAACGAATACGTATGCTTATGAAATCGTTAATTTATTCGGCAAAGCCTTCCATACTTCGCCATATTTCATACCGCTTCCGGCGATTGTCGATCATGCCGTCGTGAAGCAAGCGATCGAAGCGGATCGCCATATTCGCAACATTCTTAATTTGGGCAAACAATCCAACATTGCTATTGTAACGGTAGGGGCGCCTACGGAAGATTCCGTACTGATTAAAGCCAATTATTTTACCGAATCCGATTTGAAAGTCATTTATGAAAAAGGCGCGGGAGATATTTGTTCTCGTTATATTGATATAAACGGAAATATTTGTGCGGAAGAGTTGAATCAAAGAACAATTGGCATCGAATTGGAAGAATTAAAATGGAAAGAACAATCCATTCTGGTCGCCGGTGGTGCTAAGAAAGTAGACGGCATCTATGGTGCCCTTCAAGGCAGGTATGCGAACGTGCTGGTCACGGACCAATTTACGGCTAAATACTTATTAGAGCGAATCAGTCCAGTGCTATTATGACATCCAGAGGTGCATTCACGAAGGTGAAGAGCACTTTTTTTAATATTACGAAAATTAGTTTATGTGGAGGCGTCCCATGGAATTATTTCATTTTAGCGAGGATTCTACGATTATACATTTTGAGCCAAGAGTGAAATCCAATCGAACAGATATGCCTCCCGTGGTTTGGGCGATTGATCAAGAACATGAATTTACCTTCTATGTGCCCAGAGACTGCCCCAGAATTGTGTATCGCAGGTCCGAAGGATTAAGTGATGCAGATCACGCTCTATTTTTTGGCGCAAGCCCCGCGGAAATCATCATGACGGTTGAAACACATTGGTACCAAGCGATTCGTGACGCAACCATCTACCGCTATACGCTTCCGGGGGACAGCTTCGTTTTATTTGATGAAACGGCAGGCTATTATATTTCTGAAAATGCCGTTGATCCCATACGGATGGATCCACTTACGAACTTAATTGAGAGAATTATCGCTTTAGATGTAGAGATTCGTTTCACACCGAGCCTGCATCCTTTGCGGGAAGCTATTTTGAATTCGAGCTTAGTGGATTTTGGGATACATCGCTTTATGAATGCTTGGAAGCTTTGAATGGGGAGGGGGAGCGCTGTGAGCGGCGATTGTTTAGGATGTAAATTAGCGAATTGATTAGTTGGTCGGTAGCGGCAGCCGTCAGTGGCTAGAGGAACTACGATCCGCTATATGTGGCAAATCGGCCGATGTGTGCAACCATGCGGAACTACGATCCCCTATTTCGTGCGAATCCGTCCATTTCGGGGGCGAAACAGCGAAATAGAGGAACAGAGTTCCGCGTGAGGTTCATTTAGCGTGTTCTTTGCCAAAATAGAGGAACGACGTTCCCTCTTGAGTAGATCTGCTACTGGTGGTGAAGCTACTGGTGGTGGAGTTAGATAGATGGTTGGGAGAGCGCAGAGAGTAGTTGCAAGGAAAAGTAGCTGATTAGTTGGGCGGGAGCGGCAGCCGTCAGTGACTAGAGGAACTACGATCCGCTATATGTGACAAATCGGCCGATGTATGCAACCATGCGGAACTACGATCCCCTATTTCGTGCGAATCCGCCCATTTCGGGGGCGAAACAGCGAAATAGAGGAACAGAGTTCCGCTTGAGGTCCATTTAGCGTGTTTTTTACCAAAATAGAGGAACGACGTTCCCTCTGAAGTGGATCTGCTACTGGTGGCGGTGTTAGATAGATGGTTGGGAGAACGCGGAGAAGTAGCTGTAAGGAAAAGTAGCTGATTAGTTAGGCGGGAGCGGCAGCCGTCAATAGCTAGAGGAACTACGATCCTCTATATGTGACAAATCGGCCGATGTGCGCAACCATGCGGAACTACGTTCCGCTATTTCGTGCGAATCCGCCCATTTGGGGGGCGAAACAGCGAAATAGAGGAACAGAGTTCCGTGTGAGGTCCATTTAGCGTGTTTTTTCCCAAAATAGAGGAACGACGTTCCCTCTGGAGTAGATCAGCTACTGATGGTGGAGTTAGATAGACGGTTGGGAGAACGCGGAGAGTAGCTGCAAGGAAAAGTAGCTGATTAGTTAGGCGGGAGCGGCAGCCGTCAGTGGCTAGAGGAACTACGATCCGCTATATGTGACAAATGGGCCGATGTGTGCAACCATGCGGAACTACGATCCCCTATTTCGTGCGAATCTGCCCATTTCGGGGGCGAAACAGCGAAATAGAGGAACAGAGTTCCGTGTGAGGTCCATTTAGCGTGTTTTTTCCCAAAATAGAGGAACGACGTTCCCTCTGGAGTAGATCAGCTACTGATGGTGGAGTTAGATAGACGGTTGGGAGAACGCGGAGAGTAGCTGCAAGGAAAAGTAGCTGATTAGTTAGGCGGGAGCGGCAGCCGTCAGTGGCTAGAGGAACTACGATCCTCTATATGTGGCAAATCGGCCGATGTGCGCATCCATGCGGAACTACGATCCCCTATTTCGTGCGAATCCGCCCATTTAGGGGGCGAAACAGCGAAATAGAGGAACAGAGTTCCGCGCGAAGCCCATTTAGCGCGGTCTTTGCCAAAATAGAGGAACGACGTTCCCTCTGGAGTAGATCAGCTACTGGTGGTGGAGTTAGATAGATGGTTGGGAGAACGCAGAGAGTAGCTGTAAGGAAAAGTAGCTGATTAGTTAGGCGGGAGCGGCAGCCGTCAGTGGCTAGAGGAACTACGATCCGCTATATGTGACAAATCGGCCGATGTGTGCAACCATGCGGAACTACGATCCCCTATTTCGTGCGAATCCGCCCATTTCGGGGGCGAAACAGCGAAATAGAGGAACAGAGTTCCGCTTGAGGTCCATTTAGCGTGTTTTTTACCAAAATAGAGGAACGACGTTCCCTCTGAAGTGGATCTGCTACTGGTGGTGAAGCTACTGGTGGCGGAGTTAGATAGATGGTTGGGAGAACGCGGAGAAGTAGCTGTAAGGAAAAGTAGCTGATTAGTTAGGCGGGAGCGGCAGCCGTCAGTGGTTAGAGGAACTACGATCCGCTATATGTGACAAATCGGCCGATGTGCGCAACCATGCGGAACTACGATCCCCTATTTCGTGCGAATCCGCCCATTTGGGGGGCGAAACAACGAAATAGAGGAACAGAGTTCCGCGCGAAGCCCATTTAGCGCGGTCTTTACCAAAATAGAGGAACGACGTTCCCTCTGGAGTGGATTTGCTACTGGTGGATCAGCTACTGATGGTGGAGTTAGATAGATGGTTGGGAGAACGCGGAGAAGTAGCTGTAAGGAAAAGTAGCTGATTAGTTAGGCGGGAGCGGCAGGCGTCAGTGGCTAGAGGAACTACGATCCTCTATATGTGGCAAATCGGCCGATGTGCGCATCCATGCGGAACTACGATCCCCTATTTCGTGCGAATCCGCCCACTTCGGGGGCGAAACAGCGAAATAGAGGAACAGAGTTCCGCGCGAAGCCCATATAGCGCGGTTTTTGCCAAAATAGAGGAACGACGTTCCCTCTGGAGTAGATCTGCTACTGGTGGATCAGCTACTGGTGGTGGAGTTAGATAGATGGTTGGGAGAACGCGGAGAGTAGTTGCAAGGAAAAGTAGCTGATTGGCTGGGCGGTAGCGGCAGCCATCATTTGCCTGCAGGCCAACATGTAGTAATATAGAAGGAACGGCAAGTAGAAGGGGAGTTTTGCAGTGAGTACAAGGCAGTTTACGGATTATAAGTTAAGTGAGGATATCGTCCGGGCGCTTCATAGTTTAGGGTACGAGAAGGCAACGGATGTGCAGAATGAAGTGATTCCGATTGCGCTTCAGGAGAAGGATCTTACCGTGAAGTCGAGAACGGGGAGCGGGAAGACGGCGGCGTTCGGCATTCCGATTTGTGAGTTGGTGGAATGGGAGGAGAACAGGCCGCAGGCGCTGATTCTGACACCGACGAGAGAACTGGCTGATCAGGTGAAGCAGGATATCACGAATATCGGACGGTTTAAGCGGATTAAAGCCGTAGCTTTGTACGGGAAGCAGCCATTTGCCAAGCAGAAGTTGGAGCTGCATCAGAAGTGCCACGTGGTCGTGGGCACACCGGGGCGCGTGCTTGATCATATTCAGAAAGGGACTCTTGATCTGGAGCGGCTGAAATATTTGGTCATTGATGAGGCAGATGAGATGCTGCGTATGGGCTTCATTGAGCAGGTGGGTGCGATTATTGATGAGCTGCCGACAGACCGCATGACGATGCTGTTTTCGGCGACACTGCCAGTGGATGTGGAGAAGCTGTGCCATCAATATATGAAGAATCCGATTGATATCGAGATTCAAACGCCGGAAGCAGCGAAGGTTCAGATTGAACACGCGCTGATGACGGTAAGGGAAAGCGACAAATTCAATGTGCTGAAGGATGTTTTCGTTGTTGAGAATCCCGACAACTGTATCATTTTCTGCCGGACACAAGAACATGTCGATTATGTATTCCGACAGTTGGATCAACTGGATTTTCCGTGTGATAAAATTCATGGCGGCATGATGCAGGACGATCGTTTCCTTGTGATGAATGCGTTCAAACGAGGCGAGTTCCGTTTCCTGGTGGCCACGGATGTCGCGGCGCGGGGCATTGATGTAGAAGACATCACCCATGTCATCAACTATGATATTCCGCTTGAAAAAGAAAGCTACGTCCACCGGATCGGAAGAACCGGACGAGCAGGCAAAACCGGCAAAGCCATCTCCTTCGTCACGCCGAATGAAGATAAATTTCTAGCCGAGATTGAAGGCTATCTGGGTTTCGAGATCCCGCGCAGAGATACGCCATCCGCAGCGGCGGTGGAACAGGGACAAGCTGCTTTTGATCAGAAGATGCAGGCTACGCCAGTGATCAAAAGGGATCGCAGCGACCATTTGAATAAAGGAATTATGAAGCTTTATTTCAACGGCGGCAAAAAGAAGAAGATCAGAGCGGTGGACTTTGTGGGCACACTTGCCAAAATCGAAGGCGTATCGGCAGAGGATATCGGGATCATTACGATTCAAGACAACGTTTCGTATGTGGATATTCTGAATGGCAAAGGGCCTTTGGTGCTCAAAATCATGCGAAATACAACGATTAAAGGCAAGCTGCTGAAAGTACATGAAGCGAATAAGTAACTTTACTATCCGACGGGGTCCAAGTGACTTGTCGGATATTTTGCTTTCTCAAGGTTAAAATATTACTCAAACGAGTCAATTCTGTGACTTACGATTACTAGCGTACAAAGGTAGACTAGAGAAAACACGACATGGGGTGAATTTCATGGCTACGAAAACACATACAGAAACGGGCACCCTTTCATCCGTAAAAGTGAAGCGGAAAAGTTCGATGCGACAAATACGCGAGGATTTGATGGGTTACGCTTTCGTCAGTCCGATGGTGCTGGGCTTGGTTATTTTCACACTGTTTCCAATCATAGCTTCCTTTTTTCTCAGTTTTACGGATTGGAATTTTGTTGCCGGATTTTCGAAAACGAAATTTCTCGGTTTAGATAATTTTATCAAGCTTATCCATGATTCCGTATTTCTCTTATCCCTAAAAAATAATTTGATTTTAATGATTGTAGTACCCGTAACGCTGGCGATTTCAGTCACTTTGGCTGTCATTATTGACAAAAAGATTCATCTTAAAAGTTTATTGAAGGTTGTTTTTTTCATACCGTATATCTCAAGCATTGTTGCTGTAGCGATTGTATTTCAAGTATTATTTCACCCAACTTATGGGCCGATTAACCAAATCCTGATGTCCTGGGGGATGGACAATCCGCCGAAGTGGCTGGCTGATCCAGATTTTGCCTTGTATTGTGTCATGGGGCTCTTGGTGTGGGTGCAAATTGGCTATAACATGATTATTTTCATGGCAGGACTTCAATCCATTCCGAACGATCTTTACGAAGCCGCTGATATTGACGGCGCTTCAAAATGGAAGCAATTTTACAGTATCACGGTGCCATTGCTTTCGCCAACGACGTTCTTCTTGCTCGTTACCGGCATCATTGGAACCTTCAAAGTATTCGACGTGATATCGGTACTAACCGGCGGTGGGCCAGCGAATTCTACGACGGTCGTCGTTTATCGACTATATGAGACTGCTTTTGTTAATCTTCAATCGGGTTATGCTTCTGCGATGGCCGTTGTTCTGTTGATTTTTGTTCTTCTAATTACTTTGCTGCAATGGATCGGGCAACGGAAATGGGTTAATTATTAAAAAGTAGGGAGGAATAACGGATGAACAAGTATCATGCTGCCAAAAAAACGCTTCTAACTATACTAATGTGCCTACTTGGCATATTGTTCATGTCACCCTTCCTGTGGATGATTTCAGCCTCTATGAAACCGGAAGCCGATGTGTTTATATATCCGATTCAGTGGATACCTAAGCATTGGAATGTAATTGAGAATTATACCAAAGTATGGACAGAGACGAAGTTTGCTTTATTTTATTGGAATTCCATTAAGGTTACGGTTGGAACCACGGCTTTATCCGTACTTCTTTCCTCGATGGCGGCTTATGCGTTTTCGAAAATCAAATTCCGCGGCCGTCACGTACTCTTTATTGTTGTTCTTGCCATCTATATGATTCCGAGCCAAGCGATTCTTGTTCCACAATTCCTGCTGTTTCGCTGGATCGGCCTGTACGATAGTCATTTTGGCTTAATTTTATTAGGGTCCTTCAGTGTATTAGGAACGTTCATGCTGCGCCAATTCTATATGGGGATTCATGAAGAGTTTATTGAATCAGCCAGAATAGATGGAGCTGGACATATTAGAATTTTCTTCTCCATCTGTACACCGCTTGTTCGTCCGGCGATTGCGACTTATGCGATTCTACGTTTTATCTGGACGTGGAACGATTACCAGAATCCGCTGATTTTCTTAAGATCCAAGGATTTATTCACACTCCCGCTGGGGATTAGCTCCTTTGCAGATATGAACGGTAATTTCTACTCTCTCATTATGGCTGCTTCCGTATCTGCTATCGTTCCTCTGCTTATTATTTTCATTATCGGTCAAAAGCAAGTTATCGAAGGAATTTCGATGGGCGGCGTTAAAGGCTGATTCACGCTTCTTTTAGCAGGATGTCAAAAAATGTGCAGATGAGGTCAAAATAGTGCCTCGTTTGTGGGATACAGGTTTGTTACGATCGTGATGTAAAGGTTTTCATAAAACGATAATCATTTTGGAGGGGATCCTATGAAAAAGAGTTTATTAGTTCTAAGTGGTATCTTGGCCATCAGTACAGCGCTTGCAGGCTGCGGCAAATCAGAAACGCCAGCTGCAACAGATAAAGGTGCTGGGACAGCTACCGCAGCAGCAAGTACAGCTCCTAATAAAGCACCAGTTACAATTAAAGTACAAGCTTGGTACACCGAAGCACAAGGGAACTGGAATGCCACCGTTGAAGCTTACAATAAAACACACCCGAACGTGAAAGTTGTATATGAAGGAATGTCTGAAAAAGGCGATTCGCAAGAAGGTATGAAAAAGCTAGATTTGTTAGCGGCTTCCGGTGAGCAAATGGACGTTGTTATGTACTCCAGCGCATCCGATTTCGCTCAACGTGTGGGCGCAGGCATTTTGGAACCGCTCGATGAGTATTTGAAGAAAGATAACATTGTCGTCAAAGATGAATATAAAATTGATCCGGTTGTAAACGGGAAATACTATGGGCTGCCAGGTAAAATGATTGAATGGTTCGTTCTCTTGAACAAGGACAAATTGGACGAAGCCAAATTGCCTGTTCCTACGGACTGGACTTGGAATGATTACGCGGAGTACGCTAAAAAGCTGACTAAAGGCGAAGGGGCTACCAAAACGTATGGTTCCTATTTCCACAGCTGGAAAGAATATGCCCTCTTAGCTTTGAGCAATGATATGGATAACCCGTATCTCGTGAAATCCGATGGCACGCAAAACATCGACAATCCTAAAGTACGTTATTCCCTTGACTTGCGCAACAAATTGGAAAACGTAGATAAAACATCCGTTCCTTACTTTGAAGTTGTTTCGCAAAAAATGGCTTACCGCGACGTCTTCTACGGCGGCAAAACAGCGATGCTGGCAACAGGCAACTGGATGGTTGGCGAGCTGGCGCTGAACGCGAAGTTCAAAACCGTCTTTGCTCCATATCCGAAGTATGATGCCAAAGATACGAATGGTTTAACGGAAGTTGGCGCTGACTTCATGGGTGTTGCTGCCAATTCGAAGAATAAGCAAGCGGCTTATGATTTCGTGAAATGGTATACAACAGAAGGTATCCAAACACAAGGTTTGTTCTTCTCCGGTTGGAAAAAAGCCGACATCGGCAAGAACGTAGACGCAATCTTGAAAAGCGGCAAACCAGACCAAGTGGCTATGATAGATAAAGATTCCTTGCTGGCTACATTAAAAATGAACAAAGCAACGAAATTGGTTGTGCCTCCAACTTACGCGCTTCAACAAGAGAAAGAATATTTAACGCAAGTGGAGCTGTTCTTGACAGGCAAGCAAGATTTGGAGAAAACGATTACGACAGCTAAAACCAAATTAGAAGATATCCGTAAAAGCAATGCCAAGTAATCGGTAACGATTATTGGTATACTGAAAAGAGGAGGCCCAAGGCTCCTCTTTTTCCTATTTTCATTCTGCTATAGTCGAAAGGAAGGCGTGTACGGCAGTGCCCAAATGGATTCGAACCTTATCGCTTCGCAATAAATTGGTACTGACGATTCTGATCTGTCTCGTTCTGCCATCTCTGGTTTCCATGAACGTCTCCAATCTCTTGACGCGGGATGCGGTGAAGTCGCAAGTGACGGACAATTCCATCGAATCTATGCGTATTGTAAATCAGATTGTCAACGGACAATTAAGAAATATGATTTATGTGATGAATTTCATTCAATTCGATGAAAAACTGCAGCCCTCGATTCGTGAACTAGGCAGAGCGAACGCTGAAACGAAGCAAGGCGATATTATACAGTACAAGCAAACGATTATGAATCGAATCAGCACGGTTATCGATACGTTCGGCAATCTGAATGTGACCCTGCTGCTTCCGAACCATGAGTATGTGGCTTCTTACACGACATTTTCCTTTAATCCTAATGATTTTCTGAAAAAAGAGTGGTTTCCTGCCGTGGAGCAAATTTCCGGGTATAACGTGAAATGGATTGGGGCCGAGCCCAACTACAGTCGCACGACAAGTCAGCCTTATTTGCTGGCAGCCGCCAAGCCGATCCGCATAAATGATATCACCTATGGGTATGTAATTGTAGGACTGGAAATGAACACGCTCCAGCAGTTGTTTGATCAATATAAAAACAATGAATCCATGGTCATCATTGACCAAAATGGGCGCATCATCGTCGATAAGGATTCAGATAAGATCGGTACGCAATTCGCTTATCAGGATCAGCTTCCTCAGGAGGATGGTTCTTCCTTCGTGAAGGTAGCTGGGGAAGATTATATTCTGCTTAGCAATCAAGTCACGCCGGATTGGCGGCTTGTGAGCATGAGCCCTTATAAGACGGCGGCTCATAAAATTGAGTCATTCCGCAAGACGGATTTCTTCATTCAGATCTTCTTTTTACTCCTATTTGCTGTCATTCTGCTCTATATGGTGCGTACTTTGACCAAACCGATTGCGCGACTTGTCCAAACGGTCGTCCGGATCGAATCCGGTCAGCTTGGGGAGCGCTCCAATATTAGCGGAGGCGATGAGGTTGGTCGTCTGGGCTATGTGTTCGATCGTATGATTGACCGCATTGAGGATATGATTGTTGAAAACCGCCACGAGCAAGAATTGAAGCGGGAGGCCGAACTCGCGATGCTGCAGGCGCAAATTAATCCACACTTCTTGTTTAATGTGCTCAATTCGATCCGTTTGAAAATCATGATGAAAGGGGATTCCGAGAACGCGGAGCTGATCAGCTCGTTATCCTCGCTTCTGCGAATGACGATCAATCGGAATAACGCTTATATTCCCCTGCATGAGGAGATCGAGATTAACGAGCACTATGTCAAACTGCTTAACTCGCGGCACGGGGACCGAGTGAGCTTGCGGATTTCAGCTGCTTCTGACACGCTGTTTATTGAAATCCCCCGATTCATGCTGCAGCCGCTTATTGAAAATGCTTATATTCATGGGTTGAAAAGCAAATCGGGCGAAATCACCATAGCTTCCCGAATTTGCGAGGATGGCAGGCTGCAGGTCGAAGTAAGAGACTCGGGGCTTGGCATGTCGCCAGAGCGATTGGCTGCGCTGCGCAATTATTTGGGTCCCATCCAGCAGGTGGAAGACGCGACTAGCCCAGCCTTGTCGGGCATCGGTCTCCATAATGTATTTGAACGGTTGCGGTTGATTTATGGCCATCATTTCGATTATGAAATCATCAGCGAGCAAGGCCAAGGAACGCAGATTATGCTGCGTTTCCCACAACAGGCGCGAACGGAGGGCTAACATGTACGAAGTCATAATTGTGGACGACGATTTACCGGTGCTTGAATTCCTAAGTTCAGCCATTGAGTGGAAAAAGCTTGGATTTCATCTGGCCGGTGCCTATGAGAATCCATTAGATGCGCTTGCTGCCGGCCGGGGAGGCAAATTGGATGTGCTGATTAGTGACATTGGTATGCCTGATATCAATGGGCTGGAACTCATTGGCGGCATACGGGAAGCACATCCCCACGTCAAGGCCGTTATCCTTTCCTGTCACGATGATTTTCACTATGCGCAAGCAGCCGTGAAACTATCGGTGAGTGAATATGTACTGAAAGAAACGATGAATGTCACCAACATATCCGAGATGCTCAAGAGACTCAAAGATCAGTTGGACGTCGAAATAGGGCAGCTTTCCAAGAGCCAAAAGCTCGAAAAAGAAGCCGCTTTGAACCGCAGTTCGTCCAAGCGACATTTTATCCGCAGTACGGTGAATGAACCGCTGTTTGACTCTGAAGAGTGGAGCCTTAAGGCGGATGGTTTTGGCATTCATTTGGGTCAGCAGGGGGTGCTGCCCGTTTATGGTTATGTGAACCGTTTGAAAGAAGCGGATCATCGCTTTCAATCCAAGGATCTTTTTGAATATACGATCGAGAATATTGTTGAGGAACTGCTGGTCGATCAGAAGGATACAGTTCTTTTCACGTATGATACCGGCGAAATTATTATCCTGTTCCCCCACTACGCCAAGCTGCATGTGAACAATAGCCAGAAAGTCGAACAAACATTAAGGCATTTGCAAGGCTGCTTGCAGCAGTATGTGAAGATGTCTTTCTCATTCCTGACGGGAAAACCGGCCAAAGACCCGCGCTCTTTGAAAGATCAGTTAATCCGAATGGCCGAAGTCAAAACGATGCGGTTTTATTTGCCTGAATCCACAGTGCTGTCCCTGGAAAGCATCAGAGAAGGCTTCGGCGACGGGGGATTATTGCTGGCGCAATACGCTACAACCTTGGATGAGTTTCGGAGCGTTGTGTTCGATGAACGGCTGGATTTAATTGATGTGCATGTATCCAAATGGATTGATTTCATCCAGTATCACCGGTTTCGTCCGATGGAAGTCAAGGAGTGGCTGCTCAAAATGATCCTCGACGTGCGGATGCGGCTGAAGTCGCTGCAGCATTACCAGTCTACATTCTCATCGGAGCTGCTGCATCATGATGTACATGAATTGTCCTCGATCCGCGAGCTCGAGCTGTGGCTGAAAGATTACCTCCAACAAGCCATTCAATGGGCTGGACAAGTGTACCGCGAATCTCACAATCGTGAAATTCTGGAGTGTCAGCGCTTCGTCTATCACAACTTGCATACGAAGGTCTCCCTCGAGGATGCCGCGGCCCACCTGCATCTGCATCCGAGTTATCTCAGCCGCCTATTCAAGAAGGAAACCGGCGAGAATTTCATCGAATACGTAACCCGGATGAAAATGGAGAAAGCCAAAGAACTGCTCGAAATCACCGATAAAACAGTCGAGCAGATTTCGGACATGCTCGGTTACGAAAACAAAAACTACTTCGGCAAATTGTTCAAAGCCCATACCGGCTTTGTGCCCAACGCCTTCCGCGGCCAGTCGAAGGGCGTTCAGCCTAGCTGAGGGTTGGGCTGAAGAAGCTAGTTTGATGACCGCGGGTAATGAACACCTGAACACCGATCGGCTGCAACTTCCGCCTTAGCAGGGAAGGAGCAGCCAAATTCCCTTGAGTCGTCCGCCAGGCCGACTCCGAGTAGTTCGCATATGTGAAAGGGAACGGCGATTCGCTATTTCCGGCAAGATGGCCAAAAAGGGGAGAGGCGCGGATCGAGGAGCCCGTATTTGTTAGGAAAACGGGCATTTGGCGCGAAAAACAGCTAAATAGAGAATCTACGATCCCCGAGCATGGGGATCAGGGCGGTTTAGACACAAATAACGGATCTACGATCCGCGTGATCGGGACGCGCGTTCCGTGTCGCCAAGACAAGACGTCCTAAGCTAGATTTGATTGGAATAAATCCAATGGAATCCGGCCTAAGCGCTTAGAAATTCGATTTCACTGGATTTTATCCAGTAGAACTTCGAATTTAGCTGCTCAGGACTTCATTTCAATAAATTCCAATGGATAAAATCCAATGGAAGAACGAATTTAGCAGATGTACTGTCGATTTGATTGGAGTAAATCCAATCAAATCAAATCATCATCCCGGCCGCGGCTCTCCCAAAAAGGCTGCCAAAGGGAACGACGATTCGCTATTTCCGGCAAGATGGCCAAAAAGGGGAGAGTCGTGGATCGAGGACCCCTTATTTGTTAGGAAAACGGGCATTTGGCGCGAAAAACAGCTAAATAGAGAATCTACAATCCCCGAGCAAGGGGATCAGGGCGGTTTAGACACAAATAACGGATCTACGATCTGCGTGATCGAGACCGTGCGTTCCGTGTCGCCAAGACAAGACGTCCTAAGCTAGATTTGATTGGAATAAATCCAATGGAATCCGGCCTAAGCGGTTAGAAATTCGATTTCACTGGATTTTATCCAGTAGAATTTCAAATTTAGCTGCTCAGGACTTCATTTCAATAAATTCCAATGGATAAAATCCAATGGAAGAACGAATTTAGCAGATGTACTGTCGATTTCATTGGAATAAATCCAATGAAATCATCATCCCGGCCGCTCACTGCCCCAAAAAAAAGGCTGCTCCAAGATCCCAAAAGGGACCTTTGAGCAGCCTTTTCGCATTAGAAGCTAGAGCGCGTAAACGTCACGCCGCTTTTCACAGCCGACGAACTGGCCGAACCGGGTTCAACGCGGATGAAGACTTTTTCGAGGATGCCTTCCAAGGTCACAAAACAATTGGCATTCTGCACAAATTTCCTTATCTTTACAAAAAAAACTCACTGTTGCTATTTGAACCATGGTAAAATAAAGGGCGTCACCTGGCTTGTCTATCGTTAAAGTCTTATCTCAGTTTTTGACTCAGCCCACGCTAAGGAGGAATCGTATTGAGTAGGTTGCCAAGATGGAAAGCAAAATTAGTTAAATCAGTACTCGCTTTGTCCGTAGCATTACCGTTCCAGGCTTTGATTACAAGTCCATTGCAGGTTGTAATGGCGGAGGGACCCAGTGATCCGGCCCCATTCATTGAAGCAAAAATAGTCAATCAAAATGCCGGCAAGAAAGTGCTGTTCGACAACACGCATGAACAAACCGCTGGTGCAGCGGATTGGGTCATTGACGGGGCCTTTTCGGATTTTGCCAATGCTTTGGCGAACGATGGTTATTATGTCAAAGAGCTTCGTAAAACAACACCACTCACATTAAGCGATTTAAGCGGCTATGATGTATTCGTCGTCGCGGAATCGAATGTCCCTTACAAAACAAGTGAACAAGCTGCTCTTGCCCAATATGTACAAGGCGGCGGAAGCATTTTCTTCATCGGAGATCATTACAATGCAGACCGCAATAAGAACCGTTGGGACGGTTCAGAAGTATTTAACGGCTACCGTCGCGGAGCATGGACGAACCCAGCCAGCGGCATGAGCGCAGAAGAGATTGCTTCGCCCGCTATGCAGGATGTCGCCAGCTCGGATTGGCTCGCTACACAGTTCGGTTTGCGTTTCCGCTACAACGCTCTAGGCGATATTGATGCGAATCAAATTGTAGCACCTGAACAAGCCTTCGGCATAACGACGGGCGTTTCCAAGGTTGCGATGCATGCTGGCTCAACACTTGCAATCATTGATCCAACCAAGGCCAAAGGGATCGTATACTTGCCGCAAACAAACGCAGCTTGGGCGAATGCGGTCGATCAAGGTGTCTATAATGGAGGCGGAATCGCAGAAGGTCCATATGTAGCAGTGTCCAAAGCTGGCGCAGGGAAGGCTGCCTTCATTGGAGATTCCTCACCGGTTGAGGATGCTACACCGAAATATTTGCGTGAAGACACAGGCGCGAAGAAAACGACCTATGATGGTTTTAAAGAGGTGAATGACGGTATATTGCTCGTCAATATGGTGAACTGGCTTTCGAAGAAAGAAAGCTACACGAGCTTCACTGAAGTGAGCGGCTTGCAGCTCGACCAACCGACAGCCTTGCTGCCGTTTGAAGCTCCCGCAGCTTCGACAGAGCCGCAGCCGGAGCCTTGGGCGGCACCAAATGCAGGCTACAAGTGGTATGATCGCAGCACGTTCAAAGCAGGCTCGTATGGCGGACCGACGGCCACGGCAAGCGCTGCTTACAGCTTCGTGCACCAAGCGACACTGCCTAATGCCCAGGACTTCCAAGTCCGCGTAGTCATTGATAACTTGCCTGCCGCAACGACCGTATCGGGCTTCAGCGCAGGCATTTATCTGGTAACCGGAGGCGCGCAAGTGGCGATGGTGCAAAATGCGGACGGCACATGGCCGACTGCCTATGGCTACAGTTCGACTTTCAGCTTGACCTCGGATATCAATGGTCATGCTTACAAGGATTTAACCGTTCGAATTAAGCCGGGTACAGCGGCAGCAGCGAACTTGCGCCTGCGCCAAAACGGCACAAACTTAAAAACAGAAGGCGTAAGCATCGGAAATGTGCCTGCCGAGCCTTTACCGGAAGAGCAGAATCCGATCCCGGCCAAAATTGCCATCTCGGATGCTCGCGTGAAAACAGCAGGCACCGTGGTAACGGTGGAAGGTGTCGTCACGACAGAACCAGGAGCTTTTGGCGGACAAGCTTTCTATTTGCAGGATGCTACAAGCGGTATTTATGTGTTCCAAAACCTGAGCGGGTTCCACGTAGGCGACACGGTGAAGGTAACAGCGCCAACGGCTCTGTACAATACGGAACTGGAGTTGACAGATCCGGTTGCCATTGAGAAAACCGGTGTGGGAGCAGTGCCAGCACCATCTGTTGTGTCAGCGGTTGGAGCCGACAATCAGGGGCAGTTAGTCCAATTGGATCATGTGACTATCAGCAATATAATCAGCGCAACGCCAGCAGGTTCTTTTGAGTTTGATGCGGTGAATGGCGCAGTGAGCAACCATATTCGCGTGGATACACGAACTGGATTATCGCAAACCACGTTCCCGTATCAAGCGGGACAAACGGTGAGCATCAAAGGTGTAGCGGCTATTTTCAAAGGCGTCTATCAGTTGAAGCCACGAGGGTTGAGTGATTTCTCGGCGGCAGCGGATACGACTGCACCGGTAACTACAGCAACCTTATCCAGCGCGCCGAATGCCCAAGGATGGTTCAAAGATGACGTGACAGTAACGTTAAGTGCAGTGGATAATCAAGCTGGCACAGTCACAACGGCATATACGATTAATAGTGGGGCAAGATCAGCATATACAAGCCCGTTTGCGATTCAATCGCAAGGCGTCAACACGATTGGGTTTTCCTCCACAGATGCGGCAGGGAATGCAGAAACAGCTCAATCCTTGCAAGTCAAATTGGATAAAACAGCACCTACGGCTGTATTAACAGAATCTGGTCATGCAGTGGGGAATGTCACCGATGCGGCTGCTTTGAGATTTGATTTGGCCGGTTCAGATGCGCTTTCCGGCGTAGCTGAACAAACTCTGACTTTGGATGGCGGCGCGATTCTCAGCGGCCAAACCATCCCAGCAGGAAGCTTGGCGCTTGGCAATCACACAGTCGCCTATCGCGTAGTTGATGCTGCCGGCAATGTGGCGCAAGCCTCACAAACGTTCATCGTTGGAACGAGTGTGACGTTCAGTCAAGCTGCGCTCTCAGCGGACAAAACATCCCTGAAACCAAGTGAAACGACAGCTACCCATTTGACAGGCAAATTAAGCAATGGGGCACCCGCTGATTTAAGCGGCGCAGTAGTTCTGTATAGTACAACGAATGCGGCAGTAGCTGCTGTAGACACGCATGGCTTAGTTAGTGCAGTTGCCAATGGTACTGCGCAAATTACAGCATCCGTAACGTTGAATGGACAAACGGTACAAACGAATGCAGTTACCATTACGGTATCGAATCCGTTGTCGGTAGGAGCGCCAGGCAAGCCAGTATTATCTGATAACAACGGTCAATCCGGTATCAAGGATGGCAATTACACAATCACCATGAATATGTGGTGGGGCAATAACGGCTCTATTCTCAAATTGTACGAAAATGGCGTGCTCATCAGTACGCAAGCTTTGACAGACGCATCTCCGGCAGCGCAAGTGGCTAAAGTTGATGTGAAGGGTAAAGCTAATGGCACTTATACGTATACTAGTGAACTTATCAATTCCTTCGGGACGACAACAAGCAGTCCGCTTGTCGTTTCGATAACAGAAGCATCCCCAGGCAAACCGGTGCTTTCCCAAGATAATTGGGATGGAGACGGCAACTACCAAGTGAGCATGAACATGTGGTGGGGCACGAATGCAACCGAGTATCGGTTGTACGAGAATGGTGTTCTGGTCGATACGAAAAGCTTGAACGCAGCTTCTCCAAGTGCGCAAAGTGCTGTAACGAAGATTACTGGCAAAGCGGTTGGCGTGTACGAGTACCGCAGCGAGTTGGTCAACGCAGCCGGAGTTACCTCGAGTGACAAGTTGACGGTTAAAGTTACGAAGTAAAGTGGCAGAGCCTCTAACCAACTCCGAATGGAGCGGTTGGGGGCTTTTTTTTGTTGGGGATGCGCTACGGAAGGGTGCTTGCCTCAGGTTTCCATTCGCTTGGAGCAGCAGGCTATTAAGGGGCCTTTTGCATAGAAAAAATCTATCGATCCATGTTTGACAGTCTCCAGAAAGCAATGGTAAATTTAGTGGCATATGCAACTAATTGATTCGGAAGGTGGTGAAAGCATGGAATTCCGCTGGAAACGTAATCTGTTTATTTTATGGATCGGCGTCTTTTTTTGTGGGATGGCTTACACGCTTTCAATCCCTTTTATCCCGCTATTTTTGCAGGAGGAGCTGGGCATTCAGAGTGAGCTGGAGGCATGGTCAGGGGTCACTTTCTCGGTTGGCTTTCTATCGAGCGCTTTGATCGCCCCGTATTGGGGCTCACTCGCAGATAAATATGGCAGGAAGCCGATGTTAATCCGCTCTGGATTTAGCTTATGTGCCGTATACTTTATCACTTTCTTTGTGCATGATCCTTATACGTTTATTGCTGTTAGGATTCTGCAGGGGCTAATGGCAGGGTTTATTCCTGCTGCTATTGCCTTGGTGGGGACGAATACGCCGGATAAGCAGGTTGGCTACGCCTTGGGCGTGATGTCAACGGCTACAGCAACCGGAGGCATACTTGGTCCTTTGGTCGGCGGCGTGCTGAGCCACTGGGTTGGGACGCGAGAATGCTTCGTAGTGTCGGGCTGCGTTATGCTCATATCCGCGGCAATTGCGGTTATCTGGGTGAAGGAAGTTCACGAGAAACCGAAGGGGACTCGGCCCAGTGTTTGGGAAGATATGAAACAAGCGGCAGGCAATAAGCGTTTGATGCGGGTTTTTAGCATGACGCTGTTAGTGGCGACGTCGGTTATGATTTTAGAGCCGCTGTTGACGCTATATGTGATCGAGATTGGCGGCAGCGCCAAGGGGGCCTCGCTGAGCTCGGGCATTATTTTCTCAGCCGTAGGCGTGGCTACCGTTATAATGGGATCGCGATGGGGAATCATCGGTCAGCGAATCGGCTATGACAAGACTCTCTACATTGGATTAATCGGTGGAGGTATTGGCAATCTGCTGCAGCTCGGCACGCATAATTTGATCGCGTTTGGTGTGCTGCGGTTTAGTTATGGCCTGTTTTTTGCTGCCGTTTACCCGGCTTTGAATGCGCTAATTGTCCAATATGCCGACAACGAGTTCCGTGGCAGGGCAATCAGCTTAAACCAAACCGCAAGCCAATTCGGCATGATGGCAGGACCTATGATCGGTGGCCTTCTAGGCGGCTGGATCAGCATCCAGTTCGTATTTCTGATTACTGGCGCGGCTTTGCTGGGAGCTGCTGCAATGATGAAGGTTGATAGTCGGAGGGCAGCGAAGCCGTCTATATCTGGCTAGTTGGGCTTTTATATACTCAAAAAAAGGGGAATGTCACATTGTGTCGAATATGCATGACAATAGATCTAGGTATAAGGGGTGCATATGCATGAAATTAAGCAGTGTGAGGGTTGTTTCAACACTGGTTTTGGTAACCTTTTGGCTGCTGTTCGCGTTGTCCATGGGGGATAAACCGGTAAAAGCTGAAGTGGTGGAAAGCGCGTCGGTCACTTTAACGGTCTATGATGCGAATAATTTGCCCGCCAACAATGTGAAGGTCGTGCTTAGCTCAGTCAATTTGCAGGTTCCAGTGACCATTCGGGCGAATTATAGCGGTGTTGCGAAGATTGAAGGCCTTCTTCCCGGCTCCTATCAGATGGTCATTAGTGCCAATAACAAAGAACCTATTGTATTGTCGGATGTACAAGTTAGTGGCAATTATGCGCAGACGGTTAATATGATCATTCCGAATACGGCTTTCATTCAGAATCTTACCTATGCGGATAACAGCTACTGGACGCCAACGGAATTTAACGGCTTTGTTACTTTTTATGTTGGCAATCCAAGTGCGGGAACCAAAGCTAATGTAGCCTTTTATAATGATCAAGATGCCATGATCGGTTCTCCTTTTATGTCAAACCTTACAGTCAACTATAATTTATATAACTCCATCACAATACCTGCAACCCCCATACCTCCTGGTGCTACCAGAATTGGCATTGAACTTGTAAACAATAATAACTTTGTAGAAAACCAAACGAAGAAACTCTGGAAGCAGCCTTTTTTTGAACCCGTTGCGGCTCAATTTATTGATAATAATCCTTATGGCGATGCAATAGATGGTTTATTAAAATGGTCTGGAGCATCAGATGAGACAGGCATTGCTGGCTATACTGTTTTTTATGTGATCAAAAATGACGACTATTCCGAAGATGAGCACTACCTAGGTTCCTTTGCCAAAAGAGAGGATAAGTCCTATCAAATAGCCATTTCCACCTTACCAGAAGACGCGGCGATTCTCGTTATCAAAGCTGTTGTTAATCCTTCCGGAGAGGAAGTAGGCTTTCCTAAGCAAGTGATTGTATTTGACAATAGATTATCGGATTCGGTTACCTCGGTTACCTATTCTTCAAGTTTGCCTACACCAAGTTTCTTTAACAGTTATTTCAACTACACGCATCCGACTACAATTCGAGGAAGTCTTGGCTGGAATGTGGGGACATCGCCAGAGACTATCAAAGGGCATACTATTTATTTCGCAGATGCTGCTGGCAATAAAATTCAACCGATTCGTTCGATAAGACTTCCTAAACGCTGGAATATCAACTTTACGGATTTCCTAGAAGATATTGTCGTTCCGACCGGGGCTAAGATGGTAGCCGTTTATGCCGTCTCCTCACAGGGAGTAGAAAGTCTGCCCGTCTACTATACACTTCCAGTCAAGTATCCAACCGTTAAGGCTGCGAATTCGAATTTCATAGACTGGGATGCCTCTGATGAGCTTAGGCATGGGTATCTAACGTGGAGTAATCCACCCAATTCATCAACCGTTTTTGGCTATGCCGTCTATGCGAATGGAGGCAGCGCAGGCAAGCATCTAATTGGCAAGGTTCCCAAAGCAGCAGCTATGGCCATTGCTATCTCTCAAGAAGCTGTTTCTGATGGGTCTACTGAGCTTCTAATTTACGCGTATCAGACAAATTCGGGAGAAGACTATGAAGCGGTAGAATATGTGAGCGTACCTTTAACCAATAATTCCACCACCGCTCAAGTAGAATCACAGTTGAAATCCGCCTATTTCCAAGGAGTTTCAAGTATCAATATTAGCCATGTCGTTTCTGTCATCACAAGTTCGCTCAAACCAATTAGGCAAGAAGATGTGAAACAACTCCTTAAACTGATTAGTCCGATCCAAGCGCCATAGCTTGGAAAACACAAAAATGGGAATTAGCCATTTCTTCTAGACAAATTCAGCGGCCAATGTTAGCTTGAAATGAAAGACTAAGGAAAGTTTGTGATAACGAATGTCTAATCCTATAGCTTCTCAAGCCACTTTGTCCTCAGCCCGCTCGCGCAGGCTATGGATCGTGCTTGTGTTGGGGGCACTGGCGTCTTTTGGCCCGCTTTCCTTGGATATGTACTTGCCGGCGCTGCCTGTCATCGCGGGTGATTTGCAAACGACAACCTCGCTGGCGCAGATGAGTTTAACGGCCTGTATGATCGGCCTCTCCATCGGTCAACTGATCGCAGGTTCGGTCAGTGATGTGCGCGGGAGACGAATGCCGCTGATCGTGGGACTTATTATTTATGCGCTTGCTTCTATTCTATGTATGTTTGCTCCGTCCATCTGGATGTTTCTAGGATTGCGATTTATTCAGGGCATGGCAGGGGCTGCCGGCATCGTTATTTCTAGAGCGATTGTTCGCGATATGTATGAAGGGGTGGAGCTGACGAAGTTTTTTGCTCTGCTCATGCTGGTGAACGGGGCTGCTCCTATTCTTGCTCCCATTCTCGGGGGACAACTGCTTGAGTTCACATCATGGCGCGGTGTTTTCCTGGTGCTGAGCTTAATTGGTGTCGTGATGTTGCTGGCAGTTGTGTTTGGGCTCAAAGAAACACATCTGCCTGAACGCCGTTCCAAAGGCGGCTTGCCTAACACCCTGCGCATATTTGGCGGACTGTTGGCAGATCGTCTATTCATGGGCTATGCGCTCACGCAGGGTCTCGTGTTCGCGGGCATGTTTGCCTATATTTCAGGCTCGCCGTTCGTCTTGCAGGACATTTTTGGGGTATCGCCGCAAATGTTCAGTCTCGTCTTTGCCGTGAACGGTATCGGCGTCATTATTGCCGGACAAGTGACGGGCAGACTCGCAGGGAAAGTGAGCGATGAGCGATTGCTTGCCAGCGGCCTTGTTATGGCTGCCTTTGGCGGTCTGCTCTTACTCGTTGCGACCCTTGCCGGAGCGGGGCTATATGTCATTTTGACGGCTTTTTTCTTCATTGTTGCAAGTGTCGGTCCTGTTTCTGTAGCCACATCTTCGCTGGCGCTCCAAAGCCAAGGGAAGACCGCGGGCAGTGCGGCAGCCTTGCTGGGCTTGCTTTCTTTCATTATAGGCGGTATTATTGCTCCGCTCGTTGGGATTTGGGGCAGCCAAACCGCGGTTCCGCTAGGCATCATCATCGCTGTGATGGAAGTTGGCGCGATTCTTTGTTTCGTTCTAATAGCACGTTCGAAGCGGTAGCCATATCTTTTTATGAATTTGGAAAGTGTTCTAATTTCCTTCACAATTAAGCTCTATACTGAAGAAAATACGACCAATTCATGAAAAAGGTGGAATCCTAGATGAAGCAGCTTCATAAAAAAATGGTGATCGGTACTCTCGCAGCCGGCTTGCTGGTCGGCGGCGGCTTTGCGCTGCAGCATAATCAAGTATTCGCTAATGAAACGAGCACAGCCACATCTGCACCTAAGAAAGATACATTCCAAGACCGCAATCATAAAGGTTTCGAAGGTCATGGACCCGTAAAAGGCGGCTTCGAATTTGGCAAAGGACCGCAAGATTACGCGGCCATTCTCGGCATCGACCCGTCTGTTTTGAAAGAACAAATCAAGCTGGGAAAGACACTCGTTGAGATTGCCAAAGAGAAAGCCAATTTAACGGAAGATGAGCTCCTCAGCAAGTTGACCGCATCCGAGACGAAGAAGATTGACGATGCGCTAAGCGCAGGTAAAATTAAGCAGGAACAGGCCGATAAGCTTAAGTCTGGTCTGGCTGAACGCTTGAAGAAAGCCATTGAAGCCAAACCTAGGGTGATGGATTTCAAAGGGAAACCGAACCAGGGGCCTCGCCCGGGCAGTATGCCTGGCGGCATCTGGGGAGATCCGCATCAGCTTGCAGCTATGCTGGGCATCACCGAAGATGAACTGAACAGCGAGCGCAAAGCAGGGAAATCGATTGCCGAAATCGCCGCTGCCAAAGGGATAACGGAAGATCAGCTGATAGCCAAGCTGAAAGACAGCTTAACCGACGAGCTCAAAAGCTTCGTCGAACGCAAAGGCGGGGAACGCCCAAGCGCGCCGCCACATAATGAGGGGCCGAAACAACACCATGACAAGCCGGGTGGACCCTCAGCTCCAGCTCAACAGTCTTAAACCACAAGCTGCTGCATTGCGATCTTTCTAGATCGTATGCGGCAGCTTTTTTTGTGTCCCCGTCATGATCAATAAAAATCTGCCCTTGAAATGGATCTTACCGCATTATAACCAAAGGAACGAGTTGATATAATGAATCGAACGAATATTTGGTACCACAGCCAAGGATGAACTAGGCGGCAAATCCACAACAACCTATACCGGGGATGCACAAAAGCTGGAACAACGCTTATCCGCAGGTGGAGGAAACAGTGTTATTATTTTGTCGACTTCGGATAAAACCGATGCGTTTATTGGTAAACTGACCGGGCAAATGGTTAAAAGCATGGAGCAAAAGAATGCTGTGCTGGAATTACGAGCCGATGCAGGCCAAATCACGACAGCCGTCGTGATCGACCCAGACGGAACCCTACGGCACGTACCAACCAAGATTGTGAGCATAGAGGGAGAATATTGGGCTCAAATAAATAATGTGACGAATAGCGTCTACTTTTCTGATTGCATACCGCATCGCGTTTGGAGACTTTCAAGATCACTGAGCGAAAAAAGAAGTGACTAATTTGGCGGCTAGAATGGTTATTCAAGGGCAGCCTTTTTTTCATTGCCAACCATCCAATAAATCCCGATTTAACCCCCGAAACTCCTCCAACCCAAGAATTAAGAGCTCATGGAAGCTCTTATACGTGCCCAAATCGGCTCGTTTTGGGGAATAGGGGTCTTTGGAGGCTCTAATCCGTAGCTACGCCTACTCCCAAGCGCGAATTTGTTCGGAATACTCCAGTTAGCGAGAGGGAGCAATTTAGCGGAAAGTCGATCATGTAGCTTGCCTATTCATCTCCAAGTATGGAAGGAAATAAGGCTGTTTCATCCCTCATTGCGCTGGGTAAGCTGCTTGGCAACAAAAACGAGATTGAAGCCATCGTGAAGGGGAACTACAGGGCGCTATTTGAGCGAAATGAGCTGATTTTGACTTGAGAGGGAACTACAGGGTCTTATTTGCCCCTAAATGCTTCCATCTTGGCTGAATTGCGTAAAATAGAGGATCATAGTTTCCTATTGCCTGCGGAAGTGTCGACTTTATGGGAAATAGAGGATCATAGTTCCCACTTAGTCACTCATTCACTCACTCAGTCGCTCACTATTCCCAAAGCCAGTGGCTATCCTTGGCTGGACCCGATAGAGCGTCCGAACCAACCTTCGTAACAAGCAGGGGGGTGAACGTTATAGCGGTCTGGATCATATCCCAAGATCAGCTTATTTAAAACAATAAAGGGAAATGATCGAATTAGGCGAATTATTAAATATTAAGCATACCTGCCAGATAAAGACACATTGTAAAGTTCAGACATACGGATATCAGGGGAAGTGATTTTGTGTTCAAAAGTAAGCGCTTTCGAAATAATTGGATTATGATTCTCCTTATTTCCAGTATTCCTGGGCTTATCTTCGGAGGTTTCATTTATTGGCTGGCTGGAGGGCGTCTGGAAAATGAGCTGCTCCAAATGCATAATAAACAGATTCAGCTGAGAGCAGCTAACATTGACGAGCAGTTCGCTTATTTGGAGACGTCGGTTATGCATTGGGCCTTCGATCCAAGTTTCAGTTACTCATTAGCAAGTCTAACTCTATCGCGTGATTTCGAGATTGCTCGCAACATGACGCAGACGCTAGCCAATATGAAAGGCGCGAATCCGCTGGCTTTGGAAACCGAGTTATTCTTGGAGGGGGCAGCCCCGGTGCGGTTTCATCCGCAGTACGAAGCAATAACGAGTGCTGTACAGATCGAAGGATATAGGGATTTGCTAGCGATTGATAAGAAGGTTTTCTGGTCTCAGCATACTTCGGAATCCGGTTTTCCACGTGACAACGCCCTGTCGTTAATGGTGAAAATACCTGAAACCAACGAGAACCCATTTGGCGTCATTGCGGTTCGGCTCAACACCGAGAAGGTCGCCAAATTGCTGCAAACGTTAGCCCCGTATACCGACGGGGGGACGTTTCTATTGGAGGAAAATGGCGATCGATTGCTGTCTAGCTCGGGGAGAGGGCCAGCATCGCAATTGGATGAAGCTATTAAGAGTGAGGTGCTGGCCAGGAAGACCCAATCAGGCTCATTCCTGTTTGAATGGAACGAAGCGACGTATACGGTAGCGTTCGGCACCATGTCCCGCGTCGGTACCACTTGGACGTATGTCACGGCATCGCCGATCAGCGCAATTACCAAGCCGGTCGTTTTTATTTCTCAATTGGTTTTGACGCTAAGCATCGGGATGCTGCTGCTCGCGTTCGTTTTATCTTGGCTGGCTTCCCGGCGTATCTATTCACCTATCGCACAGTTAGTCAACTTGCTAACGGGAAAGACAGGCATAGCGGCGCTCCGGAAAGAACAAAATGATGATTTTAAAATTATTGAGAAAGAATGGCTGAATTTAACCCGAGAGAGTATGACGCTTCAGAATAAGCTGGAGGAGCAGCTCCCGCATCTGAAGGAAGGCTTCCTGCTGCAACTTGTTCAAGGGTATCTCTACTCATACTCCGAGCAAGCTCTCCTGGAGCGAATGCGCAATTTTGGCTGGTCAGTGGACAATCGGCAATACGCCATGCTGTATATTCAACTGAGCGGGTTTGAAAATTTGGAGGGGCGCTTCTCGTCCGGCGATGAAGGGCTGGTCACTTTCGCTGCTGCCAATATTACGAAGGAGCTGGCGTCGAGTCGTTTCGAACAAGCAGAAGTGTTGAATTTTCACGATTTGTCCATTGGTATCCTCATCATTCTATCAGAAGGAATTGAGAAGCCAGAAGTAATCAGAACGTTCAGTCAAGAACTGACTCAAGGAATTCATAACACGCTGAAAATGTACGTATCGGTCACCATCGGCAATCTTGCTTTGTCTGTCGTCCATGTGCCCTCCCGTTTCGAGGAAGCGATGCAGGCATCCAGCAGACGCCGTTTCGAAAGCCGCAACCAAATTATTGACCTGGAAACGCTGGATGAACTCGAGAAAGAGAACCATGAAATTCATTATCCATTCGCACTCGAAAGAGAGATTATTCAAGCGATTCGGGTCGGTCACAATGAAGAAGCGAAGCAGCTTATTCAGGCTTTTATGGACGAATTGCTCGAACGCGGAGCCAAGGTGATCGACATTCAGCAAGGCAATCTTCAATTGCTAGGGAGTATCTTGCATGCGATTCGGCTTGCAAACTTGGATCCAAACCGAATATTTAAATCGGTCAATTTATACGAACAACTTATGCAAATCGGAGACCCGCTGAAAATGATCGCCTGGTTCCACGATAAAGTAATAAGCACAATCATGGCGGAGCTGGAATCGCGATCTGACGCACAAATGAAGAAGACAGTAGAAATGACAATGATCTATCTGCAGACCAATTACATGAAGGATATATCGCTGGACAGCTGCGCCGACTACGCGGGTACGAATACGGTTGCGCTAAGCAAAGTATTCAAGCAGGTCAGCGGCAAAAATTTTATTGACTATTTAACCGAGCTTCGAATCGGAAAAGCGAAGGAGCTTTTACGTGATACGGATATGAAAATCAATGACATTGCCGAAATGGCTGGCTATCAGCCAAGCTATTTTAACCGAATTTTCAAGAAACAAGAAGGCATAACGCCAAGCCGATATCGGGAGTTAAACAGAAACTAATCGCTTCATCCTGCAAAACCGCCCATAGAGGCGGTTTTTTTGAGTTTGAAAAAAAGTCTTAATCCCGCAAAAAAGTGAAATATCCCATCCTATAGGGCGTTAGAAAGTGTCATTGATGGAAATTCCCCCAGATATTAATCTGGAACCAAGGAACCAAATAAATTGGGAAAGGGGTACAAGAGAAATGGAACAGATAAAGCAAGTCCGCGTGCATTGGCTGGAACAAGCGCTTCCGAATTCTTGCGGCGTTACATGGGGAGTACCTTGGCCTCAAGGTGAATTGGATCGGCTGAAAGCCAGTTCGTTCACCCTGATCAATCCATCAGGAGATCCGCTGAAGCTTCAGAGTTGGCCAACCGCCTATTGGCCTGACGGGAGTGTGAAGTGGACAGCGCACGCTACGTCGTTCAACAAGCCAGAAAGTAAAGGCTATTTACTGCAAGCTGCGGATGAAGAGTCTAAAGCGAAGCAGACAGGCTCAGACCTGAAGGTTACACAATCTGCTGATGAAGTGACCGTCGATACCGGTGTCATCCGATGTATCGTAGCTAAGCAGGGAAAGGCATTAATCCGCGCTCTCTATCATGGAGAGAAGTTAATCAGCTCGGAAGGTTCGCTCGTTTGTATGCGCGAGGAGCGACGGACGACAGCGAGCGGCCGTGTTTACCAGGAAGAATCATTCACCGGCGAGGTCACATCCGTAACGATTGAACAGATGGGTCCTTCGCGCGTCGTACTCAGGGTGGAGGGCGAGCATCTCTCCAGGGCAGGCGATCGTTCGTGGCTCCCCTTCAGACTGCGTCTATATTTCTATGCCAACCAAGCATCGATTCGGATCGTTCATACCTTCCTATTCAATGGAAATCCGCAGGAGGATTTCGTGAAAGGGCTTGGCATCTCGTTTGGTTTGCCGCTGACTGCGCCCCTTTATAACAGGTATGTTCGTTTTGCTGGCGATACGGGCTTTTTCAGTGAATCGCCCCGTCACTTGTCAACATGGCGAACGAAGGGCGTCTATATGGATATGTTCCGGCAGCAGCAAGCCGGTGAACCGATTGCCTTCGATCAAGAGAAGGATGCCAAGTTCAAGATGCTGCTGGATGATTCCGCTGCATGGGACAATTACAAGTTAAATCAGCTTTCCGCCGACTCCTATACTGTCGTCAAACAAACCAATGAAGCATGCAGTTGGGTGAAAGCCGTCAGCGGCAATCGTTCGAGAGGGCTCGTATATGCCGGAGACGCTTACGGCGGACTTGCAGCCGGGCTGCGCAATTTTTGGCAGAAGCACCCTGCATCTCTAGAATTAAACGGGATGACGACAGATGAGGCCAAGCTAACACTCTGGTTCTGGTCGCCGGATGCGGCGGCTATGGATATGCGTCATTATGATACGGCAACACATGTGGAATCCGCCTATGAAGGAGCGGAAGAGCTGGGCAGCACACCTTATGGAATCGGAAATACGAACGAGCTAATGCTTTGGTGCTGCGAGGCGACTCCGACTGCTGCGGAACTTGCCGATATGACCGAACAAGTTCAAGCCCCGCCGCAGCTCATCTGCGAGCCAGCACGTTATCATGATACGAACGTATTCGGTATCTGGAGCCTGCCTGACCGCAGTACGCCTGCTAAAGCTTGGATGGAAGAGCAACTCGACGCTTGCCTGAGCTTCTACAAGCAGGAGATCGAACAACGAAGGTGGTACGGTTTCTGGGATTATGGAGATTTCATGCATACGTATGATGACGTACGACATGAATGGAGATACGACGTAGGCGGATTTGCCTGGCAGAATACGGAGCTTGTGCCGAATATCTGGCTATGGCTTTCCTTCCTGCGGTCGGGACGAGCCGATTTGTTCCGCATAGCTGAAGCTATGACGCGTCATACGAGTGAAGTCGATATGTATCATTTGGGCGAATATGCCGGGCTTGGTTCTCGACATAACGTCGTTCACTGGGGCTGCGGATGCAAGGAAGCGCGTATCGCTATGGCAGGACTGCACCGGTATTATTACTTCTTGACAGCAGATGAACGAATTGGCGATATTTTGGCGGAAGTGGCCGACGCCGACTTCGCGACCGTAGTCATTGACCCGATGCGAGCCTATTTCCCGAAGGATGAACATCCAACCCACGTCAGGAGCGGCCCGGACTGGGCGGCCTTCAGTTCCAATTGGATGTCGCAATGGGAGCGCTTCGAGACTTCCGAATACCGCGATAAGATCCTGCAAGGGATTAAGAATTTGAAGGCTGCACCCTTCCGGCTTCTCTCAGGGACTACATTCGGATACGATCCCAACAGCGGGATTCTTACCCATATCAGCGACGGTAATTACGCTTATCACATGGTCGTTTCTTTCGGCGCTCCGCAAGTGTGGATCGAGCTTGCACATCTGCTCTCCGATCCGGAATGGGACGACATGCTCGTAGAATTTGGGGAATTCTATTACCTGGAACCTGAAGAGAGGTTAGCTCGCACGAATGGTATTATGCATGCTGACAAGTTCAGCTGGCCGATGTTTGCGGCAGGGATGGCTGCTTACGCTGCCAATAGGCGCGGCAATACGGAATTGGCAGTGAAAACATGGCGTATCCTTATGGAGAATCGTCTGCCGGGTGAAAGCGAGGACGCAACACGCACGTATCCAGTGCCTGAGCTCGCCTATGTGCGACCTATTCATGAACGGCCGAACATCACGACGAACGTCACATCGCAATGGTCATTGAATGCAATTATATGCCTGGAGCTGATTGGGAACGAACTACCGATGGGAGATGAACGGTTTTGAAATACGTAACGATGAATGAATTGGAGATTAAACAAGCGATCGACCGGATCGTTACGAGAACGTTTCAGATGGATATGACATGGGATTGGCCAGCCGGTGTCGCTTTCTATGGAGTAGGACAAGCATTTCTGGCTACGGGTGAAACGACGTATTTGGAACCACTACGGGCATGGATCGATGAGCAGTTCGAGGATGGCATTCCGCCATTAACGGTTAACGCGGTATCCATCGGTCATACCTTGCTTACCCTTTACGAGCAAACCCAATGCGAACGTTATCTGGAAACGGCTGTTCAGATGGCGGAATTCCTGAGAACGGATGCTGTTCGATTCGCTGATGGCGTGTTTCAGCATACGGTCTCCCAAAATTACGATTTTCCGCAGCAAGCTTGGGTGGATACGATGTTTATGGCCGGCTATTTTCTGATTCGTATCGGAACGCTGCTGCGCAGAAACGATTGGCTGGAGGATGGCTTGCTCCAGTACCATGCCCATGAGCGTTTCTTGCAGGATCGGGAAACGAATTTGTATCTACACGGTTGGGACCATATCGCCCAGAATAACATGTCCGGCGTTTATTGGGCGAGGGGCAATTCATGGGCGGCTTATACCATGTCCGAAGCGCTGCATCTTGTAGAAGTTACACATCCATCCTACATGAAAATTTACGATTCCTTGCGTGATCAACTCAGCAGCATCGTTCGGCTGCAATCCGATCAGGGACTTTGGCACACGGTACTGAACGATCCAACGGCCTATGAGGAGACATCGGGCTCCGCGGGTCTTGCTGCGGGATTGATACGGTATAATGAAGCCATCGGCGCGCCGATGTACAATAAATATATTCAGAAGGCTGTGCCTGCCATAGTATCGAAAGTTTCGCATAACGGTACTGTGTTAGATGTATCGGCTGGAACAGCGGTAATGAAGGGTGTCGAGGGCTATAAAGGGGTGGCACATGGGCGGATTCAAGGCTGGGGGCAGGGTCTGGCATTAGTCTTCCTATCTTCACTTCTAACGTACAAATGGGCAACGGATAACTCGCAGATGGAGTAAGGATTTCATGCTAATCATTTTTTTCTAGATTCATACTTTTTTGCTAAAGCGCTTTCGAAATAGTGTTATTGTCAGAAATTTTCGAATCTTATAGTGTTTAACCTACAAAGCCACAAGCTGAAATCGCAATTGCGAAGGAGTGAGAACATGATCAAAACATCGGAAGCTGAACAGTACATCGTGCCTGTCCCAACCGTAAGAACTTCCAAGCGAAGCACATGGATAGCCAAAGTAGTTAGAGATAAATACTTGCTGTTGCTGCTGCTGCCGGGATTGGCCTACTTCCTACTATTTAAATATGTTCCGATGTGGGGGGTCCTGTTAGCCTTCAAAAATTATCAGCCTTATGTTGGTTTTTTGGAGAGCGAGTGGGTCGGGCTAGCTAATTTCAAACAATTTTTTCAAGATCCTGTCTTTTTTCAATTGATACGCAATACGCTTTTGCTTGGTTTGTATGACATGGTGTTTTTCTTCCCGGCGCCAATTATCCTGGCTATATTGCTAAACGAAGTCCGCAAATCTTTCTACAAACGGTTTATTCAATCGCTGATTTATATTCCGCATTTTATTTCGATGGTTATCGTTGCCAGTATTTCTTATCTTCTTCTAACGACCGAAGGTGGGGTCATCAATGAATGGGTGCTGAAGCTATTCGGGCATAAAATCGACTTTCTAACTAGTGAGAGCTGGTTTCGTCCCATGATCATTACACAGAGTATTTGGAAAGAGATGGGCTGGGGAACGATCATCTTCCTCGCAGCGCTTGCAGGGGTGGATCAAGAGCAATATGAAGCCGCCATCGTGGATGGAGCGAATCGATTTCGCCAGCTTTGGCACATTACGCTGCCAGCTATTCAGGGGACTATCATTGTCGTGCTGATTTTGCGTATGGGCCACTTTATGGATCGTGGATTTGAACAGGTTTTATTAATGATTAACCCGCTAAATAGGCCGGTTGCCGAAGTATTTGACACCTATGTTTACACGGCGGGGATCATTCAGGGCGCTTTCAGCTATAGTGCCGCAGTAGGGCTATTTAAAGCCATTATCAGTGTCATTCTCGTGTTCACAACCAATTATTTGGCCAAAAGGGCTGGGCATTCCGGTATATTCTGATTGAAAGGAGGAGATCACGATGAACACTCGTCATATGTCTGTAGGCGAAAAATGCTTTGATATCGCCAACTATTTGTTTCTTGCGATTGTTGCTCTTGCCATGATTCTTCCGGTTATGTATATCGTGGCGGGATCGTTCGCAAGCGATCTGGAGATCGGAAGCAGATCTTTTTTCCTCATCCCCAAGGACATTACATTTGATGCTTATAAATTTGTTTTTAAAGATAATACGCTGCCACGTAGTTTGGTCGTATCCGTATTTATAACGGTGGGAGGGACCCTTGTAAATCTATTTTTCACCTTTACGATGGCCTATGCGTTATCGCGGAAGCAGATGATTGGCCGGAATATCGTCTTGAATATGATCATCTTTACGATGGTGTTTAGCGGCGGGATTATTCCTACTTATCTGGTTGTAAAAAGTTTAGGACTATTGAACACCTACTGGGCGGTCATGCTGCCTGTCGCGATCAACGCCTTTAATTTAATTGTCGTGAAATCATTTTTTCAAGAAATCCCGAACGAACTGATTGAATCAGCCCGCATTGATGGGTGCAACGATATTGGTGTGCTGTGGCGAATTGTGCTGCCGCTCTCTAAACCGGTTATCGCAACATTTGCTCTTTTCTACGCCGTTGCCCATTGGAATGATTTCTTCAATGCTTTGATTTATCTATCTGACGCCAAGAAGTGGCCGATGCAGGTTCTCTTGCGGCAAATTGTTCTTATGGCAACGGGAGCGCTTGAAATGGGAACTTACGATCCTACTTACGTAAAACCACCGGATCAATCGATTAAAATGGCGATCATCGTCGTGGGCACATTGCCGATTTTGATGGTATACCCGTTTATTCAAAAGTATTTTGCCAAAGGTGTTTTAATCGGTGCGGTAAAAGGTTAAACGCTATCGTGTTAGCGGTGACTATTTTCGGATTGTCGCAGTATTCGTCCTAGATCGGAAAAGGGTTGAAGACAGAGGGCTGCTTCATCATAAACAAGTACATTTTGAATTGACAAAGGGAGGAAATAGACGATGAATTGGGATAAAAAGAAAAAACCATTATTTGCAACAACCAGCGTGATATTGGCAGTTACAGTTATTGCGGGGTGCAGCTCGGATACTGGAGGATCTAAATCGACACCTAAGACGACTGCAGGGACGACGCCGGTTGCCAATGAAAAGCCTTTCCCGATTAGTATTATGTTGAAGAGCTACTACAATGATACGGCTACCCCGGAAAGTAAAGTGTGGAAAAAAGTCGAAGAATACACGAAAACGAAACTCGATTTCCAATTTGTTCCTGATGCAAGCTATAACGATAAACTGAACATAACGCTTGCTTCCGGTTCCGTTCCTTCGCTTCTATTTGTAAATAACGCGAAGTTGCCGGCTGTTGCCAACGCTATTAAAGGAGGCGCATTCTGGGAAATCGGTCCTTATCTCAAAGATTATCCGAATCTTAAACAAGCAAACCCAACTGTTCTTAACAACACGTCAGTTAATGGCAAATTCTATGGCCTCTACGTATCCCGCCCGATCGGACGGATGGGGATCAGCTATCGTAAGGACTGGCTTGATAATTTAGGCATGAAGGAACCGCAGACGATTGATGAATTTTATGCCATGTTAAAGGCATTCACCACCAACGATCCTGATAAGAACGGCAAAAATGATACGTACGGCATGGTCGTAACCAAATATGCGGGTCCTTTTGATATTATGCAAACTTGGTTCGGGGCTCCGAATAAGTGGGCTGAGAAAGACGGCAAGCTGATACCTGCCCATTTGACCCCAGAATATATGGAGGCTCTCAAGTTTTTTAAAAAGCTGTATGATGAGAAGCTAATCAATCAAGATTTTGCCGTTTATGATTCCGCGAAATGGAATGATCCGATCATTAACGGACAAGCGGGTGTAGCGGTTGACGTCACAGAACGCTCTTATCAAATTGAAGAGAAAATGAAGCAAGTCAATCCGAAGGGCAGTATTGATTTAATTGGAGCAGTTAGCGGACCTACCGGTCTTCATAACCAACCGACAGCTGGACACAACGGCATGTTTCTGATCTCGAAATCCACTGTTAAAACCGAAGCTGATCTGAAGAAAGTGCTGACTTTCTTGGATAAAACCAATGATAAAGACATGCAAGCGCTGCTCAACTTTGGTATTGAAGGTGTTCACTATAAAGTAGAGGACGGCAAACAGGTTATTCTTATCGTTCCGACTGACCCTATGGCTCCTGATATTAATAACAAGAATATGAACCAGATCTTATCTTCGATTCCGTACATTATACCTGATATGTTCAAACCATCTACACCGCTTCGCACGAAGTCGGTCGATGTGCAAAAAGCAAATGAGAAGATCATTGTCACAAATCCAGGAGAGCCATTCACAACGACAACCTACACGCAAAAAGGCGCGCAATTGGATCAAATGGTGGAAGATGCAAGAATTAAATTCATTGTCGGCAAAACGGATGAGGCCGGCTATAAAGCCGACATGGATTTGTGGAAAAAGAGCGGTGGCGATGACTATACGAAAGAAATAAGTGAAGCTTTCGCTGCAAGCAAGGTTAAGTAAGGAAGTAAGGCAAGTAAGTGAACCTACACTTGAGGATAGGTCCAGTCGCTCAATAGGACTGGACCCAAAGGAGCGATTGCGATGACAATGGCAAGATCCAGAGGCGGTAAAGGTACGGTTTGGCCTTCGGAACAGCGCAGTTATACAGATTTGATCACGGGTGTAACCGTAACTCAGCTAACGAATCACTGCTCGCACAGTCACCATATCTATTTTACGAATAACGGCTTCTATGGGGATGGGAAGCTGCTCTTTGGATCGGATCGAGAGAATGTTACCAATCTATACAGCATGGATTTGCACAATGGCAGTATGACGCAACTAACGGATTTGGAACGCGGCCGTGAATCCCGGATTCAAGGGACCTTTCTTCATCCAGACGGACATGAGGCCTATTTCTATTATGACAACTTAATCATGGCAATCAACCTGGGAACGATGGAAGAAAGGATTCTCTATACGATTCCACAGGATTATAAATTCGGCAGCTTGAGCTGCACCGCAGACGGGCAGTGGTTATGCTTTGGTCTGAATCAGGATTTAACGCACAGTATCGCGATGGATACCAAGAATGGTTACTTGGGATTCGAGGAGTATTTCCGTGCGAAGCCGCACAGTATGATTATGGCGGTATCGCCTGAGAGCGGAAAAGTGAAAAAGCTTTATGAGGATCAGCTCTGGATCGGCCACGTCAATACATCGCCAACGCAGCCTCATCTGTTAACATTTTGTCATGAAGGGCCTTGGGAAATGATTGATCATCGGATCTGGGTGCTGGATATCGAAACGGGACGCAATTGGAAGGTAAAGGATAAGATGACCAATGAATATGTCGGTCACGAATATTGGATGTCAGACGGTATTCACATCGGCTATCACGGTTTTACGAACTCTCTTGAGGATCATACGGGAAAAATTATCGGATCTGTCCTTTTTGATAATAGTCACATTGAGCAGTACGAATTTCCATTTCAGAATATGCATGTTCATTCCAATGATCTATCGCTCGTCATCGGTGACGGTCAGCAAACGAGCGCTTATCATGGGCAGCAATATCAAGATACGCTGCAAGTATGGCGGAACGATGGTACTGGGTTCCAAGGCCCGCGTATATTATGCAAGCACCGGGGCAGTTTCCATACGCAGAATCTTCACGTTCATCCAAGACTAAGCCCGGACGGTAAACAGGTGTTGTTTACTAGTGATATGTCGGGATACGGCAACTTGTATCTGGTCGACATGCCAGAATTCGAATCTTTACTCGAGATGCCAATAACATGAAGACCCGACCGAATCTACTTCTCATCTTTACGGATCAGCAGCGATGGGACACGTTAGGGGTCTATGGAAATAAAATTATTCAAACGCCACATTTGGATCGCATGGGGCGGGACGGGGCCGTCTTCGAGAACGCGATTACTCCGTATCCGCTTTGTGCGCCTGCCAGAGCTTGTACCATGACGGGGTTTACTGCGGGAAAGACGCATGTGTTCAATAACGAATCAGCCTCAGCTATTGGAGCGGATGAATCGATTGCAGCTTATTTGTCCCAAGCCGGATATCACACTCAGGCGATCGGGAAGATGCATTTTACACCTGACGAGCAAACGTATGGGATGGACCATCTTATTTTATCAGAAGAAATGAGAGGTGTACGTACGGCTGGAAGCTTAGAGGAGATCCGGTTCGATGATTATGACCGCTACCTGATGGAGCATGATGCCTGGGGGTGGGAGAAACCTCCGGAGATTGGTTATAACGAACTGAAGCCGCTCGTGAACGGTCTGCCCAAAGAGCTTCATATCACACAATGGTGCGGGGATCGAACGGTAGAGTGGCTTCAAAAAGAAAGACCCTCTGACCAACCCTTTTTCCTATGGACATCGTTCGTCAAGCCACATGCTCCTTTCGATTGTCCTTCGCACTTGACGGATTTGTATGCGCCGGAAGACATGCCGCTGCCTTGGGTGTCCGATAAGGATGGAACATCGAAAAACCCTTATATCGCATCGCATCGTCAAGCAATGGAAGCTGATCTATACTCAGAGCAAGCCGTACGTACAAACCGGGCCTATTATTATGCCAATATTACTTTTATCGATGAACAGATAGGTCGGATTATGCAAACGTTGGAGGATGAGGGGCTGGCGGACAATACGCTCGTTATTTTCACATCGGATCATGGTGAACTGCTGGGCGACCACCGATTATGGTTTAAAAACCTAGGGCATGAGGGTAGTTTGCACATTCCAATGTTAGCCTGGTGGCCTGGCGTTATCGCACCGGGGACCCGCTGTGAAGAATTGACGACCTTGCTTGATATTTTTCCGACGCTTGTCAATCGGACAAGCGAGAAGCGCGAGCCTGACGGCAGATCCGGTTTGGATCTATTGGAACTGCTTACGGATCCTTCATCGGTAAGGCGAGAGATCGTCTGTTCCGAATTCTATGTGGCACCTAACTATATGCTCCATGTTCGCAGCAAAGAGTGGAAGTATCTCTTTTATCAGAACGGCGGCTGCGAAGAGCTGTACCATCTGCTGAATGATCCGCATGAACTTGTTGATTTGGCGGATAGTCCCGACTTTCAGGATGTTAAAGATGAGCTTCAAAAGGCAGCTGTTCGTTGGGTCATCAACTATGGAAATCCTGAAATCGCACTCGATGATACGGGTTCTAAATTGAAAGTGATGCCGTTTCGGCCGCAAGAAGCCAAATCTAATCCAAGACCGTTCTCGCGAATGCCTTGGGATTCCAGAGTTCCACCTTCGTTGCTCTCTATAGAGCAACGTTCTTGGTTTTGGAAGGAAATGGGCGGGGATTGGAGCGGAATTATCCGCTTATTGAGGGGAGGCAAGTAGTTGATGAATTGGCATGAAATATTCTCCCTGGAGGAGCTTATTTATCATAACCCTTTGGCGGATGCGAATGATGTGCGTGACTTCAAGATGGAAGGAGAGGCTGTTGTCAGTTTTCCGCTGAATCGGATGCGAATGCAAAACAAGCTCGACCCCAAGCTGGGGCAGAAATCTAATTTCGTCTATTGGTGTTCAGATGAATTTCCGGACAACATCGCGATTGCGTGGGATTTTTGGCCGATTCGTGAGCCGGGCCTTTGTATCTTGTTTTTTGCCGCTAGAGGAATCCATGGGGAAGACTTGTTTGACAGTCGGCTTTCCGCAAGAACTGGCGTGTATGATCAATATCACCATGGAGATATCGATGCTTTCCATGTCTCCTACTTCCGACGTAAGGAAGAAGAGGAGCGGAACTTTCACACCTGCAATCTGCGCAAAAGCTATGGCTTTCATTTGGTCTCGCAAGGCGGAGATCCAATCCCCTCTGTTGGCGATGCCAGGGGCCCCTACCGAATGAAATTATTTAAATGGGGGCGTGAAATCTTATTCGCCGTGAATGACATGACCATTTTTCATTGGGTCGATGATGGTAAATCGTTCGGAAAGCCTCTTGGCGGTGGGAAGATCGGCTTTCGCCAGATGGCCCCGCTAATCGCTGAGTATGCCAATCTTGAGGTGTATGCCATAACCAAAACAGCCCATAGTCTCTAGCCTGCACCAACTATCCTTTATAGGCATATGCTGAATAGTTGAAAGGAAAGGGAGTAGCGAAATGGGAAAAGAAGCGACTGCAAAGGGCGTTTCTATTATTACTTGTACCAATCGCCCGAGATTTTTCGATAATATCCTGTACAATTTTCAAAGACAGCAATTTCCGCAGAAAGAGCTCATCATTATTTTAAATCATGACCGAATGAATCTCGACGATTATCGCCGAAAAGCACGACAGGTTGGCAATGTCCGTGTGTATCAAGTTAACGAGATGACCTCGTTAGGTCAATGCCTCAACTGCGGAATCTCCAAGTCGAAGTTCCTGTATATCGCCAAATTCGATGATGATGACTATTATTCGCCCTTCTACTTAAAAGAGCAAATGAAAGCAATACGCCGGACGAAAAGCGATATTGTTGGCAAGCACGCATGCCTGGTCTTTCTTGCGGCCACCAAACAGCTCCTCATTCGATCGCCCCACGAGCGGAACAAAGAGGCCCAGTTTGTGCAGGGGGGTACACTTTTATTCCACAGACGTGTGCTTCGAAAGGTGCGGTTTCCTGACCGTTCACTGGGAGAAGACGTGATTTTCCTCAGGGCATGTAGCCACAATGGCTTTAAAACATTTGCAACGACACCCTTCAACTACGTGTATATTCGTCGTAAAGATAAGCAAAGCCACACCTGGCGGGCGAAAGATGGCTTTTATCTGAAAGGGAGCCAGCCGCTCGCGTTGACGAGAGATTTCCAAATAGTCGCCAAACATAAAGTATAATAGGGCGTTCACAGCCAACTGATAAAGCCAAGGACACAAAGGTAGCCATGAAACGGAACAGATGATTATTTTTCACTGTTCCTATTCTTGCGCAGCCCGTAGCTCCTTGGCTTTTTGTTATCTCCTTTTAAACGCGGAAGGGTATAACCTTCATTTTGTATTTTATTCCATAATGTGGTGTAATCAATGGAGATTGATGTCAATGATAGATAAAATTGCGAGAAAGGAGATTGACCTATGAAGAAAATACTAATTGGCTTTATCTGTGGGGCGGTATTCTTCGGATCGATTCAAGCCTATGCATCAGTGGGAACGATGATAGAGGTATATTATACAATAAAAGGCATTTTTAATAATAATCAAAAGATCGTTTTTCCTGAGAATGCTCTTCCGTTTATTAATAATGGAACCACATATGTTCCGCTGCGGACAGTTGCCGAAATGATGGGAAAAGAGGTCAAGTGGGACCCAGAGCATCAATATGTCATATTAAGCAAACATACAGAGGAAGCTTGCATCCCTGAGGAAGGTTCAGATCTTAAGAAACTAAGAAACATCTGTATTGCTGATAAAAACGTCAAATTGCCAGATAACACGTACTTGGACGGCACTCTTGTATCTTTACAGGGGAAGGAGGCCTACTTGCCAGCCCTAGTACTCAAAAAGGATAAATCACATCTCGTTATCAGTCCCAAAAGTGGTATTGTTATCGATCAATTCATCGACCCATCCGATCCAAATGCTTTTGACTTTTTAAAGACCTATGTCACTGGATACGACCTAGTTGGCAGATAATCTATTTGCTCCCGAGGGTGACGCTGTTAGAGCCTTATTTCATTTATAAACTAAATGATGAGAGAAGCTAGTTTGTATTTAATCCCTCCAGAGCTTTTATTGCTGCATCAGCATTAACAAGCCCATGTCCGTATTCTAGCTCATTTCCAAGGGGAGTTGAAGTATCTAACAATAACTTTGTTAAATCAGCAAGACTTAAATGCTTATTTCGGTCTAAAACAAGTGCCGCTACTCCTGAGACATGTGGAGCTGACATCGATGTTCCCGATTTCAATCCATAATTGGACTCTGATAAGCTTTCTTCCACAGGAACAGGAAAATTGTGTTATTATTTGGAAAAGAGTTAGTAAAGAGTGGTGAAGTAATTAATGACAACTTACTCAGAGGATAATTGCCATGATTAATAGAAAACCCATTTATGTAGAAATTCTTATGAAAGTGTCTATTGAAACATTGTGGAAATACACGCAGACGCCTAATTTGCATCAACAATGGGACTTAAGGTTCTCAGAGATTACATATATTCCTAAATCCCATGAAGAACAACCGCAGCGCTTTGTATATAAAACCAATATCGGCTTTGGACTTAATATTGCGGGAGAGGGCGAATCGGTAGGTAACAAAGAGAGAGATGGCATTATGACTTCTAGCCTGAAATTCAGCTCACCTAATCCGATCTCGCTCATTTTAGAAGGAGCTGGATTTTGGCGTTATGTGCCTACAGTTGAAGGTGTTCGCTTCTTAACTAGATATGATTATAGGACCCGTTATGGCCCATTCGGCACTTGGATCGACCGTTTCATATTCCGGCCGATAATGGGGTGGGCGACAGCATGGAGTTTTGACTGTTTGCGTCTATGGCTAGAGCATGGGATTTCCCCCTATGTATTGATCAGACGTTCTATTATAGAGGCTGTATTGAAAATAAGCTTGTTTTTTATCTGGATGTATCAAGGGCTTGTGCCGAAGCTGTTAGTAGCAGATTCGGGGGAGTTGGACATTATACAGAGCACACCAGGCCTCGCTGATTATGGAAGGCCTCTCCTGACTCTGATGGGATTAGGCGAAATCGGATTTGGTCTCTTGTTCCTCGTTTTGAGCGGAAAGAAGCGAAGGAGTCTGCATAAAATCAATATATTGGTCTTGATTCTTCTTGGATTAAGTGCTGCTTCACATCCAGCGACTTATGTAGCGCCTTTCAATCCAATTACTCTGAATGTTGCAATGATAGTCTTATCCATAATTAGTCTACTGGGTGAAACAGAGCTTCCGAGTGCCAGAAGGTGTCTTCGAAGTTCAGGTGAAGGGAGGGACCAAGCATGACCTCAATCTACGAAAAGGTTCTCGGTGAAGACTTCTCCAAACTCCACCCCCAGATCCAAAAACGATTTGGCTTCGGAAGCGAGAATCAAATAGCGTCTATCGGCAAGGGGGTTATGGAACATGTTTGGTATGGCAAATGGTTTACCATTCCTTTCCTGGCCTTGGGTGCGTGGCGAAACATCCTTTTTCCGCAAGGAGGAAAACATATTCCATTCTCGATCGAGAATTACGCATACAGGGATAGTTATGGGCGAGAGACTGTTACTTGGATTCGGACTTATCAATTCTCAGACCGGATTAGACGTTTTGATGCTACTATGATTTACAGCGATAAACGGCGTAAAATTATAGATTATCTAGGCACTCATCAGCATTTGGCCGTTGAAATAGATATGTTTGTTGCGGAGAATGGCGGTATGGGGCTGCGGTCAGGGAAACAATTTTTTTATGAGGGGATTCTAGGTTTTCGGTTTCCGATGATTTTTTCCGGTTATGCGGATGTCTGCGAGTGGTACGATGATGAAAAAGGGAAGTTTCAAATTGATGTACAGGTGAACAACAAAATTTTTGGAACACTTTTTGGATACCGTGGGTCCTTCGATATTGAGTACGTGCCCATAGCTAAACGTGACATTCCTCAGCATGTGAAGCCAGTGCGGGAAGAAAGACGGGAGTAACTGTTTTTTCTATGACTACATTGCTGAAAGGAGCAAGGCGGCATGATAGTGATTCCTGATACATTTATTGAAAGAATGTACGAGCTTCACGGTGAGCAAGGCGTCGCATGGTCGGAGGCGCTGCCTAAACTGATCGCCGACAGCGCAAGCCGCTTTGACTTTAGTCCTCAAGCTCCATTTTCCAATTTATCCTATAACTTCGTGCTCCGCGCAACGCGCAGCGATGGGAAGCCAGTCGTTATTAAAGCATCTTTCATGAAGGAGGAGCTTTCTAGAGAAGTTAGTGTGCTTCGCGCCTTTGAGGGTCGTGGGGCGATTCAAGTGCTTGATGCAGATGAGGAGTGGGGGGTGGCCCTGTTGGAGGGGGCCTACCCTGGCACGCCGTTATCGATAATTGATGATGATGCTCGTGCGACGAATATCTTCTGCGAAGTATTTCGCCGCCTTCACCTACTGGCACCTACGGGCAGATTCTACCCGTCCATGAAGCAGCACTTCGCCGCAATCGAGCGATACCGCAAGCGTTTCGACGACATGAGCATAGCCGCACCACTACCTGAGAGCTGGGTGGAAAATGCGGAAGAATGTCTGGAGTACCTTATCACGACCACGCCTGAGAATTTCCTATTGCATGGTGATCTGCATCATGATAATATCCTTCGACAAGACGAAGAGAAGTGGGCTGTCATTGACCCAAAAGGCATCATCGGCGACATCCATTTCGATACGATCCAGTATCTGCTTAACTACGAGGATCGAGGTGGTGACTGTGAGCAGGTGCTGCGGGGACGAATTGCGATTATGGCCGATCGCCTTAAACTGGACCCTCGCCGAATCGCGATGTGGGGTGTAGTGAGAGGCGTGCTTGAGGCCTGCTGGACGATTGAAGACGGAGGAACGGATTGGCACAGAGGCATTCAAGTAACGGAACGCTTTGCCAATTGTCTGGATTGAGGTCTATCTCGATTAACTCAAACAAATAAGGAGCTGTTGTAATATTGGAGAAGGCGGACTTATTTCACAAGTATTATCAATTGCCGAAAAAAATGGTTTAACTGACATTACACCTATTGAACTCAGTAATGGTGGGAACCTAATCATTCACTTGGCTCCCCACCCGATTGTGGCCCGAATAGCTACTGTCATTTCCAAAGAAAATGCAGAGTACGCATACAAAATACTTGATCGTGAGTTGCGTATATCACGTCACCTCCAATCCAAGGGCGTCCCCGTGTTATGTCCTGCTGACCTTAGTGATGCAGGACCGCACAATGTAGCGGGTACTTGGATGACATTGTGGGAATATATCCCTCCCACAGTAATTCAACCTCCTTCACCGAGTGAAGTAGTCGAAGAAACGAATAGTGGCTTTGAAAGGATTATTTAGATGACAATAAAACGAAGTAAACTAAGCGTGGAAATAACCAAGAAAGTAGAGATTGATTATCTAATTTGTCTTCCTGACGGATATTTAGAGGAAACTCGAGAATGGGGACTCATTGTTTTTTTACATGGTATGGATATGAGAGGAGATAACGTAACTCAACTATCGAATTATGGATTGCTAGAAGCGGTTAATGAAGGTGAATTATCGCTGCCTTTCGTAATTGCGGTTCCCCAATGCCCGTTTGAGTCCTATTGGAATATGGAGCGTGACGCAGTTACTGCTTTAATAGATGAGCTTTCGGCTAATCATAATGTTGATCGGAAACGTATTTATTTGATCGGATATAGTTTAGGAGGATATGGTGTTTGGGATTTAGCTATACATAATCCAGAAATGTTTGCAGCAATTGTACCCTTGAGTTCAGGGGGGCAAGTATCAAAAGCAGAGAAGCTCAAAGACATATCGATTTGGGCTTTTCATGGTGCCAAAGATGATATCGTCCCACTAGAACAAATGACGGAAATGGTATCCGCTATAGAACAGCATCAAGGAAACGTTAGACTTACTATATATCCAGATTTGGGACATGACATAATGCAAGAAACATTGAGTAATCAAGAGCTATATTTATGGTTACTAGAACAAACAAGGTAAATACGAAGCTTATTCTTCGCTTCAATCGAGATGAAATCCTGAAATAGTTTTATCATTGAAAAAAGTGAGCTGCGCAGAGATGCGCGATTCGCTTTTTTTTGCGCTTGTTGCAGGCATCGATCTGAGAAATTGGGGAGTGTATGATAATATTAAAATTGTTATTTTATGGTATAATTACACATAAAGTAACGTCTAATTTCTGATTAGATGAAAAGAGAGGATGGTTTGGGTAAATAATATGTATGTATTAATTTCTCACGTATTAACGCATGCGGTTCTAGGTAGCATTTTGGCATATCTATTGAATAACGGTTTTCAAAATAAACGTATGCAAAATTTTCCAATGCTGATTTACGGGGCAATGATAGCGATATCTCCTGATTTTTTTAAGTATTTTCTTTCTAGTCTCATTAGTTTAAGTCATTCCATTCTGTTTTCTCTATTTTTAGGGCTAGTTTTTGCAATGATTACGAGAAAAAAGACTTTTAGTAAGCAATTTGGTATAGCCGTAGCCATTATTTGGGGAGCTCATTTGGTACCCGATTCCTTAGAACATGGGGTTCCTTTCTTTTATCCATTTCATGATGCTGAGATTAGCTTTGATGTTCTGCTTCTAGGAGACCCTTGGTTTTTGTTTCCCTTAGTCATTAGTTTAGGTACAATGTTTTTCCAACCTACTCAAAAGAGAGTGGTATCTGTTTTTCTTACTCTTGCAATAGTATATCTAGGAGTACGCGAAGTAGATAAGCAAATGCTTCTGTATCAAATCAAGAATCAATTTAATTTGACACCGGAAGCTTCGATAGAGGTGATTCCATCAGCAGAAAACTTGATACGACCATTATTCCCTTTGGATTGGTTTGAATGGAAATACTCCGTTTATTCAGAACAAAGAGTAATTATAGGACAAGCTTTTTTATTAGGTAGATTCCCCCCACCTCAGCTGAATGCCATCTATTTATCTAAAAACCCACTGATCAAGCATGATTCTTTTACTTATAGATCAACTCAAAAAGAGGAACGACAACATAAAGTGTTGGTGGAAAAAGAGTTTCAAGGAAAACACTATATAGCAGCAAAGCATGAAGATAAGACGACGATTTTTGTTTTTTCTCCTGCAGATAACACCTGGTATGAAATGGATAAAGTGGAAGGAGATATGCTTAAGTATTTGATAACTAAATAGGCTAGGTGGTTTGCTGTCAATATATAAAATGAGCTCTAGAAAAATGGAATTTATGGCTGCTCTCTTGGACGAATGGAATAAGTCCTTGTTTTTCATTTCAATTAAAGCTATTATAGACTCATATACTCTTTAATGGAGGTGCTGAATGAAGTATTCTCAAGCGACTGACTATGCGCTTCACGCGATGCTTTATCTGGTAAAGTCAGCACCTGATAAGCCTGTTGGCGTGCAATTGCTGGCTGAGAAGCTGGGCGTTTCACAGACCTATCTATCCAAGTTGATGACCAAGATTGTCAAGGCGGGACTGATTCAGTCCTCACCGGGCGCGAACGGCGGATATCGACTCCGGCATAAACAGGAGGATATTTCTTTTCTCGATATCATTCGTGCGATCGAAGGCAGCGCCTCCTTGTTCGAATGCAGCTTTAATCACGGAAACGAATGTCCGATCCAACAGGTGGTCATGGACGCAGAGCGAAATTTGGAGCAGTATCTGGCAAGCAAGAAAATAGCCGATTTGGCGAATGTAGTTAAGGCGGAGTAGACTCCGTCATTTTTAAACGATAATTAAGGATATTAAGTGTCTTTTAAGTCCTTGATGAAACAGGAAGGAAAGGAAGATCAGAATGACTTATGATTGTGTTATTATCGGCGGAGGACCAGCGGGATTGAATGCGGCTCTTGTCTTAGGCAGAGCAAGAAAAAATGTGGTCGTCATTGATGAAGGGCGTCCGCGTAATCAGGTTACTCGTGAAACTCACGGTTATCTTACGAGAGATGGTATCAGTCCAAGCGAGTTTCGGAGAATTGCAAAGGAACAGATTAGCATATATCCATCTGTCCATTTTGCGGCGGATACTGCAGTTTCGATCGCGGGAACCGATGGTCATTTCCAAATTACGACTGCTCAGGGTACGATCTATGGGAGCAAGAAGGTGCTTTTTGCAGTAGGAAAGAAGGATGTTCCGTTGGCTATTAACGGATTGGCTGATGTATATGGCATAAGCGCCTTTGTATGCCCTTATTGCGATGGCTGGGAATTAAGAGACCAGCCGCTGGTCTTAATTGTTAAGGGAGCGAATGCGCTTCACTTAGCCAAAATGATGTCCGGATGGACGAACCATTTCACCATTTGTACCCATGGCCCTGATGAAATGTCAAGCCTAGAAAAAGAGGAGCTTGCTCAACATAACGTTCCTATCTTTGACTCGCCCATCCAATCCATTGTATCCAATGAAGGGATGGTTCAACAAGTTGAACTGGAGGATGGGACAGCAATTCCGTGCACGGGTATTTTCTTTGGACCTAAGCTTGTAACTGGATCAGAGCTGCCGCGAGCACTAGGTTGCGAGATGACAGAAGCAGGAACGGTCGTCGTTGATAAATTTGGTAAAACGAATGTACCAGGTGTTTACGGTGCAGGAGATTCAGCATCCGAGATGTATCAAGCAATAGCCGCCGCATCCTTAGGCGCAATGGCCGGTGTGAGCATAAACAACGAACTAATTATGGAGGATTGGAACAAGGAGGCATGTAGCAAATGAAGGAAGAGCAAACATTCAACTCCGAAAGGGCTCTTATTTATGAGAAAAATAGTCGAATCTCGATTCCCACCTATGATACGTTATTCACGATGGTTCAATCTTACTATCGAGCTCAACTAAGTGACAAAGCAGCCTCTTTGCTCGTGATCGGCGCCGGTGGCGGCAATGAACTTGCCGCATGGGGACCGTCTAACCCACAATGGACGTTCACGGGAATCGACATTTCTGAAGAGATGCTTAAGATTGCTAAAAATAAATCCGTTCAACTAGGCCTGGAAAGCCGTGTTAAACTCATCCACGGAACAATTGACGACCTGCCGCTTCCTGACTCGAAGTTCGACGCAGCAAGCTGCATCTTGGTTCTTCATTTCATTGATGATATCCAAGAGAAGTTGAAGCTGCTCAGAACTATTAAGGATCATATGAAAGAGGGAGCCCCATTCGTACTCGTTAGTGCTTACGGAGAGCGTGATTCTGCTGAACTTCGAGACCGATTAAACGTATGGAAAAGCTTTTGGCTGGATGCCGGATCCGATGCACTCAAAGTGAATGAGTTAGTAAACAAAGGCATTATGAAAATTTCTTTCATTTCTGAGAATCAAATTGAAGGGCTGTTGGCAGAATCCGGCTTTGCAAATATCACCCGGTTTTATTCTACTGGCATTTTTGCAGGATGGATTTGCCATGCGGAATGATTTATCGCAGATATCATAAAGGTTAAGGTAAGGCTGCCGAATGTTTGGCAGCTTTTTTACGTGCTATGTGGGTCCTCCCGCAAAAATAAGTCGCTTGACTTTTGAACGAGATCATAAGGGTACTTGACAGCCATGTGCTATATTAAAGAGTGGGAAAATACCACACTAATCATTAGGAGGCCTCTTATGTTTCAGCATAGCAAACAAAATTATGCAGGATTAAGTTTTGGCACACAAGATCTAAGGTACGGCGAGCTATTAAGTTGTACCTTTAATCGTTGTTCGTTCACTAACGGTTCACTAGAGGAGATTACATCCAGCAATTGCCGTTTCATAGAGTGTGATTTTCGTGGAGCTGCTTTGAATGGCTCTTATCATAAAGAATCCGCTTTTGAGAATTGTAACTTTAACGGAGCCAACCTCTTTGTTTCCAAATTTGAAACATGCAAGATGACCGGTTCGGATTTTTCTGGCTCCAATATGGATGGAATTACTATTTTTCAAGGCGATTGGTCATATACAAATTTGCGACATGCTAGATTAGTTAGACAGGATTTACGTGGGGTTAAATTTCATGAAGCGGACTTGTCAGGAGCCGATCTTGAAAAAGCGGATTTAAGAGATTGTGATCTGACTATGGCCATACTGTCCAAAGCGAAATTGCAGGGCGCTGATGTAAGAGGGGCCACGATGGAAGGCATAGATTTTAAAACATTCGCCGTCACAGGCTTGAGAATGGACAGGGAGCAATCAGTATTGTTTTCACTTTCTCATGGAGCTAGGGTAGGATAATGAAGATCGTGTGCCTACCTACAGTTCGAATAAACGATTGATTTTGTGGCGGCCCGGCGGTGATTTTCAACCTTATCACACCTGAAATGCCGTTCGCGCGGCGCTTTTCCACACTTAACGCTGTTTTACAGCGTTAAGGTCCCTGCTTTTGCGCCAGCCCCCGCAGTAACGCTGAAATTCAACCTTATCCCACCTGAAATGCCGTTCGCGCGGCGCTTTTCCACACTTAACGCTGTTCTACAGCGTTAAAGTCCCTGCTTTTACGTCAAGCGCCGCATTAACGCTGAATTTCAACCTTATCCCACCTGAAATGCCGTTCGCGCGGCGCTTCTCCACACTTAACGCTGTTTTACAGCGTTAAAGTCCCTGCTTTTGCGCCAGCCCCCGCATTAACGCTGAATTTCAACCTTAACCCGCCTGAAATGCCATTCGCGCGGCACTTTCTCTGCCCTTAACGCTGTTTTACAGCGTTAAAGTCCCAGCTTTTGCGTCAAGCGCTGCATTAACGCTGAATTTCAACCTTATCCCGCCTGGAATGCCGTTCGCGCGGCGCTTCTCCAACTTTAAAGCTATTCTACAGCGGCACCTTCAGCATACTTTCAGTTAACTTTCATATGCCTATCAGCCAAACTTAAGTAATACTTCAGGTTAGTGCCCTATACTTCTATCTATCAACACTAATCCAATAGATGGTAGACGAAAGGCGGTAATAGCATGAATGAAAACAAGACGCAGGGCACCAAAGTGAAATCTATGTTCGCAGCTTTTATGGCTGGCGCAGTCGTTGTCGGTGGGTTGATGTTCACGTCGGATAAGATGAATCTGTTTGGGTATGATGCTCAATCTGTTCAATCAGGCGTCGCTGCTGGTGCAGCCAACTCGGCGGCAGCTAACGTTCAAACGGCATCATTAACCCCTACTGGGACGAACAGTGTCTCAGCCATTGTGAAAACAGTGAGTCCCGCCATTGTGAAAATAGAGACGAAAGTAAAACAGACAAATAGGGGACAGAATAGAAGAAACACAAAGCAACAAGGTGCTGAAAGCGGAGATACCATTGAAAATGGGATTGGATCAGGCTTCATTTTCGATTCGAGCGGTTATATTTTAACGAATGAGCATGTCATTGATGGCGCAGACGAAATAGATGTTTACGTGCAAGGTTATGACACACCATTTACAGCAAAGCTGCTTGGAAGCAGTTATGATCTAGATTTGGCTGTGCTCCAAATTCAAGGGGATAAAGCTTTCCCTTCGCTGAAATTAGGCAACTCCGACACTGCGCAAGTAGGGGATTGGCTTGTTGCGATTGGCAATCCGTATGACTTCGATTACTCCGTAACGACAGGTGTTTTAAGCGCCAAAGAACGCCAGATCAGCATCGATGATGAGCAGGGTACGCGAAATTATAAGCACTTGCTGCAAACGGACACCGCAATCAACCCAGGCAACTCGGGCGGTCCGCTGTTGAATTTGAATGGGGAAGTGATCGGCATCAATACAGCAGTGAACTCTGAAGCACAAGGCATGGGCTTTGCAATTCCGGCAAGTACGATTAGTTCTGTTGTTGATAAACTGAAAAATAACGAAACGATTCCCAAAGAGCCAGCACCCTACATCGGTGTAGCTCTGCAGAATATTTCGACCGATATGCTCGAAGATTTGAAGATCAACAGTACCAAAGGTGCCATAGTTGCTGAAGTGCAGCAAGGTACACCAGCTTTTGCGGCGGGCATTCGTCAGTACGACGTTATTTTGGATGTGAATGGCACCGCCATTTCCAATACGGATGAGCTTACCAAAGCTGTGCAAGCCGCGGCCGTTGGAGACGAACTGAAAATAACCATCTCACGAGATGGTCAGACGAAGAATGTTACGGTTAAAGTTGGGAATAGAAACACAGCGACCAACTACCAAGGTTGATAGGAATCAAACACTCACAGCTTCTTCAACACTTCAAATATGCGCAAATCGTTGATCGTCCGAACGACTCCGGCGGCATCGGGCATTTGAAACTTTTTTAGAATCGAATTGATCTGTTTCTTAATCGTTTCATACTCCACGCAGCGCTCGTCAGCAATTTGCTTCCGCTTCTTGCCTTCGCACAGCAGGCGAAGCACCTGAAGCTCGCTCGGGGTAAGTTCGGAGATGATTTGAATGATATTCAGCAGGCTGGTCTCTGCTTTTTTCACGCGAACGAATTCTTCCCTAATTTTCTCGGCGATCATCGGACGGATGGGAGATTCATTGTTAAAAGCTGCCCGAACAGCTTCGATGACTTCTGAGTCAGGCGCATCCTTGAGCAAATAATCGGTAATTCCCGTTTGAAAGGCGGCAAAGATGAAGTTCTCATCCTTATGAACGGTCAGCACGATAATCTTAATCTGCGGGTGTTTCTCGTGTACCAGCTTGGCCGCGTGTATCCCGGCATACTGACTTTCCATCTCGATATCCATTAAAATCACATCGGGCTGGTGCGAAGCGGCCAGACTCACTGTTTCATAACCGGATGTTGCGCGCGCGACACATTCAAAATCCGCATGTTGGGAGAAGGTTCTCTCTAGTCTTCTAATGTGGGCTTCCATATCGTCGGCAATGAGGATCCGCATTCTAGGCTGTGTCATCGGTATGAACCTCCGTCTTTATCATTCCATTAGCATTAAATCATAGGCAGGCATAGGGTGAACGTCGTCCCTGTGCCTTCTTTGCTTTCCACAAGAATTTTGCCGTCGTGGGCAAGCACGATTTTGTGGCAGTAGGACAACCCGATCCCCCAATTGTTTACCGAAGATTTCGTTGTGAAAAAGGGGTCGAAGATCGCCTCCAAATTTTCCTCGGCGACGCCAGGACCATTATCAGAAATACGGATCAAGGACCAGCCATTTTGCTGGCTGGTTTCGACAATAATGAGACCGTCATCCCGGTTTTGCAGCGATTCACTGGCATTAATCAGGAGATTGTAAACCGCTTCCGCGAAATGCTCATGATCGAGATAACAACGCGCCGGAACTGCGCTTCCCCGATAGTCGAGCTGGCAGCCATTCGATTGGTCGCGTAAATTGGCTATAGCTTGTTGCAGAGGCAGGTCGACGAACATGGGCTGGAGATTGAGTTGAATATTCTTCAACTTATCTGCCGCATCGTTAATGCTTGTAAGCGCCGTATGCGATGATTTCAGAATAAGCTCAAGACTATATAGGGATTCGGTATCCTGCTGATGGCGGTCCTTCAGATAGGCGGCTTCCGATTGAATCGCGATCAAATGATTTTTGAGGGCGTGAGTGAAAGCCCTGGTGCCTAGCGTTGCCGTATCGATGCTTTTGTTGATCTGAATATCGCGGTTTTTGCGGTAATTTTCAATCGAATTAAACTTGTAGACGATCAAGATCATCAAAATCAAGGTTACATATATCGCGTAAGGAAATACTGCTAGAATGATAGGTTGAGAGCCGAGCGGAGGCTGCAAATAGTTGTAATAGCCCTCTAAATAAGTTGGTTTTACCAACACTTTCGGCGCCCAAGAGAAGATTAAGAGATGGATAATGACCAGTGGAATGAAGAGCAGGATATGGTATAAGGTTAGCTTTTTTATAAACTTAATTTTCGGATAATTCAAATAATAGTTGAATAAAAGACCAAATGCAATAAAAAGAATGAAGTAGCGCAAGCTTTTTAATAACAGTTCAATCATTGTAAAAGATAGGAATCTCTCATGCCAATTGGTTAATGCGATATGAATCGCAGGGTCATAATATGCATTTTGCACGATAAAAAAGACCAGAACACCGCCGTACACAACTTGTTGTTTGCGGTGGTTAAGGCTGCGTGTGAACGATACGGCGAAGCACAGCAGGGAGCAGTAGAAGAGACTGACACCCGCGTTCAACAGGCGAATAAGCCAATTCGGGTTGAATTTGGTCAGCACAAGATAATTCCAGGTACCTGGGCTAAAATCAAAGAAGCTATGTATGACATTGAAGTAGTAATTGAACTTGCTCAAGTACAGTGTGAACGCAACGAACGACAGTACCCACCCGATAATGATGCCGTACATGAAGCGGGTTGAGGCATTATTTAGCTTTTTATACGTGAAGAGAATCGTGAAGATCAGCAGCAATAGTGTGATAAAAAGCATAAATGTCACCTCTTCCTATACGTTGCCTCATAAGGGGGTATAAAACTTTCACCTGTCGGCTAACACCTAAGCTACGTATAATTCAAAACATAGAAAGCGCAAACAAATCATATCAAAAAAAGGGTGAGAGTCAAATGAAAAAAAATTGGCACCTTGTGGTGACAGGTACATTGGCTATGGGTTTGCTTGCTGGATGCGGTTCTACGCAACAGACTTCTGGAGAGAAGAATTCGGCTTCCCCCGCAGCGAAAACGGCACAGGTCAATTTAAAAGCGACTGTGTTAACCGACGATTTGGAAACGTTTAAATCAGCGTACGCAGAATTCAGTAAAGAGAATCCAACGATTCAGGTGCAGTTCGAAACGATTCCACAAGCGCAGTATTATGAGAAGCTCCGTCTTCAACTGTCTTCGGGAGAGGATATCGACTTAGTCGGGGGCAACATGGATGTTTTCCTGGACACAGGTATCCTGGAGCCACTGGATGATTACATCAAAAAAGAAAACATCGACGTATCCGGATATGGTCCGCTGTACGACTCACTGAAGGTGAACGATAAAGTATACGGTCTCCCTTACCGGAAATCGAATTGGATGCTGTTCTACAACAAAACACTGTTTGATCAAGCGAATGTCGCCTACCCCAAAGCAGATATGACATGGAACGAATTCCGTGAATTGGCGAAGAAAATGACGAAAGGCGAGGGGGCCAACAAGGTGTACGGGGCGTTCCTGCATCCATGGGCGCAAACGTGGTATATGCAAGGCGTTCAAACCGGAGCCTCGATTATTGACAAGGATTTGACGCCATTCAAAAAAGGGCTTCAATTCCGCATGGATATGGAAAAAGACGGTTCGATTATGGGCTGGGCTGAGCAAATTACGACATCCGCACATTATAATTCAGCCTTCCAGAAGGGGAATGTTGCGATGAACCTGATCGGTGACTGGCACGTGGCGCAGCTCAGACAGGCAGAAACGGAGAAGAAAATCAGCTTCGATTGGGACGTTGTTCCGGTTCCGCATCCAGAAGGTGTAGCAGCCAACACGAGTTTAGCAACACCCGTATCCCTGATGGTGAATAAGAACTCCAAGCACAAAGAGGAAGCTTTCAAGGTGCTGCAGTTTATGACAGGGGCCAAAGGCGCGAAGCAGTTTTCGGCCAAAGGATTCCTAACGGGCTATGTGAACGATGAGATTCGTAAAATATACGTCGGCGATGGCAGCATGAAACCTAAGAACATTCACTTCTTCGTGGAACAAAAGGAATATCCGGAATATCCGCTGCTTCCTGGCGTGAAAAATATTCTGGTCAACAACGTGTACAAGCAAGAAGGCGAAATGGCCTTGACGAATGCTGAAACCGTAGACCAGGCCATTCAGAAAATTGGACAACGCGTAGAGAAAGAATGGGCAGACAAATACGCGAAGGATTTCAAGGCTGGCAAGAAGTAAGAGACATGAATGAATCGGCCGGGCTTCATCAACTAGGGTGAAGTTCGGCTGCTTCAATAGGGGTGAAGCATATGAAAGATTCCAGCAGAGCATTAAGGCGCAATCGGATCACAGGTTATACGTTCTTGCTTCCTAATATTATCGGATTTCTAATTTTCATCTGTTTCCCAGTTGGCGCCTCTTTTCTGATGAGCTTTACCGAATGGAACGGTTTTGGCGATATTGAATTCGCCGGGTTATCAAATTATATCCGTTTATGGAGCGACGAAACGTTCCGTATCTCGCTGCTTAACAGCTTAATCATGACAGGTGTTTCTGTTCCAGTGACCTTGTTACTGGCAATCTTGGCAGCAGTCGCCCTCAATAAAGGTTTGAGAGGCGTTAAAATATTCCGCACGGCTATCTTTTTACCCCATATTACAGCTACGATAGCGGTCGCCGTTGTATGGCAGCTGCTGTATAACCCGACGATGGGCCCGATTAACGGCATGCTCCGAAGCCTGGGCATCGATCATCCGCCGATGTGGCTCGCTTCCACGCAATGGGCGCTGATCTCAGTCATTATCGTCAGTATCTGGCATTCCATCGGCTACTACATGGTCTTGTATTTGGCGGGATTGCAGGGAATTCCTAAGGATTTGTACGAGGCAGCAGAAATCGATGGGGCAGGGAAGGTTTCCCAATTCCGCAATATCACACTGCCGATGCTGTCGCCAGTTATCTTTTTTACCATTATTATGGGAATTATTAATTCGTTTAAAGTGTTCGATCTGGTGTTTGTGCTGACCAAAGGAGGACCTGGTCGGTCTACGCATATGCTCGTTTATGATATTTACTATACAGCGTTTCAACGATTCGAATATGGATATGCCTCTGCGATGGCTTATGTGCTGTTCGCGATCATCCTCGTTATCACGTTGATTCAATTTAGAGGACAGAAGCGTTGGGTGAATTACTCCTAACGGGTCTGGCGGAAGAAGAAGGGAGAAGTCATCTTGAGCACATGGACAAACACGGGGAAGACGACAATCTTCTTGCCGAAAAGGGTGCCTACCGGGGCTTTGATTAGAAAAATGGTTTTGTACGCAGTTGTCATCGTTGTGTCCTTATCCATGATCGTTCCGTTCCTATGGATGCTCTCGGCATCCGTGAAATCGGAAGCAGAGATATTCGGATTCCCGATTCAGTGGATACCGAGCGAGTTCTTCTGGTCCAACTATAAAAAGGTCTGGACGGAGCTTCCTTTTTTCACCTATTACCTGAACACGATTAAAATCGCCGTCCTTACAACACTGTTGCAAATCGTGACCTGCTCGACAGCGGCCTACGCGTTTGCCAAAGTGAAATTCCCGGAGCGGGATAAATTGTTTTTCCTGTACGTAGCGACGATGATGGTGCCGTATCAGGTGATGATGATTCCACAGTTTATGCTGATGAAAACATTGGGCTTGATGGATTCGCATTGGGCTTTAATTTTACTTGGGGCGTTCAGTCCGTTTGGCGTATTCTTGTTCAGACAGTTTTTTATGTCCATTCCGGAAGAGCTTTCGGAAGCGGCCCGAATAGACGGCTTGAGTGAATTCGGCATTTACTCCCGCATTATTCTGCCATTGATTCGACCAGCTATTGCCAGCCTAACAATCTTTACGTTTATGCATGCCTGGAACGATTTCCTTGGGCCTTTGATCTATTTGAACTCCGATCGGTTGTTTACGCTCCAGTTGGGGATGCAGCACTTCCAATCGGAGCACGCAACAGAGTATGGGCCTTTGATGGCGGCAGCCGTCTGTGCGATTGTTCCAACCATTATCATCTACTTCATGGCGCAAGACCATTTCGTAGAAGGGATTTCCGCAGGCGCGGTCAAAGGGTGAGCGAAGAGTGAAGCCTAGTATAAAAGCTAGTAAAAAGTCTAGTAAAAAGCCTAGTGAAAAGCCGAATATCATTTATATTTTCGCTGATCAGTGGAGGAAACAAGCCGTTGGCTTCATGGGAGAAGACCCTGTGATCACACCGAATATGGATCTATTCGCCGAGCAGAGTTTGGTGTTCAACCATGCCCTTTCGTGCACGCCATTATGTTCACCGCATCGGGCGGCCCTCATGACAGGCAAGTATCCGCAGTCGAACGGGGTCTATACGAACTGCAAAATCGGCGCGGATGTGATGCTCAGTCCAGATGAAGTGTGTGTGGGTGATGCATTGAAATCTGCTGGCTATCAAACAGGCTATATTGGGAAATGGCATCTGGATTTGCCGGAAGTGAATCTCTGTGATGAGCCTGTATCGGGAGCGAGGGATTGGGATGCTTTTACACCGCCTGGCCCTAAGAGACACGGATTTGATTTCTGGTATTCTTATGGCGCCTATGATCATCATATGGAACCCCATTATTGGAGAGACACGCCTGAGATGATTCAAGTGGATCAATGGTCGCTTGAGCATGAAACGGGTATAGCACTTGAATACATCCGCTCCAAGAGTGACAACAGCGAGCCATTCGCATTATTCGTTTCTTGGAACCCGCCGCATAGCCCTTTTGAGCTTGTACCTGATGTTTACAAGGAAATCTACAAGGATAAGGAGCTGAGCTTGCGGCCGAATGTAAGCTCGGAGCGGCTTGCAGCCCATACGGGTGAGCCTTTCGAGAGCGGTGATGAAGCGCTTCAGCGGTATACACGTGATTATTTCGCCGCTGTGTCCGGTATGGATGAGCAGTTCGGCCGCATTTGGCAGGAAGTGCAGCAGCTTGGCATCTCGGAAAATACGCTGATTGTTCTTACCTCGGATCATGGGGAATTAATGGGCTCCCACGGTTTAATGGCCAAGCATTCCTGGCACGAAGAGTCGATTGGGATACCGTGTCTGATGAACTGGACGGGCACGATTCAGAAGGGCAGCACGGATCTGCTCTTCAACAGTGTGGATATCATGCCAACACTGCTGGGGCTTGCAGAGATTCCCGTGCCTGACACGGTGGAGGGCTTGGATTTATCAAGCCATATTCTCGGCAACAGCAACGCAGAAGTTCCATCCGCCTTTATCTGCGCCTTTCCGGGACGGAAAGAGGCCATTGAGAACTTCACAGCCAGCGGTTTGGACAATCGGCAATATGGCTGGAGAGGTATCCGCACCAGCCAATATACGTATATCGTGCACAAAGGTTATGTACCGGGGGCCGAAGTGGAGCGCCTTTTGTATGACCATGAGCAGGATCCATACCAGCTGAATCCGCGCGTCATCAAGGATGCGCAGGAGGATGAACTGGTGATGGCTTTGGAAGCGGAGCTGAAGAGCTGGCTGAGGCGGACGAACGATTCATTTGATTTGTGAAGAACAAATAAGAGGCTGCGCTCCAGGTTTTCAACCTTAGGAGGCAGCCTCTTTCCATAGCCCAAAGCACAAATTCACTAATAAAGCACTCGCCACAAATAGAAAGTGGCGTAAGCCTCCCAGCCTCTCCACCCCGCGGCTAACTCCTGAATTTGAGCGAGGGTTGGCTTCTGCTCCAGGCCAAGCACATGCTTGAGTGCATTGTGCAGCCCCACATCCGCTAGCGGGAACGCAGCGGGGTTGCGCAGGCAGCGCATCAAGACATAGTTGGCCGTCCAGGGGCCGATACCGCGAATAAGCAGCAGCTTTTTTTCCATTTCGGCATAATCGCCAAGCGCCAGCAGTGCCTCTTTGGCCAAAAGCCCGTCGGTCATCAGTTTGGCAACGCCGATCAAGTACTCCGCCTTTTTCCCTGTGAATTGCAAGGCAGTCAACGCTTCCGGCAATAGCGCGGCAATCCGCTGGGGTGTAGGGAAAGCCCAATAAGTATGCCCCTCCCAATCGAGTCTGGTGCCGTAGGCTTCGACAAGACGCCTTTTGAGCGTATAGGCAAAAGTCAGGTTGATCTGCTGTCCGATAATCCCCCAACTCATCGCTTCAAAAAGATCAGGAATCCCCATCAAGCGCAGTCCATAGAAATCTTGCGTAACCCTTTGTAGAATAGGGTCAGCGGCACCTAATGCATAGAACGGCGTAAGATCAGTTCCCAAATCAAACCACTCCCACACATACCTCGCGATTTCTTCCCGCACTGTTGAAGGCAGCTCATGAGGAGTAAGCACTCGAATGCGCAATTCGCGGTTCTCCTCACTGTGTACAGCGATTAATACAGGGTTATCCCCAATCGGGATAAGCTTGAAAATCTCGGAGTTATCCACACGGAATAGACACTCATTGGTGGAGCGGGACAAGTAGCCTAGATTTTGTTCATATCGATAAGGCTCGGGGATCGGCAGTGCAAGCGAACTCGTCGCTTCGTTCCATTGGAGCATGGATGGGTCCAAAGGGTGATGCTGCTGCATAAGCAAGTCTCCTCTATCCGTTCAAATTTCTTCCTCTATTATCGCTGAAAGCGGCTTTCGTAATCTTGCTTTCTCATCTGAAGTCCCTTACAAGATCAGCAAGGTTTGGGTATACTGAAGCATGTGAGGGTTGGCGACAGAGAGGAGCGGAAGGAAATGCATGAACGGTATTGGCAAGCAATTGTAACGAATGATGCGGCTTATGACGGTACGTTTTATTATGCGGTGATGACCACCGGAATCTTCTGTAGGCCTTCCTGCAAATCAAGGGTACCTAAGCGTGAGAATGTTCGCATTTTTGTGAATCGCCAAGCAGCATTCTCCGAAAATTATCGTCCCTGCAAAAGATGCAGGCCTGATGGGATCAGACTGCCCGATGAAGAATGGGTGATGCTCATGAAAACGCATATTGAGGAAAAATTTGCTGAGCCGTTGACGCTCATAGTTTTAGCTGAGCATTTTTACGCCAGTGTGTATCATTTACAACGAACCTTCAAAAGGGTGATGGGTGTAACACCACTAACGTATCTCCAACAAATTAGAATTGAATCGGCCAAGCGGCTTCTGCAAGAAACGGATTATGCTGTGAATGCGATTGGCAGTCAGGTTGGGATTTCGAATGCGGCCCATTTTGCCACCTTATTTCAGAAAAAGACCGGCTTAACACCAACGGAATTCCGTCAACATAGATCTGTTTAAAGATAACCGAGGAGGAGGCTAAGATGCAAATGGAAGCAGCAAAGACGATTTACTGGGGAGAAGCTAGTATTGTTGCGAGCAATCTCATTCTGGCTGCAACAGAGGAAGGTCTCTGTTATGTGCAATTTCACGAAGGGGAGTCGAATGAGCGCGGGCAGACGGAGCTGTTCAAATGGGGACAGCGGCATTGTCCTGCTTACACTTGGGTGAAAGATGGCGTTGCGCTTCAACCCTACGTCCATCAAATAGAGGAGTATTTAAAAGGACTACGCACAGTATTTGCGCTTCCTTTGGACTTGCGCGGAACGGAGTTTCAGCAAGGGGTATGGCGTGTGCTGAATGAGATTCCTCACGGGCAAACCCACAGTTATACGCAAGTAGCCGAAGGGTTGGACAAGTCAAGTGCTGTAAGAGCGGTAGGTACAGCTATTGGGGCTAATCCGGTGCTGATTGTCGTGCCTTGTCACCGTGTAATAGGGAAGAATGGCACGCTTACTGGTTATCGTGGCGGACTGGCGAATAAGGAGAAGCTCCTGCAACTAGAGCGGGCAGGGTTGTGATTGTTCATAAAACCGCCAAGCAGCTTCTGACCAAAGCCAGCGGTTTTCTGGAAGGCTACACGCATACACTGAATCCTTATACCGGCTGCGCATTTGCGTGTTCTTACTGCTATGTGAGGCAAATGCCGGTCGCGTTGTTCCGCGACGAAGCGTGGGGCAGCTTCGTCGATGTGAAGGAGAACGCGGCAGCGCTGCTCGCGAAGGAATTGAACCGGGCGCTAAGCAAAGGCCCGGTCACGATCTTCATGTCCTCGGCGACGGACCCATATCAGCCGGCTGAGTACACGGAGCGAATCACTCGCTCGCTCCTGGAAGTGATGTCCGCGAATCCGCCGGACTTCGTCTTCGTGCAGACCCGCAGCCCGCTGGTGACGCGGGATGCGGACCTTCTCGAGCTGCTCGGCGACCGCGTCCGAGTCAGCATCACGGTCGAGACGGACCGCGAGGATGTCCGCCGCGCGTTCAGCCCGTCCGCGCCGCCGATTCCGGCGCGGCTCAAGGCTCTGCGCGAGCTGCGCGCTCGCGGCATTCCCGTGCAGGCCACGATAGCGCCCGTGCTGCCGAGCTCGGAGCAGTTCGCCGAGCGGCTCTCGGGCATCGTAGAGCGGGTTTGCATCGACGATTACTTCATGGGCGATGGCAGTGGGGGCCGGCGCACGGAACGCATCGGCGTGCGCGGGATCTACGACGCGCTGGGGCTGCCCGACTGGTACAGTCGGGATGCGTATAAGCGCGTGCACGAACAGCTCCTGCGGCATTTTCCGCAGGAGCAGGTATTTGTGAGCCAGCGAGGCTTCCTGCCTTGATGGCTCTAGTCTTTCAGCCCTTAATCCGCTTGTGCAAGAAGCGGAATCAGAGCGGATTGGCTGCGCATCCGCTGCTTGAACTCTTTGGGCGAGCATTGATTATGCCGCTTGAACAGCTTGTAGAACTGCGCCATGTTCAGAATGCCTACTTCATAGCTAACATCCATAATGCTGAGGTCCCCGGTAAGAAGGAGACGCTCAGCTTTTTTGATTCTTTTGTAATTTACGTAGTCGACGAAGGATATCCCCATGACCTTTTTGAAATACTTAATAAAGTAATGATAGCTTAAATTGAGAATGCTGCAAACATCTTCCACCGTTATCCGCTCATGGAGATGCTTATCAATGTAGTCCAGCGCAGGGCGCACGCGAGAAATGCCGATGTCCTCGGTCAAGCTGGAGAAGTCGCGGTTATCGTTGCGCAGCAGGAGGAGCAGCAGATTTTTGATCGCTGCGCCGATAGCCAGTTCATAGCCGATTTTTCGCGACTGCGATTCTTCATAGATCTGCATGATAAGTGCATAGGCCATCTGTTTAACGTCGGCATTGCTGCGGAATAACGCATTGAACGCCTCGAGAGGATGTGTAAGCTCCGAGAACCGGTGCAAGTAAGGCATGGTGCTAAGGTCGAAATGCTGCTTGAGATCAATCTGAAAAACGATCTGTCGCAACAGCTCCGGTGAGTATTTGTACGTGCGATGCGGTTGAAACGAGCCGAAGACCATAATATCGCCTTGCGACATGACCGTATATTCATGCTGGGTTTGAACGCCCAGTTGACCTTCCATCAAGAGCAGAAATTCAACTTGCATATGGGAATGCCAGCCCCAATGGGCAGGAGGACCAAATTGAGGGGTATCATAACCCAGCTCCCAGATTTTCAAAAAGAGCAGCGGATTCTGGTAAATGATTTCTTCATTCATAATCTCGGTCAATGGACCGGAGCTTGGGATGGATTCCATGGTTATGCACACCTCGCTAATCGTGGAAGGACATTTTTGAATATGCCAAAGGTCCTGTCGGATAAGGTTTATCAAGAGTGAGTATATCATTGTTTGCTAGGAAAGGACACTATTGAATAAGAAGTAGGCAGGATCTTGCCTTTATTTTGGACAGGGGACTGACTATACTCAGAAGTATGAATGAATACGCTTTTTTTGGAGGGAATAAGACGATGAGTCAGAAGCTGAGAGTTACGGTATGGAACGAATTTCGTCATGAAAAAGAGAGTGAAATTGTACGTGCAGCCTATCCGGACGGTATTCATACAGCCATTGGTGAAGGGTTGGCCGGAGCTGTTGATGTCACGTATGCGACTTTAGATGATGCCGAGCATGGCTTGTCGGAAGAAGTTTTGAACAACACGGATGTACTGATTTGGTGGGGACACAAAGCCCATGATGAAGTACAAGATGCTATCGTTGACCGCGTTCAAAAGCGCGTATGGCAAGGTATGGGACTAATCGTGCTGCATTCCGGGCATTTCTCCAAAGTATTCAAAAAGCTGATGGGGACATCCTGCGATCTTAAATGGCGCGAAGCGGACGAGAAAGAGCGTCTTTGGGTTGTTGCGCCAGGCCATCCGATCGTGGAAGGCATTGGGGAGTACATTGATCTCGAAGCTGAGGAGATGTACGGCGAGCACTTCGACATTCCGCAACCGGATGAGCTGATTATGGTTTCATGGTTTGAAGGCGGCGAAGTTTTCCGCAGCGGCTGTACGTTCAATCGTGGTAACGGGAAGATCTTCTACTTCCGTCCAGGACATGAAACATACCGCACCTACTACAACGAGCAAATCCGCCGCGTTATCAGCAATGCGGTCCATTGGGCTGCTCCATCTACACGTGAGTATCCTAAATACGGAAAGCACCAACCGCTTGAAGAAATTAAGCCAAAAGTGAAAGCTTAATCGTGTATAGGAACCGCTATCGATGCGAATCGATGGCGGTTTTTTTGTTAAGCGCGCCTAGCCAAGCTCGGCACAGCAACACCACCAGTAGCAAATCCACTCCAGAGGGAACGTCGTTCCTCTATTCTGGCAAAAACCGCGCTATTTGGGCCTCACGCGGAACTCTGTTCCTCTATTTCTCTGTTTCGCCCTCGAAATGGGCGGATTCACGCGAAATAACGGATCGTAGTTCCGCAAGGCTGCGCACATCGGCCGATTTGCCACATATAGCGGACCATAGTTCCTCTTGACGGCTGCCAAACCGTTTAACTAATCAGCTACTTTCCCACATAGCTACTCTCCGCGTTCTCCCAACCCTCTATCTAACTCCACCACCAGTAGCAAATCCATTTCAGAGGGAACGTGGTTCCTCTATTCTGGCAAAAACCGCGCTAATTGGACCTCACGCGGAACTCTGTTCCTCTATTTCTCTGTTTTGCCCTCGAAATGGGCGGATTCACGCGAAATAACGGATCGTAGTTCCGCAAGGCTGCTCACATCGGCCAATTTGCCGCATATAGCGGATCATAGTTCCTCTTGACGGCTGCCAAACCGTTCAACCAATCAGCTACTTTCCCGCACAACTACTCTCCTCGTTCTCCCAACCCTCTATCTAACTCCACCACCAGTAGCAAATCCACTCCAGAGGGAACATCTTTCCTCTATTCTGTCAAAAACCACGCTAATTGGACCTCACGCGGAACTCTGTTCCTCTATTCTGGCAAAAACCGCGCTAATTGGACCTCACGCGGAACTCTGTTCCTCTATTCTGGCAAAAACCGCACTAATTGGATCTCACGCGGAACTCTGTTCCTCTATTTCGCAGTTTCGCCCCGGAAATGGGCGGATCCACGCCAATTAGCGGACCGTAGTTCCGCAAGGCTGCTCACATCGGCCGATTTGCCACATATAGCGGATCATAGTTCCTCTTGACGGCTGCCAAACCGTTCAACCAATCAGCTACTTTCCCGCACAACTACTCTCCTCGTTCTCCCAACCCTCTATCTAACTCCACCACCAGTAGCAAATCCACTCCAGAGGGAACATCGTTCCTCTATTCTGACAAAAACCGCGCTAATTGGACCTCACGCGGAACTCTGTTCCTCTATTTCGCAGTTTCGCCCTCGAAATGGGCGGATTCACGCGAAATAACGGATCGTAGTTCCGCAAGGATGCGCACATCGGCCGATTTGCCACATATAGCGGATCATAGTTCCTCTTGCAGGCTGCCAAACCGTTCAACTAATCAGCTACTTTCCCACATAGCTACTCTCCGCGTTCTCCCAACCCTCTATCTAACTCCACCACCAGTAGCAAATCCACTCCAGAGGGAACGTCGTTCCTCTATTCTGTCAAAAACCGCGCTAATTGGACCTCACGCGGAACTCTGTTCCTCTATTTCGCAGTTTTGCTCCCGAAATGGGAATGGCAAAGTCGTGCCGATTTCCCTGGAAGTGATCCCACAGCTGGACGCTGATCATATTTTCATCACGACGGATACGGGGCAGAGGACAAAACGAAGGAATTGCTGGCCAACCCGTGGTCATGTCTATCAAATTGCGGACAGCAAAAAGATCGATGATGTGCTTGCCGCACTGGTGAAATAAAGACTGCTTTCCTACAGATAGCCAAAGTGAAATAGATAAAAAAAAGTACACAAGCAGCTAAGCGGAATTGACCAAATAAAGTGCGTATAGTGCAAGCGAAGCATTAAAAACATATTCAGGTCAAAGGCAAGTGACCACCAAAGGCTCCAGCCGTCATGATACGTAATTCGACCTGTTTTGTAAGCAAGGGCTTCAACGATGAAATAAATAAGGGTCCATTTCAGAATATGAATACATTTGGATAGGTTGGCAAGTTTCGGGAAGGTTGATAGGAAGATAAACGCACTCAAAGGATAGATGAGAAAAGTATGGATCATTATTGTCCCCGTGTAGTTTAAGAAGAAATCAGGCTCCAAATGCCACTCATAATGAACCTCGTGCGAAAAGAGCTCATAGAGGAGTTTTAAGCACGAAATATACAGCATGGTGGGGTAATACGCCTTGAAATCTTTCCAATCCCCCCATCGCCAGGCTGCCGCGAATACCCAAAAGGAAACGATGATATGAATAATAACGCGCCTCCTTAGAATAGATCTACGTTTACTAACTTTTCCTAATAACTGGAAATTATTCGTTCGTAGTCTATTCTGCTTCCGGATAAAGTGGAAAATATTTAAGGCAATATGGAAAACTAGGCGGGTGTTATCTGGGAAGAGTCTCGAAGTAAACAAACGTGCTGCCTCCGCTTCATAACAGCGGAGGCAGCACGTTTGTTTAAGATGCATTCTGAACGTTGCTCGTGTGGTGCAGGTTCAGCGGAGCGATATAGAACGAAACGCCATCCCGATCATTCTCTGCCCGAATGGACATGCCGTGGTGATCCATAATTTGTTTCACAATGGCCAGGCCGAGGCCGAACTGGCCGTCTCCGCCGGAGCGGAAGGGCTCGAACATGCTGTCTGCAATGGCTGAATCCAGAAGCGGACCGTCATTGCTCATTCTAAGCTCAGAGAGCAGGATGTTTCCTTTGACTGGCTGTTCCTGCGATTTAACGGTAACGTGAATGCGGCTCTTCGCATAGCGAAGCTGGTTGTCGAGCATGTTTTCCAAAGCGATTTTCCATTGTTCTTGATCTCCAACCAACTGGGTAGAAGGAGCAAGCTCCATTTCCCATTCGATTTCTGGTCTGCGATACCGCAAGCGATCGACAACATCCTCGATCACTTTATGAATTTCAAAGGCTTGAAATGGTTTATCCCGCGCCGTGACATAGTTCAATTTATTAAGCAGCAATAAGTCGCGAATACGCTTCTCGAGCCGCTCGCCTTCTTTCATGATCACGCCAACACTGTCGCTTAGGGTTCCCTTGGGGAAGACGCCATCTTGAATCGACTGCGCATAGCTGCGAATGACCATGACCGGCGTTTTCAGCTCATGGGAAGTATGCTGCAGGAAGAACTGCTGGGCATGATCCTGCCGCACCAAGCGCTGGCGCATCGCTTCAATCGCTTTCGCTAATCGACCGATTTCGTCCTTGCGGCCGGTTTCGATCGGTTCATGCCAATCGCGCTCAGCCATGCGTCCCACATGCTGTTCCATTTGAATGAGCGGGCGCGTGAAGTAGCGAGCCAGCAATAAGCAGGGGAGCCAGCTGATGACGATAAGGCCGACCATCAGCAGCATCAACCTGCCGAACATGGTCATGACCAGATCGTTGCGATAATTTCCCCAGGCATAGGAGACGACGAAGTTCGGCTGTCCTTGCAGCAGCTCTTTGCGAATGACATAGAAGATGCTTTTGTTATCGATGCTGCGCGTGTATCTCTCTACGGGCATGGTTTGAGCAAGCGCATCTCTCTCCACCGCTTGCATGAAAGGTTCGCTGACCACGGCAGTAGAACTGACCGTCTGTTGCAATTCTGAGCCGCTGATCATGAAATGGCGGATGGATGGCCCGCCCCAGGTACCTGTTAACGGCGCCATGATCCGTGTCGCCAGGGTGGTATCCGCAGGAACGCCGACTGCTGCCGCGACTTGGCCGATTTCGACTTTGGGCACAAGCATAATTCGCTGCTCGTCAGTCAACGCCCATTCCGTGTTTAAAGACTTGCTCAGAACGGATTGGGGGAGAGCTGGAATCGCATAGGTCGGTGCTGCCGTTAATGTGGCGGTCTCTACTTGGAGCCCGCTTTGCGTATCCAGCAGAATATCATAAAGCTGCTCTGTGAAAAAGCCTTTTAACGTCCAAGGCAGCAGCAGGGCAAGCATTGTGAAAATTAGTAAGGCTAAAGCCGCGAAGGCTCCCCACAGTTTAAGGGCGAGCGGCCACTGAGCGAGGTTGATTTTCATGCTTTCACCATCCTGTATCCGTACCCATATACGGTTTCTAAACGCAGATCCGGCAGTTTGCGGCGAAGCCTGCGCACCAAATCATCCACGACGCGATCTGTTCCGAAGTAATCCATTCCCCATACCGCAGTGAGGACTTGTTCACGTTCCAGGACTTGGCCGTGATGGTTAACAAGATACAGCAGCAGCTCGAACTCCTTGGAAGTCAACTCCAACTTGGCGCCCTGCTCATCTGTCACGGTCCGCGCTTGCTCATCGATGAGATACGAGGCTAAGTTCAGCTTGGTGCGCCGCTCCTGAGAAGCGGGTAAGGCACCTGCATGATGACCGCTATACACTCGCTCCAACAGTTTTCGTGTACGGATAACAAGTTCCCGCGGGAGAAAAGGCTTGGCCAAATAGTCGTCACTGCCCAGCTCCAGACCAATGATACGGTCGATATCGGCATCACGCGCGGATATGAAGATGACCGGCTGCGTCGGCTGATCGGCTTTGATTTCCCGCATCAGTTGATAGCCGTCTACGCCGGGAAGCATAATATCGAGGACCCACAAGTCCGGCCGCTCGGCGATGGCGGATCTTGCCGAGGTTCCGTCTGCGAACGAACGCACTTGCCACCCCTCTTTCTCCAAATAAGCGGCTAACAGACCTCTTAAATGTTCTTCGTCTTCCACTAAATAGATGTGATACATGACATAATCTCCTTTTTATGATCTGCGATGGGAAAAAAGTGGAGCCGCTCGCCATTTTTGCGCGCGGTTCCACTGCATGTAGGAATGAGAATTTGCTTTATTTATCTGTGGCGTTTTCTTTGGCTTTATCAGCAGTTTCTTTCAGTTTTTTCGCCAAGGAACGGATATTTTCTGTTTCTGCTTTGTAGTCTTTCAACAGTTCAGGGAGCAAGCTTTTGATAGTTGCTGTATCGTCGGCTTCAACGGCATCAGCTAATTTCTGCTGACGTTTGAATGATTCCGGAAGCTCACCTTTCATTATATCACCAGTTACCACACCCTCAAGTGGAAGAGCTTGGACGGTATCTTTGAGAACAGCGCCATCTTCGCTAAGTCTTTCCGTGAAGAACTTTTTGCCTGGTGTAAGCTCGCCTTCTGGCAGTTCGCCAATCTTAGTTGCAGGTACAGATGCAACTGCGCGGCCCGTTACAAAAGCGGTATCCATGTTCGTTATTGAAGCTCCATCAATGGTTACCGTCTCTGTATTGGAAGGTACAGTCACGCCGTCTTTATCTTTGATAAGCACTCTTTGGAAAGCAGCCATTTGCGGCAATTCGCTATCCGCTTGTTTACGATCTTCCAGAGCTTTTTTCCACTCAGTTAATGATTCAGGTGTGTAGGTGCTGGCAAGAAGTTTCAAGTAATTTCTTTGGTGAGCAGGTTGGAATAATAAGCTAGGTGCGCTGCTTCGAAGTTGGAAAGCGCTAGTCGTCGCTACGGCTTGAGTAGCTTGGATCGTGGTTGTAACATTCTTGCTGTCGGAATTGGTTTCAGCGGCAGAAGCGCTGATAGCTCCGAAGGCCATAGTTGCTACCACTGCTAGGAGACTTACTCGACTTGTGTAACGTTTAAATTGTGTTTTCATGTTTGAAAACTCCTCTCGGTTTATGTAATTTGGGGAATGTGTTTCCCTTACTTCTTCACTTTACCGAAAGATTATGGACGTCCTATCTTAACATTGTGGGAAATTGTGTGAGCATAGCCCGAAAACCCTGCTTTCATCCTAAGGGATGAGGCAGGTTCTTCTTTTTATTACGGTGATGGGCAAAAAAAGAGACCCACAGCAACGGGCCGCGGGTCTAAGTATTTATATTTTAAAGGGGGGTTGAGACTTATTATAGCCCTGGTTCATTAAAAGAAGATGAAAATCATATTTCATTTTCATTACATTTTTGCTAATGGTAAAATAGAGCTTAGCAGGCATCTACATCTTATGTAGTTGCGCAGAGTGGAGGTACATTATGAAGCACTATTCCATGCGATCCCATTTGACGCTGACTTTTGCAATTATGGCGATGATCCCAATCTTAATCCTTGGCAGTTTCCAAGTTTCACAAATTACGTATATCACCCAAGAGTCCAATAGGAATCAGCAAATGACCACCTACCGGCTCGGGGATGCGGTGCAAGATTATATGTACTACCACCGGAATGCGGTAGAAACCTTGGCAGCGACGATTACCGCATCGGATGCGGCATTCCGAACGCGCGAGAGCCTTACACTGAAGCTGCAATCCTTGCGGGAGAACCTGGAAGGCTTCACAGGCATTTATGTCGTTGATCCCAATGGCAGCATCAAGGCCGCGCACACAACAGCCAATAACACTTTAATAGGTGTCAACGTGCAAGACCGGGATTACACCAAGCGGGTGCAAGCGATGCAAAAGACGATCGTTTCCTCACTTTTTCAAGGTCCCGAAGGAGCTAATCGGCCGTCAGTTGCTATTGCTGTGCCGATTTATAATGGGAATAAACAAACAGATGGCTTCGTGCTGGCCGTCCTCGACCTTGCTCCACTCAAGGCTCTGGTTACGAAATACGATTACGGCAAAGAGGCTTATCCAGTCGTGCTGGATCACGCAGGCAAGCCCATTTACCATCCGAACGCGAAATTGACGGATACCTTGGCTGATTTATCCAAAGAACCGGTTGTCGTGGATGCCTTCCTTCATAAACAGGGCGAAGGCAAATATACGTTAAGCACATCGGCACAAAAAGAACTGATCACCTATAAAGTCATTCCTGAAATCGATTGGATTGTCTGGGTCAGCAAGTCTAATGCTGCCGTGAATGCTGCTTTTACCGAATCACTCAGCATAACAATGCTGCTGCTCGTCATTACTCTGATCTTGACCGTGCTGCTCGGAAGCTATCTGGCTAGACGGCTAAATGGCACCATTCATGCGTTGGTCGGGTACACGCAGCGTCTGGCCGGAGGAAGCTTCGTTGCGTTGGATAGTAAAGTAGTTCCGCGCGGGGCTCCGCTTGAATTGCAGCTGCTTGCTGAACATTTTTTTCGAATGGCCGAGCAAATCAAAGAGAATCAAGGGGCTTTGCTGCAGCTTAATAGTGAACTGGAGGAACGTGTTGAGGAACGCACCCAGCGACTTCAGGACGAGCATGCGACACTGAATGCGGTGCTTGAGAGTATGTCAGACGCGATCGTTTTGATCGATATGAATCAAAGTGTGGTCTATGCGAATCATCGGATGGCAGAGATTTTTGGGATTCCGATGCCTGAACTGACGATGATGCATGAAAATACGCTGTTTGAACGAATTGCCGTTCTGCTGCCCGAACGCCAAGAGGAACTTCACAAGTTGACCGCTGAACCCAGTGTGCAGGAGGCTTTTACCGTGCAGACGGAACATGGCAAAGAGCGGTTCATGATCGTGTCGGCCTTCCAAGTGGCGAGGGATGGTCGGGTTTTTGGCCGCGGCTACGTGTGGCGGGATATGACCAAGGAGCACGAAATCGATGCGCTCAAAAATGATCTGATCTCATTGGCCTCCCATGAGTTCAAAACGCCAATTACGAGCATTAGAGGCGGCGTCGAGACGCTCTTGCGTGTCGATGCGCAGTGGGACGAAAGCTTCAAGCAGGAGCTGCTGGAAGGGATTCATGAAGATATCGGGCGAATTCAGGATCTCATTGATGATTGGCTCGACATCTCCAAGATTGAATCCGGGGCTATGCGCATCAATCCGCAGGCGCTGCGAGTGGAAGTTATGGTGGGAAGCGCAATGAGAAGGCTGCCGCAGCAAGCGAGCGAAGCGCATACGCAATTCGACGTGAGGCTGGCTGGGAACCTTCCGCTGGTTTATGCGGATAAGCTGCGCCTGGAGCAGGTGCTCGTGAACTTGTTCACGAATGCGGTCAGGTACAATGAACAGCATCCTATTATTCAAATTAGCGCTTGGGCGGATGAACGGTTTGTTCATCTGGAAGTGCAAGATAACGGAATCGGCATTGCTGCTGAGCATGTGGATAAATTGTTCGATAGATTCTACCGGGTAGATGTCTCCTCCAGTCGCCAAACTGGCGGGACGGGACTCGGTCTTGCCATCTGCCAAGGCATCATGGAAGCGCATGGCGGAGAGATTCACGTGAGGAGCAAGCCGGGCGAAGGAAGCACATTTATTTTGGCCATACCGCGGTTCAGAGGGGAAGAAGAGCTGATATGAACAAGAAGAAGATTATGATCGTAGATGATGAGCCGAAAATTCTTCGTTTCGTAGCGGCGAATCTCAAATCGTTGGATTTCGAAACGCTGACCTGCCAGAGCGGCGCTGAAGCCTTGGATAAAATGGAAGGGTTTGATCCGGATTTGATTTTACTGGATCTAATGATGCCAGGCATGGATGGCTTCGAAGTGTTGAGAAGATTGCGTACTTACTCGAGCGTACCCGTCATCATGTTAACCGCGCGGAGCAATGCGACGGACAAAGTGCAAGGGCTGAATCAAGGGGCCGACGATTACTTGACGAAGCCTTTCTCGCTGGATGAGCTGTTCGCCCGCGTGAATGCTGTGCTTCGCCGGATGGATGGCCGCATGGCCGCGCCCGTCACAACAAGCGAAATCACGCTTGGACCCGTGACAGCCAACTTGGCGCAGCGGCGCATTTGGGTAGCGGATACGGAGGTTAAGTTTACGGAAACCGAGTATAATCTGTTCGCTTTGCTCTTGCAGCATGCAGGCAAAGTTATGACGCATGAGCAATTGCTCAGCGAAGTTTGGGGCAGCGAATACCGCGACGAAGTCGAGTATCTGCGCGTCACGATCGCACGGATTCGGCAGAAGCTCAAGAGCTTGACCGATGGGCAAGAACTGATCGTCACCTACCCTGGCGTTGGGTATATGGCGAAGCAGGAATAGGAACAAATAGAAGTCCCTGGAGGCTCTTATTGCGCTAAAGTTGTTGCTTTTCGCGCAGATAGAAGACTCCAGGGACTCTTATTTCGTGGAACGCGTATGCCATTCGCGGTTTAGGAACAAATAGAAGTCCCGAAAGGCTCCTATTGCGCTAAAATCGTTTCTTTTGCCGCAGATAGAAGTCTTTAGGGGCTCTTAATTTGTGTACAAGGGAGCCGGCTTATGAATGGCTGCCGCCCAAAAGCTGGACATCCAAAGGATAGTCCGGCAGCGCGAAGTCACGGACTGCGCCGGACTGCAAATCCACGACCGACATGCCATTCCAGCCGGTATCCGCGTAAGTGACGCCGCCGGTTAGGAAGGCGTAGCGGCCGTCCGCGCTGCTCGTGACCATTTGGTGCATCCGCTCCATTGGAAGAATCTTCTCTGCGTAATTGTTCACGTCAAGCACCGTCAGGTTGGGTTTGCCGGTTGCGCTCCCGGCAGCCCCGATGCCGATGATGAGCAACTGCTTGCCGTCAGCAGTCAGGGTAACGCCTTCCTGATGCGTATTGCCTGTGAGCGGCTGCGTCTCATAGTTGCCGCTGGCAGGGTCTAGGACGACGAGGCCGCGGCCTTGGTAAGGCAAGAGCAACCGGCCGTCCGTGCGAACTGCCGCATAATGAGGCTTCTCGAAGCCGCCACGGCCAAAGGGGGCGGCTTCCAGGGTGCGAGCCTTGCGAGCAGCTGGGTCAACGGCGGTCACGGAGTAGGAATCGTGATCAATGCTGTATACTTCCCGACCGTCCGAACTGGTCACCACATCGAAAGGCCGAATGCCTACCGCAACACTGCCAATCATGGCAAGCTTGCCGGTATCCAGAATTTCTAATTGGCTTTGGCTGCGGCCAGGCAGATTAACGCCGACATAGACGAACTTGCCGTCAGGCGATGCCGCAATGCCCATGCCTCCTGGACGGTACTCGCCGAACTGAGGTTTCCCGACATCGGATTGATACGGAACCAACGCCAAGCGTTTGCGCTGCAGCGTATCCACTACGGCAACACCTTCGGCAGTAGAGACATAAGCGCGATGCTGAGGGCCCTCAGCAATGGCAAAAGGAGCCTTGCCGACGGTTAGCTTCTCGAAGCTGCCTGTAGCCGGATCTAGGAATGACATATAGTCACTTTTGGAGTGAGTCACCATCAAGATGGTTGAAGCGGAGGTGGCAGATGGCGCAGGACTTGCTGGGTTTGGGCTGGTGATTGGTGGAAGTGCTGCTGGGTTTGGGCTGGTGATTGGTGGAAGTGCTGCCGGATTGGGATTGGCGATTGGTGGAGGAGTTGCCGGATTTGGACTGGCAATCGGTGCAGGAATTCCTGAAGGCACTGATGTCGTTACAGACTCAGACTGAGGTTGCAGCACGGATGGAGCAGTGCAGCCTGTCAACAGAAGCAGCAGCGTTATCGGAGTTAACCAAGCTCGGATTTTATTAGGAATTATCATCTTATCTTCACCTCGGGATATATGGAGTTATGGAGCTGTTAAACAAGTTGAAAAAGGAACCCCAATTTCCCTTGTTCAGTGGAAGTGAGGTTCCTTTCTGTGTTTAATCTATGCGGCAGTTCGCAGCAGCTAATGATTATTTCGCTAAAGTTACACTTACGCCGGAAGCCGTAGACCAAGCACCTACAGGTGCAACTGTGTAGGCTGTACCTGGAACAAGTTCAGCTTTGTTCAACAAGGCGAAAGTGCCTACAGTACCTTTGCGTGAAGTTAACGTGTATTCGGCTGTCAGAGCAGTACCATCCGCTGCAGTCAGCGTAACACGGCGTGATACGAAAATCTCATCTTTTGGATCTTGCGAAAGTGTCACAGCAATCGTCTTCTTATCCACCGCGGCAGCGGATTGGATTGTAAGCGGCGCGATCTCCTTGGCTGTAAATGTTGGATTAGCTAGTGTAGCCCAATCAGCAGCAACCGTATATTTAACGCCTGGTTGGAACTTTTCACCATTAGGAAGAATAAACTTAGGTGCTTGTCGTCCATCGGTCGCTTGTGTGAAAGGCAGGTAGCTCGCTGTCATCGGTGTGCCGCCCTCAGGGGTGATTTGCACTTGACGATTCCGCATTGAGGAAAGAATTTGATAGGTTTTGCCGTTGTAGCTATTCGTTTCATCCACGCTGAATGCGCCAGGACGGGATTTGCTGTAAGCCGCAATGACATAGCCGTAATCAGCAACGCCATCAGTCAAGAAGGATTCGACTTCAAACAGATCATTTGCCACCTGTGCAGTCGATTTCAAGGCGATTTTCTCTGTGCTCGCAGTGAATGTGCCGGCAGGTTGGCCTTTATAAGTTAATGAATAAGTTGTCCCAGCTTTTTGGGTCGGAACGGGCACGATGTAGGTCGATTTGGAGCCTGTTTTTAACCGTGGAACATTGCTGATCGCTAAGCCATTGTCAAAGACAAAGTTTTTGGACGCCGCATCCAACTCTAATTCAGCAGCAGGAATTGGGGCAGAGAAAGTAACTTGCAGCGTGATAGCGTTCAAAACTTGCAGCTTTGTTACTTGAATAGGAGCCAATTGCTGCGCTTCAAAGATGAGTAATGCCGCTTGTCCGCGGGTAATTTGGGCGTTTGCCAAAGCTGCTGCGCTAGGCAGTTGCGCAACGGCTGTTTTGTCAACTTTTAAAACGGCGGTGAGAAGGTCAATCAGTTCAGCGGAAGCCATCGTTTGGCTGCCTTGGAATTGCCCGTTTTTCCCCATAACAGATGTTAGGGCGACCGCGTAGTCGTAGTACCAATCCCCTTTGGCAACATCTTGAAAGTTATTAGAAGCAGCTGAATCTACTTTCACGTGCAGTGCCAGTGCGACCATTTTGGCGATCTCAGCACGCGTAACAGCTTGGTCAGGTTTGAAGGCGTGATCCTCGTATCCGGAAACCACTTGCTGCTGCGCTAACTGTTCGATAGCTGTCTGAATTTGAGCTTTGCTTGCTGCATCCGTGAAAGGATTAGCGGCTAATGCATTAAAAGGAAGAATAGCGGATAGACCTACCGTTGCTGTAATGGTTAAAGCGGCGATGACCTTTTTGTTGTTTTTCATATATAACACTCCTCAATATTATTTTTTTGTTTGCGCTGTTGTTTGCTTCGTGTTGTCGTCTACAAGAACTAGCTTACAGGACAGAGCATTACAATCGAATAAAAATGCGGAGCTGCACATTACAAAAACGTAAAAATGGCCTTGCTCCTGCCAAAGATTCGAGGGGTACTCCAATCTTTTACGGCTGCAAGGCCACGTAGGATAAGCGGATTTAGCTAACGAAAACATCCGGCTTCTTATGGGTTTGAACAACATTGTGTGAAGAGGAGCCAGTCAGTCTTTGGGGCGGGAATACTTGGCGAACAGGTGCTATAATGAGCGTTGCGACTACAGCTTTGATAGCATCGCCTAGCAGGAAAGGGTAGCAGCCTTGAACCATTGCGGTAGCGAATGTATACGTAGGCACTTTGTACATCAACCAAGGTACCCCGGCTAGGTAAAGAAACAAGGAGCCGAATACTTCAAGAACGAGGAAGGTTGCTACCAAATTCAATGTTCTGTTTGCCAAGCGAATGCGCGGCAGAATGAGGCCAATCAGCATAGCGGAGAAGGGCCAAATCATAATGAAACCGCCTGTAGGTCCAAGAACAAGGCCTATCCCTCCATTCCCGTGCAGCATCGGAAAACCTACAGCAGTAAGGACTACAACAAGGGCCATGCTCAGGAATCCGTAACGCGCGCCAAGTAAACCGCCAGCCAGCATAACGGCTAATGTTTGCAAGGTAATGGGGACAGGGGAGACTGGCAATCTGATTTGGGCAAAACTGAATAAAACAAGAAAAGCTGCAAAAAGTGCACTGAAAACAACGCCGCGCAGTGTGAGTTTCATATTGTTCATCGCTCCTGTATCTGGTATTGTTAGGGTATTGTTAACTCGATAATTTAACATCAGTTGACAATCAACAATCAGATAATAGCACATCTTTTGAGAAAGTGAAAGGAACATTTTACATATGTCCAAAAGTGAGATTTTAACATCCCTGCGACAGGCTTCGGTCGTATATCGAACGGAAATGGGAGAAGGAAGACGCGTATGGTCAGAGGTTTCCTTAGATATTCATAAGGGAGAATGGATTGTCGTTATAGGGCCTAATGGCAGCGGCAAAAGTACATTAGCCAGTGTCTTGTTAGGTTTGTGCCCGCTTTCTGAGGGGGAAATGAAGGTTCCCAAGAGCGCTGTCGTCGCTACCCGCGGTGTGCTGCAAATCCCTGACGCGCAATTTATTGGGGACACCATTCGGGAAGAACTTGACTACATAGCCACTGAGATAAGCACGGAGGAAGAAGAACGTGAAGCGCAGTATAAGGAAATCTTGTCCGCGGTTGGACTATCTCTCCCTGTGGACCGAGCGTTGAATACATTATCGGGTGGCCAAAAACAGCTGGTGAATTTGGCGGCAGCGCTGTCCGTTCAACCGGAAATGCTCGTTTTGGATGAACCTACGGCCATGCTGGACCCTGCCGCCCGCAAAGAAGTGCGTCAAGCAGTCAGAGCGGCCTATCAGCAGGGAACCACGATTGTCTGGGTCACGCATCGCTTGGAAGAGGTGGCGGATGCCACGCGTGTAATTGGTTTTGGTGAAGGACGAATTACGTATGATGGCGGGCCAAGAGCCTTTTTTTATGGTGACAATGAGGCTGAACTCCCTGTCATGACACCCTGTACGGAGCTGGGACTTGATGCGCCTTTTGCTGTTAAGACGGCTATTAGTCTATTGCAGATGGGGTGTAAATTGAGGTTGCTTCCGTTGAATATGGACGAACTGGCAGAGGCGGTGGCTGCTCCATGTCTTTAACTCTGAACCGTATAGGGGTTCAAGCCCCGGATGATTCCAGCCGTCACTTATTAAAAGAGATTAGTCTCGAGCTGTCCGATGGTTCCGTAACGCTGATAATAGGTCATACAGGTTCGGGGAAATCGACTCTATTGCAAATCCTAGCAGGGATTCTAGAGCCGCATAGCGGATCAATAGCCATTGACCAACAGCCGCTGTGGGACAAAAGGAAAGTGAATCAAGCGCATCTTCTGCGTCTTGGCTTGACGTTTCAGTTCCCTGAGCAGCAGTTGTTTGCCCGGAGTATAAGGCAAGAGTTTGCCTACTCGCTTAGACCGTATAAATTGGTCGCTAGCGAATGTGACAGGCGCATTCGGGAGGCGTGTGAAGAGCACGATCCACGTGGCATTTTTGCCATGGAGCGCTCGCCTTTCGCGCTTAGCGGCGGAGAGCAGCGCCGGCTTGCGCTGGCGACCACCTTCGCCACGGCGCCGGATTGGCTCCTCATGGATGAGCCAACCGCCGGCCTCGAGGCGGCGGCCGTCCGCGAATTGCTGCGCCTTATTCGCGAGCGGAGTCGTGGCGGCTTCGTCATCGCCACGCATGATCTGGACACGTTCCTGCCGCTGGCAGACCGTGTCCTTGTTCTAGACCGCGGCGCGCTCGTCTTCGACGGCACGCCAGAAGCGCTATGCCGCGCGCCGGAGCTGCTGGCGCACGCCGGGGTTGGCCTCCCGAGCTGCGTGGAGGCCGAGCTTGCGCTTGCGCGCTATGGCATCGCCATCGCGCCGGACCTGCTCACGCCGGAGCTTGCAGCGCCGGCGATGCTCAAGGCGCTGCGCGAACGCCGCAGCGCTGAAGTTCCGGCGCCGCAAGCGGCAGCGCCGGATGCCCCGCCCGCGCGCGAAGCGAGCGCGGCAGCGCCGCCTCCGCAGGCCGCGTGGCTGCGGGTCGACCCGCGCGCGAAGTGGCTGCTCTACCTGCTGCTCGTCATCGGGACGATGCAGCAGATGGCATGGAGCGGTCTCGCGGCTTCCGCGCTGCTGCTTGGCCTCGTGAGCCTCGGCCTGCCGCGCAGCGTGCTGCGCAGCAGTTGGAAGATCGCGGTGCCATTCCTTATCTTCATGGCCCTCTCGATCTGGCTTGCCGGTATGAACTGGACGTCGCCGGAGGGATCGTTCCAGCTAGGCTACTCGCTGGAACGCGGCTGGAGCACAGCATTCACGGTGACGCGACTGTTTCTTATTCTCATGGATGGCTATTGGCTCGCCGTGACAACACCTTACGGACAATTGGTAGCTGGACTTAATTGGGCTTTGAAATATCTGCGGAAAGTGAAGCTGCCCGTTGAATCATTTTCGCTTGCCGTCTCCATGATGTTTCGGTTCATTCCGATGATATTACGGGAGTGGACGCGGTTTTCGGCGATTGTCCGAGCAAGAGGCAAGGCAGCCATTCGTCCGGGGGCTGTCCGCTCGCGGGATATCCCTGCGCTTGTCGTTCCTCTGCTGCTTGCCATGTTCCACAAAGCCGAGCAGCTGACTGTTGCCATGGACATGAAGAAAATCGACGGCAAGCAGCTTCTGCTGAAGAAAAGCACTTTAGAGTGGCAGAGCCGGGATAGTTATATCGTGGCTGCGGGGGTTGTTGGTTTTGCACTTTTACTTGTTATTCGTTAAGAGCAGCCCTCAGTTTTTTTAGATCTTCCAGGTAGTGCAAGTGGCTGCTTAAAGTATATACTTGTTGTAAAAATTCTTTATTGGGATGGCGGTGAGATCAGTGGAGTCCGAATACACCCTGTACGAACAGCAAACGTCAAGACAGCTCAAGCGCTGGGAAATCCGGCTGCATAAGCTCCCAAATCTCGTGGAACGAGCGTCCAAATCGATGCAGACAGGCATCAATAATTTGATCCCTGACAAGGTTCATACGACGATTACTGCAACGGTAAAGGGCATCATTCAGACAACTCTGTTTGGCATTAATTACATCCCTGCGCAGGGGCCGCTGCAAGGGCTCTCTTTGGCAGATCGCGATGCGAAAGCACAGGAATTGCTGGCGCTCTATAAGAAGATCGCCGCTGCCGAGGGAGCAGGGACAGGAGCGGGAGGGATTCTGCTCGGGCTTGCGGATTTCCCTATTTTAATTGGCATCAAGTTGAAATTTCTGTTTGAGCTAGCGCATGTCTATGGCTATTCGACGAAGGACTACAGAGAGCGTCTATTCATTCTCTATGTGTTTCAATTGGCTTTTTCCAGCCATGAGAAGAAACCCGAGCTTCTGCTCACCATCAAAAATTGGCGCAGCGTGGCTGATACGTTTCCGCCGGCTGAGGCCTATATGGATCAAGTGGATTGGAAGCAGCTGCAGCAGGAATACCGCGATACGATTGATTTTCGCAAAATGCTTCAGTTGGTTCCCGGTATAGGGGCTGTGGTCGGGGCATGGGCCAATTATGGCTTGCTGGAAGAGCTTGGGGTGGCGGGGATGAATTGCTTTCGGCTGCGTTGGCTGCAGGATAAAGCGAAACCTAAGAAGCTGTGAGTGGATTGGGCACTCGCGGCTTTTTTTATTTGTCGTAGACGATTTTCTAGTGATTTTTCAGTATTTGAATCATAACCTATAGAGAGAGCCAAACCGCCCGTCACCCTCGATTAACTATGTGATTATTTTCACATATCAACTTTCACGGGTTTGGTCTTCAGATTATCATGATTCAGTAGAGCACAAGTGATTCAATCGGAGGAGAGGATTTAGATGAAACCAGCGAAAGTAGTGATTCTGGGTGCAGGGTATGGCGGTGTTGTTACAGCGATCAGGCTGCAGAAGCTGATCAGATCAGGAGAAATGACGATTACTTTGGTAAATAAGCATGATTATCACTATATGACGACGCATCTGCATATGCCCGCAGCGGGTACCGATCATCATGAGAATGCCCGCGTCGCAATCAGGGATCTTATCGATGAACGCAAAATTCAATTCGTGAAATCCACCGTTCAGCAAATTCTACCAACGGACAAAAAGGTTGTTTTAACGGATGATACGCTGAGCTATGACTACCTTGTCGTAGGTTTGGGCAGTGAGACAGAGACGTTCGGCATTCCGGGGTTGCGGGAACATGCGATGTCGATTCATAGCATTAATAGTGTGCGCTTCATCCGCCAGCATACCCAATATATGTTTGCCAAGTATAAAATGAATCCCCAGCACAAAGAGTATCTGACATTCGTCGTTGGGGGTGCGGGCTTTACGGGAACGGAATTCGTCGGGGAATTGGCCGATCGCATCCCGGTTCTATGCAGGACTTATGATGTAGATCCGGCTCTCGTGCAAATCATTAACGTGGAAGCCTCGCCAACTGCCCTACCGCCAGGATTGCCGAATGATTTGGTGGAATACGGCATGGAAGTGATGCGCCGCAAAGGCGTTCAATATAAGTTGTCGACCGCCATTCAAGCCTGCGAAGCGGACGGCGTCCGGCTCTCAGATGGGCAGTTCATTCGAGCAGGCACGATCATTTGGTCGGGGGGCGTTCGCGGGAACGCCTTGCTGCAGCAAGCTGGATTCGATGTGCAGCGGGGGCGGGTGAAAGTGGATGATTACCTGCGCTCGTGGCAGTACCCTGACGTGTTTATTACAGGAGATTGCTCCATTGTTATGAGTCCGGAAGGGACGCCATACCCCGCGAACGCCCAGATCGCCGTCCAGCAGGGCTATAACACAGCCCGAAATTTACTTTATACCTTGCGTGGGAAACCGCTGAGACCTTTTGCCTATGACTACAAAGGGACGGTGGCTTCATTGGGACGCGGAGAAGCCGTAGGCACTTTGAAAGTGAAAAAAGTAAAGGGGAAATTCGCCGCTTTGATCAAAAAAATGATCGATGCCCGCTATTTATTCCTCATAGGCGGTATTCCACTTATATGGAAAAAAATGATTTTTAAACAAAAAATGTCAAATCGCAATTTTCATGTCAGAAGTTAGAAGAAAAAAAGCTGCCATCAAGGCAGCTTTTTTCTATGAAATGACCTAGAACTACGATATCGGAAGATAAAAGGAGATAGAGAGAGATCCAAAACGTTGTAAGCGAATTATTGGAGGAATGAGAGGTTGGAATAATACTTTTTAAGACTTTTCCATCCTTTACTATGAACTGAGAAGAGAGTAGTATTCAGAACGTAGTTATAACTGAATATTTCGCTTAATTTTCTGGATAGAAAAGCGGGGGAACCATAGGTTTCAACGGGGTGAATAAGGTGCATGATAGTGTACCTTTAGGGCAGATTTCTCGCGGCCCGAACCCGTCAGCTAACCTCGTAAGCGATCGTGAGAAAGGAGAACATGTGGCTAAGCACAAGGTCTATCCTTGTGTTTTTTTGCGTCCTAAAAAGGGAAAAGAACTCAATACTAGACTAATTTGGAGGAATTTCACAGCATGACAAGCGATTCATTGAAAAAAATTGTATTCGGCAAGCCGCTCAAATCGGCAGAACTCGAATCTGAAAAAATGCAGGTTTGGAAAGCATTACCCATTCTCTCTTCAGATGCGCTATCTTCGGTGGCTTATGGTACAGAGCAAATTCTCTTAGAGCTTGCAACAGTAGGTATTGCTGCTTTTGCATTCTCATTGCCGATTGCGATTTCCATTATCGCTTTGATTACGCTGCTTGTGCTCAGCTATCGTCAAGTGATTGAGGCTTATCCTATGGGCGGCGGCGCCTACATGGTAGCCAAAGAAAATTTAGGCATGGTTTGGGGGAGACTCACAGGAGTTTCGCTGCTTATCGATTATACATTAACCGTTGCGGTATCGATCTCGGCCGGTGTGACCGCCATCACGTCGGCATTTCCGATCGCGGTGCCATATATTGTTCCCATTGCTTTGATCTTGGTTTGGCTAATGGTTTGGCTTAATTTGCGAGGCACATCCGAGTCTGGAACTGTGTTCGCGATTCCTACGTACTTTTTTATTCTTTGTATTTTATTGCTGATTGGCAAAGGGATTTTCGACATGCTGAGCGGTTCGATGAACATGCATCCGATTCAGTTCGCGCCAAGCTCCATGACAAGTTCATTGACGCTATTCGTCATCCTGAAAGCTTTCTCTTCCGGCTGTTCAGCCGTAACTGGCATTGAGGCCATCTCCGACGCAGTCCCGCATTTCCGCACCCCATCCGTGAAAAATGCCAAACGCACATTAGCGTCGCTAGGCACGCTGCTGGCTATCGTATTCGGCGGTGTGACGCTGCTCAGTTTGGGATACGGCATCGCGCCTGATCCGCATGGTCATACATCGGTCTTATCGATGGTTACGGAGCAAGCTTTTGGCCGTGGAACGCTGTACTATGCCACACAGATCGGCACCATGCTAATCTTGGTATTGGCTGCCAACACCAGCTTCAACGGATTCCCTATTTTGGCTTCCATCATGGCCCAGGATAAAAACTTCCCGCGTATGTTCTCATACCGAGGAGACCGGTTGTCTTTTCACTACGGGATTGTCACGCTAGGTGTCTTGGCCAGCATTCTTTTGATCATTTTCAAAGGTAAAACAGATGCACTTATTCCTTTATACGCAATTGGCGTTTTCTTATCCTTTACACTGGCGCAAAGCGGTCTAGTCCGCAAATGGTTGAAAGAACGCGTGAAAGGCTGGATCGGCAAGTCGCTTATTAATGGTTTAGGAGGCATTGTCTCCTTTGCCGTGTTGCTGATCTTTTGTTTCACCAAATTCAGCGAGGGTGCTTGGATCGTCATTATCGTGACGCCAATCCTGCTGTGGCTCATTACGAAGGTGAGTCATCACTATGATGACGTTGCCAAACAGCTCCGAATCGATATCGAGCATGAGCGTGTATGCACGAAGGAGCCTGTTATTATTGTTCCCGTAGCGGGGATTCACCGCGTTGTTGCGCAATCCTTGAACTATGCCAAATCGTTATCTCCCAACGTCATTGCTTTCTACGTATCCTTTTCCGATGAGGATGAAGAAGCGATGCAGGAGAAATGGGACAAATGGGACCCTGGCGTAAGGCTTGTCGTGTTCAAATCACGTTACCGGACGATTCTGAAGCCGCTGGCTGAATTCATCGAACGGATCGATACGCATGTTTCGGAAAAACAATCGATTATGGTTATTCTGCCGCAATTTATGCCGAAAAAATGGTGGCACCGACTGCTCCACAATCAGTCCGCGGCGCGTATTCGCTCCAAACTCCAAGCGGACAAAGATATCGTTGTCGCCACCGTCCCCTATCATTTGCACGAGTAGAGTTGTACAATAAAGGGGAAAACTGTGTGAGAAATAGAACAGAGGTGACCCGTTATGGCTAAGAAGAAATGGTCGTCCACAACCGCTGATACCAGTGTGCAAGATAAACCGGCAACGCTCAAGGATTTGCTTCGCCCAGAGATTCTAGAGGGGCTGAAGGCTCAGGCTGACGCAATGAAAGCGGAGGAACAGGCGCGCAAGGATGCGCTTCGAGCCGAGGCAGAAGCTGCACGCAAAGCGGAGGAGAAACGGCTGGAGAACGATTTTGGACATCTGCTCGAGAAGAGCGGACTTGACTGGAGAAAGCACAAATGAGAGAGCGCAGCTTGTGCTTTCTCTTTTTTCTATTCGCGATGATGGCGCTGTCAAGCTGCCAGTCAAGCCGTTCGCAGAGCGCTGCTGAGTCGGCTGAAGCAAGTTTGGCGCTTTCGGCGACGAGTTCAATGCCGAGCCCGGTGGTGTCTGGCAGGGAAGCAGAGGCGGCGCCAGACCTCGCACCGGGGCCGGCGCCCACTTCGGAGTTCCGCCCGACCGCAGCCGTAACACATGAATCCCTGTCTGCATCCGATATCACTGCCTTGGTTGACCATTACAGCCAAATCGCTCCCCATAAGTGGGGGGAACGAGTCGCAGGCGTGCGGACGCATATGGTCACGAAGGAACAAGTGATAGCGCTGACGTTTGACGCTTGCGGAGGGAAAGAGGGCAGTGGATACGACCGGAAGCTGATCGAATATTTGATTAAGGAGAAAATCCCTGCTACCTTGTTCATCAACGCGCGATGGATCGCGGCGAATCCGGAAGTCTTTGCTGAGTTAGCGGCGAATCCGCTTTTTGAAATCGAGAATCATGGCACAGAGCATCGTCCCTTGTCTGTCAACGGCAGGTTGGCCTATGGCATCGCTGGAACCAAAAGCGTAAGCGAAGTCATCCATGAGGTGACGGATAATGCCGATCAGATCGAGAAGCTGACGGGGCGGCGGCCGCTGTTTTTCCGCTCAGGCACGGCTTATTATGATGACGTTGCTGCCAGCATTGTCCATGACTTGGGCGCCCAGTTGGCAGGCTATAATGTGCTTGGCGATGCCGGGGCGACGTATAACACGGAGCAAGTCTACCGTGCTCTGCTCCAAGCCAAAAGCGGTTCTATCGTGCTTGCGCATATGAATCACCCGGAGAAAGATACGGCAGAGGGCGTCATCAAAGCCATCCCTGAATTGCAGAAAGCTGGGTTTCACTTCGTTCAGCTTGCTACTTATTTGTTGGAGTAGGAGTTCCGGCGGGAAATACAAAGGGAACAAATGGGAAGGCGATAAGCAATCTCAACCCAACCGGAGTTCGTAATCCCTGCCCCGCCTGAACTCGCAATCCCCGCCTCACCCGAACTTGCAGTCCCGCCACGCCCGAACCAGCAATCCCCGCCCCACCCGAACTCGCAATCCCCGCCCCACCCGAACTCGCAATCCCCGCCCCACCTGAACTCGCAATCCCCGCCCCACCTGACATAACGAACTGTATTATGCTTATATACGAGAAAACAGCTACTTTTTCGATCTAACAAACTGTAGACGCGTTATGAGGTGGATTTTAGGCGGATTAGTGATCATTTACTTCAAATAACGCATCTGGAATTCGTTGTCATTTTAAATCTATCGATTTTGATCGAATAAGGGGTATTGGATTCGTAAGGGCGTCCCGCAAGGTCCATTGGCCCTTTGGGGGGAGCGAAGCTTGCTTATTTGCACGAATGGCTCCAGTTATGGACGCATAAGCACTCCACTGCAATTAGACACGATTGCGTATTGCTTGTACATACGCTCCGAAAGTAGGGAAATCCAACCAATAAGCACGCTCTGTGATCCTATCGCTCGGGACACGACCAAATTAGCGGAAATAAGCATATTTACCTTGCCTATTCATACCTGAACAAAAATTGTAAAGAACCTAGCCGCACAGGCTAGGTTCTTTACAATTATATGAGTTTATATGTTTTGGAGTGAATGCGAAGTTTCTCCAGCTGCCTCGCGAGGAGGTAAGGGAACTACAGTACGCTATTCTAGCAAAAAGTGGCATTATCGCGATCGAGAGGGAACTATAGTACGCTATTTTGCTGTTTCATGGGAAATTCAGCACTTTTCGTGGAAATAAGACCCTGTAGTTCCGCTATGACTCTAGCATCCCTGGTATTTACCGAAATAACGTACTAGAGTTCCCTTCCTCATAGATTTTATCGCTAATAAGAGGCTGGTCTCTCTCAGGGCAGCTTAGATGTATTCTTTTATGTCTATTCGAATACCAAGGAACCTACCTACCTTCGTTTCATCTCAAAAAATTCACATGCGTCCCGATCATAGTACGTCAAATCACTGACCCTCGTCTGAACGACAATCGTCTTGTCGCTGAAACGCAAGACAACCGCGTTCGAGTCCACGATATGATCATCTTTAAAAACACGAACAGGCGCCTGCCGATCCACAGCTTCTTGGAAATCGGCATCGGTTACTAATCGTTGATTACTTGCCATTAGCACGCATACCCCTAACATATTTAAAATAATTCCTCTATTGTACCACAAGGGTGCCACAAGGTGCCTGTCAACTCCCGAGATGCGCGAACGCCTAGGCCTAGCCGAGCATACACTGTAGCACCAAAGGCTGCTCAGGCAGAGAGGATGCGTGATTCGAGTGGACATACAATTATTGCCGATTCATTGGGTCTATCTCGTATTTATTGGCTTTATTCTTGCGATTTTGATCAAGCGCAGAGATACCACAATGATTTGTGTGGTCGGTATTTTTGCCCTTGGCTTGTTGGCGACGGAAACGTTAAGCGGGTCGGTATCGGGGATTTTCAACAGTTTTATTTATGCGACCAAAGAACTGATGGGCACAATTATGATTATTTCCATTGTTGTGGCAATGAGCCGGGTTCTTATACGCACAGGAATTAATGAGACCATGGTTGCGCCATTAACCCGGTTTCTGCGGACACCTGCCATGGCTTTCTGGGGCATCGGTATCATCATGATGGTGACGTCTTGGTTTTTCTGGCCATCTCCTGGGGTCGCGCTGATTGGAGCGGTTCTGCTTCCTGTAGCCGTTCGCGTTGGGTTGCCTGCATTGGGAGCTGCGATGGCTATGAATCTGTTCGGGCACGGTATCGCGCTGTCGGGGGATTACATTATTCAAGGCGCGCCCAAATTGACCGCGGATGCCGCTGGATTGCCAGTGAGCTCCGTCATGGAGGCAAGCATTCCCCTGGTTATCGTGATGGGGCTTGTCACAACCATTACGGCATTCTGGATGATGCGGCGGGATATGAAGAAAGGCACCTGGCGGGATGGCCTTATTGCGAGCAACTCCGGGGATAGCAGTTCCCTGGTTGGAGCGGATGAACAGGTCAAAGTCAATCTGGCGCCCAAGTTGAAAAAGCTGCTGGCGATCCTGATTCCGCTCCTGTTCGCCTTGGATGTCGTTGCGATGTTCGTGCTTCATCTGCAAGGCGGGGATGCAACAGCGCTTGTTGGCGGCACCGCAGTATTTATTTTGATTGCGGTTACACTGCTTGCGCATCGCAATCAAGGGCTGGAGCAAACCACCTCCTACCTCATAGAGGGATTCGTCTTCGGTTTCAAAGTATTCGGCCCCGTCATTCCCATCGCGGCCTTCTTCTACCTCGGCGACTCCGCGTTCACCGAGTTGTACGGGAAAATCCTCCCCGAGGGCTCGCACGGGATCGTGAACGATCTCGGTGTCGCACTCGCGGGGCACGTCCCGCTGAACGGCGCGGTCGGTGCCGTGACGCTGACCGTCGTCGGCGCGATTACCGGCCTCGACGGCTCCGGCTTCTCCGGCATCTCCCTCGCGGGCTCGATTGCGCAGCTCTTCGCAACCGCGATCGGTTCCGGCGCGGCCGTGTTGACCGCGCTCGGGCAAGTTGCCGCCATCTGGGTCGGCGGCGGCACGCTGATCCCGTGGGCGCTGATTCCAGCCGCGGCGATTTGCGGCGTCAGTCCGTTCGAGCTCGCTAGACGGAATTTGAAGCCTGTGCTCATCGGCTTGGCAGTGACCACCGTTGTGGCGATGTTTTTGGTTTAGCACGAATTAACGCTGAGCATCAAATTTGAGAGCATTTGGCCGACAATGCTGAGTGTGCCCAAGTTTGATGCTTTTATATATCTACCTCCCCACCTTCATCTGCAACTTTTGAACCAATTGTGCGTCTAACTTCTGGGTGATTATGGATGAAGAAGAAGAGTATCCCTTATGTTGTCGTATTTTTTTTACTAATTAATATCTTGCTTCCTTATGTCATTTCTGCAGAAGCCGTGTATCGCAACAGGCTGAGCTACCCGCTTATCGTCAATAATGTTCGAAATATTGACCCGGTCATCCGTTATATGAAGCGCAAAATTGACCATGACCCTGCTCAAGACTACGTAATCCTACTGGGTGATTCCGTCTTTTATGGAAGTCCGGGCAGTTCGGATCAGAGCATCAGCGCATTTCTGGAACAAATGCCGGAGCGTCCGACTGTGTTCAATCTTTCTTTTCCAGGCTCGCAACTGGGCGATATTTATACGATGCTGCTCATGCTCGATGAACAGGGGATATCTACGGACCATGTCATTTTAAATGTGAGATATGCCAGTTATGTGCCTAGAGTACCTTATCAACCTGTTCTTTCATGGTGGCAGGAGAATTTGCGAGTGCTAGATCCTGGTTCGTATCGCAAATTCAAATCACAATTAGGACAAACAAGCGATTATCCACTTTATAAAAATCCCTACATCTGGCTGCAGGATTTGCTGAAAAAGCAGGTGTATCCCTACATTCCGTTACTAGCGTACAAGGATTATTACCAAAAATCTGTAGATATTCAATGGGATAAGCTGCACAATCGGCCATTGCCCGATGATTCACTAGCTCTGCCAGAGCCTTGGTATACGAAGGACCGGGATTCTTTGGATGCGATGCTCAAGCAAGATCAGTTGAAGGTGGCTTTTACTAATCAGCCATTGGATTTAACAGAATCCAATCCTGATGTTTATTTCACACGGCAAATCATACGTCATCAACAAGGGAAAGAAACTTGGATCGTAATGGCGGGAACGAATCATGATTTAATGAAGGATTTCGTCAATGATCCTGGCTATGTAGAGAATAGTGGGAGATTGGACGGGTTTTTGTCGCAATTACCTGTTCATTATTTAAATCTCGAAGGACAAATTTCAGAAAGTTGGTTTACCGATTTCACTCATCTCATGCCGGAGGGGTATAAGATGATGGCGCAGCTGATATGGGATGCTTATAGACAGAGAGGGGCAGCCAAACCGCTATGATGTTTAATACGCCGGAATTTGCTTTGTTTTTGGTAATCTCAATGGGATTATTTTATTTCATTCCTAAGCATCGGCTCTGGTTGCTGACAGCGGCTAATGTTATTTTTTACGGCGTAGTGGGGCCTGGTTACTTGCTTTTGTTCGGAATTGTCTCTTTAGCGGTATTTGGGTGTGGACGATGGATCGAACAAGCGAGCAGAGGGCGGCGCATCCTACTATGGATAGGGATTTTGCTGACGTCAGGCAATCTCGTCTTTTTTAAGTACACTGATTTTGCCCTGCGCAGTTTGGAGAAGCTCTTGTCCATCCATTTGGTCGCCCACGAAGCATCATGGCTGCACTATGCCCTTCCGCTCGGTATTTCTTTCTATACCTTTGAGTTGATTTCTTATTTAGTCGATATTTATAAGGGGCGGATTGCTGCCGAGCGTTCGCTGCTGCGGTTCTGGATGTTCATTATGTTTTTCGCGCATATGATCGCTGGGCCAATCATGCGAGGCAAGGAATTTTTGCCGCAGATTCAGCAATTGGACAAGATTCGTTTTAACCCAGCGCAGATACGTCTGGGAGTTTTCTTTATTGTACTGGGCTTGCTGAAGAAAATGGGCATAGCAGATCAGTTGGCGCCCTATAGCGACAGCTTTTTCTCACAAGCGAGCACCATCAGCGGGGCTGAGGGATGGACGGGTTCGGTCTTGTATGCCTTTCAGATTTACTGCGATTTCTCAGGCTACAGCGATATGGCTGTCGGGTTGGGATGTTTGTTCGGACTGGAGCTGGCCAGAAATTTTGATACGCCTTATTTAAGCGCCAATGCAACGGAATTCTGGCGGCGGTGGCATATCACCTTGTCTTCCTGGATCCGTGATTACATCTACATTGCACTAGGGGGATCTCGGCGCGGTGAGATCAGACAGTATGCCAATCTATTTGCGGCTATGACGATTTCCGGGTTTTGGCATGGGAGTAAATGGACTTTTGTTGCTTGGGGGATGTACCAGGGAGGGCTTTTGATCGGTCACAAATTATATGTGATGCTGCTTCAGCGGCTTAGAATCGTTTATATTCAAAAGTATCTGTGGTACCGTATCCTGGCAATTGGTGTCTTCTTTATGTTAACCTGTCTCGGCTGGGTCATTTTTCGAACAGAAGGGCTTCATACCGCAATGGATCTCATTAGTCGAATGCTGAATCCCAAGGCATTGCTCATGCCAAGATGGGTATGGCATTTCTGGGGGATCGCGGCAGGGCTTTTTGCGCTTCACGTTTTGGAGGCGTACTTATTGAGGCATCTCGGTCGCGTATCGACGGCGTGGCATCGTTGGATTCCTTCGCCTGTCAGGGCTGCGATTTACTGCCTAGTCGTGCTAATATTATTGTACGTGCTGAAGCCGGAGCAAAGTTCTTTTATTTATTTTCAGTTCTAGCCTCGGATTCGGAGTTGCCTATTATCTGTCTAAAGCAGTAAGCTAATAGACACAGATTATTATAGGAAGTTGGAGATGAAGCAGATGGAAGCTAAATTTTGTATGACTTGCGGGTCCGCCATGGAGTCGCGCGATGTGGATGGTACGGTGCGAAGAGCATGCACGGCGTGCAGCTTCGTACATTGGGGCAATTACAGCATTGGGGTAGGCGCCCTTGTTATGAAAGATGAGAAAATTCTGCTTGTTCGCAGAGCGCAGGAGCCAGGGAAGGGCCGATGGACGAACCCAGGCGGCTATATTGAGCAGTATGAGCTGATTCAGGATACCATTGTGCGCGAAGTGCTTGAAGAATCCGGCGTTCAGGCGAAGGTTACTCGCTTGGTCGCTGTGCGTGATTTGCCAAGAAGCATCCACAATGTATATATCGCTTTCGAAATGGCCTATGTTGGCGGTGAACCTATCCCGGATGGCGTGGAAGTGGATGCAGCTGGCTTCTTCAGTTTGCAGGAAATGGCGTCTATGCCTGTAGCTGATTTCACACGTTGGTTGATCGATGTTGCGCTGCATTCCAAGGATGAAGGCCTTACCCAAGATCAGGAGCCCATCATCCATATGGAGGGGTACGGCCTGTACCGTGTTCCCAAGGTGTCTGTGTAATGAGGGAGCCGATTGGTTTGCGAGGCCATCACCTGCTTTGTCTGTTAGGTTACAGAGGGATGGGGTACTCCAAACAATTTTGCGAAAATATGACGGACGTTTATGAAACACTCCGTCAGCAGCCAGAGACGGTTATCCGCGTTGTACTGGGTCCAGATGATCTCTGCGCAGCCTATCCTACAGATGAAGTCTCGCATTGTGAGAATCGGACGGTCTATTCCCGTGATGCCGAGATTATCGAGAAGCTTGGCTTGCAGGTAGGGACAGAGCTAAGTTGGTCAGACATTTGCGGGCGAGTAGCGGATTTCGTCAAGCCAGGAGACATAGGTCAGCTCTGTGCAACATGCCGCTGGGAGTCGTACGGCGTTTGTGCGGATGGTGTGCGCTTAATCGGCGAAGGTGGATCGCTGCCACCCGTTCCAGAGCATAAATAAAGGGCTTGCGCATTGGCGCAGCCCTTGTTTTTTTAGGCAAAAACACTCACATCGGTACCCGATTCCAGTTTCTCTTCCGGCGAAGAGAGGACATTGGCAACCATGAGAAGATCGTCGACAGGACGAAGGATGGACCGGAGCAAGCGGCTGTCGCGCTGTTCAGGCTGGAGCCACTTCTCAGCTTGCTCTTCATCGAGAATGGCTGGCATGTGGCGATGATAGGGGGACACAAGCGAGTTGGCTTCTGTCATCAGCATCATGCATGTGCGAAGTTCTTCCTGGCCGGAAGGAGCTTGCCAGACATCATATAGGCCGGCAATGCCGAACGTACCGCTGCGCATTTTGAACCTGGTCCACTGGGTTTCCTTGCCTTCCGTGACACTGATATAGAAGCCGCTGCATGGAATAATACAGCGCTGCTTTTTGACAATTCGCTCGAAGACGATGTTGGAGAAGATCGAATCGCGTTCTCCACAGACCGCGTCTTTGGCCCAGAACGGCATTAATCCCCAGCGAAACTCATCAAGCAGTCGTTCCCCTTTTTTGTTCATCATGACCGCAGAAACCGACTCCGTCGGCTTCACTTCATAACGATTGGAACTGTAGGAAAGCAGTCGATCAATACGGAATTGCTTCATGATATCGTTAACGTCAGCAAGCATGGATATGGAATGACACATCGCTAATCACCTCATTTGATTTTGGCTATTATTGGCTGAATCCACCAAATTCATGTATGAGATTATGCTCTTTTTTTGTCATCCCAATCGCCTTCAAACAAGCAGCAGCTTCCTCATCGTTTCCTTCATATTGTTTTCATGGAAAGGCTTAGAGACGAATTCCTTGGCTCCTGCATGGATGCCTTCAATAATCATCGATCGCTGCTCCAAAGCGGAGCACATCATGATGTTGGCTTCGGGGTCGAATTCTTTTATTTTACGAATGATGTCAACACCGTTCATATCAGGCATATTCAGATCCATCGTTGTCAGGATCGGATAGTTGTTTTGGTAAGATCGAATAGCTTCAGCACCGCTAGACGCTTCCAACACATCATAGCCCATAGACTGAATCAATTGACATAAAATGTTTCGAAGACTTTTGACGGGATCAACGACTAGAATTTTTGGCTTCATGTGTCTACCTCCTGTTGTATATTATATGTTTCGGAGAAAGTTGAGCATTTGATGAGGGGTTTTTATCTGGAAAGTAATGACACAGGCCAAAAATAAAAAAGTCAGAAGCTTTAGGCTCCTGACTAATTAACGTTGTTCGTAGGACATATGGGCATGAATCCGATTTTTGCCATTGCGTTTGGCGACGTATAAACATTCATCTACCTGTTGAAACCAGGCTTTCTTCATCGTATTCCGATTGTAAGGCGCAAGCCCGATGCTCATCGTCAACGCTTGCCCCGGCATCTCTGGAATTTCAGTCTCCCGAATGAATTGCATCAGTTGTTCACACAAGCCCATGACCTCTTCATGGCTCTTGCCCACGAAAAGAACAGCGAATTCCTCTCCGCCATAGCGAAAGGACATATCATCTGGCCCGAGCACTTCTTTGAGGAGAGTTCCGATGGTTTTGAGCACGACATCACCTACCCAGTGACCATAGGTATCATTGATTTTTTTGAAATTATCGATATCCATCAGGGCTAGTACCAATGGTGTGTCATAAGGCATATGCGAAATAAGGTGATCCGTGTGTTCTTGAAAGGAACGATGATTAAACAACTCCGTGAGGGCATCTACCTTGGACAGCCGATCAATCATGACATTGCGGATAAGGAGATCCTGCTCGCGAACAACCGATTCTCTGAGCTGAGTAATAAGCGCCAAGCCTTTATTCATAATGGCAAAACAGACGAGAGCGGTGGAAGTAAGCACTGTAACAGAGACAATCACTTTATAGGGTGTAATTAAGTATCCTTGATTAACCTGGCTAATAAATAAGCTGATTAAACAAAACATACCTAAACTATAAGCGAAGATAATATATCTTTTTTGGAAATATACAGAGGCCAAAATAATAGGGATGCTAATTAATTCGTAACTGCCCATCAGTTCCGGGATGCAAACCATATAAATACTGACCGTGGTCATGGTCCATATAATCATGATAAAATCACTATATCGTTTGAGATAATGCAACGTCAGATAACCGGCACCCATAAGTAAAAGCTGAAAACTAGTGGGAAGAACTTGGTATTGCCAAAAGCTGGTTTGCCACCCAGCAGGTTGATTATATAAATCAAAGAAAAAACCAATCATTGCCGCTACTTCATAGATGAGTAGAATCCACCATAGTAAATGGATAAGTTTGCGGTTCCAAATATGATCATTCGCCGGAAGTTGTTCCATCGGAAGCAGGCCACTTTCCTTTCAGGGTAGCAATTATTGGAAATCAATTTGTGCCTTATGTGACCATTGTAAAGAATAACACCCCATTTTAGCAAGCAATGAAAATAGCAAAGAGTTCTTCAGGAGGGCTATGGCAGCTCAAGGATATTCACATGCATGGGAACATTATAAGGACGAGCTTACATTGTTGGATCGAAAGCTGGAGCTTCTATATAAACGTCGTCAGAAACTAACCCCTGATCCGCAAACGGATTCGTTCCGGGGGATGTTCGTGTCCGAAGATGAATTCATCCGTCTGGTCGGTGGATATGGCGCTAATGAGGCGTTGGATGAGGAAGAGCGAGCGCTGATGGCTGCGATTGAAGAGAGTGAAGCTTACCTAGCTGCAAGGCTGGGAGAAAGCCGCCAAACAGGCATATTCTTGCCTTTATCTTATCTGTCATCCGTATTCGGACTCTCTCACGTGGAGGAAAAGTTCGTCATGCTTGGTCTAGCGGTAGAACTGGATCGCAAGTATGAACGGATCTTTGGTTTTCTCTTGGATGATTTGACTCGCAAAACACCCAACATCAGCTTGGCTTTGCAGATTGCATGCAGTCAACCGGAGGAAATGAGGGCTGCGCGTACGACGTTCATGGCACCGGAAGGTCGCTTGGCTCGCTACCTGCTTCAACGGGAAGAATCTGACAACGGCAGTCAGTCTCTATTATCCAAACCGCTTGTATTAGATAAAAGGATCATCTCTTTCCTATTGGATTCAGGTGAGGTTGATCCTAAACTCAAGCCTGCGGTGCAAATGGTCTACCCCGATGAGGAGCTCACGCCTTTGCTCGTTCACGAGGACTTCCAGCAGCGGCTGCGGGACTTCATCCGCGATATGTCTGCGGTACCTGCGGCTGAGCGCAAGCGCCTGGCGTTCCACATCTGGGGGAACGCGGGCGCCGGCAAGAAGCTGCAGGTCAAGCACCTCAGCAGCTTCTTCAAGAAGCCGCTGCTGCTGGTTGATCTGGCGGATGTGCTGCTGCACGCCGTAAGTCTGGAAGAGCAGCTGAGCGTGATTATCCGCGAGGCGATTCTGCATCAGGCCATGCTGTGTTTCACACGGCTGGATGTGCTCTACCCGGAGGAGCCGGATCAGGCTGCGCAGCAGCGGCTCGGGCGGTTTCACGAGCAGCTCGACGGCTACGGCGGCATGGTCTTTCTGCTCGCCGGGCGGCACAACCGGCTGAGCTGGAAGCCCAAGGAGCGGCTGCTCCTTGAGCATGAACTGCAAGTGCCGGACGAAGGCGGGCGTGAGCGCCTGTGGACGGCATTCGCGCGCGAGCTCGGTGTGAGCGCGGCGAATCTTGACTTTGGGGTGATGAGCGGCAAATTCCGCTTCACCCCTGGGCAGATCCGCCGCGCGCTGATGCTGGCGCGCGGGTATTCCGCCTGGCAGCGCGAGCCGCAGGCGGATGGCGAAGCCGCAGCTGCGCCGCAGGCGCTGCGGCTGGACGCGCTCTACAAAGCGTGCTACCAGCAGGTGCAGCACAAGCTGGAGCGCAAGGCGACGCGCATCGAGCCGCGCTACGGGTGGGAGGACGTCGTGCTCCCACCCGAGCAGAAGGATCAGCTGCGCAACGCCTGCAATCAAGTGAAATATCGCGGCGTTGTCTACAACGACTGGGGTTTCGAGAAGAAGCTAGCCTACGGCAAAGGGCTTAGCATGCTGTTCGCCGGCCCGCCGGGCACGGGCAAGACGATGTCTGCGCAGGTTGTCGCCGGCGACCTGCAGCTAGAGCTGTACAAAGTCGATCTCTCCCAGGTAATCAGTAAATACATAGGCGAGACGGAGAAGAATCTGCATGAGATCTTCGAAGAAGCGCAGCTGAGCAATGCGGTGCTGTTCTTTGATGAGACGGATGCGCTGTTTGGCAAACGCTCGGAAGTGAAAGATTCGCATGATAAATACGCGAACATCGAAACCGCCTATCTGCTTCAGAAGATGGAGGAGTATCAAGGCATTACCGTGCTGGCTACGAATCTCTTAAATAATATTGATGAAGCCTTTTTGCGGCGCATTAACTACGTTATTAAATTTCCCTTTCCGGACAGCGAATACCGTGAAAAAATCTGGCAATCCATGTTTCCGCCTGCGGCGCCGCTTAACGATGACGTTGATTTTAAGTATTTGGCGCAGCGCTACGAGATTGCCGGAGGCAACATCAAGAATGTCGTGGTTTCATCCGCATTCTTAGCTGCCGAAGCGGGTGACTCGATCCGGATGAAGCATATTATCAAGTCCATCCGGCACGAACTGCAGAAATCAGGCAAAATCCTCGCTCGGCAGGAGTGGGAGGACTATTAAAAAGCATAAACCTAGCATTATGCTAGGTTTATAATGTATTTTTACCATTCTCCTAAATAATCGCTATAGTCATCCTAGCAATTTGCAATTATAATAGAAAAAGGTACACAATATGACATTATTCCTCATCGTTTTAACACATTACATAGGTATTTTGAGGTAGGAAGTGAACCCCATAGGCGATTATTCGGTAATTGCTGATGTAAGCGCATCTTTGATCAAGTTGCTCAGAGAAAATATGACCCCAGATCCCATACCCCAACCAGAGATGATTGGGCTTGCTTCGCCTGTCGATAAAGGTGATTTCTACTTATCTCTTTATTTGTACAACATTCGCGAAAGTGGCGAGAATCGCCGCACCCACATGATTTCCCGAGGGACGAATGAGATTCAGTTTCCCCCTATGGTGGTAGATCTCAGCTATTTGCTGACGGTTCAATCACCTGCCGAGCTGCAGTCCAGAGCATTGGACGAACACCGGATTCTAGGGCGAGCGATGCAAGTTCTGTATGATCATTCCGTATTAAGAGGATCAATGACGATAGGAACTCTAGCAGAGCAAGATGAAGAGGTTCGCATTGTCATGGACCCTTTCAAAGGAGAAAGCATCCTGAATTTATGGAATTTCGCAGAAACCCCCTACAGATTATCAGTCAGTTATACCGTTGGGCCTGTAAGTATTGATTCCACTCGCATCAGAACAACCAAAAGGGTTTCGGAAACCGATTTTCGTATACAAGGTTAGGAGGTTTAGGTTGTGGAACATATTCGCGTATCGCAATTGAAAACCCGAGTCTCCCTTGTTGTTTGCGTGATCGACGCAAGTACCTCGAAAACTCCTCTTGGCAACACAACCACCGTTTATTTGGAAGGCACCCGTTCGAAAGCAATTAGTAAATCGAATGGTTCCTATATATTCAATGACTTGCCACCCGGTGATTACCGATTAATGGTAAGCAGCGAGTACTATTTCCCAGAACAGTCTCTGATCACCGTAGGAACCGACAATTTTATAGAGATTGTTCAATTAAAACCACTGCCATCCTATCCTTTTTCGCAAGGAGTAGGGTTGATCCGAGCGATGCTGAAGGATGCCGCCGGAGCTCCTATTATGGACGCCAAGCTGCAAGCGAGGATTGTAACCGAGGAATGCGCGCGTGCCCGTATTATGATGGATCAAGCGGATAAAGGCGCATTGGAAGTTACGCTGGGTTCGTTCACCGGAACGATTGCAGCAGGAGATACCTACATCCTGCGGGGGCGAGGCGCCAAACCGGCTGAAGAACACATCCGCATCGTCGAGGTATTGGAGTATCAGAAGCGATTCCGCTTAGAACGTAAGCTGACCAAGGCTTACACAAGGGGCTCGTTGCTGCTGCCTGTCCAAGAAACCCGATCAACAGAGCGGGGAGAAGCAGTAATCGCTTTTCGTGGTAATCGGATTCAAGCTTTTCAGACGGAGCTCATTATTACTTACGGCAAAGACCGTTCGGAGCTAACGAAAGAAGTTTTGGTATCCGAGGGGACGACAACCAATTTGGGGGTTATACGTCTTACCTGATCTTAATTAGTAGAATGGACACGTCCATCTTCTATACAAAATGACAAGCAGAAAGGAGAGAACTGGTTTCATGTCGATGGCCGTATTCATTTGCAAGAAGAGCCGTCTGACAGAACTGGGGAACAATGGCTGACTATTTATCACCTGGAGTCTATGTGGAAGAGTTTGACAGCGGAGCACAACCGCTTGAGGGTGCAAGCACAAGTACGGCCGGGTTTATAGGGCTTGCGCAAAGAGGGGAAATTGAAGGTGTCCCCCAATTGGTTACAAGTGTAGCTGATTTCCATCGTTTATTCGGCAGTTATTTGTCGGAGAATGAGTTTGGTGAGTACCGTTTCCTTTCTTATGCTGTAGAGCATTTTTATCTAAATGGGGGTTCTCGCTGTTATGTTATGCGCGTAGCGCCAACTGACGCTAAAGTAGCTAAGAACAAAGCGGATAGCAACAAAGAAGCTTCCATTCTAGAAATCTCATCCAAAAATCCTGGTACTTGGGGCAACCAAATCCGTATCGTTGTTGTACCATCCAGCAAAGCCAAAACACAAATCTATGAAGTGATCAGCGACAAACAATACCGTGTGAAAAACAATGCGGGGTTCAACGTTGGTGACGTCGTAGCGTTCGAAGCTGCTGGTCAAAAACAATACAACAAAGTCGTCGCTTCCCAAGATAACATTATTGAGCTTGCTGAAGAGCTTGATGGCGATGTAACAGACGCGGGTTTGCTGCCTTCCAAAGTATTAACAACTTCCGAGTTCACCCTGCATGTGTTCTATGGTGATGAAGCTGAGACTTATGAGAAAGTATCTTTGAACATCTCCGCAGCTAATCATATCGAGAAAATTGTTTCTCGTTCGAATATCATCACGGTGAAAGATTTGACAGATGGCAAAGATCTAGGCGTAATTGCTCCTTTTGAAGTGCTTTCTGGTGAAAATGAAACCGTTGGCAAGTTCCAGATCGCCTTGTCTGGCGGAAGCAACGGCTCCATCGCTCAAGTGACGCCTGATGTCTTCATGGGTGTAGACCGCGGTCCTGGCAAACGTACAGGGATTCAGTCTTTCATCGATAACGATGTTGTCAGCATCATTGCGATTCCGGGTGTAACTGAGCCTACAGTTCAACTATCTCTGGTAGCACACTGTGAGAATCTGGGCAGCCGCTTTGCGGTTCTGGATATTCCGCGTGAGAAAACCAAAGTAGCAGATGTTATGACGCACCGCAACATTTTTGACAGCAGTTATGCAGCGATGTACAATCCGTGGTTGCAAGTCTTTGATCCATTGGACAAAAGAAATATTTACATCCCTCCATCCGGCTCTGTGATTGGGATCTACTCCCGTTCCGACCAAACGCGCGGCGTTCAAAAAGCGCCTGCCAATGAAGTCGTACGCGGTGCAGTTGGTCTGGATTGTCAGTACAACAAAGGCGAGCAAGATATCTTGAATCCGCAGGGCGTGAACTTGATCCGTCATTTTGCAGGCCAAGGTATCCGCGTTTGGGGTGCTCGCACAACTTCTTCCAATGGCTTATGGAAATATGTGAACGTAAGACGCTTGTTCATCTTCATTGAAGAGTCAATTAAGAATGGCACGAACTGGGTCGTATTCGAACCGAATGATGAACAGCTCTGGGCTCGTGTCCAACGGACCATAGATGCCTTCTTAACTCGTGTATGGAGAGATGGTGCCTTAATGGGCGGAAGTCCTTCCGAGGCCTTCTACATTAACATTGGTCGCAGTACGATGACACAGGATGATATCGACAATGGTCGACTCATCTGTGTGATTGGGGTTGCTCCGGTCAAACCTGCCGAGTTCGTGATCTTCCGCATTACTCAGAAAACAAGAGAAGAATAGTTGAACGTTAAACATTTTTCATATTAGGAAAGGGGTATTATATGGCTGGCGAACGTAGGGATCCATACCGCAATTTTAGATTTCGAATTGAAGTAGAAGGTATTCAGCAAGCTGGATTCAGCGAAATTTCTGGATTTGACGCTTCCCTTTCGGTAATTGAATACCGCGAAGGCAACGAAACCATCACGCCTCGGAAGCTTCCGGGACTTGCAAAATACGGCAACATCTCATTGAAATGGGGGGTTACGGACTCCCTGGATATGTACAACTGGATGTCAGAGTCCATTCAAGGTAAAATCTCCCGTAAAACGGTCACGATTATCGCGATCAACGAAGAAGGCGGAGACGTAGCGACTTGGCAGGTTATCGAAGCATGGCCGTCCAAGTACTCGGCACCTAGTTTCAAGGGTACGGGGAACGAAGTTGCGATCGAAAGCTTAGAGCTAGCCCATGAAGGCATGACGCGCACGAAGTAAAGAACGTTAGAGTAGGCGCCGGGACGTGAGTTCCGGTTCCTAACTCTTCTTTTTTTCAACAATACAAACGGCTAAGGAGGTAACATCATGGCTTTCAAAACCGAATATGAATTCGAACTGCCTAGAGGCTATGTGGACGATAACGGAACGCTGCACAAGAGGGGCGTCATGAGACTTGCTACAGCTGCGGACGAAATTTTGCCAATGCGCGACCAACGTGTACAGCAGAACCCAGGTTATTTAACGATCATCCTGCTTACTCGTGTCATCACAAATCTTGGTGATTTGCGTGCGATTGATACGCGTGTAGTAGAGAAGTTCTTTACAGCAGATCTCGCGTTCCTCCAAAATTTCTATCGTCAAATTAATGAAATGGAAGTGCCGACCGTACACACCAGCTGCCCGAAATGTGAGCATGAGTTCGATGTGGACGTGTCTTTTTTGGACGAGATGGCGGGGGCATAACGGGATATCCCATTGACAAGATCTATGAGGAAGCGGGCTTTATTGCTTACTATTTTCATTGGACACATGATGAAATCATGTCAATGGAACACCGGGAACGCCGCACGTGGTGTGAGGAAATATCCCGCATCAACCGCAATTTGAACGACGATGGCAAAAAGCAGCCGGACAATCCGTTTGATGTGTTCGGTAAGAGGTGAGTAACGAATGGTATCCGATTATCATTATATTGGTGGCGCATTCCGGTTCGTAGTCGAGTTAGACGGATTGTTTGTCGCTGGCTTCTCCGAAGTGACGGGCATGAAGGCCGAAACGGAAGTAAAGCCGCTATGGGAAGGCGGTGTGAATACGCATCCTCACTATATGATTCAACATACGAAGTTTCCTAACATTGTGCTGAAAAGAGGAATTACCAACTCCAGTGAGCTCTGGGATTGGCATTACAACGTTTCACAAGGCAAGATTGAGCGGATGAACGGCTCTATCATCCTGAATAATGAATTAGGCAAAGAGATGTGCCGATGGAATTTCTTCAATGCATTCCCGGTGAAATGGAACGGGCCGGATTTGAATGCAAGTACCGGCAACGTGGCTATTGAGTCGATTGAACTGGTGCATGAGGGTTTAAAGGCCATTTTTAAATAAGTCGGTATGGACAACGCTGAGGGGGATTGTTTATGAAATCTCGACAATCGCATAAACCCCGTGCACAGCGGAAGAAGGCTGTCATCCAAACCTCTGCTGTCAGCAGCAGTGCTGCCGGACGTGTAGGTCGACAATCCAACCTATTTGCTTCTGGCGTTATGGGCAAGTATGGCTTCGGTCGTCACAATTATTTAGGGCTGCTCGCCCTCATTTTCAACAAAAAAGGTCCGCTGAGTAACAAAGATTTAGCGGCTTTTACGAGGACACATGACCAGGCTTGGGTGATTCAGCTTCAGTTGCAGTTGAAGAACTTGCAGCATCCCGATTCTGCACCCTTACTCACCAAGAAACAAACGATTCGTCAATTACAGCAATTGATTACGAGCAGCGGCTATAAGCTGCCTGTCAAAACGCCTAAGAAACAGGGACGAAATAGCAAGGGAATTATAGCTTCAACTAATAAGCCTGAGACTGCACCTGTTAAACAGGTTCTAGCTAAACAAGAGTCATTTAACAACGTTAATAAAAGAAGCTCACCGTTCATTCAGCGCTCCATCGGACAAATTGCCTCTGCAATCGGCATGCTTTCAAGCGCCCATTTAAGCAACCCTGATCAACGATCACACGGAGTGAGTGGATTTCAACATACAAGTCTGTCGGCAAATCTCCAGATGCGAAGAAGTCAGCTTTCTCATAAAAATGTCATTCAACATGTGATCAACCATGTGGATGCCATTCGCAGCACATCGCAATGGCTGGAGCAGTTTCAAGCAGGTAAACCAAGTAAACTAAGTGCAGGATTAGCGGATATTCGTGCTCAAGGAGCACCCCTTAATAGCATGGATAAGGCGGGTGGGGCCTCATTTCTCCAGGAGGCTGGGCGTTTTCTAGTTAATGTGACGCAATCTCCGATGGCCCCAAAGAACAATCAAAGCTTTCCTTTTATTAGCGAAAATAGTAGTTCTGGGGCGGCTGCAAGCAGCCTTAATGAACCATCAACGGCTCAGAAAGTTAGAATGAAGCTCGGAGAAGGTCCTTTCAGTGAAGGCACCTCGCCAGGGACGGTTCGGTTTATTAAAAGTTTGTTAGTTCGAAACATGACGGATGAAGTATTGCTTACTTTAGAGCAAGAGGCTAGTCCAAGTCATGGTTCAAACCAGAGCAGTGAAACGATTCCTTCTTCCGCAAGAGGCTTTCTGGCAGCAAGCCAGCGTCCGCTAGCTATTCAGGCTGCAAACATAACATCTTCTGTGCCTTTTGCAATGCAGGCAGGAGCAAGCTGGGGAGCAGGCTCCACAGGACGGGCAGCTAGAACCGGCGCGAACTCATCTCAGATTTGGCGTAAACCATCGGAACAAGCCGTAATTGGCGAGCATGTGTCCGTTCGTGAATTTGCCGATGAAGCACGAGTCCGACTGGAGCAAAGCCCACGAGAGCAGAGCAGCGCGGAAATCCAGGAGCAATTGCTATTGATTCAAGAGCGATTGAAAGAGCAAGTGAAAGAGCAAGTGCAGGAGCAAGTGCAAGAGCAAGAGCAAGTGCAAGAACTAGAGCAAATGCAAGTTCAGGAACAAAGGCAAGTGCGAGGAAAAGAACAGGCAGGAGAAAGACAGAAGCATGTTGGGAGTCAGCAAGAGCTCTCTGAACATCAACATGTTGGCATCGATCGATCAGATGACTTTACAAGCGTTAGACCTATATTACGGGCGATTAGTAAGAAGGAGCAAGGCTCCTCAGCGTTAGAAAACATAACGCAGCTTGCTGCGAAACAAGTAGTGCAACAAGGAAACGCAGCTTCACCTCAACTTCCGCTAGCAACTGCACCATCTAAGGTAGTTCACAGAAAAGTGAATGGGAGTGAGATTAAGGGAGAAGCAGGCGGGAAGATTCAAAGCAATGAACAATGGCTGACTCAGCTTGTTCACAAACCAAGACAACGCTCTTCTAACGATTCATTGGTTAGAAGTACACATACAGCTCCAAGCGATCAATCCAAGCGAATCCAAGATTCATCGATCATGACAGGACGCAGTCCGCGAATGATACGAGATGAGAGTATCCAAAATAGCAGAAGTCATACCTCTTCATTTACACAGAAGGAAAAGCCTAACCGCCAGTCGCGTCAACAAGATGAGGTTTTTTTAGCACCTTCTATTCAGAGCTCTATCCAACCGAAACGTACGTCTTCTGTGGTATCTACAATTGTGAGGGGAAGCGGCCTTGAGAAAGTAACATCGAGCCATCCGTTGGAAGGATACCGTGCCAGTGTGCAAGCCAGCACGATTGTGCAGGGAAATCAGCGTATTTTCCGTAGTGCTTCCAGACATGAGAATTCAGGAGAACCCTTCCATAACTCGCAGTTCATTAAACAAAACGCAGATCCACTGACAACATCAACAGGAAAAAGGATAGTTGTAGATCGTATACCTTCTGAGACATCTGCAAAAGAAACTGCCAATAGTTTCAACCAACTAGGGCAAATTGGTCCCTTACAAAGCTACAGGGCTAATGCGCAAGCTAGTAGTCAGTTGCAAAATGTGGAACGCGTTTTTCGGAACTCTTCTCCAACAGGGTTGTTGACTGGCCAAGAGCAGGGTCAAATGCTGGAACAAGTGCAGGAACAAGTGCAGAGTCGAGTGCAGAATCAAATGCAGGAACAAGTGCAGGATCAAGTACGGAATCAAGTACAGAGTCAAATGCAGGAACAACTACAGGAACAAGTACAGAATCAAGTACAGAATCAATTGCAGGAACAAGCACAGAATCAAGTACAGAGTCAAATGCAGGAACAAGTACGGAATCAAGTACAGAATCAAATGCAGGAACAAGTACGGAATCAAGTACAGAATCAAATGCAGGAACAAGTACAGGATCAAGTACGGAATCAAGTACAGAGTCAAATGCAGGATCAAGCACAGATTCAAGTACAGAATCAATTACAGGAACAAGTACAGAATCAAGTGCAGAATCGAATACAAGAACAATTACAGAGTCAAATGCAGGAACAAGTACAGGATCAACTACAGGAACAAGTACAGGAACAAGTACAGGAACAAATACAGGAACAAGTACAGGAACAAATACAGGATCAAATACAGAACAAACTACACAATCAAGTACAGAGCCAGAATCAGAATCAAGTGCAACACCAAGTTCAAGCTCAAAACCAAGATTCGAACGAGCTTAATGAGATTGAAACCAACGCACGATCGGTCGTGCAAGGTTCAGCAGTTCATAGATCTTTGGCTGTAGAACTCGCTGCGAAAATAGCAGTAGCCAGTTTAACTAATTTGATAGTGGAGCCACCGCGGACATCTGAGTCTACAGCAAGACAAAGGCTGCCAAGGTTAGTTGCGGCAAAGACCAACTTGAAGTTAAACGGAGTTAATCAGGCACAAGCACAGAGAAAGTCTGCCTCGGTGCTCCAAAATAACGGACCAGAGCGAGTATTTCTTACTCCTTCTTCCGGAGCTGGACGAATCGACATTCAGGCAAATCAAGAGCGATTGTTGTCAGTAGGAGAAGCTTCTGGAATTAGGGAACTGAGCCGCTCGGCAGTAGGTACTCTAGCAACGGATATAGCTGCCAGAGTGGCACGAAACAGTATAAGGGTGGCTGGATTAGGTCTGATTTCCGATGGTAGATCGAATGGCAGACAGATGAGATTGCTTAGTCAGAAAGAGCCCGATAACCGCCCTTCTTTTCCCTCTATATGGAGGAAAGTTACAGAAGGACGAATGGAAGAAAGCAGAGCAGCGGCTAGCGGGACACAGAGAAGTGTCGGAAATGAAAGATCTGGCTTAGCGGAAACCTTAAGTCTCAAACCAGTTGACATCATTAGAAGAACAGAGCAGCCCTCCCGCGTAAATCAAGTTAGGGAGCAATTAAGGCAGGGGCAAGCTGGCGTTGAGAGAGTATTAACGAGGAACAGCTTCGTAAACCGGCAAGCTGAATCTGGCGTTGGCGGCGAGGAAAATGATCGAGCTGAGGTTGTCAGAGCCAAACGCAGCAAGCGTACGTCTGGCGGAGAACTTGGCAGCGAGGTGCAAGTCGAGCATCTTCAGAGACAAGCAGTTGTCGATGAAGGGGAACGCGCACAGCGGAGGGGGAATGGTTCGGAGAATCCGGCTGAAGCCGCAGGCGTGCAGTCGGATTGGGTGGAACGAACCATCAGGGCTAGAGTGAGCGCGCTGGAAGAGGAGCGCGCACCGATGGCTCGCCAGCCCGTGAGCATGACACCGCGTGTCATGCCGCTGTTGGCGAGCAGAGCAGGAGCGCTTCGCGCTGCTCCTGCGGGGGCGGCTGCGGCTTCGCCTGCCGCAGCAATTGCCGACGCGCAGCGCAGCATCGGCCTGACCCACAGCAGCAGCCAACCGATGGCTGCTATAACGGCCAAGCCGCTGGGCACGCAGGTGCAGCGGCAACCACGGGGCGCCCAGCCAGGCGCCCCCGCAGCAGCAACCATGCTGCCAATGAGCAGCATGGCGTCCGCGAGGCCGGATTACCCGGCGGCCTCGCAACCAACCTCGTTGGAGCACAAGTGGGCTCCAGCGACAAGCGCAACCGCAAGCGCGGCCGAGCCCAGCGCGCTAGCCGTGGCTCCGCTCGAGATGGACTGGCTGCGCACCAAAGCCAGCGCAGATCAAGAGGCGGCTCCAACACTAGTAGTCCCGGAGGGTACTCCTAAGCTGAGTGAAGAGCAGCTGCAGGAACTGATCAAGGAGCTGCCGCAGCTCGACATCGCCAAAATCGCGGACAAGGTCTACCGCGAAATCGAGAAAAAAATGAAGTTCGAACGGCAGCGCCGAGGACTATAATCTTACATACTTCGATAGGAAGGACTGACAGGAATGGCACTCAAGAAAGCGGTAATTATCGTAGACAAGGGCAACAGCAAAGAGACCGTCCCCGTATTATTCAACCCTGGTGAATACACGCTCGACACGAAAAACAGCTACTCTTGGAAAACAGTGCCTGGTTTGTCCATGCCCATCGGCCAATTCGTGAGCGGCGGAACGACAACGCTCTCGATGGATTTTTATTTTGACACCTATGAAAAAGGGACGGATGTTCGTAACTATACGAAGAAAATTTCTGGGTTATTGGATGTAGAGAAAGAGCTGCATGCACCTCCCATTTGCCGATTCGTGTGGGGCTCCTTGGATTTCAAAGGGGTTGTAGAGAAAGTGACACAACAGTTTACGATGTTTCTAGATACGGGCGTTCCAGTCCGGGCGAAGCTCAATGTCGTATTCCGCTCCTGGCACAGCAAGAAAGAGCAATTGCAAACGATACCCCGGCATTCGGCAGATCGTACGAAACAGAAGATGCTGAAACAGGGCGACCAGCTCTGGATGCTGGCAGCTCATGAATATGAAGACCCGAGTCTCTGGCGGGAAATCGCCAAGGCCAATCACATAGATAACCCACTCAAAGTGGTCACGGGACGCCGCATTTCGGTCCCAAGATTGGATTGATCGTATGGCGACATTACAACTGGATACAAGCTCTTTTACTTATGATGATCTAGCCAAAAAATATAAAGAATTTTTCTCTCCCGCCTATTTGATCACCGTTGATGGTACGAAGATTTCGGACAGCATTGCCATTGCGACGATCCGTGTGGATACGTCCATTGATGGTACAGCGGACTCGTTTTCTTTTCGTATTACGAACGCATACGACATCACGAAGAATGATTTCCAGTGGCTCTCCGATTTTGCCTTAGGGAAAGCCATTGATATCAGCTTGGGTTATGTCGATAAATTTACGCCCGTTTTTACAGGGTATATTACGTCGGTCGTTGTGGATTTTCCTGAGGATGGTTCGCCAGGTCTTATTATACGGGGGATGGATATGTCTTATTTGATGATGAAGGGGACGAAGTCGCGTTCCTGGAATAAGAAGAAATACAGCGATGTGGTTACGGAAATTGCCAAGGAATATGGCGCCAAGACGCAAATCGATGCGACAACGACGGAGTTTCCGACGATTTCTCAGAGTCAAATAAATGATTATCATTTTATTCAAAACTTAGCGAATCTGGTCAATTATGACTTCTTCGTTGTCGGCAAAAATGTATACTTTCGCAAGCCCCTGACAGATATGACGGCTGTGATGACGCTGGAAATGGGTAAAACCCTGCGCAACTTGACCATTGATATGAATCTGTCCGAGCAGATTACTGGCGTGACTGTCAGGGCTTGGGACAATAAAGAGCTCAAGGTCATCCAGGGGGAATCGGGCACGATAGCTAAGCTTGGTTCAAACGCCAAGACAGGGAAAGATTTACTGGCAGCGAAGGGGAAGTTCGTGGAGCATATTTATACGAATGCCGCATCGGCTGAAGAAGCCAAAACCTATGCAGATGCGCTGCTGAACAGGCGGGCTATGAAACTGATCAGCGGGACAGGGGAATGTATCGGGATACCGGAAATCCGTGCCGGGCGCTACATGAAGCTGGATGGTGTCGGCAAGAAGTTTGATCAGCCCTATTATGTGACTGGAGCGACGCATATTTTTGATGATGAAGGCTATACAACTCGCTTTCAGATTGGAGGGAATGCGGTATAATGTTCAAGGCTCCCGATATTACGATAGGCGGTGTGACGGACTTTGCCAGCCAGAAAATTGGCGGTGTCATGGTAGCCGTAGTTACTAATAATAATGATCCCGATAAAATGGGGCGAGTGAAGCTCAAGCTTCCCATGCAGGAAACGGATACGGAGACAGATTGGGTGCGTATCGCGACGTTCATGGGCGGCAAAGATATGGGCAGTCTGTTCATTCCGGAAGTGAATGATGAGGTGTTGGTTGCTTTCCATCTAGGGGAGCTGCGTCAACCTTTCGTGATCGGTATGCTTTGGAATCCTAAGAATATGCCGCCTGCGCCTGCGGAGAAGAATGATTTGCGGATGATCAAATCACGTTCCGGTCATGAATTAGCTTTCAATGATAAGAGCGGTGATGAGAGCATTACGATCAAAACGAAAAAAGGTCAAATCATCGAGCTCAAAGATAAGGATGACAGCATTACGATCGCCGATCAGAGCGGCAATAACAAGATCACGATCAAAGGCGGCTCGGCCAATGAGATTTCTGTGGTAAGCAGCAGTTCCAAAATCACGATGAATGCCAAAGGCGATGTAGCCATTGAGAGTTCCAAAGAAATTAAAATTAAATCGACACAAATTAACATCGAAGCATCTGCGACCATGGCTCTGAAGGCAGGCGCAACGCTCGATTTGAAATCGGATGGCATTATTAATATTAAGGGCAGCATGGTCAAAATTAATTAGCGAGGGGCGAAGCGGGGATGTCGGAGGCATTTTTGGGACGCGGGTGGAAATTCCCGATTCAGGTTGATCCTGCTACGGGGAGAATCCGAATGTCCGAGTATGAAGAAGACATTGCTGAAGCGATTCGCGTGATCCTTGGCACGACACAAGGGGAACGGGTCATGCGGCCGAAATTTGGCTGCGGCGTTCAGGAATTTATTTTTGGCATGACGGATGATACATCGCTGCATTTGCTCGAAAGCAATATTGTCGAGGCGATCAGAAACTGGGAACCGAGAGTTCATGAAGTGGAAGTAAAAGCCGTACCGGAAGCGGATGATCCCGCTAAAGTGATGATCCGAATTGCGTATGTAGTCCGCACGACGAACAATTTATTTAACCAAGTTTATCCATTTTACTTATATGAGGGTTCCAAATAGAAAGAGGCTGCAGAAGCGATGACGATACATTCAGAGAGGAGGTGGAGCTGTGCAACCTCCCAAAATTGATCCAAGAGACATTCCTAATCTGATTGTGCAAATGAAAGAAATGGCGCCTTATTATACACCGGAGTGGCGTTTCACACCGGAGAATCCAGATCCTGGTTCAGCGCTGTTCTTCATGTTCGCAGACATGTTTCATGATAATATCAAGCGGTTGAATCGAGTGCCTACGAAGAACCTGATCTCTTTCCTGAATATGTTCGATGTGACCTTGCTCCCGGCACGGCCGGCCAGCAGCTATGTGACATTTGCATTGAACGAAGGGACCAAGGAGTCGGTTTTTATTGCGACAGGAACGCAAGTCGCGGCTGCTGCTGAGGATGGTTACATCCTGTACGAGACCGCTCGCAGTGCGCTTTTAACCCCTGCATTGCTGACAGATGTCTTCATGACAAGTCTAAAACAAGATAAGATTATTCATGTGCCCGATGAGTTCGTTCGCGCATCCCGGCAGGGACAGGCCTATCCTACCAAGCTATTCAGCTTGCAGGATGGCGATAATTTGCAGGAGCATGCGATTTATTTGCAGCACAGCTCGCTTTTTACCATCTCCAGTACGGCGCGTATCGAAATTGAATTCCGCAATTCCAAACGGCGATTTGATGAACTGTCCATGTCCAAACAATTGGCTGACCCTGCCTTGACGGAGTGGCTGTATGCGACTGAGGACGGTTGGCAGCCGTTCAGCCATGTGTCGGCCAAAGGCAATCGGGTGATTCTTCTCAAAGAGGAAGCAGGGGAGCTTGCTTTGAAGGAAGTGAACGGAACGGCAGGGCGCTTTATTCAATGCCGCCTCAAACCGCTATTGGCAGATGGCCAAACGTTAGCAGACAGCAAACTGTCGATGGACCACATTTCGTTCAAAACAGACTATATCGATCCTCTAGAAACGGGTGGCATTCAGCCTGATTTGATGTTTTATAACGATATCGCTGCTGATCCGACAGGATTTTACCCATTTGGTGATCAATTTGCGCTTTATGGCTCTTTTTATATCGGGAGTCAGGAAGTGTTTACGAAAAAAGACGGCGATATCAAGTTGAGTTTCGAGCTGCAAGCGATTCAGAACCGTTTTCAGCCCGAGCTGATCGAACAAGTGGATTGGAAAATGGTGATGAAAAAATCCAAGTTCGACAAGCCGCCGGTCACGCATGTTACGGTCATCCAAGTTGCTTGGGAGTATTGGAACGGTTCCAGTTGGGTGCGGCTTGAGGTGGAGAAAGAAGCTGAGAAGCTGTTTTATTATCCCCAGGAGCATAAGGTGCGCAAGGACATTCACTTCCGCTGTCCAACTAATTTGGAAGCGACCTATGTGAACGGGAATGACAATTGGTGGATTCGGGCGCGTATTCTGCATATTGAGAATGCCTATGTGGCACAAGCGATCTATCTTTCACCTTGGATTAATGAGGTGACGTTATCGTATCAATACGATGATCGCATGTATCAAGCCGAACATTGTTTAGCGCTGAATAACACTGTTTTTGTCGATCAGACGCGGCATAGCCGGCAGCTTGAGGGAGGTTTCGAGCCTTTTCAGCCGCTGCAGGGCAGTCATCCTGCTTTGCACCTTGCTTTTGATACGCCGCCGGTGCGAGGTCCGATTTCATTGTTTATCTCAGTTAAGCAGCAGCGTTTCTCCGAGCAGGATCTTCCTTTGCTGGAATGGGAATATTTGCGCTCAGGGTTGCTGCCTGGCAATCCGCCGGAATGGGCGGCGCTCAAGGTCCTGGATGCAACGAACGGTTTAACGCAGAGCGGTACGATACAGTTCGTAGGTCCTGCGGATTTTGCGGGAGTCTCTCTGTTTGGCCGAGACGGCTACTGGATTCGCGCGGTGAATCGGGATGACAAGTATGATGACTTAACAGGCAGCGTGCAGATTCCTACCATCCAAGGTATGTATATGAATACGGTGCAAGTGCTGCAGCAGGAGACCATCATTGGCGAAGTTCCTGATTCCAAAGGATTGGAAGAGCTTGAGTACCAGCTTAGCCGCAATCAAATTGTTTCGGAAGAGGTCTGGGTGGATGAGACCGAGTTCGTCACGGAGGAAGAAATTGCTGAATACGAGCAGGCAGGAACTCCGCTGATGGAGGTTAGCCGGGATTCGGAAGGCAACCTGCTGCAGCTCTGGGTGCGCTGGACGGCGGTTCGCCAAATGGCGGATTCCGGCTATCGGGATCGTCATTATATGATAGATCGCACCTTTGGCCGCATACGGGTGGGTGATGGAGTTCATGGCATGCACCCTCCCAAGGGAGGGCTGGAGCAGTTGAAAGTGACGTATCAAGTCACGGCTGGACAGATCGGGAATGTCGCGGCTCGTGAAATTATTCAGATGCAGGATTCCATCGCCTTTGTAGGTGAGGTGTTCAACCCAGAGCCTGCGTCTGGGGGATGCCAGCCTGAGAAGCTGGAATCGGCTTTACAGCGAGGACCTGAGCTGCTCAAGCATCGGGATCGGGCCGTCTCTTCCAAAGATTATGAGTGGCTGGCTCGCGAAGCTTATCCCAACATCGCCAAAGTCACCTGCATACCGAATCGCAATGCCTATATGAACAAAGAAATCGGCGCGATGACGCTTGTTATTTTACCGAAAGAAGGGCAAAGCGGCAGCTCCACGTTCCCGGAACTGAAGAAGCAGGTGGAGCGCTATATCATTCAGCGGGCTTCAAGTTTGGTCGCTTTCCCAGAACGGCTGCAAGTTATCGAGCCTGTGTATATGGAAATATCCGTCTCAGCCATTGTCGCTGTCGAAGGGATGGACGCAGTTGTGGCAACCGAAATTCAGGCGTTGGATAAACTGAATCGCTTTTTGGATCCGCTGACTGGCAATTTCGATGGCAAAGGTTGGGAAATTGGGCAACAAATTCATCCTTCGGTCTTTTATGCTTTATTGAAATCAATTCGAACGATCAGCCATGTAGAGAAGCTTTATATGACGGTCTATAAATTGGAAGATGGCGAAAGACAGGAACTTGATGTGAATCGCTTGCCTGTGATGCCGCATGGAATGATCGTAAGCGGCAAACACAAGGTAATTGTGAATGCGTTGTAACTATAATCGAAGGAGGTGAGCATAAGTGCTGCCGATTCCTAATTTGGATGATCGTATGTTTGAACAGATGGTGCAGGAAGCGCGGAAGTCGATTCCTAAGCTTTTCCCAGAGTGGACGGATGAGAATGAACATGACCCGGGTATTACTCTGCTGGAACTCATGTCATGGATGACCGAGATGCAGCAGTATTATTTGAATCGGGTGACAGAGCGCAGTGAACGGAAGTTCCTGAAGCTTCTTGGCATCCGTCCGCGTGAATCTGTGTCTGCCCAGTGTGAGGTATCCTTCGAGGGACTGCAGCAGCAGCTTGTGCTCCCGCAAGGAACGCCTCTGCAAGCGTTGGATCAACGGTTTGAGACTCTGACCACGGTGCAGCTTGTGGCATCCACGCTGGAGAAAGTGCTGGTCCGCACGGAAACCGCGGCAGGTGATTTTACATCCAATAATCATGCGAAGATTGCTTATTATGCGTTTGGCCCGGAAGCGCGTAAAGGAGCCCATCTGTATCTTGGGTTCGATCGCGCTTTACCTGAGCAAACGGATATCTCGATTTTCTTTCAATTATTCGATCGCTATCCAGTAACGATCCGAAGCGCGGGTAACGGAGCCGCACCGATGGTATCGTCTGCCAAGGTAGCCTGGACGTTCGCAGGAGCAGGCCAGCAAGGACAAAGTGAGAGCTGGCTGCCGATTGAATCCGTTAGCGATACGACGGTTCACTTGTCCCAAAGCGGTGAGCTTCGTTTCCGCGTCACATCGGAGATGAAGCCGATTTCTCTATATCCAGCAGACGATCGGAGCCGCTACTGGATCTGCTGTACGCTGGTGGAGGATGGCTATGAGCTGTCGCCAAAGATTGAGAAGGTCAGCCTTAATGCTGTCAAGGCTGCTGAACTGGAAACCTTTAGCGAAGTTTCAGCCTTCCCTAGCAGCGGAGAGCCGAATCAGAGCTTCGAGGTCAGCTCTTATCTTGCTTACAACGGCCTGCATACTTTGCAGGTGCAGGACGAGCAGGGGCATTGGCGCGACTGGTTGGCCGTCCAGTCGCTGGCGGATTGCGGGCCGGAAGATCACTGCTGCGAGCTGCAGCAGGATTCGGCCCGCCGCGTCACCCGCGTTCGCTTCGGCGACGGGGTGAACGGCAGCATCCCGCCGCAAGGCGCGCAGCGGGTGAGGCTTATTGCCTACACGGCCGAGTTCGACTACGGCCGTTATGTTGGAGGCAGCAAAGGTCTGCCTGGGCAGACCTTTGAAGTCAGCCGCGGCCTGAGCTACAAGCCCAGCAGCATGCTGCTGCAGGTGGGCTATCGGCCGCGGGGCGAGACCAGCGTCGTCTGGGACGACTGGCAGGCCGTGGATGACTTCGATAATTCGAAGTCCACGGACCGCCATTACGTCTACGACGCTGCGGAGGGCACGATTCGCTTCGGCAATAACGAAGCGGGGTTGACGCCGCCGAAGTCCGTTGAACCGAATATTCGGTTCATCAGGCTGCAAGCGGGCGGGGGGGTGCGAGGCAACGTGAAGGACGGTCTGGTGACCGGCTTCACGGAGGTGGCGGGCGTGAGCGTCACGAACGCGTTCCCGGCACGGGGCGGCCTGGAGGCGGAGACGCTCGACCAGGCGAAGCTTCGCGTGCAGCGGGAGCTCAGCATGCCGACAAGGGCAGTGACCGCCGAGGACTACGAGGCGATCGTGGGGGCGACGCCAGGCCTGCGCGTCGCGCGGGTCAAGGCGATCCCGCTGTACAAGCCAGGCATGCGGGATTACCCTAAGGTCAAGGCCCCTGCGCAGATGACCGTCGCGGTCGTTCCCTACAGCGAGAGCGATAAGCCAACGGCCGGCAAAGGGTTTCTGCAAACGATCAAGCAGCATCTGGATCGCCATCGTCTTTTGACCACAGAACTGCACGTCATTCCAGCGGAATATATTAAAATTACGGTTCATGCCGTTGTGGTCATGGAACCTAAGTTCAAAACCGAACAACGCCGTATTACCCAAGAATTGAAATTATTGCTGCAGCCCATGGATCATGGACAGGGTTCAGCAGGATGGCGTTTTGGACGGACCGTGTACAAGGGTGATATTTATGGTGTAATCTCTCGAATCAAAGGTGTCGTCTACGTGCAGGATATTTGGCTGGATGCAGAAGGGACTGGATTTCACAAAGATGGAGCCGGCGATATTCATATCCCCCCCTATGCGTTGGTCTATTCCGGCGATCACGAGGTTGAAACGATCAGTCAGACGGATGTCTAGCTGCTAATGAAGGAGAGAGGTGACGAACGATGCAGGATGGACAGACGTTTTTTTCACTTAACAAGCCATTCGACTGGGAACAAGGCTATACAGCCAATATCGATATGCGGGAGATTGGTTTTTCAATTCAACATACCGAAAAGTACAGCATCCATCGCATCGTTCGTACGGACGAGATTGAGGGGATGCCAGCGATTCACGAGATGACGGTGGGACCTGGACGCAAGCTCATCCTGCTGGATGAATTGGCCAATATCTGGATTTATGAGGATGAAAGCCGTCATCGGGAGCTGCTATTCGGGCAAGGTCACCATTTATTCAGCAATCAAGCTAGTTTGGCTGCTATGGCTGATCTGTTGATTATTGCAGACGCTAATCAGGCCAGTGAACGGCGTTTGGCTGTGTATGCCATTTCCAACGGACAAACCATGTGGGCTGTGCATGAATGGAATGGGCTGGAATTGTTCCCGCTCTCGGTCAATACGAAGTTGGCATCAGCCAATGCGATTTACACGACAGTTCCTTTGGACATTAGTGTTGGTATGAATGGAAATCCAGAAGTCCCCGCAGGGGGCAGGATTGGCATTATCTCATGGAACGCAGCGGGCGAGGTGGTGCACGTTTACGAGCACGAAGCTCTCCGACTGGAGGAAGCGGAGGAAATATCTTCCCTTCATTCCCGCTATTTTACCGCGGCTGCGGACGGGACAATAGCTCTGCTCGATGCTAGGAGCAGGACCGTCACGGTTTTCCATGAGGATGGACGTGATCCGTTGCATTTTACCCTCGTACAGGAGGGACGGTTTGCTGGTATTTCCATTGATACGAATCATAATCTCTATATAGGGGACAGCGGATACGCACAGCAAGAAGGAGTGACCGAGCGCTTTATTCTCAAATATCGGGGCAATGGCGAACAGCTTGATAAGGTGACCAGCTTCCGGGGGCGATCGGATAAGCTGCTGCATGATAGACGCAACAGGTTGTATGTGTTCGATGGCATCAGCGGTCAGATCAGTTTGCTTGATCTTAGGGCGCGCACGATGCTCCTTGAAGATACCCAACTGCCGGAGGCTGTCTATTTTTCAGCCGATTTGGACACAACCGAAACAGAGATCGAGTGGCACAAGATTCGCTTGGAAGCGGAGATTCCGGAAGAGACGCAAGTGCGGTTTTCCTATTTTGCCTCGGATGAGGACGAAGGGTTTCTGGATGGGAATTATGTTTCCTATACGAGCTACTTTACCGATCCAAGTATTTCGACTAGAGCCAAGCTGTCAGCGACACGCGGTTTATGGTCGGAACCGATTCTGAATCCCAAGGATGCGCTGCTTATGAATGCCCGAGGCCGATATCTGTGGTTCAAATTGGAGTTGATCGGCAGTGAGCAGAAATCACCGTTCATCCGTAAACTGCGGGTGTACTACCCAAGAACCTCATTGATTGCTTATTTGCCGCCGATCTACCAGCAGGATGAGGAACACAGTCCTTTTCTGGAACGATTCTTGGCAATGTTCAGCACGTTTTTTGATGATATGGAGGATAAAATCGACCATATTTCGGCTCACTTTGATCCCGATGCCGTCTCTGGCGCATACCTGGAGTGGTTAGGCCGATGGCTGGCGATTACGGATCATGAGGCTTGGGGCGAGACGAAGCTGAGGCAGTTGATTAAACAGGCGCCAGAGCTGTATAAGCTGCGGGGGACTCGTGAGGGCTTGATTAATATGGTGAAGATTTACACCGGCTCCGAGCCTTTTTTACTGGAGTATTTCCAGTTTAAACAAATGCAGGAGACTTCAGAACTGCGGCAGCTTTTTGCCCAACTGTATGGCGACAACCCGTATTGCTTCTGTCTGATGTTGAAGCCTGAATTCGTTCGGACGGATGCGCAGCGAATGACAATCGAACAAATCATCGAGGATCAGAAGCCTGCTTATACGGAAGGCAAACTCATCGTTCTACAGCCTTGGATGTACGCCGATATGCATACGTATTTGGGCATCAATACTTACTTATCTGAACCTACGTTATTAACGCTCGATCAGCGTTCATCCATGCCTTACAACACGGTGCTGATCGATGTGGATCGCGATAAACGAATGGATATACATACGCGCTTGGGACTGGATTCCGAAATCGAGTAAACGAAATGAGCCTTAGAAGGTGAGGGGATAGTTATGAAAAAAACACGTTATTATCCGTTTGAGCGCAATCGGTATTTCTATGGAAAGCTGCTGACGGTCAGGGATTTTGAGTCCGAGCAAAAATACTTCAATGACAAACGCAGAATGATGAATCGCCTGCTGCATGGCTCAGGTGTGCTTACGGGATTGCAAGTTGTCGCGGTCGATGATAAGTCGGTTTCTGTTGAAATGGGAGCTGCGATTGACGCGCTTGGCCGCGAAATTGTCGTGCCGACTCCCATGACGCTGAAGCTGTCAATGATGGACGGATTCAGCAATAACGAGTATGCGAAGAACGTATATCTCTGTATCGCTTATGATGAAAAAGATAAAGAGCCCGTTCACGCGGTGGCGAATTCGTCGGTTCGTTCCGATGAAATTAATGATTATAACCGGGTGCTGGAGAGCTATCGTTTATTCATTCGCGAGGATGCGCCAGATCCGGCTTCTCTACCCTTGGCGGGCTTATCGGACCAAACAGTCGTCCTCTATCACGACACGCATGTGCGTGTTCTGCAAACGACACCCCGCTATGTGAACCCGGGGCAGTTGTTCGAGATGAAGCTGCGTTTCGAGAAAACGCTCAAGGCTGGCAGACTATCCTTTCAATATGAATTAGCAGCTAGCCGTGTTGAGGCGATGGGCGGAACGACGATTGTGTTCCAGGAACCTCAAGAACAGCTAGAGAGTGAGTATGAAATGACGGTGCTGCTCCGAGCGGACAGCACGGCTTCCGTGAAAGCCTCCGTTGGTGTTCAATCAGGTTCAGCTAATCTGAAACTAGATGACAGACAGTTGGATCTGCAAGCGCAAGCCGTTGGCGAGTTGCAAATTATTGCCGATTCTGTGCAGGAGCGACTGATGAGCGATTTCGTGAAACAATCGCTGGAGTCTTCCTTGGAAGCTCCTTCGGAGCCATGCATTTATTTGGCCAAAATTTGCCTGATTCAAATGGGTCCGACCTACGTTATTGAAAATGTGGAGCAAGTTCCTTTTGGCGAATATGTCTATAATTCTTCGGTGATGTACAGACTTGCTCAATCGAGTGAGTACCGGGAAGACACGTCCGGCCAGTTCGTGACCAAGTCCAAAGTGAGAACCTTGGCGCCGGGTCAACCTCCGGAATTCAAGGTCAATTTCAATAAAGCAATCAGTGAGCTTTCCTTTGATTTAAGCATCCCGGCAGGCGGGGGCAGCGGGATTGCGGGGATCGTGAGCGGCTTCGCGGACATCCCGGTTGAGCCGTTCACGAAGATTTCGGTGTCGCCATTCGGCAAAGCGACCAAAAGCTTCTTCTCCGGCGAAATCGCCCACGGTTTAGGTGAGGGCAACGTGTTGATCATCACGAGCCTGGAAGAAAGCAGCGGCGACGCGATTTCTGACATGCTTTCGAGCGGCGACCGCGTCTATGGCGGTGCGTCCGACGTGTTCAAAGGCAGTGAATTTGAACCGGATGCGCCCGAAGTGAAGATTGGCACGATTGCCTATCCGCAGAAAGGGACTTTCCGGATTGGCGTGAAAGTGCAGCAAACCTCCGAGCCGGCGAATGTGCGTGTTCGTTGGTGGGCGTACAGCGCGGAGATGGCCAGCACGGTGCGCAGCAGTGGCGATTCCATCGACGATGCGCTCTCCGCGGCGATGCGGGAAGCCGCCTCGGCGGGCAGCGGCGCCGAGTAAACCATCTTATCGGCCGCTCATGGGCCGGATTCGCCAATTCTTAATGCTGTAACGTTGTTTTACAGCGTTAAGTTGAAGCGGACGCTACGGATTCAGCGTTTAGCGCTGTAAATCAACCTTATCGGCAGCCCATCGGCCGGATTCGCCAATTCTTAATACTGTAACGTTGTTTTACAGCGTTAAGTTGAAGCGGTCGCTACGGATTCAGCGTTTAGCGCTGTAAATCAACCTTATCGGCAGCCCATCGGCCGGATTCGCCAATTCTTAATGCTGTAACGTTGTTTTACAGCGTTAAGTTGAAGCGGACGCTACGGATTCAGCGTTTAGCGCTGTAAATCATCCTTAGCGGCCGCCCATCGGCCGGGTTTGCTAATTCGCCGATATCTGGAGTAATAAGAGTCTGTAGGAGCTCCCTAATTGCACATATAGGGGTCATTTTTTGCAAATAGAAGTCTTTGGAGACTACTATCTGGGGCAGAACTTCGTGAGATAAGACAACACAACGGTTGTATTCAAAAAAACAAGGGGCTTCCCCTCGAGTAGATTTATCATCTGCTTGAGCGGAAGCCCCTTCGTGTTATTTTATTTTACTCAATAAACGAGACATAACAACAGCAGCCTGAGCTCTGGAGCTATTGTCCTTTGGTGCAAAAATGCCCTCGCTAGCTCCGCTAAGGAGCCCTAAGCCAGTTGCTACTCTCACATAGGATCTGGCCCACTCGCTGATATTTCCCTCATCTGAATAGTTTACTTCTTGCGTAATGGCGATATCTGCGAGCTTCTTGCCAGTGGCGTGCAAGTAAGCATTTACCATAATGACAGCCATTTGCTCCCGCGTAATATTAGTTTCGGGGGAGAAAGTATGCTCATTCAAACCGCTTACGATATTGGCTTGGTAGGCGGCATAAACCGCATTCTTATACCAAGAATCGTTGGATATATCGTCAAAATTGGAATCGCCGGCAGAACTTTGCAGTTTCAAAGCTTTCGTAAGGATTGTGACGAATTGTGCTCTAGTCATGCTCGCATCTGGTTTAAAAGATCCGTCATCCATACCATCAATAATCTGTTTGCCGGATAATTCCTCGATCTCCTTTTGAGCCCAATGGTCCTGAATATCCTTTAGGGTTGTCTTTTTTTCCAGTACAGCATATTTGGAGAAATGGGGGAGTGATGCAGTAATTGTACCATCCCCGTTTAGCGTGCCGCCTATACTTGTCCAGATTCCCTTCGGTTCATCGTAAACATACACATTAAGGTTATGAGTATCTTGTACTTTGCTTTTGTCGTAAGAAAAAGTAACTTGGAGCGGTTTGTTAAAGGTATTAATTTTTGCTCCATTTTCAGTCAAAGAAAAATCATAGATAGAAGACGCCGCTGAAAATGCAGGTAGGGATGGCGCGACTTCAATGGATGATTTGAATAGAATAGCATTGTCTCCATTCTTGACTGGCAGTGCATCAGGTGGAAAATTAATCGTAAGATTATTCGTTTTTATGATAAATGTTTTGCTGCGTTCGGCAGCTTTCTGCATAAAATTAGCGCTGAATTCTGCCGTGAAAATATCCACTTTTTCTTTGGTGCTCGCATCAAGGGAGACTACTTTGGACTCCGAATTCAGTGAAATTAATAAATCAATAGGAGCCGGTTTGAAATCATAGGTCATTTTTCCCTCTTTGTTTAGTGAAGGAGGGGCTTGGCTGCTTCCACCGCCGCCACCACCACCGCCGCCGCCGCCAACCTGGGCAGCTTTAATTGTGTATTGATAGACGGCTTCTTCGCTAAATACGTTATTGTGCAGAGTAGTTACTGTTAGGATTGTATCTTCGGTAATTGGTAATTTTCCGCCGCGGTAATCAGATGAATCTACCCACACTTTGCCGTTTGCTTGAACTTGGAGAAAAATCATCCCTTCTTGATAAGGAGAAGTAATGGAAACGGTTTGTTTCCCAGTATAAGTTCCTGATTGTAAGCTGACATTAGGCGTATTCGGAAGACTTATCAGTGTATGTGAATTGGATGGTTTATGAGAATATCCGCCAGAAACTTGTTCATCCCACTCCCCATAAATATACACATGATGGACCGAATCATTATTAGTAAAATTGGCTGTAAGTTTCTTGAGGCCATGTTGTGTTTGACCAGATGATGCCGCACCAAGATCGAAAGTTTGATCTCGTTCTCGATCAGGAGAAGTTTCATTATACAATTTGGCTTTAAGAGCAACCGCATACGTAGCGTCAACAACCGAGTTATGAACGTCTACCATGGATAAATCATAAGTAACAGTTTTATTAGCAGGATAATTTTCCAAGTTAGGCTTTATGATCAGCCGCGGTACTTGAAAGGCACGATTACCTTGAATTAGACCATCGCCGAAAGCCATTGTGTTGGAAACTTGATTATTCGAATAGATCGTGTTTTTAAGAGAAGTACTTGTTCCATTCAATTTAAAGGGCTGGAAAGTAACCGGATTCCTGGAGGTTCGAAGAATAGTTCTAATATCCTCTTCATCCAAGTTCTTGTTTGCTGCCTTTAGGAGGGCTGAAAGTCCTGTAACAATCGGGGTTGCCTGCGATGTACCCGACATATACATATAATTTCCGCCTAAGGCTGTACTGTAAATGTTAACACCCGGTGCGACCACATCTACTTTGCCAACATTAGAGAAATCCGCAAGAGAGTAACTTTTATCAGGGAGTTGTGCAATAGCGCCTACACTGACTACTTCCTCGTACGCGGCTGGATAATCTGTATATCTTGCATAACGTACGGTGTCCGTAGAAGGAGTCTTACTCATTTGTCCCTGTTCTGTATTGATCCAGTGATTGCTTTCATTACCAGCTGCAGATACAAGTAATATATGCTGATTGTGTGCTTGTTTAATCACATCGTGCAAAGCTTTGCTATCACCATTAACACTAAGACTCATATTAATAATGTCTGCATGATTAGTAATCGCGAATTGGATCGCTTGAACTAATAAAGCGGAATCCCCTTCACCTTTATCATTAAGGACTTTCAGTGGCATAATTTTAACTCCTGGGGCAATTCCGATGCTTGCTCCAGAACTTGCTTGAGCTGTGATAATGCCGGATACATGCGTACCATGTCCATTATCGTCTTGTGCGACTGCATCTTTGTTAATAAAGTCGTATCCAGAAACGATAGAGTTCTTAATATCAGGGTGCGTCAAATCTACCCCGGTATCCAAAACAGCAACGGTTACTTTCTCATTTTGAGAAGTGGTCGTATATGAACCCGTATCATCTAAATGTGCGGCAAGTTTGCCCCACCGCTGCATGTATGCCTCAGCACCGGAGTAAACGGTATCGGTAACAGTAAGTGTGGAAGTACTAGAGATCAGTTTTACTTTATAAACAGGCTCTACATAGTCAATGTCAGGATCTTTTTCCAGTTCGGCTATTTTAGTAGCTACCGATACCTCATTATTGAATGATAGAGTTGTCCACGAAACAGGATTTGAAGAAAGTGACTGCAAGCCAAGTGATCCTGTCTGCTTTTGTTTGTATTTCACAATGACCTTGCCTGGAACAATATCACTTTCATTAAAAGAGGGTTTTACTGTCTCAACGCTTAAATCGTCATTTTCAAAAGCATAACCGTTTGACGGATAAACGAGAGCGAAGATAGTGAATAATAAAACTAGTGTGGTAATGAACTTCTTTTTCTGATGTAGAACCATGACTTCCTCCTAGTAAATGAAATAGCTATGAACGGTAAGATAAAGCTTCCATTCATAGTTTATAGGATAATAGGTCGAAGTCATGTCGAATCATGTCGATAGATCCTAAATATTAGATAAAGTTCTAGCCTCCGCCTCGGGCATAAGCCCACCAAGCTTGTGTTTCGTCATCCGTCCAAATGACAGATAATAAATGGCAAAGATGACAATCTGCGAAGCGGCAAGAACCAAACAGATATTGCTGAAAATAGAGCCGGAAGAGTAGTTGTACAGCGGATTCCAGCTAGGTATGGTTTGTGATCCAAGATCCACGATTTTACTGTAAATGCCGATAGCGATCCCTTGCGAGATAAAGTTGACCATCGCCAGCATGCCCATGCCGACACCAACTTGTTCCTGGGGCAGCGTTCTCGAAACAGAATTGGATATCGCGATGACGATGAAAGATTGCCCAACGTTGCCGAGAATCAGGAAGACCGCAATGAACAGAGCGGATCCACCCGTAAAAGTGGAGAGCAGAAGAAAACCGGCGAATAGCAAGCTCGAAGCGATATAGACGACAAAGGAGTTGCCTTTCTTGTCTGCCAGTCGGCCTCCTTTGCGGCCAAAAACAGCCGATGCAACGGCAGCAGGGACCAGGGCGAAGCCAATCCACACGGAGGGCAGCTTCTGAACATCTGAGAGCAGCAGCGGGCTAAGGACATACAGGGAACAGCACGTTCCGCTGATCAGGAATGAGATAATAAGTCCGAGTGTATACTTTTTATTCTGAAAAAGTTTCGGCGCAATGAAGGGTTCTCCAGCCGTGCAAATTCGAGCAATGAATAAACCTAGGAAGACTAATCCACCTAAAAGCAGCCAGATCCCTTTGGTCACACTTAGGAGCATTAAGGTGATTGTGACTGCCAAAAGAATACCGCCAATCCAATCAAATTTGCTGGTGGACTTGGTTTGTTCATTGCCTAAATACTTGCGGTAGTAGGGGATTGTAGCCAAGACTAGCACAGGGACAGCGAACAACCAACGCCAGTGTACCATGCTAACGATTAAAGCGGCGATAACAGGTCCAAGCGCATTGCCGAATGCAAGGCCTACCGCGGTCATGCCAAGTGCTGCTCCTCTACGTTCAGGCGCAAAATAACGCAACGGGATAATCATTGCAATCGCGGGAATAACCGCGGCCCCGATAGCTTGCAGGCATCTGCCAGCAAGTGCCATAGCGAAGGTGTGTGAGGTTAGCCCGATGAGAGAACCAACGGTAAAGACGAGCAGCCCCAAAGTCACTAAATTTTTCAACTTATAGCGATCCGCCAGCTTCCCATAAGTGACTGCGCCAATTGCGTAGATAAGAATATAGGCGGAGGAGAGCCAGCTGACCTGTGCAATCGTAAGGGAGAATTCTTGGCTAATTTTTGGGAGTACGATGTTAAACATGATGCCGCTCATCATAGAAATGGTGAGGGTAAACATCAGAATACGCATTAATTTATTGGCGTTTTGCTGTGTTGCTTGAGTTGGAGCTTCAGTTTGAGTAGTCATCTGTAATCACTTCTTTCTTCGGTTTGACTGTCAGTACTGACTGACATTTGGTCCTTAAAAAAACTAGGGACGTAAGGCCCTAGCGAAAATCTTTATACTTTCTTGGATAAAAGGCTCCAGCGAAATGCTGGGATAATTTTTATGACTGTCGAGATCATTCTGGAACGCCCCGTAATTCATCATCATAAAAGAGAAGGCCTGCATCTCCGGGTTTGCAGCAATCATTTTACCCTTATCCGACATGGTGATGAAGTAATTCGTTAAGATTTCCAACAATTGATGGGGATGCTTATGCGTACGTTCGCGGAATCCGGGCAGCTGGCCTTCGTCTTTGAGGCTGATCTGGAAGATTTTGCGGTTGCGATTCATGATCTCATGATAGGTTCGGCTGACCAGAAGCAGATCCGCTTCCAGCTTCCATACGAGCTTCTCATTAAATAGCTTTTTCATCTCTTCCGCATAATGATAGCGGTCAAAAGCAGCCTCAAGAAGCTTCTGCTTACTGCCGAATTGACGAAACAATGTCTTCTCGCTAAGCCCTGCTGCTTTGGCGATTTCCATCGTCGTTACCCCATTATAGCCTCTTTCCGAAATCAGATTGAGCGCCGCTAAAAGAAGTCTATCGCTGCTTCCCAGCTTGCTGGTGTCCATGGTATCCCTCTTCCGAATCAATGTCAGTACTCACTGACATCATAATAAGGTGATTAGAAGATAAAGTCAACAGGTGAACGAATAAAGCCGCGACTTAACCAAAGAAACTAATGATCAGAATTCCGATTAAGATGAAAATTGAGCATATGATTCGAAGTTTGCCTTGTCTCTCTTTGAGTACAACGATGCCGAGTATGGTAGCAAAGACGGTGCCAATTTCACGAATTGGCGAAATATGAGCGACCGGGGCGTATGTCATTGCGAACAGGAATAACAAATAAGATCCAGGGTTGAGGATTGCGCCTAGGAGAATGATTTTGGCATTCATTTTCCATTCGATTCCAATCTGCTTGGAACGGAGAACGATCGGCGTCAAGCCCGCCATGAACCCTATATTCGTTACTTCGAGCAGGGTGATTGCTGAGACATGCTGTAGATTAAGGCGATCTACAAAAACGTAGCAAGTCGTGCATAAGCCGACACAAAGGGCCATAAGAAAAGGTTTGACCGTTCCCGCGGACGTCTGTTTGCGGCCAATAATGCCGCTAAGCCACAGGAAACCAATGACCATACAGAGCAGACCCATCCAACCATAGACAGATAAGGTTTCACGAAGGAAGAGGACACTGACTATAGGTATGAAGAGGGTGCTCGTGCCTCGCATGATCGGGTACACCTGGGAGAGATCGCCCATATTGTAGGTTTTGGCCAACAATAGGGCGTAGATGCTCTGTAAACAAGCTGATAAAAGTAATAGTCCATAGGCTTGCAAGGATAAAGGAGTAATCCACAGTTCTCTGACTAGATAAGGAAAAAGACCGACAGTCGTTACCATCACAATGGCCCAGAGGAAGACGCTTTTATTCCGGCTTCTTTTGGTGAATAAACTCCAAATCGCATGTGTAAGACCAGAAGCTACGACAAGTGAAAGTGAAACAACAAACAAATGATCATCTCCAGATCTAGGTGAACTTATACGGTAGGATTGTGTTCTGGTTGATTGCGGATCACCTTGCCGTCAGCCAGTCGCAGCCATGTTTCGAAAGAACGCTCGCCTTGGTGAAGACGAATCATTCTGGCGCCTCGCGGGAAGCCTTCTTGCCCATAGGTACTGTAGCCTGTTGCTCTTCCGTAACTGAGACGGATCCCATGCAGCTCGCCCCAATAATCATTGATGTGATCGTGACCGCAGAATGTTCCCATGACATCGCCCATTTCGACCATGGCTGTGAACAATCCGGAATTCACGGGAGCGCAGCAAACATTCTCGAACTTGTTGCCATAACAAGTGGCGCGGTTCCAAACTTCCTGATATTCCGGAAGCGGGATATGGAAGAAGGCAAGCGCAGGCAAAGGCTGCTCGTTGTTGCTGGACGTGAGTTGCCAAGACTGCTTGGTATACCAGTCGATTTGATCGCGGCGAATCCAATCATAGCCTTTGATGTGAGGGAGCGATGAGACATTCCCAGAATCGAAAAAGTACAAGGCAGCAGCTGCCAATCCCTCTGAATCAGTGATCGTTAATTGATAGTTCCCAACACCGTTGATTTCTTCCGGACCGCGCTGTGCAACCGTATGCGGTTGTTGAAGAACGGTATCCATGAGCTCAGTCCTTGTGATAAGGGTCTCGGTATCGTGGTTGCCGAATACCACAGCCCAAGGAATGCCTCGGGTTTCAGCAACCTGAACGGCATCGCGGAATGCTTCTAAAGGCTGCTCGCATAGAGGTTCGCCTGGTGTGACATAGCCGGTATAAATGACGTCGCCAGTAAATACGACAAGATCAGGGCGCTCGGCATCAAGCACATCTTCCATAAGCCGTTTGGTAAGCTGGTCTTCTGTTCCACCATCTTTCCAATGTACATCAGTAAATTGTGTAATGGTAAACGTGTGATCTTTCCGAAAAGTAAGCGGATGCTGCACGCGAATAGCCCCCTATTTGTTGTTTTGTTGTCGTTATGTGGTTTTGTGATAATATCTTGTTGTTTGTTGACAATTGTATATCCATTTCAGTTGAACTGTCAATGCAAATTTTGTGCAGCATGTACGTGATAGGCAAATACAAAAACCTCGATCTCATCTTACAGCGAGTTCGAGGTTTTTATTCAGATTTCTACTTTATAACGGTGTCTTCGTTTCCATTTTGAACTAATCTACTTTCTTGTGTTTCAAAGCATACTTTTTCTGGATCACTCCGATCAGACGGTTTGATAAACCTGGAAGAATGGCTTTATTTTATTGTACGAAAGGTTTATTCAGGAGTAAAATTCAAAAATGGCATATTAGGTATTGCTAATGTGCATATATGAGTTTGATCTGACACACTAAGGTAGTGATTGGTCCCAGTTGACACACGCAACACCTACCCCTACACTGATTAAAACAACAAGAAACAACACCATATACAAACTATCGGTCATGGAGGAAGGCCCAAATGTCATTAACATATGAAGATCGCAGGATGACGATCCTGAATCAGCTGGAGATGGAAGGGAAGGTCCAAGTGCATCAGCTCTCAGAGATGCTTGCGGTTTCTACGGAAACAGTGCGGCGTGATTTGGACCGATTGGAGAAGGAAGGAAAGCTTCGCAAGGTTTACGGCGGTGCGGTTAAGATGCGTCTGGAGCTTGTGGAGCCGCCTTTTCTGAAGCGGGCCCAAATGATGAAGGCGGAGAAAGCGGCGATCGGCAAGCTGGCTGCCTCGTTAATTCGGGATGGCGAAACGATCATGATGGATAACGGCACGACGACGATTGAGATTATGCCTTATTTGAAGGATCGTACGAATATTACGTTGATTACTCATTCGGTCCCGATTCTCAATCTGGCCATGGAAACGTTCCGTGGAAGAATCATCTTCGTAGGCGGGGAAGTCAATATGGAGTTTCAAGCAGCTGCAGGCTCTCTTACGGATCAAATGCTGGACCAGTTCAAAGTAAACAAGGCGTTTATCTCCGTTGGAGGTATCTCACTCACTGACGGCATAACCGACTTTCACCTGGCGGAAGCCCTTGTTTCGCGCAAAATGATACAGCGAGCTGAGGAGTCCATTCTGGTAACGGATCATACCAAATTCGGGATGTCTACGTTTGCCCGCGTGTCGAAACTCGAAGAAATATCGATGGTGATAACCGATTCCGGCTGTTCCAAAGAATGGATCGATGCGATTGAGACACTCGGCATTGAAGTTCTGATCAGTGACTGATTTAGGATAGCGGCTGCTGAGCGACCTGGTGTTTGGGCTTGAATTCGCTTGGCGATTGACCGGTCCAGCGGCGGAATTGCCGTGAGAAGTGGCTGGCTGATTGGAAGCCAAGCTTGTCGGCGATATCTGTCATGGGCAAATGGGTTGTGACCAGCAGTTCTTTGGCTAGTTTCAGCTTTTGTTGGCTCACGTACTGACGCGGCGACAGGCCATACACTTTGGCGAATAGCTTGGTACACTGGCTGCGGCTCAAATTCAGCTCTTTGGCGATCCCGGCGACGGTCGCTTCCTCACAAAGCCCACTTGATAGCTTTTCTTCAATTGCATGCGCGACATCAGCGGCGAATAAAGAGGCATCTTTATCCGACACTGCTGTTTTTTTTTGTTTGTATGAGGCAGCATGCCCCCGTATTAGATCAAGCACATCATGAATGATGAGTAATAGGTAAGATTGCAGCAGCAGTTTATCCTCAAAGCGTAAGTGAAGCTGGGCTTCTTCGGCATTGGCGAGATTCCTATGCATGACAGATTCCAGCTCTTTTACATAATGCAAGAGTTTGCTCTCAGCGGCTGCCTTTTGTGGAATATAACGATAAGGTGTTGCTGCCAGCAGACTGCGAATTTCCGTATCGTCGAGATCAAAATGCACATTGAAATAGCCATAATCGAGCGCAGACGAATTAGAAGATTGATGACGGACCCCGGACTTGATCAGCAACCAGTCACCTGTCTTCATCGTTACAGCTTCACGATTAATGTCATGCGTAACTTGCCCCTCTTGGCAGTAAAGCAGTTCAAATAAATGATGATGATGCCGCGGATATTCCCATCCCGGGGGCTTGCGTCCAAAATGGCAGCCTACGACTTGCAGGGTATGTATGATGTTGGGAAACCGATATAAATCCTCCACAGCAAATCCCTCCCTAGGGTTCAAATGGTTCTTATCATCATACCATTGTAATGGCACATTTGGTATAGAAAATGCTCCATTTGGAGATTGAGCGGTCATGTCTTTTCAGCGATGATGAGAGGAGACAACAACCAATCGTATTCTTAAGTATTCTTAATCCGGAGGGATTTATATGGCAATTTTAAAAGCAAAAGATAGACAGTTCTTACTAGATGGAGAACCTATTCAGCTGATATCGGGAGCGATTCATTATTTCCGCGTTGTACCGGAATATTGGGAAGATCGTTTGCTCAAGCTGAAAGCTTGCGGATTCAACACAGTCGAGACTTATTTGCCCTGGAATTTGCATGAACCACAGGAAAATGTGTTTAATTTCGAGGGACTTGCCAACGTAGAGAGATTCGTCCAACTTGCTGGCGATTTAGGGCTGCATGTCATTGTGCGGCCGAGTCCCTACATTTGTGCAGAGTGGGAATTTGGCGGGTTGCCGGCATGGCTGCTGCAAGATTCGAACATGAAATTCCGCTGCATGGATGCGCGGTATTTGCAAAAAGTGGATCGCTACTATGATGAGCTGATTCCCCGGTTGACTCCATTGCTGAGTACGAATGGCGGGCCTATCCTGGCCGTGCAAATCGAGAATGAGTACGGCAGCTACGGCAACGATACAGAGTACCTGACTTATTTAAGGGATGGCCTGATTAAACGAGGTGTGGATGTTTTGCTGTTTACCTCAGATGGCCCTGAGGATGGCATGCTGCAAGGCGGCACAGTCCCCGGTACATTGGCGACAGTCAATTTCGGCTCTAAGCCGGAAGAAGCGTTCGAGAAATTCCGTGAATACCGCGGAGATGAACCACTTTTTTGCATGGAGTATTGGAATGGTTGGTTTGATCACTGGTTGAAACCGCACCATACGCGGGCTGCTGATGATGTGGCTGATGTGTTCGACCGTATGCTTCGTGCCGGCGCATCTGTGAATTTCTATATGTTCCACGGCGGAACCAACTTCGGTTTCTATAATGGAGCCAATTATCATGATAAGTATGAAGCGACAATTACGAGCTATGATTATGATTCGCCATTATCCGAGTGCGGGGATGAAACGGAGAAATACAGGGCTATTCGCACCGTAATTGCGAACTATTTGGGCAAGAATGTAGAGGATTTCCCAGTGATGCCTGAGCCAATTGCAAAGAAAAGCTATGGACACATTGCGTTGACTGAGAAGGTGGATTTGCTCCATCATTTAGCTGAGCTTTCGGAGCCTGTGAAGCGAACGTACCCGGAGCCGATGGAGAAACTCGGTCAAGACTATGGCTTCATTGTGTATTCGACGCAGGTGTCTGGACCACGCACGGGCGAGATGCTTCGCCTGCAAGAAGTTCATGATCGCGCACTTGTTTTCTTGGACGGCGTTTATCAAGGTGTAGTAGAACGATGGGAGGAACATCCACTTCCACTGGACATTCCTGCTGGCGGAGCGAAGCTGGATATTCTCGTTGAGAACATGGGACGTGTTAATTATGGCCCGCAATTGAAAGATTATAAAGGCATTACCGAAGGTGTGCGGATGAATAATCAATTCTTGTTTGATTGGACGATATATCCACTCCCGCTAGACAATCCGGCATTGATTCCTTTTGGGCGCCAAGCGGTAGAAGTTGAAGGACAGGCCCGTCCGACTTTTTATCGTGGGGAGTTCACGGTGGAAGAGGCTGGGGACACTTTTGTTCGTTTGGATGCCTGGTCCAAGGGTGTGGTGTGGATCAACGGGTTTAACTTGGGACGTTATTGGGAAAAAGGGCCTCAAAAGACGCTCTACCTGCCAGCGCCATTACTGAAAAAAGGCCGCAATGAAATCATCGTGTTCGAATTGCACCATACGGATAAGGCGGTTGTTGAGTTGGTAGATACACCGGATTTAGGATAACACGGCAGCGATCAGCCGGGCGATATGACCATATTCTGGGGATGTCGGGGTCCAGGCGTTGCTGCAAATGCCGATCTGGTCGGTCTGACGATTATAGACACGGCAGCCGTCGCTTTGCATGCACTGGGGCTCCCTATTCCCAGGGATTGGGATGCCAAGCTGCCTGAAGGCTTGTTTAGGGGATGTTGCACATGCTTGGCAGCGGCATTATGGAAGGACAGTCGAGGAAACTCGGCTGTTCTTTTTTTTACAGCGCGGGGTTGATCCAGTTGCCTCGCGCGGAGGTGAGGGAACTACAGTAAGCTATTCGGGCCAAAAGTGCCATTATTGCGGGGGTGTGGGAACTACAGGACGCTATTCTGCTGTTTCATGGGTAATTCAGCGCTTTTGGCGGAAATAAGACCCTGTAGTTCCACTAATACCCCAGTATCCCTGCTATTTGCCAAAATAGCGTCCTCCAGTTCCCTTAACAGGTTTTGTCGCTAAGAAGAGACTGATCTCTCAGAGCGGCGAAGCCGTTTTTCTTATTCGATCCGGGTAAATAGGACAACAGAAGGTGCTTATTTCTTTCCCGATCACGATGGTGGGAGAGTAATGGGGAAATGAGTAATTGGTGGAATGAAATGGTGGAGTTAAATAGATGGAGGCAAGAACGCTGAGAATATGCAGCGCTGTTTCTTCTCACGCCCATTTTGCAAACGTCAGCGCCTCCGGCTGAATAATGTGCTCAAGAGAGGAGTGAGGTGATGGCTGAAATTAGGATTGCCGCGGTCGGGGATTTACTGATGAAAAGTGAAATCATTGCTTCATGCAAGCAAGCCGAAGGCTATGCGTTTGATGCTATTTTGGAAGAGGTTAAACCAACTTTCATGGCGCATGATTTGACGATAGGCAATTTGGAAACGACCTTTTCGGGCAAAAGGCAGTTAGGCGCTTTGGGGATACGTCCCAAATGCAATTGTCCGAGAGAACGACGAAATCCGAAAACCGGCTATCCGGTTTTCAATTGCCCCGATGAATTTGCAGCAACGTTGAAAAACACGGGATTTCATGTGGTCACCACGGCAAACAATCATTGCATGGATGGCGGCATTAACGGACTCAAGCGCACCTTGCGTATCCTTGATCAACAAGGCCTTGCGCATACAGGGACGGCACGTTCCATGAGTGAAGCGAAGAGGCAGCTGATTCTGAAGGTCAAAGATGTGAAGGTCGGCATCTTGGCCTATACCAAAAGCACCAATGCGATCCCCGTACCGCAGCGCTGGCTTGTGAATCGTCTGGATCCCAAGATCATGGCAGCGGATATGCGCGAGTTGAAAAATAAAACGGATTTCATCCTAGTATGCCTTCATTTTGGCAAGGAGTACCTAACCTCCCCGTCGCGTGAGCAGAAGCAGTTAAACCGATTTCTGTTCAAACAAGGTGCGAATGTGGTTGTGGGGGCACATCCTCATGTCCTGCATCCGGTGACGCAGAGTGTGATGAAAGACATCTACGGTCAGGTGCGAACGCGAGTCGCGGCATCGTCTCTGGGGAATTTCGTATCGTCAAAGCTGACGAAATCTACGAGTACCATCGAGGGATTGATTTTGTCGTTAACTGTAACCACAAACGAAAGGGGCGTAGCAGACATCAGTAAGGTGGAGCAAATTCCCACGATCGTAGAGCGAAGCAAGACGGGCCAGACGAGGTTTGCAGTTAGATATCGGAACGGGGGAAACTAACTCGGTTCTGAGTTCTAATTGTGGTCAAGCCTACGAAATACTCTGATACTTATTTGGTTCTTATTAATGTGAGTTTTTAGTGAAATAAAATCAATTTTCACTGATAAAAGGTTTGACAGTGGTTTTATTATGACTTAACATAGATTATATGAACCAGATATATACCAATAAAAAGGAGGGTACCGATGAAATCAGTGATTTCCCTGAAAGGTAAAGTTGATGTTATAGATGTAGTCGAACCATCCAGCGCTGTGAATCATGTGCGCGTTGAGACCCTCTATTCCGCGATTAGTTCAGGTACGGAACTGCTGCTCAAAAGAATGATGAATGAAGAGCCGATGCAGCTTGGCTATAGTGCGATGGGCATCGTTCGTGAGGTGGGGGAAGGTGTTACGCACGTCAAGGCGGGACAACGCGTGGCTTGCTATGGCGCGCCATTTGTTAACCATTCCGAAGTATTGGTCGTGCCTAAGCATCTTGTTACGCCAATACCCGAGACTTGCAGCTCCAAAGAGGCCGCCTTCGTCGGACTCGGAGCGATTGCCATTCATGCGCTGCGCCAAGCTGACTTGCGATTAGGTGAATCCGTCGTTGTGGTCGGACTTGGCATCTTGGGCCAAATCGTCTGTCAGATCGCAGATGTTTCTGGCAATAGGGTCATCGGGCTTGACTTGTTAGCCGAACGCTGTGCCAAGCTCAAGGAAACATGTGCCGCCCACGTATGCGCTAGTGTAGAAGATGTCAGCAGTGTAATTGAATCAATCCAGCAGCACCAAGGTGTAGATGCCGTGATTTTATGCGCCAGTGGAGCTAATCCCGGCATGATTGATCAGGCGCTGCATTGGATTCGCGACAGGGGGAAAGTAGTTATTGTCGGCGATCTCAAAATGGACTTCAATCGCGAGTTGATGTTCGCCAAAGAGGCACAGGTGCTTATCGCGCGTGCTGGCGGTCCAGGCAGATATAATGAGAGTTACGAGAGCAACGGGGTTGATTATCCGATTGGTTATGTACGCTGGACAGAGGGCCGCAACATGACGGAGTTCATTCGCTTGTTGGCGGAAGGAAGAATCGTTATTCAATCTTTAATTACCCATGAAATTTCTTTATCTACGATGGTAGAGGCTTACGATTTACTGCGTGAGTCTCCACGGGATGTGCTAGGGGTTCTCGTAAACTACGGGAAGGAACTCATTACGATCCCCAGTACGAGTTAATCACCCTTTATTTTTGCGCAAAAGGTTGAATGAGGTAGGGGAGCGGTTTCCCCTACCTCTTTTTGTCGCTTTTTGGCAGCTCAGCTTTTGCTTATTTTCTTGCCTGAATGCAAGCAACATGCGAGAATAAGGATTGGAAAAAAAGACAAAAGAGGAGTCCTTGCAGCATGATGCACTTGAGTTTAGAAATGATGATCTTCGTCATCATCGGTGGTTTTCTCGCCGCCTATGTGGATTCCGTTGTGGGTGGAGGAGGACTCATCTCCGTACCGGTTTTGCTAGCTGCAGGACTGCCGCCGGCGGTGGCCTTGGGGACTAATAAACTGGCAGGCACTATGTCATCCCTGACCAGCACCATTTCCTTTATGCGATCAGGCAATATTGATATAAAAGCAGTCAAGGGCTTGTTCGTATTATCCCTGCTCGGCGCTGTGAGCGGTACGATGGTACTGCGTCAGATTCCGTCTGATTTCTTGAAACCATTGGTGGTTGTTATGTTGATTCTCATCACGATCTATACCACCTTCCGCAAAAATTGGGGGACAACCTCATCGTTCCGCCAATACTCGACGAAAACCGCGGTTTTAATGGGTGGCGCCGCATTTGTTCTGGGTTTTTACGATGGTTTCTTTGGCCCTGGCACCGGGTCTTTCTTAATTTTCGTCTTTCTGATGCTTGGGTTCGATTTCGTCAAAGCGGCCGGCAATTCCAAAATGCTGAATTTCGGCAGCAATATCGCTAGCTTGGCGACTTTTATGGTACTGGGATCAATCAATTATGGCATCGGCATTCCCATGGGGTTAGCGATGGTTGGTGGTTCCTTCTTAGGCTCGCGTATGGCGATTCGCAAAGGAACAGCTTATGTACGTCCCTTGTTTCTTACAGTTTGTATCATCCTGATTGGGAAGCAGATTTGGGATTTAATATAGGGCTCAGCATAAAAAGGAATCTTTGAGGTTGCGAATTGACCGAGGGTTATGCTATGATTTTTCCATCATGTTTTTGAAGGAGGTGAAGGTAGGATGAATCGAGAGTCTGTAAACAATCGTGTGAGCCAGTTACCCATTTCGATGGCTGGCATCGTTCATGCAGCATTCAAAGACGGGAGAAGTCTGTCCAATTATGCTCATACGGTATTACAACTCACGAAAAGACACCTACCTTAACCTCGAACGGATCCATTCGAAAGGTCGTAGGAATTTTCCTGCGGCCTTTTTTTATTGGCTGATGGTGGGGGATTAGGGTCTTTCCGAAACTTAGGAGGATCCCCATATGTTAATGATAAATGGTCAACATATAAAGAAATTTCACGGTGCCCAGCTCGTACTGGAAGACGTCACTTTCGAAATCCATCAAGGAGATCGAATTGGATTAGTAGGTCGCAACGGTAGCGGGAAATCAACATTGCTGCGCCTGATCGCCAAAATGGAAAAGCCTGACGAAGGTCAATTAACCGTGCGCAAAGGCACGAAGATTGGCTACTTGGCGCAAATTCCCACAGAGTGGGAGAATGGCACGGTGTATGATGTGCTGGCTGCCAGCTATCAAGAACTGATGAAGTGTCAGCAAGAGATGACTGAGATAGAGCAGCAAATGGCAAGTGATGAAGCGGTCAACGACCCCAATGTGCTGGATCAACTGCTCCAACGATATGCGCATCTGCAGGAGCGCTTCGAAAGGGAAGGCGGGTATGAGATGGACGCCCGCATCGACCAAGTGGCGAATGGGCTGCGTATTGCTCGCGAGTTTTACGAGCGGAGCTTCGGGTCGTTGTCCGGAGGGGAGAAGACGAAGGTCACCCTCGCCTCGCAGTTGATCGGGAAGCCGGATTTGCTTCTGCTCGATGAGCCTACGAATCATCTGGATTTGTCCGGCGTCGAATGGTTGGAGGAGTATCTTGCTCAGTATGAAGGGGCATGCTTGGTTGTTTCCCATGATCGCTATTTCCTGGATCTGGTAGTAACGAAAATCATCGAGCTGGAAGACGGGGAGTCAGCGATTTATTTTTCCTCGTATTCAGGGTTTGTGCGGGAGAAAGAGATCAGACTGATGCAGCAATTTGCTGATTATCAGGAGCAGCAGAAGGTCATCAAGAAGATGAAAGAGACGATTAAGAAACTGACAGAGTGGGGCAAAGTCGGAGACAACGAGAAATTTTTCCGCCGCGCGGCGTCGATGCAGAAAGCACTAGACCGGATGGAGAAGCTCAAGCGGCCAGTCCTTGATCCTAAGGCGGCTGAGTTTGGACTGAAGCTGGATGACCGCTCCGGTCGCAGAGTTGTGCGTCTGGAAGAGGTGGATAAACGTTTCGGCGAGAAAGTGCTGCTGCAGCGGGCGAATGGTTTGCTCCAATATGGCGAGAAAGTCATGCTCGTAGGACATAACGGTTCAGGGAAAACAACGCTGCTCAAGATGATTCTCGGTGAAGAGCAGCCTGATCGCGGACAGCTCGAGGTAGGTGCGCGAGTGGACATTGGTTATTTGGCGCAGCAAGCCTATCCTGAAGATAACAAGAAGTCGGTGCTCACGTACTTTTGTGAAGAAGCACGGCTGGAGGAAGGCGAAGCTCGGGGACGCCTGGCTGCTTATTTATTCTATGGAGCTGATGTTTTCAAAGCGGTCAGTTCACTCTCAGGAGGCGAGTGGACGCGGCTGCGCCTGGCGCTGCTAGTGCTGCGCAAGCCGAATCTGCTCATTTTGGATGAGCCGACCAATCACATGGACATCGCCTCTAGAGAGGCATTGGAAGATGCGCTTGACGAATTCCCAGGTACGGTGCTCACTGTGACGCATGATCGATATTTTATGAATCGGCTGTCGCAGAAAATATGGGAGCTGGATCAAGGGCGTATCACCGTCTTTGTGGGGAGCTTCGACGATTACAGAGAGAAGAGCGCTCGATTGCGTGAGGATACGTCAAATCATGGAAGTGCCAAGGCCAGCGCAAGCATGACTGCTGCAAGCGGGGACAAAACGGAGTCGGTGGCTCGGGAGAAGCCACAGGGCAGCTCCTCCGTGTTCTCACGCGAGAAGTTGGAGCGACAGATCGCCGATGGCGAAGCGCGATTGAACGATCTGGACCAGCGGCTGGCCAGCAGCGAAGCCTCGGATGAGCTCAGCCAGCTGTGGGGTGAACGAGAATCGGCGCAGCAGGTGCTGGATTTGCTCTACGAGCAGTGGCTGCACATTGAGGAGTAAGGGAGAGCAGAGGCGGGAGCTGGGTGAACGCTGGAGGTGGGTGTCTGGGCGAAGCTGGAGGTGGGTGTCTGGGCGAATTTGGAGGTGGGTGTCTGGGCGAAGCTGGAGGCGGGTGTCTGAGCGAAGCTGGAGGTGGGTGTCTGGGCGAATTTGGAGGCAAGTGCCTGAGCGACCCATGGAGCCAGATGCCTTTTGCATGAGCGGCGTCTCAAAGGGATCGTAGATCCGTTATTTTGGCGGGAATCGCGCAAAATGGCGCTTCTGCGGAACGTGGTTCCGCTATTTCACTGTGCTACGCCCAGAAAAGCGCGGTTTGTATGAAAAAGCGAATCTACGATCCGCGGGAATGCTAGGAGAGGCCGATTTGTCACAAATAGCGAATCGACGATTCCCCTGGCTGTTCTTCCCACCCAAAGCCTCCCTTACCGCACATTTCAACTCTCAACCGACTTCTGTTGCTCATTACACCACTAAATAATCAAGTGCTCCATTGGATATTTCCAATGAAATCAGCTTGAAGACGGTTGAAATCAACCTTTGATTGGATATTTCCAATGAAATCAGCTTGAAGACGGTTGAAATCAACCTTTGATTGGATTTTTCCAATGGTTTTACTTGAAATCGGCTCCCAAGGGCCAATTTGGAGATTTACATTGTATTTATCCAATGTAATCGGGATTTTGATTGTGAAATAGAGGATTTCATTGGATTTTTCCAATGAAACTGCCTATCTGGCAGCGCAGCTTCCGCAAGCGCGGAACGTGGTTCCGCTATTTCACTGTGCTACGCCCAGAAAAGCGCGGTTTGTATGAAAAAGCGAATCTACGATCCGCGGGAATGCTAGGAGAGGCCGATTTGTCACAAATAGCGAATCGACGATTCCCCTGGCTGTTCTTCCCACCCAAAGCCTCCCTTACCGCACATTTCAACTCTCAACCGACTTCTGTTGCTCATTACACCACTAAGTAATCAAGTGCTCCATTGGAGATTTCCAATGAAATCAGCTTGAGGACGGTTGAAATCAACCTTTGATTGGATTTTTCCAATGGTTTTACTTGAAATCGGCTCCCAAGGGCCAATTTGGAGATTTACATTGTATTTATCCAATGAAATCGGGATTTTGATTGTGAAATAGAGGATTTCATTGGATTTTTCCAATGAAACTGCCTATCTGGCAGCGCAGCTTCAGCTAGCGCGGAATAGGATGACTCTACTCATAGACGTGCTGCCATACACAGATGCGCTATCGCAGCACAGACGTACTGCCACGTATAAAGACGTGCTATCGCACACAATTGCGCTATCGCAACGGCATTAAGGCTGTCCCGTAACTAGGGGTAGCCTTTTGCCGTTCTCGCTGTGAGCCAAGCGCCTCAAACATGGATCCACTGCACTGGGATCTCGACGCGCTGCGGAGCGTGCTGTCCACCAAGCTGCTCGAGCAGTAGCTTAACGGCGGAGAGGGCCATTTGCTCTTCATCCTGCAAAATATGCGAGATTCCCGGGATTTCCGGATCATCGAAGGAAACCAGCTCGATGTGAGGGTTTAATCCCTCCTCCTGATGCAGGGCAAGATGGGTATGCCGTGCCATCTCTGCGGTCAGAGCGAAAACAGCTGTGATGTTAGGCTGCTGGCGCAGGAATTTGACAATATGCGCATAGGTATCGCCAGTTCGAAGGGTGCGGATAGGAACGTGGCACCATAAGCTTTTATCAATCAGCATGTTGCCGTCGATATAAGCTTTCTCAAAGCCATGCGTACGATCCTCGATCGTCGTGTTCGTATTGTCGGGTGAGATGAGCGCAATTTGCTGATGCCCCTCGCTGAGCAGGTTGGTAATCGTCTCGTACGCGCCGCCCCAATTATCGGAGGTAATCCGGTAGGTATCGATATTCCGCAAGTAGCGGTCGATGAAGACGAACGGATATTTATCTAGGGATAAACGCAGCAGCGATTCATTGTAGCTCTCATCCTCCGTAGGAAAAACGATGATGCCGCGGACACCATGCGTCTGGGTCAAAGCCTGAACAGAGCGGGACTCTTCCGATGACGATTCACGTGTAATATGCAGCACAAGCTGGCATCCCGCCTCTTTGACGTAATATTCGATGTGGTCGACAAGTCGCTGAATGACTTTGGTTTTTATTGTAGGGATAATCAGACCTATACAGGTAGGCGAATTGGATGCGATAGTGCGACTGTTCGGATCAACAATGAATGAGGAAGGCGATGCCGATACGAAGGTTCCTTTGCCTTGAATACGAGTGACAAGCCCTTCATCGAGCAGGATGGCGAGTGCAGTTTTGACGGTTGTTTTGCTAACCATAAACTGATCCATAAATTCCTGCTCGGAAGGAACGCGGTCTTTGGGACGGAGTTCTCCGGTTAAAATTTTATCTTTAATGGAATGGTAGATTTGTTTATAAAGAGGAACTTTACTCATGCGTATCACCTGATTCATCTAAGTCGTAGGTTTATTGTCTCAGTAATGCTGCAAATGCTTATTATGCTATAATCCCGAAAATTTCATGCGATTACCTTGGAAGCTTGGCGCGTGCGATAGATTAGCCCTTGTCCTGAAGCCTCTGCCTCAACTTTCGTGAGGGTAGGGGCTTTTGTATGGTCCGGGACATGAATCTGCCATCGTTCTGACATGGATGTGGGTTAGCGGATTGTGTTAAGCTAAGAGTACTTTATGAAGGAGGCGATTGCTGTGATACAAGTATTCCCGGCGCATACGCGCAACTCAACCGATTTGGGTTGGTTGAAAAGCCATAAGAATTTCTCGTTTGGCGATTATTTTGATGAAGAGAACGTGGGATTTGGTGTAATGCGAGTATGCAATGATGACGATATTGCCGCAGGACGGGGATTTGGCCCACATCCGCATAGCGATATGGAGATTGTCAGCATCGTGCTCAGCGGAGCGATTAAACATGAGGACAGCCTAGGGCATGTTGCGGTCACTGCGGCGAACGGCGTTCAGCGAATGTCAGCGGGCAGCGGCGTCATTCATGCCGAGTACAATGCATCGGAAACGGAGCCGATGAGTCTGTTCCAACTGTGGTTTATGCCCGAGAAACGGGGGATGGAGCCCTCTTTTGAAAATGTGACGTACGAGCCTGAGGCCATGATCAATGCGCTGCTGCCCGTAGTTACGCCTGAGGGTGGCGAGCACATCGCCAAGATTCACCAAGATATGAGCATTTATCTTAGCAAGCTGGATGCCGGGAAAGAGCTTGTTTTCAACCAGGGCGAGAATCGCCGCATTTTCCTCATGGTCATCAGCGGAAAGCTTGCAGCCAATGAGACTGTGCTGGAAACGAAAGATAGCGCGCGTATACAAGCAGAATCATCTGTCGCTATTCGTGGTGTGGAAGACACGCATTTCATGTTAATTGATCTACCCTAATCGGTTGAAGAAGGAGGCTGCGAGTAATGAAGGAAGTCTTTTTGGTGAAGCATGCGGTAGGCGGTCGAGCCTTTATTGATACAGGTAAACATCCAGTTCCCTATGTGTGGAATAAAATCGACGATCACTGGGTTTTTACGGTACAAATAGCGCGAGAAGAGGACATCGCTGAGCTTTTGAAATGGAAAAATGAGCTCAATGTGTTTGTTTTTCAAGAAATCGAGAATGAACCTACGAAGAAAATTTGGTTTTATGCCGGGGATGATTCGGTGCATTATTCCGCAGACAAGGGCGAGTTGACGATTGTAGCCACTTCACAAATCATCTACGTGCCTGAGCAATTCAGCGCACAATTGTAATTACACAAATAGGAAGCAGCAGGGGCTAGGATTCTGCGAGAGCTTCCATGGCTAATGGATAGGAGTCCTACCAATGAAAGTTCAGGATCAACTGCTGGAGAAAGCTGTCCCGTTTATACAAGAATGCTATGCCGAATTGGGCAAAAGCGAAGCTGAAATCACTGCCCGTCTCGCTGAGATAACGGAGGCGATCCACCGCCAAGGTCGTTATGAGCAAACCCTGCAAGAACTTGAGCATGGGGCCAAAATGGCTTGGCGCAACAGCAATCGCTGCATTGGGCGATTGTTCTGGGAAACGCTCAAGGTTCAGGATGCGCGCCACGTTGAGACCGAAGAGCAGATGGCTGAAGCGCTTCTTACACACATTGATTTCGCTACGAATGGCGGTAAGATTCGCCCGGTAACGACCATTTTTCCGTCTGACGATGGCAAGGGAGAAGTGTTTCGAATCTGGAATGAGCAGCTAATTCGCTACGCGTGCTATGAGACAGAGGAGGGCTTGGTTGGCGACCCAGCCTCACTGGCACTGACGAAACAATGCCAGGCTCTTGGCTGGCAGGGAGCGGGAACGCCTTATGATGTGCTGCCGCATGTCGTGCAAATCGGCGAGAGAACGCCCCGATGGTTCGAAGTGCCAAGCAGCTTAATCATGGAAGTAGCTATTACGCATCCAGAGATAGAGGCTTTTGAGCAGCTGAAACTGCAATGGTACGCTGTGCCTATCGTTTCCAACATGCGTTTGGAGATTGGCGGCATCTCTTATCCGGCTGCGCCATTCAACGGTTGGTACATGGGGACAGAGATTGGAGCCCGCAATTTCGCTGACGAAGCCAGATACAACATGCTGCCTAAGGTCGCTGCCATTATGGGACTGGACACAAGACGCGATGCTTCCTTGTGGAAAGATCGCGCACTGGTGGAGCTAAACGTAGCTGTGCTGCACTCCTATCAGAAGCAAGGCGTGGCGATCGTGGATCATCATACCGCAGCGAAGCAGTTCCAACGCTTCGAGGATAATGAAAAGAAGACAGGCCGCGAGGTAACGGGCGACTGGACTTGGTTGATTCCGCCGCTTTCGCCGGCTACGACGCATATCTTTCATCATGGCTATAACAACGAAGTGAAGCTGCCTAATTTCTTCTACCGGACGGAGTCCGAATAATCCGCACAAAATTGTAGAGCAAACCTAGCCGTTAGGCAAGGTTTGCTCTATTTCCTATACGGGAAGAGGGCCGCAATCCGCGGAAGGTTGGATATGCCGCCATTTCACCCATACAGAGGAACTACGATGCACCGATATGTGACCAATCGGGCGATTTGAAGAGATAATCGGAGTAATCGCGAATGGTTGCTCCATCAATGAGCGAAATAGCGTCTATTTGTCCCAAATAACGTATCGACGTTCTTTTTGGTGTGTGTTACCCTAAGGTGATGATGGGGTTCTTCGCTATATGCTGCGATGAAATTGACCGGCGGATAAAATTGTGAATCTATCCGTTTGTACCGAATAGAAAAGAGGATTTTGCTATGAAGAAAGGTCTTTGGTACGCCATTCTTGCCTATACGGCTTGGGGCTTACTGCCGCTATATTGGAAATCGTTTGAAACGCTGCTAGCGGGTGAAATCCTGTCTCACCGTGTGGTTTGGTCATTTGTTTTCATGGCTGTTTTCCTCTTGATAGGACGCGGGCGATGGCCAGAAATTCGCAAAATGGTGACGAACGGCAAAGTCCTGCTCCTTGTAGGGGCAAGCGGGCTGCTGATCAGCTCGAATTGGCTCATCTTCATCTGGGCAGTCAATAATGGACATGTGATCGAGACCAGCTTGGGCTACTATATTACGCCGCTGTTCAATGTTATGCTGGGTGTCTTTTTTCTGCGTGAAAAACCAAGCGGCAGTCAATGGCTTGCTGTTGCATTGGCAGGCGCAGGCGTGCTGCTCGCAACGATTGACTACGGCCGATTCCCATGGATTTCAGTCACGCTAGCGACTACCTTCGGCCTATACAGCCTTGTGAAAAAGAGAGTTTCCTACGACGCGTCTATCGGTCTGGCAGGGGAAACGGCCGTTGTTTTCCCGATAGCCCTGGTGTACGTTATTTACTTACATCTGACGCATCATGACTCGGCTTGGTCGCTGCCGCCGCTTTCATTAACTCTTTTATTACTATCGGGTGTGGCAACCGCCTTGCCTTTATTATGGTTTGCCAAAGCGGCTGTTCGACTCCCGCTCTCCATGCTTGGATTCATTCAATATATTGGTCCTTCCATCACCCTGATGCTCAGCATCTTCGTATTCAAAGAAAATTTCTCCCCGATGCTGCTCATCAGTTTTGCCTTGATTTGGACGGCGCTAGTTGTCTACGCAATGGCATCAGTGAGAGTGGCGAGAACTTCTGTAGCCAAATAAATCCCCAAAGAAGAACTGGCAGTCTGAGCTGCAGTTCTTCTTCTTTTTTTATTCCCCCCTGCTATAGATTAGCTTGATCCAACAATGGCAGAAACTTGTTGGCCGCAGGCGAGAAATGTTTATTGCGAGGATAGACATAGCTGATTCCGCGAAGAAATTGGATGCCTTGTATAGGAACCTTAACCAGCAAGCCGTGTTTGAGTTCTTGTTGGATGGCAAAGTTAGAGACAATAGAAACGCCGAGATTATGAATGACGCCTTGTTTGATGCCTTCCAAGTTACTGATTTCCATATAATGCGGGGGCGTAAAGCCATGCTCTTGGAATTGATCTTCCAGGTAGACGCGCGTGGCGGATTTATTCGGTTTTAGAATGAATGTTTCGTTGGTCAAATCTGCTAGGGTACATGTCTTCTGCTTAGCCAGCTTGTGCTCGGGGTTCACGATGAGAACGAGTTCGTCCTGATAAAAGGTAGTTCGCTGATAACGCGTTTCATCTATCCGCACACGATCTGACAGAATTAATAAATCCACTTTATTCGTCTCCAGCATGTGAATGAGATGATTGGAAGATGTGATATTCATATTAATTTTAATATTGGGGAATGACGTCGTGTACTCTCGCAGCATGCGTGGGAGCAGGTAAACACCGACAAAATTGCTGGCTCCTATGGATAAAGTTCCAAAAGATAGATCCTCGAGCTGGCGGATATGATCCTTGGCCGAGGCAAGTAAGTTGATGATTTGTTCCGCGTAGGGTTTGAAATGTTCGCCTTGTTTGGTTAAGTACAGTTTTTTGCCGATTCTGTCGAATAGGGGAACACCCAGGTCATCTTCCATGCTTTGAATCTGCATACTGACAGACGGCTGGGAGCAATAGAGCCGTTCAGCTGCTTCCGTAAAATTAAGGCATTCTGAGAGTGTTAGAAAGGTTTGGAGTTTATTAACGTTCATCGTGTACCTCGCTAGTATAGAGTGATATCTACTACTATAACAAAATATTATGATAATTAAAATTAAATCAAATTGTTTTATAGTATTGTTTTAGCTAAAATGAAAGCGAATACATTATAAGTTTGAGGAGAATGATCGATGACCAATATCCTGACGACCCCAGAAAAGGATGGAAAGGAGCCGCAACTCCCCAAGAAGAGCAAAGCGGAAGACATCATGAAAAAGTGGGGAATCCCGCTTGCCGTCATTGTGGGACTATTGCTTTTCTTCATGCCAACGCCAGCGGGCTTGAGCGCAGAAGGGCAAAAAGCTATCTCTATTTTTACAGCATCGCTAATTCTCTGGATAACTACACCGATTCCGATTTATTTAACATCCATTATGGCGATTTTGCTGCTTCCACTAGTTGGAGCTGTGAAAGATCAGGAAGTGGCCTTCGGAACATTAGGCTTTGACGTTATTTGGTTAATGGTAGCCGCATTTATTCTTACTTCCGCCATGATGAAATCTAATTTAGGCAGAAGATTCGCCTTATGGATGGTTACGAGTTTCGGGAAAACACCCAAAAGAACGCTGCTCGTCCTTATTATTATTAATTTTGTGCTTGCTTTCTTCGTCCCATCAACAACGGCAAGAGCAACGCTAATGGTGCCTATCTGCTTAATATTGCTTGAAGTCTACCGAGCAATGCCGGGCAGCAGCAATCTAGGGAAAGTTATGATGCTGCAAGGCGTCCAGGCAGACGCGATCGCGACATCCGGCGTTATGACAGCCACTTCCGGCAATATCATTGCCGTGGGCTTTATCAACGAACAAGCGGGCGGGCATATCGGCTATATGGATTGGCTGCTCGCTTCTATGCCTACGGCGATTATCACGATGGGTCTGACCTTCTTCATTGGGTTAAAGCTATTTTCCATCAAAGGGGAATCCAACTTCCAGGATGCTATGGGGACGCTGAAAGATGAATTGAAGAAGCTGGGTTCTTTTTCACTGAATGAAAAGAAGGCTTTGATCATTTTTGTTTGTACGGTCCTTCTTTGGGCGACTGGCGATTATCAAAAAGGTTGGTTTGGTTTCTCTATCAGCACCGAACAAACCGCGGTTCTTGCGGCGCTATTTTGCCTGCTGCCTAGAGTTGGGGTACTGACATGGAAAGAAGCGAACATCAAATGGGAATTGATGATATTCGCCGCAGGCGCTTACGCGGTTGGCAATGCACTCGATAAATCCAAGGGCGCGGAATGGATCATTAAGAATGTAGTCAGTTTCCTGGGACTAGAACATATGAGTCATACCTTGGTTTATGTGGTGGTCGTGTTCCTCAGTATGTACAGCCATCTCATTTTTACGAGTAAAACGGTGCGCGTGACGATCTTGATCCCGGCTTTCATCGCGCTAGCCAAATCACTGGGCATGGATCCTGTGCCTCTTGCCTTAGCAGCAGCTATGACAATGACGTACACGATTACGCTGCCTCCGCATTCCAAAGTAAACACCATCTATTTCGGAACAGGCTATTTCTCTGTCTTGGATCAAGTGAAATATGCCATTGTGACTTGTTTTATCGGTGCTAGTGTCATCAGCTTATCTATTTTCACCTGGTTTAAATTGCTGGGATTATAAACATATATGGAGGAGACCATGCTTAGAAGAAAAGTTATTGTGGCTATAGCTGACGGATTAGGGGATCGACCTCACCCTTTATTAGGTCAGCGAACACCACTCGAATATGCCGCAACGCCAAATCTTGATCGGTTAGCAGCAAAAGGCACAACGGGGATGATGGATTTAATTGCTCCTGGCATTCCTGTGGGGACGGACATGGGGCATCTGATTTTATTTGGCTATCAACCGCATCACTATCCAGGACGCGGGCCGATCGAGGCATTGGGTATTGGGATGGCAGTTAAAGCGGGGGATGTCGTGCTTCGCTGTAATTTTGCCACCGTGAACGAGAATGGGATTGTTGTAGATCGCCGTGCGGACCGCATACGAGAGGGGACGGATGAATTAGCTGACGCCATTAATGGGATTTGTATCGACGGCGTTGAAATTTATTATCGCGCAGCTACTGAACATCGCGCAGTGCTCATTCTTCGGGGAGACGGATTGAGTGATCAAATCAGTGATTCTGATCCCAAAGCGCCCAATGACGGCGTAGCCTTTCATCCGATAGAAGCGCTTGACCATACGAAGGAGGCTGAGCGAACAGCGGCTGTCTTGAATCGCTTCCTTCAGAAGGCTCACGACATATTGTTGAACCATCCGGTAAATGCGCGGCGTCAGAAACAGGATCAGAATCCCGCTAATTTCATCTTGACCCGAGGGGCTGGGCAATTGGCTGATCTTGACCCCATTGTCAAACAGCTATCGATCCAAGGGAGCTGCATTGCGGGTGAAAGCACCGTTTTGGGCGTGGCTCAACTTGCCGGATTTAAGACGGTGACGGCAGCCAGCATGACGGGGAACATCGATACGAATATTGAATTAAAAGCCCAAAGGGCACTGGAAGAAATATCCGAGAGTGATATGGTCTATGTCCATTTGAAAGCGCCGGATGTAAAAGGCCATGATAACGAACCTTTCGAGAAGGCAAGAGCGATCGAGCTGTTCGACCGGATGGTAGGGCTTATCGCAGATAAGCTGCCGGAGGATACTTACCTGGCTCTTGCGGCGGATCACTCCACGCCTTGTGAGATAGGTGAGCACACAGGCGATCCTGTGCCGATTCTTATTTATGGGCCAAGTATCCGCAGAGATCGCAATACGAAGTACAATGAGATGGATTGCGCCTATGGCGGGCTTGGACGTTTATCCGGAGCAGATTTCGTCAGAACGCTGCATGGGTTAATGGGGGTTGTGAAAAAGCAAGGCAACTAGATTGCAAAATGGCTGTCTCTCCAAGGTTGGAAACTGGAGAGCGGCCTATTTTGGCGTCAACAGCCACCAGCCGCGTCATCTTAGTAACGAAATACGGTTGGGCAGCATGATATGGTGAAAGTTGCCTACACCAGCTGCCTCTCGCAGAGGGAGGGAACTACAGTTCACTATTCTAGTAAAAAGTGGAATTCTCGCGAGCCAAAGGGAACTACAGTGCTCTATTCTGCTGTTTTGTGGGAAAATGAGCGCTTTTCGTAGAAATAAGACCCTGTAGTTCCGCTATGACCCTCGTATCCCTACTTTTTGCCTAAATAGCGTCCTTGAGTTCCCTTTGCCTAGGTTTTGTTGCTAGTAAGACTCAGTTGGTGCTGCTTTTCAGTCATTCTATGCAGGAGCAATCATTTGCCACGACACCATTAAATCGAAATTAAATTTTACGGTGATAATTATATTTCAAAATAAAAATTCGAATCAACGGATGTCAATTTTAGTCATTTTTAGATATTCATCTTGTTTTTTTGAGCAATTCTTCGTATGATGAAAGGGAATTCAGCTCGGATACTTTAGGATGAGTAGGGAAACCAAATGTCAATTAATGATAATATTTTGATTAAAATTCGAGATATGAAGGACAGTTTAACGCCGGTTGAGAAGCTGGTAGCCGAATATATACTGGAGAATCTAGATGATATTCCGCATCTTTCCATCAAGAGTCTCGCACAGCTGACGAAGACCAGTGATGCATCCGTGCTGCGTTTCTGCAAAACGATGGGGTACAAAGGTTACCGCAACTTTATTGTCAGTATTTCGGCTTCGCTCGGATCGATGGATGAGGAGCAGAAGGATCAGTATACCGATATACAGCCTGGGGATGATTTATCCACTATCATTTCTAATATTTCCCGGAATAACAGCAAATCCATTGAGGATACACTAAGTGTCATCGATAAAAATGAAATCGCGCGAGCCGTCAGAGTGCTCTGTGACAGCAATCGCATTGTGTTTTTTGGCATCGGTGCGTCAGGCTTGGTCGGGATTGATGCGGAGCAGAAATTTTCCCGAATTAACAAGATGTGCCATACCTATACGGATGGACACAGTCAGCTTACGGCAGCAACACTCCTGGGAAAAAGCGATGTAGCGATCTTCATTTCCAATTCCGGCAGCACGATTGAAATTCTGGATGCGCTAGAAATTGCCAAAAAGAATGGCGCTTGCATTATTGCCATTACCAAATATAACAAAAGCGAGTTGGCCGACAAGGCGAATATTGTATTAAGCATTTCGACGCCTGAAGTTACGATCAGAAGCGGGGCGATGGGCTCGCGAATCGCGATGTTAACGGTGATCGACATCCTTTTTGCCGGGGTGGCCAGCAGCGAATACAAACATGTGAAGAAATATTTATCCAAAACGCACGATATTATAGCAAGCAGCAAACATCGCAAATAAATGACAAAGACAACGACTTAGCTACCTAAAGTCGTTGTCTTTTTTTGTTGTAAAATAAAATAAAAAATCAAAAGTTTATTGTAAAATAAAATAAAATTTCAAAAACTATTGACCGTGATGAAACTTTTCGTTAGTATAAATTTATGAAATTCAAAAAAAACAGGACAGGAGGATGGCTATGGATGAGTATCTGTCAGGATTGACTACGGAAGAGATTAATGAGCAAACGCTGATGATAGATGAAGGTACAACGGAACAGATGCTTCGTTTGATGAATGAACAAGACGCAAGGGTGCCGGGCGCTGTAGCTGCGGAAATACCGCAGATTATGAAAGCGGTTGACATTCTGCATCGCGTTCTCAAGAACGGCGGCAGAATGTTTTACGTAGGAGCAGGATCGTCTGGCAGACTCGGTGTGCTCGATGCTTCTGAATGTCCACCTACGTTTGGGATTGATCCCATGCTGGTGCAAGGTCATATTGCCGGTGGCGATGGGGCGCTTCGAACAGCAGTGGAAGGCTTTGAAGATAATGCAGAAGAGGGGATCGCACTGATAGAACGGTGCGGCGTGACAGACAAAGATGCTGTAGTTGGAATTACAGCCAGCGGGAGCGCACAGTTCGTGATTGCTGCTTTGAACAAAGCGAAGGAACTGGGAGCTGCAACTATCGGCGTTGTGAATAACAAGCATTCCAAGTTAGAGTCTGTCTGTGAAGTATGTATTGCTCCTGTGGTGGGGCCGGAAGTGATTATGGGATCTACCCGTTTGAAAGCGGGGACAGCACAGAAGCTGGTTCTCAATATGCTGACGACTTGTACGATGGTGAAGCTTGGCAAAACATACAACAACCTTATGGTTGACATGAAGGCAAGCAACATCAAATTGTATGATCGGTCCGTGCGTATTATCAAAATAGCGACAGGCGTAGACGACAGCCAAGCGATTGCCTATTTGGAGAAAGCGTCGATGAATTGTAAACTAGCTATTATGATGATCAAGACCGGCATGGATGCCGCGGAAGCAGGGCAAGCCTTAGAACAGTGTGACGGTAGTTTGAAAAAAGCAATAAGCACCTTTATCAAAGTTGTATAAATAACGCAATATAAAAAAGGTTCCTAAACTGGGAGGTTAGCTTTTTATGAAAAGAAAAATGCATGTATTAGCATCCGTCGTCGCTTTAACCATGGCCCTAACGGCTTGTGGGGGTAAAACTGAAAGCAATACAGCCGGCACTTCCACGCCAGCCGCATCTGCAAGCACGTCAACGTCAACGGCCAAAGATACCATTACCGCATTGCTTCCACCGGTTTCACCAAACTACCAGAAGACTTTCGAACAAATTGCCAAGGATTTCAATGCCGCGAACCCGAACCTGACGCTGAAAATCGAACCAGCAAGCTGGGAAGATATGACGCAGAAGCTGGATACGCAAGTGAATGCAGGCAGCCCTCCGGATATTGCTTTCATCGGTTCTGAAGGCATCTCCAAATATGTGCAGCAAGGCATGGTACTTGATATCACCGATACAGCGACCAAAGAAATGGTTGCTGACTACGACAAGGCGCCGCTTGAATATATGAAGAACGGCAAAGGCCTCTACGGCTTCCCGGCTTATATGGAAGTGCACGCCCTGGGCGGTAACAAAGCGTATTTGGAAAAAGCGGGTATCGACTGGAAGAAAGTTCAACAAAATGGTTGGACATTCGATGAGTTCCGTGAAGCGATCAAAAAAGGTGTTATTAAAGAGAATGGTCAAACGAGCACATACGGCTTTGTATTCGCTACCAAAGGTGTTGCTGCCAAAGATTATTTGGGTATTATGGCCAAAAATGCAGGCATGCCAGCTCCGTTTGATAAAGATTTGAAATATGCCTACACAAGCAAAAACTATTTGGGATTGCTCAAAAATCTTCGCCAGTTAATTGATGACGGTTCCATGCCCAAAGAGCTTAGCTCCGTTGATGCAGGGAAACGCTGGAATATGTTCTTGACGGGTCAAACGATGATTACGGGTAAAGGTTTGGCTACGTTCGAGAATTCGGCGAAAGCAAACAACGCCAAAATTACAGCGAATGACGGCAGTGCTGTCAAAGGCAGTATTCCTGTCGATTACATCGTATTGCCAGCTCCAACGTTCCAAGGAGCTAAAGCTTCATCCAGCACAGTCGTAGACGGTTATGTGACTTTCCGCGGTAAAAAAGAACCAACTGCTGAGCACAAAGCGAATGTGGTTAAAGCGGCTTACTTCTTAGCTAGCGGCAAAGTAGCGGCAACGACGAACAATGATTTGTTCGCAGCGCACATTACACAAAGCGGTAAAAAAGCAGCTGAAAGCATGAAAATTGATCGCAGCCCAGACAATATCATTGCTGTTGACAATATGCTTAAAAATGCAACACCAGCTCGTCCTGATATCCCGAGTGACCTTGGGGCCAAAGCAATTAAACTAGAAACAGAAGTTATTGTACCTAAATTCCAAGGCTTAATTGCTGGTGAGATTACGGCAGAAGCGATGTACGAAGCTGTTAAAACAGCGGCCATTGCCGCGTTTGGCGAAAATGGAATTGTGAAAGACTAATCTAGGTATCAACCCTTCGGATAGTCGCGCATCGAAAGTGCGACTATCCGAACTATTTTAACATGAGTTTTCTGAAAGGGGGTTTGACAGTATGGCTAATATCGCCGGATCGATAAAAAGAAGGAGAATCAAAGGCGAAGGAGCCTGGGGGTATGCTTTCATTGCTGTAGCATTGGTGGCCTTTGCCATGTTTACCGCTTACCCGGTTGTCAGCGCCTTTATGATTAGTTTGCAGGAATATAAGCCGCTAGGCTCCACCTATATTGGTTTGGACAATTATACGAATTCATTAAAAGATGCTTTATTTTGGAAAGCAATGGGCAATACGCTCCTTTATACCGTTCTTACCGTTCCTGTGAATCTACTTTTATCCATGGCAATCGCTGTATTGATTCTGCCACTCAGGAAGAAAACGCAGTCCTTCTTCAAAGCCGTTTACTACTTGCCAGTCGTTGCTTCTGGCGTCGCGTTATCCGTCGTATGGCTATGGATCTTCGATCCAATGGAAGGCGGAATTCTTAATCAGCTGATTCGATTCTTCGGCTTCAGCAATCAAAACTGGCTGGGTTCAAGCAGCACGGCTATGTTCTCTTTGGTTCTCATGTCCTGGCTATCCAGTCACGGTACCAGCATTATTATCTACCTAGCGGGATTATTGGGGATAGATGATGCGTATTACGAGGCGGCAGAGCTCGATGGAGCCAATTTCTTTCAGAAAATTCGCTATATCGTAATTCCTGCCTTGAAACCAGCTACGCTGTTTCTGTTAGTAACGGGTGTCATCGCTTCCTTCCAAGTGTTCCAGAACGCTTATCTGATGACAGGTGGCGGACCCAACAATGCCACCACGATGGTTGGTTTGCTGATTTTCAACAATGCGTTCACCTATTTTGAATTCGGTAAAGCAGCCGCGCAATCACTCATACTAGCGGTTATCATCGCAGGAATTTCGGTTATTCAGTTTAAATATGCCGGCAAAGACGTCGAGTATTAAGAAGGGGGGATACAAAAATGGCATTGTACAGCACTCATGCAGGAAATCCGAAAGTCAAGACTACGCGAAATACAATCATTTTTATCGCCCTTCTTCTTTTCGCTTTGGCGACCATATTTCCAATTTATTTCATGGTGATCTCTTCCTTTGCGGATCCGGTCGAGGCCGGGGCGGTCAGTTATTCTATTTTGCCAAGTAAATTTACATTCGCTTCTTTCAAATTCTTCTTTGATTACAGTGAATATTCGTATCGTTGGATATTGAACTCGCTAATCGTAGCCACAACGGTGATGATTTCGAACGTGATTTTTGCCAGTATGGCCGGGTATGCCTTCTCCAAGCTTCGTTTCAAAGGAAGAGGTCCCTTGTTCGCTGTGCTGCTTGTTTCGATGATGATTCCTTATCAGGTGACACAAGTTCCCTTGTACATCTTGGTTGTTAACGTGTTTGAACTGCAAAATACGTACAGCGCGTTAATTATGCCGAGTATTGTCACGGTTTATAACATTTTCTTAGCCAAACAGTTTATGGGCAGCATCCCGAATGAAATTATGGAATCTGCCAAAATTGAAGGCTGCAGCCAGTTCCAGATTTACTGGAGAATTATCCTGCCTCTGTCGAAAACGGTTCTCGCCGTTATGGGGATTCTGACCTTCATGGACAGCTGGAACACGTTCTTCTGGCCGCTTCTCGTCACGAATACGATGGATATGCAAACGATTCAGGTAGGTTTGAAAAACTTCCGCTTCGCCAATACGACGTTCATCGCGCCTATGATGGCTGGTGCAACGATCTCAGCATTGCCGATGTTTATCCTGTTCTTCAGCTTGCAGAGATACTTCCTAGAGGGTGTAACAGTCGGAGCAGTGAAAGGTTAATCAAGGCTTCGGGGGAGGCAGCATATCATCATGATTGTGTCCTGGGATGATTCATACACACAAGCTGTTATTGATTTATGGAATGAGGAAGCTGTCCGAGATGGCTACAAAGAGCTGACGCGGCAGAGCTTCGATGAGATTTTCTTATCCAACCCTTATTTCGATAAGAAGAATACGTTTGTTCGATTGGTGTCAGATCAAGTCCAAGGTTTTGCTTGCGGATGCACGGGCGATGATTTGCCGCTTGGCAATGTGGCAGGCTATATCACCTGTATCGTCTTGTCGCAACCGCACCAAACCGATGGAAATTACGGGGAGTTGTTAGCTGCTTTGGAGCAGCGCTTCATCGACTTGGGCAAAAAACAGGCAGACATCCTTTTCTTTAACCCGATGCTGCTGCCATGGTATATACCGGATACACCGAACCATGAACACAACAATGCGCCTGGTGTGCCGGTAGATAGCAGGTTGTATGCGTATCTGCTTGCGCATGGCTATCAGGAACGGGCCAAACAGTGTGCGATGTACTTGAACCTAGCAGGATTCACCCTTCCGCAAGAAATTAAAGCCAAGGAAGACAAAGCTGGTGCCCAGGGTTATCAGGTGGCCTTATTTGACCCCATGAAACATGCGGGTGTTGATCATATGCTTAATGGCTTTAATAATGTACTATGGCAAAAGCAAATCGGGCAATGCGTGGCAGACGGTGTGCCTGTGGTCATTGCTGCATATAAAGGCGAACCCGTCGGATTCGCTGGGCCGGTCATTCGGCAAGCGAACGGCCGTGGATATTTCGCCGGCATCGGTGTCCTTCCCGATCACGAAGGACACGGGTTAGGAAGCATCCTTTTCTTCAAGCTTTGTGAAGCTTTTCATGCGATTCAAACCGATTATATGTCTTTGTATACCGGCAGCACGAATCCGGCAATCCGCATCTATGAAAAAGCTGGTTTTACAACCGTCAAACAATTTTCTGTTATGAGAAGGGAGTTTGTATCATGAGCGAAGAAAAGTTAACGATTCTGGCCATCGGCGGACACGTAGGCGATGCCGAATTAACGGCAGGCGGCGTATTGGCAAGCCACTCATTGAAGGGGGATCGCATTGCGACCCTGGCACTGACGGCAGGCGAACGCGGCGTTCCGGCAGGAGAAGATATGGCCGAATACCGCGTGCAGAAAGTGAAAGAGGCCAAAACGTTTGCCGAGATGCTGGGCGGGGAAGCGTTCGTATTCGACGATATTCCGGACGGCGAACTGCCGGATAACCAAGAGATGCGTTTCCGTGTATGCGATGTCATTCGTCAGGTTCGACCTAACGTAATTATTACCCATTGGAAGAACAGCATGCACAAGGATCATATGACAACACACCGCATCGTGAACGATGCCCGCTTTTTTGCCGCCTTGCCGACGTTCGAGCGGGAGCTTCCGGCACATTTTGCCCAGAGATTGTATTATGCCGAGAACTGGGAGGATGCGGTCGACTATCGTCCGTATGTGTATGTCGACTTTGACGTAGAAGCTTTTGATCTATGGGTGAAGGCGGTATCTACGCATTGGTTCGTAACAGGCAGCAAATCATTCCAGTATTTGGAGTATTACAAACATTTGATGAGAGTCCGCGGCCTGGAAGCCAGAAAGCAATATGCACAAACGTTCATGATTCCGGAAGAAAATATGCGTGTGCTCAAAACTGAATTATAGACAGTATCCGACCTCTGCACGCAGCCGCTTATCCAACATAAGGCTCGGGTAGGGGTTTTCTCAATCAAACAGGAGTGAGGAAATGGCAATGATTCTTAACGGTATTGATGGTATCAGGCAATATGCACATCTCTTCAAAGGGAAACGTTTGGGTCTCATCACCGCGCCAACCGGATTAAACAGTGACTTTGTATCCACGATTCAAATTTTACATGAACAATTCCAGCTAACCGCTTTATTTTCCCCTGAACATGGGGTGCGTGGGGATCAAGCTGCTGGCGCTCAGGTAGAAACGTATCTGGATCCGATAACCAAAGTGCCGGTCTATAGTTTATATCGCAAAGATTCCAAACGGTTAACGCAAGCCATGCTGGATGAAGTCGACATGGTCGTCTATGATATTCAGGATGTAGGTGTTCGCTATTATACGTTCATTTATACGATGCTGTATGCTTTGGAAGACTGTGCGAGGGCAGGCAAGCCTTTTGTCATTTTGGACCGGATTAACCCGCTGGACGGTGTGACCGTAGAAGGAAATCAGTTAAAACTCGGCTACCAATCCTTTGTAGGCAACTATCCGCTCTGTGTCAGATATGGGCTGACTGTTGGTGAATTGGCCACAATGGTGAATGATCAAATGAACTGGCAATGCGAGCTGCATGTGGTGCGCTGTCAAGGCTGGGAGAGGCAGATGCTGTTTCCTGAAACAGGCCGCCAGTGGGTGATGCCGTCCATGGGGATTCCGCGGTTTGAGACCGCCTTGCTTTACACTGGCACCTGCTTGTTCGAAGGGACGAATCTATCTGAGGGCAGAGGGACAACGGTTCCTTTCGAAATCGTTGGAGCGCCATTCATCGATGCCCAGAAGCTGGCGGATGACATGAACGCGAAGAAGCTGCCGGGGGTTCTGTTCCGTCCGGTTTATTTCAAACCGACATTCTCCAAGTTTCAAGGAGAGCCCTGTAGCGGCGTACAGCTGCATGTGCTCGATACACGGACGATACGGCCATTAGAGACCGGTGTTGCATTACTGTATACGATCAAAAACAACTATGAACAGTTCGCTTTTCTGCCACCGGTGAAAGAGGGATCGCGGCCTTTTATTGATTTATTGGGCGGCGATAAGGTATACCGGGAAGACAGCGTGGATGTTCCGGCGCTGCTGGAGCAATTTCGTGAGGAAAGCCAACTCTTTGGACAAATCAAAGAGCGATATCATTTATATCCATAAGCGCACCCAAGAACAAAGGACGTGTTCAGATGAAGAGATATGTCGCAGGACTTGATGGCGGCGGCACCAAAACCGCCGTGAATGTGGCAGATGAGACTGGCAAGTTGGTGCACGCCTTCACATCCGGTGCTATTAACTATAACGGACAAGACGAGCTTAGTATTCGCCAAAGTTTTCAAGAGATCTTCGAGACGATTGCTACTGCTTGCGAGGGTCTTGATGCGTGCGCGCAAATTGTTATTGGAGCAGCAGGGGTCAGTAATCCTTCCGTAATCGCCCGGCTGGAGGCGAATGTTCGCGCCTGTGGTTATCACGGAGAGCTGCTCATAACAGGGGATCAGGAAACGGCGCTATGCGGCGCGCATGAAAGTGAATTCGGGATTATCCTAATTGCAGGGACCGGGTCGATATGTTATGGCAAAAATGAAGCGGGCTTCACTCACCGCAGCGGCGGTTATGGCTACCTGATTGACGATGAGGGCAGCGGCTACAGCATCGGGCGCGATTTGCTCGCCGCATTGGTCCGTTCGCAGGATGGCCGATTGCCAGAAACCGTTATAACGGGCATGGTGTATGAACAGCTTCAACTTTCGTCGGTCCAGCAGATTATTGGGTTTGTGTACGACAAACAGACGAACAAAAAAGATATTGCGGCCCTTGCTCCTATCCTGTCGGCAGCTTGTGAGCTTGGCGATAAAGCAGCTCTAGGCATTGTTAATAAAAGCGCACAGGCTTTATGTGAAATCGCCGTTCCTGTCGTTGAGAAGCTGTCTCTGCAAAGGGGATCTCTCGCCATGGCGGGGAGTGTTCTGATGAAAAACACCTATGTGCAGAGCTTGTTCGCTGCGCAGTTGAATGAGATTTATCCACAGTTAACGTGTATAACAGCTAAAAACGATGCAGCTAACGGTGCGGTATGGATGGCCTTAAACCGTCTGGGAAGATAGCTGACAAGAGTGTTCGGATAAGGGAGAGAGATAGCGGATGAAACAGGTTCATACGATGACTTTGCGAGAAAAAATAGGACAGATGCTGCTTTGTGGGTTTCAAGGCACAGCCGCAACGGAAGAACTGGAGACGCTCATTACAGAGCACCGTATTGGCGGTGTTATTTATTTTGCGCGTAATGTGGAAAATACCGGGCAGGTGGCTGGCTTATCGAACCGTTTACAGCAAATTGCTGAACATGCAGACACCGTGCCGCTGTGGATTTCGATCGATCAAGAGGGCGGGATGGTAGCCCGGATTACGGAAGGTGTCGCTTTAATGCCAGGGCAAATGGCCTTGGCTGCGGGCGTTTTGGGGAGTGCGGAAGCAGGAGCAGCGAATGAAATCCTCGCACGTAATAACGCTGCTTATGAATCGGCCTTCGTATCGGGAACTGAGCTGAGAACACTGGGCATCAATCTCAATTTCGCGCCAGTGCTGGATATTAACAATAATCCGGACAACCCGGTTATAGGGGTTCGTTCCTTTGGGGAGTCCAGTCAGCTAGTGGCTGAATTCGGCCAACAGGCGATTGCTGGCTATCAAGATGCGAATGTTGTCGCGACGGCTAAACACTTTCCAGGACACGGGGATACGAGCGTAGATTCCCACTTGGACTTGCCGACCATTACGCATGACCAAGAGCGGATTCGCGCAGTGGAGTTAGTTCCTTTTGTAAAAGCCATTGAAAATGGCGTTGATGCGATCATGTCATCGCACATTTATTTCCCGGCGTTGGAGTCGCAAAAGCTGCCAGTGACTTTATCCAAATCGGTGTTAACCGATTTACTGCGTGAAGAACTGGGCTACGAAGGCGTTGTCATGACAGACTGCATGGAAATGCACGCCATTTCGGAGCATTATGGCACGGTTGAAGCCAGCGTCATGGCGGTCGAGGCCGGCGCTGATCTGATTCTGATCAGCCACAGACGAGACCTCCAGATCTCTGCCATTGCCGCGATCGAGCAGGCCGTGAGCGAGGGGCGAATAACGGAAGCGCAGATTGACGCTTCCGTCAGCAGACTGCTCGCGCTCAAGGAGCGGCGAGGCGTAGTTGGGCCGCAGCTTGGCGCAGCAGCAGATGTGGGGACCGCCGCGCATTGCGCGGTCGCACAGCGCTTGAGCGAGGCGAGCATCACGCTCGTCAAGGACGAGCGCCAGCTGCTGCCGCTGCGGCGCGCAAGAACGCTCGCCGTCACCGTGGCCGCAGCCGTTTCGTCGGGCGTCGACGAAGCCTACGCGGGGCCAGCGAGCTTGGGAGCTGCGCTGGCCGAGCACGGCCTTGACGTGCTCGATCGCGTGCTGCCGCTGCACGACGTCAGCGAGCTCCACGCATCAGTACTCGCCGACGCGCAGCATGTAGAGCAGATCGTTGTCGGCACCTACAACGCGAGATTCCACCCCGCACAGGTTGAACTCGTGCGTGCTCTGCAAGAGCTCGGCAAGCCGCTGATCGTCGTCGCGCTGCGCGTGCCTTACGATCTGCTTGAGCTGCCGGATATTTCTACCTTCATCGCCGCGTACGAAAGCCGTCCGTTGGCGCTGCAAAGCATAGCAAGATGTTTGCTGGGTGAGCTGATCCCGCAAGGGCGCCTGCCGATCACGCTCGGCGCGGAGTATCCCGCAGGCTGGAGATGGGGGGACGAACTATGAACCTTCTATCCCTTTTGAATCAAACGTCACTGACGGTTGCAGGCCTCATGTCGGGTACTTCCCTTGATGGCATCGATGTGGCCATCGTTCGCATCGATGGCTGCGGCGTCGACGCCAAGGTGCAGCTGCTCCATTTCGAAAGCTTCCCGTATGATGACGAATTGCGCGAAAAGCTCAAACAGATGTGCTCAATTGAGCATTCGGATGTGGCTCTTCTATGCGGCATGAACTTTGCCATCGCGGAGAAATTTGCGGATGCGGTTGTGCAAACTGCCGCAGCGGCCAACATGCGGGTGGATGAGATTGATCTCATCAGCTCGCATGGTCAAACGGTTTGGCACATCCCTGTAGCGGATGAAACCAATCCGTTCCTACCGAAATCGACGCTGCAAATCGGCGACTTATCCGTCATCGCCAAGCGGACGGGCGTAACCGTCGTAGGCGATTTCCGCACCGCCGATATGGCGGCTGGCGGCCAAGGCGCGCCGCTTGCGCCATATGGGGACTTCATTATGTTCCGCGATGAGGCCAAAGGGCGCATCCTGCAAAATATCGGCGGCATCGGCAATTGTACAGCGATTCCGGCTCAAGGGACGGGAACTGCAACCGATGCCGGCAACCTCATCGCTTTCGATACGGGTCCGGGCAATATGATCATGGACCAAGTGGTCTATGAACTGTCCGAGGGCAAGCTGTCCTATGATGCAGATGGCGCATGGGCAGCTCGCGGGCAAGTGAACACAGAGCTGCTCGAGGAGATGCTGGCTCATCCTTATTTCGCGCAGCTTCCTCCCAAGACAACGGGACGCGAACTGTTCGGCAAAACGTATACCGCGACATGGCTCAAAGCTGCCTTGGAGCGCGGGCTTGCCCATGAAGATATCGTCGCTACAGCGACGGCGTTCACAGCGCATTCCATCGCACGGTCATATCAAGATTTCATCTTCCCGCAATATGACATGGCGGAAGTCATCGTGAGCGGTGGCGGTGCGCGCAATCGTACACTGCTAAGCATGCTGCAGGAGTTGCTCCCTGAGCAAGCGATTCTTACCTCCGATGAGCTCGGTATTTCCGGCGATGCCAAGGAAGCGATTCTGTTCGCTCTGCTCGGCAACGATTTCATTCACGGCGTGCCGAACAACTTGCCTTCGGCCACCGGAGCCGATTGCCCGACGATTATGGGCAAGCTGGCTTTGCCATAGGTTGCTTTGGGGAACTCCGTTAAATGAGTGTCAAGGGGATCGACGATCCGCTATTTGTGACAAAGCGGCCGAAATTTGTGCTCAGTGGGAACGTAGATACGTTATTTTGTCCGAATCAGCCAATTTCGGGGGTGGAACGGCGGAATAGAGGAACGACGTTCCGCCAAGGGGCGCTTTTGAGCGGTTTCAGCAGAAATAGAGGATCTAAGATCCCTCTGGGGTCAAATTTGTTTGGTTGGTGGAGTTAGATAGAGGGTGGGGAGAACTTGTAGCGTGGCTGCTAAGGAAAGTGGCTAGATTGTTGAAGATGCGAAGCGCGTCTAATAGGGCTCGTTATGCTTCTTTAGCGGATTGCATTGGATTTACTCCAATGCAATCCGGCTTATGTGCGTAGAGATTCGGTTTGAGTGGATTCTATCCAGTAAAACTTCGAATTTAGCTGCTCAGGAGCCGAATTGAGTCATCCCATTGGACAAAATCCAATGAAACTAAGTTATACAGGGCTCACACAGGGATTCTGATGGAGTTTTTCCAATGGAGAGCTTATTATCCACCTCCAACCATTCGCACAAACATTCGCACAAAGAAGGCTGCCATCCGAGAGCAATACTCGAAGGCAGCCTTTGCTTTATGTGGTGGAGCTCACCTGCAGCAGGTGGGCTTCTTTGGCTTTGTTGAAGTACGTGAAGGTGAAGAGATAATCACCTTTGTAGTAGGTGTTCGCGTAGGCGCCAGTTCCGGCGCCTACGGCTGTTTCCATCACGTTGTAGCCGGCATCGTTGGGTTCTCCGCGCTTTTTGACGGTCTCGATGACTGGCTGCAGCAGCGCCAATGGCTTCGAGCCCCAAATGCTGAGGGAGGTCACGACGGCCTCCTTGGGGTTGGCCTTGGACGGCTCGACCAGCAGCGACAGCTGGTAGGCCGGATAGCTCAGCAGCAGCTTAACGCTTGCTGCTGATGCTCTGACGTCGCCCGCGCCAGCACCAGCGCCAGCACCCGCAACGCCACCAGCGCCACCCGCAACGCCACCAGCGCCACCCGCAACGCCACCAGCGCCACCCGCTGGATCAGCGGCCGCCGACTCCGCGGCAGCAGAGTCGCTCGTCGCCGGCGGCTCCTGCCCTGCAAGCAGGACGCTCGCATCCTGCAGCGTCACTTCGCCAGGTTTGCCCAGCAAGTCTTCGACTTTCTTGCTGGACAAACCGAGGAAGCTCTGCAGGCTGGCCTGGCCGCCTGCAAAAAAGCTCCGCAGCAGCGGCGCGCCGTCTGCATCGAACAACGAGCCAATGCCGTCATAGACGCCGGCCTTGAAATCGCCCTTGTAGACGAGTTTGCCCAACTCGTCATACGCCTCTCCGGCGCCAGTCAGCGCGCCGCCCTGGAACGTGCCTTTGGTACGCGGCACGCCTTTGTCATCGTATGCGGTGCCTTCCCCGCCATACGTGCCTGCAAGGAATTGGCCTTTGTATTTCATCAGGCCATTCGTATAGAACTCCGTGCCGTCTCCGGAATAGCTGCCGTTCTTAAAGCCGCCTTCATAGATGAGAAGGCCCTTGGGATCAAACAGCTTCCCGGCCCCGCTGTATTGGCCTGCCGCAAATTCGCCCTCGTAGAGGGCGATGCCGCCGGAGGTGAACAGCTTGCCAGCTCCGTTATAGAGCCCTCCGTTAAACGCGCCTTCATATTTAAGATCGCCGCTGGGCGCAAATAATTTCCCGGCGCCGCCGTATTTGCCGTTTTGAAACTCACCGATGTACAGCACTTTCTGGTTCTGATCATACTGCGTGCCAGCTCCATTATAGGCATCGCCGGCGAAAGCGCCTTTGTACTGCAAGGTGCCATGCTCGTCGTAGACGGAGCCACTGCCTGATTTCTGCCCTTTTTCAAAATCGCCTTCATAAGCAATTTGGCCGTTTTTGTGGAACAGCTTGCCTTTCCCGGCGTACAGGCCGTCGACCAAATCGCCTTCATAGCGGGCATCTTTTTCCGTGCCAACCACTTTGCCGCTGCCAGAGAAGCTGGTCAATTTGGTTGAGTTCTCTTGGAGAATTGGCACGCGATGAAGCCATTTGTTCACGATCGCCGGCGGGCGAATAAAGATAAAAAAGATCAATACGAGAATCACTAGGGTGGCGAATAGCAGCAGGCGTTTGGAAATATAGTAGGAGCCGATCAGCACATAGTTTTTGAGTGAAGTTTCACGTGTTTGCAGCATGACTCTCAGCATCTGCTGGAACTTGATAATCGCTAATTTAGGGAGTCTTCCAATGGTTGCGATGGCTTTCATGACATGACCGATGAACGGTGCTACGACGGGCTTTAGCACTCTTTCAATCGTTTTGACCGGCTGGATCTCCAAATGTGTTCACTCCTAGTGGGGATGATTAATGGGGTGTTGGCGATAAAGTTATGGGACTTGGATGGTCATTTGACCAGGCTGTTGGATTTGAATGACGCCGCCCCAGTTGCACATGCACTTGGAGGAATTGTTCAGAGCGGGCATGTTGGCGACGAGCACGGTTGGTGAACCGGGAACCCAGGGAGCAGCCGTCACAGGTATGCAGGGCATGGGGGTCAGTACGCCTAACGCAGCGGCAGTAGCTGCAGCCACAGTTGGATTAGCTAGGGAGTTGCACATGCCAAACGGTAAAATGTTCACCAGAGGCTTATTATCCATAATATTGGCTATTGGCATCGCGGTCATGACCATATTGGCTGGCAGCACCATCAGGGTGCCGGGCGCAGCGCCGAACGAGCATTGCAGCATCGCTCCGCCACAGACGAGGTTTCCCATTCGGATCTCTCCTATTCGTTGCAATTCTATTACTTTCATACTACTAGAAAAGCGGTTCAGCAGCAATCTATTACTATATTCGATGGGTTTCGCTAATTTTCTCCAAAAGTGAGTGCGAGAGTGAAGGAGATATTGTACTATAAAAGGAGAGAAGTGCGGAGCGGAGGGAATCATTGTGATCGAGGTCAAATGGGTAAAATGGGGTCTTGTTCTACTGCTCGGAGCATCATCATTTCTAACAAATGGTCCCCAAGTGGAAGCGCTGACGGTAAAATCCTTAACGATGCAAGAAGCAATGGCTCAGGGGGTCAAAATCAGCGCGGTGTTGCGGGATGCACGGACAGATATTTTGCAGAAAAAAATAGAGCTGGAGCAGGCCCAGCATGCGGTGAAAAGCGAGGAGGCCAAAGCTTCCGGTCTTTTTGCCAAGCCACGCAATTTAAGTCAGGATCTGCTGACGCAGTTGAAGGTGCCGGAGGCGAGCAAGGGGTTGTATCTTGCCCAGGAAACACTGCGGCAGTCGATGAACGCCGTCCAGATTGATGTTCAGAAAGCATATTTAACAACTTATCAGGATGCGGCAGCGGAAGAGCAAGCGCGCAAGCGGTGGGAAGAAGCCAAGACGGCTGTGGACACAGTGAAAAAGAAGCGCAAGTTTGGACTTGCAGATGCAGCCGAACAGGAGAAAGCGGATACGGCGCTGGAGAAGGCATCGTCCTCTTACAAACAAGCGCAACTGTCGGCCAAATCGAGTCGATTAGCGCTCGGCAAGCTGCTGAATATCGAGATGGAAAATAAGGTTGAGCTTTCTTTTGAACCGGATTATGCAGATTTGAAGCAAGACAAGCTGCCTGCTTACATAGCAAGCGCGCTGAAATCAACAGTCAATTTGCTCAAAGATTCGGAGGTTCGCCGTTTGGCTGACAATAAGCTGAATACGACCCGTAATTTATACAGCTCGAAATTTGGTTCCGCACGAATGAAGGTCATGGACGGCATGTATAAGTTGCAGGATGTGGACATGGAACTGTTTATGGCTAGCTATGAAACGACGCTTGCGCAGGTGAAGAAAGATTGGGAAGGTTTTTTCCTGCTGCTTGGTGTCATACCGATTCCCAAATCGCTGCTCCAAGGAGAGTTTGACGGACTGCGCTATTTGAACGATCTGCGGGATGCGCTGCCGATTGCGACGATGGAGCAGAACAAGGCGGTGCTGCAGGAAAAAGAAAGTCGAACAGCGGTGATCGCTGCCGTGAGGCAATCTTTTCTCGAAGCCAAGGGAGCCGAAGAGGGCTATGCCCAAGCTCTGCGCGATCGGGACAATGCCAAAACCAATTTAGATAAGGCCACGCAAAAGGTCAAGTTAAGCTTGATGAAAACAGAGGAGCTTCCAACGTTCCAAGAAGCCGTGGTTACGGCGGATAGACAGATACTTGCTGCGCAGGTCAGTTATAAAACGGCTTTAGGCAAGCTGGATTTGGATACGGGAGGAACTGTTGGGCAGACGCTGACAAAGGGCATCCTGCCGTATCGCAATCTGGATGATGGACTCGCAGCGGTTAAACCGCAAAAACCCCAAGCACCTGTGGGTACGTGGAAGTTGAAGCCAGCGGTCGGCCCGCTGCTTAGTGATTTCAGCCTAAAGGTAAATAAAAAGCTGGGGGCAACCGAGTACGCTGTGTTTACCAAAGACGGTCATCCGATTGGCAAGCGTACGAAATTGAAGAAATCAGTGCGGAATCTGACACTGAGGTTTAGTCAAATCGATAATCTCAAGGTAAATCTGTATCAAAAAGGGAAAAAGATTGCTGAGTTTGCCCTCGAAGGCAAAGGAAATTCGGGTCAACTCGCAGCCGCCGTCAACAATGAGGCAGGCACCGACAGCGGGGAGACTGCCGCAGAGGACACAGGACTTGGAAAGGTCATCATAGGTTCCTACAAAGTTCAGCTCGAAGCACTTACACCTGCGGCTTACAATGCCGCTGCGGCGACGATGGCCAAGTCGGGGCAAGGGGTTTTTTATCAATCTGCTGAGCCAGGGGCAGGTTGGTTCGGTCTTGATAATGCTGTAGATCCAAGCGTTCTGACGGATTCAGGCCGTTCGGCAGCACTCTCGAAGGAAGAATCGGCCGCACTGAAGGTGACCGTGGAAATAACGAAGCCTGGCGCGATTGCCGCCACAGAAACGCCTGCACAATTACAGCAGCAGATTGATGCCTTGAAGAAGGATATCGTGAAGCTGGAAGCTGCCAAAGCCGCTGCAGTCACAGATATGAAACTGACCGAGATCGCGGATTTGGCGGTGCAGCTGAAGGATGCACAGGCCCAGCTCGGCATGGCGGAAGCGCTGCTTGCCGGCGACGCCGGAGCAGCGCTCAAGCAGATAGAGCTGGTGAACAACCCGGACGCGCTGATCGCAGCGCTGGCTGAGGAGGGGGCGGCGCCGCCTGCGGAACCGGGCGGCGGGGCCGAGACTGCGGCCAGCGAAGATCAGCTGGCCGAGCAGTCTGAGCTCCAGCAGGTGAAGCTGGAGCAAGCCATCGCCGCCGGCGATGCCAGTGCGGCAGCAGCTGCGCTGTTGCCGCTGCTGGCGACGCAGGCGCAGCTCGCGGATGCGCAGGCCGGCGCATCCGAAGGCGTGGCTTCGCTCGCCGCAGCGAAGCAGAAGCTGCAAGCTGCGCTGCGCGAAGCACAGGCGCAGCAGGACGCAGAGCGGGTCGCGACGCTGACCCGCTCGCTGGCGGCCGTCGACGAGGCTGCGCAGTCGATGCAGAAGGATGCGCTGTTCGCGCAGCTGGATGCCGTGCAGGAATTGGCGGCTAGCTTGCCGCTGGATTCCTCGGTGCAGCCGCTGCTTGAACAGCAGGTCAACAAGCTGCTGGGCCAGCTGCAGCAGCAGGAGAAGGCCAAGTACAGCGCTGAGGAGCTGCAGAAGCTTGCAGATCTTGCGGCGGCTCTGGCCCAGACGACAGCGATCCCCGAGGATCTTGATGTCAGCATTCGACCGATCGCAGCAGAAAATGTTTTTTCACCTAATATTTTCATCAAATTCGACGCTCCGCCTGTTATAATAAATGGGCAGGCCTATTTACCTATACGATCTGTATCCGAATCATTCGGAGCAGCCGTGGATTGGGAGCAAGAGAGCATGACGGTTACGGTCAGCTCGGATTATGCGGCCATTACTTGTCAGATCAACAATGCTACGGCTTACATAGATGGAGAGCCCTTCCAAATCGAGGCGCCTGCCTTGCTTCTGGAAGGAAAGACCTACGTGCCATTAAGATTCATTTCTGAATCTTTGGGCCTACAGGTGGAATGGAACGCCCCTACGCAAATTATTCAGATTGCCAATTAAGAGGAGATTACAGAGCGATGAAGAAATCGATTGCGGCATTGCTGCTCGTCCTGCTGCTTCTGGGCGCTGCAGGAAGCTACCTGAGTATGCACAGGGATAGCTTTACCCTATGGCCTTTTAACAAAAGCATGCCTTTTGACGGTTTATCGAAGGCGATCTCTGACCATCAAGACAATTTATTCGTTATCGATAATGCCAAGAAAACCATTCATAAGCTTAATGACAAGGGTGTCCTGCAATTCTCCATTACCAGCGACACGGGGAAGAACGGCGAAGTCTATCGGTTTAATGACATGGCAGTTGACGATCAAGGCTATCTATATACGATTCGTACGCTATTGGACCCTTATGGCATAGCTGTGAAATCCGAGCAGATCGTGCGTTACACACCGGAGGGTCAGTTCGATCGCAGCTTGTTTACGCAAGAATATACGGATTCACAAGCCCGCAGATATCGTCTGGGTTCCTTGCGCAACGTGCAGATTCGCCAAGGTATGGTTTACTTTTTCAATGATGAGACCGACAAGCTAACCTTGTACAAGGAGCCTGTGGGTGAAACGGCTTCCTCGACACCTCAAATCGCTTACTCCGTTAAGCTTCCAACGAATAAATACATATCCGAAGCCGATGGCTTTAAGCCCGGTGAAATTTATTATTCAACACGCAGCGGCGAGATTTATCGCGCCTTCGAAGATGGGCGCTCAGAGCTTGTGTATCCAGTACCGGGCCTCGATCGCACCAGACGCAATTTTCCCGAAAGCATGCATCTAGACAATCATGGGCGGCTCATTTTTATTGATTTTAACAGTAAGACCATCTCCAGGCTCGATCCCAAACAGCCCTATGTGATTGAGGAATTGGTCAATGAGGATAAGGCCAAAGCGAGCGGAATTGAGCTTGCTTTCGACGCCACCTCCAGCAGTATTGCCGATGATGACAGTCTGATTATCGTGGAATCGGCGCAAATCAATCGTCGTCTGGCGGACGGCACACTTACGCCGTCGCTCGTTGAGGCTCAGTATAGCGATGCGGCGCGAACGAAGGTTATTCTGTTGTGGTCTCTGGCGATTGTGGGAGTTATTTTGCTGCTCATTGCGATTAAAATTATTTTCTTCAATTTGCTGAATCGCAGATTGCCTCTGATGATGAAACAAATCTTCATTCTTGTGCCGGTCATTGCGGCATCTATGATTTTGCTGTCCACTGTGATCTACAACAGTTTTTCGAAGAAAATGGAAGAAGAAACCTTCAGCGAGCTTACTTTGCTGGCCAAAAACGGTCAAAACCTGATCGATGGCGATAAACTGGAGAGCCTCACGTCCCCGCTGGATTACAAAGGCGCGATCTATCAATCCTTCCGCAAAAAGATTCAATCTGTCTTCGAGAACAATGACCAAGACGACAACCAAGGCTTTTACAAAGCTGTTTATAAATACGAAAACGGCGTCATTTATCGCATCTTGGAAGATGATGACGGGATGCATATGTTCAATCCGTTCCAACAAACGCCGGAGAATCAGCAAGTCGTATTGGAAGGCAAGCCGGCCAAAGGGCAATGGCAGGATTTCTCAGGCGAGTGGCGTTACGCCATTGCTCCTATTTTCAATTCAGCCGGCCAAATCGTCGGGGTGTTCGAAACGAGCAAGAACCTGGACGGCATACTCAAGCATCGCCAAACGGTGCTGAATTCCATCATTCGCAATATTGCTTTAATCTCCGTCGGTCTGCTGCTGGTGCTTTTCCTAATGACGTATGTCCTGCTATCCTCGATTCGCAAGCTGCGCAACAGTGTGGGTGAGATCGCCAAGGGCAATTGGGATACAGTCGTTACCATTAACACAAGAGATGAAGTTTCGGACTTGGGCGATAGCGTCAATACGATGGCCGCGCGCATCCGGGATTATATCACGAAGGTGGAGAATTTCAGTCAAGCGTACTATCGATTCGTGCCGCAGCAGTTTCTGCATTTCCTGAATAAAGAAAGCATTCTGGATGTTGCGCTCGGTGACCAAGTCGAGAAGAATATGTCGATTCTGATTTTTAACATTCGCGGATTTTTCCATATTTCGAAGAGGCTTACGCCGGAAGAAAATTTCAATTTCGTCAACTCGTTTCTCAAACGATTCGGTCCTTATGTTCGCAACCACCAAGGGCTTATGAATAAATATTTGGGCGCTGGCTTCATGGCGTTATTCCCAAATCAAGCTGATGAAGCGCTGCTGGCTTGCATTGAAATGCGCAAAGAACTGGAGATCTACAATTCCCATCGCGCCAAAGTCGGCTACCAGCCTATTGATTTCGGCATTGGCCTGCACAAAGGGCCGCTTCGCCTCGGAATTATTGGGGAAGAACAGCGCTTGGAAGGCAACGTTATCTCGGATGGGGTCAACGTGGCTACGATGCTCGAGAAAATGACAGAGCCGTTAGGCGCTTCCATCCTGATTACCGATTATGTCATTCAATCTCTGGAAAAGCCGGCAGGATTCCAATATCGGAATCTGGGTTTGATACAAGTAGAAGGGGTCAAAGAACCGCTCCATCTGTTCGATGTTTATCAAGGGGATTTGGATACGATTCGTACCTTGAAAGATAAGACGAAAGTGCTATTCGAGCAAGCGGTCACCTATTATCAAGTGGGACGTTTCTATGATGCAAGAGAAGCTTTCCTGATGGTTATTAAGCAGAACCGTCAAGATAAAGCGGCACAGCTTTACTTCTATTTATGCGATGAATTTTTCCAACATGGTACAACTGCTGAGTGGAATGGTACTTTATCTGTTTCTTGATAACAAAGGAGCGAAACTGGCATGCACGTACGCGAATTAATGACGGAATCAGATGCAAGGCGGATCACGGATTTTTATCTCTCGCCGGTCTCTTTCGATGACCAAAGGCATACACCGGGAGAACTGGAACATTTCCGTCATGCTCCTCTGCTTAGCTTAACGCAGCGCAATCATCGGCATTGGTATATAGAGAATGAGGAAGGCGAGATTATCGCTGTAACCAGTTGCAAGGAGAATGAGCATCAATCCGGAGGTTTCTTATGGGATTATTTGGCCGTCCATCGGGATTATCGGAGACATGGTTTTGCCAAAATTTTGTTTCAAGCACTTGAAACGTTTGCCCGTCAAGCGGAGGGACGATACATACTGACTTACACCTGTGACCTGCCTGAGTATCAGCCTATTCAAAAAATGTTTGCCTTAAATGGTTTTGAACTCATCGGCACCTATCCGAATTATTATTATGAAGGTGAAGCCAGATTAGCCTTCTACAAACCACTGTCCAAGTGACAGATGAACTAATAGATTGGACCTGATGATATGCAAGGAAGCTTAACCCGATGGATGGGACTGCGCACAGAAGATATTCGCAAGCTATGGATGATGCTGCCGATCTTTTATTTCAGCGGGATCGCAGAATCCTTGAACTATACGGCATTCATGGCGCTTTTTAACCAGCGATTCGGTGTGCAGTATTTGCCCTATATCTACATTGCTGAGGCGGCTATTATGCCGCTGGAGGGCTGGCTGCTAGCCAAACTGGCAAATCGCCTGCCCAAAGCCAGAATGATGATGACCCTGTACCTGATCATGATTGGACTGCTTGTACTCAATGGCGCTGTTTTGCTTGGATTCAAGGCAGGCGGTATTGATTTTCGCTACTATTATCCGATTCTGTTTCTCTCCTCGAACTTTGTTGTCAGGCAGTTGACACTGCTGCTGTGGAGCACGGCATTTGATTTGTGCCCTACCCAACAAGCGAAACGGATGATGCCTGTGTTTATTGCTTCAACGACAACAGGCGGGATTACCGCGGGTTTGATCGCTCACCAAATCGGTAAATTATTAGGTACCGAAGCTGTCTATGCGCTGGCACCGGTGTTAATGGTGTTCGGATTTGTTTTCTTTCGCAAAGCGTTAGCCCGCTATCTGGTGCCATTGACATTGAAGGAAGATATTCGTCTCAAGACGCAAATCGCTGCTGATCCCAAAGAATTGACACAGCTTCCTGCTGGCTATTATGCCAAACAGATGCTGCGCAGCCCGTTTCTGCTTTGTGCGGTCGCCTTGATGACACTGATGCCGGCTGTCTACTTTATGATTGAATATCAATACTTTACGGCTGCTGAAGCCAAGTTTCCGGCAGAAGGGGATCTGACTTCCTTCTATGGCTTAATTACCGCCATTCAGTTTACGTTTTGCCTGCTTTTGCAAACCGTCTCAACGCGCTTAATGAATTGGCTTGGCGCAAGCAATATGCTGCTCGCCATTACCGTCATTTTCTTCGGAGGCTTTGGACTGACGGCTATGTTCCTGAATCAATCGCTTGGACTTTTCATGGTATCCGGCTCTTATGCTGTTTTTTATATTTTGCTTTACTACATTGCCGAACCTTGTTATCAGTTGTTTTTCAAAATGATGCCGATCTCCAAAAGGGACGGCTACCGCTATTTTGCTCAGGGTGTAGCGGCATCCGGCGGAATTTTAATTGGGTCTCTGCTCTCCCTGCTGCATTCTTTTGGCTGGCTCGAACTGTCTCCACTGGCTTGGTTAGGGGTGGCTGTAGCTGCGATTCTCGTTGTTGTTGCCTGGTTTGGCAGAAATCTGTATGTCCGTGAGCTGGTGAAAAGCGTGCAATCCCTGCACGCCGATTTATCGGAGATTGCAGGCTCCTTCATCGGGGGGATTCGCAGTTCGAAGGCGTTGTCCGCGATGCTTGGATATCTCAAACATCCCAATGATTATGTGCGTGAGCTTGCGCTAGAAGTCATCGGGAAAGCGAAAGATTCGGCGTTTCTGCCTCATTTGATCGGCATGATCGGTGAGGAAAGCTCGCGAATTCGTCTAGCTGTGCTAAGAGCCATGAATCTGCAGGGTGCGACGATTCAAGATCTCGTGCAAGTCGCTTCCTTCCTGGAGGATGAAGACCCGGAAGTGCGTGCGGAAAGTGTGAAGCTCATTTCCAAAGCGACTCATTTGCGCAGCCAATCCCATTTCTTCATTCGTGTGAAACTGCTGGATAATCATCCGAAAGTGGTGCACGAGGGGGTTAAGGCGCTTTATGCGCTTGAGAGCGAAGAAAGCTATCAAGCTTGTGAAGAAGCGATTATCAAAATGCTCGATAACGGCGGAGAGTGGGCCGTCTATGGCTGTCATACCGTCGCTGATTTGAAGCTTCACTCGTATGCGGCGTGGGTATTGTCTTTGCTGGATGATCCTCGTCCGGCCGTCAAGGTTGCCGCTGCGCACTGCATCGGGCAGCTCGAGCATGTGGAAGCTATTCCGCTTCTTCTGACCATGGTGCCGCTTGCGGATCAAGAGATGCGCAAAGCGATTTTGCAAGCATTCGTCGATATGGGCGATAACGCCTTGCCTGCCTTGCTGACGTACGTGAACCACGCGAACCCGTTTATCTGGAACGCGGCTGTGACGGCGCTCGCGGAGCTGCTCGATGAAAGCATGCTGCGCAAACAGCTTGTTGATCCTTGCGTAAACCGGATGCTGGCTTCCACGCAGGAACGTGCCCTGCCTACAGCGCTCAATGAGCTGGGGATGAAGGGGCTTGCCGAACTTGCCGGCCAGCGCTGCGCAGAACTTCACCAAGCGCTGGTTGGTGGCGCCTGGGCTGTCATGGCGAAGTTCGCAGACGAGCGTGTGGTTGCGACCTTGCGCGAAGCGACGGAGGATGACAGCGAAGAAGTACGCGACAATGGGTTGGAAGTGCTCGCAGAAGGGCTCGGTGACCGCCGATTAGCGTTGGCTTTGCTGGAACTTTTGAAGCAAGATGCAGCGAACAACAGCTCGGTCAAACAAGCGCCGCTGCTTATTATACAAGAGGCTAGGTCATGGTCGGATGATTGGCTCAGTGAGATTGCCAGTTACGCACTAAGTTCATTGGAGCGTGTTGATATGAGAGAAGAGCGCAAGTTTTTAACGATGCTGGATAAAGTTATATTTTTGAAGCAAGTGTCTTTATTCGCGGATCTTTCGGTAGACGAACTTGGTTTGATTGCCGGTATTGCTACGGAAGAAGTGCATGAAGACCTGACTTATTTGCTCCGTCGCGGGCATAGCAATGCAGCCATGTATCTGATTATTGAAGGCAACGTAGAGCTGAGCAATGAGACAGGTGAGGGAGAAACCGGAACGATCGGCGTACTTGGTCCTAAGCAGGCATTTGGTGAAACAACCGCATTGGACGGCTCACCTTCTTCCATTACTGCGCAGGTTATCTTTGACGAGGTTCGGGTGCTGACGCTGCAAGGAGAAAGCCTGTCTCGTCTAGTGAGACTATATCCGGAGATTGGCATTGGGCTGCTGCATGCCTCAAGCGCAAGAGTGCGGTTGCTGGAAAACATGCTTCTCAAAATGGCCTGAGTTCAGTTGGCGATAACTATCTGCAAAGGGGCGAATATCGTGACCGTCGAGAGTATCATGCTGAGCAATGATCTGAAGGAACTGCAGCGGTTAGGCGCATTCTTGCAAGACGCATCAAGAACATTGCAACTTGATGAAATGACCTTGTATCGCGTGAATTTGGTCTGCGACGAGCTGGTAACGAACATTATTCTCTATGGGTATCCAGAGGATGTGCTTGTAGACCAAGCGATACGAATCGATATTGAGGTAGTTTCTGATGGTTGGGAACTCCGCCTTACGGATCGCGGCATCCCTTTCAACCCTTTGCTGAAGTCCGCGCCGTGTATCGATTTGAGCGTTGACGAACGCGGTATCGGAGGCCTGGGCATCCACTTTGTGAGACAAGTGATGGATGACATCCGCTATGAACGATTGAACAATGAAAATGTACTTATGATGGTGAAACGACGTGTTCAGGAGGAGGGAATCTTATGAATATTACAGAGCAATTGCAAGGGGCTACGATTCTTCTCGGCTTAAACGGCCGTTTGGATGCGAATACGTCGGGGGGACTGGAGTCGGCTTTTATGAAGCTTGTAGAGCAAGGGAACGGGAAGTTCGTATTCAATCTGCAAGGACTTGAGTATGTCAGCAGTGCAGGTCTAAGAAGCTTGCTGGTAGCGGCCAAAATGATTAAAGTCATTCAGGGCAAGCTGGCGCTGGCGAGCATGAATGAACATGTGAAGGATGTCTTTGATATGTCAGGGTTCAGCGCGATCTTTGCGATTTATGAAACCCAAGAAGAAGCGGTTCAAGCCATTGCATAGCTGTACACAGAGGAGGCACGCTGAATGAATATAGTCGCTGGTGTGCTTCTGCTTATTTGTCTGGCGGTTGTTGCAGGCTGGCAGCGAAGCGAGCGCAAACGCAATTCAGCTGAGTTGGAGCTTGGGCGAACGATGCAGCTGTTCGATGTTAGTTTGGAAGTGAACTCGACGATCCACAAACAGGATCTGCTTGTCAAAATCATGGAGACTTCGTCTCGCATCATGAATGCGGAAGCTTCGTCCGTTATTCTGGTCGATGAGGAGAAGGGGGAACTGTTCTTCGATCTTGCGCTCGGAACCAAGGGCGATGAAGTGCGGGAAATTCGCCTGAAAATCGGGGAAGGCATCGCAGGCTGGGTGGCTCAGACGGGCCAGTCGGTCAAGATTGACGATGCGGCGCAGGATGAGCGCTGGTCGTCCAAGGTAGCCAAGCGTGTTGATTATCCCACGCGCAGTATGCTGTGCGTTCCGCTGATCAGCAAAGGGAAAATCATCGGCGTCCTGCAGGTGCTCAATAAACGGGATGGCGCCCATTTCTCAGAACGCGATCTGCAGCTCTTGGAATCCATTGCCTCGCCGATTGCGGCTTCGCTAGAGAACGCCATGCTGTACGATGCGCTCGAGAAGACGACAGCGACCAAAGAACGAATGGAAAGCGAGCTGCGCATTGCTACGGAGATTCAGATGGGCTTCCTGCCTCGCCGAAGCTTGGCAGTCTCAGGCGTGCCCGCTGAAAGTCTAGCTGCCACAGCGCAAGCGCAGGCTGTCATTCGTCCGGCTCGAGAAGTTGGCGGAGACTTCTATGACTATTTCCCCATCGATGACAATCGCTTGTTTTTCATACTCGGAGATGTCTCGGACAAAGGGATTCCAGCGGCATTATTCATGGCTGTAACCATGACCCTGCTGAAAGGGAAGATGACCGCCGAGATGACGCCTGGAGAGCTCTTAACGGCCGTGAATAGGGAGTTGTACAAGGATGATTCCTCGATGTTTGCGACCATATTTTGCGGCTTGCTGGACGTAGGTACTGGACAATTGCTTTATAGTGATGGCGGTCATTGCCCGCCATATCTAATGCGGCAGGCCGGGGACGTAGAGCAGCTGAAAGGGAAGAAAGGCCTTCCATTAGGTGTGATGGAGGACATGGAATACAGGGACAATGAAGTCACATTAGCGCTTGGCGATCGGTTAGTCCTGTATACGGATGGGATTACCGAAGCGGAGAATCGTCAGCTCGAACAATATGGCTTCGCACGTCTTCAGCAGTTATTGGCAAAAGAGCAGGCAAGCCCTCAAACCTGCTTATTAGAGCGTATGGTTGAAGATGTAGATCACTTCACCAATGGGGCGATTCAGTCTGATGATATCGCTGTGCTGATCGTTGATCGAAAACCATCTGAAATGTAGCCTCAAACTTAGCCAGCTATGATATAGTGAAATTATAGACTCCATGCGCTTAGACACGGATATGTAAAGGAGCGCAAGCCAATACAAATAGGAGGGTTCATATGCCAATGCACCAATCACGCATCAGCAGGCACCAAGATACTTCTCTGCAAAACAATCATCGTTCCAAGAGCAATTCACAGGGGCAATCGCAGGATCTTATGAATATACAGCAGACGATCGGCAATAAAGCAGTGTGCAGTATGCTGTCTGTCCAAACCAAGCTGACCGTAGGTCCTGTCGGTGACGCCTATGAGCAAGAAGCGGACCAAGTTGGCAAACAAGTAGCTGATCGTATTGCTGCCTCCGAAAGCAGCGGTTCCCCTAAACCGGATGTGCAGCGCATGGAGAGCGAAGGCGAGGGCTCAGAGGAAGAAGAGCTGCAGATGAAGCCTTCCTTGGATTCGATCCAGCGGATGGAGTCGTCGGAGTCCGAAGAGGAAGAGCTGCAGATGAAGCCGTCGACAGATTCGATCCAGCGGACGGAGTCCGAAGAGGAAGAACTGCAGATGAAGCCGTCGACGGATTCGATCCAGCGGACGGAGTCCGAGGAGGAAGAGCTGCAGATGAAGCCGTCAATGGATTCGATCCAGCGGTCGGAGTCTGAAGAGGAAGAGCTGCAGATGAAGCCGTCGACAGATTCGATCCAGCGGAAGGGCGGCGAGGACGAAGGGGTAGATGACTCTATCGAATCTCAGATTAAGTCCAAGCAAGGCAACGGCAGCAAAATGGATGGCAGTATTCAGGCGAAGATGGAATCCGCTTTTAACAAGGATTTCAGCAACGTTAATATACATAATGATTCAGAATCTACGAAGCTTAGCGCTTCTTTGGGGGCGGAGGCATTCGCTACGGGGAACGATATCTTTTTCCGTGAGGGACGCTACAATCCAGACACCCATCAGGGTCAGGAATTGCTAGGGCATGAATTGACGCATGTCGTTCAGCAGCGAGGCGGTCAATAATGCCACAAGGAAAGCAGCTCCAGTCTAGATCAGCCAGTCCATCTCATCAACGGGCCGCCCAATCGCAAGCCGCTCAAACCAGCAGCACAGCACCTCAAGTGTCACCTATGGCAATGGATTTTTTCATGCAGATGCAGCGTACGGCGGGCAATCGAGCAACACAAGCCTATACGAATCAGTTGATTCAAAGGAACACCACAGCTACTCAGCAGGCCATACCGGTCCCAGCTGCGGTTCAAACACCAGCGCCTGGGACCACTTGCGCACCTGGCACGCCAGCGCCAGGTGCGCAAGTGGTCCCAGGCACGCCAGCGCCAGGAGCGCAGGTTGTTCCAGGCACGCCAGCGCCAGGAGCGCAGGTTGTTCCAGGGACGCCAGCGCCGGGAGCGCAAGTGGTTCCAGGGACGCCAGCGCCGGGAGCGCAAGTGGTTCCAGGCACACCAGCGCCGGGAGCGCAAGTGGTCCCAGGAACGCCAGCGCCAGGAACACCGGCACCTGTGGCAGTGCCAGCGCCTCGTCCGGTATACGGGACATTGGATGCGCCAGATACGGCCAGCAGTGTCACTGATGCGCAGGGTGGAGCCGTTTCCACGTTCAGTGACAGCTTCGGCGCGAGGGCCGATGACCTGAAAGACTCTTATGATACAACCAGTGACGCCGCTACAGGACAGCAGGCAGCCTCCTTTGGTGCAGTAGCCGCAACCGCTGATTTGGTAGCAGGTCCTTTTCAAATTTTGAACGCTATTCGAGAAACAATGGAGGTTTCTGGAGATAGCAGCAGAACTGTGCATAACAAGAACTGGAATTATGCGGCAACAGGATCATCCATGATTGAATCCACAGGTAAAATGGTCAGCGGATCAGCCGGGCTTGTCGATAAAGCTGCGAAATCCTCCGGGCAAGTGGATGGGGTCGGAGCGTCTTCGGCTGTAAGTGATTATGCGGGGACTGTCGGCGAAGCCATTTCTGCGGTTAAGAGCACCATTATGGCCGTTAAAGGCATTTACGATCTGTACGACAAACATAGCAAAAATGGCGGCTTGGACAAGGGAGAAAAATCCAAAGGCGCCATTGAGATTGTCAGCAACGCCATTTCGGCGGCGCACTCCAGCCTCAAAGTGGCTAAAGGCATAATGGAAATCATGGAGACCGGCGCAGGTAGTTTGACCTCGGTTATTCCTGGTGTTAGTATCGCAGTAAGCGGTGTGAAAATAGCTATTAAAACCGTTGATGTGATCAAAGCGGGGCTGAATCGATCAGCTATGACGACGTTGAAGCGCGAGTTCAAAGGCAAGCATGCGAATGCTTCCTACATCAAGGCCAAGCGCTGGTTCGGTGGGAATGCTGGTGTCGATAAAGTGAAAATGGACTTGCATAAGCAAACCCTTCGCGACAAGATAGCGAATGGCAGTGCGCAAGAATCTGCAGATGCCCAGATCGAACTCGATGAAATTACCCAGTATGAGCTAGCCAAAGAGATGAAGAAGATTAACGTGAAGCGCACCACGCGCGGAGGCTTGCAAATCGGACTCGAGTTGACTAAGATTGCGGCAGATATCGCGACATTGACAGGTGTCGGGGCGCAAGTAGGAACACCACTGAAAATTGTGGCGTCAGGCGTTGGCGCGGCCATGCCGGTGGTTCGTTCCTTGAAACAGGCAGGGCGCGATCGAGCGGCCAAAGCAGACGCATGGGGCATTACCAAGGCTGTCTTTAACGCGGACAAGTCAACGGAGAAGAAGCATGCCAAGCGGGTCCAAGATGCTGAGTTAATCCTCGACATGATCCACAAGCTGCCTGCCAGAACGAGTGCAACACCAGATGCGTATATCAATGTTGACCGATTTATCGAGGCTGCGGGTGTAAGTACGCTTCAACTGGATAAATATAAAACAGATTTGCCTGAACTGAGAAAATTCCTTGTTGATGCTATGGCTAAACGAGAATAGGAGAAGTGAATTAGATGCTGCCTGACCTTGTACATGCACGTCACTTGGCGCAATTAGGATTGCTGAAAGATATATTGGATGAAACCGGACTAGCCACGAATTTATTGGAAAAATCGGAGGCGATTCCGCTTCACGTTTTGATGGCTGGCTTCCAAGAAGACAAGAAAGGCCGTGAACGTTTCCTTCACTTTAGCTTTTTGCCGTTAAATGATGAAGAAATCGGCGCCATTCAATTATTGCAAATTTATAGCACTTTGCCCTTTCATCTGGAAGAGGGCAAACGTGGGGAAGTCGGATCTGTTCTGCTGGAAATCAATACAAGACTCCCGATCGGCCATTTCGGCATCAATGAACAAAATGAACTGCACTACCGCTATGTGTACAGCATTCCAGCAACAAGCACCTTCGAAAGCGAAGAAGTGCTGGAAATTCTTAGCTTGTTCGTCTATATGTGCGATATGTTTGCAGAGCATGTGGAGTTGGTAGCCAGCGGTGAAGCTGATGCAGAGCAGGTTATTCAGGCGTTGAGGTAGTAAGGTTTCCTTCCGTTCAGCAAGACGAGGAACATCAAAAAGGGCAGTCGCAAAGGTCAATTTAACCTTTTGCACTGCCCTTTTTTCAATATTTTGAAGTGAACGCGGAGTAGCCCAACTGCCTCGCGAGGAGGTAAGGGAACTACAGGATGCTATTCCAGCAAAAAGTGTTATTATCGGGGGCTAAAGGGAACTACAGTGCGCTATTTTGCTGTTTCAAGCGAAATTCAGCGCTTTTCATAGAAATAAGACCCTGTAGTTCCGCTAATGCCCCAGTATCGCTGATATTTGCCTAAATAGCTTACCAGAGTTCCCTCCATCTAGGTTTGCCCCTCTGTGTAGGCATTAAAGCGAAACCGGCTGTACTGAAGCGGCTGATGATCCCGACTGTATAATTTCAGTGCCACCGCTCCAACTGGAAGAAGAAGGGTATTTGCGGAAAAAAGGGACAGTAAGCGATCGGGGGTTTCACCGACTCCAGCACCTTTGATAATGAAAATGAGTGTGTTCCTCGGGATATCGTGATGGTTTGGGCATCAGCAAGCGCGTACAATCTATGGCTGGTATTTTTTTATACACGTACCTCTACGTTAGATGAAGGCTTCTTCAAAGCATACCGTCGATTCAATAAATAGCCGAAAAGTGAAGCCAATGATTGCTGAAACAGCATCCCAAGCACAACGGGAATCGCCACAGGAGGCGGGAAATAAGCAACGGCGAGCACGGCGCCCGCACTGATATTACGCATGCCACTGTTGAAAGTGAGTGCAACGACAACATCCTGATCCCATCGCATCAGCCAGGCAATCAGCCATCCCAGCATGTAGCCGAGCGAAGCTATAAGCAGAACGAGACCGGCTAAGCCTAGCAGTTCAGCATCGAAATCACGCAAGTAGGGGGCGATCACTGAGCTGTTGATAGCGACAACGATCCCCATCGTTATTTTGGAGAAGGGGCCGAGACGTCCGCTCCATTTTTCTTTGATCTGCCCCTTCGTCCATTGGTTTAACAGCATCCCGATTAAAGACGGGACTACGATCATGAAGAAGAGACCTTTCATCATGGCCAAAGAGTCCAGCTGGACTTTCGTTCCCACCAAAGCTGATAAGGTGTAAGGCACGACAAACGGGGAAAGAATCGTATCCATTAAAATAATAGACAACGTCAGTACGATATTGCCGCGATAAATCGCAACCCAGACAAAACTGGTGATACCCGTAGGTATCGCTGCTGCCAGAATAAGACCCGTGATCGTCAAAGGTTCATGACTATAAACGGCATGTCCAAGTCCCAAAGCAATGAGCGGCATTCCGACATGCAGGATCAGCAGTGTGGTGATGAGCGGCAGCGGTTGAACGACTACTTTGACAAACTCTTTGAAGCTGGAGCTAATACTGCCAGAGAAAGTCATGAAGGCAAACAGCCAAGGAGATAAAAAAGTGAAGCCGGATAAATGACTGCCCAAAAGAACGCCGATAAGAACACTGATGGGTGTAATAAGAGGCAAAATCTTTTCCAACTGACGATTGAATTGCAACAGCATCTAGGTGAACATCCTTTCGTGTAGCTCATCAGGGGGGGATTCATTCTCCCTATTATAGGAGGAATCGGAGCCTGTGACTAGAATAGGGACTGATAGAAAGTTTCTATTTCCAACTGTTGGATGACGTGCTATGATAGGTAGCAATTGCATACATTTGTATCCCTAGGGGCGCCGTGAGGCTGAGACAGAGTAATCTGAACCCTTCGAACCTGAACTGGGTCATACCAGCGGAGGAAAGTGGAAAACGATCATTGGCGCGCCATCTATGCATGTTTATTATGCGGCAACCTACAACCACTTTTCTTTGCGAAAAGTGGTTTTTTTGTGTGGTTTTTAGACCTTTTGAACAAAGGAGGCAGACTTCGATGCCAGAACATGAGCTGCACGTTATATCGAATGGGAAGCTGGCGTGGGCGGAGCTGGCGGCCATTGCCGCCGAGATTCATCCCTATGTGACGGCGATCCATATTCGTGAAAAAACGAGATCCATGGATGAAAATTATATCGGTTTGCAGTTTCTGCTTGATAAAGGAATCCCTGCGAACAGGATCTACATGAATGGCTTTCCCTGGATAGCGGCAGCAGAGAAACTCGGCGGTCTTCATCTCCCAGGTCGTTCACCGGCTCTGCCGACAATCAAGAATTCATGCGAAGGCGTGCAGCGGATTGGGCTATCGATTCATAGCAAGGAAGAGGCTCAGCTTCGTGAAGAAGAGGGCGCGGATTATCTGCTGTATGGTCATATTTTTGAGACAAGATCGAAGGAAGGCGCTGAGCCTAGGAAATTGCACCAACTGCAAAATGTGGCAGGCTGCGTCTCCATTCCAGTGATCGCAATCGGCGGCATAACGCCTGGGCGTGTTCAATCTGTCCTGGATGCAGGGGCTTCAGGTGTAGCGGTCATGAGCGGCATCTGGGAAGCGGCTGACCCAGTCGCTGCGGTGTTGGCATACAAGCGCGGACTAGAGCGAACGGAGGTGAGTTAAATGAAGCAGACGAGTGATGTTCTTATTGTCGGCGGTGGTGTCATAGGCTCATCCATCGCCTATTATCTGGCGAAGCGGGGCCAGGCCGTAACCCTGCTGGAACGCAGCAGGTTAGGCACGGAAGCCTCGGCAGCGGCAGCAGGCATGCTCGGCGCGCAGTCCGAGATGGCGGACACAGGCCCGCTGTTCCAGTGGGCCCGTCACAGCCGGGCGATGTTCCCGCAGCTGAGCGAGGAACTGAAAGATCTCACGGGCATCGACATCGGCCTCGTCCGTGAAGGTTTGCTGAACGTCGCGTTCAGCGATGAGCAAGAGCGCGAGCTGCGAGCGCGTGAGAAGCTGCAGCTCGCAGCGGGCGAGCAGGCGCAGTGGCTGAGCGCAGCCGCAGCCGCCAAGCTGGAGCCCGCTCTCGGCGAGGCGACGCGGGGTGCGCTATACCTGCCTGAGGATGGGCAGGTGGAGGCGCCACGGCTGGCGGCGGCGTACGCGCAGGCAGCGAGGGCACTCGGGGCGAAGGTGCAAGAATTCGCCCAAGTGCAGGCGCTGCTCAAGGACGGCAGCCGAATCAGTGGCGTAATGACGAGCGAAGGTCCGCTTTGGAGCGAGCAAGTCATTGTGGCTGCTGGCACGTGGAGCGGACAGCTTCTGACTGGCATCGGCATCGAGCTGCCGATGTATCCTGTGAAGGGCGAGTGCTTCTCGGTGCTGACCCCGAAGCAGGAACTTAGGAAAACCCTGTTTACACCAGGGTGCTATATTGTCCCTAAAGCTGGCGGTCGATTGCTGGTCGGCGCAACAATGGTACCGCATAGCTACGACCGGAAGGTTTCGATGGCGGGTCTTGCCGAGCTGATGGATCGGGCGAGGCAGCTTATGCCTGCAATCGGCGCTGCGGAGTGGGAAAAGGCCTGGTCGGGGCTGCGGCCGCAGACAGCCGATGGCTTGCCTTACATTGGCAAAGTACCGGAGTATGAGGGGCTGTATGCGGCATGCGGGCATTACCGCAACGGGATTGTGCTCAGCCCAATTACCGGTAAGGTAATTGCCGATCAAGTCGTTGGCGAACTGGGGACGGCATTAGGCGTGGAGCCGTGGCTGGATGCTTTTAGCCCGGATTTTTCAGCAGTATCCAAGCGTGTCGTGCAGCAGGACCAGTCCCATTTGTCAGCAACAAACGGAAGTAGAAAGGAGCTGCAAAGCATTGAAGCTGCACATTAATGGTGAATCTGTGGAAGTTCCGGATACCATTCGGACCATTGACGAGTTGCTCGAGCATTTTGCTTTGGGAGAAAAAATGCTCGTCGTGGAACATAATCAAGCTATTTTACAAAAGGAAGATCATGCCAAAGCTGAGCTTTCGGCAGGACATCAAATCGAAATCGTACATTTTGTCGGAGGGGGATAATCCACATGTTAAAAATTGGTCCTTATGAGTTTCGTTCACGTTTATTGTTAGGCACGGGGAAGTTCCCGGATTTTGATATCCAGAAGCAGGCAGTTGCTGCCAGTGAGTCGCAAATTTTGACGTTTGCGGTGCGTCGGATGAATATTTTTGAAGCGAGTCAGCCGAATTTCTTGGCGATGCTGGACGTTGCCAACTTCACGCTGCTGCCCAATACCGCAGGCGCCAAAACGGCCGAAGAAGCGGTGCGTATCGCGAAATTAGCGAAAGCGTCGGGACTTTGCGACATGATCAAGGTGGAAGTCATCGGCGATGAGAAAACGCTGCTTCCTGATCCAGTGGAAACTTTGAAAGCTTCGGAAATGCTGCTCGAAGAAGGCTTCATCGTGCTTCCGTATACATCGGATGATGTGTTGCTCGCGAAGCGTTTGCAAGCACTTGGCGTTCACGCGATTATGCCTGGCGCATCACCGATCGGCACAGGTCAAGGAATTATTAATCCGCTTAATCTAAGTTTCATTATTGAGCAATCGACGATTCCGGTCATTGTGGATGCAGGAATCGGGGCTCCATCCGATGCTGCGCTTGCGATGGAAATGGGTGCGGATGGCGTGCTGCTGAACACAGCCGTATCTGGCGCCAAAGATCCAATCAAAATGGCCTACGCCATGAAGCTTGCTATTGAAGCGGGGCGCGCTGGCTTTGAAGCAGGAAGAATTCCGAAGAAACGCTATGCCTCCGCAAGCAGCCCTATGGAAGGTTTTAGTCGGGTTTAGCAGGTTGCCTGATGACAGAGAAGGGGGATGCAGATGTCAATTTATAAAGCGCTGACCATTGCAGGCTCAGATAGCGGCGGTGGCGCCGGGATTCAGGCAGACTTGAAGACTTTTCAGGAGCTAGGCGTGTATGGGATGTCGGTCATTACAGCGGTCACAGCTCAAAATACGCTTGGCGTTCAAGGGGTATATCCAATGAGTGCCGAGGCTATTGAACAGCAATTAGCTTCGATCGGCGAGGATCTTACGCCAGCTGCGTTAAAGACGGGCATGCTGTTCAGCGGGGATATCATCCGAGTGGTGGCAGCAGCGATACAGAAGTACAAGTGGGAGCAGGTCGTTGTCGACCCTGTGATGATCGCCAAAGGCGGCGCTTCCCTGCTGCAGCAGGAGGCTATTGATGCGATGATTCGCTATTTATTGCCGCTTGCTGATGTGATTACGCCGAACATCCCGGAGGCCGAAGCTCTTAGCGGCATCGCAATTACGGACAGCATGTCGCGCCAGGAAGCGGCTCAGCGAATTCATGGATATGGCTGCAAACAGGTCATGATCAAAGGTGGACATGAGGACAACAGCGAACAGGCGACGGATTTGTTATATGATGGCCAATCGTTTACGGAGTTCTCCTCACGTCGGCTGGTGACTCGCCATACGCACGGTACGGGCTGTACATTCGCAGCTGCTATTACTTCCGGACTTGCGCAGGGATTGCCTATGAAGGCAGCGTTTCATTTGGCGAAGAGCTTCATCCAAGCGGCAATTGCTGAACCGCTGAATATCGGCAACGGGCATGGACCTACGAATCATTGGGCTTATCGGCGTGGCGTGAGCAATGATGATGTTCGCATCAACGAAAATGTGGCCACGCCAGGTGCGCGATGAACAGCCAGAAGCTGAGAGACGCGCTGCGTTTGTACTTGGTCATGGGCAGCCCGAACTGCGGCGGGGCTGACCCTTATGCTGTGCTGGAGGCTGCAATTGCCGGCGGCATTACGATGTTTCAGTTCCGCGAGAAAGGCGCCGGAGCCCTGGAGGGGCCGGCGAAGCGCGAGCTGGGCGCGCGGCTGCGCCGCCTTTGCGCGCAGCATGCGATACCCTTCATCGTGAACGATGATGAGGGGCTCGCACTAGAGCTTGCGGCCGATGGTATTCACATCGGCCAGGAGGATGCCCCAGCCGCCGCCGTGCGGCAGCGGCTGAAGAACATGATCGTGGGGGTATCGGCCCACGATCCGGAAGAAGCCCAGTCGGCGCTGGCCGAAGGCGCCGACTATCTGGGCGTAGGCCCCCAATACGCCACGCGCACGAAGCTCGATGCGCGTGAGGTTCAGGGGCCTGCCATGATCGTCCGGATACGCGAGAGCGGTATCCGGCTGCCGTTAGTCGGCATCGGAGGCATCGATGCCGCGAATGCCGCGCCCGTTATCCGAGCCGGGGCGGATGGCATTGCTGTAGTGAGCGCGATTGCCGCTGCAGGCTCACCACGCGAGGCAGCAAAGGAACTTAGGCGAATCATCAATAGGTAAGAGGAGGAATTCCATTGACAACGACAAGCAAGGAGCCTGTGAAAGACATCGAAGTGAGCACATTTCCAGGCAGCCGCAAAGTGTATGTTCAGGGTTCAAGGCCAGACATCCAAGTGCCTATGCGAGAAATCGCTTTGGGAACATCGACCAATATGAGTGGAGAAGAAGTAAGCAACGAGCCTGTCCAAGTGTATGATACCAGCGGTGTTTATACGGATGCCGACTGCCAAACCAATATTCGGTTGGGGCTGCCCGCGAATCGGTTGCCATGGATTGAAGAGCGCGGTGATGTGGAAGCCTACGCGGGGCGTGAAGTGAAGCCGGAGGACAATGGGCTTGCTTTGCCAGAAGCGAAAGGGGCCGCTGAACTTTTTCCAGGCTTAAACCGCAAACCGCTTCGAGCCAAAAAAGGCTGCAATGTGACGCAGATGCATTATGCCCGCCAAGGTATCGTGACTCCGGAAATGGAGTACATTGCCATTCGCGAGAATTTAGCTGCGGAGTTTGTTCGCCAAGAAGTAGCCGAGGGCCGCGCCATTATCCCTTCGAATATCAATCATCCAGAAAGCGAGCCGATGATCATCGGACGCCAATTCCTTGTGAAAATAAATGCCAACATCGGTAATTCTGCAGTAGCTTCTTCCATTGAAGAAGAGGTGGAGAAAATGACGTGGGCTACCCGCTGGGGTGCAGATACGATCATGGATTTATCGACAGGCAAAAATATACATACAACACGCGAATGGATTATTCGCAATTCTCCAGTTCCTGTAGGCACGGTACCGTTATACCAGGCGCTGGAAAAAGTGAACGGGAAAGCCGAGGATCTCTCATGGGACGTCTTCCGGGACACGCTAATTGAGCAAGCTGAACAAGGGGTGAGTTACTTCACCATTCATGCAGGCGTCTTGCTGCGCTACATCCCAATGACCGCAAACCGTGTGACAGGCATAGTATCTCGCGGCGGTTCCATCATGGCTGCTTGGTGCTTGGCCCATCATCAGGAGAATTTCCTGTACACCCATTTCGATGATATTTGTGAAATTATGAAAGCTTATGATGTCGCGTTCTCCCTCGGTGACGGCTTGCGTCCGGGTTCGATTGCGGATGCCAACGATGAAGCCCAATTCGCTGAGTTGGATACGCTCGGTGAACTTACGGAGCGGGCTTGGCGCCACGATGTTCAGGTGATGGTCGAAGGGCCTGGTCATGTGCCGATGCATCTGATTAAGGAAAACATGGACCGTCAGCTGGATGTGTGCAAAGAAGCACCATTCTACACGCTTGGACCGCTGACGACGGACATTGCGCCGGGCTACGATCATATTACCTCTGCGATTGGCGCAGCGATGATTGGTTCTTTCGGCACGGCGATGCTGTGTTATGTGACGCCTAAGGAGCATCTGGGCTTGCCGAATAAAGAAGACGTCCGGGTAGGTGTCGTCACCTACAAAATCGCCGCGCATGCGGCCGATCTGGCGAAAGGGCACCCTGGCGCTCAGATCCGTGACAATGCTTTGTCGAAGGCGCGTTTTGAATTCCGCTGGCGCGATCAGTTTAATCTCTCTTTGGACCCTGAGAGGGCATTAGAGTTCCATGACGAGACCCTTCCGGCTGAAGGGGCCAAAACTGCGCACTTCTGTTCGATGTGCGGACCTAAGTTCTGCAGCATGCGAATTACGCAGGATATTCGGCAGTTGGCCTATGACGAAGAGATTGCTCGCAACAGTGGAATGGATGAGAAATCCAAGCAATTCCGCGAAGCGGGAAGTCGAATTTATCAGTAATAGCATTTGGGGCGTTTTTTCACCATTAATGTGGTGACAGGAACGTCCCTTTTTGCTACCATAGAGAAAAGCTTAACTTCGGTAATTCGTTAAAGCGCTGAATTGGCTGCAGGGAAGAGATACCGGGCATGCTGAAACCGCAATTGACATGAATTCTTTTTCGCATTATGATACGGTTAAAAAGATTTGACCGTCGTTTAATTAATCTCATTAAGAGGTTAAAAGTTGACCCAGACGCCCTGCTATACGAGGTCGAACAGGTACATTAGAGGAGGTCGAGTCCAAGATGAAGCTGCAACCGGTTTACATTATTGAAGATCTTGAGCAATTGAAAACGGTAAGTGATCCCCTTCGCGCGAAGGTGTTACTTTATTTAATCGAAAAAGCTTACACCGGTCAGCAATTGGCTAAACTGCTGGGAATGGCGCGTGCGAAGGTGCATTACCACTTGAATGAGCTTGAGAAGCATAGCTTGATTTCGGTCGTTCGTACGGAACTCAAGAATGGCATTGTACAGAAATTCTACCGCGCTGTTGCACGTGGCTTTGTGCCAAGCGAAGCGCTGCTCCCTTATGTATCCGAAGTAGAGAATTACTACCGTGAAACGACGCTGAATGTGCTCGGTCGTGCGAGGCTTCGTGCGATTGCCGCACCGGAGGAAGCTTTTCAAATTCCTTCCTCAGATCGCGCCTTATGGCATCGGATGTCCACGCAGCTTGAAGTCAAGATGAGCAGGGAGAAATTTGCAGAGTGGCTTAGCAAGTTTCGGGCGTTGATCTTTGAACTGGACGGGCAGCAGGAGGAAACAGGGGAGTGGTTTTATTTGACGACAGTGGGGTTCCAAATCAATGAGCCATCCTTTGCGATGGATGAAGAAGAGGAGAGATAGACATGTTAGATCCAAGACTAACGAAGCTGGCTGATGTCCTTGTGAACTATTCGGTTAAGGCGCAGCCCGGTGAAAATATTTTGATTGAAGCATACGGTATTGATGCAGCTCTGGTGAAAGAAATCGTGAAAAACGTGCACGCAGCAGGCGCTCATCCTTATGTAAATGTTAGAGACCATGCGATTATGCGTCAGCTTATTATGAATGGTACAGAAGCACAAATGCAGACTTGGGCAGCAGCCGACGCGTTCCAAATGAAACAGATGCAAGGCTACATAGGTGTGCGTGGCGGAGCGAATATTTATGAACTGTCGGACATTCCGGCTGATCGGATGAAGCTTTACAATTCTATTTATTATCAGCAAGTTCACTTTGATGTTCGAGTGAAGGATACGAGATGGGTTGTGCTGCGCTACCCGACTTCTTCCATGGCACAGCTTGCCAGCATGAGCACGGAGGCGTTCGAGGAGTTCTATTTCAACGTCTGTACGATGGATTATGGCAAAATGTCCAAAGCGATGGACGCTTTGAAAGATCTTATGGATCGCACAGACAAGGTGCGTCTCGTTGGTCCTGGAACGGACTTGTCCTTCTCGATCAAAGGTATCGGCGGCGTCAAATGTGATGGCGAATTGAACATTCCAGATGGTGAAGTTTACTCCGCGCCTGTTCGCGACTCCGTTAATGGGGTTATTTCCTTCAATACACCAACGCCTCACGACGGCTTTATTTTTGAGAACATTGTGCTGGAATTTGAAAATGGCAAAATTACGAAAGCGACCGCGAACGATACGGATCGCATTAATGAAATTTTTGATATGGATGAAGGCGCTCGCTATGTCGGCGAATTCGCGATTGGCGTGAATCCGTACATCCAACACCCGATGAAAGATACGTTATTCGATGAGAAAATCGACGGGAGCTTCCATTTCACGCCAGGCAACTGCTACGATGATGCCTATAACGGCAACAAATCCTCGCTGCACTGGGATATCGTGAATATCCAACGTCCAGAGTATGGCGGCGGCGAAATTTGGTTTGATGACGTGCTGATTCGCAAAGACGGCCTATTCGTTCTGCCTGAGCTGCTGCAATTAAACCCGGAAAATTTGAAGTAATGCAGGAAAGGTTGCCCAAAGTCCTTGTGACTTGTTGGGCAACCTTTTTTTGTTGTGCAGTTATATCGTGTTCCCCGCCCGAAATTTGGGAGTCTGTGTTCTGCGGTAAGGGAATTACAGTCCGCTATTCTAGCCAAAAGTGACCATATCGCGGGGGTGAGGGAACTACAGTCCGCTATTTTGCTATTTCCTGGGAAAATTAGCGCTTTTCGTGGAAATAAGACCCTGTAGTTCCGCTTTGACCCTCGCATCCCTACTATTTGCCTAAATAGCATCCTCTAGTTCCCTTAATCGGTTTTGTCGCTAATAAGAGGCCGATCTCTCAGGGCGGCGAAGCCGGTTTTCTTAATGAGCTAATCTTATGAGCAATTCTTGTAGATTTTCCTCGTAGATTTATCTTGTTTTATGCTGTGCGCGTGGTGAGTGGAGCCAGGAGTAACTGTGGTTCGCTATTTGCTAGAAGTATAGCTGAAACCGACGTGTCGCGGAACGTAGATGTGTTATGAGTTAGGAAATCGGCAGATTTCTTGAGAAATCACGAAATAACGAATCGTAGTTCCGCGGAAGCCTGTAATCAGCCTGATTTTCGCGAAATAACGGATCTACGTTTCCTTTGATTCCTCTAGGCCATTGCTTGTTTTCGCAATGCAAGGCAGGATGGGGGAAAGGCGCAGCGGCGAACTACAGGTGCCGCCGCTCCAGCGTCCCCGCTCCGCCGTCCCCGGCCGCGCCCGCCCACCGCTCCAGCGTAACCGCAAAGCCGGTCCCCGGCCGCGCCCGCCCACCGCTGCAGCGTAACCGCAAAGCCGGTCCCCGGCCGCGCCCGCCCACCGCTGCAGCGTAACCGCAAAGCCGGCCCCCGGCCGCGCCCGCCCACCGCTGCAGCGTAACCGCAAGGCCGTCCCCGGCCGCCCCACCTCAAACCCGCCGCTGCTGCGTCTGGTATTGTCGCGGCGGCAAGCCGACAGCTTTCTTGAATGTTCGGATGAAGTTGGAGTAGTCGTTGAAGCCAGCGAGCTGGCAGGTGTCGGTGACGGTGGAGCCTTCGCGCAGGAGCTGCTTCGCTTTGGCGATGCGCTTGAATAGAATATGCTCATGAATCGTGCTGCCAGTATGTTTTTTGAACAAGCGGCAAAGATAAGAGCGGTTCATGAAAACGACATGCTCGAGGACTTCGAGTGAGAGATCCTGCTCTAAGTTTTCATCAATATAGGTGAACAGGGAGGAAAGCTTGTCAGGAATCATGACCTGTTCCTCTTGTTTGCCTTGATTCTGGAAAGTTCGATTGATGAACACCAACAGCTCGATGAAGGCAGAGACATACAGAATTTCCGATCCAGGAAGCGCTTGGTGCCGGCTGTGAGTTTCCATGCGCTCGTAGATCTTCATGATGTCGTCGATTTGCTGCGGAGTCAGTCGCATGCGGTTTTGTTCACCGAATACTCGTTTATTGAAGCACTCCAGCAAATCAAACTCCGGCGAACTGAAAGCCTTGATTAAAGATGGATTGAAATGGATGACGACATTTTCGTAGCGCTGCTTTTTGGATTGGAAATTGGGCCGGTGAAGTTCATTGCTGTGCATGATCAGCAGATCGCCATATTGCAAAGGGTACACTTGTTTTTCGATAAAATAGTGAACATCTCCCGTGAGGAAGAAATAGATTTCATATAGGTCTTGATGTTGATGAAAATCTAGGGGAATCGGATCATGGGTAACCGAATGCCTGAAAGTAATCATCTGATGTAAGTTATGGTATAGTTCCTGCATGTGAGGCTCTCCTCTAATTAAACTGGAGTCAATATTAGCAATCTTTTGCCCAATTAATGCAATGAATACGTTTTTATTATACTGCAAAATAAACAATAGATAAACAAACGGCTTTCGCCAAACCTGCTAAATGTTCATCATGCCAAGGAGGAACTTATATGAAACTATCTGTATTCACTGTAGCCACACCTGATTTGACACCTGTAGAATTAGCCAAAGCGGCTGTTACAGCTGGGATTGAAGGCATTGAATGGCGTTTTAAAGATATTCCAGCGGATGTCGCTAATGAAGCGCCTTCGTTCTGGAGAAATAACTTATGTTCGATTGACCCTAAAGCAACGGATGAAGAGCTGGAGCAATTCCGTCTCATCGCTGTTAATCATAATTTGGTAAACCTAAGTGTTACTCCGTACCTGAATGATTGTAATGTGGCAGAAACGGAGAATGTGTTCAAAGCTGCTCGCCAAATTGGAGCTTCCTTCATTCGTGTAGGTGTTCCCGGCTATGATCGCAGCCAAAATTATAATGATTTGTTCAAAAAGGCTGTCGATTATTTACACCACGCTCAGGAGCTGTCACAGCAGTATGGAGTCAAAGGAATTATCGAAATTCATCATAATACAATTACGTCGAGCGCTGGTCTGGCACACAAGCTGATCTCCGGTTTTAACCCTGACAATCTAGGCGTTCTGCACGATGCAGGCAATATGGTGCATGAGGGATACGAGAATTATCGGATGGGTCTTGAGTTGTTGGGACCTTATCTGGCGCATGTCCATGTGAAAAATGCAAGATGGATACCTTCAGGCGAGGAGCAAAACGGTCTTAAACTTTGGAAAAGCGAATGGGCGCCATTAGATAATGGCATCGTGAACTTTAAGCAACTGTTGGACGACTTGAAAGCGGTTGGCTACGATGGTTACCTGGGTATTGAAGATTTTAGCGGTCAATTCGGTTCTCAAGAGATGCTAACGAGCTTTGCTTCCAAAGTGAAGCAGTGGCTGGCATAAAACATATTTGAATGTAAAAGGAGCTAAGCGGCTTGTATGCGCTTAGCTCCTTTGTTTAAATATAAGAGTTTATATGTTTTGGAGTGAGCGCGGAGTTACTCCAGCCGCCTTGTGCGAACAGAGGGAACTACAGTCCGCTATTCTAGCCAAAAGTATCCATATCGCGGGGGTGAGGGAACTACAGTCCGCTATTTTGCTGTTTCAAGGCAAATTCACAGAAGCTTTGCAAAAAACCTAACATGAATATTTCGTTAGAATATATTCCTAAATATGTAATTAAATGATGTATTTATCTGGACAAAACACAAAAAAACCCCTAAGGTCGAGTTACAGACATGTT
>NZ_BMHE01000006.1:247830-275493 GCF_014640555.1 Paenibacillus marchantiophytorum | reverse complement strand
AAAATGAGGACTCGCATACGTAAATTTTAAGAATTTCCACAAAATTTGCTAATTGGGAAGTGGGAGGGCTGGATGCAGAATGTTAATCGACGGTCTCCTACAGGGTCTTATTTCCACGAAAAGCGCTGAATTTCTCACGAATCAGCAAAATAGCGTACGGTAGTTCCCTCAACCTCGCGATAATGACGCTTTTTGCTAGAATAGCGAACTGTAGTTCCCTTACCTCCGCCCGAGGCAGCTGTGGGAACTCTTCGATCACTCCGCACCAACAATGCCCCTTCCTTGGTTCAACTAGAGTTCAATGACCTTTGTTGCCACATTTTCACAAAACTCCCTGTCATGCTCGACAAAAAGAATCGTTGGTGTGTATTCAAGCAGCAGCTCTTCAATTTGTATGCGAGAAATAATATCGATAAAATTAAGCGGCTCATCCCAGATGTGCAAATGAACATGATATCCTTCTCAAATTGACTTCTGGAAAAATCAAGCTTCCTTAAAATGGATTTAAACAGGCTTTCATCAACTCCGCAGTCGGCCGCGTAATCCGATAAATTGCCTTGGAGATGAGAGGTATCCTGTGAAACATAAGATATTCTCAATTGACTGTCCTTCCTGAAGCTTCCTGTATAACTCATTTCCTCACCACAAATAAGTTTGATGATGCTTGATTTTCCTGAGCCGTTTTTACCGGAAAGCGCAATTCGCTCCCCCTGCTCAATCGTAAAACTTAGATCGGAACAAACCATCTTATCACCATAAAAAATGGAAACATGATCAAGTTCAGCAAGTTGGTTTTTATGAAAAGCAAGCTGTGAAATCTCTAAACTTTCTGAGCTCTCGATATTTTTGAGAAGTTTAGATTTTTCACTAACAGCAGTTTGCTGCCTTTGCTCAATTGATTTAGAGCGCTTCATCATTTTAGCCGCTTTGTGGCCAATATATCCTTTATCTACCTTGGAACCGGAATTTCTTGTTCCGTTTTTTGTTTTTTCCACTTCATGCGACCAGTTGCCCGTCCGTTTAGCGGAATCTGTCAAACGTCTGATGTCTTTTCTAAGTTTTTCATTCTCGGCAAGTTCAAAATTATCTTGCCTTATTTTATTTTCCCACCAACTTGAAAAATTGCCTTTTTGAATTTCGATGTTGGTCTTATTGTTTGAAAGGATGTGATCTACACAGTTATCAAGAAAAGATCTGTCGTGAGACACCAGAATAAATCCGCTTTTGGATTTGAGATAATGACTAACCAGTTTTCTTGCATGCATGTCAAGATGATTAGTTGGTTCATCGATTAGCAGAAAGCTATTTTCCTTAGCCGATACAGAACATCCTCAGAAACCTTTAATAAAGAAAGCTCACGCATTAACTGCCAGTGTACATAGTCCGGAAAAATGTCGTTGATGACATCAAGCGTATTATTTTCTTTATTTTCTACTGGGAAGGGGAAATACTCAAAACTGACATTGGCCGAAATAGTTCCACTGTACTCATATTTACCAAGCAACAAGTTGAGAAATGTTGTCTTGCCTCTCCCGTTTCTTCCTGTAAATCCTAATTTCCAATCAGAATCGATTTGGAAATTGACATGTTCAAAAATGTTATCGTAACTTCCTTCATAGGCATATGTGAGGTTTGTAACATTGATTAATGACATATCCTTATCCTCCTGTATAAAAAAATAAAAGCTACAAGAAAGTTACATTCTTGTAGCTCAAATAAATACAGTTAATTAACCCCTGCACGGAGTTAAATAAAGATATCGGTTGAGTGAAAGAATATGTAACTTTCTTGCATAGCAAATAAAACATGCGAAAATATCGCTTTACTGTTTTATCGTTAGCAAGAAATCCTACATTATTCTTTCAACTCCAGCCCTTAATTTATAAGCATTAAATCATCCTTGTAATTCAATTTCAATAATCGTCTCCATCACTTCTATATTCTAGAATATCCCCAGGCTGACAATCTAAAGCCTTGCAAATCGCCTCTAAAGTGGAAAATCGAATCGCTTTGGCCTTTTCATTTTTCAAAATAGAAAGGTTCGCCATTGTAATTCCAACTCTCTCCGAAAGTTCTGTCACACTCATTTTTCTCTTCGCCAGCATCACATCAATATTGATAATAATCGCCATGTTTTATCCACCTCAGACCGTTAAGTCATTTTCTGATTTTATCTCTATGGCATTTTTCAAAAGCTTTTGAAGTACAGCAGCAAAAACTGCAATCACCAGGGAAGCAAAAATCATGAGCATTCCGATTACAATGACACCAGGGGCATCGTCTTTCTCCGCCACGAGATAGAAGAGCGGCATGCCTACCACATACAAGCTGCTGATTGCGATTGCACAATATTTAATATTTTTTAAAACTTTTACAGATAATTCTGAGAAAGCTTTGTTCTTGTCAATATAACTTAAAAGTTTTAAAGCTTGATACAGAGCAAAGTAAAACGGGATAGCCGTTGCATACAAATCGATAAAAACGAGATATTTCATATAAGTATGATCTGGATACAATTCTACTGTATAACTCGCTATCTCTGGAACCAAAAATATGCACAAAGCAAGAACTGGGATTCCAATGAGAATTACGGCTGCCTTCAAAAAGAATGTTTCTCGTTTCATAACATGCACCTCACTTAGTTATTGTCAGTTTGATTTTAAAATAATATTTATCGTTTTGCAATATATAATTATTGATAATAGAGAATATAACGTTAGATGGTTCGCACGCTTAGACAACAAAAAAGCGCTTAACATTGACCAATTTGTCAATGTTAAGCACTTAAATATTACACATCGGACACCAGATAATGGAAATCTAGTATACGCTCAGAAGGCTGCCCCATACCACTTGCGCAGAGCGATAATAAAACAACCCAAAGCAGCCAATGAAGTTATCGTCCGCACATGATTCCAGGGTACCCAAGCGGCAAGATACTCTTCGAGAACGACGACAAGCAATAGTTGAAACACGAAGAGAATTTGTAGACCAGACAAAAATTATTAATAAAAATGAACTGTTGGCTGGACGAGCGAAAACGCTTTTCACTTTAATCATCCGCTGAACTGACAATAGCGTGAATCTATCGGGCGTTGGTGCAAGCTGTAGCCGATAATGAATTGGTTCTCCGTTCCGATTTCTAAGCAGTTCTTGCTAGATCTCACACTTTTGTCCACTGGGAGCAAGTCCTTGCGCCGCGTGCTGTCCTAGGTCTGGGATCACAGTTTCGGCTCCAATTGTCTTATCATATGACTCAATCGCATGAATTAAACCAAACATAACATCATCATGTTCTGTTGCATCATCAAAACCTGAACATAAATTCTTAAGATGGTCTACCTGGTTGATATTAAGAATATTGGCTATTAATATCCATTTTGACTCCTTCCTATTACTTTTGGAATATATTAGAGTGCATGTTTTTATTCATTTCTATAACTTCTTGCAGGCTCCCTCTTATCTCCGGTGTATAGAGCCCTTCCATTTGATAAATTCTACCATGCATCCCTTGCATCACGGGCTAAAGCATTTCTTGGAGATAAATTCAAATAATCTTGAAGCCCTTGTCCAGTTAAACCATAAGTTTCAGTTTGACGGTGTCTGCCTCCCGAGCCCTGAGTCATACTAACACCATCATTTTTATGAACGCCTGCATGTGATTCCATATACTTCGCAGAGGGCATGTCGTGTGGTGTAATATTATCTCCACGAGTTCCTGCATCTATTAATTCTTCATACGTTGCAACCTTCCCTTCACCTGGTAGTAAAGATTTTCCCGTCCCCCCAAGTCGTAACATGCTCGATATACTATCTCCAGCCGAAGGTCCTTCGAGTTTACTTGTACTTTCTACATCCTCTCTTACAGTACCAAGTTTACCTATTTTCCCAAGGTTCGCAAGTCTCTCAATGGGAACTACATTGGCAATAAATGAACCCCCATAGGTATATCGCGCGTTCAAATCCCCTTGGATAAATTGATCATTAAACTGTTTAATAATTTCACCAGCTATTTGGCTTGTTGTATCTGCTGGATGCTGATAAAAGGTTGAAATTCCGTTATCAAATTGTTGTTGGCGTTCAGGGTTAACATATTGACCGAATGGCGACGTATACAGCATTAAATCCCCAAACCCAGTGGCCATTTCCATAACTGAGTTTCCAAATCCTTGAATTCCATGCCCAACACCAATGAGATGCCTTTTAAAGGTTCCCCACTTCGTATCACTCTCCCGACTCAGTCCAAATGGGTCCACAAAGCTAATTGGATTACCATTCACATACGCATAACGATTGAGGGTCTGCCCTTGACTAACGCTGCCCACCACAACATCACGGTTTACAAATCGCTTTATCTCCGTATTGTAATAACGGGCACGCATATAGTACAGTGCCGATTAATCCCATACCATAGACGTAGTACGCTCGAATGACACCTTGCTCGTCAGTTTCCATCAGTAGTTGGCTTAAAGACGAGGTTGTATCAGTCACATAGAACGTCGTGCCTTCACTCGTTGTCAGGGATCGACGGATGTTATCTGCGTCGTAAGTATACTGCACACCGCCTGCCGCAATTAATCGGTTACGCGAGTCGTAAACATACGCGCTGTCGGAACCTTGCAGCGGACCTTGGATCATATTGCCATCAGCATCATTAACCAAGTTATGTCCGTTTGTTCTTCTATACGAAGCCTCTCCGGTGCTGTAGGTGCTGTACTATCTGATAACGTCTCAACAGTAAGTACTGAACTAGACGGAGATATGTTCCCAACTGCGTCACAAGCTTGCACGGTAAAGCTGTTGTTGCGCCTGTGGAATCCGACGATTGTGAAGTCATGTCTTATTTAAACGAGGAGTTAGCGCTTATTCTCTACGAATCGCACATTTTGGCTGAGAAGGCCTCAGTGGACCTATTGGATTTAAGTAGAGAACCGTTTATCTTGTTTCCTGACGGCTTTGCTGTTCGGAAGCATATTATGCAGGCCTGCAGCAAAGTCGGTTTTGAGCCACGCGTCATCTATGAAAGCGCACACTGGGATCTGCTTGCAGAAATGGTTGCAGCTAATACAGGCATTTCTATCCTTCCGCAAGCTATTTGCAGCAAAATCACCAATTCTTCTGTGAAAACGGTACGTTTAACGAACCCTACCATTCCCTGGAATCTGATTATTATTTGGCATAAAGATCGCTATCAATCCTACGCCATGAGGGAGTTTATTCGATTCATTCAGGCATCCCAAATCTGAAAATCTAATCTAGCATCCTGCATTTCATTAGATGCCCGTTGAGACCGAAAAGCGCCGTGTGAAAAGGAACTATGATCCGCTAACTGACGGGAAATGAGGTAAACGTAGCCTGAAAGGGAACTGAGATCCTCTATTTAAGCGGAACCTGCTGATTCCTACCAGGAAAAGGTGAAATAGCGGATCGTAGTTCCCTCTGGCGTGGAAAATGGCTGTTTTCAGAATTATAACGTACTGTAGTTCCCTCAAACTCGCGATCATGACACATCCTAGTATCGCGGCTTGATGTTCCCCTTATAAGACCACAGCACATGCTTTCACCTGCATTTCCTTAACTACTTGCCTGGTATTCCATAATAAATTTAAAAACGGAGCCCGCAAACCCGCGGCGCTCCGTTTTTGTTGTTGCAGTATATGTTCCATTTCATTGTATTCGATCCCTACACTACAACGTCTCCGTACTGAGGGTAAATCCTTCGATCACGGCGTCTTCGTCGACCTCGATCAAGATGCATCGTTTCCCTTTATAATTCACCTGTCTCACGTACTTTAAATCTTGCGGACTGACTGAAATCGTGGCGATCTTCGTATCAATCTTAATCGATTTCGAAGTGAACTTTGGCATGACGCTGCTTGCTTTGAGTTCATAGTTTTTGTTGTCGACGACTGTTTGAAACGCTCGTTCCACCTTCTCCATCGTCACGTTCTCCACGCCGCTCACCGTTAGCATGCGTTCCACATCTTTATAGTCCAACTTCGGAGGTTCCTCCTCCTCGTTAGTCTCAATGACCCGATGAATTTCCTCGTACACATGAGCGATTGTTGAGGCGTCGAGCTGATCTCCCGCTACTTCTTTCACGATTTCCTCAAAAATAGTTCTCTCTTCTTGCGCTGTCACGGTCTTCTCGGCATTCAAAACTTGCTCGATGAAATGCCAATTCGGTTCGTTAGCTTTACCCGTGCAATACAGAATGCGATTCATGTCGGAATAGTTGTCCGTCACACTTGGGTAGAAAAAACCTTGCTCCGGCGAGTTCAATTTAATGATCGGATCTACGAAAACATTATACTTGTATTCCCGCTCGACGTAATCAAACATGAGGATTTTCCGTTGTTGTTCCGTGGAATTCACACTGCACAGAATGAACGGATTCGCGAACATCTCGTCCTTTTCACTCACCTCAGCTTCTTCATTCCTGATTTTGGTCGGCTTAAAATATTGTCCGTGGACGAAAGTAATGACCGTATCCCGTTCATATTTGGTATCCGCCAACATTTTCTCCACCAACAGGAGCATCAGATCTTGCCATTCTTCCGGGTTGCCGGTCACTAAACCTTGATGGAGCAGCACCTGAGAAGGCTTCTCCGCCTCCTCCTGAAACTTTAACTCGAACATCTTCTGATCCAATTCACCGGTCAGCAGTTTTTTGAAATTAGCCATATATAGTTCCTGCTTCTCCCTGTCGACTAGGGAGAAAGACTGACGCTCATAATGATAGATCTCGTTGCTTTCCTTCATGATATACACGTTAAGAATGTTGAAAATTTCAAGCTTATCGTGATCCAACTTCATCTGCTTGCGAATATGTGCGAGTTCTTTCTTTATCATGGTCCTTCAGACGCTCCTATGCAGTAAAATGTTCACATCATAACAAAAGCCCTTCATGAGAAGGGCTTCCACCGTTACTTCCCTTTATTTCCATTCCAAACTTAGAGTGAATAGCACTCCACATGTTTCGTCATTGGTTTAATCACTTTACTTTTGAGGACTTGGATAAACTACATCCTGTATGTTAATGCATTATGATAGATTTCTCAACAATTTTGAGAATTTATCCTCACTAATTCTGAAAATTTCCTCAAAAATTATGATAACACACAACGTATCGTATGAAATGTCTCGAAGCATCGAAACTCCAACGAAAATCTTCAGATAAAATCGGGCTATCCACCAACTCGTTAGTTGTCCAATTTTGTTCAATAAGATAAGCGATCGTTGCTATATCCCAGATAACTCTTGATTTTACATAATGCTCCTTCATGCAATTCAGGTATGTTTCATACAAGTATTCTCCTACTTCACCTTTGCCTTTCACATAGTCTCTGATCTCGGGTAATGTGGTCTTTAAATGTGAGGCAACCCGGCCAATGTAAAGCATGACCTCCCAACCAGACAACGACAATCTTCTCAATAATTCTTGGCTCCATAAGTATAGCTGAAGCGACATTCGTGATAGCCCCAATCGCAACCACATAAAGTGGGTCGTCCTCTTCAGAAGCCATCCCACGTTCTTGTAGATACCCCAGATTACAAGATTAATAGACTGTTACAGACCATGCTTTTAGAATTTCAAAACAAAAAAGCTCATTACCACTTGCAGTTAGATTTGCTTCTTAGTGCTTTGATTATTGAACTGAAACGAATACAACACTTATCAGAGTCAACCGGAGAAGATGATAAGCTAATCTATGTCCGCAATTATATCAATGAATATTTTAATCAAAAGTTACCTATAGAAACTCTTGCTTCCATCGCGGATTATAGCTACGATCGATTTCGTCATTTATTTAAAGAAACTTATTCGTCATACAAATATATCCATTATCTCTATTGCGTTAGAGTGTGGATTTTCCACAGACGCTCAATTCTGCACTATATTTAAACGAGAGATTGGCGAGACACCACGTGCATATCGCATTCTCAGATCCGTCATTACATGAATTCTTACACAGCAAAAAAACTTCCGTGAATTAAATTCTCGGAAGCCCATCTATAATTTACAAGTAGATTATATTCATACTAATATCCGCCTTCTTTATTAAGTTAAAGCGGATATTATTCCTTTGGCAATCATGTCAAACCTGCTTATATCCCGAAAACTTCTTGCAAGTAATTGCGCACCTTGAAGCGAAGCAAGGAATTGATGAGCTTCCACAACCGCAGCGCCTTCAAAGTTTAGATGCCCTTCACGCCGTCCCTGATCCAACACTCGTTCCAGCCATTCTAAATTAGCGGTGAAAAGCTGAGCAAGCCCTTCACCTGTCTTACCTGATAAAGTAGCCAAGTCAGTAGAAATCATGACGCCCAGACAAGTACAATAATCTTGAACAGGACTACTATAAAGTAAAGTGAATTTACGTAGCTTTTCCAAATTATTCTGTGTCTCGGTATCGATTTGAGCGATTGCAGTAATAAAATGTCTGTGATATCGTGAAATTAGCGCTTCTGCTAAATCCTCCTTGTTCGGGAAATGGTAATGAATACTCGCAGTGCGTATCCCTACTTTTTCTGCAATGTGTGCATAGCTAAATCCGTTAAACCCGACTTCCTGAACAATCGACTGAGCAGTATCCAAAATAGCCTCTGCTGTATTTTTAGTTTTAGTCATGTCAATATTCTACCTTTTAGTAGATAGTGTGTCAATGACTGAATGTTCTTGAGGTGCCGGTCGGTTCAGCCTCTCCCCAGTGACAAGCTAAGTGCCCCCAAGAAAAGGATGAAAGCCGCCCGTTATCATGTATAATGCAGAATAATAATATTAAATATCTCAATTCCAGATATCTAAACCTAAATACACGTTCACAGGAGATCTATATGGATATTCAATTACTCAAAGTGTTTTTTACCACAGCACGCGAAGGCAGCATTTCTAAAGCGGCTTACAAATTAAACTTTGCCCAATCCAACGTCACCCATAAGATTCAACAGTTGGAGATTGATTTGCAGACCCAGCTTTTTTACCGCCACAATCGGGGCATTACGCTTACCCCTTCCGGTCAAATCCTAATTTCCTATGCGGAGAAAATATTGCATGTCATTCAGGAAGCCAGAATGGCGGTCGGAGACTCTTCTGTTCCCGCAGGCCCGCTTCATATCGGTTCTCTGGAAACAACCGCCGCCTTTCGCCTGCCTACGCTGCTTACCAAATATCATACCGAGTATCCGGCGGTCGACTTCTCTTTAATTACTGGTCCTTCCGAGAAGCACATTCATGCCGTTCTTCATTATGAGCAAAACGGAGCATTCGTAGCCGGTCCTGTGGAGCATCCCGATTTGGTTCAGGAAAACGTCATTGATGAGGAGCTGGTATTTGTCACCTCGGTCTCCCATCGGCCTGTTAATTCCATCCATGATGTGCAGTTGTCTACGCTACTCGTATTCCACAGCGGCTGTTCCTACCGGGCAAAATTAAATCAGCTGCTCCATGAAGAAGGCATATTACCCGTTAAGTTAATGGAATTTGGATCGATTGAAACGATTATAGGTTGTGTAGGCGCTGGCCTCGGCATTGCTCTTCTGCCGCGTTCCATCATTGCCGAGTCGGAAAAGCAAGGCCGCATCCGCTGCCATACAATCCCTGGCAAACATGCCATCGTCACAACCGTGTTCATCAGGCGCAAAGACGCTTTAATCACGCCCGCATTGTCAGCCTTCTTATCGGAGATGCGAACCCATTTTAGCTAAAGCGCATGGCATGAACTTTTATTTTTTGGCCGATTCCGCTACTGTCGTTATACTGGCGGCAGAGGTCGCAAGATGGGAAGCTGAAAATGAGGGTAAGTACTAGGAATACCATGTTCAATATCCATACGACATTGATGAATTTCATTCATGCATTTTGTAATCTAAACGCCACCTATCAAATCAAACCCAGTGCCGTATTATCACTGGGTTTGATTTTAAGAATATGATTGAAGGATATAAACCTGATTACTTCAACTTAGCAGCAAGCTGCCGGCGATATTCCAGTGCAGGTAGTCCACCCCAACCCCAATTCTCGGTATCGACCTCTTCAATAACTACGAAGGTTGCTTCCAACGGCTTGTTCAGAACGTTGAGTAAAAGTTCGCTAACCCCTTTAATGAGTTCTGCCTTTTCTTCTGCAGTGACAGACTGGCGATCTGGAGCAGTGCCCTCCCGGGTCACTTGGATCGTAACGATCGGCATGGTTATTCTCCCCATTCAAATTAGATATGTTCTACGATTTCGTGTGACTCACCCATGCGTCCCAGTGCTTTCCCAAGACCACTGCTTCCGCCAGTTATCACGTATACTTTCCCCTGAATATCCATGTGTTATTACTCCTTTATATTAAATCCGGAAGCTGTCAGCCGTTCGTACAGCATGAACGCCTTCCTCCTTTTCTTACCACTGTCCGGCATTCTGTCCGCCATCGACATGAAGAATCTCTCCGGTCACGAATTGTGCGGATTCCAGATACACAATGGCGTCAACAATGTCCTGAGCCTCGCCCATTCGGCCCACTGGGTGCAATTGAGCCAAATAATCATGTGTCTCAACCGAATGCATCGGCGTCTTAGTAATCCCTGGTGCAACGGCATTCACACGAATTCCCATGTCCGCATACTCAATGGCCAATGATTTCGTTGCTGCGTTCAAGCCTCCTTTGGTCAGTGCGGCAAGTATAGAAGGTACGGCTTTAAGGGGCTGCTCTGCGACTCCGCTTGCCGTGATGTTGACAATGTGACCTGAACCTGCCTTCAGCATCTCGATCACTGCACGCTGAGTAACTTGGAAGAATCCTGCCACATTGATGGACATTACCGATTCAAAATCCGCTTCAGTAAAGTCCGTGAATGGTTTCGCTATAAAAATGCCAGCATTGTTCACCAGTGTGTCGATACGTCCGAAACGCGAAAGTGCTTCGCCAATTAAGCGTTCAGCTACCTGGGGATCTGCAATGTCTCCGGCAACATATGCGACATGCAAACCTGTCGGATCGATTTCATTAGCCGCCTCAACCAAAGCTTGTTCACGGCGACCATTGATGACTACATTAGCTCCTCGTTTCACCATTTCAATTGCCGCTGCTTTTCCAATGCCACTGCTTCCACCTGTTATGATTACTACTTTATCCTGAATATTCATTTTGCCATCTCCTCTGATTCCCAACTTTTCCGCGTTGCGCTGTCCCAATCCAATTTTTTCAATCCCTGAGCCTTTAATTAGCCGCATGTTGAGTTCAGCAGCATCATCCGTGATCCCGTTAGCTCTTGCTATTTCCACAAGTTCACTGGCGTAATAACTATTAACTGATGGGATAAGGTAATATTCGGTGTATATTTCACATTATCCATATTAAGTGTAAGACCGAAACGAACACCTATTTCATTGTACTGCCTCATTCTTGCTTCGAATTTAGGTACCTCGCCTAATTTGCTAGCTTTACCGTTTTAATATGATGAATGTAATCGATGCTGCTCTGTGCTAATCGTTCATCCGTTACGACAGACGTGTCATTTAGTGAAAAGTGAGGCAGATAAGAGGCACTAATAAAATGAGCAAGCGCTTCTATTGGTCGCAATATTTCTCTCAAAGTAAAGCGATTGAACCCGGTCGATTGATACGACTCTTCCGTACCATAGGTTGAGATCGCAACACCGATTTCTTTACCTGCTGTTTTATTGCCATCCGGTCCATAAGCCCAGCCGTATAGCAATACGGAATCAAACCACTTTTTGAGTAATGGCGGTGTGCTGTACCAATAAAGCGGATATTGAAAAATAATCCGGTCATGCGCTTCAATCAATTGCTGCTCTCTAGAAACATCAATATTTTCGTCTGGGTACGCTTTATATAATTCATGAATCGTGATATCGTCATGCTTTTGCAGTGCCTCCATCCATGCTTTATTCCAGTTAGATACTTCGATGTTCGGGTGAGTAACGATTACTAAAGTTTTCATTTTATTTGCTCCATTTCAATATTGTTTTTATGATCTTTTGATTTTCATTTGTTATCGAAAAATGGTACGTTTTTCATAAATATACTTTCTTGTTTGTTAACTAATGGTCCATCAAGTTCTGAGATTCGTTTAACTTCAATCCATTCAGGATCGTTGCGGAAACGATCGTAGTTAAGGTTACGCATTTCCAAATTGGCATGCTCAACAACATAATAAAGACGGTTATTCGTCTCGTCCAAATCTTCCCAGAAATGCGTCACTTTCATACCATGATTCATAAATAGTTGAATAACATGATCTCTGAACCTTTCTTGGATAACCTTCATTTTGCCTGGATTTACATCATAAATTCGCAGCTCATATAACATCTCTTCCCTCCTCAAATTTGTAAAATCAAGCGAATACATCGGCGTCTTACTGATCCCTGCCGTGACTGCATTCACGTCTCCACTGCTTAAATATTCATTCCAACTTCTCAATCTACCTATTAAAAGGTAGATATTTCGTAAAATTATGGCCTTCTGAACCGCACACTCATCATACAATGATTCCTACTATCCTGCATAATATAGAATAATGATACCAGGCATCTCAAATTTAGATATCTAAACCAAAACATACAAGAGATCTGATTAACCAACAACGTTCGCTTCTACTTCGATGTTGCTCGATAGAACCTGAAACACCTCCGCCGGTAAGAAAAACGGCTTCGCCGCCCTGATGAATGAGCCTCTTCTTAGCGGCAAAACCTTGTAAGGGAACTAGAGGACGCTAATTAGGCAAAAAGTAGGGATGCGTGGGTAATAGCGGAACTACAGGGTCTTATTTCCACGAAATCGTTGAATATTCCCATGAAACGGCAAAATAGCGTACTGTAGTTCCCTCCCCCTCCCGAAAATGACACTTTTAGCTTGCATAGCGTATCGTAGTTCCTTTACTTCCGCGAGAGGCTGTTGGAATAACTCCGCGTTCACTCCAAAACATATAAACTCTTATATTTATAAATATACCCATGGGTCTTTACACGACAACGAGGCATTTTTTTGTTCTTTCCGCTAGTTTAGCAATCGACTCAATGTCTTGATCGGTTAATAGACCTAGAAAATGCTTGCGTACTGCCTTTGAGACTATGGGAAGGAACTGGTCCCTTCAAACCTATAAATAGTTACTCTCAATGCCTCTTTTGTGATTGTCCCCAAAAATGCTCCGAAAGCAGTCGAAATTGGCGTATTTTTACCTGTCATTGGCTATTCCGTCATTTATATTACTTGTGTCGGGGTATTCTCACGAATGGCACTTATGGAAATTACATATCCTATCGTAGAACTTGCGACAGAAGTTTATATTCCCGGTGAATTTTTCGAACGTCTTTGTATGTTTCCAAAAAACATATCTGATTTCAGTAAGATGGGACCCGTCATCAGTTACTTCGTGGCCAAGCTTCGAGGAGTAAAGAGCGATGTTTCCTAAAATGATGTTAAAAGACTGCCCCCTAAGTAGATCTAGCTACTTTGGGAACAGCCTTTTATCCAACATTTATTGACTTCCGTTGCTTTTCTGTGCTTTAGCTTTCAGCAAAACCTTCACAGCCTCGGCTCTTGTTGCCCGATCTTGCGGCGCGAATTGCCCAGCGTCCTTGCCTTGCATGATGCCCGCTTGCTGTACGGCAGCAACGCTGCTTTTTGCCCATAATGGAATGTCTGTATCATCCGCAAAATGAGTTGCTGCATTCGCACCGACTGGCTTACCTAGAGCGCCTGCGATCACCACGGCCATCTCTGCGCGCGTAATCTCAGCGTTCGGACGGAAGCTGCCATCGTCATAGCCGTTCATCCAGCCTTCTCGCACTGCAAGCGAGATCGCTATCTGTGCCCAAACCCCGATATCCACGCCATCTGTGAAACTCAGCTTCGCGCCTTCCCCTTGCGGCTTCAGCGTGTTCATCAGCATAACTGCGAATTCCGCACGCGTCACAATACGATTCGGCTTGAACGTACCATCCGGATAACCCGAAACGATGCCATCCTCCACCGCTTGCTTAATCCCTGTCTCTCCCCAGTGTCCAGCTATATCACTGAAATTCGTTGCTGCAACAGCCGCTTGGCCCACTGCAAATACCGCATATTTCGTAAAATGGTTCACCGTTACGGTGATTTGATTCCCACTGATCGTACCTCCAGGAACCTCCACCCACACCTTGTGGACTTCGTCATAATAAAATACTGCTGCTGTTTGGCCGCCTTGCAAACTAGCCTTGTCGAAAGCGAAGGTCAGCGTGATCGGCTTACTGAAATTCTCCGTAAAGTTTTTCGAAATTTCGAAGATCGGGCTCGCTAGAACTTCTTTATCCGTGACTAGCTGTTGTGTATTCAATATTTTGTCTATCGTAATCTTGAGTTCCTTGGCTGAAGCATCCGCTGGGATCGAGATCATAACCTCTTGGTTCAAACTAACTTTGCCCGTTTGACCAATCGCCAACGTCAAGTTCCCATCTGTAGAGGTAACAGTCGTATCAAGGGGCGGCGTTGTATGGCTGTCACCTGGGACAACGACTGGTGTGCTGTCGCCACGTGTCACTGTCACGATATATGTCTTGATGCTCCCATCCTGCGCAGTAACAACAAGTGTGATAGGATTGGGACCTACACGCAAGCTGATCGCTTCGCTCGCTAGTCCACTTGCTGCAGCAATACCGTTCACGGTCATCGTCGCTTGGCTATCATATACGCTTGCTGTTACCGTTAGACGCGATATCTCATTCCCCACACTGGACGTGTAGGTTTTGGTACCTGAAGCGAAGATGGGATTAAGTACTCCGCTCGATAACAAGACAGCGCTCAAGTCAGCATTGCTGCTGACTACCGGCACAACCGGTGCACGGTTCACGGTCAATTGATACGTATTCGTCGCCAAACCATCTTCCGCTGTTACCTGAATGTTGATCAAATTAGTTCCCACATTTAAGCTCGGTACGGTATAGGCGTATACATTGCCCGTTATAGAAGTAGAATTGGAAGTCACACCTGTAACCGTCAGTGTTTGGTTGGGATTCGCTTTGGTAACGGTCCAAAGAAGACTTGTAACCGTGCTCGCCACATCTACACGATAAGCAAGTTCAGACGGCTTAAACGTTAATGTGCCTTGATCAACGGTCAGACCCGACAACACAGCTTCGTTGCTAACCCTTGTGACATGGATCAAGTAGGTTTTCGTGGTCGTTCCACCCTGTGCGGTTACGTCTACGATAATGGTATTCGCTCCTACATTCAAAGGAATCGCTGCGCTCGGATCTCCACTTGCAACGATCGCTCCGTTTACTTTCACACTCGCCATCCCATCTGCCGCTGTTGGTGTAACCGTTAGACTCGCGATGCTGTTCGGTACGCTCAGCCTATAGCTCGTTACTGCCGCGTCTAATGTTTCGTTCCATGTTCCGCTGCTTACACGCAAGCCGCTCAAATCAGCGTTATTGCTTGCTGTTTCCGCCGCTACAATCAGCGTGAATGCTTTAATCTCGCTTGCTGCGCCTTTGCTGATCGTCGCCGTTAACGTTACCGTCGTATTGCCCGCTCCATGTGAAGGACGTGTTACCCTACCCGTCGCGGCGTTAATTGCCGTATGGTTGGATGCCCACACAACTGTCGTTCCGTTTATTCCTGTTGCTGGCAAGCCTACAGCTTGGGTTACACTCGCTGCCCCATCGCTGCCGCCATAAGTAATTGCCAAAGCCTGAATTGCAGCGGTTACCGCTTGTTTATCCGTCTGCGCTACGATTACACGGGTTGGTAAACTTTCGTTCAACCCTGCATCCGTTGCCGTAATCGTAAGCTGCGTGCCTGCTGCTTGAGCTGCAATCGGTACGGAGTAGGCTCCACCTGCTGCTGCTAGGCCAGTTCCAAGTAAACTTGCCCCTGCTTTCACCTTTACCGTGGAACCAGCCTCCGCTGAACCTGTTACGAAAGTATCTTCCATATTTACTGTGTTCACTATAGGTGCTGTTGGTGCTGTTACATCGGCTGTTACCGTTACAGTCGCTGTTAAGCTGACATTGTTTGCTGCATGTTTGGCGATTATCGTAAGCGTCTTACCTACGGTTTGAACGGGAATAGGTATGGCGAACGTACCATCTGTCACGACAACTGTTCCCAATAGGCCTGCACCTGCACTTACCGTTACCCTGGAGCCAGCTTCGGCTGTACCCGTAATGACAGTAGCATTAGCAGCTACCGCATCCACTTCCAACGGCATTGTTAAAGGGGAGGAGACCAATAGGTTGATGGGCTGCCCATTGCTGTCCTTGAATGCCCCAGCAGCAATCTGTAAAGTGTTACCCGATCCAACCAAGGCATCCTTAAAGTTAATTTCAAGTGTACTCGTGACAGCCGTAGAGGATAGGATCTCGACTGTATCCTCTGCGCCTAGCGCTGTATAGGCTGTCTGGCCTGCTCTTTTAACCGTAATTTTACTCTTCAACTCATCTAAAGTACCCGCCTGGATGGCATACATATGAAAGGTAACCGTTACTTTATTATGGCGTCCGCTTATGCTTGAATTCACTGCACTATCCAGCTGTACTGCGCGGTAGTAACACCTCTTATAGGTATTTGGTGCAGGATCCATACCACCGAACTCATCCCCACTACATCCGATACCAATGGTAACGACTTTAGACAAATAGCCATAATTAGCGGGTACAGCAGGTGCGCCGATTCCCCAGTATCTCACTTCTTTGGTCCCAGTAAATATACAATTTCCGTTCTCTGCTGCACAATCTGTCCAAACAAAAGTACCATCTGGGGCAGTGGGCAACAATGTTAAAGAGGATGTAATCGTGATGTTAATTGACAAGCCATTGCTATCCTTGAACGCCCCAGGAGCTATCTGCAGCGTATTGCCCGAACCAACTAACGTGTCCTTGAAGTTAATTTCAAGCGTACTCGAGTCTGCTGTCGATGTTAGATTCGCAACCGTATCTTCAGTGCCTAGCGCTGTGTAGGTCGAGGCTCCTGTTTTTTTAACCGTCATTTTACTTTTCAAATCTGCTAAAGATCCAGCCTGAATGGCATACGTATTAAATGTAAAAGTAACTTTCGTATTGAGTCCGCTTACCACTGTCTTTACGTTATTATCAAGCTGTATATCACGGTAAAAACACCTTTTCGTCGTGCCAAATGCAGGATCAACATTACCGAAAGCAGCCTTAGAACAGGCTGTAACATCCGTAATAACTAGGGATCTAAAGCCGTAATTAGCGGGTACAGCAGGTGTACCTATTCCCCAATATCTCACTTCTTTCTTACCGGTAAAGATACAAAACTTTCCTTCTTCCGCGCAATATGTCCAACCCAAGCTGCCGTCTGGCGCCGCGGGTAACAAAGTTAGCAGGGACGTCACTGGTATGTCGATGGGTTGGCCATTGCTATCCTTAAAGGTTCCCGGAGCGATTTGTATCACATTGTCTGAACCTGTTAACGGATCTTTAAAATTAAATTCAAGCGTACTTAACATAGCCGTAGATGTTGGATTGGCAACTGTATCTTCTGCACCTAACGCTTTATAGGCGGCTTCACCTGTTCGTTTAACTGTAATCTTGCTCTTCAATTCCTCTAAAGTGCCAGCCTGTATGGCATACGTATTAAATGTCATCTTCACTTTATTATTGATCCCGCTAACGACTGTCTTTACTGCACTATCCAGCTGTACGTCACGGTAGTAACATTTTTTTGACGTTCCAGGTGCTGGATCGATACTGCCGAAAGCCGCAATGGAACACGCCGTATAACTCGTAATGATTTGAGAGCTAAAGCCATAATTAGCCGGTACAGCAGGTGTGCCGATTCCCCAGTATCTCACTTCTTTCGTCCCCGTAAAGCTGCATCCCCCGCCATCCGCAGCGCAATTCGTCCAACCCGCGCTGCCGTCCGGACCAAGGCCTAACAATGTTAATGAAGACGTAATCGCTATGTCGATGAGCTGGCCATTACCATCCTTGAATGCCCCAGGCGCTATCTGTATCGTATTTCCTGAACCAACTAGCGTGTCCTTGAAGGTAATTTCAAGCGTACTCGACGCAGCCGTAGATACTTTATTAGCAACGACATCTTCTGGACTTAGAGCAGCAAAGATCGTGTCACCTGTTTTTTTGACGGCGATGTGATTCTTTAATTCTTCTAAAGTGCCCGCCTGTATGGCATACGTAGAGAATGTGAGTGTCACTTTATTGTTATGTCCGCTAACGACGGTCGACACGTTGTAATCCAACTGGACATCCCGGTAGTAACACGCTTTGAATGTTCCATTCGCTGGATCCGTATTACCGAAGGCAGCCATTGTACAAACCGTTCCTCCCGAAATGACTTTGGACCGATAACCATAATTAGGTGCTGGCGTGCCTATTCCCCAATATCTCACTTCTTTCGGCCCTGCAAAACTGCAATTCTCGCCATCCGCAGCACAATACGTCCAACCAGGGCTGCCGTCTGGAATAACACCCACGACGTTAGAATTCACCGTTATATCGATGAACTGGCCATTACTATCTTTAAATGCGTTGGACCCGATCCGAATGGCGTTCTCCGAACCAACTAACGCGTTTTTGAAATTAATTTCGAATGTACTCGAAGTAGCCGTAGAGGTTGCATTTGCAAGTGTATCTTCGGTATCTAGCGCTGTATAGGCAGAATCACCCGTTTTTTTAATCGATATCTTGCTTTTGAAATCTTCTAAAGTGCCAGCTTGAATGGCATATGTGTTAAAAGTGACTTTCACTTTCGAATTACTTCCGCTGACGACTGTCAACACGTTATTATCAAGCTGGACGTCACGGTAGTAACACCTTTTGGCAGATTCAGATGCCGGATCACGATTACCGAAGGACGCAAGGGTACATGCCGTATCATTTGTGCTTACGATAGATTGAAACTTATCAGGTTGGTCGATTGCCCAAAAGCGCACTTCTTTCCTTCCTGTAAAGCTGCAATTCCCATTCTCTGCGGCACAAAACGTCCAACCCAGGCTGCCGTCCGGTGCAGCGTCTATGGCAAGAGGCTCCTTGAGTGCAGTAGAGACCAATAGATCTATTAGCTCACCATTCGTATCCTTGAATGCCTCAGGAGCGATCTGAATGGCGTTACCCGACCCAACTAGCGGATTCTTAAAGTTAATTTCGAGGGTACTTGAAATAGCCGTAGAGGTTGGATTGGCAACTGTATCCTCAGCACCTAGCGCTGAATAGGCAGAATCACCTGTTCGTTTAACCATAATTTTACGCTTCAAGTCTTCAATAGCGCCGGCCTGTACGGCGTACATATTAAATGTGAATGTCACCTTATTATTGAGTCCGCTAACGACCGTTGTCATTGCACTATCCAGCTGGACATCACGGTAGTAGCACCTTTTCGGAGAACCTGGTGCAGGATCATAATTGCCAATAAAGTACGTTTGACATCTCGGACTATCCGTAATATCTCTAAATATATGAGTGATGAAGCCATAATTAGGACCTATCCCCCACAACCTTACTTCTTTCGTCCCTCGAAAAGAACAATTCCCGCCTTCATCACCACAATCCGTCCAACCCGGGCTGCCGTCCGGTCCCGTTGGTAATGACGTTATAGAAACGGTTACCGGCAAATGAATCGGTTGGCCATTGCTATCCTTGAAAGCCCCAGGCGCTATTTGTATCGTGTTCTCCGGACCGACTAACGTATCCTTAAATTTGATGACAAGCGTACTCGACCCAGCCGTAGAGGTCAGATTCGCAACCGTATCCTCAGCACCAAGAGCCGAGTAGGCAGCCTCACCTGTTTTCTTCACTGTGATCTTACGCTTCAAATCATCCAGCGTGCCCGTTTGTTTGGCATATGTATGAAAGGTCAACGTCGCTTTATTATTGGGTCCGCTCATTGTCGTCGTCACTGCACTATCCAGCTGTACATCACGGTAATAGCACCGTTCAACGGTTCCAAAAGCAGGATCAATGCCACCGAATGCAGAAACTGAACAATACGTACTGTCCGTACTAATTCTAGCTACAAAATCATAATCAGCGGGTATAGCCGGAGCACCCGTTCCCCATAATCGCACTTCTTTCGTCCCTGTAAAGTTACAAAAGCCGTAAAGCGCAGAACAATTCGTCCAGCCAAGGCTTCCGTCTGGCGCTTCGCCAACTACGGAAGACGTCACCGGTATCTCTATCGGATCGCCGTTGCTATCCTTGAATGCCTCAGGAGCTATCTGTATCGCGTTCTCCGAACCAACTAATGCGTCTTTAAAGTTAATTTCAACCGTACTCGACGTCGCTGTAGATGTTGGGTTGGCAACGGTATCTTCGGTGCCTAGAGCTGAATAGCCGGTTTCACCTGTTTTTTTCACTGTAATCTTACTCTTCAAGTCCTCTAACGAGCCAGCCTGTATGGCATAAACATGGAATGTAACGGTCACTTTCTTATCGTGTGCACTAGTCATGGATGTCACTTTGCTATCCAGCTGTACATTACGGTAGTAACACCTTTTCCTAGTTCCAGGAGCAGGATCACTATAGCCGAAAGCAGCGCTTGTGCATAGTGTCCCTCCCGTCAATAATTGAGAAGTATAGCTATAATTAGCAGGTATTGCAGGGGTGCCGATTCCCCAGAATCGCACTTCTTTGGTCCCTGAGAATGTACAGGCTACCCCCTCTGCCGCACATTCCGTCCAACCATCGCTACCGTCTGGTCCGTTGGCTTGCGCAGGTAACGTGAATAAAGACGAAAATGGCATCGATGAAACTAGCATCAATCCCAGTAATAAACGAATCGTAAACCTTTTCAATAACACCCTCGTGATCATAGCTACCTTCACTCCTCTTATCCCTGTACGTCCGTTGCCGTAAACTAAGTTAAGTCTACCACACTCCAATAAAAGAATAATGAAAGATTTCGTCATAAACAGACAAAAACCGCGCAGCAGCAGGCTTCGCGGTTTTGTCTTTTTTTATCGGTAAGGCCTCGTAACATTGGTCGTTTGGCTGAATCAACTTTTCCGTAGGACGGATGCCGAGTTCTTGACTTAGCAGCCGAACATAACCGGTGTATACGGGGGCGTGATAAATTCCCGATACTGCAGCACATACTCCGGCATAAAGTCAGAAACTCTTTTATATTTTTTTCTACTCATCCTTTAACCGTCGTTGATACAAAACAACAGATACAATCGTTAATACAACCGTCCATGCCAAAATAATGAGGAGGGGTTTTAATAAATCTCCCATCGTAAAGCCTGTATTGCTTATACCTAGCAAATGCACAAGCTGACTGCTTGGCATGTAATCCAGCACTTTGAAGACTGGATAATCCTTCACTAGTAACGCCCCCCAGGGTGCCCCGGTGAATACGAACGCCACAGGGAGTATGGATAATGAGGCTTCAAGCAACGTCTTGGAGAATAAACCACATATCGTCCCGGCAGCTGTGTATAGAATAATCGAAAGAATGATTGCTGCCACAAACGCCCATATATTAGCTGGCTCATAGCCAAATATAAACGTAGCAATAGCCAGAACAATAGCAGACATTACGAAGACTAAAGTACTTTTACCGATTAGAACATCCATGGTCGTGGCCGGAGTCATCATTAATGATCGTAAAGTGTTACGCTCCTTCTCTTCCGCAATCAAGCATGCTTGTGCGAAACATGTTAGTAATACAAGCGAAGTATTTAGAAGAAAACCTATAGCACCTTGTAAAGATGAACCTGCCCCCCGAAAAAGAAGTGCGAGAATAATTGGGAAAATTAACATAATGGAGACCGCATAATTGCGTGAAAACTCTTTGTAATCCTTCACAAATATCGCCCGGGCACGTTTTAATGAGATACTCATAGTAACTCACTTCCTGTCATTTTAATAAAGATATCACCTAGACTTGGCTCTTTCGTTTCTAACCGGTCAATGAGCCCCCGTTTCATCCAATCCGCTATTTGATCAGCCGTTCCCTCATCGATCGGGAGCTCGTAGGATTCCCCATTGATTAAGTCAACACGAATTACATTTTCCCGATGCTGTCGTTTAAGTTCCTTCGGTGAGCCGATGGTTTGGATTTGTCCCTGATACAAAATCGCTACACGGTTACATATCAATTCTGCCTCAGCCATATCATGCGTAGTTAAAAAAATCGTTGTCCCTTTCTCATTTAAGTAGCGCAAGCCTTTATAAATATGTGCTGAGTTTACCGGATCTAAAGCCGAAGTAGGTTCATCCAGAAATAATAATTCCGGCTCATGGATTATCGCGCAGGCCAGCATGACACGTTGACGCATCCCTTTTGATAAGAAATTGACTTTCTTTTTGCGCTCTCCGCTTAAGTTTACAAACTGCAGCACCTTATCAATCGAAGATTTAGGAAGATCATATAACTGGCGATACAGCTCTAGATTTTCCTCTATAGTTAATCTCTCATATAGACCACTGTTATCCGTCAAAATGCCAAAGCGCATCTTCTGTGAAGACTGGTGCATCATCTCCGCTGGCTGATTAAATACACTTGCCTGTCCACTTGTCGGATTTAATTGCGCAGTTAAAATCTTTATTAATGTTGTTTTTCCTGAACCACTCGGACCCAGGAAACCAAAAATTTCCCCTTTCGGAATTGAAAAAGACACATCTGCTATCGCATCCTTATTTCCAAATCTCTTTCCAATGCGTTCTACTTGGATAACATCCATAGACACCACTTCCTTAGCGTTGATGACTTAAACATATATAAATTGCCTGCTTCCTGCCATCAAAACCCGCCGAAATGTAGCTGTTGTCACCTGAATGGTACCACTCCATGCTTGATTGGTTCTTTATTTCCCCGGAAATTAAATATTAAGAAGTGCTTTTAATTCATGCAATTTGGAACGGGATAATGGAACCACAGCATCTTTACCTGTATTCAACCGCAAGCTGTAGCTATTCTTCGTCCATGTAATAATCTCTCTTACTTTTTGCAGATTAACGATGTAGGAGCGATGACACCTAAAAAAACCGAAATTTAACAATCTCTGCTCGAGTTCGGTTAGCGTCAACGCACAGTCATAATTTTCGCCGCCCACATGAACAAGGATTGAACCCTCTACACTTTCTATAAAATCGATTTCAGGCGGATTAAATAAAATGACTTTATCATTTCTTTTGGTTGAGATCTTCTGCAAGGTTATATTGGCTTCGTCTTGTTTCTGTACTTCCTGCTTATCCTCTTCGAAGTCCCGAATATCCAATGGATGAAATCCGGACTCGTTCAACCGATAAATGGCATCACAGGAAATAAGGGCATCCTCTAAATTCGAAGTTAAAATTAAAATCTGCTTTTCTTGCGAAAGATCATCCAGAATCCGTTTGAATTGACGACGATCTTGCTCTTCCAAGTAAAAATACGGTTCCTCCAGTATAAGTGTGGGCTGATGCGCAAAAAAGACACGCAGCAAAGTCACATACATTCTTTTCGTTGAGCTTAGATCTTTGATTTTTACCTTCCGTTCTTCTTTTAAAGCAAAATAATCCATCAACCAAGCGGCACTCTCATTCCTCTCCGTTATTCTGATTAGAAAAGTGATTAGCTCTTCCACCGTTAAACGCATATACTCATTTTGTTGAACCCGAAATAAATAATATCGGGAATGATCAACTAATTGATCCATTAAAAGCTGCTTTCGCTTCAAGTCCGTTATAATGCCAATCGATTGGTTCGTAGTCATATTTAACTCGATCTTCGGTAGAAGTAATTCTCCAATATAATAAATTGGTTCAAATTGCATGCCGTCCTCCAGGTTAGTGCTTCTATAGGATATTTATAACAATTATAATGTTGGGAATACTGAGCCCGCAAATTATGGCCTGAGAATTATTTCAGAGAATAGCTTCGATTATAAAAAAAGCCCCAGTCAAAACACTCATAACAAGTGTGTTCGACTGGAGCTTCTTTTGTTTGCTTATGAAAGTTTTCTATTACCATATTTCTCCTCTACACTACCACTCTAAAAGAAGAACCCCCCCGTATCAGAACCATTACGGTTGCGCATGTAAAGCTCTGAGTATGACCGTGACCGCTTCGGCGCGGGTAGTGTTCACTTTCGGTTTCACTGTGCCGTCTTCATAACCGTTGATTAAGCCTTTGGCTGTCGCCGTTGCAAGTGCCTTACGCGCCCAGTCGGATATATCGACGCTGTCCGGGGAATTGACACTCAATTCCGTCGCAGCCAGTTTGGCGGCGCGAACGATGATTGCCGCCATTTGCTCACGGTTTATGAGATCGTCCGGCCCGAAACGGGTGTCGCTATACCCGGCAATAATGCCTTTCACTGCGGCAGTCGTAATAGCGCTCTTTGCCCAGTGAGTCTCCGTATCGGCGAAGGTTTTGCCATTTTGCTCCCCAAGATGGAACGCTTTGACGATGATGGTCACAAATTCCGCTCTTGTGATGTTTGCATTCGGCTTAAACGTGTTGTCTGAGTAGCCTTTAATCGCGCCAAGCTTCACCAGTTCCCGCACGTTCTCTTCGGACCAATGTCCTTTGATATCTGCAAAGTCCGCTTCGTTCGTTTGCGGCTGCACGGGCTTCGCTTTATCGGATGCCAGAACGGCAAATTTCGTAAAATGGCTAACCGTTCCGGATACCGTCCCGTTCTTTTCGTCGACCTTCAGGCTGTCCAATGACACCCATTTATGTGTTTGCTCGTTCAGCCAATATATGCCTATCGTCGACTTCCCAAAGTCCACCTTCGTTTTGTCGAAAGGCAGCGTAATAACGATCGGCTTGCTAAATTCTCCATCCTTGTCTTTCTTGATCTCGTACACCTCGCTGACCAATTGCAAGGCGCTGTCCAGCGGCAGAATCGAAGCGTCACTCACTTTATCAACCGTTACTTGAATGTTGCTAGCCATCGCTCCGGCCGGAACTTCGATTGTCGCTCCGTTCAGCTTTGTTGTCCCCCCGCTGGCAGCCGCAATCGTTTCGGTGTTGGTCGCACTGCCGCTGAATCCGGTTTCGCTCGTAGTACTGGATCCGCCAGGTGTAGGGGCTTTGGGTGTTGCACTCACTTCGTTGGAGTAGTTGCTGCTTCCTCCCGCGTTGCTCGTTTTTACTGCGAAATAATAAGTAGCGCCGTTCGTCAGACCCGTTACTGTGTAGCTATAAGTCGTGCTGCTCACTGTCGCTATGGGGGTTAAGCCATACAAGCCAGAAGCCGTTCCCTTATAGACACTGTAGGTGACTGTCTCAGATATACCGTTCCAAGTTAACGCAACTTGCCCATTCCCAGCTATTGCTGTAAGCCCCGTAGGTGCTGAAGACACTGCCGCATTGACGGTCAACTTGACTGCGTTGCTTGTAGCTATTGCCGTTTGGCTGCCCGTCGCGCTGCTGTTCGTATTCGTCACAACGACGTAGTAGTACGTCGTTCCCGCCGCTAACGTCGGCGCTGCATACGATGCGCTCGTTGCCCCGCTGATCGCTGCGCCGCCGCTATTGCTGCTGGTCGTGCTGCTGTACCACTGATAGCTCAGCGTTCCGCTATCGCTCACCGTCGCCGCTACACTCAAGCTCGGGCTGCTCGCTCCTTCGTTCACCGTTGCTCCCGTCGGCTGCGTGCCGATGCTCGGCGTGGCCGCGTTGGTCAGCGCGTTCACCGTTACCGACACCGCACTGCTTGTCGTCGACGCCGTTTGGCTGCCCGTCACGCTGCTGTTCGTGTTCGTCACTACGACGTAGTAGTATGTCGTTCCCGCAGCTAACGTCGGCGCTGCATACGATGCGCTCGTTGCCCCGCTGATCGCGGTGCCGCCACTATTGCTGCTGATCGTGTTGCTGTACCACTGGTAGCTTACCGTTCCGCTGTCACTCACCGTCGCTGCTACACTCAAGCTCGGGCTGCTCGCACCTTCGTTCACCGTTGCTCCCGTCGGCTGCGTGCCGATGCTCGGCGTGGCCGCGTTGGTCAGCGCGTTCACTGTTACCGACACCGCACTGCTCGTCGCCGTGGCCGTTTGGCTGCCCGTCGCGCTGCTGTTCGTGTTCGTCACTACGACATAGTAGTACGTCGTTCCCGCAGCTAACGTCGGCGCTGCATACGATGCGCTTGTTGCCCCGCTGATCGCTGCGCCGCCGCTATTGCTGCTGGTCGTGCTGCTGTACCACTGATAGCTCAGCGTTCCGCTGTCACTCACCGTCGCCGCTACACTCAAGCTCGGGCTGCTCGCGCCTTCGTTCACCGTTGCTCCTATCGGCTGCGTGCCGATGATCGGCGTTGCCGCATTGGTCAGCGCGTTCACCGTTACCGACACCGCACTGCTTGTCGTCGACGCCGTTTGGCTGCCCGTCACGCTGCTGTTCGTGTTCGTCACTACGACGTAGTAGTATGTCGTTCCCGCAGCTAACGTCGGCGCTGCATACGATGCGCTCGTTGCCCCGCTGATCACGGTACCGCCGCTATTGCTGCTGGTCGTGCTGCTGTACCACTGATAGCTCAGCGTTCCGCTGTCGCTCACCGTCGCCGCTACACTCAAGCTCGGGCTGCTCGCGCCTTCGTTCACCGTTGCTCCTGTCGGTTGCGTGCCGATGCTCGGCGTGGCCGCGTTGGTCAGCGCGTTCACTGTTACCGACACCGCACTGCTCGTCGCCGTGGCCGTTTGGCTGCCCGTCACGCTGCTGTTCGTGTTCGTCACTACGACGTAGTAGTATGTCGTTCCCGCAGCTAACGTCGGCGCTGCATACGATGCGCTCGTTGCCCCGCTGATCGCGGTGCCGCCACTATTGCTGCTGATCGTGTTGCTGTACCACTGATAGCTCAGCGTTCCGCTGTCACTCACCGTCGCCGCTACACTCAAGCTCGGACTGCTCGCTCCTTCGTTCACCGTTGCTCCCGTCGGCTGCGTGCCGATGATCGGCGTGGCCGCATTGGTCAGCGCGTTCACTGTTACCGACACCGCACTGCTCGTCGCCGTGGCCGTTTGGTTGCCCGTCGCGCTGCTGTTCGTGTTCGTCACCACGACATAGTAGTATGTCGTTCCTGCCGCTAACGTCGGCGCTGCATACGATGCACTCGTTGCCCCGCTAATCGCTGCGCCGCCGCTATTGCTGCTGGTCGTGCTGCTGTACCACTGATAGCTCAGCGTTCCGCTGTCGCTCACCGTCGCCGCTACACTCAAGCTCGGGCTGCTCGCTCCTTCGTTCACCGTTGCTCCTGTCGGCTGCGTGCCGATGCTCGGCGTTGCCGCATTGGTCAGCGCGTTCACCGTTACCGACACCGCACTGCTTGTCGTCGACGCCGTCTGGCTGCCCGTCGCGCTGCTGTTCGTGTTCGTCACCACGACATAGTAGTATGTCGTTCCCGCCGCTAACGTCGACGCTGTATACGATGCACTTGTTGCCCCGCTGATCGCTGCGCCGCCGCTATTGCTGCTTGTCGTGTTGCTGTACCACTGATAGCTCAGCGTTCCGCTGTCGCTCACCGTCGCCGCTACACTCAAGCTCGGGCTGCTCGCGCCTTCATTCACCGTTGCTCCTGTCGGCTGCGTGCCGATGATCGGCGTTGCCGCATTGGTCAGCGCGTTCACCGTTACCGACACCGCACTGCTTGTCGTCGACGCCGTTTGGCTGCCCGTCACGCTGCTGTTCGTGTTCGTCACTACGACGTAGTAGTATGTCGTTCCCGCAGCTAACGTCGGCGCTGCATACGATGCGCTCGTTGCACCACTA
>NZ_BMHE01000006.1:0-247689 GCF_014640555.1 Paenibacillus marchantiophytorum | reverse complement strand
CACTGATAGCTCAGCGTTCCGCTGTCGCTCACCGTCGCCGCTACACTCAAGCTCGGGCTGCTCGCGCCTTCGTTCACCGTTGCTCCTGTCGGTTGCGTGCCGATGCTCGGCGTGGCCGCGTTGGTCGTTGTCCACTTCACGTACAGTGTCACGTCGGCTAAGTTTATGCTGATGGGGGCACCTGCCACGTAATCCATTCCAGTTCCATCCGCCTTCGTGTTCCAACCCGCGAACGTGTAACCCGTCTTCACTAGGCTTCCCGTGTTGCCCAGAACCGTGGCCGTATCTCCCGATTGATAGGTGGCGCTGTCCGTCGGCACACTTCCGGACGCAGCGCCGTCGCCGTCATACGTCACCGTATATGTCACTGCAAGCTTCTTGACGGTTGCTTTACTCCTCTTCTCATCATCCAAATACACAACATAGGGCGTGCCGCTGCTGTCAATGGCTATACTTGTATAATCTGCAATACCCGCCGAAAAACCGGCGGAGCCTGCGTTCTCCCACAAGCTTCCGTTATATTTCATAACGGTTGCTTTACCGCCGTTACCATAATCCTTATACATAACATAGGGCGTGCCGCTGCTGTTTATAGCTATACTTGTATAATCTACAACACCCGCTGAAAAACCGGCAGATCCAACATTCTCCCACGAGCTTCCGTTATATTTCATGACGGTCGCTTCTTCGCTGTTCAACAAATCCTTATACACAATATAGGGTGTGCCGCTGCTGTCGATGGCTATACTTGTATAATTTGCTCCACCTGTCGCGGAACCTACATTCTCCCACAAGCTTCCGTTATATTTCATGACGGTTGCTTTATTGTTAACCCCATCCTTATACACAATATAGGGCGTGCCACTGCTGTCGATGGCTATATTTGTATAACTTGCACTTCCTGCCGAAAAACCGGCGGAACCTACATTCACCCACGCGCTTCCGTTATATTTCATGACGGTTGCTTTATTGCTGTTCCCCCCATCCTTATACACAACAAAGGGCGTGCCACTACTGTCGATGGCTATATTTGTAAATTCTGCTCCACCTGCCGAAAAACCGGCGGAACCTACATTTACCCACGAGCTTCCGTTATATTTCATAACGGTTGCTTTAAAGCTGTTACCAGCATCCTGAAACAGAACAAAGGGCGTACCGCTGCTGTCGATGGCAATACTTACATTAGTTGCATCACCAAAACCGGCGGAGCCAACATTCACCCACGCGCTTCCGTTATATTTCATGACGGTTGCATTACCGCCTCTACCCCCATCCCTATAAACAACATAGGGCGTGCCACTGCTGTCGATGGCTATCCTTGTATAAGTTGCAGCACCTGCCGAAAAACCGGCTGAGCCTACTGTGACCCATTGTTCAGACGCAGCTTGGGCAACCATTGGCGCGCCCATATTGGGTACGCCCGACAAAAAAATCAACATTCCCAGTATAATACTTACTAATTTACGATAAGTCTGCTTTGCTTTTCGATTCATTTACAACTCGCTCCCATCAATAACGATATGGTACTGTATACGTTTTTGGATTCAACTTTATCGTTGTTTTACTCCTCTTAGCTTTAATAAATTTCAAATCATCACTTTTAAAAGTTTACTAAAGCCAAATAAAAGAATAATGAAAGAAATGACCAGAACTAGAAAAAAACCGCGTAGCATCAAGCCTTCGCGGTTTTTTTCTACTGACTTATTTATTTCTGACGGCGAACCTTCTCATCAATGAATCGTATAAGTGAGTTATCGACATATGAACACTTAGCCCTTCACCGCGCCTTCCGTAATTCCTTGGATGATCCAGCGCTGGAAGATCGCGAAAATAATCACGATCGGAATCGAAGACAAGATCAGCGATGCGAGAATAAGCGACCATTCACGGCTATATTTGCCGAAGAACATATTGATTGTCAGCACCAGTGTATATTTGTGGAAATCCGTCAGCATCAGGACAGGCAGCAGGAAGTCGTTCCACAGCCACAACAGGTTCAAGATAACGATAGTAAAGGTAATCGGCAGCAGCAGCGGCAATATGATGCTGAAAAACGTTTTGACTTCACCGCAGCCATCTATTTTTGCGGACTCGTCGAGCTCGCGCGGAATCCCCTTTACGAAGCCGTGATACAGGAACACCGCCATGCTGACGCCAAGACCGGCGCACACGATGCCGAGACCGAACGGCGTACCTTGCAATCCGAGGTTTTTGGCCATTTTCGTTAAAGTCACCATAATCGTTTGGAACGGAATAAGCATCGACGAAACGAACAGCATGAAGATGGCGTTGCTTAATGCGCCCCGTGTACGCGAAAGCTTGTAACCGGCCAGCGAACTGCACAGTACGATGCCGCAAATCCCGGTCACGGTTACAACAACCGTGTTCAAGCCGCTCTCTAGCATGTTCGCTTTCTTGAACGCTTGCACGTAGTTCTCAAAATGGAATTTCGTCGGCAGGCCGAGTACGGAAGCGTACATTTCTCCCTGTGTCTTGAAGGAGTTCAAGATCGCCATATAAATCGGGAATAGGAAGAAGCAGGCCACAACGATCAGCACCACAAGGGTTGATACGGAATACAGCCGTCTGTTCACGCTTCCACCTCCCTTTTCTTCATGACGGTAACTTGAATCAATGTAATGACAAGTATGATGAGGAACAGGATAATGGCTTTCGCGCTGGCATAGCCGTAGCGGAAGTTTTGCTGATAAGCCTCTTCCAAAATGTTCATAGAAATCACCTGTGTGGCCCGTGCAGGACCGCCTCCGGTCAAAGCGTAGATCAAGTCGTACACTTTAAACGAGTTGTTCAGGGTAAGAAAAATACAGATTGTAAGCGCATGCGCGATCAGCGGCAGCGTAATGTAGCGAAGCATATGAAAAGGGTTGGCGCCGTCGATAATGGCGGCTTCTTTCAAATGCTGCGGAATGCCTTGAATCGCGGACATATAAATAATCATCAACGTTCCGATCCCACCCCAGACGGAAACCATAAGGATCGTCCAGAAGGAAATGTTCGGATCGCCAAGCCAGGAAATATCCAGAAACTTCAGAGCCGCAAACCGGGACAACGCCGGCATGACTTTGGTAAAGACAAACGCCCACATAAAAGTACTGATAATGATACTGAGCATGCTAGGCATGAAAAAGATAGTCCGGAGCAAGCCTTTGCCGCGGCTGCGCGATTCAATCATAAGCGCCAGCAAGAGCGCGACGGCATTTTGGAAAATAACTGCAAAGACCACGTATTTCGCTGTAAACAAAATCGAAGACTGGAAGTTTTTATCGTCGCTGATCGCTTCGATAAAGTTCTGCAGGCCAACAAAACTGTAGTTTTTATTCAGTCCGTCCCAATTTGTGAAGCTGTAGTACGAGCCCTGCAGCATAGGAATGACGAGAAACGTGACGTACAGGACAAAAGCGGGAAGAACGAACAGGATTAAAGATCTATGAGTCTTAACAAGGCGTCTTAGCACGGGGCTCACTCCTTAGGAAAATCCGTGCCGTGCCCTGATCTTGTACATTCCAAGCAAGGCACGGCAGCTGTTATCCATTCTTTATTTTTTGTTAGCTACAGCGTTAGCATTTTTCCACGTTTTATCCAGATCCTTAATCACGTCGTCAGCCGTCATTTTTTTGCTAAAGTAGGCTTGAAGCGCTTTTCCCGACTCATCTTTAACAGCGGCTGGGATTTGCGGATCTTGATAGGATTGTCCTTTATTGACATAAGCGGACGCATCTTCAACCCAAGGATACGGTTTGAACGTGTGAGCTTTGGACACCGGATTGAATTTCAAGCCTTGGTACAGCGCATTGGATGCTTGGTCGTCCAGGATGAAGTTCAGAAGGTCGGCGGAAACTTCTTTGTTTTTACCGCTCGAAGCCATCGCCAGGGATGTCGATACGGACACGTTGATCAGCGTGGAAGCCGGATTGTCGTTCAGCGGAAGCGGAGCAACCCCGAAATCGAAGCTGCTGTTCGCTTTCAGCAAGCTGTCAGCATCCCAAGGACCTTGTACCCACATGGCCGCTTTGCCGGCTGCGAAATCCGCAGCGCCGTCGTCGTTGCCAACCTCGAATACGCGGCCGGTTCCGTTGCTGTTCACGAGGTCGATGATGCCGAACATATCTTTCAGCTCGGCGAAGCTGCCTTGATCTTTGTTCATGCGGTCAACAAACCCTTTTTGAGTGGAGTTGCCTAGACCGCCGACAGCCAGAGGCAGGAACAATTGCGGAATCCAGCTCTCTTTGTAGCTCAGCATGAATGGCGTAATTTTGTTGTCGTTCAGCTTCTGCACGACAGCTTTCATTTCCGTTAATGTCGTAGGCGGTTTCAGGCCCAGATCACTAAATATTTTTTTGTTGTAGAGGTAGCCCCACGCCAAGCTTTCCAGCGGAACCGCAACGACTTTGTTGTCGATCGTCACGAGCTTGCGGATGCCGTCAATCAGCTTGCCGGAGAACGGCTGGTTCGTCATATCTTCCAGGAAGCCGGCTTTGTAGTAATCCGGCACATCGTTCACCGCGTGAAGCGCGAATATGTCCGGCACGTCGCCTGTAGCCAAGCGCGTTTTCAAGATTTGTGTTGCATTTTCAGAACCCGGATACTCGGTATTGATCGTAACTACGATGTTCTTCTCTTTCTTTTCCTTTTCGGCGAACTGCGCGAAGTATTTGTCGAATTGGTCGCGGAAACGGTCTAGACCACCCAGGAATACTTTCAGTTCGACTTTTTTCGCAGGCGCGTTCGAACCGTTTTGATTCGAAGTGCTGCCAGAGTTATTGTCTTTTGTGCCTCCGCCGGAAGAGCAAGCGACGGTAGATCCCACCATTAACATGGCCAAAATCATAGTAAGTGTTTTTTTCATAGTGTTTAGCCTCCCCTTGTTTTGATAGCGCTTACTATCCCTGATTATATAGAAGAAAGCGGCCCCAATCATTCAACAGAAGTAGCGTTTTGAATTGGACATTTGTGATATCGCTTTCACTATTATGATAATTAGCTGCCTTGTCGAAACTGGATGGGCGTCACACCTGTTATTTTTTTGAAAATCCGATAAAAATACGTAATATCCGAATAACCGACAGCTTTCGCAGCGTTCTTGATCAAGACCGACGGGTCCTGCAGCAGCTCGCACGCTTTCTCGATCCGTTTGGAGACGAGGTAATCCATCACTGTCAGGCCCACTTCCTGCTTGAACGTACGGGACAGATGCTCCCGGCTTATGAAAAACTGGCTGGCGATCGTGCCAAGACCGATAGGCTCCGCGTAGGAATGATCGATAAACTGCCGGATTTCGTCAATTTTGACTCCGACTTTATTTTTCCGCTGATAGATTAGCGCCTCCAGACTGCCGGAGAACGCATCGGACAAGACGGTAATCCAGGCGGAGAGCGGCGTATTGTCCGATACGAAAAAGGTTGCGGCCCACGACTGGGCGTTCGGCGTCAACTCGCTGCCAAGCAGGTCCGCCTGTTCCTCCAGCAATTGCATGAATTGCTTGTACAGCGAGTTGCTGACACCGGGTTTCAAGGGTTCGTGCTCCTTCAGCGCCGCCTCCAGGTGCTTGAAACTGATACTGATCGCCTCCGGGTTCATTTCATGAATGTACCTGACGATCACACTTCTCGTCTCCGTAACGACCTTGAGCAGTTGCTTGTCCAGCGGTTGGGCCGCGTGGATGCCCTGTGCCGCCCGCAGCTCGCGGACTGCTTTCTCCAAAGCGCGATTCAGCTCTTCCGGCTTGATCGGCTTGAGCAAGTATTCGTCGACCTTGGACAAAATCGCTTGCTTCATATAGGAGAATTCATCGAACCCGCTGATCACGATTTTGCGGATATACGGGTACTCCTCTGTCAATTTTTGCAGCAGACGCGTTCCGTCCATGCCTCTCATTTTCATATCCGTGATGACGATTTCCGGGTGCAGCCGCTCCACCATCTCCAGCCCGCTCAGCCCATCCTCGGCTTCCATCACCTGATCGATACCGAACCGCTCCCAGTCCGCCAAATGCCGGATGCTGTTCCGAATCCAAAACTCGTCGTCGATAATAATAGCCTTCATTGCAGTAGCTCCTCTCCCCTGCGTATAGCCGGGATAATCACTTTGACCGTCGTCCCGTCCCCTTCTACGCTTGAGACGAACAATCCGAACTCTTCCCCAAAAATAAGTCGGATTCGTGAATTCACATTGTTAATTCCCATGCTTTCGCCCAGCAGCTGCTCATCATTCGTTTGTTCAAGCTGCCGCTGAATATCTTCGAGACGCTCGGGTTCGATCCCAACACCGTTGTCCTCGATGCTGATTTCAATCTCATCCACCACGCGCTCGACTTTGATCAGGACACGACCGCTCTTCATCATCCCTTCCAGCCCATGAACGAAGCAATTCTCCACAAGCGGCTGGAGCGTGAATTTGGTCATGCAATAGTCTTCGCAGCCCTCTTCCACATCGAGCTCAAATTCGAGCATGTCCTGAAAACGGAGCTTCTGAATATGCAGATAGTTGCTGACATGCTCCATTTCATCGAATATTGTCACCAGTTCGGACTGCATTTTGATCGTATACCGGAACAAGTCGCTGATCGCTCGAAGGTAATCGTAAATCTCCGGTACTTTCCGGTCAATGGCTACGCCGCCGATCGCTTGCAGCGAATTGTACAGAAAATGCGGATTGATTTGCGCTTGCATCGCCTTGATTTGCGCCGTACGCGTCTCGATTTTGCTTTTGTACTCAATCTGGATCAGTTCCTTGATCCGCTGCAGCATCGAGTTGAACCGCCGCTCCAACGTCCCGATCTCATCGCTTCGAATATTATCGAGCCCGACGTTGAAATTTTGATGCTCGACCGCTTTCATCGACTTGGTCAACCGGATAATCGGCTTCGTCGTGAAGTAAGCGATCAGCACAGAGAGCAGAATGGCCGCCAGGATCGAAGCAACCGCCGTGTAAAAGCTGAAGCTCAGTGTAGTCGCGGCGCTCTCGGTCACGTAGCTCATCGGGACGAACTTGACGATCCATATCTGACCCGAGACGGCAGGTTGGAAAAATAAAATGCCTTGCTTGAGCTGAACGTGCCCCGGTGCCGCAGAGTCCCCTATCGCCTTCTTCAACGTCTCCGGGTCCATCGAGACTTTGGCGCCATACGGATTGTACATCGTGTTGCCTTGGGCATCCACGATCAGCACCTCGCTGTTCGCTTCCGAGTGAATCATGTCCATGACGTTGCCCATCATTTTCCACCGGACTTCCAGCAAAACACCGCCCAACACTTGCAAATTCTCAAAACGGTTCATGCTGCGGGCTAAAATAAACGTGTTCGGCGGCACATTCACAACCTTATTGACGCTCTGTTGGGTCTTGGCGATCTCCCCCCAATTGCCGATGGACGTATCCAGATTGTCCGTGAAGCGTACCGCGTCTTTGTCCACCACATACAGGCGCTGTTTTTCATTCAAATACAAAGAAATCCGCACGATGTTGTTATTGTTAGCCACATACAGCGACCTTAATTTCTCCTCAATATCAAAGTTCCCCATATTAGGACCCTTTATGTCGCCTTCATCTTCGCGGCCGGATGTTGGGAAAATAGTGTTGTCCAGCAGGAGCGAATAGGCAACCGAATGAAGTTGGCTGAACTTCTCGTCAAAATACTGAGACGCCCAGTTCATTCTCGATTCATTGGAACGGATAATTTCCGAGCTTAAAGACTGCTTGGTCGTCTGCGCCGCAAAAAAAGTCACGGTCGTCAAAGGTAAAATAGCGATAATCACCATTAATATCATCAGTTTGTACCGCATGCTCATCTGAAACGGAGCCATAAACCACCGCTTCATTGTATTCATCGTCATAGGCAGGTCCCCCTTATCCCGGCGTCCGTTGCGCCAACTACAAAAAAGAGAGCGCCCCGGCGACAGCGCCTGCCCAGGCTTGAAAATCCCGGTCAGATCGCTTGTTCAGGGAAACGCTCTGTTCTAAAGCTACTTGTCCGTCAAAACGGGCCGCAGCCGGATGGCAAATGCAAATTCTTTTTCTACCAAACGATAAGCCGGCAGCAGATCCGGGCCGCAGGAATTGGAGCCGGAACCACTCATTTTGTAATCCAAATGGAGAATCGTCTCTTTGCGCTTCGTCAATTCGTGCGGGTGACCGGCTTCTTCCAGTTGCTCCGGCGTATAGTGAGCCGCATTAAAGGAAAATTCGTGGTCGCCCTCGATTTTCAGCCCCATGCCGAGCGCATTCGTGACCAACAGCCACTCCGTACCGTAGCGGGAGCCGTTCTCTTGCGGCATCAAATAATTTTCAAACAATTGATCGACCGACGCCGCATACTTGCCCTTGCGGACACTTCGGCGTTTGTCGATATACGATTCGTGCGGGCCATTGCCGAAATACTCGACCGCTTCGTAGCCTTGCGGCATCGTAAGCTGTAAGCCGTAGCGCGGCAAGAAAGGATAATCCTCCCGTACCTTTACTTGGTTATGAAGGGCAATTTCCCCAGTACCGTCGACGGTCCAAACCGCCGTTCCGTGCAAAATCGGGTACTTGTGGTAACCGCCCAACGAATAACGAACTTCAATTTTCACAAATATGTCGGCCGTCTCCACGACCTTTGCTTCGTAGACGTGGATTTGAGCGCGTTCGTACCCATGTTCCCGCCACTGGGATTTCACGTTGCGGTCATTGTCCATCGGCGCTCTCCAGATCGCGAACTTGGTCGGCTCGCTGATCATCTGCACGCCGTGCTTGGAGATGCGGACGAACGCGCCGCCAATGAGATCGAACACATACTCGAAGTCGAAACCTTCCAACGTCACGCAGTCATCTTCCTGAACGACGCTGATCGGATAGATTGGAAGCAGCTTCTCCGCTTCCAGCCTTGCAACCGGCAGTTCGAACTGCTCGAACGTCACCTCATGCCCTTTGGCCGACCAGAACGTTTCTTGCTTCTGCTCCAGCAGCAGCGTCAGAAAGTAGCGTTCGCACGCCGCTTCCGGGAAGCTGTAGCCCAGCGTAAGCGTCTGCGTCTGATGAGGACCTGCCGCAAGTTCGGTGACTTCGCCCTGCTGTACCGTCTCGCCGTCCTTCTCAACTTTCCAGAACAGGGAAAGATGCGAGAGGCCGATAAAATCGTACAGGTTAGTCAAACGAATACGGCCCTGCTTCAAATCGTCGGCTTCGATCCGCACCGGCGCAATCACCTTCTTCAATTCGAGCAAGCCCGTATGCGGCGTGCGGTCCGGGTAGACCAGGCCATCCATACAGAAGTTGCCGTCGTTCGGCTTGTCTCCGAAGTCGCCGCCGTACGCGTAGAACGGCACGCCGTCCGGTGTCTGCGTTGTCACGGAATGATCGCACCATTCCCATACACAGCCGCCCATGAGCTTCGGATATTTGTAAATGACATCCCAGTATTCCTGCAAATCGCCGGGGCTGTTGCCCATCGCATGGCTATATTCGCATAGAAACATCGGCTTCGCAGCTTTTTCATCGCTGGCATAAGCTTCGATCTCCTGCGGCGACGCGTACATGCGGCTTTCCATATCCAGACAGGAAGTGTCCGGATGGCCTTTGTACACAGGCGCTGCGCTTTCGTAATGAACGGGGCGGGAAGCGTCCCGGCCTTTCGTCCACCGGGCCATCGCGATATGGTTCACATCGTACCCAGCTTCATTGCCCATGGACCAGATCACGACGGACGGATGGTTTTTATCCCGTTCGACGAGCCGCTGCGCACGGTCTACAAAAGCCCGCTCCCACGCCGGGTTCCGGGTGAGCTGGTGAATGTCCGCTCCGTTGCCGCCGTCCCCGCCCGTGCTGAGCCCGTGGCACTCCAGATCGGCTTCGTCCACCATATAAAATCCGAAAGTATCACACAAGTCCAGGAAGCGCGGATCGTTCGGATAGTGCGCCTCCCGAATCGTGTTGATGTTATGCTTTTTCATCAGCATCAAGTCCTGAATCATATGGGGGTACGGAATCGTCTGCCCCAGCTCCGGATGCGAATCGTGGCGATTGACGCCCTTGAGTTTGATCGCCTTGCTGTTAATGCGGAATACACCATCCGTGATGTCGATTTGGCGGAACCCGACGGAGAAGTGAATCACTTCTTCGCCACTCGACAAGAACAATTGGTACAGGTACGGAGCTTCCGCGTTCCACAGCACGGGGTCGTTAACCGCCAGCTCGATTGAGCCTTGGCCGTCTACCGTCGCGGTTCCGCTCGCCACCGGGTTGCCGGCCGCATCCCGAAGCTCAGCCTGCACCCGGCTTGCGCCCACCGTCTCAATTTCGCTGCGCAGCACGGCGCGGCTGAAATCAGCGGACAGCTCCTGCTTGTTGAACACGTCCCGGATATGCGCTTCATCTCGCGCCAGCAGGTACACGTCGCGGAATATGCCGGAGTATCTCCAGGCGTCCTGATCCTCGATGTAGCTGCCGTCGCACCATTTGAGCACCAGCACGGCCATGCGGTTTTTACCCGGCCGGACAAACGATGTCATATCGAACTCGGCGGACATCCGGCTGCCTTGGCTGTAGCCGACAAATTGGCCGTTCACCCAGACGTAGAAGCAGGAGTTCACGCCTTCGAACACGATCCGCTTCGCTTTGCCTTCCCAATGCGGCGCCAGGTTAAATTCCCGGACATAAGCTCCTGCCGGATTGACATTCGGCACAAACGGCGGATCGCATGGAAATGGATAATTGATATTCGTATACTGAGGCTGGTCGTAGCCGTTCACTTGCCAGCAGGAGGGGACGAGCAAATCATCCCATGCGCTGACATCCGCACCCTCCAGATAAAAACCTTCCTCTACCTCTCTAACACTCGTATGGTATCGGAATTTCCAGTTTCCGTTCAGCGTCTGGTAGAAAGGCGATTTCCCTCTCGTTTTCGCCAGAGCGGTTTCGGCATCGCGGTAAGGGATATAGTAGGCCCTAGGCGCCAGCCTGTTCACTTCCAGCACATTTAAATCTTCCCAATACTTCTCGATCTGCTTCAAGTCAATCACCTAGCCTCTATTATTATGTTCAATGAATTGCAGCTTGATCGTTATGATTTCCTTCGGTGCAAATTTTACTGCAAGACGGCTCGCCGCCTCTGCGCGGACGTCCAGTTGCGCCTCCGGCTCTTCCAACAAATTGCAGGCATGCGCCGAAGCCAATTCGCAGGCGAATGCCAGTTCGGCGTGATGCGGCTCGTTCCAGGCATTTTGAAGGCGCAGCACATAGCCGTTGCCGTCTTCCGCCACTTTGAATGCCAGCAGCACGATGCCTTCGGTGCCCGCTGTCAGCAGCGAGGAGCGCGCAGCGCTTCCTTGGAAGCCGCGTACCGTTTTCACTGGGTGGCTCCACTGCTCGAGCTGCTTCCAGATTTCGCCTTGCTGCCAGTCGCCCTGGTGCAAGACAATGCGGAAGTTATACGTGTAGCTGCCTGCCATCCACTGCGGGAAGTTCGTGCCCCATTGGTTGTTGAACAGGTTAAAGTACAGTGAGGGACGCTCCGGCTGATACGACTTGCTGTAGGTGAACACACCTTTCTCCCCGATGGAGAATAGCGGCGTATCTTTCGCCAGGACGGCTAGACCTGCCCCGCCATCCGTCACATCGACCCAGCCGTCCCCGCAATGCAGGCGATGGTTGGCGCCCCGAACGATATCCTGTGTCGGGTCTACGACAGCACCCAGCTTCTGGAATCGGTAGCCCGGCTCCCCGGCTTGCAGATGGAAGCCGACGAAGCCTGCTTCGGCGAAAGCCGTGGCCGCTTTGTCGTTCAGCTCCAGCTTGTAGTCGAAGAACGGCTGATCTGGCTCCAACTTGAGCAAGATCGCGACGCTTTGCGCATTGCCGAACTCGGTGCGGCTTGCCGCAGGCGTGCTGAATGTCAAGCGGATCGTGCCGGCTGCAGCGTCATTGGCCGTTTCCAGACTGTCCAGCTTCAGACCGAATTGCTGGTGCCCGATGCGCGGATAGCCCGGCTTGCCAAAATCGTTTACATACCAGTCCATCAAATCATAGGCGTAATCCTTCACGAATTGAAGAACCTCATCTTTGCCGTAAACATCGTATTCATAGGCGCCAAAAGGCACGCCGGGGGCTGCCCATTCCTTGCCGCGAACCTTGTCGAACAGGCGGCAAATCTCGCCCGTTGCGGCATCGACTTCGATCCGCAACTGCGCATTTTCCAGCACCGCCTTGCCGTCCTCGGTACGGGCGATCGCCACTGCGGCTTCGCCTGCGCCAGACACGTCCTGTGGTTCATAGATATACGTGCGGTAGCCGCAAGGCTCCAGCAGCGGAATCCGCACTTCGCCGGACGCTTGCACTGGCAAGCTGTCACCGGTATTCTGATCGACCAGGCGACCACCCGACACATTGTCGAGACGAACGAGCTCGTTCGTTCTTGCCCAAGACGACGGGTTGAAAATCCCGATCACCGGGGATTCACCTTGCTGGGCGCCACTTCGGAACGGTGTGATCCGCTCGGCAGCCGCCCGAGCCATTTTTACGTAAGCGCGCTTCTCATCCCAAGACAGCTCTATCTTGTCATAGGTTTCGGGGAACGCTTCCCGGTCCCGTGCCATATCTTCCTTCGTAAACGCCCGCATGCTGTTCCGTCCCGGAATCAGCAGCAGCTTAACGTCATGGCCCCACGTATGCTCGCCGAACAGCAGCGATTCACGATACGCCTTGTCGATATCCGCGCCGAATGCGCCTGTCGCTTCGCCCTGCTCCCACTGTTCCAGCGCAGCCATGACCTCCAGCGTCGTCGTCTCGCTGCGCAAGCTTCGAACCTCGGACACTTCCTGCGGATACGAGCCGATTCCGTGAATCCACGTGTCCGCTAGATCCTTGCGCACGACCGGGATATCCGTGTAGCCTCTGCTCAGGAAATCCGCGGCAAAGTCATCCATCGTGCCGATGACCACCCGCGTATTTGGATACGACGCCTTCACCGTTTCAAGCAGTTCGGTCACGACCTTGCTGTCCTGCGGCCCGATGTTGTCATGCGTCTGCAGCAGCGCCATCCAGACCGGATACTCCCAGTCGTCCGGCGGCAGCAGACTTGTGCCGTACTCGCCTTTGGAGTAGAACGTCAGCACCTGTTTGCCGTCCGGTCCTTCCCAATTGAACAGCCGCGGCACCTCGACAGGCTGCGAGCAAGCGTTGACTCCGATGTGCAGGAACTCGATGCCTGCGCCTTTGAGCAGTGACGGCAGCATCCAGGTGTGGCCGGGCACGTCCGTCATTTTGGCGGAAATAACCTTCTTGCCGAACTTCTTGCCGAGGCGCGCCGACATGTAGAGACCACGAATCCATTCTTCCAGTCCGCAAAACTCCGTATGCGTCGTGAAAGGAAGACCGTGCCAGCTTAGCTGCCCGTCCACGACCAATTGCTCGATCCGCTCCCGAATGCCTTCCTCGGCATGGATCAGCGTCTCGTCCAGTACCCATGAAGGAACCGTCCATACAAAGCGGTGTCCGGGTTCAAAATGCTTCGTTCCTTCACAGATGGTCAAAACGTCCTTTGCCATATCCTGCGTGTACTGCTTGACAATATTGCTCGGCAAGTCGGTAAAACCGAGGTCAACGTGCGTTTTAAAGACTACATATATCGTATCTAAAGGCTTCATAAACTACTCCTCCAATGATGCTTCTCTCATCTAATCGTTTTGTGGTGATGCTGCTGAATCAAGTTCTGGTCCTAACCGTTTACACCCGGTGAAGGTCCAAACTGCGCGCAGCGGTTGCAGAAAAGGAAAAAAAACCGAATCATCCTTCTGATCCGCAGGCTCCGGTCTTTGTGGCCTGTGAAACTCTTCAATTAATAAATCGACGACCAATTTTTTCTCATATGCTCCATCGGCTGCACTACCGAAGTCAGAGGAGGATCAGTAAGACAAGATCGTTTTGTCAAAACTGACAATCGAGAGCTGCTCCGGGATATAGATATCCAGCTCCCTTGCGGTGCGCTGGTCCTGTTCTCCAGGTTGGTTTCGACAAGAAGTTAAGCGCTTTACCTTTCGTGATAAAATTCATTTGCCATGTTTTTGGATGAAATTGTTGTCCTTGATTGGATTATATTGATCTAGCGACCACATTTAAGTTAAGCGCTTAACCCAATCTTACAACATAACCTGACTCGGTTCAATATGCCCGCCAAAAAAAATATACGGAATGATTTTGGCTCTCCGGTTCCAATTTCTTTGCGTTCTCGAATAGTATGCCAGACCTGTTTGATGCGGTCTCGTAACGTTTCTACAGCGTCTGGTTCTTCCATATTATAATGCCTTCAGCAACGTTTGCAGCGGTTATTCATGGAACTTGAGGCAAACCCAAGCCCCCTAATGAACTCAATAACCTCTATTCGGCCTAAATCGCTCATTCTGAAATTCTAATGAATTCCTGATGCCCTATTTCAAGCAAATGATCACCTTTCCGCCTAAAATTTGCTCGATAGCGTTAATCCAGTTCATTAATTCTCCAAAGTAGCCATTTTCAGGTCTATAAGCATCCTACAGTTCATTAGATGCACTTTGAGACCGCCCCCTTCCCTAAAGCGAAGTCTGCGATGGACGTAAGTAAATAAGGGGAAAGCATCGCTCACCCCAAACCAAAAAACATAGTAATCCATAATGATACTCTGCATATCCTTCAAACGAGCGGCCATGCATATGATAAGTAAAGGACAGGCGAATAATAATTCGTCTGTCCTTTCTGCTCTTGAATGTTGAATGGCTCAATAAAATATTACGAAGGTACGTTATGACTTATCAAGAAAAACTCAAACTGAATCTCTTGATGGGATGGAATCTGATATTCCTCATGGACAGGCGCACCCCAACTATCATCCCCGCCAACACCCATCTGTTTGCCAGCAACGGTCACAACGGTATAATGAACCTCCGGCAGCTCAAAAGCATGATCCGCATGCTCAAGTTCAAATGCCGTATACGGAGACAAGTTGCACTCTACAGGTGCTAATGGGTCAGACTGAATCGATAGACCAATACCAGCCACATCCGTTACATTCACACGGCGTACGCCTGTACGATTGCCAGACTCCTGTGGAACCAGATAAGGCGTAGGCAACTTATCCACCTGACGGCTAAATACGCCCAAACGAGCACCGCATTTGCGGTCGATATAATTTTCTTCAGGTCCCATCGCATACCACTGCGATTGATTATAATCCGCAGACATCTTGAATGATACAGCGAGTATCGGTAGATTCGGCAGACCCGCTGCACCCTTGTATAGCGTATTCACGCGAATCGTTCCGTTCGCTAATACCGTGTATGCAATGCGAACGCTAACTTCAGCGCTGATGCTGAAGTTGTAATCAAAAATGACAGTTGCTGAACCCTTTTCTTGCTGTAGTTCCCATTTGACGCATTTGCGCGCCAGACTGGCTGCATACCAAGCTCCGGCCGTATAGCTCATTGCGGTTCCTTTATCATTATCCGTGGTTGCCCTCCAAAATAAAGGAGCAGGCGGCGTAGCTATCATTTCGCGACCCTCGTATTTCAACGAAACCAGCGATCCTACCTGTTTCGAGAAAATGGCAATGAAACCTTTGCCTGACACGCTCATGTTGACATCACCTTCAACGACGACGACTTCGCCGGAAGGCTGCTCAACCTGACGGCTTGCCCCAACCACAAACGTCGTTTCACCAAAGGTCGTCTCAAATCCAGCATCAGCCCATAACGCAGCTTCTCTTAGAACTAAAGAAGCCTGAATACAGTACTCACCTGGCGTTCCTTCTACATTCGGCAGCTCAATTGGCAGACTGAATTCGCTCTGAGCTTCGACCTCGATATTGGCTTGCCCCGCGGTAATTTCTTTTCCCTCATGGAACAGACGGTACACAAGCACCAAATCATCTGTATTCGCAAATAAATTCTCATTCAAGATGTTAATATGAGTTCGAGTTGGTTCCAGCTTGATATTTTGATAAAGGAATTTCACTTCCTGCATTTTAGGCGTGATTTGACGATCTGCAAAGACGAGACCATTGCCGCAGAAGCTGTAATCGGTTGGACGATCTTTGAAATCCCCGCCGTACGCCAAAAACTCGCGGCCATTTCGGTCTTTTTTCACAATCGCCTGATCGATATAATCCCAAATAAAGCCGCCTTGATACATTGAATATTTGTTCTCAAGCTCCGTATATTTATGAAGGCCTCCCACGGAATTCCCCATAGCGTGCATATATTCACAGCTAATGTACGGTTTATCCGGCTGACTATTGAGATACGCCTCAATATCCGCTGGCTTCGCATACATGCGGCTTTCCATGTCGCTGGTCGCCCCATAATGGCGATCGTAGAAAACACCTTCGTAATGAACTAGTCTCGTAGGATCCGTTTCGCGGAAATAGTTCGACACATTGAGAATAACTTGGCCGGCATACGATTCATTGCCGCAAGACCAAATGAGAATCGATGGATGATTCTTATCCCGCTCCACCATCGAAATCGCACGATCCATGACAATATCTTGCCACCCCATATCGTTACCTGGAATATTCCAAGAAGGTTCAACAGCGCCCATCTTTTGCCATGAGCCGTGCGTCTCTAAATTCATTTCATCAATGACATAGACCCCGTACTCGTCACAAAGCTCGTACCAAAGTGTCTGGTTGGGATAGTGTGACGTGCGCACCGCATTAATGTTGCTGCGCTTAAGTGTTTGAATATCCCACAGCATATCCTGCTTCGTGATCGCTCGTCCGCTGCGGCAGTTAAATTCATGTCGATTGACACCTTTGAACACAATGCGTTTCCCATTGATGCACATCAGCTTGTCTTTCATCTCAAAACGTCGGAATCCTGTCTTCTGAACGATAGCTTCAATTAAACTTCCGTTCTCATCGTAAATGGAGATACACGCGGCATATAAATAGGGGCTTTCTGCACTCCAAGGCTGAACAGGACCTGCTGAAAGGTTAAAGATAAGGTTGCCTTCGCGAAACTGACCTTCTTCGGAGAGGCAAACATTCCCCTCAGCATCCTTCAGTTCAAGTTTAGCACGGACGGTTTCCATATGTTCATTGCGAAGCTTGAGTTCAATCTCAAGCAGCCCTTGCTCATAGGCATCGTCCAAATCTGCCTTCACACGCATATCCCATACATGCACCTTAGGTACTGTGTACAAATAGACATCGCGGAAAATACCCGATAACCGCCAGAAATCCTGATCTTCCAGCCAGCTTCCTGTGCTGCGCTGATAAACCTCAACAGCCAGTTTATTCTCTCCTTCTCGAATATGGGGCGTTAAGTCAAATTCGGCAGGCGTAAAGCTGTCTTCGCTGTAACCAATAAATTCGCCATTAAGCCAGACATAGAAGGCCGATTCCACACCTTGAAAGGAAATATAGATGGGCTTGCCAGTCATCGTATCCGGCAGTTCAAAATTTTTCACATAGCTGCCAACTGGATTATGCTCTTGCGAAATGTGCGGAGGACGAAGCGCCTCTACACCATCCCACGGATACATCGTGTTGACATATTGCGGGTCTCCCCAGCCTTGAAGCTGGATATGACCAGGCACCTGGATATGCTCCCAAGCGCTGCAGTTATACTCCATCTGATAAAAAGGCTGCACACGACTTGCGGGGTTAACCGCATAGCTGAACTGCCAGCGTCCGTTCAAGCTATGCCGCATGTCCATCGGTGCACTCGCCTCCGCGGACGCCATGGAATGATAATAACGATGATCAGAATGGGCTTCCAGCCGGTTCACTTTGAATACACATACATCTTGAAGCCAATCAAGGCTTGGTACCGAATGTTTCATTGATCTATGCCTCCCGAAAAATAAGACCCGAGAAGGGCCTTCGAATTGTACACTATTTTACAGATCCTACCATACCCGCAACAAATTGTTTTTGCATTAAGAAAAATACGAGCGCTGTCGGCAGTGTTGAGATGACAATAGCGGTCATGATCACCCCAAAATCCGGCGCATAACTCGAACCCAAATTGGAAATCAACAAAGGAATTGTTCGTTTCTCCGGTGTTTGCAAGACAATAAGCGGCCACAAGTAATTGTTCCAGCTAGACATAAAAGTAATGATAGCGGCAGCTGAATACGTTGTTTTCATAGTCGGCATATAGACACGGAAAAACAATCCTAATTCCGTCAATCCATCAATACGCCCAGCTTCCAGAAGCTCCTTCGCAAACATTTTCGTGCTTTGACGGAAGAAGAAAATGAGAAACGCTGTCGTAAATGTCGGAAGGACAACCGCGTTCATCGTGTTGATCCCGATAAATGGAACTGTACGCGTTATGCTGGAAAACATCTGGTAAAGCGGAACCATCAACGCCGCGAACGGAATCATCATGGAGACAAGCAATAAATTAAACACGATATCTTTGGCTTTGCTCTGATAGATTTCAAAAGCATAGCCAGCCAGCGAAGCAACCAATAAAGCCAAAAGGGTTGTAGTTAACGAGATCTTCAATGAATTCCAGAGTGCAGGAACGAGATTAATGGAGTCTGTTAATTTATGAAAGTTGTCCATGAAATGCGCTCCTGGTAACATTCGGCCCTGCGTAACGTCCACAGACAGATTCGTGGAACTAATGACCATCCATAGGAATGGAAAAATGGATATTACAGCCACAGCAAAAAGGAAGACATAGATGATTGTACGTCTTAAAGCTATCATTTTTTATCACCTGCCAATTTGATTTGAAGGACAGATAACACAATGATCATGACTACAACCGAATAGGAAACCGTTGCCGCATAGCCAAAATCAGGTGTGTATTTAAAGGAAAGATTGTAGATGTACTGCGATATGGAGAGGGTAGCATTACCTGGGCCACCCTTCGTAATATTCATAATCTCATCGAACAATTGCAACGTACCAATCGTCGAGGTAATGGACGTGAAGAGAACAATTGGCTTAAGCATTGGAAACGTAATAAAGAAAAACTGTTTGATCGGAGAGGCTCCGTCAATACGGGCTGCTTCATAAATAGAGCTATCAATGTTTTGCAATGCGGAAAGGAAAAAAATCATATTATATCCTGTCCAGCGCCATGTTATGGCAAGGATAATCGTAATTTTCGCCCAGAAAGGATCGGAAATCCATGCAATAGGCTGTCCAATCAAGTGAATCTTAATTAAAGCCATATTAATCAAACCATCGTTGCCAAACAAATATTTGAAAACAACGGAGTAGGCAACAAGTGAAGTCACGCAAGGCAAGAAAATAGCTGTACGGAAAAAACCTTTGAAACGAAGCTTGCTGTCATTCAACAAGACGGAAATCATCATGGACAGAATGATCATGACCGGCACCTGGATAATCAAATAGATAAACGTATTCTTAACAGCAGTGATGAATGTCTTATCGCTCAAGAGCCGCTTATAGTTGCTGATCCCGTTGAAATGTAGATTAGCACCCGCACCTGTTTTAAAGGAAAGCAGCAATGCCTGAATCATAGGATAAAAGTAAAACAAACATATCATTAATACGGCAATAGCGATAAACATCCATCCCGTAAGCTTTGCACGGCTACGTATCGAGTAGTTCATTAGATCCAAATCCTTCCTATTCATAGCGATTAAAAATTGAAACGCTGTCCTCTTCTTTGCATATTTCGCAATTCAGAGGTCAGCGTTCATAAGGTTAATGGGAAGAGAAACTTATTTAAGTTGGGATTCTGCTTGGGATTGTGCATCACTGAATACTTTCGCGATGTCTTTGCCCTTCAGGTAGTTTTGCATCTCAACTTTGAGAATATCTTCAATCGCATACGTATGCAGACCATAGTTGACTTTTGGAATTTGAGCCGTCCATGTTGCGAAATCAGAAATCACCTTTTGACCTCCGAAGAAATCGTCGGCTTTCGTATAGGCTTCACCTTGCGCAGCAGGTTTATAAGTACCAACAACCCCTACGTCTGTAACTAATTTTTGATACAAATTCACATCAGAACCAAGCGTTTTTGCAAGGAAATCAGCAGCCGTATCTTTACCATCACTGTTCAATACATACCAGGAGCTTCCCCCAAGGTTGGATGCGTTCACAGAACTAGCTGTGTTTTTCAACTTAGGAAAAGGAACAACTGCCCATTTACCCGATTGATCTGCTTGTGATTTAATGGATGGCGTAATCCAGTTACCTGTTGGAACAGAAGCAACAGCACCGCTGTTGAAACCAGCAAGGAAGGAGTTCCAATCCGAGTTGATTTTCACAATATTCGCGTTCATGATTTCTTTGTATGTCTCGAAAGCTTCTTTCAATACTGGGTTGTCTTTGAGGTCCGGTGTGGTGCCATCACTTTTCAGATACCAAGCGCCAGCGGATTGAATCATCATACGAACTAAACCAAGATCATTGGGATCCTGCGTCAGCAAATCTTTACCTGTTTTTGCTTTAACAGCTTTACCGACTTCAATGAATTTCTGCCAGTCTATATTTTTCAGATCATCGACCTTATATCCTGCTTGTTCCAAATAATCTCTGCGCACATATAGTCCTGTTACGCCGGAATCAAAGGGTACACCGTATTGTTTGCCGTTCAAACTTGTTGGACCCAACTTGTATTCAGCGAAATCCGATGCCTTAATGGATGCGGACATATCTGCAAATGCATCTGGATATGTTTTCAAGAAGCTTTGTGCACGATAATCTTCAATTAATACAACATTCGGCAGACCGGACTTTGAACCGGAGTTCAAACCCGTATTCATCTTTTGAATAATGTCATCTTGCGCATATTCAACAACATTGATTTTCACATCAGGATGATCCTTGGCATAGGCATCTTTCGCTAGGTTCATTGCTGCAATATTAAAGTTCTTATCCCATGCCCAAACTGTAATTTCCTTACTCGTGGTCTTCGCACCGCCGCTAGGCGTGGTCGTTGATGATGTGTCAGACGAATTACTTGAACATGCCGTCAAAAGCAAAAAACTTGCAAGTAAAACCGTTGAAATTTTCTTCTTCATGTGGTCCCCCTTGATGATTTGAATTTGTAAGTGCTTACTTATAGATAATATCATTTGGGCAAATCGTCTTGTTAGAACGAAATTTACTGAAATTAGCGTTTTTATTGTATCTGATATCCCTTCCTCTACCTGTCATTTGTAATATTTTTATATTTTGCATTATTTTTAGATTTTTATTCTTCTATGTGTACTGTTCTGTGCGCCATGGAAGGCATATAGATATTTTCGTCCCTTGTCCTAAGGTGCTAGTTATGGTTACCCCATACTGTTCTCCGTACAACAGAACCAGGCGATCATTCACATTGCGAATGCCAATCCCTGTGAACAATTGCCTCGCACTTGTGGGATTCGGTATCTCATCCGCTTCGTTCGTAAGTTCCATGCCATCTCCATTGTCAACCACTTCACAAAGCAGCGTATCTTTTTCTTTCGTGATGATGACGTAAATATAGCCAGTGCCTTTCTTATTAAAAGCATGAAAAAAAGCATTCTCGATGAAAGGTTGCAGCATCAACTTAGGTACTTGCGCAGGCATGCAGTCCGGTGAAACAAAGTAATCGACTTTAATCCCTTGGCCATAACGAATCTGATTAATGAACACATAATGCTTTAAATTCACCAACTCTTGCACAACGGGAATCGTTTCTTTGACATTGCTGATGGTATTCTGCAGGAGAGAAATGAGTGCATGAATCGTTTGCGTGGCGGTCTCTTGGCTCCCTCGCTGAACGAGGATGTTAACGGAAGCCAGCGTATTATATAGAAAATGCGGGTTAATCTGCTGCTGCAGCGCGGCTAATTCTGCCTTGCGCTGCTCCTTCTGCGTATCCACAAGCTGGGAGATATAGTCGTTCAACTCGTCGAGCATAAAATTGAAGGAGCGACTAAGCTCCCTTGTCTCATAGGTACCCGTAACCGCCATATAATTGTTGAAATTCGTTTTCGTAACCGTAGACATTTTCTTAACAAGCCTTCTTAACGACAGCATCAACCTCCGCGTGATCACATACACAATGAGCACAGCAATAGCCACGATTCCCGCAACAATGAAGAAAAGCGATTTTCGGTTGAGCATCTGACCGAGTGTCACCTTCTTATCGATGACATTCATAATGTAAAAATCGTACAAAGTCAAATCATCAGCCAATACAATGACATCCTTATCGGCGAGCTTCATTTCATCCTTGACCAGACCCTGCTGCCGAATCTTCTGAGCACTATCTAGAAGCTCTTTCGATGTTGTCCCGATCAACTCGGCTCGATTGCTGGAAACGATTAGACCTTGACGATCCAAGATCATCACGTCATTCCCATCACTTGTAAAACTTGCGTAAATCGATCTTAAAACGCTTTCTTTCATGATGATATAAAGCGTCCCATACCACTCTTTACTAACAGGATCAGTCATCGTTTTGGCGGCTACTAATCCTTGATCCCCAGAACCTGGCGTTCCTTCACCCAAATAGCTATACAACAAGCGTCCCGGCTGGTTCCGCGACTCCTGTGTAATCGGATTTCGTTCTAAATCCGCTGAAGTACCCGACCAGTAGGTATTGTATCTCGTGTAGTTTTTTCCATTTATACCCGAAATGATCATCCCAATGCTCTTAGCTCCAATACCGGACTGGATTCGCTTCATCTGCTCGCTCATGTCAAATGTCACTACGGAGTTGGTTTCCGAATCGACATCTCTTTCGGTCAAAAAACGCTTAATCGCACCACTTTGCGCGGTGTTAATGATAATATTTACATTAGAATAATGAATGGATTCAAGACCGCTTTTAATTTGCTCAATGATTTTGGAATTCGTGATACTGAATGTTTTAACAAAAAGCTCCTCCGACATTTGCACGGTAACCCAGGAAGTGGCCACCGTAACCGTAATTATGCTAAGAACCATAACTAGAAACAATTTACTAAACAAACTTTGATCAGAGATCCTTCTTAGCCATACCCTCATATGCTTGATTCCTTTCGTCTTTATTTTTTTCGATAATGGCTAGGTGAAGTCCCCATCAGTTTACGAAACACTTTCGTGAAGTAACTATGATCGGAATATCCAACAAGAGAGCTAATTTCTGAAATCGTAAATTGCGCGCTATCCCTTAATAATTCACAAGCATGTTCAATCCGAATACGATTCAAATACTCATTAAAACCTTCTTTATTATGAATGGTAAAATAATTGGACAGATACGAAGGGTTGAAATGAAACTGTTTGGCTACTTCAGTCAGCGTAAGCGGTTCAGCAAAATGCTCATCCAGATACATCAAAATCTTCTGTATGCCCGGAGAATTTGTTTTATTTCCTGTTACACAGTCAGTTGCCTCATTCAGAAACTTGGCTAAAAGAGCGCTCACTTCCCCAATATGTTTGGCCTCATGAATGGCACGAAAATACTCATACTTCGCTTCATCAAGCGTGCGAGCCTCAAAGTGAAAATGCAGCAGCGTGACAATAATATTGAATAGGCTGTGTCCTAAAAAAGATTTAAACTCAAACATATCTGTATCAAGCCTATCAGGCATGGAGTCGACATACCCGCTGAGACGTTGAAAAGCTAAATGAAATTCTTGATGATTCAGCTCCGAGGTAAACGCCTCCGAATCAAACGTATCGCCATTGCCGACCACTTCCATCAATTCATCAGCAAAAAACAGTTGTTGATCCGATAAAAAGAACCGGTGATCCAACACTTTGAGAATATCATGCGTATACACGTCATGAAGTTCTTCGATTTGCGTGAAATTTTTACTGAGTGCTGCATAGAAGGATAAGCCCGCTCTCACACCAGATTCCACCAATTGCTCAGCCAAATGGATGACATCCAGTCTGCCAGCATCCGCTGTATTCAGCAAAAAACGGATGTGGCTATCTTGATGTGACAGACGGTGAATGACAACAGGCTGCTTAACATCCTGAACCATACCTTTTAGAAATGCCTCGATCCATTCCTCATTTCTTTTCATCGAGGATGTGCTATCTTGCATATCTACAACTAATAAAATGAAATAAGGATATGGCAAATGAGTGTTGATCTCCGCACCCTCAAGCTCCATGGCATAACCTGAAATCAGCTTGTCCAACACATAGTCGACGGACTGTCCTTTTTCATTCGTAAAGTCCATATGTCGGAAGGCTGGCATTCCCTGAACGGTCTTTTTTAAAACGGCTAACAGCGAATTCGCATCCAATTTAGGCTTTAATAAATAATCGGCTACACCGTGCTGAAACGTAGAGCGCACATACTCAAATTCACCATAGCTGCTGAGAACCACAATTTCAATTTCCGGATATAGTCCCTTCACAACTCTTACCAATTCTTCCCCACTCATAACCGGCATAACAATATCCGTCAGAATCATGTTAGGTTGGAATGATTTAACCATCTCAAGCGCATCCTTACCGTTAGAAGCCTCGCCAACAATGTGGAAGCCTTCGCTTTCCCAATCGAGAAGATGCCTGATTCCTTGACGCACCAGCATCTCATCATCAACAATTAATAACTTGCAATACGTCTCCATGACTAACTCCTTTACCGATTATACATAGGTTCCCACTTTTAGTTTGAATGATGTATCAATCTCTGTCACATTGTAAATTTAATTGTTCACTTTAACAAGAATAAATCAACTTCCTTCCCGAATGCTTAATTACACAGCTACGATTCTTGTGATTACTACCTTGAGGATAAAAAGAAAACTACCTTACGATAGTTCATCGTAAAGTAGTTTAAATTATAATTCCGCTCGCCATAATGAAATACTTAAACTTCGAATTTAGATAACGTCTCGTTAAGCGAATTGGATAGTTGGTCCAACTGTTCCGACAGCTTGACCAAGCCATTGCTAATGCTGAGCTGTTCTGTGCTTAAAGAAGCTACCTCTTGGGAGGTAGCAAGCGACTCCTCGGCAACTGCGCTGACGTTCATCATCGCATCGGATAATACTTCTTGCGACTGCTCCAGCGTACTAATGGAATCGCTGACCGTGCTGAGTTGTACGATAAAGCCACCCATGTGTGCCGTGACTTGTTTGAAAATGGTATCCGCTTCTTTCACCGCTTGAATTTGTTGTTTGAAGATTGGTGTTGCCGTGGACAGTACTTTCACCGTCTCGTTGATTTCAACTTGAATTTTTTCTGTAATTTGGCCAACGACATAGATAGACTGTTTCGATTGATCCGCGAGTTTACGAATTTCATCAGCAACAACCATGAATCCTTTACCGGCTGTACCCGCACGCGCGGCTTCAATTGTAGCATTTAATGATAAGATATTCGTCTGCTTCGTCATATTGTTCAGTACATCAAGAATTTGGCGGATCGATCTTGTGCTGTCTTTTAAGTTGTCGACCTTATTCACCATGGAGCGGATCATTTCTTCCGTCAGACTCGTTTTATCAATAAGTTCAGCCATGTACTTCGTGCCTAGTTCACTAGAACTTTGAACATCCGTTGCCGCTGTGCCCATTTCAAAGTTCGCCTCAATCACGTTTTTCATTTGCAGGCCAATATGATGCGTCAGCTCATTACCGCGCTCTGACTCTGTGGCCAAACCGGCGGCGCCGCCTGATATTTCTTCGGTAGCGAGTGCAATTTCTCGGGCAGCATTTGCTGTTGTCTTGGAGGAATTCGTCAGTTCAGCCGCCGTTTCGAGTACTTGCTGGGCAGAAGTGCTCGTTTGTTGAACTAATAACGTGATTTTCTCCATCATGATATCGAAGCTAGTGCCCAATTGACCGATTTCATCCTTCATTGTGTAATTCGAGCGTACGGTTAGCTTACCCATAGCCCCTTGCTGCATAAGGTTACGCAAATTAATCAGTGGTTTTCCGATCATGCGCACAACGAACAGACCAATCATAAGAGCTGCAATAGCTGCAAAAAACGCAACGATCAGCGTATAGTTGAAAATCTTTTTAGCCTTTATGACCATAGAGCTTACTGGAACGTCTCCGATCAGATTCCAGCCGGAAATCGGCGACCTATAATAGGCAACGAGATGATCATCTTTCGTCGTAAACGAATTTTGGTCCTCTTCAAGCTGCTCTTTCGTCAGCTGGATGTCAGCTGTTTTTTCTATTTCAGTCATATCAGGTGTCGCGATGTTTGTGTTGCTGCTGTTCGTAATGACAACGGAGCTGTTCTCACCCAGCGTCATTGTACCTAATTCGCTTTTCAAAATATCCGTGCTAAACTCTACGATCATTACGGCTGATGTTGCATTACTAATGATGCGTCCAATCCCGAATGTGCTGGTGGAATCAATCGAATATCCTTTCGATTTACTATCGAGCCAAGCCGTTTTACCGCCTGCTTCGTTAATCTGCTTGAACCAAGCGGTAGCACTAACACTCGCATCGGATTCATAGCCTCCACCACCTGTCCCGACAAGGAGCTTGCCATCCGAACTGTAAATGCGAAGTGTTTTGATGGCTTTGTTGGAAAATGCGACAAAATTCAATTTTTCCGTCAGTTGACGACTGGTATCCGCAGCGTTGTACGATAGGGGATCGAGTTTTGCCATTTTTTCCAATAGCTTCTGCAAATCATCATTGTACATCACTTGCAGGGTCAAATCTTCAAAATTTTGATAGAGGAAATCAAGCTTTTGCCCCGCTTGCGTTACCGTCTGTAGACTGGAATCAGCCATATTGTTCTTAATCACGTCTTTCGAAACGAAGTAAGAAATGGCACCGACAACCATGACGAAAAACAAGATGCTGGCGAAAAACATCAGGAACAGCTTCATCCCTACCGATTTCACTGGATTTTCAAGCTGTTTGAATGAAGAAATAGACTTCTTTAGGACATCTTTCAAGTCGCTCACCCACCATTAGTTTCTATTGGCATGCCTCCCAACTCTGTGGAAAAAAAAGACATACGTAATTAGTTGGTTTAATGATTCGCCGCGATTCGACAGATTCCTTCAAATTTTGTTATTTTATTTTAAATTAATATTTTATAGTGAAACTTTATTTCGAATAATTGAACGCCAATACTGGCGATATTCGGTGGGAGACAGGCCAATCAGCTTGCGGAAGGAGTGGGAAAAATAAGGCAGATCCATCCCTACCTGGTCGGCTATTTCCGTTATCGATATGTCACCGATCATAAGCCACTCTTGCGCTTTTTCCATCCGTTTCTTGGTGATATAGGTAATGGGCGATATCCCCATACTCGCTTTAAATTGTTGAATAAAATATTTGGGATGAAAATGCAGCTGCTTGGCGAGATCTTCAATTTTAATTCGATCCGACAGGTGCTCATCGATGTAGGTCAGCACTGTATGCATGTTCGTTGCGTCAGCTGCCACAGAATCTATCCGCCAGTTTTCTTCTACGCCTTGAATCAAGGCCGTATCAAGAAAATACGTGAGTATCTCGTAGAGCACCGATTTACTTTGTAAGGGAGATGATACCGATTGACTCTCGGATAGCGAAATCAGCTTGCGGAAGCGCTCATCCAACCATGTTCGATCGATAACATCAACAAAGTGCGGAACCTGAAACATTTGAAACAAATGAACTTCTCCGACGGTTAATGCAAAATGGCAAAAATATTTGCGAAACGTATTCGATTTCTCCGTAGATAATTCAATGGATACGTTAGCAGGCAAGAGGAACAATTGCCCTGGCTGGGGGGAATACGTTTGGTTGCGAATACGGATTGTTCCTGCACCTTCTTCAAAATAGTACATGCGATTGATTTCCGGCTGTGGGATATGATACTGCCAATCGGCCTTTACTTTGCCATAGTGAGCGACATAGAACTGCAGTTGTGCTGAATTCAAATAGGTATGCAGCATTTGTCTGTAGATAGCGTCCATGTTCGGTTCATCACCTCTGATTCTTAATCTTACGATTACGCAAAGTTCTCTTACCATTACATAACGATTCATTGAGCTTCCTATTGTATGCTTGAAATGAAGTCAAGAGAAAAGGAAGGCGATACGATGAGTAGCTTGCGGCAACAAATTATCATCCTGCATCTGGCGCATCCCAGCTTAGAATCCAACGTTGTGGGCTGGGCTTTATATGACGGCGCGAAGGCGAAGGGTACGCTTCAAATGAACACGGGTGATGAGGCAACACCGCCATATGAATCGGTTTTGGAAGCCATGCAGGAGGGCTGGCATGTGTTGCAACTTCCTGCTTTGCCTAATTATCAGCCAGGACTCCAACACGAGCTGGGGCATATGCCGTATGAATATATCTTGGAAAGAAAGGTGAACATCGATGAGTAATGTCGAGAAATCCCATCTCCTGACCGCTAAGCAAATGGCTGAGTTCGCCGTGAATGGATTTTTGCAAATAGCGGATTTAGTTCCTCAAGAATTAAATGAAGCTGTTCATGCAGAGCAGCAAAACTGGCAGGGTCGCGGTCACTATTGGCAGGAATCTTCGGTGATTCGTGAAGTTTTCGAGCTGCCGCAGGTGAAGGGCATCCTTCAAAGTCTAGTCGGCCAAGCACCTGTTTATGATCATTCTGCGCTGCACGTGGTTCGTCCGCAATATCACAAAGCCCAAGAATATCATGCAGATTCCGTCATCGATACGCGGCCTTTCGGCTTCGATATCCAGGCTTTTTATTTCTCTCATGACACACCCGCGATCATGGGTCCCACTTTGATACTCCCTGGGTCGCATCTGCATAACGGGGTTAACACATCCAGTATTGGCCGGTACAAAAATATTATCGGCCAACGCAAATTAGAGTCAAAAGCCGGTACAATCGGGTTCCTCCATCATGCCATCTGGCATTGCGCGCAGCCGAATTACACGGATGACACGCGTTACGTGTTTAAATTGCGGTTGCGCCCCGGTCAGCAGCAACGCAGCTTATTCAATACAGATGATTACAAAGGACCGGAAGTCGCGCAAGTTTTCAGAAACATGCATGCCTGGGTCGGAAATGATGCCAGGTTGAATCAGATCGCAGCAGCCAAGTTGTATCGGTTTCTCTGTGGCGATGACCACGTTGATTTTTCCTTTGAGAAGGTCTTGGGCCGTATGGGCTTGTAGAATAACAGGAGGCACCAACCAAGCGCAATTATATGCGCGTAGGTTGGTGCTTTTGCGTTTCGATCACCTAATAAATGAGAGCTGCCCCTACAGGTTTTTCACCTTTTGGGACAGCCCTGCACGTGCATTTCTACCTATTTCTTATTGATTGTCGAAGAATCGAATGATTGCTGCATAAGCTCAATATAACGCTTGATATTCAAGGCATCGAGCCCCTTCACATACGCATCCCAATCCTTATCGAGGCTCTTCGCACCGGTTACGAATTGAAGGGCACTCTTATCAATGTAGTCCTTGATGTTCGTTTGCATCAAGCTGACTTCATCCGCACGAGACGGCTCGACCCATAGTGCCCAATGTGGAAACACTTCCTTCGGTTCTTTACCTTCATAAAGCTTCGTGGCTTGGAACAGTCGACGCTCATACCCAGATCCATAAATGTTCGTGTCTTGGACTTCGGCGTCACGCAGCGCTTTATATTGATTGTACTGCGCCATCGGACCCCACAAGTCATTGCGCGGTGTTTCGCCTGTGGCCAGTGGAATCGTTGCATACAACGGTTTGATCTGATCGTTCAGTGCAACATCGCCGTCTTTTGGTTTGCGCCAGCTCTTGCCTTCCTCCCCGAAGATACCATTAATCGCACCCTCTTGTGTGTAGAGGTAATCCAGCATTTTGACCGCAGCGATTTGCACATCTTTGCTCGATTTATTCGTAAGAACGAACGTTGCCCCTGGATCAATAGGATAATTGTAAGTTGCAAAGCTGGCATTCGGACCTTGTAATGGTGGAACAGGATTGTAGTCCTTCACATACGGTGCAGTTGCCGACATTTCCGCGAAAATCCACGGATGCATACCTGCGCCTGCGCCCAGAATTTGCGTACCGGCATTATCGCCGATTTTTTTGAAAGCTTCGGCATTTTGCGTGAAAGCGCCAGGATCAATTAACCCTTCGCTATACATGGATTTAACAAAAGCCAAGCCATCTTTCCATTCCGGTTTATTGGCAGCCGTGTCAACTTTGCCATCTTTCATAAGCAGATATGTTCGGTCATCGTCATAGATAAAGCCGTTCATGAAATACGGTATAACGTGCACGCCATACGGCTCTGTGGAACCGCTAAGCGGCACTTCATCTGCTTTTCCATTGCCATTCGGATCCTTCGTTTTGAAGGCTTGCAGTACCTTTTTGAAATCCTGTGGTGTCTTCGGCATCGTCAGATTCAGCTTATCTAACCATTTGGTGTTCAACCACATTTTGTTTGGATACGAACAGTGGAAGCACTCATTCAGCCCCGTCAGCCCGTAAATTTTACCATCCGGAGCCGTATTCATCGCTTTGTAGTATTTGTTGCTATCGAGCGCTTTTTTGATATTCGGACCATATTTATCGATTAAATCATTCAATGGAACGATGACGCCTTGTTGGCCATATTTCAAGAGGTCTGTCTGAGAGAAACGATCAACCCACGGTATGAGTAAATACAGATCCGGATAGTCGCCAGAAGCAAGTGAGATTTGTCTCTTCTCCGCCGCTCCATCAAAAGGTACCGTTGTCCAGTTGAATTGAATGTTGAACTTGCTCTCGATGCTCTTGGTGAACTTGTTCGTTTTCAAATCCGTATCCTTGTCTTGTTGGGCAAATACCTTAATCGTAAGCGGTTTATTGGATGCTGTAGCCGTAGCAGCTGCCGTAGAAGTACCGCCTTGTGGGCTGACCGCTGTCTTATCCTCACTTTTTGAGGACGTACATCCTGCTAACACCATACTGAATAAGAGCACACTTGCAATGACACTAATCCCTATTTTTCTCAAAAGACACCTCTCCTTTTTGTTCCTTTTTATTGAAGCGCTTTCAACTTTCTAGGTACAAGCTCACCCTACATAGAAATCCCCCCTTAAAAGAATGAACGGCTACCAGATCTGTGCAAACCCTGCTATCCTTTGACTGAACCGATCAGCATTCCCTTCACGAAAAATCGTTGAACGAATGGATAGATGACCAGCACAGGCAAACTTGCGACTATGATGAGCGAATATTTCATCAAATTCGTCATTTGCTGGCGCTTAACCATGTCACTTGCGTCTAAGTTGCTCGTTGTGGCGTTATTCAGGATGAGAATACTTCGGAGAATAAGCTGTAAAGGGTAAAGTTCCTGTGTTTTCAAATAAATTAAAGCATCGAAATAGGCATTCCACTGGCCGACGGCATACATCAGCGCGAGCACAGCGAGAATTGGCTTCGAAAGCGGGAGTACCACACGCAGTATAAACTCGATATCACTGCATCCGTCAATTTCCGCAGCTTCCGCCAATTCTTCTGGAATGGACATCTGGAAGAACGTTCGCGCAATGATAACTTGCCAAACCCAGATGGCATTCGGAATGAGCAGCGCCCAACGGGAGTCGATCATTCCCATGGACTTGACAACCAAATACGTCGGGATCAGCCCACCTGAGAACAGCATCGTTAAAGTAATGAAGATCATTAGGGGGCTGCGTCCAAAAAAAGTCCTTCTGGACAGCGGATAAGCGATCATTATCGTTAGTAGAACGCTGATTAGTGTTCCGCAGAACGTATAGAAAAACGAATTACCATAGCCGGTAATCACTTGGCTGTTTTTCAAAACAGCTAAATAACCGTCAAAGGTTGGATCTACGGGCCACAGCCATACCTTTCCAGATGAAACCGCTGCGGGACTGCTTAGCGAAGAACTGAAAATATACACAAGTGGATATAACACAGCGATAAGGATGACACTTAAGAACAGGTATGTTACACCTAGGAAAATGCGATCTCCTGTCGATTCTTTCAGTTTACTTCGCTTAGAAATTTGAGCAGCAATCATTGGATCCCCTCCCTTTCTCACCCTCTACCATAGGCTGTTGCTGGATGTCCGCTTAGCGATGCCATTGACAACTACCAATAAAATTAAATTGATAACAGAATTGAACAAGCCGACTGCCGTAGCAAAACTGTAATTGGCATTCAATAGACCCATTTTATACACGTAAGTGGAAATGATTTCTGACGTCGCTAGATTAAGCGGATTCTGAAGCAAGTACATTTTCTCGAAGCCGACGGCCATGATATTGCCTACACTCAGAATAAGAATAATAACGGCGGTAGGCATAATACCAGGCAAATCGACATGAAGGATTTTCTGGATTCGCGAGGCGCCGTCCACTTTGGCTGCTTCATAGAGCGATGGATCGATGCCCGCCAAGGCGGCCAAATAGATGACGGCTGAATAGCCCATTGTCTGCCACACATCCGAGAACACATAGATCGACCGGAACATCCCCGATTCACCCAAATAATTAATGGATTCAAACCCCATCGCATTCGCAATAGTGTTGATAATCCCGAGTCTTGGAGACAGAAACAGCATAACGATGGAAACCATAACAACTGTTGAGATAAAATAAGGAGCATACGTCACCATTTGGACCGTTTTCTTAAAAGCCATGTTTTTCACTTCGTTCAGTGCAAGAGCTAATAGAATGGGAAAGGGGAAACTAACGGCGAGTTGATAGAATGAAATGGCAAGCGTGTTCTTGATCAACATCATAAAAGCTGGATTATTCAGAAACAGTTCGAAATACTTCGTCCCAACCCATGGGCTTCCCCAAATACCCTTGATGACGTTGTAGTTTTTGAAAGCGAGCACAGCGTTCGCCATCGGCACATATTTAAAAATAAGGAAATACACAACAGGTGGAATTACGAGCAAATAGAGCTGCCAATGTCTTCTTACACTCTTCCTTGCAACTGATCCTATCACCGATTTCTTGGCCTCGGTTGCAGCTATTTGCGCCGATTTAACAGAAGTTGTTGTACGCAGAGTAAATCCCCCTTACCTAATTGATGTGGACTGTCAGAGCGTCAAAACAAAAAGGAAGCGCTTACTTTTTAATTATGAAAGTGACAACTACTGTGTAATAATCCTAATTATAAGAATCCATTGGTTCGGAAAGAAGGTGAAAAACAGGCAATCATCTGTAATAATCAGGACAAATTATGTTCATCTCTACGCATTAAAATCAACAAAAAAATTGGAGCCCGCTGACCAGCCAGCGAGGCTCCAATTTTATATCCTGCTTTATTCAGGCACTAGGGAAGCATGACAATTTGATACGCAGATTGAGCATTCAAATTATTGACTGTAATCTTTACAGATCCATTGGATACGGTATACGCCGTTCTAGATAATCTGTAAGTTCCGGATGAAGTTCCCCCATTGGAGTTGTCGATTCCCCAAACTTCAATGGTCGTTTTGCCGCCAGTTTGAAGCGCTGACGGAATATTCGTCAAATTGATGTCCAGACTGCCGCTGCCCCCTCCGAAAATCGTGGCGGAAAGCTTCCTGCCGCTATCGTAGAATCCGACGCCTTGCATGGCTCCATTCTGACTTGGAGGCGTAACGGCAATGGTATTTCCTGTGAATCCTCCGTACCACTGATACATATACCAGGCTCCTGATTTCTGATAACTGGCTGTTAACAGTTCATCGAGCCTTCCTTCCGGCTGCCAGAAAGCTAATCCAGCGTGCACTTTGCTATTTTCAAACCTTGCCATGTACTGAATTAATTTCCCCGGAACGCCGAGTTCGCCCGACGATTTGGCATACTCATTGATCGTAATTGGCAGATCCGAAATGCCTAAGTCATTTTCGATATTGCGGTAATCGTTGTAGCTGTTGTACCAGGTATTGACGGTATCATCCAACTCATGCCAGCTTGTGTAGTTGGGCAGCACATTGTTCGCTTTGGCAAATGTGTAGAAGTCACGGTAAGCAGCGCTGTTGTAATGCTCAAAGTTAGGTCCGACGATTTTGGCGCTGGAATCAATGGAACGAATTTTTTGGTAAACCGTTTTCCAGTCGTTTTTAAAATCATTCAGTTTGGTTCCTGACGTCCCGTACCAGATCCAATCGGGCTCATTGAACGGCACATAAAGGAATTTGGAACGATCTTTGTGATTCTTAACCTGATTTGCAATGGTTGTCACCTTGGCTAAATAATCGGTCATATTGCGGGATGGATAAGGCCATTCCTTATAAATATCCTGCATATAAATCTGAACATATTTCCCGCCGGTTCTGAACCATTGATCGGATACTTTAAAGGCGTCGCCTTCGGCATGCTGCAGACCCCCAGGAGCCATTTGACCTGTCATGTCCAGACTGTTCAAATCTTTCAGCAATGAATCATTCAGTGTTGTACTATCCTTTAAGCCATAAAGAAAGCCTGTCGCGCCATGAAGAGGAGCTCCAGTCGACTGCCCCACATTAACGGTCATTGTCGGGTTTGCCGCAAAGCTTTGCGACGGGAGGACAAACAATAGTGCTGCAGTTAACGTTAACGCAATACCCATGCTTTTTTTCATGAAATTACCTCCGATTGATTATTTGTTCACTACGTATTGCTTCTTGGCCCTTTCGGCTTTCCTCACCTCCCTTCCGGCATTTGCCGAATTTCATGAACATTTTTTGCAAACGCTACCAATCAACTATCTTCCTCCTTAGTATAGAGATGCATCCAATTCGACTGAAGGTAATTAACGGGCAAAGGGAGGAAGTAAACAGGACAAAATTTCCAGATGCATCCATCCGACTGTCTACGCCAACAAAGAAAAGCCGCTTTGAGAGATGAGCATCTCCATAGCGGCAAATTCTGGTAAGGGAACTGCAGGGCGCTAATTAGGCAAAAAGGGGGTATTCTTGGGCAATAGCGGAACTGCAGTACCCTATTTTCACGAGAAGAGCTGAATTCCCGGAAAAACAACAAAATAGCAGACCGGAGTTCCCTCTGACTCGCATAAATGATACTTTTTGCTATAATAGCGTCCTGTAGTTCCCTCCGTGCGTGGCAGCCCGGCTAACTCCTCTCCCTCCAAACCCGAAAACATATCAATTCTGGCGTGGCAAAAAAAAGAGCAGGCGCATCGCCTACTCTTTGTCCACAATCACATATCTCCCGCCTGACACAGTGGGGAATTCCATAATCCCGTTTTTCGTTACAGATTGAATAACGTTACCGTCACTGCCATTCACCTGCAGCAAGGAAGAGGAACGCAGGCGACATAAGCCTCCAAGGTTTGAAAGGATGTCCACGTGCGTCACTTGACCGTTCACCCAAATTAAGTTGACTTCAAAGCCTCCCCTAGCCCGAAGTCCCTTCACGCTGCCTGTATGCCAGGCATCTGGCAATGCCGGAAGCAAATGCAGATATCCTTGATAAGACTGCATCAACATCTCGGCAATGCCGGCCGTGAGTGCAAAATTGCCGTCAATTTGAAAAGGAGGATGCGCGTCGAACAAATTGGCATAGACCCCTCCAACATGATAATTTTCCTCATCGCCTTCAACAAGCTGCAACAAATTGGTAATCAGGCCGAGCGCCCGATTTCCGTCTCCGAAACGCGCCCATAGCGCAATTTTCCACCCCAGACTCCACCCTGTCCCGCCATCTCCGCGCCGCTCCAAGGATTGCCTTGCCGCTGCAAAAAAAGCGGGAGTTTCCGCTTCGGTCAATTGACGTCCCGGAAAGACACCGAATAAATGGGAAACATGACGATGGTGCACGTCTTCGTCCTGGAAATCCTGCGACCATTCCTGCAGCTGCCCATATTGGCCGATTTGCATGGGACTCAGACGGTTTCGCACTTCCGCGATGCGTTGGTGAAAATCCTCATCGTCCTGCAGGATAGCGGAGGCCTCCAAACAATTCGTCAACAAATCCCAGATCAACGCCATATCCATCGTGGAAGCGGTACTAATCCCCGCTAATCCTTCGGGAGTAACGAATTTATGCTCCGGTGAAGTGGAGGGTGATGTGATAAGCGTGCCATGTTCATCCTCGATCAGCCATTCCAAACAAAAGAGTGCCGCCCCTTTCATGACGGGATAGGCCCGCTCGCGAAGAAAATCACGATCACCGCCGAACGCATAATGCTCCCATAGATGTTGGGAGAGCCAGACTCCGCCCATCGGCCACAGCGCCCACACCGGATCCCCATGTCCGTAGTCGCCAACAGGGGCTGTTTGGCACCAAATGTCCGTGTTGTGATGAACCGTCCAGCCATTAATGCCATAATGCAATCGGGCTGTCTCCTGTCCGTTCACAGAAAGCCGCTCAATAAGATCCAGGAACGGCTCATGGCATTCAGCCAAATTACAGGATTCTGCCGGCCAATAATTCATCTGAGCATTAATATTCAGTGTCCAGTTGCTGCTCCATGGGGGTCTTGTTTCCTTATTCCAGATCCCTTGCAAGTTGGCCGGCTGCGATCCTGGCCGCGAACTGGCGATCATTAAATAACGTCCATACTGAAACAACAATTCGACGAGCCCTGCATCCTGAGCGCCGTATGCTGTGATACGATGATTGGTTGGCATGGAAGCCGGCGAAATGGTAGGTCCCAGATTGAGCTCGACTCTGTTGTATAGACGCTGGTAATCCTCTACATGACGAGCGCGCAGTGCAGCGTAAGTCAACTGAGCAGCTTGCGTCAGCGCTTGCTTAGCCGTTAGGGAAGGATCTTTCCCGGCAAGTCCCGGCGAACGGTCATAGCCTTGAAAACTTGTAGCTGCACTAACGAATAGTGTCACCGTTGTGGCACCGTGAATATGCACGCCTGCCGAATCGATGAAAAGCCTGCCATCCTCATGCACCGCGGTTAAACGTGCCTGAAATTTCGTCGTGTCCGTTGTCGCAGGATCGCCGTAAACAACAGGCTGATCGGTGTCATAGTAACTGGGGTCCACACGCTCGGGCGCATATCCGTTTATTATCCAGTCTGATTCATCTGAAGCCGTTTCATATCTTAACGGACTTTGCAGCTTGGCTTGGAGAAACAGCTTGCCTGGGCTGTCAGCCGTTAGACGAATGACAATAACTTGATCAGGATGGGAAATAAACATCTCACGCTGATACTGCACACGGCCGATCCGATAGGCTACCTTGGCAATCCCCTCCGCAAGATCCAGCGTTCTGCTGTACGATTGATGCAGATTGCCGTGCTCCATGGAGATGAACAAATCTCCTAAAGGCAGATAGGATTGCGTGTATGGACCCATCATGTCCTTGGCGAGAAGATTCGCTTGTGAGTAATGTCCGTCGTGCAGCAGCTTCCTGACTTCCGGCAGCACTTGAATGGCCTTGGGATTATGTCGGTTCCCCGGTCCTCCCGACCAAAGCGTCTCCTCATTCAGTTGAAGATGTTCGGTTTCTACACCGCCAAAAACCATGGCTCCCAGCCGGCTGTTGCCCAAAGGCAGCGCTTCGGTCCAAGCATAGGCCGGTTTATCGTAACGCAGTTCCATATGAGAAGTCTCCTTTGTATCGTTGTTGTTATCAGCCTTTAACGGCAGAGCCTACCGTTAGTGCTTTCTCTACCTGTTCGCTTAGCAGAAGGTAAACGATGATGGTCGGAAGGCTTGACAAGACCATGGCTGCGCCCATCGCCCCCCAATCGGTTGAGAACTGTCCGACGAAGGAAATCAGTCCGGTTGGCAGCGTCTTGAGATGCGCATTCGTGACGAGAATCAGCGCCATCGGATATTCATTCCATATGTTTAGAAAAGCAAAGATCGTCACCGTGGCTATCGAAGGCTTCACCAAAGGAACAATAATCTGCGCGAAGGTGCGATAAATACTGGCGCCATCCATGTACGCGGACTCTTCAATTTCAATTGGTATTGTACGGAAATAGCCATAAAAAATCAGCGTGGAGAAGGCCAAATTAAAAGCCGTGTAGGGCACGATCAAGGAGAAATACGTATTGGCAAAGCCGATATCCTTGACCAGTATGGCAAGCGGAATCATAATGACCTGAACAGGAATGAACAAGCCCAGCATGAGATAGGTATAGGCAACATTGCGGAAACGCCAACTGATGCGAGCCGTCGCATAAGCAAATCCCAGAGATAGAACCAGAATACAAGCAATGGAAATAACCGAAACGATGACGCTATTTTTAAATAGTTCAACGACATTAAAGGCCGAGACGGCTTTCGTGTAATTTTCGAAGCGGAAATGAAGCGGAATCCCCAGCGGATTCGAAAAGAAAATCTCATTATTATTTTTCAGGGAATAAAACAGCATATACAAAATCGGATACAGGGAAATGATTCCGTATATCCAGAGGAACGAATTAAACAGTACTTGTTTGCCTTGAAGTCTCAGCATGGTTTTACCTCAATTCTCGTCTCTATCCTAATAACTGATTCTGTCTCTGGCGACTAACCGGTTCACAACGATGGTAACAAGCAAACATTCCAAGACGAGCATAACGGCAACAGCACAACCGTATCCGAAGTCATTCACCACAAAAGCCGACCGGTACATGAGATACGTCAACGTATAGGTGGCTGTTCCGGGACCGCCCTTGGTCATAATTTGCATATGGGCAAAAGCATTGAGACCTCCGACCAAGGCGAAAATCAGACACATCTTGTATGTTTCGGCCAAAAGTGGAATGGTCACTTTCAAATGGGTTTTGAACGTTGACGCGCCATCAATCTTGGCAGCCTCGAAATATTGTTCTGGAATGGATTTGGCGCCGGCATAGATAAGCGCAAACTGGTAGCCAAGATACTGCCAGGAGCTGACGAAAGTTACCGCAATGATTGAGGATAAGCCGGGACTGGAAAGCCAATCCTGCCGATAGGACAGATGCAGAAGCTCAAACAGCTTATTGATTAGACCGTACATCGGATTATACATGGAGATCCATAACTGGCATACGACGGCCACGGATAAAACAACCGGAAGAAAATAAACTCTTCTTAACAGGTTTCTCCCGACCATCTTTTTATTCATCAATGCCAAAGCCAAAACCGTGCCCAGTCCGAGCTGGAAAACGGTCAGAATAGAAGCAAAGATAAGACCATTTTTAATCGCGGTAAAGAAAATGCTGTCCTGCATCAAATTTTTATAGTTGTCCAGAAACAGAAATTTTCCTGTCGTAATGCCATCCCACTCAAACATGCTTTTATAAAAAATCTGTATCAATGGATACACAACAATGACGGTGAATAGAGCTAAAGCCGGAAATGTGAATAAGAACACAGCTTTATAATTGGCGCGCAATGTATTCATCTATATCTCAACACCTTATCATTCGTTTGTTAGGAAACACGCCCCACCTTCATGGGGCGTGTTTCTTTGAATCGCTTACTCTTTATATTTCTCAATCATTTTGTCCGTATTGCTGATGAACAGCGAAGCAGGTTCGCCAGCTACGAATTTTTGCAGTTCTTCCCCGAAAGCAGCGGCAAATTTTTGATTCGGAAGAGAATGCTCAACTTGAGATTTGGTAATATACTGACCTTTCACTTTCAACAGTTTGACAGCCATCTTCGGTAGAGGCTTATCAGGTGTGATGCCATCCGTTTTGATTGTTGTCATCGTGCTTCCCGTCGTTTTGAAGGAAACTTCCTGATACGCCTGTGTGAAGGCTGCCGCAACTTTTACGGCCAATTCGGAGTTCTTGGCATTCTTGGAAACGGCGAAACCGTTCATTTCGAATCCGCCAGGCAAGGCCATTTTATTCGCATCTTCTTTGCCAGGGTCCGTCACCGGGAATACGTCCAGGAAATCTACCGTGTCATCCCCGAGATTTTTAACGGAATCCGAAATTTCCCACTCACCGTTAATCAGCATTGCCGCTTTTCCACTATAGAATAAAGCTCTTGCCGTATCGTAATCAGCCGTTACCGCGCCTTTTTGGAAAACGCCTTCTTTAATTAATTCCGCCATTTTGTTAATGGCGTCCGTGTATCCCGGATCAGAAGCTTTCGCTGTCCCTTTGGAGAAGGCCATCATGCCTTCCGGATTGGCTCTCATCGCGAAAATATCGAAGAAGGCTCCTATCGGCCAAGCTTGTTTGGCGAATGACGTAATCGGCACAATGCCTTTCGCATTGAACGCTTTCACAGCCGTGAGCAGCTCCGGATAATTGGTTGGTACTTTTACACCGTTTTGCTCGAATATTTTCTTATTATAGAAAAGGACATCCACGGAAGGTCCGGTTCTTGGGAACGTGTAGATATGTCCGTCCGTATACTTCAATTGATTATCCACGATATTCTTGGCTAATTTATCCACATAAGCCGGGTTAGCGGCATAGAAGGAATCCAACGTGAGGATGCTGCCGGACTTCACTACATTGGGAAGCGTTTGGCCGTTGATATCCACGATATCTGGAAGATCACCGGTAGCAATGCGGGTTTTCAATTGTTCCCCGTTATCGTTCGCCATCGCTTCTGGTGCAATCGTGACATTCGGAAATTGCTTCTTTACTTCAGCAATGGCTAAGTCAACGGGCTGCTTCTCACTATCATTGGAGTAGTGCGTCATCAATTTATAAGTCACTTGTTCTGAACTCGCTTTTGCGGTACTAGCCGAAGTACTTGATGCTGCATTCGCAGAGGCCGCCGGCGTACTCGTGGATGGATTGGTCGATGTGGAATTGCCGCATGCCGTCGCGGTTAACAACGTGCCGGCCATTACTATCACAGATGAAACTCTTGTTTTATTGATTTGCATATAGATCCCCCTTGGCAAGTAAGTGAGTTTTGAACATAGCGCTATGTCTTGTTCCTATTATAAGATGCCCAAACCAAGGCTTGAAGGGAATTAACAGGCTACTATCGGTAGTTTTCGAGCCAACCGTCTATTTATCTACATGCTCTTTCTTGCCCGCATATTCGCTGGGGGATAGACCGAACTGTTTCTTGAACACTTTGCTGAAATAACCGGCGTCCGTATAGCCTACACGTTCGGATAATTCTTGCAGCTTCATATCCGCCGTATCCATGAACTGCCTGGCTTGCTTCATTCGGACTTGCGTCATATATTCGGTAACTGTCGTACTCAGTTCTCTGGCAAAGGCTTTACGAATATAACTGGAATCCAGGTGAAAATGGTGCGAGATTTGCTCCACGCTCATTTCACTATCCTCATAATGGATGGCGATATAAGCCTGTACATCCTTCACAATCTTCTGCAGCCGCGACATCTTCTGTACGCGGAAGTGACGAATCGTTTCCGTAAAGATGAAAGTGAGCCAAGTGAACGATTCGTCAAGCGAGGTCACTTTTTTGATATGCTGGAAAGGACGGAAATCTTCGCCGAGTATGTGGAGAATGTCTCCCCTCAATTCCGTAATATGAGACAAACATATGGACACCAGACTCATGATCATCGCATACGTGAGATCGGCGGACGTCGGATGGCTGACGATGTAAGCTTTGATTTGCTCAAGCGCTTCCTTGAGTTCATCTGCTTCGTTCCTGCGCAGTGCAGACAGTACTTGCTCATTCAGTTTCATCGGGTAGTAACCGAATCCTCCTGCGCTATCTTGCATGGAACGATAGGCAATGTGCCTGCCTATTCCCACTGTCAGCTTATTTTGCAGCGCAATCGCCGTTTCGAAATAAGCATTGCGTATGCCCCTTAAATGATTGGCGGCATTGGATATGCCGATCGTTACCGTGAAGCGGAAAAACTTTTTGGCATAGGCGCAAAGCTGCTCATAAATCTCATGATTAGCGGCGCGCAGTGCATCCTCGCTGCTATAGCAATGAATCGAAATAATTCTTCCTTCCGGACCATTAAAAATCAAGTGATGATTCCCTGGCGGATCCAGATCGCCGAGTACATTAGCTACCGCAAATCGCCATAGCGAAATATCGTGGGGTTTAAGCCATAATTGAAACAATTGATCAATTTCGATGGATGCAACGACGTAATAGTTGGCATCGACGGCCACGCCCAAGCGGCGAAAGAAACGCAGAAATTCTTCTTCAACCGTTTCAAAGCCGTCTGTTATCAATGCATTCAACAAGCGCTCTTTGGCAAAAAAAGCATCGTCCTTCGCTTGCGCGGCATCTTCTTCTTTCTTCTGGATGATTAATTTGAACTTGAGCATCGCAGCCAGCAGCTCATCCCGCCGAAAAGGCTTAAGCACGTAATCCTCTACGCCGAGCTTAATCGCCCTGCGCGCATAGTCGAATTCGCTGTATCCTGTAACCAGCGCAATGCATATGTCGCTGTTCAACTGTTTCAATTTCTCCGCTGCGGCAATGCCATCCATGGCGGGCATATTAATGTCCAGCAGCGCGATCTGCGGATTCATGCTGACAGCCAGTTCAACAGCTTCAACACCTGTTCGTGCTTGACCGCAAATCTCAAAACCGAAGCTGGCCCAGTCAACCAGATGCACCATATAATCTCTAAATTCAGGCTCATCGTCGGCGATTAAGACTCTAATCATGAAACCAACCCTCTTTCTTTGAAGGAATCGTTAAGGTAATTTCCGTACCTGTGCCAAGTGAAGACTCAATCTGGATGCCATAGTTCTCGCCGAAATACAATTTGAGCCGCTCATTCACGCTTCTTAAACCAAATGATTTCATCGTTGACAGCGCATTCAAATTCTCTTTGATTTGCTGCAATTTATGTGCAGCGATGCCTATCCCGTTGTCCATCACCTTGAGAATAATATGTTCGTTGTCCATGAACCCTGTAATCCGAATTAGCCCCGGACTCAGCTTCGGCTTTAGACCATGATAAATCGCATTCTCAATCAGAGGCTGAATCGCTAATTTCATGATGGGGAATTGTTTGATATCCTCATCAATGTCCCATCGACATTCAAGAATATCAGAATATCTGGTTTTCTGAATGAACAGATAATCTTCGGCATTCTTCAGCTCTTCCCCAATGGGAATGATTTCTTTGCCTTGGCTGAGCGAGACGCGGTAGAAATCCGCGAGCGCTTTCGTTGTATCGGCGGCTAATTCCGTTTTGCCCCGCTCACACAATACAAATATCAAATCCAGAGCATTATAGAAAAAATGCGGCTTAATTTGCGCTTGCATCAAGGCAAACTCATATTCCCGTTTCTTCTTCTGTTCCGCCGTCACCTTATGCAAGAGATCATTGATCGTTCCGATCATGTCATTGAACGTTTTGGCCAATATCCCCACTTCGTCCATCGTGTCAATGGAGCTTGTGACGTGCAAATTGCCTTCTCGAATATGCTTCGCTACTTTAGTCAGTAGTATAATCGGTTTGGCAATATGTCTTGACAACAGGAAAGATCCGATCAACGCTATCAGAATGCACAACACACCGACAATGAAGATCGTGATTGAGTTGGTATACGTCTCTTTATTCAGGTTATGAACGAGCATCTGTTTGTACAGTACCCAGTCCAGCTCTGGTATGCGCTTCTGCATCAGCAAATAAGATTCGCGGTTCAACTTCAGATTAACGGAAGCCCCGTCCGTACCGCTGTTCAGCCAATTTCTCAGAGCAGCATTCTGAATCGGTTGAAGTAAATTATGTCCTACTTTGGTAGATACAATGAGGCCTTCCCCGCTCGCGATATAGTAGCCCTCTTCCCCCTTTAATGACGCATCAGGAAAAATGGATGAAATCGTCGATTCTTTGATATTGAGAATCAAACAACCCAGTGTTTGTCCCGTATCGATATCAACTACTCTTTTGCCGATTGTCAGAACAGGCGACTTCTCGTCGATGACCAAATAATTCCGGGTTTGCATCGGAAACCACTCGTTATTGGGAATGCCATCTTGTCTGAGCAGCTTTACCATGTCACTCTGGAGAGCCAGTTTGGCATTGTTCTCCAGACGGTTATCGGATACGAAGAAGTTATCATGCGCATCGATGAAAATAATGGATTCGATATCTTTAAAAGCCCGCAGATTGAAGTCAAATTCATTCAACAATTGATTTCGCAATTTCACACTGTTGAATAAGAGCGTGCCGTCCGTATTCAACTCATGATAAATATTGTTAATATTTTTGATGAGTACCCGTGCGCTCGTTTCACCGTTATTATAAATGCTTTGAATACGCGTCACGATGATACTGGATTCCCCCGAAATATTGACTTTCGTTTTCTGAATGTTCGATACCGAGAAAATAGAGTTGGAGGTAAATACAACAACCAGGAGGGGCAGGACCACGATCGGCAGAAAAACAATGATAATTTTTTGGCGTATGACCATATTTTTATATTTGAATAACAGGTTTTTCAATCAGCCACCTCCTACAAGGAATTACTCCTATTCTAATACATCTTCAAAGGTAATTAACAGGCATTCACAGGGAATTATCGGGACTTCCTTCCGGCATAAATAAACCGGTCCTACATCGTAGACGATTGCTAAAGGCGCCCTGCCGATTCCCGGAACCCAAGTAACGTCGCACATGGCGCCCGCATGAACGATATATCCATGAGAGCTGTCAATTTGCAAAACAAAAAGACCGTAGCAGTGTTCTGCTCCGGTCTTTCTCATCAGGCAATTTCCCTGCCAATTCGCAGTTAATTCCCATGACTTCAATCTCCAGCCAAAGTCCAGGTATCATCCCTTTGGAGCGAATATAGGCCATAACCTCCTCGATGCCTCCAGGAAACCGCTCCGAAGAAGGCAGCCATTCTCATCGTTTCCCTTCCCTCAAAGACTCCAAACTGTCACCCGACAAATCCGTACTGCCCTTTATTGAGGCAGCATCACGATTTGGTAAGCCGAAGACGCGTTCAAATCGTTTACCGTGAGGGTCACCGCATTATTCACAACAGAATAAGCGGCGCGCGACAAGCGATAGGTGCCTGAGGATGTTGCGCCATTCGAATTATCAATTCCCCAAACTTCGATCGTCGTTTTGCCGTCCGTCTGCAAAGCCGCTGGGATCCCCGTCAACTTCAAATCCAGACTGCCGCTGCCCCCGCCGAATATCGTCGCAGATAGTTTGCGGCCGCTGTCGTAGAAGCCCACACCCTGCATAGCGCCATTCTGACTTGGAGGCGTCACTTTAATCGTATTGCCTGTAAAGCCGCCATACCATTGATACATATACCAAGCTCCAGCTTTCTGGTAAGTCGGGGTCAATAACTCATCCAAGCGGCCTTCTGGCTGCCAGTAAGCTAATCCCGCATGCACTTTACTATTTTCGAATCGGGCCATATATTGAATCAGTTTCCCGGGAATTCCGAGTTCACCGGTTTGCTTGCCATATTCATTAATCGTAATTGGCAGCGGTGAGAGGCCGAGATCGCTTTCGATTTGTCTATAATCGTTATAACTCGTATACCAGGTACTCACCGTATCATCGAGTTCATGCCAGCTCGTGTAATCCGGCAGTACATTATTGGCCTTGGCAAAGGTGAAAAAGTCGCGGAAAGCAGTACTGTTATAGTGTTCAAAGTTCGGACCTACGATTTTGGCGGTGGCATCGATAGAGCGAATCTTTTGATAGACTGTTTTCCAGTCGTTTTTGAAATTGGTCAAGTTGGTGCCTGATGTTCCATACCAAATCCAATCCGGCTCGTTGAAGGGCACATACAAAAATTTGCTGCGGTTCGGATTGCTTTTCACCTGATTGGCCATCGTCGTGACCTTGGCTAAATAATCCGTCATATTACGGGTTGGGTAAGGCCATTCCTTATAAATATCCTGCATGTAGATTTGCACGAATTTCCCGCCGGTTCTGAACCACTTGTCTGCAACGACAAAAGCATCCCCTCCAGCATGCTGTAAGCCCCCAGGCGCCATTTGACCTGTCATATCCAGGCTGTTTAGTCCAGTAAGCATCGAATCGGCAGGCGTTGCATCGTCTTTCAAACCATAAAGAAATCCGTTGGCCCCATGAAGCGGCGCCCCGGTTGAGGTTCCCAAATCTACGGTCATCTGAGGATTGGCTGCGAAACTCGTCATCGGAATCGTGAATAAACTTACAGCAAGCGTTGCAATAATAAGCAGTGATTGTTTTTTCATATATTAACCTCCGGCTATAAGATTTCAGTTTAAAGAAAAGAATTTGGGCAGCTCATCGGTCATGAATGCTGTATAAGCTTTCTGCACGTAGCTGTCTCTGAGCGATTCTCTGGCTTCCTCGTAAGATTGCGTATGCTTGCCTTCCACTTGAACCATATAATACCCGCTTTCGGCTAAGAGAGGCTCGCTCACCGTATGTAAATCAAGGCGTACAATCTCGTCCTTGATATCGGAATCCAGCGTATAGATGGGGGATTGCTGATAAAATCCGCCATTTTGCGCTACACTTGGATCATCCGAGTACCGTTTAGCCAGATCTGTGAAGTCTGCCCCCGCCTTCCACTGGCGGACAATTTCATTTGCGTGGAGCAACGTCTCTGATTTATCCGCGATTTTGGAACCGTTGGCTGTAAAAGAAAGGTAGATTTGACGAATATCATACGTATCAAAGTTATGCTCAGCCTCATTAAGTTGATAATCCTTCTGCAGCGCTTCCTCCGTTACCTTACTTTTAAAATACGACCTGCCATAAATTTGATCTTCAATGTAGCTGATCATTTCCCGCTCGGTCAACGCTAAGTCCCGAAGCCTCTCTTCTACGGAAACACCGCTGTAGCTAAAACTGTCGCTGTACGATTTCTTAAATTCGTTCCATTGTTGTTCAGCCAAAGCCTGTTGACTGTCTTGTGTAATTGCTCTCCCCCTTGCTGCCAAAATATTGGAAGCGACATGTTCACGTAAGGCTGATTGCTGAAATTTGTCCTGATTCAGTTTCTGCGAAATTCCTGGCGTGTAGAATTGCATAATAGATAGATAAGTTGAATGCTCGGTTCTGGTAATCGTTCCACCTTGATAGTGCGTAATCCCCTCTTCTTCAGCAGATCCCGAAGCCAATAAAAGCCCTGCCATAACTAATGTTGCAACGCCCAGACATATCGCCAAAATGAACCGGAGCCATCGACTTTTCATCCTCTCACCTCAATTAAATTATAGAAAGCAGCCTTTTGATTGAGAAGGTTAATAACAGGCATGTATACGGAATTTACGGGACTAATTGGTTCTAGCTGCTGTGGCCTTCACATGGTAAGCTCTTCAGGCAGTGAGAAAAGACTCCGAGCGCTTCACGCTCGGAGTCTTTCTTATACATGATCACTTTACCTTGTGACTTATGAACAACCTAATACGTCTCATGCTTCGTATAATAGTACGAGACAGTTTATAAGAGCTATAGAAAGGTCTATTAATAAAGCGTTTAATCTTCCAAATAAGATAGTTTTGTTCTTTCATGAAATGGCCATCAACTGCGATAAGCCACTTATTATCCTTCATTTGAAGATGATCGATATGATGCATGCCATCCTTACGCCAGCTTCCCTCCAATTCGGATCCAGTTAGCATGCAAGGCTCAATGATTTCCTCTTCATACTCTGTCTCATTCAGCTTTTTGATTCGTGCAGCTTTAACCATCTTTCCGTACGATGGAACTCCATCTTGCGTAAATCGATAAATTTCCCCATCATGAGAAAAAACTCTACCAGCGGGCCTGGATATATGTAAATCATTTCTAATAATAGGATTTTGCGTATGTCCAACCCACTCTCCGTCTATTCGGTTAGAATAGAACAAATAAAGGTTCCTTCCATCTTTGCTGCCAACGAATATCCACCACTTCTCGTTATAATAGAAAAGAGTCGGGTCCACATATGGGCCAGATAATAGCTGTTTCCCCTTCTCCCAGCTATATGGGAATTGCGTGGCTCTATACAAAAATACGCCACCTGCATCCGACGACTCTGGTAACATATAATAGTCATTCTCATGTGCAAATATGTAAGGATAGGATAAGTGAAAATTCTCTTTGAGGACAACTCGCTCATAGTGCCATTCTTCCCCGTCCGTGCTCACAGCAACTGCAATTTCACCGCGCTCAGATTGTTTATTCAACACTTCAAAGAATACATAATATGTCGAACCATACGCAACTAAGAATGGGTCCGCTACAAACTCTGCTTCAACATCGGTGACATCCGTGCACTGAAGAGTAGGGTAAGTGAGATCAAACGCGTTAGCTCGTTTTGGAAAGATCGTATCACTTTTTATGATCTTGATCGACCAAACTGCAAGCTCTATTTTTTTGTTAAGATTCAACAAGCTGCCTCCTCAGAAGAACGGGTTATCCTAAATTATAAAGTTCTCCCAAGTAATTTTCAACTATTGATGAATTTATTTTCTTTTTTTCCTCTAAAGTTGAATATCGTGACACATCTGAGTAAAGAAAGCGTTTCTTCCTTATTTTCGAAAAAATGAGCGAAGCCAATCGGCTAGCAAGTCTCCCTTCTTGTAATAGATTTCATCCGTTACTTTATTGTTAATAGCACTCCATATTTCAAGTTCGGTTTCGCTCAAGTTACGAACCTCATTCTGCTCATCATCAATAAATTGAGCGAAGTAGTCCAACGGAATTCCGTAGAACTTTGAAATGTTAGTCATGATTTCGAATGAGGCCGACTTTCTTAGCCCTTTTTCAAGTAGACTCATATATTGTAGTGTTATTCCTGCCGCAGAAGCTGCTTCTTCTAAGGTTAATCCTTTCTTTTTACGTAGACGTCTTAATTCTGTACCTAGTCGCTCACTCATTTGTATCCTCCTGCCGTAAAGATTCTTTTTAGATTGAATACATAGTACCAACTTATTACTGCTTCTAATATCGTGACCCAAATTTCTTCAAGAAAAAGTGGAGACTTTTTGTATTTTCTTAACTCACAATGAATCCATTCGTGCACCAGCGTATCTAGTTGCTCCGGATAATCTAATTTATGATCAATGACAATTAAGCGTTTGTTTGGATAATATACACCCTTTATGGAACCCAAATCCATCAATAAGATCTGTAACTGAAGTTTGGTGCCGATGAGAGATATTAGCTGCCTAACATGTGTCTCGTTAACTTGCATCCTTCGCGAATGACAGACTTTAACAACGATTAAATAAGCCAGAAAAGCAGACATGACGACCGGGTAACTAAAATAATTAAATACGGCCAAATAAGGAAAAATGACACCGATTTCGAACCAAGACGGTATGAAGGTTGAAACTACTGGCGATGTGGTCAGCTTGCCGGATTCAAAAAATGAGAAAAAGTAAGCGAGCACCCAATTTATCACAAAAAGCAGCAATAAAGTCTCAAGGCGGCTGATGTAGGAGTGGGATGTCCAATTGTAAAAAGAATTGCCCACGACAATCGTAATCAAGCTTATTGACAGGGACGGCAGCAAATCATACCAAATGCTAACCTTTCTTTTCAACCAAATGATTACCGCATCCGGCACAAGGTAGAAGAAGCTATATAGAATCGAATGTTTGGCAAAAATAATGAGGCCGATCACGATAATAAAATAAGGCAGCCAAAGCTTGTTGAAAAGGTGCATATAGATCCGTTCGATTATGGCTATGGATATCAGGAATATGACTAATAGCCAGTTGAATTTTGCCGGAAAGGTTATGCATTGTGAAACAATCACTAGCGCAATCGCGGGAAAAATCAATAAGTATACTTTGGGCCCCAGAAATTTAGTCTTATTCATACCTACCTCTTTTATATGAGTTCTTCTAATCATAGCTTAATTTTTACGTTTTTCAATAAAAATGTCCATCAGCCAGATCCAGCAGCAGTCAAAGTGATTGCAAGATATGTATGTTTAAAGCTTTCATACTTATAGGCTTACTCCTAGATTAGCAGGAGTAAGCCTATTTTAGCTTGAAATATTATAAGAATTTCTTCATTTCATTAAATGCTAATTCCCGATGACCTGCTTGACAGTGCTGTTCACCACCCGTTTCTTTCGTAAATACTTTGGTTATAATAGAAGCAGCATTCGTTAATTCTTGTTGAATTTGTGCTAGTCGACTAATAGGTACATATTGATCATCTTGTCCAGCTAATAAAAGAACATCTTGGTTAATGAAGGGTCCAATACCATTCATTGTGTGCTTTTCAAAGCTTTTAATTAGATCAAAAGGTGTTGAATCACCAGTGTTCTCCATACCCTTTTCAATCTTCCAATTTAAATCAATATTGTCAGACATCATCTTTCCAAGTAATGAATTAACTTTCTCAACTTCATTATTATCGACTAGTTGCATGATACTAAGATACGTTTCTTCGGGCATGCCCATTTTCAAAGCATCTAAGCCACTATAGAATATGTTAAAGGCAACCACTTTATCTATTCTCTTTTCGAAAGCTGCGGCTCGCATTGCTAAATATCCTCCCCAAGAAGCACCTATAAGGCTTACACGTTCTAATTTGAAATAATCAATTATAGTTGATACTGGTTTTTCCCAGTTGTGAATGAATGTAAGACCGTTTTTTAATGCAGTTCCTTGGCCTGGACCATCAAATACAATCATATTGTAATCAATACCTTTTATGAATTTCATCATTTTAAGCATCTCTTCCATGTATGAATCATAACCACCAAAGACAAGTAATGTTTTCGTAGCTCCAGGTGTCAATAATTTTACAGCAGGAAGATTGGAGTCTTCATAGGGAATCTTGTAAGATTCATAATCAAAATCAGTAAAGCCTTTATAGAATGTTTCTCTATATTTTTGATACATTTTTTCTTTATTGGGGTCTGTGGATGCAAGATAAAATTCTGCGGCTTGATAGTAGACTGAGGCTAAGTCATAGTCCTTGCTATCTTCGCGTTTCTTTGCAAAATCAAGCCAAGTTTTATACCAGCTATTAGTATCGTTTAATTTCGGTATCATGATTTCCAAATCAGCGTCTGCTCGATTATCTTCTTGATAATAATCATTAATAAAACGATTAATTTGAAGATTGAACTGTTCATTATTCACATATTGTTTAAACATATTTATTCCTCCTTCGATTTAGGTATGTGATTACTATAAATCATATTTACCGCTTAAAATATAAATAAAATAGTCTGATATGTAAGATATCTTACATACTGAGCATGAAGTGTTCGAAAACTTACACATAAGGAGCAAGTGGTTACATGAATGAAGATATCCGAGTTTATAAAACAAAATTAGCTATCGAACGAGGACTCATTGAATTACTCAAGCAAATTGATTTTAAAGATATAACTATCAAAAAAATTTGTGATCAATCTCTTATAGGACGTTCTACTTTTTATAGTCATTACTTGGATAAGTACGACTTGTTAGAAAAAAAAGTGAAACAGTATGCTTCGGAATTTAAATATGAGATTGAACAGCGTTTTAATTCCATGGTTGATGGTAAGGTGGCAAATGCTATAGAACTAGTAACAGATAATATGATCAATCACAAGTCCGAGATTTCAACCTTGTTAACAGTTCATGTCATATCAGCTGATTTACATAAAGAATTCGAAAAAATTTTGTATACTACGTGCTTGGATTATTTAAATCACCAGATGTATTCAAGTTCGATCGCACTGGCGTATTTGGCAGAATTATATGCCGCTAACTCAATGGTGTTTCTTCATTGGGTTTTGCGAAACGGTAAAGATACGAATATAATTCTTCTTTCAAATCAAATGCAAGATTATATCTTTAACCAGTTAAAGACTGACTTATACAAAGGTTAATTTATTTTTTTCCGCAAATGGCAAGTGTCGTAATTGGCAAAATCAACGTATTTCAAGAATTACCGAAAAAAACGCTCGTTGTCGGCGTAGCTATTGCCAAGCGGCTTCATGTCGCACGGGCCGTAGATTTTCGTGGAACTGAGCTCGGTAAGGATTGCGTACAGAATGAAGGAATATATTGCTTCTCGTCAATCCTCACCATGTGAACAAAAGCAAGGAACTCGAGGACAGCACACAAGTAAAAAGCGACTACAAGGATGCCAAAGTCATTGCAAATCTCGTTCGAAACGGGATAGTACCATTCCTGGAACGGCTGAAATGCTGAGTATCCCAGGAGTAGGCGTTGTTACCATTGCCGGTTTCCTTGCTGAAGTTGGGGATATTAACAGCTATGACCACGGACAACAGATCATACGGTTAGCGGGACTGAATCTCGTAGAGAATCGTGTGCGAATGATTTTATGTATCAATTCAATCACACAAATTGAGGACAAGATTGTCGGCAGAAGCCGGGCAGTGGAGACTATTAAATAATGGACGTAATGCTTTGGCAGCTACACTAAACAACCTTCTCGCAATTATCACAAAAAGGCTGTTTGGTATTTATTTAGAAAAAACCTATTACTCAAGATCTGTAAAACTGTCTAGATTTGGAGCTAATTTTACTGCCTTTTCAAGTGCATGTCCAAACTTTACTAGCTCACTTTTGCTAGTTTTTAATGGAAACAATATACCTTGATCTTCAAGAACCAGCAAGTATAAATCAGTACTGTACTCATAAATCCAGTGAAATTCAAGATGTTTTTCGAAGTGATGATAGTTTCCATTTGGTTTTTCTAATGGAAAATTTTTCATCAAATTAATGAAGCGAAAGAGAACAATATTTGTCCAACCCATATCAATAGTTCTTTCAACTAGTTTATTTCTGTAGAAAGTAACACGAATTCTACTTCCCTCATACTCTCCAGGAATATGGTACAAAAACTCAAAATGAATATCAATTTCGGTTGTATTTTCACGACCTCTAAGATAAACAACAGCCATTTTAGGTTGCCACCTTTTCCTATTTAAACATCCAAGATCCAAAATTCCACCTGCCAGCTTTTATTCTATTGGCAGAATCATTAGTCGATGTATCTTTATACACTGTAATAATGGTATTGTCAGTCTTAGCTAGTATTATTACAGTTTTAGTACCATAATCATGAATAACGATCTCACTTTATATACTGTTTTTTGATGTAACCAAAATTTGTCTGCATCATTGGTTGTCGGCCACTTCCAACTGGTGTGTCATATACTCACTTGTCTCTTGTTCCGAATCCGAAACAGATCATCCAAGAAAATCGCACTCTAACGCAAATGTGCGACCGCTGCGGACAACTTCGTTCTATCTCCTTTATCATGTAAGAGCTGATAATTACTTATCTTACCACCATTCTATGTAATTCGATATTTTATCTGAATTCCTGTTGCAATTAAATGCTGCTTATCAAGCTAACCTCTCGAGAGAGTCTATCTTATAATATGAAAGAGCATAAAAGAGACTGGCAGTAATAATGAATAAACTGGCGAACCATTTCAACGCTAAGCCTTTATTACCCAGTCAAGTATATGCGCGAAGGTTTAATTCCTACCGTAATGTGATTGAACACATTACTCAATACTTCCTTGCTTGTTTTGTTAGCCATACCCGCATAAGGGAAATTAATATGAGTTATTAGGTTATCTCCTCTCCTTATCAGCATATAAGTAAAAAAGGTGACTTAATATGTTACGAGACGCAGGCTCTAGCCGTTCTGTAGAGGATAAAGACCCTTAGATATCACTCGTAGATTTATTAGAGCAATTATAGTGGAGGTTTCTGCACATATATTTCCTCATTCCTAATACATATGCCATATGTAAATATAGTCTTGAAAGAAAGGTGGGACAAATCCTTGGCCTTTATTGAAAGGTATGTCATTAATGAAAACGGAGCAGTAACTTTTACGGGAAATACACTGGGTCTCAGCCGCTCAGGAACAACGGGCGTACCTGGCGTTGTGGATAGTATTGGCGGCTATATCACGACCGACATCACACAGCAATTCGGTTCATACCCTCCAGGTACAACCAATGTGTTTCAGAACAATAGTTCTTCGGCGGTTCTCAGTTTCCCAACTGGAAGTACCGTTCTTTATGCCGAGCTAATATGGGGCGGGACCTATATTGATAATGGAGAAGATAATTCTGCCTTTATTAATGATGCCGTCAATTTCATCTCTCCTGCTGGTTCGAATGCTGTTCTTCCTGATCCCACCACCTCCTTTGAGGTACTACTGTCCACGGCCTCCGGATTTCCTAATACTTTTGCTTATGTACGATCCGCAGACGTAACTGATTTAGTCTTTGCTGGAGGAGCTGGAACGTATACGACAGGTGGGGTCGTAGGTACTTTATCCATTCCAGACCCAACTTCGAATAATGCAGGTTGGACTCTCGGCGTTGTATATCAGAATGCATCGCTTCCTCTGAGAAATCTGTCGCTCCGAGTCACCGCGGATGTCATTCGGTCTACCTCAGGTCCTGTGTCCGTAGTTGTTAATGGCTTTGCTACCCCGTTTACAGGGCCTTTGTCCGGGAGAGCATTGTTCGGAGCTCAGGAAGGGGATGCTAACAAATCAGGGGATCAAGCGTTATTTGGCCCAACCTCCTCTTCGCAAACTGCACTTTCTGGTCCCAACAACTTCTCAACTAATTTCTTTGCCTCTCAAATTAATGGTGACGACGGAACGTTAAATACCTTAGGCACCTTCGGGAATCGAAATCAGATTAATGGAACACCAGGGACCAATATTGTAGGCGGACGCCAAGGCTGGGATATTACCAATGTAGACATTAGCAGTACATTAGTAAATACGCAAACATCCGCCGTTTTGACTTTAACAACGTCCGGCGACGGTTATCTGGTCAATTCAAATGCGATTCAAGTTGCCATTAATATGCCAGCTATCACCGTGATCAAAAATTCCGACCATGCAGAAGCGATAGTAGGGGACACAATTACCTACACCGTCGATGTGGAAAATACTTCTCTTTCTGACGCAACAAGCGTCATGTTTTTTGACAACATACCGGATGGCAGTACGTTTATTATGAACAGCGTGACGGTCGATGGCATTGCACAACCAGATAGTGACCCAACCACGGGCGTATTCTTGAATGTTATTGCAGCGAATACAATGGTTACAGTCACCTTTCAGGTAGAGGTCACCTCTCTTCCCGTCCCTCCTCGCCTATTCGATCAGGCCAAGATTGGCTATACGGCTCCTACCGTCCCTGGGGGTCCAGTCATCACGAATATGGTGCCGTCTAACGCTGTCGTTATCCCTATTTACCAACCTAGTGTAACCATCACCAAAAGTGCAAACAGTGCCAACGCCTTAATTGGAGATACGGTTACGTACACATTGACAGTTTTGAATACAGGCAATATCGATGCCTTTACGACCGTTACAGATTCGATACCTGCTGGTTCTAACTTTGTAACAGGAAGTGTGACAGTGAATGGACTTTCTGAGCCCGCGGCTAGCCCGGAAACGGGTATTTCAGTTGGCAATATTTCACCTGATAATTCGGTAACCGTGACGTTCCAAGTCATTGTCGTTGGAATTCCCAGAGGATTTATTCTCACCAATCAAAGCACAACCACTTTTACTGCTCAGCTGCCGGACGAACGCATCATCCAAGGCTCTGCAACGTCGAATCCTGTTTATATTCCCGTTTCGACGCCTGAAATCCATGTTGCCAAGACGGCAAATGTGCCTGATGCCATCGTTGGAGACACAATAACGTATACCGTCGTTGTAACCAATGCTGATTCAGAAAATGCAAACAATCTCATTTTTTACGACGCTATTTCTCCTGGCTCTGTATTTATTTCAGGAAGCTTGACCCTTAACGGTGTCGTTCAGCCTGCTGCCGACCCCTCCATCGGAGTCCAAATCGGCACACTGGCACCAGGAGCCTCAGACACGATAACATTTAGCACAATTGTTGTTGCATTACCGAATCCTCCACAATTGACAGATCAAGCAGAGCTTACCTTTACCAGTGGCCCGTTTGAGGTTTCATCATTCTCGGAACCATTGGTCATTCCTGTGTATCAGCCTATTATTACAACTGTGAAAACCGTCGCTCCCTCATTTACTGTTGTTGGTCAAACAATTAACTATCAATTCACGGTTCGAAACACCGGAAATATTGCTGCTCTAGCAACATTAACGGATACCATCGACCCCAATGCCTCCTTCGTCCCTGGCAGCGTACTTATAAATAACATATCCCAACCTGCCGCTGATCCCAGCATTGGTATTCCACTCGGATCACTTGTACCCGGTGGTGTCATACAAGTAGAGTTTCAGGTTACTGTCAACACACTTCCCTTGACACAGCAAATTTCCAATCAAGGTATAACCTCCTATACCTTTACGCCGCCTGACGGACGCATTATTCCAGGTACGTCACCCTCTAACGAAGTCATCATACCTATCTCAGCTCCTAACTTAACTGTAAATAAAGTCGCTAATGCCACAGATGCCGTGGAAGGCGATATCATAACCTATACTCTGAGTATCCTAAATAATGATGAAGATCCTGTAACATCTGTCATCTTAACTGACCCTATCCCTGCAGGTTCTGTATTTATTCCTGGGAGTGTAATCGTGGACGGCATTGCAGTGTCTGGTGCTGATCCTTCCAAAGGAGTAAGTATTGGTACAATTCCTGCAAACGGCCAGTCTATCCTTTCATTCCAAGTCAGTGTCACGAGCTTGTCCCCACCAATACCGAGTCGCTTTTTTTTAACCAATCAGGCTAGCGTAAGCTTTACTTCTGGAACGTTCAATGATATATCTTTATCCAATATTGTTAATATAAGGGTGTATCAACCCTACATCAGATCTGTCAAATCGGCATCTCAAGCTGCTGCAACGGTCGGAGATTTAATTACCTACTTCATCACAGTTTCCAATACAGGCAATTTTAATGCGGATGTGATTTTAACCGATCCTTTGCCAAATGGTCAAACCTTCATTCCAAACAGCGTTCTCATCAATGGTAATCACTGGAGTGGAGCGAATCCAGTTACCGGCATTCATATCGGTACTGTACAGCCCGGCTTCCCAATTACGGTGACCTTCGTAACCAGAGTAATTGATTTGCCTAATCCTCCACTATTAACCAATCAAGCAACAGCAAATTACACCTTCAATCCTCCGGATGGGCGTGTTATTCCTGGGTCGGTTACTTCCAATACCGTAACGATACCTGTTAACGCAGACAATATTATTACCGTGACTAAATCCACCGATGCTATTGATGCTGTTGCCAATGATTCAATAACTTATTCCATTCTAATCCAAAATAATGAACCCACACCGATTACCAACATAATTCTCACAGACTTCGTCCCCTCTGGCACTCTGTTTATACCAGGCAGCGCCGAACTGAACGGGGTAGCACTCCCAAGTGCTGACCCTGCTGCTGGCATTGCCGTAGGCGAAATTGACGCATTCGACGCCGCAACAGTTGTTTTTCAAGTTAAAGTTTCGGACAGCATTCCGCCTCTGCCTGTCTCGCTTATTCTTTCTAATCAAGCTATTGTCAACTTCACCTCAGGCGTTTTTACAGCTGTCGCCTTGTCCAATATCTTTAACACGCCTGTTTACTTACCGGCAATTGTGATCGTTAAATCATCTTCCAGCTCCACTACACAGATTGGAGGTATTGTACAATATCATTTCAATGTTACAAATAAAGGAAATATTGCAGCAAATGTGACTCTGACTGATCCAATACCCACAGGTTCCACCTTTGCAGCCGGCAGTGTTATTGTTAATGGAATCTCCTTTTCAGAAGCAGATCCTGCTGCTGGCATCCCATTAGGAAATATACAACCAGGCACTACAATTCTTGTTATATTCTCAGTCCAAGTTACATCTTCTATAAGCAACACTAATCTAGTCAATCAAGCTACAGGAAACTTCACATATCAACCGCCAGATGGCCGAGTCCTCACTGGTACCACTGTTTCAAATGTAGTCACTGTTCCTGTCATCGATCCGGATATAATCGTTACTAAACAAGCAGATAAACAACAAGCCTCTCTAGGGGAAATTATTACTTACACAATAAACATAGCCAATAGTGAAGCAACCACAAACCTAATTAATGTGACAGATCCAATTCCACAAGGGACTCGATTCGTAACGAACAGTGTAACTATTGGAGGAGTTTCTGCTCCGAATATGAATCCAGCTTCAGGTATAATCATTGCTGCACTTGCACCAGGGCAAACTACCACGATAACTTTTCAGGTGCTTGTCATTAGTACGCCGACTTCAGGCTTCATTATGAATCAGGCAATAGCTGTCTATACACCGGTCCAGGGTGGCACGAGTGAAACTACTCAATCCAACCCTGTCCGTATTCCAGTCCGCACACCACCTATTGCAATTAGAAAGAGTATCATACAGAATGAATTCTCAGTAGAAGTAGGGAGTATATTGGGATACAACATTACCATACAAAACACAAGCCAACTGCCCCTCATAGATACCTTGCTTACAGATATACTTCAGGCTGAATCCACTTTACTCCCAAATAGTATTACCGTTAATCACACTTATCTTGAAAATGTGGATGTTGAACTTGGCTTGGCACTTGGCACAATTGCAGTTGGATCCACAGTTACCCTTCAATTTAATGTCATCGTGAATAAACTTCCAGCAAGCCAGAAGCTTGTAAACCAAGCGATTCTGTCTTTTCAATTCTTGCTTTATGAGGGTACAAAGATTCCTAGCTCCCTAGCGTCCAACAAAACAATAATTTCTGTAACGGAGTCAGAAGAATAAATCGCATTCTAATGCAAGCTCGATCGTCTTTTTTTCAATGGCCTTCTTGAAGCTGGCGTTTGTTTTTTGACAACCCCCTTCATGGAGGCCCTTTTTTTGCTTAAGGACTTCTGTTTAGGAGGATCGGGTGTAGGCATGATGTGCTCCGTTTCTTTCCTGCCAGGTAAAAAAGGCAGCTCAAACAATCTTTCATTGTCCTCCCTCTCTTGGTTGGAAGTTCTTTGATTTATTACAAAATTAGGTTCCTCCAGCTCTCCCGTTGCTAATAAAGCCAACTCTTCCATAGATATCGGCTGCTTAACCACAACAAGATGATACATGATTTGATAAGCTACATTCAATTGAGACTGTCTAAGCAGCTTAAGTTCAATTTCTTCATACAAACTTCCATATTGCGGGAAATAAAAGAATTCAATTCGAATCAAACGGAAATCATAAGGTGAATCTTGATCTTCGGGTTCCATCAATGACCAGTTTGCCTGACTGGATAACATGAACTCATCGGGATCCAGAACTGATTCAGGATATGTCGTCCAATATCTAGGCAGATGCTCGTTGAATTGTTGTTTAAATCTTGGATTCACCATGTGTGAAGTTACATGAGCATAGGGAGCAACTATACATACGATCGCTTTGTGGCAACTAACACGATAGATCTCTTCCATCACGGTTTGTAAGTTGTCAACATACTGCAAACAGTGGGAAGCCATGGTAAAGTTCACCGAGTGATCTTGTAAAGGAAGTGGCCTATTCGAATCATATTTCCCATCAACAAAGTTAACTGATTCACCTTCTTCAATGTTACCTTTAGGAAACACATTCTTCCCGTACAGAAGCTCTATTCTCAATGCCTTCACTTCTTTCGAATTCATTTATTTCATTTATTATATTCATTGTCCTACAAATGGTATAAGCATTCTGCCCCGTAACTATTTATTGTCTGTATCTGATACCGGGTTTAATGTCATGATTTCGCTTGAACAGCTCTCCAAAGATTTGCAAACCGTTATGAACAAGAAATAAGGCAACTCACTTTAAGCTAACAGGTTGTTGTTGGGTAACACATTGAATCATACCGCCATCTTGATAAAGCTCTCTGACATCAATTCCAATAACTATACGGTCAGGGTATAATTTTTGGATGGACTCGTTAGCTATCTTATCATGAGAATCATTGTAGTTCGGTACTAATACAACGGTATTCCCAATATAGTAGTTAATATATGAACCTCTATAGTCCAATTTTTTTCCACTTTCTAGAACGACATTCTTTTGGGTAATGGGTAAGTACATATACTTATAAGGATTGTTAGATACATCATTCGCATTCAATAGAGTTGTAATGTCCTTATTACTGACACCCCATTCCTCTAAGTCTTCTTTTTTCATAGTAATCAACGTAGTCTTATCATAGAATTTGGCAAAGCCATCAATATGGAAATCTGTAATATCCGAATTAGGTACACCATCTAACCAAATAAAGTTAGTAGCGCCAAGGTTTTCTTTGATATACTCATTAATCTGGGCCTCAGATAAATTAGGATTTCTATTCTTATTTGTTACGGCACTGCGTGTCGATAAGAATGTCCCATTACCATCCAGCTCAAATGCGCCGCCTTCCAGCACGACTTCATTGAGATCAATTCGTTCCATACCTAGCTGCTTACTAAGCTGAGTTGAAATTAATGCGTCTTCCTTGAATGGAGTTTTCTTACCCCAGCCATTAAATCCCCAGTCCATGAGTTTCAAATTGTTGTCTTTGTCGTATACAAAAATAGGTGCTGTATCTCTTGCCCATACATCGTCAGTAGGGACGATATAGAAGTCTATTTTTGAAATATCTACACCTTCATCATGCAAAAGGTCATATATATAGTCCTTTTCTTTCTTATCATAAGCCATAATATAGACGTTCTCGCCTTTACTTAAAGCTAATGTCATTTCAATCCAAATCGCTTCCAGGTTTTCTTTATGGCCTTTACCATAGGTGTAATTATGCGGCCATTGCAACCATGTGCCTTCATGTTTGCTATGCTCTTCAGGCATGGTATATTTGCCTGTGAGTTGCTTCTTTTCACTTTGCTTATTCAGGCTTTGTTTATTCGCTTTCTGATCTTCTTTGGCAAGAGGCGGCGTACACCCCATCATAATTCCAGCCACTACTACCACCCCTGAACACAATGTCATTATTTTCTTCATTCTGTAATCTCCTTCTGTGCGTATTGCTTTCTAGCTGCTGATATAGGTTAAGCTTTGACATTGTGTTAAGGTCAAGGGGGGGCATGAATTTACTTTTTCATGATTGGAAAACAGACTTGTGTCACATACTCCTCCAGAGAACAGTCACACTCCAAGCTCTTCAAATATGTTTCGTAAGGCGGGCCATCCAAGACGTAATCGTTGCACGCTATCCATTCCTCAATAGCCGTATGTGCATAGCCAATATAGTCGTAACTCCCCATATGTAATGTAGTAGCAATCAGCTTATCTGGCAGTCGCTGGATTTGCCACTGACTTCCAGCATCTAGTTCATGTCCCTGACTGATCGGGATCATCAATTCAATGTCGCATTCTTCAGAAGTGAACTCTTCATCCCAAAAGATAGCAGATGGAGCACCAAGCAGCTGAATATGATTATCCTTCGCTTCTATATACAAAGAATCTATATAATGGTCCATATCCGCAATGTTAATACGTAATCTTTGGCTTAAAATAGGGATCTCGCTTCTTTTTCCGAACAAAACATCATAAATTCTTCCTTCTCTATGTATCATATCCGCTTCCTGGTCGATTATCCCTTGCATATCTGCGATAATCTCGCGATGTGAATTTATCTCGTTGGATAGCTCCTGTATCTTCAATAGCATCCATTCGTTCAAAGATTTCTCATCTGCTGTCTGAAAAATCTCTCTAATTTCCGGTAGGGAGAACTTATATTCTCTCAACTTCTTGATTTGCAATGCCATTTCTAATTGATCTTTATCATAATATCTGTAACCGTTCGTCGCATCTACATGTATGGGCTTCAAGAGTTGTTCCTTGTCATAGTGTCGCAGCATGCGCGTACTCATTTTGCAAAGCTTAGAAAATCTGCTGATTGTGTACATATTTATCTCTCCTTCTTGTCGTATTTTGTTTTTCTAATATACGATAGGACTTGACGACATTCAATCCAAATTAGCATTCACAGCCATCTGCTGACTCGTCGTGGTTATTTGCTTCGTTTGATTTCTTAATTGGGGAAATCCCTTTGAAATACGAACGTCATCCCTGATGAGACTCGCTAAAAGACCGACTGAGGTCAAGGGAGCACGTAAATTAGCTGCAATAACAAAATAGCCGAGAATTATCAGCCCTATAGAGGATGGTACAGCTTTTTTATTTTGTTTGTTCGGCATTCTTCATTACTCCTTCCTGAAATCATACGTAGTATTGTTTCTTGCTGATTGAAAATTATCGTATAACATCCGCGTGAATGATAAAAGTATATTATAATATATTATTTTACCAATAAGTATTTTACGATGTATTAGAATACCAAAAAAATACAACTCTAAATTCCCGCCATGGAATTCGGAGTTGTATGTAAGAAGTGGAATTTGTCACTTTTAGAAACCATACTTTAAGGATATATGGAGCACTGTTTCGCTATTCGTATGATTGGTATAAGAGTGAGGACAATCTGCACGAAAACTGATCGTATCATATTGATTCAATGTGTAAATCTCTCCATTGACTTGAATTTCAATGGAACCCGTCATTACTGTCGCGATTTCAGTTGTATTCACATGATGACCTTCAGGGTGATACGAGCTATTCGGCTGCAAGTAAGCCCGACACATTTCAATATCGCTGCTTGCGTTTTTAAAGACGGGTTCAATGGTCCAATTTTTTTGATCATTAGAAAACCGCAGTCCTTCGCCTGCCCGATACAAACTAACAGGGTCTTCTGATTTGAACAAAGCCAATAGCGGTAAAGATATGCCTTTTGAAATTTTCCATATAATCCCCAAAGTTGGATTTGTCTCACCACGTTCGATATTCCCCAGAGTAAGTTTGCTTACCCCCGTTAATTCCGCTAAGTCCTCTAAACTCATGTTTTTTTCTTTTCTGTACTTTTTCATGGCACCGCCGATTTGAAGTACAAGTTGTTTTGAATCATCGATTTCATCCATTTGATATTCACCTCAACCAGAAACAGTTATAACTAGTATACTGTTTATCTAGAACCTTTTCCATACAACTAGTCCTGGTAGAGGTGAATCAGCCTCAGAGAATCCTACTCTTTCACAGAGCCCATCATAATGCCATGAATAAAATATCTTTGCATAAATGGATAGATCGCAATAATTGGAATCAAAGAAACAACAATTTTAGCTGCGTTTAGTGTTTTATTGGACACAAGGCTGGCTTCGATCAGGTCTTGGCTCGACATCCGGCTCGGATCAATTTGGATGAAGATCGATTGCAAATACGTCTGCAGCGGCATCCGGCTCAAATCTTGAATGAACAAAAGCCCGTTTAAATACTCATTCCATGTTGTTACGATAGTGAATAAAGACACCGTTGCTAGAACGGGCATGGACAGTGGCAGCAATATTTTGAACAGGAGCTGCCAAGGATTGGCCCCATCCATCTCCGCTGATTCTTCCAGCTCTTTGGGAATACTCCGGAAGAAGTTGATGACGAGGATTGTATTAAATACGTTAACGACAGAAGGAAGGACAAGTGCCGCCATGCTGTTGAATAAGCCAAGCTTATTTACGATCATATAGAAAGGAACGAGTCCCCCATTAAATAACATACAAATGATGAGCAGCCACATGAAAGGATTGCGCAGCGCAAACTGCTTCGAAGTTCGGGAAAGCGGAAACGCAAGCAATAAGGTAATGATGAAGCTTAACCCCGTTGTATACACAACTCGTTGAATGGAGATCCATGCTGATTTAAAAAACTGCTTATCCTTCAGTATGCTGATATAGGAATGAATCGTCATATCTCTTGGAAATAGGGATACGAGTCCTCCCTCCGCTTTGGCCGAAGAACTCAAGGAAACCGAGAGGGTATGAAGTAAAGGTGAAATGGACAGCAGCATAATCACAATCATGCCCATTATGACCACATAGTCAAATGTCGTGTATTTCTTTCTTATTGAGGCAGTCATTGAGTGTCCCTCCCGCTAAAAGATGCGATATCCCGCAAACTTAGATGCTAATTTATAAGCTGTAACGATAAGGAATAAGCTAATTACGGATTTGAAAAGACCAACCGCGGTACCGATTTCGTAGTTTACTTGTTCGAAGCTCACCCGATAGACATACGTATCGATAATATCACCTGTGGGTTGAACGACGGGATTATACAGATTGAACACTTGGTCAAACCCAGCATTCATCACGCTTTGCAGACTTAATGTAGCCAGAAGGACAACGGTCGTTTGAATACCTGGAAGACTAATATATTTTATTTTCTGCATCCGTGTAGCGCCATCCATGTCAGCAGCCTCATAGAGCGATGGATTAATATTCGTCAGCGCGGCTAAGTACACGATCGCGGCAAAGCCGAATTCTTTCCAGACGTCAGAAAGGACAAGGATCGGACGGAACCAGAAATTACTTCCCAAGAATAGGATTGGATCTTGAACGCCTAAGTGCATCAATAACACGTTCAGTAATCCATTGGAAGCTAGCATATCTTTAATGATCCCAGCGATGATAACCCAAGATAAGAAATGAGGTAAATAGACAATCGTTTGAACAAATCGTTTAAAAACTGTCAGCCTAACTTCATTCAAAAAGAGTGCAAAGGCAACAGGTACAAGTAATCCTGCAACAATTTTGGAGATCGAAATAAGGAGCGTGTTACGCAATACTTCCCAACTTGCTGTGTTATGGAATATGACTTTAAAATTGGCCCAACCTACAAAAGGGGAGTGCCACATGCCTTTCCCAGGATTGTAGTGCTGAAACGCCATAACAATACCGCCCAAAGGAGCAATGTTAAATACAGCTAGCAAGGCAACGCCTGGAATCAACATTAGTAGGTAATGATAGGTTGAAGCGTATTTCCATCTCATGTTGACACCTCGATTCTTCGTCGTTCATTTTCTTTAGAAAGGGCGCAAACCGGTGTTTGCGCCCCATTCTTGTTGCCACTAACCAGCTTATTTGTTTCGTTTATCAATCTCTGCTTGCACTTCTTTCGTAATTTTATCGCCGCCTTGTGCATTCCACTGCGTTACGAAAGCATCGAAAGAATCAATGGGTTGGGAACCTAGAATGATTTTGAGATACGTTTGCTTCTGAAGTGTTTGAAGATCTGTCCATGATTTAACCATTGTTTCCGTTTGTCCGCCAAATACACTCGGTGTTACAACGATATTCTTCTCATTATCCGTTACAACCTTCATAGCGCTATTGTAAGCTAAATAACCGACACGATTAGAAATGGCTGTATTCAACACTTCTTTAGAAGGATTCGTTTTCAGTACGTTTTCAAGCGGGTTCTTCAATTCAGTCTGAATATTGTTCAATCCTGCTATTTCTCTGCTTGAAAGGATGCTCTTATCTGCTTTTCCTGCCAAAATATCATTGTATTTCTTTTGTTGGTTATAAATAAAGGCAGGGTCATCTACAGCTAGATCCAAGTATTGCGCATGTTTAGCAACAGCTACCGTGCCTGCTGTTTCATATTTCGCATTCAAATCATTTAATTCTGTGATGGTTTTATCTTGGAACTCGGTGGATAGATTGAGCAACTGAATTGCAAGCTCAGGGTGTTTAAAGCCTTTTTTCACAACTACATAGCCACCAGGGTTCGGATTCGAGCCAACATTTAATTTGCCAGTTGAGCTGAGCAACGGATAGGCTTTCCAATCTGCATTGGGATTGTTATAAATGGTGTTCCCCAGTGGGTAATAAGGAGCATACCAAGCTTCAAATACGATGCCTGCGCGACCGGAACTCACGTCTTCGGTTGTTTTACCGCCATCTTTCAAGCCATATTCCTTATCGAGTGAGCCTTCTTTAAACATATCGCGCAACGTAGCAAGTGTTTTCTTCGCTTCTGGTTGAATACCACCGTATTTCACTTTGCCGTCTTTATCGTTGATCCAACTGGCCGGAAATGCATTATCCGCCCAATACATCGCATCCAGCGTATGCAAATCAAAGGCAGGGCTGTACATACTGTTCGATTGAGCAACCAATCCTAACGTATCATTTTTACCATTGCCATCCGGATCTTGGGTCGTAAACGCTTTCGAGATTTGTCTAATATCTTCGACCGTCTTCGGTTCAGGTAGATTCAATTTTTTGCGCCAATCTTCACGCACCCAAACGAGCATCGGTTGTTCTTTCTCCATGCCATATGGAATTGCCATCATCTTCCCGCCATTTTTAACGGTATCGAAAGCATAAGGGTTCGCACCATATCGCTCTTTCACTTTTTTCGAAGCATATTTATCAAAATAAGGTGTCAAATCTTCAATCATGTCCCACTGTTCAAGGGTATTCAACATGCTCACTCTATTCTGGCCTTCCAGGGTGAACATATCAGGAATGCGGTTGCTTGCAATATCCAGCGATAATTTCTTAGCGTATTGATCACCGTCCGATGGCGCTGTCCATAGCAGCTTGCCCTTCACATTCAACGTTTTCTCTACATAATCTTGATAGCTGTTCTTCTCGTAGCTTTCACCGGCAGGGAACTTAGGGTCCTGATTAATACTGCGAACGACGGAATATTCAACCGTTTCTTTATAAGGTGCCATCGGTTCTGCTTGACTTGCAGCAGCAGTTTGCGACGGCGATTCCTTTGGCTTTTCAGTAGACGTGTTCTTAGTATCTGTTGAGCACGCTACCGTGGATACCAACATACTGCTTGCAAAGACGATGGAAAGAAACTTGTTGCTTCGATTCATGTTTCGTTTGCCCCCTAGTCACATAATCTTTCTCTTACACCTTTATTGTACTTACTTTTGGCGAATTCCCTATCAGAGTAGTGGGCGTACTCTGGTAGATAAAAGATCGACATTCCAACTTCGCATGTACACATCACATTCACTTTTCCTACTCAAATCACTCATTTGTCTATCTATGGTTCGAATGACGATGCTTGTCTCGATATTCGGTCGGGAGAACTTGACGATGATGCTTGAATACTTTGCTAAAATACTTCTCATCCTTAAAGCCCGCTTGCTCCGCGATCGCATAAATAAAATCATGCGTTGTTAGCAATAATTCTTCCGCTTTACGAATCCGCAGTTCGGTCAAAAGCTCATGAAAAGATACGCCGACAATAGGACGGAAACATTGTCCAAAGTAGCTTCGACTTAGCGCCACTCGCTGAGCAACGTTCTCTTGATTTAAATTCTCCGCGATGTCTTTCTGCATGACGAGAATCGCTTTATAAATGCCGATGGCTGCCTCTTCCGAAAAGGAGCTCGTCTGAAGGACGTCCCTTAGTTGTGTCAGCATGGTACTTAATTCATGCCAACACATCACCTCTAATCGCGTATTAGTTCGCCATATCTTCTGGGGAATCCATGTTAGATGAGATATCGCTTTCAAAAAACCAATGACCATTAAGCGGAATTCCTTCGATGCTGGTTGATGCTCATCAACCAGTTGCAGCCAAGTTTGAAACAAACTCGTATCATAAATCCAATGGAGAGATTGAAAGAGCCGATAAATCTTATCCATTTCCCCCTGATCCTTGAGCTTCTTATTCGTTGATATCGACTGTTGAACATTAAAAACAAGTGGTGTTGGATGATCCTCCCGATAGGCATAAAAGATCATTTCTATTATGCCTTTCACCCAATCCTTGCTCGCATAATAGCTTTCCGTATCCGCGGATTCAGAGATGATAGGTATCCATGTTTCGTATAAATCGTTGGCTTCCCATATGCGATGAATCTCCTGCCAAGACTTGTAAGCATGCTCGGTTATGCGATAACATTCCTGTTCCATAGGGATAATCGTCGGTTTTATTTCCCAGGTAATATGGACTGGCGATGCGCCAGTAACGAGGGGGAATAGGAATAAATCCAGTGGGATCTCTTCTTTCCCTTTAACGGCATTGTGAGGCTCCCGCTGCTTGTCTTCGCGTATCCGTTTCTCGATTCTCGCCAAGGCTTCTTCCATTTTGCCTTCTTCGATTTGTGTTTTCACCAAATAATCGATTGCGCCATACTGCATCGCTTCAATCGCATATTGGAAATCTTGATGACAGGTTAATACAACAATCTTAATCTGAGGGTAAAGATGTTGAACTTCTTTCATAAGTTCAAATCCATCCATCTTCGGCATGGTTAAGTCTGTAATCAAGACGTCAATAAGCTGCGATTCCAACTGCTGCAGCGCTCGCTGCCCGTTCTCTGCTTCACCCACAATTTCGAACCCGTAATCTTGCCAAGGCACGGTTAGTATTAACCCTTTTCGCACAAAATGCTCATCATCTACGATCAATGTTCTCATTCTGTCTTCCCCCTGCTTAGAATTGGCAATCGAATCCGAATTAAGGTTCCCTTACCGATTTCACTTTGAATATCAACGGCATGCTGCTCGCCAAAATATTCGCGAATCGTTTGATTTACAAAATTAAACCCAATCCCTAAGCCGCTCTTTTGAGCATCGCTGTTAGCATACAATAACTTCTCTTTGGTCTCTAATGTCATACCTTGCCCGTTATCTTCGACTTCTATAATAAAGAAAGTTGTCGATTCTTTGTAGACGCGAACACTAATTTGCCCATCATCTTCCGCAAACCCATGATACATCGCATTCTCCACAAGCGGCTGAATCAAGAATCGGACAATGATTAGTTCTTCTGCCAGCGGATCAATATGAAAATCGACTTGAAAGTGATGGTTATATCGAATCTTCTGTAAGGCCACATAATCCTTCAAAGCATTGATTTCTTCGCGAATTTGTACCATGTCGCCCTCTTTGCCTAAATTATAGTGCAATATGCGAGAGAAAACGGATACCAGGTTGACGATTTCCTCCTGCTTATGCATCCTGGCAATCCACTGTATCGTATTTAATGTATTGTGAATGAAGTGCGGGTTAATTTGATATTTAAGCTTCTGAACTTCCAGCTTGCGTTTATTCTTCTCTTTCTCCTCAACTTCAATAATCAGATCACGAATTCTAGTGCGCATCAGGTAGAAACGATCGATTACTTCGTCGAATTCCACAATATTCATAGGCACATAAGGGCGATCAAATTGTAAATCTGCGGTCATTTTTATTTCATTTTTCAACAGATGCAGCTTCTGATGAATAATGCGCCATGTCATCCAAGCTAATATTAAGCTAATCGCGAGCGAACCTATGGCAATCAACGTATACCTTGTAGACCATGATATAATTTCATTGGATAAATCACTTTTATTAACAACGGCTACAATGGACCAATCCCCTTCACCACGCTCAGCGAATAGCTTTTGGCCTTGATTGGAGACCACTTGGCTCGCCCTATTATCGGTTAGGGCCAACTGCGAATGAACGGGATAAGTCTTCGCCATATCGCTGTAGAGAATATGATGCGAACCATCTGTGATCAAGTAATTCACATGAAAACCGAAGGCATCTTTCGGAAATAAATCACGAAACACTTTGAAGTTCGTTTCAATATAGACGTAGGTTTTCGGCAAGTTTTTATTGCCTGTCATTTCTTGAATGATGGAAAAAACCATATTATCACTGTATAAATACATACTAGGGTGCGGCCCCTGATATACGGTCACGGGTTCCGAGCGAAGTACAGGAAAATCCATCGGATTTACATTTTTTTTGATGAGCATCGTCTCAAAGAGATTCAGTTTCTGTTCGGGAATGAAATAGTACATCGCGCCAAGCCCTTGATTCGCATAACTGATCAGGGTAAGTCGAGATTCGATATCACTCTGGATGTCCGATTTCATATTATTCGGAAGGGTAGGATTCATATACTGCTCTAATCGTCCACCGATGTCACCGTCCAGCGTAAGCTGGCGGGAAGCATACCCCAGATTGTCGAGCGAAGATTGCATCGTATGCACAATCTCCTTCATTCGACTTTGAACACCCTTCTCAATATTGTTCTGAAGGATCGAATAGATCGAATAGTAAGAAATACTCCCCAGGAGCAAGATAGGAATCAATACATTAGCTATCATAATGACCACTAGTTTGAACCTCAGTGTATTTGTATGAGCCAATCTGCCTAACTTAGTTATCATCGGTATCTTCCCCAGTCTCTCGCCTAAATCGGAACACGTTCCTAATATCAAAAGGACGCCTCACAGCTACGTGGTCCTTCCTCAACAAGGCTCACATAACCAGGAGACATCCCCTAAATGATTTCCCTACCTATCTCACAAGTATTTACTGCCAAGTAATAAAAATACGCTCGACGTCCATACAATACCCGGATCTCGAAGAGGCTTCCCTGTCCCTGCTTGGAAATTCTCCGCCATCCCGCTTAGCGCCACAAGATCACAGAATCTTCGAGCCAACTCACGCGAAAAAGTAATATCGCCAATCTCACGAAGCGCATGCGAAAGGATGAACATGGGCGGTGCCCAAATTGGCCCTCGCCAGTACCCATCTTCTTCATATCGGTCACTATCCAAGCGTTCGCTGGATAGACCGTATTTCGTTAGGAATGCTCCTTCTACTTGTAATTCTTCTATCATACGATCTCGGATTGATTTCGGCAATCGTTCGCCTAACAAGAGCGGAATGAACATGATGAGTGATTTGCTGTCGACGACCTCATGACTGCCTGAACGTTTGGCACGAAGCACTCCACCAACGATGAAGTGTTCCAACATGTTGGCGAGTAATTGATCGGCTTGCTGCGTCCACTGCCTGCCTTCTTCTACTTTCCCAAGCTGGTGGGCGATCTTGGCTAACGTCTCCATTTGAATGATTAAATAGGTCGACAAATCTGGACTTTCGAGTGGAATGCCATCATAGAAAATCGTGCTGTTATCCCAGCCGCTATCATTGCCATTATGATATTCCGGAATACCATCGTCATCGCTGTCCCGATACTTCAACCAGAAATGGGTCCATTTACTTAGAGGCGAATAGGCTTCTGCCAGCATGTCTTTCGTAATACCGTCTGTATGGGTCATCATCCATTGCAAGGCAAATCCATGAATCGGCGGTTTCACATAGCTTCGAATGATATACCCGTCTGAAATCGTATCGGGCAGCGCCCCAAACGCATCTTGATGATCGAACAACGTCATCCATTGATGCCAAGCAAGCTTTGGATCCTGCTCCGCTACAGCCATCGCGTGGAAGCAATGATCCCAGCTCCATATCCCGCTCATCCCATTCTTGGAAGCATACATCGTTGGTCTTTGGATATGTCCATAGGGTTTCACCACACTCATCCAATTGACATAAGCTGCTAATTCTCTTGTATCGCTATAGTGCTCTGGCAGCTTAGGCGCCGCGTCCAGATAATGCGCGAATGTCGCTTCCACGCCAGCAAGACTCTCTGCGAAGGAAGGATACGTTCTCGCCGGCCAAACGATGCTGTCACGATACAGCTCGAACACACCTTCAAAGCTTGAATCGGTCGGCCGTGCCTCGCATCGAACATGAACATAGTCAGCGTTATCTCGGTTCCACGGTGATTCAATAGCCATTTCCCCTTGCAGCATAGTTAATCTCACGCGTTCACGCTGCCCGTCACAGTTCACATCACACTGATGATATCCTGCAGGAACGACATGTGAAGCTCGTATAAACTCCACACCCAGCCCTACGTTCTCTCCGTAGAACTGAATGGTATTCGTGCCTTCGAAAATAAGCTTAACACTGCCGAAATCAGAATATAGTGATAAACTCGTCGCCGTCGCTTCTTCGCGATAGGGAATCACTTGTCCCTGATGAAGCACAACAAATCTGGCAATACGTGAACGATACACATCTTTATGAAGTGTTCTTATATATAGCCCCTCAGGCTCGTCCTGATAGGCAGACATTTGCGAAAAAGCGTAGTAGGAACCTGGATAGCTCCACGCGATTCTGGACACATCTACTTGCATGGTGATGCCTCCCTCTATGTGTCGATTCTGAACGTGCATAAATTAGTTACATTTAGTATAGAAGGAATTGTCATCTGAAACGTAGCAAAATCGAACGAATGTAGTGGAAAATCGTTCGATTTTTGGGAATCTGCTTATTTTGCCTGCATATAAATCGAATCCTGATATGATTTGGAGCAAGCTTGGTTGAAACTCATGACAATCATCCTTCCTTGCTTGCTTTCTTGCGAATCATCCGTTGTCTAGCGGGACAACTCATCGTATCGGATGGAGTGAATCCCTTTCAAGTGTGGGAATTCCTGTCACAAGCTTATTCAAAAGACCCATACATCCGAATGATGTCCATTAACCGATCTGAAATCTCCATTAAACCCTCTTCCGAAGGATGAATTAAATCAGATGTCAGCAGCGACGCTCTCGTTAATAGGTCCGTTCCCGGAATATAGACAAGCTTGGATCTATTCATTTGCTTCACTTTATCGGCTACGGCTGAACGGAAGGCAAGTCGATCTTCTCCCTGACTCACATCTCCTTTGAAGGTGAAAAGATCGGTGCAGAAAATCCATTTGTCTGGATGTGCATCCGCTACTCGGGAAATGAAGTAATCAACCCGCTCCCGGAATTCGTCTGGCGAGCCTGGTCTTCCTTGCCCAACATCCCAAATCATATTAATCCCGAGCTCAATGAAAGCCGCATGCCAGTTGGATAATGCAGCCAAATAATCAGCCATCACAGCATCGACCATCGCGCCCCCCGCAAAGGATACATTCAGCAGATCCACCTGCAGCCCTGCAGCCGTTCGCATGGCGTATGAACCCGTTGGACGAACCGCGGATGCACCATTCGAGATCGAAGAACCATAGACTAGCAGCCGTTTGTCCGGTACACTGCATGCTCTTGGCGGTTCAGTTTCCCCTTCAACACGCACGAATGCAATCTGACTCTCATAGGGCAATATGACACGAACAAGATCCGGCGCAAACACAAGCCTTTCCTCGTCCGCGATTTGCTTCATTAAAGCGAGTTCACCAGGGCGTTCAATCACGATTTCTGTCACATGCGTGCCAAGAATACGCGGCGATGTTTCCTGAAATGTGCCATGATACACCTGGGCAACCGTATGCTCGCTCGTTAATTGCCCGGCATTCAATACTTCAAGGTGTAAGGTCACGCGATCGGTTATCATGTGGAACCGAATCTCCACACCTCCCGTCTTCAGACCCGAGTCATGTGCGAATGGGTGCAGTTGAAGACGCAATTCCGTGGGAATGCGGCACAGCTGCACCGCCGTGCCTTGGCCGACCGGGGTAAGTTCAGTCACATTATGAAAGGCCAGATTATTATAGATCAACGTTGCCACCCCTTCCTTGTTTTACTTGTTGTAGAGCTTGTACTTCTCATTACGGAATGCGATTGTACACATCGGCAAACTCGGACATCGTCACAAAGTCGACTTCGCCACGTTCTCTCTTTTCTTTTAAATATTGCAGGGAATCGATATACATCGCACGTGAGTGATTCACGGCGTCGACGAAGATATTGTCAGGCACAACCCACAGCGTGCTAACAAATACACTGTAATAGGCGAAGCCATTGTAATTCTTCTGCTCAATCCATTGATCGATAAAACGGCGCATATACGGACTATTCGGTCCATCATTTGCCTTCGCTCTCATCACATTCGCAGGATGTGAAGCAAAGTAATCGTCACGACTCGTCAAGGCACCGCGATCCCCTCGATGAATAACATTGACGTACATTTTACTCATGGTACACCCTCTTTTCACATGATGATCTGACATCCATTATAGGTGGCTACCTGGAATGTCCGAGAGAGACATCAGATTGCTGAAGGTAGGACATTCGAGTGAAAGTGCCCCTTCCACATGCAGACATCAATATCAAATGTAGACATTTCCCCTACCATTGGCATCACATTGTCTAACCATGAATTATCTTCCATTATGTTACTTTAAAGGTATAACCTTCAATCCAATTTGCTGGTTATCACTTCAACGGAAGGAGGTAAGTCTTACCGTTAACTCATTGGTATCTGATCTTCATTCTAAAGGAGGAAATTCAATTGAAATCAAGCTTGAAAGCGTATGCAAGAAGCATCCTGGTGGTGTTGGCTGCCCTATTGATTGTCCCGTTCTCTTTGATTACAAGTACGACTGCCCACGCAGCGGGCACAGGCAAATTCGTAGTGAATGGCACCACGATCAATGATCCAAACGGCAATGAATTTATCGTCAAAGGTGTGAATGTTAACGGTCCGCGATGGCCTTATACCCGTGAAACAACACAAGATGCCACTTTAATCTCCAATGTATGGAAATTCAATACGGTACGTATCAACACCTTTCCACGGATGGCTCAGTATGGTGTGGCCAACAATATGGATATGAATGCCATTGTGAATGCATTTACAGCCAAAGGCGTCGTATCCATGATTGAAAACCACGACATCTATGGCACTTGGGCAGAAAGCAGCGTCACTTATGATTCTGGCGGAAGCCGGATTCCTTCGGTGCAGGAGATGAAAGATTGGTGGGTTAATATTGCGAATACGTATAAAAATAATCCCTATGTCTGGTTTAATATTGCCAATGAACCTGGACTAGGAAGCTATTCAAATGCCGATTCGATCACCAAATGGAAAAACTTCCATGATGACATTATTGGTGCTATCCGAGCTGCAGGGGCTCAAAATATTATCGTTGTCGATGAACACAATTGGGGACAAGCAAACGGCTATCTTGGCGGGAATTCGGATAGTGCCATCATTTCACAAGGCGCCTATCTGAAGAATAAATACTCGAATCTTATCTTCTCGCTTCATCCCTACGACAATTGGAGTAATGGCGCAACGCGATTGAACAATTATATGACACAAGCACATAATCAGAATTTGGCTGTCATTATTGGGGAGTATGGCGGCTCTAACGCTTCTACAGCCTTAGCTATGGAGGCTGTGCTCAACGTAGCCATTCCGAATCATATCGGCAGAGTTGCGTGGCATTGGGTAAGCGAGGGCGATGATAATTTCAATATGACTACAGGATCAACCAGTGGAGGCGGTTACGAAATTAATCGCACAGATGGCGTCAAACCATCCAACCTGACCTGGATGGGCAGCTTGATTTGGGATGATAACCGAAGTTCGTTAAGCACACCTGTACCCCAACACAATTTCCCCATCATGAATAATGGTTTCTTTGAAGATAATTTGACCTATTGGAATAACTGGGGGCAAGCGTCTGTTAGCACGTCGATTGTTAAGAACGGAGCCAAAGCCATTAAGATTAGTTCAGGGGCGACGGGCGGTGCCGGCCAAAATATCGGTCTGCGTCCGAACACAACTTACAAGCTCATGGCCTGGGGATATGGCAAAGCCGATCTTGGCGTTAAGTACACGACGCTATCCGGTTCGGTGACACAGCAAACTCTATCTTACACAGGTGGTTCCTACTGGTCTTGGAATCAAATCGTCTTCACAACGCCATCGGATTTCTCAGATGGCACGGTGTTTATTTGGAAAGGCGATGCTTCAGCTGAATTTTACGCGGATGATATTCAAATTATCCAGCAATAACCTTACTTACCAAACGATCGGCGATTCCTGGAATGGAATCGCCGATCGTTTGGTTATATGGAAGGAAGCATCGCAAAATTTTATTTAATTAGCATGAATCGTAATCGTTACTTTTTGATATGGCAGCGCATCAAGCGTACCCTGCACAGTAATATTCTGCCCTGCCGTCATGGTTGACGTATTCACATACGTATCCCACCAGACTAACCGGCTGATGCCATTGAAAGTCGTACCACCGCCACAATCGAAGGTAAGCGTCGTGTAGGTGTAAGGAGTTGTGGTAAGTACACCGTGCGTCACATTCTGTGTAACCGCAAGACCACCAGTTATTTTGGGCGTAACCACCACATAAGCCGTCGCCTTCAAGCCCGTTCCGGTTACTGTGCCGCTAACTGTAAATTTCCCTTGCGATTGTCCGTTTGCATATGGCGTCGTTGATAAAGCAACCTGCGAGCTGGTTACCGTATTCCATACGACATTCGCTGTACCCGTTGTATTATTGTTATAGCGGACCTTCACCGTGCTTGGCAAAGCTGGAAGCGTATCTTTGACCGTTATGACGGATACCGGGTCTATCGCCACAATCGGATTACCGACTGTTTGACCCGAGATAACGATGTTCTTCCATGCTTTAATCGTAGAACCATCGTTGGATAGGGCTGCAACCGACACCGTTCCATTATTTAATGCATGTAATAAACCTTTGCCGTCAATCGTAGCTTTTGTAGTTGGCGTTACGGCGTCAGATTCGAATACGGCCCAAGTAAAGTCGGAATTGGTCGCATTGGCTGGTGATTGCGCAGCGCTCATTTGCAAATTCCCATCATTCGTAGTTATCGTACTGGAACCAGATGTTACAGAAAGAGAAGACAACGGAACATCGACACTGGTATCAACCTTTAATTGTGCCAACCAAGCATCGTCAAAATTAGCTGCTGTTCCATTGTAAAGCGCTAAGCCAACTTTCCCCGTCTTATACGTGCTGTCATTCGCTTGCAGAACGGTAACGCCATTAACGGAGACAGAAATAAAATCGTCAATGGCACGAACCGCAACGTTATACCATTTCTCCGGGGCAAAGGTAATTCCGTTCGCAGTTGAGATGGTTGACCATGTACCACCAACTTGTTTCGATAATTTCACGCGGTTACTATTGCCATCCAACGTAAGCCCATACTGATTATTCGTGTCCTGAATGCGGAAGCGCAGACTAGCATCATAGACGCTTCCTGTCTTGAATTTCACCATGGAGCTGTAGATATAGTCCGACCAGTTCGCATCTCCGGCAGAAACCTGACTCGTTGTTCCTGCATTGGAGGTTCCTGTATAGATGCCGCTTTCCCCGCTGGTACGAATCGTATCATCCGTTTGAACCGCCCATGTGCCATTGCCGGTAGACGCCCATTGCCAAGGAAACTCAAAGCTTGTGCGTACTGGCCAATTCGGGAACACCATGGCACCGTCTCCAACCCAATCGGCTGCGGTAGACCAGCTGCTGAAATCAGATGAATACGAAACGGTTCCGTTTACCGTTACTTTCGGATTATCGAAATAAACAAAATCGTTCTTTCCACCTATGTTCGAATTGATTTTCACACCAGTATAACCGGTTGAGTAGCTTGTGTCGGTTTTGGTGATGACAAGGGTATTATTGATATAACATTGAATTTGACTGCCTGTTGCTACGATTTTGATATGGTACCATGTGTTTGTAGCCAGAGTTAACGCCGTTGAGGCAGCTAGAAGCGTATGATCATCCTTATATAATTTAATTTGTTCATTCGTCGCATCCTTGAATACGTTCCAGTTCGTTGGATCAAGGAAGAGCGAATACGAGGTGCCGGCCATAGGATCTCCGCGGAATACTGCCCGTACAGGCGTTCCAATGGACGTATTCACGTCAAGCTCATAGGTGAAATCAGCATATTTCTGTTTCTTGTTATAGACTAATTCATCTGCGCCCCAAGGCCCGACCCATGGCTCGCCCTTCATATTGCCATTCGTAATCGTCCAGTGCTCAGAGCCGAGTTGGTTATCCTGATCGCTCTCCGCAGTTGCAAAGCTGAAGTCATTCAGGTTAAGAGCCTTAGGCATTGGTGTTTCAGCCGCTGCATAGGAGAATCTATCCACACCTATCGTACCGCTTTTATTCACGATTTTAATCGTATGGGTATAGTTGGAAAGACCTGTTTTGCTAAACAAAACTTGCCCACTCTGTGGCGCTGCACTGCTCGTGCTGACATCCTTGGCCCAAAGTACGCCATCGATGTAGACATCCGCAGTTCCCCCGCTGGATGTGGTTCTTCCCAGCCATTCTACAGAAGTTCCGAAGAATTTGTATTGCGCTGAAGCATTAGCGGCTGAGCTGGTGCGATACGTCGATTGATAATCGTCGGCTGCTCCTGAATTCGTCCATGTTCCCGTATAGATGATATTCGCATCGCCGTCATCAGCAAGCGTCCACCCGCTGCCATCACCTGCTACTGTATCTAATTGAATATGAACGGGACCGTTATGATTGACGGATAACGTGTAGACATCAGCAGCGGAATCAAAGCTTTCCGCATACGTATAATGTTGATCATACCCGGAAATCGTTAATACGGGTTTATTGCTTGTTTTCACTTTGATGGTATCCAGACGAAGCGAACTGTCTTTCGGATCCGGCACAAAGCTGTAAGCCTCATAATAATCGGTGAAATCGAGACCTCGATCACCGCCTGGCACATACAAGTCTTGCGTGTGATCCGTGCGGTAATTATTCAGCTCAACTTGGAGACTGGTAGAGCCGTCTTCCACCAGCGCATAGGAATGAGGGGTGATATCCGTAAAGTCAATTTCTTTGAATGCAGATCCTGCACTAAGGGGTAGAAAAGCATTCTGATACGTATTTGTCGTATATTTACTGTTATACACCAACCACTGATTATTGACTTTCTGTGCAAAAGCATCACCTGTATATGTCGCTGGGTATTTGCTGTTCATATAAGCGACTTTATCTGGAATTGTCTTAAATTGACTCTCATAGGATGACTTGGTCAACACATTCGCAAAAGGTGTCAGTGCCGACGCAGGTGCAGAAGCAGAAAACTGCGGAATCACATAATACCTTCCAGTCGTTCGAGGTAAATAATACAGACCTTGCTGGTTTAGATAATCCGGCGGATTCTCATATAAACCTTCATACAACATAGCTCTTCCGCCATCATTATCGTTTAATGCAGTCATCAAACCCTGGGAGGCCGAGTATGCTACTTTGATTTGACTCGTTACCTGCGCTTTGCTCGGTGCCGGATGCTGAATAATATATCGCATCGTTGGCAGAATGGATTGTGAAAAGAGCGGTGTATAAGCATCGTTTAAGGCCGGAATATCCAACTGATTCTCAAAATGGTAGACCGTCGCCCCCATTTGATACTGATCCAGCATATTCATGGCATATAAATTTTCCGGAACAGACCGGCGGCATTTTTCGCTTTTCCCTCCACCGTTCGTATTGACTCCGAAAGCCCCGCAGCCATAGAATGCGTAGCTGTCATAATAAGGTCCCCAGTTGCCAGCGGCTCCCGACAGCCAGAAGCCTTCCGCTTCACCTGCCATTTTATTTATATTTTTGTGAATTTGCTTCGGTGAGTAGATGAAGTTGTCTTTATACATCGCGACGGAGTCGTAGTATGATTTCGTTTGCATTTTATTAGCGAATACATCGGTATCTTCCATGGAAGATTGAATATGGAAGCCTCCATATTGACTCTCCATCGCAAGCAAGGAAGGAATACTGCCGGACACACCCGTTAATTCCGACACAGCAGTCCCCATCATATTGGGATATTTCTGAAATAATTGCTCTAACCATGCATACCCAGTAAGACTAGATGTATCCTTGGTAGGAGATTCTCCAAAAAGAACGAACAAAGGAATGTTTAAATCCTTGCCCTCCTTCATGTTATCTTCCACCCATTTGCGCGCATCGTCCGTGTTCATCCAACTGTTATGGCCGGGATGCAGCACAAAGGCCACATAAGGCTTCACATCATCCGGTACGGAAGCCCATGCTTGCTTCACATCCCATTTCTTATTGTTGTCTCTGCGGAAGGCGGGATCACCATTCGTATTGGGGCCCATGACAACTTGCATAACAAAAAGCGGATGATTGTTATCGATCACCTTGCGCAAGGGAACTGCAGCATGAGCGGTTTGAACCGGTGCAAGCAACGGGACGGCAACCGCAAATACCAGAATAAAACTTAGCATCAACATGCTTACTTTGATTATGCAATTTTTAACCATTCCTCTTCCTCCTTCAGTAATAGGTTTGTAAGACAATCAGTAAGTAAAGAACTAATCACCTCCTTCTGGTGTTTTCATTGGACTCAACCTTTAACACTACCTAGCACAAGACCTTTGGTGAAATATTTCTGTAAATAAGGATACAAAATTAAGATAGGCAAGGTCGCAATGAAAATTTCCGCAGCTTTAATGGAACGTTGGTTTAAGTTATAGAACATCTTAATTTCTTCGGTCGTCATATGCGTTGTATCGGGAACGGTTAATACCGTATACAAATACGTCTGCATAGGATAATTTTCTTTGCTTGTCATAAACAACAGGCCATCAAACCAGTTATTCCAGTGAAAAACGAAAGTGAAAAGGATCAGCGTGGCAATAGCTGGCATTGATAATGGCAAAATAATCTTCCCTAACAATTGGAAATGTCCCGCTCCATCCAAAAAAGCCGATTCCTCAATTTCTCTCGGAAGATCTTTGATGAAATTCATCAATAACAAGATATTGAACACTTGTACGGCAGGAACAATCACGAGAGCCCCCATTGTGTTATATAATCCAGTATATTTTACCATCATAAACCAAGGGATTAGTCCCCCATTAAATAACATGGTAATCAGGAAAAACCACACGGCATAACCTCTCGCCCGAAAATCCCGTTTGGATTTAGATAAGGGATAGGCTACTAGAATCGTACAAATCATGGTGATAAGAACGCCAAGCACAGTTCGTTCTATAGAGATTAACAAAGCGTGATAGAATGCTTGATTATTGAGAATATAGGTGTAGGCCGAGAACGTAATCCCTTTGGGCCATAGAAATATTTCTCCTGCACTGACATACTTATTATCGCTGAATGACATCGATAAAATATTCCAGATTGGAATGAAACTAATGAATGTAAGCAGGGATAGCCATGTGTAGTTGCACAAGACAAACACTTTTCTACTGAACGTTTTGTGTTCATAACTCACGCTGTGATGTGACACCTTCACCCATCCAAACCTCCTTCTTTTCTTAGAAGACTCGATAATCACTATATTTATTGGCAAGAAGGTAGGAACATGAAATCATTACAAAAGAGATGACTGATTTGAAAAGCCCCACAGCCGTTGCGATATTGAATTGTCCCTCCTTGATCCCTTGCCGGTAAGCAAACGTATCAATAATATCTCCAGAGGAATAGACAACAGGGCTATACAAGGTCAGCAGCTGATCTTGCCCTGCATTCAGGATGTTCCCTAAGCTTAAAATCCCAACAAGAATAAGGATTGAGGTTATGGAAGGCAGTGTAATATACAGCATCTGCTTCCATCTGCCCGCTCCATCCATAATTGCTGACTCATACATCGATGGATCAATCGCCGTTAATGCCGCCAAGAAAATGATGGTATTAAAACCGATCTCTTTCCATAAATCGGTGATGACAATCGCATATGGAAATTGACTTGCTGTACCGAAAAAAAAGGTAGGTGAAATATGAATCAGGTGCAAGAAATGATTGAATGCGCCATCCTGAGGGGAGAAAAAGTCCAATAAAATGCCGCCTAATACGACCCATGACAAGAAAAATGGCAAATAGGTAATCGTAGAAACGGTTTTTCTAAACCAACCAGACAATACTTCATTTAGCAGAAGTGCGAAAATTAAAGGAAAGAGCAGCTTTGAAATGATTTTTAACGTTGCAATAAAAAAGGTGTTATATATGACTCTATTCGTATCTTCCATCGTAAATAATGTTCTGAACACGCCCCATCCAACAAATTTGGAGTGAAGAATGGAGTAAAGGAATCCATGACTGGATGGTATAAATTCCTGAAAGGCCATGACCAATCCGAGCATAGGCAAATAGCTGTATAAAATGACGATCATTGCCGGGATGACTAACATCGCGTACAGTGGAAGTTCTCTTTTGAACCTGGAACGATTCATTCCTACTCTCCCCTTATTTCACTTGACTTTGAACTTCCTTCAGAATCTCGTCGCCGCCAAGCTTATTCCAGCTTGCTACTGTCTTATCCCAGTCGGTAATAGGCAATTGGCCGTAAATAATTTTGGTAATTGCTTCTTCCGCCATCTTCTTATAGGTTGGCGCCTTGGCAGCCATCGTTGATGTCGGGAAAGAAAACCACAGGTTTTTCGTTATATCCGACTCTTTCAAATCTTCATAATAATGTTTGCCGATGGTATTCTCTGCTCCACTATACGTTTGATTGGCAGACCAGCCTACAATATATTTAGGATCTGCTTGGTATTTTAAGATATCGTCGTAATACCCTTTTTGCAGCGCATCAAGCTTGGATGCATCCTTTGATTTGATCGCTGCAGAAATCGCTGTGTAATTCTTCGAATTCACATAGAGGTCTTCCAAAATGAAGGGTGCCGCCCAGTGCTGACTGCCAGCATCATTCACATCAATACTGTTATATTTCGCTGGCTCTGCTGTTTTACCAAATAACTTTTCTACATACAGATTGATCATTTGTACAATTGCTTCAGGATGCTTTGTATTTTTGGAAACTGCTTTGTAGACATTTCCTGGAATGTAGCCATACGGCTTTGTTGGCGCTCCATCTGCGCTAGGGAAATTCACAGCAATGAATTCAGCAGTCGGAACTTTCGATTTCAAGTCGGGTAGGGGCCAATTCGGCATCCAAGGTCTGCCATCGAACATGCCCACTTTACTGCCTATAATATCTTGATACAGTTTGCCGCCGGCATCGACCGTGCCGAAATCCTTGGCGAGCTCGCCCTTTTTGTACATATCTTGCAAGGTCGATAAAGCATCTCTCATAGCTGGCTTGGCACCAGACCATATCGCTTTGCCGGAAGGATCCTTCTCAAAGAATAAGGTTCCGTCATACCAAGGGCCTGGCTGTACCTTATACATTTCAAAGAATCCGCCTAATCCGCCCCAATCCAGAATCAGGTTATCTTTACCGGCAATCCCATAGCCGTAGGTATCGTCCTTGCCATTCCCGTCTGGATCCTGATGTGTAAAGGCATCCGAAACTTGGCGGAATTGTTCCAACGTGGTCGGCACCGGCAGCTTTAATTTATCCAGCCAATCCTTACGAATATAAAGTGACTTCGCATCCTGTCTAATCTCAGCCGCACCGCTAGGCATCAATAATTGTTTGCCATCCTTCATCAAACCGCTCATCATGGCTGGATCCGAGTACAAAAATTGCTTAGCCTGCGGAGAAAGATATTTATCCAGATAAGGCTTCATATCTAATATTCCATCAGCTGCAATCAACGTATTGGCTTGCGTCGAATTAATTTGAGGGATCAATTCGGGGATATCACTTGTAGCAATAGACACATTCATTTTATTAACGAATTCACTCGCATCCTGACTCCAAAGTGTTTTAATAATAATACCGTGCTCTTTTAGCAAGCGGGTCCAGTTGTTCTCATCGGCAGAATCACCTGGTTTGTACTTTGCGCCCTGTACCGTTCTTCTAACAGTGGTAATTGTAATCGGAGGATCATATTTGCCGAAATATAGGGCATCTTGATCAACAGCAGCTGTGGGCGCTGAACTGGCTGGGGCTGCGGTAGCTGGAGCATTGGAGGCAGGAGCGGTTGAAGCATCGGGTGTGCTCTTGGAGCAGGCTGCCAACATCGTGATCATAACCGTGCATGTGAGGATCGTACTAAACATTTTCTTCTGCTTGCGCATTTCCAAATTCCCCCTAGTTATAATTGGATAAGTAAAGGCCTGTGCTCTAAATTATAAGTAGTATGCGCTTTCATATCTATTCTCTTGTCTTTACCTTTTTAACGAATATTGACTACTTTACAGCGATTCTCTATACTCCTGTGGTGAAAGCCCGGCACTATGACGAAAGAACCTTGTAAAGGATTGCTGGGACTCATAGCCGACTTCTTTGGAAATTTCGTTAATTTTCTTCGTGCTTTGCCGCAAGAGATCTTTGGCCCTATTCATTCTTATCTCCGTAATATACTCGGATAAATTTTTGCCAGTGACTTGTTTGAAGAGCCTGGAGAGGTAAGAAGGGTTGAGAAAAACGAGTTCCCCTAACTTCGTTAATGAAAGGTCACTCTGCATATTTGTTGTTATATACTGCTGCAGTCCAGCGACTACAGCTTCTGCTCTTTTGGTTTCCTGGCTGGATTGCAGGTCTAGAATCGACTCTGTTAAATGATAGAGAAATTCGACGCTTTCTCCCCACGTACGAAATTCATCCAATCGCAGCAAGCGATGTAGATCGATATTCACAGAAACAACTTCCATAAGGCTCCACCGATTTAGATACCCCAGCAAAGCATTGGCCATGCTATAGTAGATTTCCAAGGCAAGATGATCATCTCTGTTACTCACCGTTCGCAGAGCATCAATTATGGAACCCAATAGGTGCAGCACTTCTTCCCTTTGCCCTGCTTCCAAATAATTCCTGAACATGGGAAGACGATCTAGTTGTTTGTAGGCTAGCTTTAGCTTTGCATCGACTTGATTATGCTGTAGGGAATCTACAAAATACGGTTCCGCATCCGTCAAAATCATTTCTTTGCCGACCCCCATCCGGTAGGCGAGCAGCCGTCTTAAACCTAGATATCCTTCCGCTGCAGCTTGAATATCTAGGGGAGAATGACTGATTGCAAAAGATATCGTCAGGTCTAAGGAGATTGAACAAGCTGCCTGAATATTCTCTAAGGCTCCTTTCAGGAGAAGCCTCGAACGATTCAGCTCTAGCTGTCGCTCATTAGGCTGCAACAACCAAACAAAAAAAGTTTGTTCAGCGAGAAAGCTGCTCCTTCTAAAAACCATGGGCATATAGGTGTCTACTAACGACTTAAGCCCAAAGTAAACTTCGTTCCTTCTCGATGCGCTTAAGTTCGCAGGCATTCGATCAAAACGACCGATTCCCATAAGGAGAGGCTGGCTCACATCGATTGAAATTTGAAGCTCATCTAAACGGGCTTGAAGCTCTTCGCTGTTTGCAACTGAAACACCGTCGATGATATCCTGTAAACATTCCTTCTGAAGAAGAGGAAGCATCTGCGCCATCTGAAGCTTAGCTTTCTGAATAATCTCACCGTCGTGCAGACTTTCTTTCATTTCCTGAATAACCTCTCGTACCGCAGCGATGATTTTCTCATCTTCCTCTGTTTTTAATAAATAGCGCACGGCGCCATGATGGATAGCTGAATATACATAATCAAACTCACGAAAGCCAGTAAGGAAAATCACCTTGCATGCCGACCAATTGGCTTGCATATTTTCCAGCAGCTGCAGTCCATTCATACCCGGCATTTTAATATCCGAGAGTACAATATCGAATTTATATGTTTCCAGCCAACCAAGTGCTTCAGAAGCCGAATATGCTTTGTAAACCTCAAGCTCCATCTGCATTTCCTCTTCAAACAACGCGACCAGCATATCGACTACAATCGGTTCATCGTCAACAATCATAAGTTTATGCACGTCCCTAAGCTCCCATCATTTCGATTCGCATCGTGACCTTTAAGCCGCCAAGCTCCCCACGGCACACCTCTATGCCGCTCATCTTTCCAAATTTCAAACGAATGCGTCGATGAATATTCAGGAGTCCCGTTATTTCTACGTGTTCATCTTCGCAATTTAATTGACGCTTCATGTTCTCCAGATCATGATCCAGCAAGTTCTTTCCATTATCTTCAATGCTTAAATGAAGCTCGTTCTCCACCAAATCAAAGCTAACCACAAGTCTCCCGCCAACTTCCATATCTTCTAGACCATGGGCGAAAGCATTCTCAATAATCGGTTGAAGCAATAATCGCGGAACCATCATATGGCCCAGTTTCTCAGGCAGCTCAGCGAATTCCGATTGGATACGGTTTGAGAAACGCATGGTCTGAATATCCGTATAGGTTCTTGCATGCTCCACTTCTCTAGCAAGCGGGATTTCCTCTGCCGCGCTGCGTGTAACGAATTGAAAGTAGCTGCCTAACTGCTTGGAAAATGTAATCGCTTCTTCCGTATAGCCGCGTTGAATCCAACGGTTTAAAATAAAGAAACTATTGTACAAGAAATGAGGTGTAATTTGTGTCTGCAATTGCTTTAATTCAGCATGCTGCAGCAGTATTTTCTGGCGATACACTTGATCGATTAAAGAATTCAAATTACTGAGCATAGAATTGAAACGTTCATAAATATGCTTAAATTCATCCTGATGATTATGCTTAATTTCTACCGTGATATCCCCCTTTTCTACACGGTAGAAAGCCTTTACTAGCTTGGATAAAGGGCGATGAATAAAGCGATAGGTGGAAATCGAAAAAATACAAATAATGATCAATGTGGTGCAGGAAAATATCCAAAATAAAGTGCGGTAATGATCAATCTTCTGAAACACTTGGGCAATGGGTGTGTATCTGACCAAGGTTAGTCCTACCTGATCCATTGTCGTAACATTGACGTAGTATTGCTTCTTGTTCAATTCCAGAATGTTTTTGATATTGAAATTCACATCTTGATGACGCACAAGGGAACTTCTCATTTCCTGGGACAAAACTTTGTTCGAACTACTCTCTATGACTAACTCGTTGCTTGTACTAAAGAGGATGGAGCCACTGCCCTCATAGGTCTGCATTTCTTCTAGCATTTTACTGATTTCGGTCTCTGACAAAAGGATGAAAATATAAAATAGAGGCGTGTTATCACTGGTTTTGCCAATGTTGGAGGAGTCAGAATTTAAAATAATTTGCTGGTTCACATAGTTTAATTTCAAAATTGACATACTGGGAGATTGGAGGACTAAATCAGAATCTTTTTCATTCATATCCAGAATAGAGGGTGTATTGATGCTTTTATGTATTCCTGGAATGACCACTTTCACTTCAGCAATATATCGGCTGCTGCCCTTAATCGCATCGATCCTTTGCTGTACGCGGTTCAAATTCATATCACGGTCATAGTCACTTAACGAAAGGGAAGCAACAGCAAGCTCATTCAAGCTAGCATCATTCAAGATGTCATATTGAAGTATACGAATTCGTTGTAATTCTTTCTCCAAATTCGTTTTATAGAAATCGGTTTGCGCGCTCAACGAGTTGGTTATCTCTGTTTTGACCGTCGTTATCCCCCAGTTATAAATACTGTAGCCGATAATAAATAGAGGTACCAAAATGAGAATAAACATCAGCATCAGCCTTCCAAAGATCGACTTCCGCCATGCTCCTCTCAACGATATAGACCCCAGCGTAACATACTCATTGCTATCTCCCCTTACTTTTTAAATTTAAATCGCAGCCCCTTTTATTTTATTAGTTCATTTCCTATATGGGAAGGTAATTTACAGGAATTTTTTGGTAGTTATTTACGATTTCTTATGATTCTAATTGATCCCGATACATACTTGGCGTAACGCCTGTCATTTTCTTGAATATCTTCGTAAAATGAAAATAATCCGAATATCCGCTCTTCTCCCCTACAGCCTTTATAGTCAGGTTCGTATTCTTCAACAAACTACCCGCATAGTGAATCCGTTTCTTCATCACATACTCCGTGAAAGTTTCGCCCAGATGCTTTTTGAATAGTTGGCTTAAGTAATTAGGGTGAATGAAATATTGATTGCTTAGTTCCCGTATCGAGAGGGTCGCATTCATGAACCTATTATCAACATCATCAATAATGTTTCTGAGAATAGTATGATTAATCACTGGATGAGCGTCATCTGTGGAGGGACTGGCCTTCGTATTCATCATTATTTTTAGTTTCTTTAACAAGATATCAAAATTGGGATATTGTTTAACAAAGGTCTCATACGCATACAAAGAAGGATCCGATATCCCTGTTTCGGAATCAAGGCTTGATACCACCGTATAATACAGTCGTATCAAAGCCTGTATATTGGCATGAGAATCTTGCATGACAATCCATGCTGAATCCAGCAGAAGCTGGGCCTTATCATGATCTTGCCCTTCTATTGACTCTGTAAGCTGCCGCAGGAAATCAGAAACCCGCCATTCATTTGAGAGCTGAAATTCATGTACACAGGTTCCCGCATCTAGATAATAGTGATAAGATGCGATGTCCGCCTTCTCAAAGGAACGATACAGCGTATCGAGCGCATGACAAGAATGCCAGCCTGCAGACCAGTCTGGATGTTCACGCAACTTCGCGCTTATCCAGGTCTTCAAGCTCGCGGAATGTGAATTCCCCATTACGATCGCATGCTTCGCTCTGCCGACGGTGAAATGAATATGCGGTTGTACCACCCCGCTCAGGATCAACGAGTGATCGCCTCTGAGTATGCAAACAGAAAAGCCATCGTCAGGTTCGAATCCCAACTTCTTGAGCTTATCCTGCATAAGACGAAGACTCTGATCCGACTGTTTGTCCATCAGCATCCATTCAAATTCACAATCCGTTTTATTCGCTGACTTATACATCCTTTCGCGAATTTTCTTCAGGATGGAGACGATTTCATCCTCATCGAAAGGTTTTATACAATAACCTTCTACACCGAATGTGATAGCTTTCTGAGCATAGCTGAATTCAGCAATGCCGCTTACGACGACGAACGCACAAGCGCTAATTTCCTTTGCTTTCTTAATGAATTCCAAACCGCTCATCCCTGGCATGCGTATATCCGTAAACACAACATCGGGCTGAAGTGTTCCAATAAGCTCCAGCGCCTCAATACCGTTCTCAGCGGTTCCGCATACCGTGAATCCGTTGCTCTCCCAATCCAAACTTCCTTTCAAGCTTTCCAATACAAACCTCTCATCATCGACTAGCAGCACTTTATACATTGTCTGAGTCTCCTATCGGCAGTGTTATCGTCATGGTTGTGCCCACTCTCTCTTGGCTTTGGACCACTAGGCCATAAGGAGCGCCATAGATTAACTGAATTCTGCGATGCACGTTAATAAGTCCGACGCCTCTCTCTCCTTCTGATTGAACTGGCTCCTTCGCTGTCAATATCTTCATAAGTTCAGCCAGTTTATCCGTCGTCATGCCCACTCCGTCATCCTCAACCGTTAAGAAAAGCACGCTATCAATAATCCTAGAACATATCTTGAGGAGTCCCTTCCCTATCTTTGGCTCCAAACCATGATAAATGGCATTTTCAACAATAGGTTGAAGCAGCATTTTAGGGATAGGATAGTTCATCGTGTTCTTGTCCAAATGGAGTTCTGAAACGATTTTATCCTGAAATCGGAATTGTTGGATGTGCAAATAGCTTTGGACAATATCGATTTCCTTAAACAATGGAATGACATCGTCACCTTTCACCGCGTAGCGGAGCATCTGTCCCATTGACTTCACAATGTCACGAATTTCAAATACACCTCTCATAACAGCAAGACCCTTAATAGTTTCCATGGTATTGTACAAGAAATGAGGATTGATCTGGCTTTTAAGGAAATTGAATTGCGCGTTTTGTCGCTCCAACTCGATTTCATACATACGGCTGTTCATTCTGACAATCTCATCGGTTAGCATTTGGATCTTGCTGAGCATGCCGTTGAAGTGGTTAGCCACGACACTAATTTCTGCATATCCTTCTAAATCAATCCTTCGTTTCATAGCATCCGTATCCCTTTTAATCTCCTGCATGAACTGCATCAAATTACGCAGCGGCCGCACGATGTTGTTCCTAATGTAGCCGAGCATCACGGACAGAATAAGCACACTTATGCTCAGTATGATGATCTCATAGTTGCCAATATCACGAAGCTCTTGATGCAGGACATCGAGGGAAGTAATATGGATCAATTGTCCTGCGATGAATGGAATGTCTTCTCGATGAATCAAATAATGGTGCCCCTTCAAGATCAAGGTATCCGATGACTGCTCCTCATGAAGCTTGACGATTTCAAGAATAGGCTGTGTATCTTCAAATTGAGGATTATTGCTGGCAATCAGCCTCCCATTGCGATCTGTAATAAGCAAGATCACATCTTTCTGGTGATAAAGCTTTTCCTCTATGCCAGAGAGGGTCTTGACCTGAACAAGAAGGCCAACAAAGCCAATATGATTATGAAACGGAGTGGAGCTATTGAGAGAAAAAACAGGTGCCGTCAGAAGCATACAGGAAACGTTTCCATCCGGACAAGCCATTAATTCAGAGGCATTAGGCTTTGAATAAAGAATAAGTGAATCTACGGTTGACCTCGCATGTTGGATCGTCGAGAGATTTCCACTGAAGGCTAATTGCTCACCATTCACACCCGCGACAACCATATCTTCAATGCCTTCATTTAAGTTGATTACGCTCTTCATGAGATTGTTGACATTCTGAGCAGATTCCATGCGCTTGACAGGGTCATCGAGAAGGAGAAAGGACTGCACACTGCTGCTGTACGAGAGATTGAATATCATCTTCTCAAACAACTTATACATCTCTTCTTGGGATTTCTGAATCTGCCCTACCAAATTCTGATTCGCCTGCAGATTCTTCTCTTCCAGAACATGAGCAAATTTCGTATAGGAATACACCGTCAGTAAACAGATGATGACAAGAACAAGAATTGACAAGGCAGCCAGTTGCGTCTTAATACGTAATCGCTTAAACCAAAGGAACATACCAAGACCCATCCTCACTATAACAAAATGATTTCATTGCGGACTATGTGCTTAAGTTATAAACCTATGTCTAATAGATAAGTTAGTCCATCGTTTCTTCTCTTGATTGAGCTGCCGTCTAACAATTGGAGATGAAACTCGTTATTCCCAGCAATACTCTCTTCTATGAAAAGTGCCTACAATTAGAGTGGATTCATGGAAGGAAACTATAAGAAGCAGGGAGAGGTTTACATGAAAAATAAAAAGTGGGTACAGGTATCATTGCTTTCCATGTCAGTCGTCGCTTTTACTGGATGCAGCAGCACCCCGTCAGCAGTCGATGTTTCGGCGGCTCCGAGTGCTAAAGCAACAGATACAGCCAAAGCAACAGATAAGGCAAATGCATCAACAGGGAAAGTGAAGCTTACACTCTGGTATTGGAACGGTTCGGTAGATGAAGCCTTATATAAAAAGGTCAGCGAACAGTTTCCTAATATTGAGTTGGATGCTCAAAACATTGGTGGTGACTTTCGCTCTAAATTATTGACAACGCTTTCTGCTGGATCAGGGGCACCTGATATAACCGGTCTAAACGAAGATGTTCAAACGTACATGGGAAATAAAGATAAATTTTATAATTTGCTTGATTTGGGCGCCGACTCCCTGAAAGCAGACTATTTGCCATGGAAGTGGAATGCCGGCCTTTCAGGCGATGGGAAGTTTATGCTTGGATTCCCAATGGATACAGGCCCAACGGCTCTCTATTATCGAGCTGATTTATTCAAAAATGCTGGGCTTCCTTACGAGCCGGCAGATGTGAGCGCACAAATTAAAACATGGGATAACTATCTCGATGCAGGAAAGAAAATTCGCGATACGTCATCAGGCAAGGTATTTCTGATTGATAACGCAATAAGCGTTTATAACCAGTATTTTGCCCAACAAGATAAAGCCTACTTCGACAACAATGACAACTTTATCGGTGACCAACCACATATTAAAGCAGGATGGGATCTTACTGCCAAATTCACGTCGGAGAAAGTGGTTGCAGGAGTCGCCAATTGGACGCCAGAATGGAATTCGGCAGCTAATAACGGTAAATTCGCCTCGTTTGTCGGAGCTTCTTGGATGAAATCTACCCTTCAAGCTGGAGCGCCGGATACGAAAGGGAAATGGCGAGTTGCACCTGCTCCAGGGGAGCCTGGGAATAATGGCGGTTCTTTCCTTGCTATTCCCAAACAATCCAAGCATCCGAAAGAAGCGTTTGAAGTCATTAAATGGTTGGAGAATGCGCAAAACCAAGCGAACAGCTACGCCTCAAAGGGTTTATTTCCATCTACTTTGGCAAGCTATCCTGATCCTAAAATGAACCTGGCAGAAGACTTTTTTGGTGGTCAAAAAACAGGAGAAATCTTCAGCGATTCTGCCAAAAAGGTGAAACCAAAGTTTTTGGGTCTAAACCAGAACATTGCGACAACTGCTTTCAATGATGAATTGACGAACATGGAGAAATCAGGTAAAGATCCGAATAAAGCGTTGAAGGATGCTATTGATAATTCCAAGAAGAAATTATCACAAATAACGAAATAAATAGGTAAGTGAGCATAAGAAGAGCAAGGACTTGCGCTAATTCGAACAAGTCCTTGTCTTCTCCTCACAACTAGCACGTCCAAGGAGTGACTTTACATGGAAACGGAAATCCAGCTAGCAAACACCATTGAAAGGAAAAACGGCAATCGGATATGGAAGGATATTAAAAGGAATACATTGGTTTATATGGGTATCTCACCCTTTTTTATATTGTTTGGGATCTTTGGACTCTTCCCTGTGCTGTTTTCATTCTATGCATCGTTTCAAAAATGGGATGGCATTGGACAAATGACATTCATTGGAATAGATAATTATAAATTTTTAATTTCTGATGCCGATTTTTGGCATTCCATTACAAACACGCTTTACATCTGGCTGCTTTCAACGATTCCCATGCTATTTCTCGCCTTAATTATTGCGTTTCTACTCAATTCAGCATTCTTACGTTTTCGTACAGGTTACCGAATCCTTTACTTTTTACCCAACATCACTTCAATCGTAGCGGTTGCGATTGTATTCGGTACCCTTTATTCTGAGAATTACGGTTTTTTGAACTTTATTCTCCATAGCCTTGGTTTGGATGAAATAAAATGGATCAGTTCACCCTTCTGGGTTAAAGTCACAATCGCGTCCATGGTCATTTGGAGATGGACAGGATATAACGCAATTATTTATCTGGCAGGCTTGCAAAGCATTCCAACCGATTTGTACGAAGCTGCTCGAATAGATGGAGCAAGTATGCCCCAATCCTTTTTCCGAATTACGATACCGATGCTTCGCCCGATTATTTTGTTCACGGTCATTACATCAACAATCGGCGGCATGCAAGTCTTCACTGAATCTCAAGTATTGACGGGAAACACCAGCTTAGGCGGTGTTGGACATAGCGCAATGACCATGGTTCTTTATTTATACCAACAGTCCTTCTTTAACCATCTGTTCGGCTATGGTTCAGCAATCGCCTGGGGAATGTTTGTTATTATCTTAGTATTTTCTTTTATCAATTGGAAAATCATTAAATTATCCGAGAAATAATCGCTGAGGAGAGAACGGACCTTGAGCCCTACAATCACCATCAAAAGCTTTGCCTTACACTTCCTTCTCATCGTTGGTGGACTCCTGTCACTATTCCCTTTTTATTGGATGTCCGTGATAGCGACCAATAAATCAAGTGACGTATTTCGTTTCCCCCCCAAATTAGTATTCGGTTCTAATTTCCTGCTTAATGTACAACATGTGTTTGCAAATATTAATTTTGGCACTTCTTTTCTGAACACAATAGGGGTATCGACATGTGCAATGGTATTGGTGCTATTCTTCTCTTCGATGGCCGGGTTTTTTTTCGCCAAATATCGGTTTCCCGGAAGTATAGTCTTGTTTAATATTCTTCTCATATCCTTGATGATACCGAGTCAGTTATCCCTGATCCCCTCTTTTATTATCATCTCGAATTTTGGCTGGATTTCCACATTCAAAGCGTTGATTTTACCTGGCTTGGTCCCTGCAACAGCCTTTGGCGTATTTTGGATACGCCAGTACGCCAAAGATACGATTCATGATGAACTGTTGGATGCAGGCAGAATCGATGGGTGTCATGATTTTCGACTTTATTGGCATGTTGGCTTTCCTCTACTTCGGCCTGCCTTAGCATTTTTGGGTTTGTTCTCCTTTATCTCAACCTGGAATGACTATTTATGGCCGCTTGTTGTCATGAATAATCCTAAAAAATATACGCTGCAAATTTCTCTATCTCAATTAAATAGCATCTACAGCACGGATTATTCCTTGGTCATGGCAGGAACATTGCTGGCTACAATTCCTTTAATTGTTATTTTCTTGGTGTTCAGCAAGCAGTTTATTGCGAATATCGCGGCTGGAGCTGTTAAAGCCTAGTTACAGCTTACGGCTCAATCACATAGGGCTAAGGAATTTTCTTTAGCCTTTGACTTCATTTAATTCTTTGTTTTTGTGCCTCCCTATTCACGTCATCCACCTGTTTGGCTAACCCTAACCTATTATATTCATTCAACTTCGCACGCCAAGCTGCTGCGACATCTTCTTTGCCCAGTACAACCTTTGCTGCATCATCCGCTGCCTGATCGAAAGAAATTCCGCTTAGGGGAGGCTGCAAGTGCAGGATGGTTTGAATAGACGGATTAAATTGCACTGGTTCTGTATGTTCAAGTATCCACTTACGCGAATCCAGAAATAGTTGAAAATTTTCTTCGCCAAACTTTCTGCGATTAATAGGAATATCAAGCTGATCGATCTCTTGTGCCCATGAGACTAGTACGCTTAATGCGTCAAGACTTGGATACTTCCGGTTTAATTTCTCACGATTCGAAAGCAGACTGACGGGCTGACCATTTTCCATGTGATAATCAATTTCTTCGAGGCCAAACTTCATCAGACGCATACCTTCTTCAGACGCCAAATAGTCATACAGATACATAATCCGCTCCATCTTGGAATCGCTTACATTAGCGCTGAAATAGGACTCCGACCAAAAAGTGCCTTGCACATAATGATGGCGGACACCCTTCTCATCCGGCCAGATTGGCAGCATTTTCACGGAATCGGCAAATTTGGTTCCTGGATTGTAATGCTCCCATGAATCACTCATCTTCTTGATATGTGGAATATTAACAGAATAGGCAAGTGCTCCCGCTTTTCCTTGTATGAACAAATCAGTTCCTTCCCTATCTTTATAGATAGCGAAATTTTTATCTAACAGACCCTCTTGGTATAGCTCCCTCCACTGTTGCAGGACCTTTGGAAACTTCTCCGACATGTAATTAGGTATCCATCTGCCGTTCTCGAACAAATAATAATAATTCACATATTGCGGAAGTGTCGGAGAGAAAACAAAGTTGAGATAGTTGGACATAGATCCCTGCCCCTCAAGACCTATTTCATCCCTCTTGCCATTTCCATTCGGATCCTGTGTCACGAAGGCTTTCAGCATTGCTTTAAATTCCTCGAAGTTCTGGGGATCGTGAAGCCCGAGCTTTTGCATCCAATCCTTACGCACCAAAATAGCCTTATCTGTCAACCATCCGTCGTCAGACGGATACGTATAACGAGGGTAAGCATAGAATTTCCCGTTTTTCTTTAGCGGTTGGACCTCGGGAGATGTTAGATAAGCAGATAGATTAGGGAACCTGCTCATATCTTCCGGAAGTGCGCGAAGGGTCCCTTGCTGCACCCAGCTATCGTAGAGCAGAAAGTCAGTATCCGGTAAACTCGTAGCAAAAATATCGGGAAGTTCACCTGTAGCTGCCCATATTTTAATCTTCTCCTGCCAATCCACCCAACTGAGTTGAATAGGCTTAATAGTGACATTAAATTTATTTTCCAAATGCTTCAAGAGATTATCTTGATCTGCTTTCTGGAAAGCAGGTCCGATATCCCAAATCGCTAGCGAAATTTCCATATGCTCTTTGAACGGATTCCCTGCTTCTGCCACTGCTATCGCTGATTTGTGCTGCTGTTTCACAGACGGCATGTTCTCCAACGCATGCTTATTTCCTAAGACTGCAATCATAACAACAGAAACAATGAGCAACAACAATCCAATTAATCCTTTTTCACATACCATCTTCTTCATATCCAGCCTTTCTGATTTCACCCCAAATATAGGTCATCTGAAAGCATAATAGGAAAAACAGCCTAGAGCCTTAGCTCCGAGCTGTTTCCTAGCAGGTCATAGATGTTAACAACATCAAGGATGTGCAAATCGAGGCAAGCCCCATTTTTGCGGTTGTGTCATACATTTACCTATCCTTTCACTGCGCCTGCTGTCATTCCATCCATCAGATATCGCTGCATAAATAGGAACAAAATAACAACAGGAATCACTGAAAGTACGGAAGCTGCCATGATGCTTCCCCAATCAGTCGTATACAGACCTTTAAATAAGGTAATCCCTGGTGTAAGTGTCCGATGTGCTTCATCATTAATGAACACAAAGCCAAACATGAACTCGTTCCACGCATTTACGAATGCAAATAATGCTGTTGCAATTAAACTTGGGACTGAAACCGGTAATATAATTCGGAAGATAATCCCTACACGTGAGCAGCCATCAATCTCAGCAGACTCTTCCATCTCATATGGCAGCGTATCGAAGTAACCTTTTAACATAAAAGTACATAGTGGAACCATAAATGTCGTATACGCTAAGATCATGGAGTAATAGGAATCTAATAAATGATAATTTTTCATTAGCAAGTATAAAGGTATTAACAACAGCACGCCCGGGACCATTTGTGAAAGCAACATGGATAGGCTTGCAACTTTGACTCCCCGATATGTTCCGAATCTACTAAGTGCATAACCTGCAAAAATTGAGATAATCAGTGAAAGAATCGTGGTTGAAAAAGCCACGTACATACTATTACCAAAGAACGTTATAAACTTAGACTCCAGCAATACTCTCGTGAAATTATCAAAAGTCACATGGTTAATCAAGAATGTAGGATGACTAGTCCTAACTTCATTCAATGGCTTTAAGGCCGTATCAATCATCCACATAAAAGGAAATAAACAGTAAACCGCTAGGACCACAAGGACTGTGTAGGTAAGTAATTGTAACCAAAATCTCTGTTTCTTGCTCATGAGCATAACCAAACACTCCTAATCTTTATGCTTACGACTTATTTGTCTTAGAAGACCTCATATAGAACAATAGAAAGGCAACCATCATAAAGCCTAGCATCATCGAAGCAAGCGCTGATGCTGTACCAATATCATATTGCTTAAGTGCATAGCGATAAATCATGATCGGCAGTGTTTCCGTTGAGTTAAAAGGTCCACCTTCTGTCATCACCCATATAAAATCAAAATTAATGGCTGTCCAGATGAGATGGATGAAAATCAAAGTTAACGAAACCGATTTTAACTGAGGCAATACGATTTTGGAAAATCGGGTCAGAACGCCGGCACCATCTATCGCTGCAGCTTCAATCATCTCTTTCGACACCGACTGCAAGCCAGCCAATAAGCTTATTGTATAGAATGGAAAACTTCTCCAAATATTTACGAACGTAACAGCGAATAGAGCCGTATCCACTTCTCCTAACCAGTAGTACGGTTTATCCAATATCCCAAATTTCACTAATGCAATATTGATGATGCCGTAATCAGGCGCTAGCATCCATTGCCAAGTAAGTCCTGCTACGACAATTGGAACAACCCATGGAATAATAATGATTCCCCTAAAAATCCCTCTACCTTTTACGGGTTGATTGAGGGCGACAGCTGAGATAATACCAAGAAAATACTCGCCTGTAACCGACAATACCGTCCAGACAACTGTTTGTCGAAGTGCGCTTACGAAATTCTCATTCTGTAGGACAGTCTTATAATTCTCTAGTGCTGCAAAGCCTGTTAACGATTTGTTCACTAAATTTTTGAAATGAAAACTATCCCACACTACACTTAATAATGGATAGGCAATCAGAAACAAAAAGAATAATAGTGCTGGCAAAACAAACAAGTTCGCTAAGATCTTCGTTTTATTTTCTCTACCAAAAAAAAGCTTGCGTTTCCAGTACGTCGTCTCTTGAATTGTCTTATTCTCCATTTGCTCCACCATAATCACCTTTTTAGGTTAAGATCAACAGGCATTGCTAAGTTATTTAGTAAACCAAACAACGAACAATGCCTGCTTATACCTTCTCTTTAGTTTACTTAGCGCTTAATTCCCCGGACTTTTTCAAATCGGCATTTATGGCGTCCGATAGCCACTTTGCCACTGTTTCCACAGGATCATTTTTTATTAAGGCGCGTGCGATTGAATCTTCCAAGTCTTTTGTAATTCCACCCAGTGAAACACTTGGGAATACAACCCCAGTAGCTGCCAAATCAGTAAATCCTTTACCCCATGGGCTATCGCTAATAACGTCAGAACGTGGTGAGTTTGTTGGACGAATCGCAGTCTGCCATTCTTTCCCCATGATGTAGGAAGCGAATTCGAATGTTTCTTTTTCATGCTTTGCCTTGTATATGTACAGTGGGCTTACTTCTAGGAAGGTTGCTGCTTTCTTCTTAAATGGCGGTGCTGCAACTTTGACATCCTTCATTTCTTCTGGATTCTCTTTGCTGCGCCCTTCGATCCAAGGACCATTCACAACCATTGCATACTGACCTTGTGCAAAGTTGGTATCTTCTTCCTGCCAGCCCCATGTTTTTGCCTCTGATTTAACGACACCTTTGGCAAGTAGATCCTTGTAGAATTGGAATACTTCCCCAGCACGTTTTAACTCATCAGGATTTTCTTGCCACGTATTTTTAAATTTACCATCTGTCTGTTTCTTGGCAATTTCCAAATCGTTTTGAGCTAGCAACGACAATAGTTCTTGAGGAGATCTAACGCCTGTCGCCGCGATACCGAACGCTTCTTTGCCGTTTGAACTTTTCACTTTATCTGACATGGCAATGAGTTCATCCCATGTTTTCGGCGGCGCATCGTATCCAGCTTTTTTCAACATATTCTCATGATACAGAAGTGCGCGAATACCGAGATACTGTGGTAGTGCTTTAAGCTTGCCATTTACGGATAAGGAATCAACAACGTTCTTGTAAATCTTATCTTTATCGCTCCAAGCATTAAAAGAAGCGCTTAAGTCCGCTAAAGCATCCATCTTGTTAAACTCACCAAACCATTCGCTAAGACCCCAGCTAAGATCAGGAGCATTGCCAGCATTGATGGCAGCAATGAGTTTATCGTGCATCACATCGAACGTAATCAGTTGGACATCAATTTTGATATTCGGATGCGTTTCTTCAAACTTCTTGATTTGAGCCTTTGTTTTAACCTCTTCATCTGAGTTCGGTGACCACGCAGCCCAGAATTGCAAGGTCACTGGTTTTGCTGCAGCTGCGGTTGGTGCTGTAGTTGTCTCACTTTTCGGAGAAGTTGTAGAGCTGCTCTCCTCCACTTTCGTTTTCGCACAACCTGAGAGCAATGAAAGTGCTACGATACCAGACAGTACAACTGGAACGACTTTTTTATTTACCATTTAGATGTCCCCTTCTTTCTTCGCTTGTTTAATTTGTTTCATCTTTACATCCTAAGTGTACTAAGAACCTGCTAACCGGGACATGAGACAAATCTCAGAGAATAGTGGAATATATTCAGATATCTGATGGGGGTTGAGCCCGGAATTGTTTGGGTAGCATGCCTGTCGTTTTACGAAATACCTTACTAAAGTATCTCTGATCCTGATAGCCTACTTTCTCGGCAATTTCATAGGTTGTCAGTCCACTATTGGCTAGCAACAACTTCGCCTGTTCCATGCGAACACGTGTTAAATAATCGGAGAAGTTTTCACCTGTCACGCTTTTGAAGATGGAACAAAAATAATTTTTATTCAAATAGAACTGTTGAGAAATACCTTCCAAGCTTACGTCCTGATAATTCTCTTCCACATATTGTTTGACACGATAAATAAGTTGCTTTCCCGTTTTCGTCTTTTGATTCTTTGTTAAACGCTTTAATAGCTGCCCCATACTATTGCGAAGAAGTAATTGTACTTGTTTGACATTCCATTCTTGTACGCTAGACCTTGCTTCTTGCAGCCAATAGAGAATATTCTCGGATTGGTGCGCCACCTGATCTAGTGTATCAATGAGCATATTTACTGCTTGCTTAAAATCCTGTCGACTCATTTTCACAATACTTTGATGATGCATGGCTTCTTCAAACTTCATCATGAATGAAGTTTCGCTATCTATAGATCCCGTTTTCACTAAGAATTCGAGAAGAATCTGAAGATCTTTCCATTCTTTCTGGTCACCCGAACTTCCTAGCTGCGACCTCTCTTCACCAAATCTAACGATGGTCTCTTGTTCTCCAAAACGAATTGTCTCAATGGCATGAACGCCCTCAAAATACGCTGCTGCTAGTGTGCTCAACGATTGTTTAACTGAACTAATACCGATAAGTGCTTTCACGCGTAAACAGGTTGTTAGTGATAAATGAATACTCCTTGCTCGTTTAATGGGGTCAAAAAATGCCCCTTTCTCCTCGATAACAAGGACATATTCGCCAGATTTCTGTAAATTTCTAAACACGATACCTCCATATTCAAGAATGCTTTCTTCTAAAATATTTCTGGCTGCGAAGTAAAAAATAGACCGATCTCCACGATATCGGTCTTGAATATGTTCATCCAAGTCAACTAAATGAATAACCATAACAATATATTTAGATTCTGGCATAGAGATAAAAAGCTGCTCCGCTCGAACAAAGATTTCAATTTCATCTTTTATTTTTCCACCTATAATTTGCGTCATTAATTCATCTCTCATGAGAACAATCCCTTGGTTCAGTACTGCTTTCTCATTAATCTGCTCAACGATACGATTGGAATCTCTAGCTAATTCCTCCACAGCCTTTACTAGCGTTCGTAGTAATTCGGCCTCCTGTAGCGGCTTAAGTAAATAATCAAAAGCGTCTAAAAGAAAGGCTGGTCGTGAATAAGAAAAGTCTCCATACCCGCTAAGTACGATAACTTTACCGGCAAACTGATTTTCTTTCAGCCACTCCATAAAGCTTAGTCCGTCAAGTAAGGGCATTTTTATATCGGTGATAATAATATCAGGTTGATACCTTTTGACCAAGAGACATGCTTCTTCGCCATCAAGTGCATCTCCTACAATTGTCCATCCAAGCTCAGTTGTAGGTATGCACAATTTCAATTGTTCATGTATCGCTATTTCATCATCGACGATAAGAATCTTCATAGTATCACCTCTTGGTTGTTAGGCAGTGGGAGCTCGATGACGACCATCGTCCCTGCCTCTGGTTTGGAGAACACACGTAATCCATATTCCTTACCGCATAGAAGTTGAAGTCTGGCATGCACATTCTGTAGACCTATTGAATGTCGCTCTTCAAGTGACTTTATATCCCTTTGAATATTCGATGCAAGCCTACTAGTTAGATCATGCAAAGCTTTCTTCGTCATGCCCCTACCATTATCGACAAGATAGATTTTCAACTTATTATTCGTCAAATCTCGACGCACATAAAGCTTTAATAACTTCTTATCTCTTCTTGAGGGGATTAATCCATGGTCAATTGAATTTTCAATAAGCGGTTGAAGAATTAATCGCGGGACATAGCTATTTTGTAATTCTTCACTCACCCTAATTTTAATCGTTAACATGCCCGGATATCTTTTTCTAATAATAAACAAATAATTGCGTATATGCTTGATCTCATCTTTCAAAGTCGCCCATTCATCTTCGATGTTCATGTTGTAACGATACATATTGCTCAAGCATTGGCAGATCAATTTTATTTCAGGCGCATTTTCAACGGTGGCAAGATTGGACATGGTCTGTAACGTATTGTGTAGAAAATGAGGCGATATTTGCGCTTGTAAGGCTTTAATTTGTGTTTCCTTGTTTAAAAGTTGCAGCTTAAAATCATGATCGATTAACTGCTGGATTTGCTCAGCCATCTGATTGAATTGATTTCCTAGGAAACCAATCTCATCCTTCGTGAATACTTCCGTTCTAGCCGAAAAATCACCTAACTGAATGCGTAACATGTTTCTGTGCAAACCAATAATAGGTTTTGTAATTCCATAGCTTAGGGTTAGAGAGAATACCATCATTAAGGAAATGGCCCCAATAATGACTGCAAAGGCTAAATTTTTAAAGAAAAGTAAATTCGGATTTATTTTATATAAGTACAGAAGCTCCCATCCAAATTTACTGAGTTCCTTTTTTACGACCTTGTTGTCAGAAGAAATACCGTCTGTCTCCAATTGCGTAAGTATCTGATTAGCATCCGTATGATATACAATACTTTTTTGAGGGTTAGATATGATGATTTCCCCTTTATACAGGGTATTGTATTTTTCAATTGATTGTTGAAAGGATGTCACGTTAACGTCAATAACGAGCGCCCCTACTTGCTCGCCTTGAAAAATTAATGGGACGACATATTGATAAATAGGTTGATCATATAAGCTGGTTTTTCTGTAAGCTAAATTAGGTCCTTGAGCAGCATGCGTACGTGATTCTTCGATTAAACCTTTCAAGTAGGGTTGAGGTAAACCTGAATAAGAAACAGGCACATATGAAAAAAAACTACCCTTGGACTCACCAACGGAATTAATCAAATAAATGCCCAGAATATCCTTGATCTTCGCGTTATTATACATACCCAAAAATAATTCTTTCGTATCTCGAAACGAATCATAATTATGGCTGTTATCCGGTTGATAATCCGAAAAACTTCGCAGACTTTCAAGCAAGTCAAAATTATAATAAATTTGGTAAGCCGTATCATAGAGATTTTGATTAAAATCCTCAATTCCGCTGAACATATCTCGCTCGACGAGTGTTTTCGCCTGCTCCGCGTCACTTGTAATTGATTGAGATACCTGATAAACAATAATTCCTGCCAAAATCGATATGGGGATCCCCGTTGTTAAAAGCATGGCAATTAATATTTTTATGCGTATTCGTTTGAATTTCATGCTATCACGACCTTTTGGATGTAAGAACAGATATTCATATCTAATTCGTGATTGAAAATATTAAAACCTTTAAAACCGAGTTCACCAACATGCTAATTTAGTATCTCAGCTCGCGGAAGCGATCTTTACGACGCAGAAAAAAATTCCTAGGCTCCTCCCCTCATAAATGATATCTTATTGGTACAAGATTCGGATTGGCTGCTAGCTGGGCCTGATAAGTACGATTCCTCGCGGCTGCGTAAGCAAGGTTTTCTAGCTTTTTGCCAGCAACAAGACACGAAAGTCAACGTCATCGCGTTGGATGCCAATATGATTCACCTAAGAATCATCATTTCAACTTCCATTTGTATGCTCATCTCAAGCTCTGCGGCAAAAATCACAATAAGGAGTGGCTCGAATTGACAGTACAAAATGATTTATATTCAGGTTATCTTTTGGTGCATTTTATCGGAGAACAGCCGGACGGGGAGCAGGTCTATTTCTCCTACAGTGAGGACGGATTGCATTGGAAAGACTTGAACGTTAGCCTGCCGGTTTTGCGTTCAAAGATTGGAGAGAAAGGCGTGCGCGATCCTTTTCTCGTGCGGTCTCCCAAGGAGAAAAAGTTCTATCTGATCGCCACAGACCTTCGCATTGCAAGCGGCAAGGGCTGGGATGCAGCGGTGAAGACTGGAAGTCGTAACATCATCGTCTGGGAATCTCCTGACTTAATTCGATGGTCTACACCGTGGGCCGTTACGATTGGTGAACCCGGCGCTGGTTGCGTCTGGGCTCCCGAGGTGATTTTCGACGAAGCCTCAGATGATTTCCTGGTGTTCTGGGCCTCAGCGACACAAGAGATGCATGAACATGAGCGAAAACATAAAATATACAGCGCCCGCACCAAAGATTTCCGTACCTTTACTGCAGCTGAAAAATATATAGAACGGGATAATCACATTATCGACACCACAATTATTGCTCATAACGGGAACTACTACCGATATTCCAAGGATGAAACTACGAAGAATATTCGACTCGAAAAGGGCTCATCACTGGACAAGGACTCTTTTACCAGCCTTCACGCTCCAGTGTTGGAAGAATTGATAGGCGTGGAAGGCCCGCAGATTTTCAAGTTCAACGATCGGGAGGAATGGTGCCTGATTGTAGACCGTTTCGCGGAAGGAAAGGGCTACCTCCCCCTCCTCACCTCTGACCTTAATAGCGGAGAGTTCCGGGTTCTCTCGGAAGAGGCGTTTGACTTAGGAAAAACCAAAAAACGACATGGCGGGGTTCTTCCGATTACTTTTGATGAGTGCAGTCGTCTTCTGGCTGCATTCGGCGACGGTCATCAGGTATTGCCGGGGCAATTCGCCGACCCAGATCTTGTTAAAATCGGCGATCGATATTACCTGTATCCTACAACCGACGGCTTTGATCGATGGACTGGCACACAATTCCATGCGTTTTCTTCAGCTGATTTGAAGACTTGGCAAGACGAAGGAATCATTTTGGATCTTGCGGCAAAAGATGTCCCCTGGGCCGTTGGTTGTGCGTGGGCCCCAGCCATTGCCTGCCGGGGTGGGAAGTATTTTTATTACTTCTGTGGCAAAACGGAATGCGGAAGCCACTCCATTGGCGTTGCGGTTGCTGAAACTCCAATGGGCCCGTTCCGCTCACAGCCTCACCCTATTATTTCGATGGAACAAATGAAGCGTCTTGGAATCCGAATGTCGCAAACCATTGACCCCTCCATCTATATGGAGGAAGACGGCAACGCTTACCTCTTGTTTGGAAACGGGCATCCCGCCATCGTCCAACTCGGCGATGATATGGTCAGTGTGATAGAGGATACGATGAGCAATGTGGTAGGCTTGTATGACTTCCGGGAGGCAGTAACGGTTCTCAAGCGAGGTGAGCTGTATCATTTCACGTGGTCCTGTGATGACACCGGCAGCGAAGATTACCACGTAAATTATGGAACATCTGAGCATCTGTATGGACCGGTCACTTATCGTTACCCGATTCTAGCTAAGAATAAGGAAAAGCAAATGCTCGGCACCGCTCACCATTCGATTCTCCAAGAGCCCGGTACCGATCAATACTGGATCGCCTATCATCGTTTTGCTACGCCACTAACTCGGTTCACGGAAGGGAAAGGATATCATCGCGAAGTATGCATTGATCCGCTGGTTTTCGGTGAAGACGGGTTAATGATGCAGGTTCAACTGTAGATTGATAGATTATCAAGCACCGTTCAATACCTTAAGGTCATTACGGCGCAAGAATCAAAAAGCTGCAAATTCCAGTCCTACGCTGGCCAGGCGGTTGCTTTGCAGACGAATATCACTAACATCATATTTGTATATTCAAAACACTAATAAGCATTCCTGCTCCGCCCTTACATTATTCCACACAAAAAGCAAACGGTTACTTGTTCCAGTAATGCTTATAATCTTGTAAATATTGTTCAATCTGAAAAGGTTCTTGGCCAGTAATACTGGTAAATGTGTTCGTAATTCCCTTAGCTAACCCCAATTTTGTAGGGATATGGATGCCTGTCACCACATTTACATATGCTGGATTTATTCCTTTATTTATCATGTACGTACGAAAAAATTTAATGGAAGGATTCGTGTAAGTAATGGGGCGCTTCAATATGTATGACATCATGTCCGCTATTTGGTAGAAATCTAGTGCACGATTGCCGGTTAGTGCATATTTTTGATGTTTGTGCACCCCACCTTCTGCCAATGAGCAAGCAGCCACTTCCGCGATATCTCGGACATCTATGAAACTAGTTTTTCCTTTTCCCGTAGGGACAAAGATGCGATCATTACGCACGATTTCGTCAAGCAAAAACATATTTAAATTTTGCATAAAATAGCCGGCACGTAAAAACGTATAGGGGATACCCGTTTGAACGATGGCCTTCTCATTCTTATGATGAGGTATAAATGGAAGAAACTGCACATCTTTTACAGAAAGATAAACTATATGCTTAATGCCTTTCTCCTTAGCTTTATGAATAAATGCGTGATAGTCGGCAAGATTTGTCTCAGGCGGAAACATGAGGAAGATTCTATCCACGCCAAGCAGTACGGAGTCAAAAGTTTCGTGCTTCTGGTAGTTTAATTCGGCATAAGTGATGTGCTCTCCGTAAATTGTCTTAGATTTCTCAATATCTTGTTCATAGACTACTCCGTTCATCACGTGTATAGTAGAAAAACTTCTTTTCTTAACATATCATCTCCGCAAGCTCCTTTCAAGGGAACTTGCTTAGCGTGGTAACACGACGGATACCTCGCGACGGGTTGCCGCGGAGCGCAACACCCCGTTGTGTCGCCACTGTTAGATCATCTGCCGAAAAAAGTGGGTTGAAGCTGCCGATAATAAGGAATGGTTATCACCTGCGAACCTTGCGGAGAAACCTTTAGCTCATTTATTCTTCCTTGGTCAACTAAACTGCCATTTCTCTCGACTTTCCAATGAATCTCCAAATCCTTAGCTTCCATTCGCACAGGTGCAATCACTTTCTTCAGTTCTAATAAGCCTGTATGCGCCCTTCGATCAGGTATCACCAGTCCATCGATACAGAAGTTTCCATCATTCGGTTTATCACCAAAATCACCGCCATAAGCATAAAAAGGCACACCCTCAGCCGTATGTTGCAAAATGCCGTGGTCACACCATTCCCCATAGCATGGCTATATTCACAAAGGAACAATCGTTTGGTGTTGTACGTATCCTTTGCGTATGCCTCAATTTTCTCGACTGAAGCATACATACGGCTATCTACATCGAGCGATTCAACATTGGCGTTACCATTGTAAGCCGTTCGAACGGTTCGAGAAAAGCTACGAAGCAAGGTAATGCTTAAATCACAGTGTAGACAGCACCTTCACCTTATAATCACCTCCGCTACCTCTTATGACTCGTCATTGCCGATTGTACGCTGGAAGATCAACAGTAGAACTGAGCATCAATACAAAAGTCTTGAATAGCGTATTCTATCAATTCCCCTTGTCCAAACCACTTAAATTATGAGTACAAATTAATACTAATTACTCGATGCTATTTCTTTTTCTCGACATATCATAATAAGTACATTTGATTAAATGGAGATGAGCGAATGACAACCCGAATTGATGTGTTAATTCCAGTAATTGAAAAGGTCCTAGTTACACTCCCCCATGTTAAGTATACCGTGATGTCTATATGAGGCCCTATTATGTTGTCTGGAAAGGACCTGTACACAAAAGAAGCGGTCTTGGTCGTGCAAGTAGAACGTATGTACATTCACTAAGGCGCCAGAATGTTACTGTTAGAGTTGGTGCTGCTTTAAGACATGGCATAACGTTAAAAAGACGAAAAGCACTTATTTATCATCATATTCCTAGTCAAATTCAATGGAAGAAAGAGCGAGTCTTGTATGATCGAATTATTTTGAATACCGTTTGGGAAACAAGCAGGATCCCCAAGAAGTGGCGCCCCCATATGAACAAATTTGATGCGGTTTTTGTACCTTCACGACATAATAAAAGGGCATTAAAGAATAGCGGTGTAAAGATACCGATTTTCAATGTACCTCATGGTGTTAACACCAGGGAGTTTCATCCGAACAATAAGAAGATGACTTTGACTCGTGCGGCGGGAAAATTTACATTCGTGTCTATCTTTGGCTTCCAGCATCGTAAAAATCCAGAAGGCTTGCTTAGGGCATACTGGGAAGAATTTTCATCAAAAGATAACGTTATTCTTGTAATCAAAACGAACGGATATGCAGCTTATGAGAATGAGCAATGGATTAAGCATCAGATATCGATATATAAAAAAAGGCTGGGTATCCGCAAAGATACAGCCCCTGTTGTCATTATCGGCAGGCGACTCAGTGAAAGCCAGCTGAAGGGTTTGTATACGCTAGGTAATGCCTTCGTCCTCCCCACTCGTGGCGAGGGCGTCGGACTACCTTTTCTAGAAGCGTTGGCGAGTGGTGTGCCGGTCATCGCAACAGGTTGGGGTGGACAAATGGATTTCCTTACTCCTAATAACTCGTTCTTAATTCCTTTTAAGTTGAGGTGCCCATCTGTCAGCATGAACAGTCAGCATGCCATCTCAAGAAAGTTCAGCCATCTTTTTGCGCAAAAGGGACAACTATGGGCGGAACCGGATCTGCACAGCTTGAAGAAGATCATGAGGAAAGCTTATGAGAATCCCGGACTTTGCAAAGCAAAAGGACTCCAAGGCAGAAGAGATATGTTTCAATTATCTTGGGATCGAGCGGGAAAATTAATGAAGATTGCGGTTGAAAAAGTACTGCGATCTATGAAATAAAATTGAAGGATGATGTTCCCCAAGGAAGGGAAAATTGAACCCGTCGATCATCGAAGTGATCTTTGCCCCTATGAGTTGCCTAGGATCTAATTTTAACCGTAAAGCCAGGACTGAGCATTCTCTGTCCTGGCTTGTCTACGTTGTTAAGGCTTCCATATCTTATGTTCAATGGATTCTAACAGTCCCAGAAATCGCGCCTCCAATAATATGTAATGGATAGTGAATCCCAGACCAAATCCGGGAAAATCCGATGAGCGAGGCAAGAACGATCCAAACCCGTCCTTCCTTTCGGCGCCAAAACCAAATTGAGACCGCTACCGCAAAAGCTGCAGCTGCATGACTCCTAACGCTACGCCAGCTGAAAGGAGCCTATTCACGACCATTTTCCGATTATCTGGGGAGCTTACTAAACCAATATTAAAAACTGATGAAGAAATCAGATTAGATTCCGCTCGTCCAGTAAACGTTTCTCATCCTCTTCTCATTTGATGCATGTACAATAACCAAGTCAAGGAGTTTAATAATCAATGAACAAGGAGGATACAAAATGAAATCGATTCAATCGAATGAAATGAAACGTATGTTAAGTAAAGTCCCAGAGGTCACCATTTATTTCTGGATCATAAAAATCTTATGCACCACGGTCGGGGAAACTGCTGCTGATTTCCTCAACGTAAATCTCAATTTTGGATTGACGGGTACCTCCATTGTAACGGGAGTCTTTTTGCTTGTAGCCATGTATGTTCAGTTTAAGTCTAAGCAATATATACCGAGCATCTATTGGTTGACAGTATTCTTGATCAGCATCTTTGGTACGCTTGTTACGGATAATCTGACTGACAACTTGGGAATTCCCCTTGAGGTGAGCACGATCGTTTTCAGTGCAGGCTTGGTATCAACATTTATTTTATGGTATGCCAATGAGAAAACACTCTCAATCCACTCCATATTTACGAAACGAAGGGAAGCCTTTTATTGGTTAACCATCCTGTTCACATTTGCGCTAGGAACGGCAGCTGGAGACTTAATGGCAGAAAGCCTAGGACTTGGTTATGTCGTAACAGGTGCCATCGTATGTGCGGTTATAGCCATCATGACTGCCTCGTGGCGATTGGGGCTTGATGCTGTACTTGCCTTCTGGATTGCTTATATCATGACGCGTCCATTGGGCGCTTCCATCGGGGATTTCCTTTCACAAACACAAGATAATGGTGGGTTAGGCTTAGGTGCAACGGTAACAAGCGTAATATTCATTGCAGCGATTCTGCTATTGGTTATTTTCCTCTCTGTCACCAAACGAGATTTAATACCAACGATACCAACATCAGCAAAGACAGCTACTGAACCCAAACGATTCAGCGTTAAATGGCAAGTTATTGTGGTAGTAGCTGTACTCGTGCTCGCGGCAGGAACAGGCTATTATATGCGGCATAGTAGTCTCCAAGATGCCTTACCGTCGGGGTCTTCGTCTAGCTCCAGCACTCAAGCTTTCCCACAAGATGATATTTCAAATTTCATGAGAATCACTGAAGATACATTAAGTCTTGTTCAAGCAGGGAATCCTTCAGCCGCAAAGACACGCGTGAGTGATTTGGAAACAGCTTGGGACAAAGCTGCCGCTCGGCTTAAGTCAATAAACAAAACGAAGTGGAGTAAGGTTGACAATGCCATAGATAAAGTATTGCGCCAAGTACGTGCTGTACATCCAGATGCTACTGCTGGTAAAGCATCGCTGGAAGCTTTGATATCAGTACTTAATTAATTGGAACATTTTATTATATATATTGGGGAACTTTTCAAAATGAAAGCATCCCCGTCCCACTCTCACCCAAAATCCCCATACATATGGCTGGTTCTTGATCGAACGGGTTTTTAAATACATATTTTTGAATTCATCAGCACTAGACAAGCTTATCTATCCAATGTAGTTAAAACTGTCAAAGGGAATCGATACGCTCTTATTCAATTTTTAAACAAGCAGCGAACGATCACAGAGGTGCTAATTGCATTTAATTCCGACCTCGCAAGAAGATAACTGTGGGCGCTCGCCGACCTTTTGTAATTCTTTTTGCAGGAAGGCTTATCCCTCTTAAAACGCAAGTAACTATTGTTACTTCAGCAAAAAAACACCTCCAATCCACTGATCAAGAGGATTGGAGGTGTTTTTGCTTTAGGAGGAAAATCTTCGCTGACGTACCATCATTTTAACTCCTAACAAACCCAGACCGACTACACAAGCCGCGAAAATAAACCATATTGGATGATGGACATGCATATTCAAGTGGTTCCACACTTTACCAAGCTTTTGACCTAGAAAAACAATAACTAGAATCCATGCCATTGCACCAACATACGAGATGATCATGAATTTAGTGAACCGCAATTTTGTAGCCCCTGCAATGAACGGAGCAGCATGCCTAAGACCAGCTACATAAAAGCCTACTAATAGTAAGATGGCTCCATGCTTTTCAAAATGCACTGCCCAACTTTCTAATCTGCTTTCAGTAAGCTTAATCCACTTGGTTACTTTGCTAATCCGCTTCAAACCTATACTTTGTCCTAGGAAGTAATTAACTGTCATGCCAGCACTTGCTCCTAGCCAGGCGAAGCCGATGATGCCGCCAAAATGTAAATTAGTCTTAACGGCTATATAGCCTGCACCTAGCAGGATAATCTCGATCGGTAACGGGATCCCTATAATTCCAATGAAGAGTGCTATAAAAATACCTGCATAACCGTAATGGGTGATTAACATGATCATTGAATGATGATTCATTTTTCTTCACCTGCCTCGTATTAGATAGTATCACAGGAAAGTGAGAAGAACATGAGAGAATTTTTAGCAACAAATAGTTATTTTGTGTATGGATTGTCAAGGTATTTCCCCTCATCCGATTCTCATCAACTTCTAATTAATACCCTTAAAGCCTTATTGGAACTAGTATTCCCCCATGTTTGGTAATCTATAGGGCATTCCAGATATGTTACGGTTATCCTAGTTGAAAACCTAAAACACGATCCTGAAGGGGGATATCCAATCATGAACAACATGAAGAAGAGCCGCTTAAGCAAATCGCTATTAGGCATCACACTTAGTGTATCCTTATTTGCATCTGCTAACCTAATTTCGGCGCCACAATCCGCACATGCTGCAAGCAATGTTTCTACAACAGTAGCTTCTACAGCAATATCTGGGAAAGCAAATAGTATCATTACAACTGGTAAACAATATCTAGGTGTGAGGTATAAATTCAGTGCTCTAAAAGGCAGTACAAGCTCCTTTGATTGTTCGTCTTTTACACAATATGTATATGGTAAGTATGGTATCAATCTTCCCCGTTCGTCAAAGCAGCAGTCACAAGTTGGAACTTTTGTTGCTAGAAATCAGCTTCAACCGGGGGATCTTGTCTTTTTCTACTCACCAATTCATCACGTTGGTATCTACATGGGGAATGGAAAAATTTTGCACACTTATGGCAGCCCGGGTGTGACGATTTCAGATATGAACTCTGGCTGGTGGAGCAAGAATTACAAAACAGCCCGTCGTGTGATTCACTAAGTCTTATTCCACTATGTTTTTAACTAAATAGCCAAGCTCAGAAGACCTCCTTCCGTTCTCCAACTGAAGGAGGTCTTCTTCCTATGGCAGAACATCCTGCTTTCTTGGTACATAAGATATAAGGCGATTGATTTCAAACACCTTGAAAAGAGTGGTGTTAATGTCATATAGAATACTTGTCATCGAAGATGAAGAGAAAATAGCAAGGCTGCTGCAATTAGAACTCACACATGCTGGGTATATTGTAGAGTTGGCTCTAGATGGCTCAGACGGGTTAAGAAAAGCATTCCCCCTCGGATATTGTGAATGGACTTGATTTCGGGGGCCAGGATTATGTGACGAAACCATTTCACTTGGAAGAACTGCTTGCGCATTCTCTCCCAAATTCGTTGTTAACTTTTATACAACGTTAGTGGGCTACAGCCCCTTATCTACGAATCAACCTTGCAATCGGCAATCCTTGTTCGTTTATCCCCTGAATAACTAACTTAGCGATTTCCCATGCACCTTCTGCTGAGAAATGCGTGTCATCTTGGACACCCTCCGGGTAATTGGCATTTTCTCCAGGGGTAAGCCAAAGAAACAACGTTTTCGTCTGCTCACCGCCCCATGTCATGAATAGTTCTTTGCTTTTTGCAGCTAAGTCAATAATAGCTACATCATATTCCTCCGCCAACTGCTTCACCGCTGTCGGATAGTCACCGTGCGTATCGGTGAACGTCCCCTGCTCGTCAAAACTGCGCCTTTGTACCGAAGTGATTAGAACCGGCGTAGCTCCTTTTGCCCTAGCTCCCTCCACATACTGACGCAGGTGATCCAGATAACTTGTTTGTGGATCGGTATGTCTTTCCTCATCCGGTTTCTGATCATTATGACCGAACTGTATCAAGAGGTAGTCGTCTTCACGTATCCGATTTAAAATAGCGGCTAAGCGTCCCTCATCGATAAAGCTTTTAGAGCTTCTCCCTGAAGCGGCATCGTTGCTTACAACCACGTTATGGTCAAAGAACCAGCCCAACACCTGCCCCCACCCAAGACGCGGATAGTAAGAAGGCGCATAGCTCGACATCGTTGAGTCACCCGCCAAATAGAGGGTAATCGGTTGTTCATCAGATACCGGATTCCAACCGTCATGACCGGCCAAGATGTTTTGGGCAGCGAACCTGTCCGCTTCCTTACGAGCAATTACTTTGGACCATGCCGCACGTCCGTGGTTATCAGCTCCGGGGCCTATACTTCCATATTCTATGAATGCTAGCTCATCTATAGGTTCCCGCTCACCCCACCTGTCCCATCCTTCGACCTTAATATGAGATCCTAGCCAGCAATCAATGAAGGCAACCTTAGCGTAATTCCTCCATGGTCTGCCCAAGGCAACGGATTGTTCAGCCGCCTCTCCGGTTAATTTGCATCTAATAAATACATAACCAAACTCCACTTTCTCAGGTGTTGATGCTGCTGTGATCCAGCCGCCCCCTGACGAAGAAATTTCACAATCCTGAAATACAGCCGTAGCGGAGCCGAAAATAAAATCGATGTCCCCTTCTATATAACATCGTTCATAATACTGACGCACCGGTCGTATCGGGAATCCCTCCCTCGGACCTCCGAAGCTGGCTCTTTCTCTTGGTTTGGGTGGCAAAGGACCCGTAAATAACGTATCCTGATGCCCAAGAAATTTACAATCTTGAAAAGAGATCCGGTCACCGTCGACGTAGGCTGCCAGCGCTTGTCCAACAACTTCTCCACTTCCAGCCGTATTTTCAAAGGTGAGTCGCTTAACTGAAATATCATCTCCACCTATAAAAACCGTGTAGGAATGAAAAGTATGATATGGTTCTCCGTTCGGAAACGTTTTGTTCGCGTAATCGTCATAGGTAATGATGGTCGTCTCGGCAGATTCTCCAATTAAATGAATATGTGACTTATATATCTCAAGTTTTTCTTTATAAATGCCGCTTTTAATGATAATGATCGTTGGTTCTGACCGTTCTTCAGGAATGTGATTGATGGCCTCCTGAATGCTGATGTAATCTCCACTTCCATCTGCTGCAACTGTAATCATAGTTTACCGCCCTTTCTGGTCACTCTGTACGCATCATATTGTTTTTGAATTTCGGTAATAACATGATTCATACCCGCATCCTTCAGCTTCGCTCTAAAGCTCTCCATCGTTGCCGCCCAGTCCACCTTGGCGTCGTATAAGAGTGGCAGATACTCTGTAATAATGACATTGAGCTGGGCAATTTCAGATTTGATCGGCGCCAGATCAGGCATAAAACCTAACGTTGGGGATGCTATAGCTTCCTTATCCCAGCTGCGCAGCTGGTTGCTGTAAGCAGGGGAAATATATTTGCTGAAACGAACAAACCGGATATCATTCCAGGTCCAACTAATCGGCGTATATTGATGCTCAGGCGCAATGCCGTCATAATCGATGGCGCCGTCCTGCAGCTTATAATTTACATCCTTGATCCCATAGGTGAACAGGTCATAGTTCTCCTGACTGCTCCTCAACCAGTTGAGGAAAGCAACAGATTCATTCACATGTTGACTGGTTGAAAATACAGATAGAATATTGTCCGCTCCGGTGAACAAATATTTAGGCTTCTCTGGGTGTAAATACACATTTTCCAACTCTCCGTCAGGATTCATCGCTTTAAAAGCATCGATTCTCTCCGTTTGCTTCAACACTACGCTCCATGTCGCGGCAATTTTACCCGAATTAAAGGCAAGCTCTGGGTCCTGATAACGAGATGTATCGGAAGGGCCGTAAGGGATATATCCTTTCCCTTGCCATTCGTGCATCTTCGCCATGATATTTTCAAAAAAGTCCGATTCATACGTACTTCTAACCTTAAGCTGCGGGTCAGCCGGATCAATATAAACGGGAGCATTCAAATAGGCGCCGGCAAAAAAAGCCACATCGCCGTATTCTCTGAGCAAAAATCGTCCTGTATCATAAAAATAGGGCGTAATCGCTGGTTCATTCATATGAATCGTTGCCAAATACAAATCCATATCTGCTACTGTCTTAATTTCGGGAAGACCATATTTCTTCCTGAGATCGCCGCGAATCTGCACAAAGCTTTGAAACTCCGAAATCGGCATCACACGCGGAACCCCATAAATATGCCCATTAATGGTCACACCCTGAAACGCGTAATCCGGCGTGCTTTTGACAATATCCTGACCGTAATCATGCAGGGCATCATCGAGGGGCGCCAGCACTTTTTTGGAAACAAAATCCGATATGTTGGAAAAGGCTGATAAAGCGATATCATACGGCTCGCCACTCGCCGCAATCAGCCAAACTTTATTCCAATATTGATTAAACGGGATATACGTAAATTCCAGCTTGATAGGCAAACCATCCTTAGCCAGTTTGGCTTCAACGGCTTGAATGACTTCCGCTTGAGCAACCGGTTTGTCTAAAGGAAACAATAATTTAAGTGTGGTTGGATGTATGCCCAGCTTTGCCGGCGGTTGGGTGCCAACTATCGATGATTTCTCAGGATTAGATCTGGTGCAATAACGGATAGTCCCAACGAATATAGCAGTAGTTAATATGATAAGTACGACGTAAATGGACTTTCTCATCCCAACCTCTCTCCTCCTACCAATTTGAAATCAATTGCAAGTTCGCCCTAAACTGCTCAGCTATCCTCCTATTTTACTCTAAAAAGCCTCTTCCACAAACTGACTTATCCTGTGGATACGCAAAATAAGGATAAACACAGCAGTCATATGAAACATCTGCTGTGTTTGATTCACCTCATTATTTTTTACTGGCTGCTAGGTAACGATCATATTGCGCCTGTTTGCCTTTCACGACATCTTCAACGCCCATGCCTTTTAACGTCTTGATATAGCTGTCGAATTTATCGAGGCTTTCTTTGCCCGTAATAAATTTGATATTCATCTCATTCACATAAGTCGTAATATCCGGCATCACCGTATTTTCTGTGCTCGCTTCAGCTTGCAGCGCGTAGACGAATGGGAACGGAGCTTTGATATATTTCTCCATCTCTTTATCAATTTTCGCATGCCAAGGGGCTACTAGTACATCGGTTGCTTCAACGGACTGCTCTATCGGTAAATTCACCGGATTGATGCCAAACTTCTGGATGAAATCATTGTCTTTACCTTTCTCTGTAAATTGTTTTTTACCATCGACAATGTCATACGTTTGACCTTTTAATCCCCACACGTACACTTCTTTGGCCTCATCACTGCTCGCATAATCCAAAAACTTAAACGCCAGCTCCGCGTCCTTCGTATTTTTGGAAATACCGAATATGCCAGTGATTGGGTTTCTGCCAATGTAGAATTGCTCCCCATGAGGTCCTTTCAATGGAGCAATCCCTTTAATAAGCGGCTTCGTTGGGTCATAATCCTTGAACAGCTTGCTGTAAACCATGGATGTGTACCAACTGAAATTGAAGGTAGCCCCCGTAATATTCTGAGAGAACTTCGACGTAATCTGATCGGCTGTTACACTGGCAAAATCTGCCTCTAACAATCCTTCCTTATATAGACCATTTAGATAGGTGAGGTATTCCTTATAATTCGGTTCATAGTAAGAATAATGCACTTTCCCGTCTTTGTCCGCGTAGAAATTGTTAGCTAAATCTAAACCAAAAACGGGTCCGAATGCACTTGCCAGTTGACTAGGCGCAACGGAGAACGGGATTTCATCCTGCTTGCCATTTCCATTCGGGTCGCCGTTCTTAAACTTGCGCAGCATATCAGTAAACTCTTCCAACGTTGTTGGTTCCTTTAAGCCAAGCTTCTCCAGCCATCTCACGTTCACCATAAAGGTAGGCATGTAATTTTTGGTTACTGCCAACTGCGGAAGATAGTAGATTTTCCCATCGGGTGTCGTTAAGCTCGCTTTCAGAGCCGGGTATTTCTCAAATAGCTTTTTAATATTCACACCGTACTTATCAATGTAATCGTTCAACGGCTTGAACAAGCCTCCCTGAATATTCTTCATCAGTTGATCCTGGTCGAGTTGGTAAATAATGTCCGGCAAGTCTGCTCCTGCCGCTAGCCGCGGGCTAATGGCATCTTGATAGGTGGATGGCGGAAGCAGCTCCCAATTGACCGTAATGCCTGCTCTTTTGCTAATCTCCTGAACGATCGGAGCTTGCTTAAGATCCACATTATTCGTCCAGGCATTCGTAGCAAGTATTTTGAGCGTACCGGTTTTATCCGTAATCGGCCCTGTTCCCGTGTAGTTGAATCCTGACGGCGTAGCCGTTGAACCCGTTTCAGCCTTCTTTGCTCCCGAATCCGGGCTGGCGGTCGGCGTGCTTGAGCCTCCGCTTGTACATGCGGCAGCTACCATCGCAAATAAAGCGGTGACCAATGTCAGACTTGCTGTTGTTTTTAGCGTTTTTTTCATATTTATAACCCTCCCTATTTGTAAAAAAATTACTTCTCTATCCAGCAAAGGTATCGCTACCCTTTTACTGCCCCCAGTGTGATGCCCCGAACGAAGTACTTTTGAATAAACGGATAAATCGTAATAATCGGTAAAATACTGACGACAATCGAGACGTAACGAATCTGCAGCGTTGACACAGCAAGTGCTTTGGCCGCTGTTTCTCCGCCCATTTTTTGCATAATCTCAGGTGAAGCCATGATCAGCACCCTCCGCAGGAAAATTTGCAGCGGCTGAAGCTCTGAATTGCCCAGATACAAAAGAGCATTGAAGAAATCGTTCCAGTGTGAAACGGCATAATACAAGGTCAACACCGCCAATGTCGGTTTTGTTAGCGGTATCGCAATTCGGAACAATAAAGTGAAATCTTTAGCTCCATCGATATTAGCGCTTTCAAAAATCTCATTCGGGATATTCTCAAAAGCAGAACGCAGAATCATGACGTTAAACGTACTGATCAGAACGGGAAGGACCATCGCCCATCTCGTGTTATAAAGCCCTAATTCTGTAATAATCATGTAGAGGGGAATAAGTCCTCCAGAGAAATACATTGTAAATGCAATGTAGAAATTGAGCTTTCTTCTGAGAAAAAACTTCTTTCTCGAAAGCGGATAAGCCGCTAAGCACGTAGCCACAAGATTAAAAATCGTCCCTACTACCGTGTACCAAACCGTATTATAATAAGACTTCCATAATTCCGAATACCCCAGCACCATTTTGTAACCATCAAAATTAAAATCAACCGGAAATAGGGTAACCAGCTTGTTATCAATCGCTTCCACCGAGCTCATTGAGATGCTTACGACATAAATGAAAGGATACAAAGTCACAACAATCGCGATAAGGACGATACTGTAAATGAGCACATAGAAGCTTCGATCCGTCCATGATTTAACCATTACTTTCTCCTTTCTTGAGCCGTCACTACCATAACGACATATCGTTAACACGACGGCTCATTTGATTAGCCGCATACACTAAAATAAAACTGATAACTGAATTAAATAATCCCACGGCAGTTGCGAAACCAAAGTTTTGCGACTCAATCCCTTGTCTATACACATAAGTAGAAATAACATCAGCGGTTTCGTAGGTCGCCCCGTTGTACAGCAGGTATACCTTTTCGAAATTCACGCTCATAATACCGCCTATAGACAGCAATAGCAGGATCACAATGGTCGGCTTCAAGCTTGGCAGCGTAAGGTGCCATACTTCTTGGAACTTGTTGACCCCGTCAATTTTGCCCGAGTCATACATTTCTTGATCAATCCCCATAATAGCCGCGATGTAGATAATGGAGCTGAAGCCGAAGCTTTGCCAAATACCCGACACCGTAAAAATGGAACGAAACCATTCGGGAGCCATCATAAAATTGATTTTCGCCATCCCAAACGACGCAAGCATCGTATTCACAATACCATCTGTAGGCGATAGGAAATTAATAATCATCCCGGCGATAACGACCGTTGAGATAAAGTGAGGCAGGTAAGTCACCGTTTGAGCAAAACGCTTGAACACCCCATTCTTAATTTCAACCACGCAGATCGCGAACAAAATGGGGATGGAGAATCCGATAACAAGCGGGTAGAACGCCAATAAGAAGGTGTTCCTGAGCAGCCGCCAAAAATAACGGGAATGCACGAACTGGTTCAACCATTTGAGACCAACCCAATCTCCTCCAAAAATACCATGGCCCGGCGTGAAATTTTTAAAAGCAATTAGAATCCCCGGCATCGGCAAGTAACAGAAAATGAAATAGTACAGAAAAACCGGTAAAAACATAAGCAGAAGTAATTTATCTCTGCGGATCAGCTTGATCAGTGGCGGTTTCTTGTCCCCCAATATGTCCAACTCCTTTCAATCAGCAACCCTATAAATGAATTTTAGCAAATACCTTGCTTCGTTAATATCCAACATTTTTTCGATATGTAACACTTTCTTACGGATGTTTTTACCGACGGGAAAATAAAAAGCACCTGCTTCAGCTAGGCGTGATCGCCCAACAAACAGGTGCTACTTTTTCTTGTGCGTAGGCTCCTCCGGAGTCTCTATCGCCAAATAAGCAGGGAAGTTCAAGTACACTTTTGTGCCTTTTCCGAGCTCGCTATGAATGCGTAATCCATATCCTTGACCGAAGCGAATCTGGATCCGGTCATGCACATTTTTCAACCCATACCCGGTCGTATTCATCATTAGAATCTGATCGGCAAGTTCTCGAGTCATCCCCGGTCCATTATCTTCAATACTAAAAACCAAATCATTCCCCACCATATAGCCTCGGAGCACAATCCGGCCTCGTTCGCTTCCCTTACGCAGCTTGTCTATCCCATGTTCTAGCGCATTTTCGAGAATCGGCTGAAAAATAAGATTAATCATATCAAAGCGCATCAGTGCTTCCTCAACCTCACAATTAAAATCATAACTATAATTGTGCATAATGCTTTGAATATGCATGTAATCCTTAGCATTCTCCAGCTCATTTCGAACAGGGATGAAGTTTCGCCCTTTATTGAGCACCGTCCGGTAAAATCTGGACACCGTATTCGTAAGTTGACTGATTTCCATGGCATCGATCTGCAGCGCTTTCCAATTAATAATCGACAGTGTATTATACAAAAAATGCGGATTGATCTGCGTCTGCAGCGCCTTAAGCTCCGCCTCTTTTTGTGTAATTTTGCTTTGATACACCTCTTCGATCAGCGTGTTAATATTGGTCAGCATATTGCCAAATCGATTGGTCAACTGGCCAATTTCATCTCTGGCCTGACTGGACACGTCAATCTTCAAATTCCCATTTTCAACAATCAGCATTTTTTTATTGAGTTTAATAATCCGTTTAACGAATGTATTCGAAAACATCCAAATAATCAGCAGCAATACCGCCAAACAAATCACGGTAATGAGCACAGTCGCACTTACAATACTTTTGGCATCCACCGATATTCCATTCTTGGGCGTAAAATAAACGAGCTTCCACCCGGGCTCCGGAATGTCTTCTGTGATGTACATGTATTTGGTGTGGTTCATGAAAAAAGAGCCGATTTTTTCATTCAGCTGAGCCGGTATAACAGATGGAACAGAGAGATTAGCTGCCAAACGAAAGTTCTTGGACAAAACCGGATTCCCTTGCTTATCGAGGATCAAGACCCCGTAGGCGTTCGTTTTGATTTCATTCAAGTCCTGAAACATGCTGTCCGCATCGATACTCAGAAACAAAACACCCGGCGACTTTCCCAATGGCACGCCATCGTCACTAACAAACAAGCGCGTGGCAAACAACTTGCCATTCCTAATATTCCACTGCGTTTCTTTCGGTTTAGCCACCCGACTCGTCCAAGGCAAATCATTCGTCAAACCAAGCGGTAAAATATACTCCCCTCGCAAAATGGACGGATTATCGGTAAACACAGAAATCTGCAAAATATCCGTATTAAAATCAAGAATATTACTAAAAAACGGATCCACATAGTCGCGGTATAGCAACGGAAAATCACCATCGTTGGCGATGAAAATCCGTTTAAACACGACATTTTGCGTGATCGAATTAATGATCGCTTCATGCTGCTTCGCTCGAAAGTTTATCGTCTCGGCAATTTGGCTGATCGCCCCATCCAAATTTTGTTTCGCCTGCTGCAGCAGCAAGCTGCTCGCTTGATGATAAGAAAACAACCCCAGCACAAGAACAGGAATAATGGAAACTACGATATAAGAAATAAACAGCTTTTGCTTAAACCTCAGGTTTTGGAAAAAAGCCAGGAATCTTCTCATATCAGCTCTTCATCTCGCGGAATTTTGCCGGACTTTGTCCGTGATACTGCTTAAAAATTTTACAAAAGTACGAATTATTCATAAATCCGACTTTTTGACTGATATCTGCGATCGTCAAATTCGTGCCGCGCAGAAGCTCCTCCGCCTTTTGCATACGTACGAGCGTCATATATCTAACCAGCGTTTGCCCTACTTCCTTACTGAACAAGTAGCTCAAATAAGTTTGCGTAAGAAACACATGATCCGCAATCCATTTTAGACTGATATCCGACATATAGTTATCTTCAATGAGCTTCAAAATGTCCTTAATTACTTTTTTGCTAAATTCCGGGCTATGCACATCAGTATCCTTGCCAAGTAGTGCCATCACAGAATGAATCTGCCCCTTAAGTTCAGTCAAGGATTTGCAACCAAAAATAGCCTCTACGACGGTTTTAAACGCTTGATTGTCATTTTTCCCAGCTGTTTCCCACATTTTCTTTGCCAATTCAATACACATGTATTTGATATAAATAGCTGAATGCTGCCCGCTGCCATCAATCGTTTTGAAGAACAGCTCGACACCTTTGCGGAAACCAAAGTCATCCTTCATCTCCAAGTGCCAATAGACCGTTTCCATCAGCTTCGGAATCGTATCAGACAAGTCTTCTTTTCCCTGACTTTCATCCGTATACAACACCGTGCTTTCCTGAAAGAAAAACTTGTATTCTAGCAAGCTCTCCATTAGCCTGAACTCCTGCGCCAGTTCACTTTCCGTGGATACATGTCTCCCGACGACAAGCGTGACCGTCTCTTGATACAGGTTTAAAATAACTTCCTTAAGCCTGTTCCCAAGCAGAACCTGTTCTTCCCCTTTCACTGCCTCTCGATCATAAAGAACGAAAAGCAAGCTCTGATTTTCATTCAAATTAACATATTCGAATGGCGCGGCCATTACCGCCTTCACACGATCGGGCAGATCGTCATGCTCCACATCAAATACATGATGGGTGAAATCAATCAAAATCATTTGAACAGATATTTGGTTAAAATCGATACCTGATAGAGCAAGCTTCTCGGGAAGCCAGGGCTTTTCTCGTTGACCGTTGTAGATCAACTCCAGCAATAGCTGTTCCTTCTCCTGCTCTTGATCTTTTTGGCAAAGCGCAATGACGTGGGTAAACTCACGTATGAAATCATTCACGTCAATGGGCTTCAGAAGATATGAAAAGATATGATAATGGATCGCCCTTTGGGCATATTCGAACTCCCCGTACGCGCTGAAAATAATAATTTTCAACTCTGGAAACCGCTCCCTTGCCCGCTGGCATAATTCAAGTCCATCCATGAACGGCATCTTGATGTCTGTTAACAAGATATCAATTGGATGGGACTTCAGTACGTCCAAAGCCTCTTCGCCATTCTCTGCTTCCATCACAGATAAGGGCAGTTTATATTTATGAATGAGCAGTTTGATACCTTCTCTTTCGATGTGTTCGTCATCAACGATGAGTATCTGAAGCAAGGTCTTCCTCCATTTCCAGACAGGCCATCACAAAAGGTGCAAACCCCTTGGGGTCATCTCTACGCACTGGCTCGCTGATATAATAGGCATAAGAGCCATCGCGATAAGGAGTTCCTCCTAATCCCGCGACGCTGCAAATTTGATTGACATGTAGTGTACCGTCCAAGTCTTTTTCTACACAATGGGTAAGCAGCCCTTGAAATCCTTTGCGCGCTACCTCTAAAGAGGTCTCGCTCAAATACCCTTTCCTGGCTCCTTTAGCTAAAGCATAGACGAACATCGCTGAGCCAGATGCCTCCAAATAATTCCCTTCACGCGCCCCCTGATCCAAGACTTGATACCATAGACCAGATTCCGGTTCTTGGACACGAGCAATAGCTTCCGCCAGTCGATGAAATAAACCAATGACCAATCCCCGCTTGGAATGATCAATCGGCAAGAAATCCAACACATCCACAATAGCCATGACATACCAGCCAATCGCCCTCCCCCAAAAGTGCGGGGAACAGCCTGACTCCTTGTCTGCCCAGCGCTGCTCTTTGCTTTCATCCCAACCATGATAAATCAAGCCGGTCTTCGGATCGCGCGCTCGCTGCTCCATCAGGATAATCTCATGCGTCACGTCATCGAACCATTCCGAAGCGTCAAAGGTTTGCGCGTACTGCGCGAGTAGCGGTGAAGTCATGTAGACGCCATCCAGCCACATTTGATACGGATAAATCTTTTTATGCCAAAGGCCGCCTTCCGAGGTGCGCGGATGACCTTTCATTTGGGTTACCAACAGCTCTAGCGCTTTGCGGTAACGCTCGTCTCCCGTCTTCTCCAAAAGCAGGAACAGCGACTTGCCCTGATTGATTTGGTCTACGTTATATTCTTCCAGACGATACGTGTCAATACGACCATCGGATGTGATAAATAAATCCATATTCGTTTGGATATATTCCAAATAGCTATAATCCCCTGTCTTACGCCACATCTTTTCGAACGCGGTTAGTATACAACCGTTTTCATAATTCCAGCTTCTTCTTCGCTGAAACGGCATATCGGATACAATTGGATACTGCTGCATGAATGATTCGGACATTTGAATAGACCACTTCGTAGACATATGAATTCCTCCCAGATTAAAGCTACTCCATCCCCATTTTATCAGACGAGGCTAACGATTTACATTTAACATTTTTTCGTTCCATGCAACTATTTTATGTTTCTGGGGTTGAAGCAAAAAAAACTACGACAGCAAGACTAACTAGCAGGTATTTCCAGTCATTTGTCGAAGGTATAAAGGTCAGAATTCACCCTAGGAGATGACCTTCATGCTTGAGAAAAATAGATTGGGTGCCGCGCCCAGAGTTTACTTCAGACCTGAGTTTAAAAACTGTCCACACTGTGATTCAAAATTGCGGAGAACCCATACGGCATGGGAGAAAAAAATTGTCACAAGAGACGGAATCATCCATGCATGGAGCATGGCTTATGCTTCCAAGAATCTAGACTGCTCACATGCAGGCGTTGCCTATAAATCTGCTGAAGCTGAAATGCTTAGCATGAAGCATTCCTCCTATGGATATGACGTACTTGCTCTCGTTGGTGAGCTGCGCTTTAAGCAACATCGAACGGTTGCAGAAATTGCAGAAGCATTGGCCGGTCCCATCACTTCAGATGACAAGGCATATTAGCGAACCATGATTCTGCCAAGACTCAATAAAAAAATTCAATATATAGGAAGCCTCGGCGGGGCTCAAAAACAAAAATTACTTTCACGAGCATCATGCGTGCTATTTCCGTCCATTTTCAATGAACCTTTTGGCCTTGTCATGGTGGAAGCTTTAGCTTGCGGAACACCGGTTCTGGCACTCAGAAACGGTGCGGCCCCGGAAGTTCTCAAAGGCCTCCCTCAGCTGCTGTGTAGGGGTACGAATGAAATGGCAAACAAAATTAAAGATCTAAGCAAGCTTCCTAACCCTTACACATGCAGAAAATATGTAAGAACTCATTTTTCGGACGTCGTTCTGACAAACAGGTTTATTGCACTTTACAAAAGAATTATACATCACCACTGATATGTATTATAAATTACTAATGATAAGCTTTCCTGCCCAAAGAAAAGGAGGCTGTCTCAAAAGCACTAATTATAGGTGTGGAGGACATTCCCGATCATAAAAAAGTGACAATGTGATTGAAAAAGGAGCTAAGCGGCTTTTATGTGCTTAGCTCCTTTGCTTTTTGCATCAACTGCCGCCTTCTTTAGCAGGTTAAGGGCAAGCGAAAGCCACCCAACCTCCAGACTTACTTTGGGTAAGCCTCGAAGCAGGAATCTTTTAAATCCACGATTGTTCCTCAATGGTGGCGAATAGCGTTTGTACTTTCTCTTGCAGCTTTGCTTTATATTTGACAACCGCTTTGCCCCAAACAAATGTATACCGATTGGCATTGGCTTCAATTTTGGTCCCGTCAACAAAGTAGTGCTCGAGTTGAACGTATTTTTCATCAGCCAAAAATTGCAGAACTGCGGCAAAAACGGTCTCTAACACGGCTTTCATCCGTTCAGAACGAAACCGGTTAATGGTGCGGAAGTCTGGGCGCTGTCTGCCAGAGATCCACATGAACATAATATTTTCCCGGACAGCCTTGGCGATCTGGCGAGAAGAGTAGGTACGCTGGGTGTAGGCATAAATGATGACTTTGGTGAGCATCTTCGGGTGATAACTATCTCGGCAGCATTCACGATGCGAACGAGGTGATTCTGAGGAATATCTTCTTCCAAATCCATTGGCAGGCAAAAATTGATCCATGGTATATTGAATGTACAAAGAAACCGTCTCCTTTTGTAAGTGGTTGGGTGGTACCTCTATTTTACCAAAGAACGGTTTCTTATTGTTTACAAAAATGAGAGGCTATCCCTCAGTCATTTTCATGACTTATGGGACAGCCTCTTTCGCCCGAAAAACGTGGCATAGGTCTCGCTTACAGCAATTCACACTATTCCTTGAGCATGATGCTTGCTACCGCAGCCAAATCTACTACATCAATCTTTCCATCCCCGTTCATGTCACAGTTCTTAACCTTCTCCCAATCCGGATCGTTGCTGGATTTTCCATAGGCTGCAGCTATGATGGCAATATCGCCAATACTGACTTTGGCATCGCCATTTTGATCGCCTGGAATGTGGGGATTAACGGCATCCGCAAATGTTTGCAGTGCCGTCGTCAATGCGGTCTCAGCTGCATCTACCTGTTGTTGGCTGCTGGACGCACTATCGGCTACGGCTTTCGCGGCATTAATCGCACTTTGCAGCACAGCCTTGGAACCTGCCTTATACTGGCTGGGAAGCGTGCCTTCGACAGCATTGTCATGCTTGCCTTGAGCTTTTGAAATGAGTTCAAGCAGCGCTTGCTTATTCACGGAAACGGCCTGGATCACAATCTGGCTGTTATTTTCCGTGTTCAAGGTCGTCTCTCCTCCACTGCCGTTCGAGACAACGACGTTGCTTAATGAAACGGTTGTCGTTCCGGCTTGCGCAGTAGATTTGACCTTCCACAGTAGCTTAATAATATCCCCGCTCGCAGCATTGGCATTGTCTTCGCCTAGCGATACCGCCAATATGCGGACTTTGCCTGGCTGCTTCGAGGTATCGACAATGGAAATCGCATTTTCTTTCAGCGATACGGCCGAATCGAACTCCAGCCGTTCCGGATCAAAAGTCAGCGTAATGTCCTGCGCATAAATGCCTCCCGCTACATGCCTCAACCCATAAATCAAATCGAAGCTTCCGCCTGGCGCGACATTAACCGCTCCGTTTAATACTGCGGCAGGAGTCGTTACCTCTCCAACGATTGTAATGAGAATTTCACCTGTATAATGGGTGCCGTCAGAAGCGGTCGCTATGACTTTCACCTTGCCCGGCTTTTTGGCGGTTACGACGCCTTCCGTAGTGACGGCAGCTTTGTCAGTAACACCTCCATTCAATTCCGTAACCGTCCAGGCTACCTTCGGATAACCTGCCGACAATTGGACGGAATCTCCGACATGAAGGACTACGCTGATATCAATTGATGAAGCCGTGGCGGCATTGGCGGATTTCGGAAGGGAAATGATGTTGAATAACAAAAAAAGTACAGTGAACGCTATGAGTCCCATTTTTCTCATACGTTATATTCAACTCCTTAAGCACCTTTATGTTTGAGCATCGATAGAATCAAGTTGACGGCCTCCGCCCGTGTTGCCCTATCGTTTGGCGCAAATAAATTGTCGCCTCTGCCTTGAATCAATCTTGCTTTGGCAGCCGCCGATACGTAAGGAACGGCCCAGTCCGGCAGATCGCCTGCATCCGCAAATGTGGATGGGTTGTTCAAATCGACCTTCATGCCAAGCGCTTTAACAATCATGACGGCAAGCTCTGCGCGAGAAATGGAATTCCCGGAGCGGAACGAGTTATCTGCATACCCGTTTACAATGCCTAATTTAACAGCTTCAGAGACAAAAGGTCTAGACCATACAGGAATGCTGTTCAAGTCGGCAAACGCCAGACCACTGCTGTCAGTCGGCTGAATATGCAGCGCACGGATCAGCATTGCAACAAATTCAGAACGGGAGACGTCCTCGTCCGGGCGGAAAGTTTGATCCGAATATCCGTCTACAAAGCCTTGCTTAACCGCCGCAAAAATCGCTTCTTTCGCCCAATGATTTCGGATGTCCTTGAAATTCGTTTCCTTGATTGTCGGCAGCTTGTCGATCAGCGTAGAGACTTTGGCTGAATTGGATAGGACGGAAGACGCCAATTGGCTGTTAACGAGTTTTACGTCTTTCAAAGCAATCTGAGCTTCTCCAGCATCGATCGGTTCAAAAGTAAACGTACAGAACGTTATTTTTCCGTCATCCCCAGGCACTTTGCCCAACTTTGTATGCGCATATTGAATTTTATTTTCTTTGATGATCGGACTGATGGAAAATCCGCCTTCTTGCTCGGCTTTCGCTTTTTTGAATATCAGCCGTTTGTTGTCAAACTCCAGATTCACTTCATAAGCATAGACGTCTTTCAAATTTTCTCCTTTGACAGTTACCGTAATCTCACTTCCAGAGTCCTGCTTCACATCGTGGATATCCAAAGTAAAAACGGGTTCATTAGCCGCAAAAACTAATGGAGATGACCATGTGGAAATAAAAAATACTAGTGCTAAGCATAAAGATAAGCAGGTTCGTCTCACCAAATCTCTTCCCTTCACGATAAGTTAGGATCTTAATGAAATCCATTTTGTATCAAGAAAAAACGCTACTTTGATGCTTGTCCAACAACATCAACTGCATCTTACGATACATATCGTATCGTAAGATGCAGAAGGAAGTCACTAAAACGTTTTCATTCCACTTACTGTTTCAATTCTAGAATCGCTCTTGCCACAATAGCAAGATCCACGACGTCTATTTTACCGTCCTTGTTGACATCCGCCGATTTGATTTGCTCCCAGTTCGGATCTGCTGACGTTTTACCGTAGGAAGCCGCAACCATACCCAAGTCGCCGATGCTGAGCTTGCCGTCTCCATTCGTATCGCTCGGTGAAGTTGTAATGACCGAGGACGTGAACGCTTGTATCGCTGCATTCAGATCCGTTACTGCATGATCCACATCGTCCTGTGTTGCTGCCGCATTGCTCAGAACGGTATTCGCAGCGGTAATCGAGGTCTGCAAAGCAGCCTTCGCTGCCGCCGGATATTGACCCGGTAGGGTTCCCACTACAGCTGCATCGTACTTGCTTTGCGCACTTGCAATCGTGGCGCTCAGCGCGGTTTTATCAACTGCGATAATTTGCAGCTGATGTGCAGCCCCTGCAACTGTAGTTTCTTTGCCTTGGCGGTCGGCTACCACAAGCTTCGACACGCTAACTGAAGCGACCCCTGCCGCAGCTTCTGGTTTTATCTTGAACGTCAATTTCATCAAGTCTTTATTTGGAGCCGATTGGTAGTCGCTTAAGTGTACGCCCAGCATGCGAATTTGTCCCGGCAAGGACACAGAATCGACTATAATGAATTTCTCGCCGTTCAATGACACCGGATTCGACACAAGCTCCAGCTTATAGGTATCATACGTGACTGTTACGTCTTGAGCGGCAACTTCGCCAACGATATGCTCTAGCCCGTAAGTGAAATCCACCGTCATTCCTGTCGATGCACTGATCGGACCGCTTAACTTCGCCTTAGCCGGCTGCGGTAATACAGTAACGGAAATAGATGCTTTCAAGTTATTGGGATTGGTAACCCCATCGACTGCAGCCAACGTTCCATTCAGCGTGTAGGTTCCAGCCGCGTTGCCGTTATACTCACTGCCGTTCCACTGGACAGCAATCGCTTTTGTTGCATTGTTGCTCAAGTTGACTGTTGCTGTTGCCGGTAATCCCAGCTGTTCAAAGCCCGTTCCATAAGCAACGCTCAAAGGCTGCGGCTGAACAACGGATACAATCGTAGAAGCAGGAGCAGACCCATCATAAATGAACTCAACATACTGTAAGTTCGTATTCAGACCATCGAATTTCATATAAACATTTTGTAAACCCGTTGCTTTTGTTTTGTCAACAAAATTGGTCGCAGCTCCGAGATAGTTCTCCAAATAAGGATTGTCCCCTACTTGCTTAGTGCTGGCGATTCCATAATTACTCCAAGCAGCGCCAGCCTTCTGATTAAAATTAATGCTTGCAAATTCGTTATTGACATCAAAAGAACCACCGCTGTATAAATCGCTGTATGCTCTTCCTTGTGTCGTTGCGCCTTTGACTGGATTGCCAGTATTTTCAGCTTCCGTATAGAATCTGAAATATGGCATAGTGCCGCCTTCGCGAGCATATTGAACTCGAACTTCAACAAGATTCGTCAAATCAATTTTGCCGAAATAAGTGATGTCATTGGGATTCACATAGCTCATAGCGTCCGTACCGCTTTCAAATCTGAATCCGCCGTTCGATGTGAAAATCCATGGCGCGTTATACGGATAAATTCGAATGCCGTTTGTCACTTTTTCTGTCGCTTTTGGAGCCACACCCTTCGGCATGACTGCAGTTTTCAAGTCGGTTACTGCAGCCGCTAAATCAGCGATTGCTTCTGTTACTACCGCGTCGTTAATCGGTTCAGCTAATACAAGCTTAACGTTCGCTAAAACAGCGCTGAAGCGCGCTTTTTTATAAACGCTATAAGGGCTCAAATCCAAACTCTCAGCTGCTCGAATAGCGTCTGCTAATTTCGAAGTGTCCGCACCGTCCTGCTTGAGCTGGAATTTCAACCAGTTCAAGTCGATACCGGCACTTTCAAACACAATCCTTAATGTGTGCTCACCTTTGGAGAGCGCGACATCCGGGATTTTGAACGTAGCCCACTCGCCTTTTGTAGTCGTGAGGTCAAACGTTCCAAGAAGATTGGCGCCATCATAGAGACCAAAGGACATTTGAGCGACGTCAGACTGGCTGGATCGAATGCGGGATAAAATCCTATACTCACCAGCGGTTGTAACGTTCACCTTGTAGGAGATTGCCTCGCCCTTAGCCGTATTGGTATAACATAGCCCTCCGTCAACATCATTACAGGCTACCGGAGTGATCACCGAAGTGATAGCAGCAGATTCTGTTTCTGCAACCTTCAATTTGGTGTTAGGCCCGATATTCGTAACTCCCGCAGTTACACTGTCCATATTAAAACGAACATAATCAAAATCCGCATAAAATGGATCGGTAAGCGTTTGACTTCCATTCGAAGCTAATAGCCCGAATTTCGGGTTGGCATAATCCGCCGTTGTATTCCCTAATGAAATATAATTCGTACCATCCGCGCTGACATAGCCAGAGTAGACGTTACCTAACCTTTTCAAACGTAGATAGATTTCTGTCTTCTCGCCGAATAAATTAGCAATCTGACTAGCAGAAAGCTGCCCGATGCTTACAGGCATTACACCGCCGGTTTCCTTGACCATGCCTATTATTTTTCCTTCACTGTATTCATACTTCACAAATATATAATTATTGTTATCCTGTGAAGCGGTAATACCGACGGCATTGTAATTCTGATTGGGCGTTTTATTCAAGTTAACCTTGACTGTAGCTTCCCAGTTTCCGAAGGCTTCCTGTTGGAAGTAATTTTTCAGGTCCGTATGTTCACTCCAGAAATCGCCTCTTTCCCCAATGATTCTTAACGATCCGGGCTTTGCGGTTAACGACCAGTTAGCTTTGTTTTCACTGTTCGTCGCCGTTTCTTTATTGATTGTCCAAAAACTGTTTAATGCTGTCGCATTAAACTCATCGCTCTGCGGTATTTTACCGAATTGAATCACGTAGGTATTGGCCTGATCGGAGCTTATCGCTTTAATAGATACTCTTCTGTTCGCTGTATCAACCGTAGCAGTTGCCGTTACTCCTGCATTTGTCTCAAAGGCAACTTCAGGCAAGCTTGCCACACTGTTAACACCCACATCATAGCTCAATCTGGTTTCTCTAAAGCCATCAATTGGTTTACCGTTAATCGAAATATTTTTCAAATATGCATAGGTTGGATTTTCAAATATAGGCTCCAAACCTTCTTCTGAAGTAAAGATAACCTTATAAATTCTTTGCTGTCCACCAGCCGTAGCCGTAATGACCGCCGCCGGTCTGCCAGGACTCGCCTGCACAACATCTACGACTGCCCCCCCCGTCGCAACGGCCTGAACTTCCGGATAATGAGACAATGCCGCGTCACCATACGCTTTATAATCCAATTTTAACGGATTAAAGGTCTTAATGTTCTTACCGCCTACTGTAATGCCGCTGAGAACTGGATCGCCCAGCTTCGCAGTGTCAACTCTAAACCAATCTTTACCCGGCGTATAATCAACCTTGTATTCGATATTTGCTGTTCTTGCGAAGGCAGGAGACAGCATCAGGAAACGGCTGATATTTTTGGCGGAACGCTGCAATTCGCCTAAAGTAAGACTTCCATTCGTAAGCGATGCTACTGTGTTGAAGGTGCTACTCCCACGATTCTTATGTGTTTCCGCAGCGCCATCGGGAATGACCATGTAGACATCGTTCTGAGCGCGAACCATCGCTTTGCCGTTCAGTTCATCAAAACGATTCGTTGCTGCATAGAATCCTTGATCTTCACTCAGCCTAGCCCACCAATCTGTCATAACAATACCGTCAAAGCCCCACTCACCGCGAAGGATAGTTGTATTCAAATCGTAATTGCTTGAAGCCCAGGTTCCGTTTACTGGACCGTATGACGTCATAACGGAACGCGCTTTGCCGCTTTTCACAGCCATTTCATATCCTTTTAAATAAATTTCACGAAGTGCTCTTTCCGAGATAAGGCCATTGACAGAATGGCGTGCAGATTCCTGGTTGTTAGCGGCAAAGTGCTTCAATGTAGGAGTCGTGCCGTGCCGCTGCAATCCTCTCGTTTGCACGATAGCCATCATCCCTGTTAGCAGAGGATCCTCCGAGAAGTATTCAAAGTTTCTTCCATTCAATGGATTTCTGTGAATATTAATACCAGGTCCAAGTATGGTGTCGATATTGTTAAGACGCATTTCCTTGCCCAAGTTGAAATATAAGCGCTCAACAAGCTCAATATTCCAGCTGCTAGCAAGCATCGTACCATTGGGAATGCTCGTTGCCCGTTGGCTATCGGTCTCCATACGGATTCCGGAAGGGCCGTCTGCCGCACTGTCGATTGGAAGACCAAATTTCAATAAATTCTTCGTCACACCGCCAAACGCCGCTGCAGTTCCTGCTGTTACTTTAGGGCTGGACATCCCTTCTCCTAAAATAATAGCTCCCAAATCATTATTGCTAAACTGGGCAATAAACTCATCCATCGTCACTTTTTTATCATAAACATCTACTAATTTGTAGCCTTTATCGCCCGTTTGCGCGATAGCCGCAGGCAGGTTATCTTTAATTCTTTTCGTCAGATCAATTGATCTTGTTGGAACCGCTTCAGTGATGCTATTAAACGTGCCGTCTACTTTCAAAGTGCCAGGTTTTATGCGATCAAATGGTTTCGTAGGCGCCAGCGCTTCCTGCAGCTCCTTAACAACCTTTAAATCAGCAACTTGGTAGGCTCCTGCTTTGACGGAATCCCTCACACTGTTTCCAACATAAATGTTGTAATCTCCAGCCTCTAGCACATAAGAGGAATCATGACCTGTAACCCCGCTGTCATCATACGAAGCCATATCGTTAATATCAAAGGTAATCGCCATTTGCTGCGAATGCCCAGGCTGAAGAATGCCGGTTTTGGCAAAAGCCACCAATTGTTTGGCTGGTTTGCCGAGCTTTCCTTGAGGCGCTCCGTAATAAATCTGAACGACCTCTTTACCTCCAACCTTGCCTGTGTTGTTAACGGTTACATTTATGGTAATTTCTTTATCATTGCTCTTGATGCTATCCGTAGTCATCTGAAAGTTGGTATAGGATAGCCCAAACCCAAATGGATAGAGCACCTTATCCGGAGCAAAGGTTTCAAAATAGCGATAACCGACATAGATATCCTCGGCATATTTATTCTCGGTTTGGCTGCCGAAATTAGCTGTGGATGGATAGTCGGCAAGTGATTTTGCAATCGTATCACTCAGTTTACCGCTCGGCGTTACGTCACCGGTCAATACATCGGCAACAGCGCTTCCGCCTTCCATGCCACCCTGCCATGCGTATAGAATGGAGGCTTTCGGGTAGTTTTTAGCCCATGACATATCAATCACGTTCGCAACGTTGAGAACGATGGCAACTCGATCAAATTTGGCATACACCTGATCAAGCATAGCAACTTCAAGGTCTGTCAGCCGGTATGCGCCCTTCTCGTCCTTGTTATCCTTATCTTCTCCAGCTGTGCGTCCGATAATCGCAATCGCTGTATCGGATTTTGATTTTGCCGCGTTAAGGATATCAGCAGTTAAAGGCATTTCCGCTTGCGACCACGGCTCAGCCGCCCATCCGCCGCCGCCATTGTCAAATGGATGCGTTTTCACCCAATCCGTATACACTTTGGCTAAATCTTCGTTGACTTGCACACTCGGATTATTGCGCAGGCCCTCTAAAATTCCGTTGACATAATCTACTCTGACAGCACCGCCAGAGCCTGTGCCGGATTTGTAATAATGCGTTTGAATACGGCCAAACACCGATACGTTCTCACTTTTTTTGATCGGCAGCACTTTTTCGATCTCGTTTACCTGAGAGCCCGCTGTCTTATAATCTGGATTTTGAAGCAATACAATGCCTTCGGCAGCTACTTGCCTAGCCACATCGGGCAAACCTGGAAGCGCCTGTGCCGAAACAGGCGTATAACTTTGTGGCGCGATGATGGATGCTGCCATTACCAAACTAAAAACCCATTTAAACAAGCGCTGTCCTGACATTTTTTTTTGTTTCTTCATTCCTGTAACCATTCCTTTCCTCCTTCTTGTTCATCATCATCCTTGCCATTTTGGTAGAATCAAAGAGCTTGGCGAAGCGTCTAGTTCGGAAACTTTTGAAGGTATCATTTCAATCAGAGTTCACCCCCTTCATGCATTATTGATACAAATCGTATCAGAAAAGACAAAAGTAACATGCATTCTCCCCGCAGCAAGCTGCGGGGAGTTAGACCCTCAGAAATTAAAACGCTTTCAAAGTTATTATCTACTAATCCTGTTGTGATTAACATTCGAAATCCTCTTATTTTATATGAATATTCTACTGATTTGGATCCAGGACTACATATCCTTCCCGTATTTATACCACGAATCCAGAGGAGAAAATACTCAAGATCAAAAATGTTATTGATAAAAGAACGATTCCAACGATCCCTTTTGTGCGTATTACAGAGATATAAATAGGGAAGGAGACGAATCATCGCCCCTCCCCTGCAAAGCTTATAGTGTTCCTAGTACTTTTTGGGCTACGGCAGCCAAGTCAATAAGATCAACGACACCGTCGCCATTGATGTCCGCTACTTTGTACTTCTGCCAATTGCTGTCCGATGAATTCTTGCCGTAGTATGCCGCTACGATTGCGAGATCGCCCACCGTAAATTTGTCGTCGCCGTTCACATCACCCGGTCTGCTCGTAATCACGGATGAGATGAATGTTTGCAGCGCCGCATTCAGTGCTGTCACCGCTTGATCCACTTCCGCTTGAGTCGCCTGAGCATTCACAGCTACCGCAGAGGCTTGATCGATTGCCGCTTGCAACGCTGCTTTCAAGCCTGCCGGATACTGGCCGGAACTTCTGATTCGCCTGAAACAACTGATAAGGGGTTTCCAGCGGATAGTCCAAAAAATCAAGCGATTGCTGATAGAGCAAAGGCCAAGTCAGACGGTCAACCTCAGCTAAATTGGCGTCCAGCGCCCTCTGCGTCTGTTCGACGGTTTGCAGCAAATATTGACTGACCTGCTTTTGTGAAACTTCGTTTTCCTTGTTGTAGGTAATAACAGCTATGGTTAACGGAAAGATCATCAGCAGTAAAAAAACGGAGAGCAGCAGCGAGCGCATCGATATCGTTTTTTTGATCATGCGGCGGTACATCTCTTCCTCTCTGTGCATCGACAATTTTGAATGCTCTTACAGAAAATGTGAGAAACGATACATTCGGTATCATATCAGCATCTGTTTTTCGTTTGTGAAAGAGATATTTTGTGATCGAACATAAGAAAAACGGCTTCGCCGCCCTGACTAATCAGCCTCTTCTTAGCGGCAAAACCTAGTAAGGGAACTAGGGGACGCTAATTAGACAAAAAGTAGGGATGCGAGGGTAATAGAGGAACTACAGGGTCTTATTTCCACAAAAAGTGTAAAAATCCCCATATAACAGCAAAATAGCGGACTGTAGTTCCCTCAACCTCCCGAAAATGACACTTTTGGCTATAATAGCGGACTGTAGTTCCCTCCCTCTGTTCGCACAGGGCTGCCGGAGTAACTCCGCGTTCACTTCAAAACATATAAACTCTTATATGTCGAGGATAAACGACCCCGTCGTCTTATTAAGTCAAAAGCTTTATCCCATTCCCGCGTCACAGTCATAACCACCGATTTAGCCGGTGGCTTCCATTTAGCCCTATAAGGGCTTGGTACTGGCAAGCGCCTAAAGGCGCACTGAAAATCTGTCAACCGCGTGGTGCCTCAGGCTAGCCCCTTATAGGGACTCTTTACACGGACGAGGCAGGTACGGAGTATATGGATGATTTTTAACCTTTTACTACATTCATCCTATTGATATTAAAGCCACCATCCTCAGAGCGTTTGATTTCCCGCCGGCAAGTTAACTCTTGCGTTCCCCCCAGTTATGTCCTAGAGCAAGCGCCAGCAACAAAGATGAGCTGCTCAGAACAACTGTCAAAAAAAACAAGACCATCAAAGCTCTTCATAATGCTAGGACGATAATAAGGAATATACGCAGCTATGAACCAGATCGCGTTCAATCCGATCGGTATATTCATTGGGAACAGCCCTTGCCAGTCAAAGTTTTGCAAAATCCATCCGCTGATCGTCGTGCTAAAAGCCGGAGCCAGTATGGCTGCCAGTCCCCACATGCCCACAGCTATTGGTTGTTTATCCTTCGGAATAATTTGATAAATAATGGCCATGGTTGTTGGAATAATCAATCCACTGAATGCCTCCTGCACTACTCGAACACAATCAGGGAACTCTCGTTCCATGAAGCCGTACACAAAGCAGAAGCAACGATGAAGCCGATCAACGTAAAAAGATATAATCTCTTATAGCTGAATTTCTCTCCCAAATCCCCAACAAGCGGCGCCGTTGTTCCCATCGCAAGCATAAATCCGGTTAAAATTCCACTGAACGGAACTCAGCGTTGTATTAAAATGAGTCGTTAGAATCTCAAGTGCGAGATTAATCATCAGCGACTTCGACTTGAGATGGTTCCCGTTATCTTTGATGCTACGTGCCGATCCATCAAGGATTAACGGTTGCTAGGTTCCACCATTAAGTATCCATAAGCTTTTCTCCATACTTATGGAGTCTTTTTCTATAAGTAAAATTTCATTTAGCTCCCTTGAAAGGGGGTATTATGTTATTAAAGTGCTAATATGGTAACTAAAATTATAGCGTTAGTAAGTCAATCTTTCCTATAATGGTCACACACTCAAATTAATGATACTCCCGTTCATACATCCCCTTTTGCTACTACCCAACTATACTAACCTGTTTCGATTACTTTTTTAAAGTCCATTAAACAATCCAATCCAATTCATTCCATTCCACCCTATCCAAAAGACAGCTTAGTCATTCCTTACGTAAATAAAGATAAGGACGTATTTTCGCGCAACGAATATTTCCAGCATAGCAACAGGCTCATGTCTGTAAGCCATTCTGATTGAGAGGAGGTAATAAAAGGAACAGTTCCGATGGAGAGGAGGCGATGCAAATGTAAACCCTGCGGAATTCCCTTGATCCTATTATTAAATAGAAAGGTTGGGAACAAATGAAAGGAAAAATATCGATATTAACGCTAGTTATTTCTCTATTTGTAGGTATACTGGGTTCTGGATTACAGGTATCCGCGGACAGTCCAAATTATTATCACACCAGTGGTAACCGGATTGTGGATTCTGGCGGCAACACCGCCATTTTTAACGGCGTTAGCTGGTTTGGATTTGAAACGTCAAATTTAACGCCACACGGATTGTGGACCCGTTCAATGGACAGCTTACTCGATCAAATGAAGGGGAAAGGCTACAATCTGCTGCGTATCCCTTACACTAATGAGATGTTTCTGCCAAGTAAGATGCCTAACGGGATCGATTATGCGAAAAACCCCGATCTGCAGGGGTTGACGCCAATACAGATCCTCGACAAACTGATTGAAAAGGCAGGCATAAGGAAAATGAAGGTATTCTTGGATCGTCATCGCCCGACATCTGCTGAACAGTCGGAGTTGTGGTACACTTCAACAGTTTCAGAAACGACTTGGGTGGAAGACTGGAAAATGCTTGCGCAGCGTTATTTAGGCAACGATACGGTAATCGGGGCAGATCTGCATAACGAACCTCACGGAAACGCTTGTTGGGGCTGCGGAGATTCGGCTCGCGATTGGCGTTTGGCCGCCGAACGTGCAGGCAATGCCATACTAAGCATTAATTCGAATTGGCTTATCATTGTCGAAGGCGTGTCTTCTAATGTCCAGGGTCAAACCGGCAATTATTGGTGGGGCGGCAACCTGAAAGGCGTACAGAATGATCCAGTACGCTTGAATGTCACAAATCGCGTCGTATATTCTCCCCATGATTATGGTCCGGGTGTATCCAATCAACCTTGGTTCTCTGAACCGACATTCCCTAACAACATGTCGAACATTTGGGATACGTATTGGGGATACGTTCATAAAAACAACATGGCGCCGATTCTCATCGGTGAATTCGGCGGCCGGAGCGTCGATACGACGTCCATGGAAGGCAAATGGCAAAATTCGTTAGTCGATTATATTAAAGTAAACGACTTGTATTGGACGTATTGGTGCATCAATCCAAATAGCGGCGATACCGGCGGGCTGCTGCTGGATGATTGGGTTACCTGGAATCAACCGAAACAGGATATGCTTAACCGCCTGATAGACGCGCTTCCCATGCTGACGGCTCCGACTGGCCTGACAGCAATGTCTGGCAGCTCGCAAGTCACGCTGAGCTGGACAGCTTCGACCGGCGCGACAAGCTACAACGTCAAACGCGCAACGACAAGCGGCGGTCCGTATACGACCGTGGCGACCGGGGTTAGCGGAACGAGCTACTCCAATACCGGCTTGACCAACGGAACGACGTACTATTACGTCGTAAGCGCTGCGAACAGCGCAGGAGAAAGCCTGAATTCCGCGCAAGTGAGCGCGATGCCTCAAGCTGGCGTAACGATACCAGCTACGCCGACTGGCCTAATCGCTACAGCGGGCAATGCGCAGGCAGCTCTTAGCTGGACAGCTTCGACCGACGCGACGAGCTACAACATCAAACGCGCAGAGTCAAGCGGTGGGCCGTATATGACGGTGGCAACCGGGGTTAGCGGAACGAGCTATACAAACACCGGCTTGACCAACGGAACGACATACTATTACGTTGTAACCGCAGTGAACAACGCGGGAGAAAGCCCGAATTCCGCACAAGTGAGCGTAACGCCGCAGGGAACGCCCCCTAAGAGCAATCTGACAGTACAGTACCGAGCAGCTGATACCAACGTCAATGACAACCAGATCAAGCCTCATTTCAACATCAAGAATAACGGTACAACTGCCGTTAATTTAAGTGACCTTAGCATCCGTTATTACTTTACTAAAGATGGCACTCAAGCGATGGACTCATGGATCGATTGGGCGCTGGTCGGCGGCACCAATATCCAAAGAACATTCGTCAGCGCCACCGGCACCAATACGGACACTTATGTCGAGCTTAGCTTTACTTCAGGAGCCGGTTCGATTCCGGCAGGAGGACAGTCCGGCGATATCCAGCTCCGGATGTCCAAAACCGATTGGTCGAACTTTAACGAATCGAACGACTACTCATTCGATGGGACGAAGACGTCGTATACGAATTGGGACAAAGTAACGCTCTTCCAGAACGGCGCTCTTGTCTGGGGGATTCAGCCTTAAGATCCATGAAACACTTTGGTCCTAAACTTATAACACCCTTACCCATTTTAGGTCGGTGTCTGAGATTTACCACGCTATCACCTACCGTTGATCTTGTTGATTCCGCTCCTAGAATGCCAAGTTCTGTGTAGAAAGGCATAGTATAATCAGTGGATAACTGATTGTACTATGCCTAATCATTTGTTATTAAGCGTTAAACCGTGATCCGATTGGACAACCGATCAATGAAATGCTCTAAGCGGGAGTTCAAGGCTTCGATGTTGGCCCAACCCTTCGATGCAAGCAGTGTAAACAAACGTCCCGTGTAAGCTGATCCGCCTTCATCCTGCTGTAAAGGCAGTGTTCCGGATGTATAAACAAGGATACCTTCTCCAGTAGCGGGGTCGTAGAGAAGCCCCTCCTGTCTTAACAGGCTACACACTTCTGTGAAATCGCATGGCTTATCCGATATCCATTTGAGATACCGTGAAAACAATTTGACTTCTCGCAGCATTGGTTCCAGAAAGGAAATATACGTAGACAGCGTGAATCTTCCGTTAATTTCAATAATCGGAATGAGCGTGTCGTCCATTGTAATAATGGAGTCAATGCCCGCAACTCCGGTATAGCCCATCTGATACAGATAAGATCCAATCTGCTCCGCATATCCTCGGTACTTCTCGATAATCTCTGGACTCAGATCAACCGGAATTTTGGAACCGATGTATACGGTATCCCTTAGAACCTGCTGCTTCAGTGAGAACATCTCCACGGAGCCATGGGGTGAAATATAGATTTGATAATTCAGATCCGCCTTCTTCTCATACCAGCCCTCTACGAGCCAACGCGCATTCGAATTCTGCCTCGCGCTTCTCGACAAGCGTGTGAGCAAAGACGAAAGCTTATCCGTGTTGTCAATGATATAGAGCCCTTTGCCCGAGGCGCCGTGCGGTTCTTTAATTATGACTTTTTTGAAATTATGTGTGCTTCCCGTCAATTGATGATAGGCCTCTCTAATTTCCTCAATATCGCTGCACACAAAGCCTAGGCAAGTAGCCAAACCGAGCGTTTCGGCAATCTCCCGATTGAACACTTTATCATTGACCTTGGCTTGTAACTCAGACGGAGCTCCCATGAGGCACAGCCCACAACGTTCCGCAATTTGTTCCTCCAAATATGTGACCCCGTAAGGTACAAAATAGACATCTTCCTGCTCCGCCGCTGCGAGTTCAAGCGTCTGCATTAGCTTTTCATCTCTCAATACCAGCTCAGCAATCGGTGTGAGTGCATCCGAATGCTCAGGTACAACAAGTCTTGGGATCGAGAATCCCCACTGTCTAAGCTGTTCGAGATAGGCAGGATCCGGCTGCTCACGCAATATGAGGATATCCTGCTCACGGCACAGCAGCAAGTTCATCTCCTCCACCCGATTCACGATACGATCCTCGTTGCGGTCCACAATACCTGCCTGAAGACGGTTCCAGTATTTCTCCGCACCTATGTTCAACAGCCAAATGATAACACCCTTCGTTCGTTGAACGGTCAAATATTCAACCAAATGGAACGTTTCGGCCATACCTTCCACTCCTTTCGAATCAACAAAATGAATGCTGTCCTCTTAGAAAATCAGCATAGTGGCCTCTCTCCCTCAAGACCGTAATTTCCCCATCCAAGCAAATAATCTCCGGAGGCAGCACATGACTGAGGAACAAAACGGGGCTGTGCGTCAGCCCGTAAGCTCCCGATTTGTCAATAATAAGCAGATCTCCAGGCTCGGCAATAGGCAGCATCACCTTTTGTCCCAAGACATCAGTAGGGGTACAGAGTGAACCTACGACATTTACCTCTTCCAAATTCCCTTCTTTTTCAAGCAGTCGCATTGGGAAATTATTCCTTACATATCGTCCCAAAAAAGCAGTTGAAGCATGCTGATTCGAGCCACCGTCGCAGACGATGTATTTGCTTCCCTTGCTTTCTTTGACATAGAGTACCTTCGTCATAAACGAACCCGCTTCAGCGAGCAGAAATCGCCCGCTTTCCACACCAATTCGGACACCATCCAGCCTTTTCTTGTATCTCCCCCACACTTCGCTTAAACCGCCTTGGAGTCGATCCATCTCCAGATAGGACTCTCCTTTGAAGTAAGGGATGCCAAATCCCCCCCCCAAATCCAGAAAGTCAAGTTGAAAGTGATACGTATCCATCAAATCCACAGCAAGCTTCATGATTTCATCCACCGTCAAGACGATATGATCCGCATCCAGCATCTGGCTGCCTGAGAAAATATGAATCCCACGAATACGAACAGATGGTAATGCTTGAATGATATCCATTGTTTCTTTTAGAATGGACTGGTCGATACCGAACTGCGTAGGAACTCCGGTCATTTTCATGCCTGCACCATTGATATTGAAGTTTGGATTGATCCGTAGCGAAATATTCACCTTGCGCTGCCTATCACTTGCTAATTGATGAATCAGCTTCGCTTCTTCAACCGATTCGACATTGATACTGTAAATGCCCGTTTCAATCGCATAAAGTAGATCCTCGCACGTCTTTCCAGGACTTGTAAAAATGATTTGGCTCGGATGAAAACCGGCCACTAGCGCCATATATAATTCCCCGGAGGATGCAACCTCTATGCACGATCCCAATTTCTTGAATAGCTGGCATATACCCAACAATGGATTAGACTTAACCGAATAAAAAATCTCGAATGGTTCAGGCAAGCAGTTTTTCAATAGCTCATATTGCTGCGCAATTTTGTTCCCATCGTAGATGTATGCAGGAGTGCCGTAGATGTTAGCAATATTCTTCCATATATGTTGATTCATACTCATCATTACCCCTAGCCAGAAATATGGACCGATCTCTAAACCCGTGGTACCTTCCATCATGAAAAACAACGGCGTCGTTGTAAAACAGCGAATTTGTTTCGAAAGCATTCATCCATGTGATGATTTCCGTCTCTACTTGATCATCATTGAAAGCCACGATTAGCAAGAGTCGCTCGCTATAATAAGGATGACGACATTTAATAAATGTGAAATACGTCCCTGCAAACATCTGCTCGCGGTAAATAAGTCTTTCTTCATCCATATTAATGTCTAATTTATTTAACAGTTTTTCTTGTTTCTTGCTCTTGCTCCTGGCATCAATGATAAACACATGGTTGGTATGAGTTTGCCTCTCCTGCTCCCAATCCCAATCTTGCTCGTTGCCTGTCTCGTATTTGTAATAAATGTAGCGGTCTTTGATCGGATTTTGCAGCAAATAGGCAAGCTTGCTAACCATGCTCCGCTTGCTTGGATTACTGCCTTCAGGCTTTATAATCGTACAAGCGTTCAAATAGATTTGCTTGATCCCCATTCGTTCCTCATCTACACCGATGGCATGATACTTTCCTTCGAACTCTTGTTCGGTCATAGGGATGACCTCTACCCTGTAATTATTGGGCTGCCAGCTTACCCAAAGTTTGCAATAAGGAGCTAGAGCCACTCGTTGAACAGCGCCATTCACCGCAATTTCTATCCTATCGGCGAGGATCATCTTCTCCCTGTTAAGAAGTAAACTGAAGCATTCGATATTGTTCAATTCAATTTCTATTCGATTAGGGGCTATCTTCTTCGCCAAAATCTGTGACGGCTCTTCCAGATCGTCAATTGCCTCTACCTTAAGCCAATAGGTTTTGTTGTATCCTGGTTCAAGAACGGAAAGCTTGAGCTCTTCAGGATAAGGATCTCGCTGCTCGGCAATCAGCTTATGTAGTAACATCTTGGAATTCAATACAGCATTGAACTCGTTATGCATAAAACCGTGAATTATACGCGTTGTTGACTTGGGCAGCCTTTTTAGAAAGTGCATGATTCGCGTAGAGTTAAAAAACCAGTGTTCGGTGCTCGTCAACCCCAAAACAGTCATATTGCTCATATTATCAAGCTGTGCATATTCAGGCTCATTAATATTTAACCGCATATCCCCAATAACGCTGGCGATCCCTGCAAATGTATCCGGCACTTGCATCGCCATGCGAAGTGTTTTGGAACCACCCGTACAGTGACCGATCAGATAAACGCGGTTCCGATTCACGTTGTAGGTCTCTGTAAATCTATTGATCATACGAATGACGTTGACGTCGTCGACATAATTCAACCTGCCGATCCCAACGATGCTGATGATAATAGCTTCCGATATTGTACTGCGTTTCACCCAAGGGAGATCCACCGGGTAAGATCGAGCTAGTGCATCGTGGAAATAGACGACCAATGGGTATGATGCATCCTGGTCATAGTCATCTGGCAAATGCACCGTGTACGCAGCGAGCCGATCTCCGTTTGGCTGGGGTTCATAAACTGTGAAACTCGATCCAAACACATCTCGATAGGTCTGTTTAACCTCCTTCTCAGAAGAGGTTGCGTATCGAATGAATTTCTCCAGAACTTGAAATAGAGTAAGGTAACAAACATTCGGCACATACTGGTTCAATGCCTTGAAGGCATCAGGGAGAACCACCATCTCTTTAATGGTCTTGACCACAGAATGATCACAGTCCTGCCGCTTCTCCACTTGCTGGATAACCTGGTCAATGCTGCTCTGAAATTCGCCGTAATACACATAGACCTCGCCTATCTTGGGAGCATCTCCCACTCTTTCGGCGCGTATGCGGAGCAGGCCGTTAAAGTTGTCCTGCCATGGAAAGGCCGCAACCGAAGAAGCAGCCAGCTCCTTATCCTGCAATAGAACTCCTGTCGCACTGAAGATGCTGACGTGAACAATCTCAGTTTCAGTTTGAGGACCCACATATTGAGGTAGAACGATCACGTGTAGTTCCTCATTGGGCATGTAAAATACACGTTCTGGGAAAAGGCTGTAGGATTGCCTATACGCGTCCAATAAATCCTCATCAATAAATTCCTTGCCGTTGACCTCTAAACAGTCAACCGGATTGAGCTTAACGATGATTTCCTGATTAGATAAAGGCATTCTCAGAGCAAGGGGGCATTCGAATAATACGGTATTGCTTCCTTCTCGAAACCGGTACAAAAAGAAGTAATCTTTTATCAAATAATCGTGATTCCCTGTTATGACAAGCTGTCCATTGATCCACATTCGGGTTGGTGTTGGGAAATAGGTAATCACATTGACTAGAATATCTTGCTCTTTCTGGCAATACACCGTGTTTAACCCATACATATATTTATCTGGTTCAATTGTAAATAGGTTTTGGGGCGTGTTCACTTCTTGGTAACGATTAATCATTTCGGCAATGTAATGTCGCCAATTCGCTTCTATTTCTTCCCGGGGAATCACAAGAAGCTCGTTGAAGTACAGCAATCGGGCTTCCATGTCCAGATAAGGCTCGATTCCCATTGGCTGGACACCATTCATAAATTTACTTCGCACCAGCCACCGGCTTAGTGCATTCGGGATGTCTCCAGCAAATGTGATCGGGCAGTGGCTGTTGGAAACCAACTTTTCCAGATACGCTTGCAATTCCATTCCAATTACCTCGCCTTCTCCTTGTGTTTCGTTAATGAATACTTCGTTTCACGATAATGAGAGTAAGACATTTTTTTATCGATAAATCCTTCAATATGTTTATACACATCAACCGAATCTTCCCCCACAACTACGATGTTCATCTTCCTTTTGCGCAGGTGTGAGAAAATTCGATAGTACGCCCTGCTCATCTCCTCCAGATAAGATAAGTCTGTAACTTCCTTAGACCTATTCTTCCTCGTATGAAACAAAGTCTTCCCTCGACAGCGAATGCGCTCAAGGCATACTAGTGGCGATGTATCGTAAAACAGCACTACATCTGGTTCCCTAACCCATCGGCACAGTATCCACCCGAGCCATGTCATCGCACCATTCACATCATCCCTTGTCATACCCGTATATACGTATCTATCCATGATCACAATTTTATTCTTCCATATGGATGGCCAAACAATGAACAGGTAATCGATGATGAAGCTAAACCATTGCAGTAAGCTATACACATTCGATGTAAGTAGTCCGATGCGATCCAGCTTTTTGACTATTGATCGGATAGCTGTGTTGGCATTCCATTCGATGATAACTGGCGAGAGATCTTGTGCAGTTAAATAACCCCGCAGTTTGGCAATTCCCTCGCTTTTTCCCGAACCGCTAATCCCTTCGTATACAAGCAATATACCCTTCTTGTGATTTGGGATAAAGGCGCTGTTGTTCATATCATTTTTGGCATACTGCTCATTACTTGATCCAAACAATTGTATCGTTTCAAATCAAAAAAGCGGGTGATCAAGTCCTTATTCCACTTGTACACGAGTTGAGCGTTCGAAGCATCAACAACCTGCTCCAAATAATCGGTATTTGTCGGTTTGATGGCGTTCAACATGTCAATAAAGCCTTCATACTCATTTAGAATCGGGAAGAACACTCTCGTATGCTCCAGTGCATAGTAGGCTTCGTTAATAATTTGATTATTCGTAAGGATGGCTACAAATTTGTCCCAATTCAGATCAATATGTGGATCCGTCAGGAAACCGTAAATGTCCACGAATTTGTATAGCCCTAAATCACGCTGAAAATCTACCCAGGTTATTACAGCTGCTTCCTTGAACAAATGAACACACAAATGCGCCAAAAAATACTCTTTGGGCAGAGAACTAATTTGCTCTCCTGCATCAAATTGATACGCTTCTGCCTCTTGGATAAAGTTATCTACTGCTTTCTCCGTGCCTTGTGCCATCCAATCCAGCGAAAAATTGATATCAATTTCGATCAGATTGATGCCCGGCTCTTGAATGGCTTTACGGTACGGAACAACCTCGCCGTAGTTCATCCGATGGTTCAGGATTTCCCGGCGGGTGGCAGGAACGACAACACGTTCATTCTCATCATAGAACCCTTGAATAAACCCAAGTTCTTTCATGACATTGCCGCACGCCGTCAGATCACTCGCTCGCAGCAAAATATCAATGTCACTGGAAATTCGGCAGCCTATCGGATAGATGGAGTGCGCAAGAATAGAGCCTTTCAAGAACGCGTGAGGAATCCCGCTCATATTCATTGCAGCAGCGATCTGCGAGATGTAGTGACGATGCGATTGGGTCCGCAGCCTCTGTATTTCATAAATCAGGAACAGACCGAATTCGAATTCTCTGTTAAAAAAAGGCATTTCGCTCTTACGCAATACATGATACGCAATACCAGCTGTTCGGTTGTAGACCAGATGACCCAGTATTTCCGCCCAGTCCAATTTCTGGGTCACCAGCTCTTTCATACGTTCAGCGTTCGGATTGCGAAATTGCGACAATTCCAATACGAGTTCCTGCTCTAATGTCTTGTTCAAACGAATCACTCCTTCTTCGAATAGATGCTTAACTTACACGAATTGTTTTCTGATGATTTTACCAACGGCATTGCGGGGAATCTCCTTGACAATATGAATGGCATCCGGGTACTGGTAAGAAGCTAGTTTTCTCTGGCATATTTGCAGAACATCGGCTATCGTAATCATGCATTCAATATCTGGCACTAACATAATTTGAATCTTCTGCCCGTACTTGGGGTCCGTGATACCGCTGACGACAACCTCGCGAATACGCGTATCCTCCAATAGAACCTCTTCAATTTCTTTTGGGTAAATATTCATTCCCGCGCGGATGATCATATCGTCCTTTCTTCCCGAAATATATAGATACCCGTCTTCACCTTCATAGACCATATCCCCGGTGTGCAGCCAGCCTCCTTGCAGCTTAACCGCCGTTAATTCCGGTTGGGCCCAATAGCCAAGAAATATATTAGGCCCTCTTACAAGCAGTTCGCCGCTCTGTCCGTGCTTCATTTCGTTTCCCTCTTCGTCGATGATTCGGATCGCTATGCTCGGTAAAGGTATCCCGATACACCCCTCTTTCGCTGTAAAATGACAAGAAGGCAAATACGAGATTCGAGGCGCTGCTTCTGTCTGCCCATACAGCATATAGAAATGAACATGCGGAAATTTTTCACTGATCTTGAGGGTTACCTTTTTATGCAAATATTCTCCCATAAGCGCCACTTGACGGAGAAGCGGCAGGGAATGATCTGATTTGTCTAAAGCCAATTGATACAGAATCGTCGGCGTTGAACAAAATACAGTAATACCATTATTTTCCATAAAATACAACATTCTTCGGGGCACAAAAGCTTCATGATAAAACGTCAGCCGAGCGCCGGCTATGATTCCGTACAGAAATTCGCCGGTCATCACCGATGCGTGACTTAAAGAACGATGGATTAGCAGATGATCATCTGACTTCAAATCAAAATAAGACTGTATGTCTTGGATGTTTGCCCAAACATTCTCATAAGTCAGCACTGCCCCCTTAGGTAATCCCGTGCTTCCTGACGTATACATAATAAAGCTAGGCGGCAGATCCGGCATTAACCCGCTCCAACTCATCTCTCGACTCCGACGCTCTGCACTCAAGCAAACCCCCTGATCATCGATGATCGTGGTTCCAGCCGACTTACACGCTTCAATGAGTAACTCCGTAAGAATCGAGGCTTGACTCGTGTATAGAAAATCAGGCTCGGTATGCTTGATAATCTGTGAGCAGCGCTGCTCGCCATACTTCAGTGTCATCGGTATGATCGTCAGTTGAAGCTTAATGAAAGCAAGCACATACAACGCTTCAAAGAATGGATGGTCATCCATGACAGCAACTTTGCTGCCTGCCGGGATAAACCTACCAATCTTCAGTGCCTTCAGCTCTACACACTCCAAAATTTCCGCATATCGCATGGTCGAACCGTCCTGCCTTGTTAAAGCAGGTCCATTCCCGTTCACCCGCATTGCACATTTCAGCGCGCTCCATAAGCTCATATCAACCAGCTCTTTTGGATATCGTTTTATTCGTAAGCGCGGCCAAATCACCAACATTACGCAGGGATTCCATACCCAAATCGGATTCGTCAAAGACGATGTCGCAAAGCTCCTCGATACGAACAAGCAGTTCCACGTATTTCAAAGAGTCGATTCCCAAGTCCGTCAGCATCATGTCATCCGTCAATACATCCTCCTCGACACCTATTGCAATTTCGTTAATAGCTACTTGAATTTGTTGTTTCACATTCATTGTGATCACTCTCCTTTTTTGATTGGGCCAACATGCAGATTCGAAGCTGTTCCACAACACGGCTTTCAATTTCGATAATTGCTTGCAGGTTGCGTTCCAGATCATCTAACAATCGGGGAGCTTTGCTAATAGCCAGTTTAAGTGCTAAATTGGCGCAAATATCCCATCGTTTGGCTGATTCCCTTAGTTGATCGCCAAGGATGGTCACTGCCTCTTGCGGCAACATATCGGCGATTTCCTCCACAAAGACAAGGAATCGATTTCGCCCTCGAGCTACCCTTTTGAGACACGTGTTGTAATATTCCCTAAAGAAGAGAGCCACTGTTTCATCAATGGGCTGTTCTTTCCTGAGCAGTATGCTTTTCCTAAAGGCGTCAATACGTCCTAGACCGGTTTCTCCAACATTATGAGACTGTTCTCCCCTCATACGCGTATAGCTCTCTTGAAGAATTGCTAACAGCTTATCCTTCGTTATTTGGAACTCCCGTCCCGTATCGAATTCCATCCAAAGGTGACGAATGGGCCTTCTATACTCCCCAACAACCGAACTAATGCGCGGTGTATCAGATAGTCTCGCTTGCATGAACGCGTCCATCGGGACTTTACCGTCAAAATCGCTGCTGGAAAGCAAGTATTTATCAAAAATATCGTAGGTCTTCTGCTCATAGTCATAACCTGTAATGACAACTGCATGTAGACCATGTTCTTTCAGATACGCTCTGTGATAGCTCATATAATACAGATCCACAACAGCAGCAACAGGTTTATCTCCATCAATCAGTTCTCTTACTCGATCAGAAGCTACCTCGGGATCATCATGGATATGAAGACTTATCTGTATGCGATCACTATGCTCTAAAGCGCCTTCTGTCTCTTGACTCCCGTTGAAATAAGTCGTCTTAGGAAAGTACGCGAACTCCAGCGATGAATTTAACTCCGATTCTGTGAATTCAACAGATGTCGAGTACCTGTACATGTAGGTGGTACCCATATAACCCGTTTCTTCGTTAAACATGAAGGATAAATAGTCAGCGAGTACGATATTAGGATTATGCCCTTGATGAGCCAAGCACGCCCCATAAGCTGCTGCAAAGCAATCGTTGATGTATGTCTCATAATATCTCGGTACATTTTCAACTGAATTTTTCATTTCTAGCATCCTTTCTCCCCTTACTTATATCTTTCGCCCACAATTTTAATTCTGCCGTCTATCTCTTGTGCAACCACTCCATTTCTCTTCATATATGCAGCCAGTACATCTCGTAATAAGGCACCACGACTGATTAGCCTTGCATCTTTGAATTCCTCAAAGTTATCACCCCCGTTGACCAGGTAGTCATTCGTAGCTACCTTGAATACCTTGTTTTTATCAAGCGGCTGCCCATCCTTGGTGACACTCACTAATCTTTGCCCCGCAGGTTTGGAGCCATCAATTTCATAGGCAATACCTGATACTTGCAAGAATCCTCCGTTGCTGGCTCCATTCGGCCATTCTCGAAGTCCCCGTTCCAGCGCATCATAAATCTTGTCTCCTTGCACCTCAACAACCATCAACGAATTAACAAAAGGCAGCGGCTTCCCTACGTCATAAAGATTGATTTCACCTTTAGGGATGCTCTCACGAATTCCCCCGCCGTTCAGTAGCGCTATATCCGCCCCTCCTTCCTGCCTCATCGCATCCGCAATAAGATCGGCCAGATTCGTTTCTTTCGAGCGCACCTGTGAACGTACTCCATTGAGCTGCACGATGGATGAACCGACCACTTCCTTGCCTCTTTCCAGAGCAATAGTCTGATAGGTATGGGCAACTTCAGCCACAGCCTTATCTTCTTTGGAGCGATCCGTCGTTTTATGAAGACTCCAACCTACCGCTGCTACCTTGCCGTTTCTGAAATACAAATCGGCTAGGCCCACATGTGTAGTGTAAGAACCTGGCTCGGCATAATACGTGTTATTGATCTTCTTCACATCTGTGTACAGCCAGTGATGATGGCCGGACAAAATAAAATCAATCCCGTCAACCTTTTTAATTAACTCCTTGTCCAAATCGTCGCCCAAGTGCGAGAGAAGGATGATGGCATCGACCTTTTGCGCCCGCAAGTCAGCTATTACTTTTTCCGCGGACTTTGCAGGGTCTTCGAACTGTACTCCTTTCGGATCTGACACGTTCATATTCGATAACGATTCGGGTACAGTCAATCCGAAAACACCGATTTTTTTGCCGCCTACGGTAACAATTTTGTATGCATCGAATGCAGGTTTACCATCACGCCATGTATTCGCTGATAGCATGGGATACTTAAGTTCTGCTCTAATAGCCTCTGCACGATCGAAGCCAAAATCGAGATCATGGTTCCCGAGCACCATCGCATCATAGCCCATCAGATTGGCGGCTTCCACAACACCTTTCGCTTCATCAATGTTCGCCTCATTCGTTCCGTGGAACATATCTCCGCTATCAATGAATAGCGAATCGGGATTTTCCTGACGCAACTCATTCACGATCCCTTTCACGAGCGGTAATCCCATCTGTACATTGACTTCATCAAGCGTATAATACCCGCCATTGGCCTCTTCATAAACGAGATGTCCATGCACATCGCCAGTGTTAATCAGACTGATCTTCTTATCGTAATATCCGATTCCGAGAAGCATGTCGTTCAAGTTTACCGTTCTTACAGTGAGGTAAACTGCTGCGGATGCCAACAGGATGCCAAGAACAATTAAATTGATATATTTTTTCATGGAATAGCTCCTCAACACTTCTTAAAAAAGAATCAGTACATAGAATTGCCTGTACTTGTATAATTTTTTACGCCGAATTTCCATATAACGCTAACAAGCAAGAACATTACGAGGCCTACGAGCGGCGTCATATACATATACCCACCCCAGAACTGGTCAGCTCCCCCCTTATTCAGGAATAATTGGGCAGGGAAATAATTGACGAATGAAAAAGGCACAACAAAAATGAGTAGCTTCTGAATCATAGTTGGATAAAAGCTGATCGGGTAACCGGCAATTCTCCTTGTATTGAAGAAAATCAAATTGCGCAAATTTTCCGTTTTGACCGACCAGAAACTGAAGCAAGCCGAAAGCATAAAGATCGATGCCTGTATAATCGCTCCCCCCAGTAGAGCAAGGATGTAAAACACTATATTAGGCAAATTCCAATGAATGCCTACAGAGAAGGCTGTGTTGGCAAACAAAATGATACCTACAATCCCATGACCGAGCGTAGCTGGATAATCGACTCTGGCTGCAATGATTTGATATAGCAAACCAAGTGGTCTTGTGAGTAAACGGTCGAACTCCCCCGAATGCACCATACTATCGAAATCCCGAACACCGGCAAAAAGAAAAACAAACAAGCTGTAGGATAAGAACAAGAAACTGTAGAGGAACATCAACTCATTCATTTCCCACCCTTTAATATGCAGGAAACGTAGAAGAATAAGAAACATTACTGTCACACTAATCATTTCCCGGCAAAAGATGGCGATCGTAATCAATGATCTATCAAATTTGTACTCTAGTGTCGTCTTTAAAGTCAGTTTCGTATAACGCAAAAATAACGAGAGCAATTCCAACCATGTATAATGCATCTATTATCCCCCCTGTACAACCAATTTCTTGGCTGCCGCCTTCCATAGGAGTTGGCCGATTACAAATAGGATTACGATCCAAAATGCTTGTCTCATCAAGCTGCTCCAAATCTCTTCCTGTGGGATCATACCCAAATAAACTCGAATCGGCGTGTAAAAGATCGAATCGAATGGTGTCAGCTTGATGAAGTCCACTACCCCCTGAGGCAAAAACCAAAGAGGGATCAATGCTCCTGAAAATATCATCACGGCCGCATCCTTGATCGTTACCAGACTGAACGTCCAATAGAACCAAAACGAACTTACCCATACAATAAAGTTAAGATTGTATAAGACCAAATAACCAAGCAATGCGCTGAGTATGAAATAAACAAACATGAGTGTGGAAAACGGCATTAACAGTTGGAATAAGGTAATAGAGACGATAATGGCAGGCAAGAGCTGCATAAGGAGGCGGAAGACCGTTGTACCCAAATGATGGGATAGCAGATACAACTGGAAATTTATGGGCTTCAACAAATCAGAGGAAATAAGTCCGCTCCTTACTTTCGATTCGATGATATATTCGTCCATCATATAGACAACCTGCATCAGGAAAGAGAGAACAATATAGGTGACCAACATTTTAAATTGAACGCCTTCCAACGATTCCTCCTCTTCATAGATCGCCTTCCAGATGGAAATATTGACGAAAATCATCACAATCGCATTCACGACACCCGCTAAGTAGTCCATCCTGTAGACGATATTATTCTGGAATGATTTCTTAGCAAACTCCAGATAAACTCTCACTCAAATGGATACCTCCTTGATAAATCTGCCGGATGATTTCTTCAATATCGGTCTCCTCGACGGTCAAATCCACAATGGTATACTTCTGCGACAACGTACTGATCAGCTCAGATACCTGAATGTCATCTTTGGAAAACCGAAACCATTTCTTATTTCCCTTTTCATTCGTGAGCTGAGCCCCCGGGATGAAGATATTCAAATCGGCTTCACTAAACTCAACAGCAAGAATACGCTCCCTGCCATAATTGCGTTTAATTTCATCTACAGTACCGTCATAAATTTTTATACCATGGTCTATAATGATCATACGTTCGCACGTTTTTTCAATATCAACCATATCGTGAGTGGTAAAGAGCATCGTTGTACCCTTTTCCTTATTAATCTGTTTGACAAACTCACGTATTTTTTCCTTGGCAATGACATCCAGTCCGATCGTCGGCTCATCGAAAAAAATAATTTCCGGATCGTGCAGCAGTGCGGCTGCAATGTCCGCCCGCATTTTTTGTCCAAGACTAAGCTGCCTAACTGGTTGACGTATGAAATTATGCAGATCCAGCATCTCGCTGAACATGTCCAAATTCTTCTTATACACTTGCTCAGGGATTTTATAAATATGCTTCAACAAATCATAGGTATCGCTCACCGGCAAATCCCACCACAGCTGTGTTCGCTGACCAAAAACAACACCTAATCTTGAGGCGTTCTTCTTGCGATCTTTATAGGGAGAGAGGCCTCCAATGGAGATCGTTCCCGAAGTAGGCACCAAAATGCCGGTCAACATTTTCACTGTAGAAGACTTGCCTGCTCCATTCGGACCGATGAAGCCAACCGTTTCCCCCTTTTCGATAGAGAAGTCAATCCCGTCGACCGCTTTTTTGGTCGTATACTCCGGGATCAATAAATTTTTGAGAGAACCCATTATCCCTCTATTTCGTACATTTAATTTATACTCCTTAACTAAATCCCTCACTTCAATTAAAGCCATTTCTGTCTCCTCCTGCCCTAAATCAAAGTGTGCTCCCCTGTCTTTTGCTCCACCATGTAAATCAATTTGTCCAGTGTGTTTAAATTATCAAGCAGCAGCTCTTCATCGTTAAAAACAATCGAGAATTCCTCCTCGATATTCACGACAATTTCCATACAATTAATTGAGTCCAAGCCAATTCTACTCAGTGACTCATCCCTGGGCAGGCGTTTGACATGATCAACCTCTAGTCGAAATACCATAGCTACGAGCTCGACAATCTTTTCGTAAGTCATCATAATTTCTCACTCCTTTTAATGTGACATTCTCGTTCAAAATCATAGATCGTCCTGATCCCCTCACGTTTACTCTCGGGTGGATGGTAGACTCCCATACATCGTTGACGAGGATTGCGATTATCAGCGCAACTGCTGGTTTATGGCTGAAGTATACTTTGAATGAAGATGGCAAAATCCGCTCTAGTGACAACGGATCCTTCCACCGCTCCCGGGGAGCCTCTGAATTTCAAGGCGAGACTCTCAAGCATATCCTTCATTATAGGAGCATCCGCTTGATATTGAGGAACAGCTGACTGAACTGCATCTGCCGATTTACCTAAAGCGCGGCTTATCAATAGAACTGCCTCGTACTGGCTAATCGGCTGGGACGGATGGAAGTATCCATCTTCATACCCCTGAACGATATGCTTCGCATATCACACACCAATCGCTTCATGCCCTCTCGTTGCTTCCGTTACATCGTTGAAGCTTTGAGCTGAGGCACTTCCTTTGATTAGCATCAAATTAGCAAAAGTAATCGTGCCTTCCCCACTAAGAGGGGATAAAGTCAAACCGCGCACGGGATTTAAGGAGAAATGTTTCTTCGTATCCACGTCGTCCGGTTGATAATCCTTCCGCTGCGTAAACTCGTTAAACGGCAGAGCCACCGTCTTGCCTTCCTTAGCATCGTCAACAATTACTTTCTCGTAATGCACACCGTTTCCGTCCGTCAGTTCAACTCGAATTAAATTCCCTGTGCCGCCCTTAACATCCAGAATCATGCCACTGAAGTCCAACCAATTCTCGTTGACACTTGCAGGAGCACCGAGCCAACCGCCTTGATGGAGATTGTACGCCACATTAAGCAAGCCGTCCGATGAGATCGTGCGGGTTATCTTAGAAGAAGGATCATGGAACGGATCGGAGGAGCCGAAAGCTCCAATGTAATTTCTTTCTACACTTCCTTTAGGGGCGTTAGAGGCTGTATTACTGTCGTCCGCAGAGGGTTTCGGAGCCGTCGCAATATCCCCTTTAGAAAAATAAGCAAGAGCAAACGCCACAGGAGCCGTATAATCAATTGCATGTTCATTCGTTGAATATGAATCCACAATATCCACATATGCCTTGGCAGGCGGTGTACTGCCACCCGCATCCTTGAGGATTTTATCAATGGCTGGGTCCCCGCCGAATTTATTAGGTCCGCCTACGACAAGTCCTGGGATGTAAGTATGCGTTCCGACCATAATTCGGTTATGCGGGTGCAGAGGCATTTTCGTACCGGATCCGGTCATGTAGGTGTAGCCGGTAGCATTTCGGCCGAACAAATAGTGAAGCTGATCAAGTGCTCCCTGCACATAAGCTTCTTTTGGCGACAAGGTATTTGCCAGCAAGAGAACGTTTCCTTGCGCTACACTATCCTTGGCCGAGCCCCAGCCGTATTGCTCCGCGCTTAAGGCAGCACGATAACCGTCATTCGAGATCTTCTCCAGCAGCGAATCGGCATAGGCAAGAATGGCTGCCTTCACCTTCTCCTTGAGGGAAGTATCCGCTTGTTCGCTGGTAGCGTATGCGTATTGTCCGAGTAGAATACTGTTCGCCCATGATACCGGCCCGGATTTCTGTGTCAGCTGATCCGCGAAATGCTCCTTAATATAGCGGTCATAATCCCTGTTTCCTGTTGTTTTTAGCAGCTCTGCCGCGGCCCATATGCGCTCCTCGATATCTGTCGCTTTGCCATAGGCTCCAGAACCGCTGTCTTGATCCTTATCTGAGCGGAATTCCGGAGACGGATGCTTCTCCAAATATTGCTGCGCTTTAGTCGCATTATTCAGTAGCTTCTTCGCATAGTCGGCATCAAAGGGCTGGTAGATGCGCGCAGCCATAGCCATAACGCCTGCGTACTGCGCGGTTCCGTAAGTGGTCAGCCCGTACACGTAACGGTCCTGGGTATCCACCTCAGGCTTAATAAATCCTGGCCATCCCTTACCGGCTACCTTAAAATAGACAGCTCCGTCGTCTCGTTGCATCTTCTTCATCCAATCCAGCTCGAATTTCGTTTCGGCGAGAAGGTCAGGCAGCTTGCTGTCATTCGTGGAGCCTTCGGGTAGCACCATCTGTCCTTTATAAAATTTTGAAGGGGCAAACTCATAGGCAAGCAGCAGTTGGGCAGTGCTGACTGTAGCGGTTGGGATGTACTTACCGAAGTCCCCCGCATCATACCATCCGCCGCTGACATCAATAATATCGCCCTTCTGATGAAACTCGTCCGAGAAGTACATCAATGCTTGCTTGTCCTGAGTATGGCCCGCTTGATAGGAAAGACCGGTCAGACCGTCGCGAATTGCAGTCCCGGACCTTCCTAGCGAATAAGAACGGATCGCCTGCAGCAGGGAGTTCCGATACACATCGTCTCCGATACGGAACGGATAGGAGACTCCTCCCCCCTCTATCTGCAACATATAAGTCCCAGGTTCCCTATAGGAAGAGAAATCCGCCTTCCTGACGGTATCACCGGAATTCGAATCATTGACAGCAGCCGATAACTTCCCGCTATACACCTTCATATTGGAATCCAAGTTGATCAATTGAAACTGGTCGGCTGCCGTCGTCTCAATCACTAATGCCACTTTGTCGGCACTAAGCAAATATCCAATCTGATCTACCTTCACCGTCGTACCAACCAATGGTCCTTCAGCAGCTTTCGTCGTAAGAGGCATCATGGATGATATTGCACCAAACGAAATTGAAAGCGATAACAATATATTTGAAAATCGTTTCCTCATGTTTTCAACCTCCTGAATGATGTATAGGGTGCAAGCTTTAAAGTATAACTTACGGTTCCGTAATTGAATTATATATTTTCCCATATATGGAATCTATCTGTAATATGATCTTTTGAACACTAATGTGACATTCTCATTTAACTATTCCAATACGCTGCAGCATGGTGGTCATCATCGCGTGCTCCTGACCAAAGAAAAGCCTGCGACCTCTCTAACAGCAAGTGATCGCAGGCAGTGTCAGGTTTCTATTCCCTAACTCAACCTAATTTAATTTGTACAGATTCCACTTTTGAGCATTCGTACCATTGTCATCCCAAATTTGAACGTTAGAACCGTTAGCCGTACCTCCAGCATTTACATCCAAAGCTTTGCCATTGTGGCCAGCTATCAGTTTATATGAGCCTCCTCCAACACTTATAATGCTCCACTTCTGGTTTAAGCCGCCGCCATAACTCCAAATTTGTACATTCGAACCATTGGCCGTGCCAGCTACATCCAATCCTTTATTGCTATTGGTGTTGATAACTTTATACAACCCGCCACCAACATCTGTGATCACCCACTGCTGAGCGCCCGAGCCGTTATCGTCCCAGATCTGTACGTTCGTACCGTCTGCCGTACCCGCAGCGTTTACATCTAGAGCTTTACCGCTGCCTACGTTAACTAACTTGTAGGTTTTTCCAGAAACGATACCATCTCCTGGCGGCGTTGTTCCTGCCTTCATTTGATCTCTGACAAATTTACCGGATGCCGTTAACTGCGCGTCGGACCATCCTCCATACGGGCTTGCGCCAGGCACTAATGCAGCCGAAGCTTCCGTTTTATCGCATAACGACCAATTGACCCAGCTCAACTGTCTGTTCGTTAAATAATCCATCCATTGCTTGGATTCAGCGAGAAAGGGACCGCCGTCACCGGAAGCGTCGCTTGTCCCCCACTCTGTAATGAACACAGCCACACCCTTGCTCCTCGCATAGTCAATACGATCTCTTAGCCATTGACCGTGAGTTCCGGCATAGAAATGCGTTGTATACATGATGTTGCTGTAAGAGAGAGGATTGTCCGCCGCATCATTCACATCCTGACTCCATGTTCCAGTTCCTACGATGATAACACTATTCGGAGCAATGGAACGGATAACTGGGATCACTTCCTGAGCATAAGGCTTAATTTTACCGTTCCACGTGACGGCAGACCCATTCGGCTCATTGCATATTTCATAAATCACGTTGGGATAATCCTTATACAAGTTGGCCATTTCACTAAAAAAAGTTTTTGCTTGTTGTTTATATACGTTCGGGTCTTGTTCACCCAACACATGCCAGTCGATAATGACATAGATACCAAGATCAACTGCAGCCTGCACGGCTTCTTTCACCTTATTTTTTTGGGAAGGATCGTTGATATATCCGCCATCTTGCGTAAACATTGCAGGTCGGAATACAGTCATTCCCCAATTGTCTCTCAACCATTTCATACTGTCATAGTTCACGTATTGTCCAAACCATTGCGTTCCATGGGAACTCATACCCTTGAGTTGGATGGTTTGTCCCGCCTGATTCACCAAATTGCTTCCGGAAACTCTCAATTGACCGTTTTGAGATACCACCGAACCTGCTGCGGCTTGTGCCTTGTCTGCTGGAACGAAAGTTACAGTCATCATGATCGTGATAATAAATGTACACAAGATCAAACTCATTCTTTTTAGCATATAAAAAGATACCTCCTCAATTTGTTTGTCGCTTAATTTCGCGTCTTCCCTTCCGCCAGCTGTCCGTTTGCTAGTAACTATAACCTCCTTCCCTTCAATGTATTTATAGTGTACCTATTCAAGGTAAGGGACCTCTACCCATTACGTGACGTCTTGAACACTTTGATGACTTGTTCCATCACGATAATTTGCCAAATGAACAGGAAAAGTAACGGAAGTGTTAATCTGTCATCAAAGGTGTTATATAATGGAAGAAAAAACATGTATACTATACATATAGGAGTATCTTATAGAATATTGGGGTGTCATTCTATGAATTTCAAAAACTCAGTCAGATTTAAAACTGTAAGCGGATTCATTCTAGTCGTGGTTCCCCTTGTGTTTTTTCTGTTTTACAACAACATGTATGCAATGAATGTAGTTCGCGATCAGGTCTCCCTGAATTACAGCAAGTTGCTCACCCATTACGTCAATGGAACGGATAACATGTTGAAAGAATTCGACTACTATTTCTATCGATTAGAAAGTGATCCAGAAATTGTTTCCATGCAAACGAATAAAACCTCTTTGGATGACTATGTTTTAGCCAAACAAAAAGTGTACAACAAATTTATGACGGACATAGGCTACTACAGTATGATCAACACTTTCTTCGTATACTCCAGGTCCAACGATGATCTGTTGCTCGTAACCCAGGAAAGCGGAGATTTCCACGAACGTTATCAAACCATACAGAACTATCTTTCACAAACCCTTAGACAAACGGAGCCTCACCATGGGAATGATTGGCAGTTAATTCAATCGGGTGATCCCTATTTTCTCGTGCAAATGAAAGATTTGGGGTCCGAAATGTATGCTGGCTGTCTCATCAGCCTGAACAGCCTCGCGATGCCGCTCAGTACTTGGGATATGGGTGAAGGCGGTGGAACGATCATCGTTACAGACGGCGGACAACCGTTAACGGAACAGTTTTTCCCGATGCAAACCTATGCTGGTATTAAAAAGCAGTTACACCCCGTAAACCAGGTGTATCAAATCATTCGGGACGAGACAAATAAAAAGGAATACCTTGTTGTTGGTGAATCCTCGAAACTCGCGAAAATTCATTACCTGATCGTGGTTGCCGAGAAAAAAATCCTACAGAACTTGCCCTATTTACATAAAGCCATTTACTTTCTTCCCTTGGGAGTCGCTCTAGTACTCGCACTATATCTTGCTTTCCTGCAAAAAATCTTTTTTAAGCCGATGGGGCAGCTCATTCGTGGTATGAGAAAAATCGGCCGGGGTCAATTCGATGTCCGCCTGAACGAAAGCAATTCAACCGAATTTGCGTTTCTGGTTTCCACCTTCAACGATATGGTCAAGCAAATTGAGCATTTAAAAATTTCTGTTTATGAAGAGAAAATCAGAGTACAGCAAGCTGAGTTCAAACATCTTCAGGTACAAATTAATCCTCACTTTTACATGAATTGCTTGAACATCATCTACAATTTAGCCGCACTAAAAGACCATAAATCCGTGCAAAAGATGGCGCTTCATCTAGCAGACTACTTTCGTAATCTCATTCGTACAGACCGTACGTCCGTATCGCTCGCGGATGAAATTCAGCATATTTACAATTATCTAGAAATTCAGGTCATGAGATACCCCGACAGCCTGACTTTTGCCATTCGCGTTGAAGAATCGTATCGGGACTTTCAGTTGCCTTCATTGACGTTGCAGCCTTTTGTGGAAAACGCGGTGATTCACGGTTATAAAGGTAATTTGGAATGCTTTTGCGTAGAAATCGAAGCGTTTCCCGACCCAGATGATCCCCAGCATTACTTTATCGTCACTATTTCAGATAACGGGAAAGGATTCACGCCAGAGATGCTGCAGGAATTGAGTTCCGATCACTACGTAAATCAGTCGGGAGACGGACACTTGGGCATTTGGAATGTGCTTCGCAGGCTCCGCATGAGCTACGGCACGGCCAAGATTCATTTCGCGAACAGGGAACAAACCGGCGCCGAAATCCGTATTCGTTTCCCTCTTCAACATCATTTTGGACAAGGAGATGATTCGAATGTTTAACCTGCTAGTAGTGGATGACGAGAAATTTGCTGTAAAAGGCATTACGCAAGGAATCGATTGGTCTGACCTGCCTTTCATGCATATCTATGAAGCTTTCAGTACGGAGGAAGCCAAGCAGCTCATGATATCCCACAAAATTGATGTAATGATTTCGGACATCGAGATGCCTGACGCAAGCGGCTTGAAGCTGCTGGAATGGGTCAAGGAACAATCTCCATTAACGGAAACGATTTTTTTGACAGGGCACGCTAATTTCACCTATGCACAAAAAGCGATTGGGCTTGGAAGCTTTGATTATTTGTTAAAACCAGTAAATCATGATCAGTTGAAAGAGATCGTCAGGAAAGCGGTTCACAAAATTCAATCCGAGTTGGAACTACTGGACTATAACAAAACCTACGAAACCTATTACAAGCACTGGTTAGACCAATTGCCCTTCCTTGTGGAACGTTTCTGGCAGGATGTGTTAAACGGCAAAATCCCCTCGACGCAAGAAAGGCTGCAGACGGGATTCCAGATATACAGCATTCCGTTGAATGCGCAGAGTCAGGTTATTCCAGTATTGATCAGCGTCGAACAATGGAAAGAAGAATTAAACGCGAGGGATGAGGAAATCATGGAATACGCTTTGCGCAAGGCGGGAGCGGAAATGATTCTTCAGGATGTCCCTGGCTGCGTAATTCCGGACCAAAGCGGTTTCATTCTGGTGCTACTTTACATTCAGTCTGGCACTCCTATTTCCCTGGAATTAAACAGGAGATGCGCCGAATACATACAGGCTTGCAATCGTTTTTTTCACTGCAATTTATCATGTTATATCGGAGAAATGACCCCAGTTACCGAAATCCATCAAGTCCTAGGCACACTGCTCGGCATGGAACGAAATAATGTGACGAAGATCAATTGCGTTATGAATCTGCAGACCCGTGAAGAGCAGCAAGGGAGTTTACCATCATTCCCTTTGATTTCCGACTGGTTCTTGCTTTTTGAACTCGGCAAACTAAATGAACTGCTGGGCAGAATTCATGAAACTACAGATCGGATGCAAGAAGGCGGCGTACGTTCGGAATCGTTGGAAGCTTTATACTACGGACTGATACACATGGTTTATCATGTAGCTCATAAAAAGGGCTTGTCGATTCAGAAAATGTTCCCTCATGATGAACTGCAGGATATAGCTACCGCCACTCGTTCGCTAAACCAACTTCGCGGTTGGGCAATTCGTATTGTATCGGCTGCTATCGAGTATATGGACATGCATCATCAGGATGTCTCCGCTGTCATCGCTAAAGTCCAGAAATATATGGACGATCATCTGCATGAAGAAGTGAACAGGGAGGATATTGCTGCATTTGTCTACCTGAATCCCGCTTATTTGTCCCGCCTTTTCAAAAAAGAAACAGGACTATCCATATCCGAATACATGCTAAGTATCAGGATGGACAAAGCCAAAAAATTACTCATAGAATCGGGCAATAAAATTAGCAATGTAGCCGAAGTAACCGGTTATGGTCACTTCTCGCATTTTGCCAAAATGTTCAAAAGAGTAACCGGTATTTCCCCCCAAGAATACAGAAAAAAATTCCAAATCAACAAGTCACCATAGTGTTTAAGTAGTCACGTCTCAGGTAGAACGCTCCCTCCCTAATAGGTAATATAGAATTATTGAGAGGAACCAACAGGGAGGAGAAAACAGAACGTAATGGGTAATTCAACGCGTGTTTCATCAAGACAACGTCGCAACCTGAACACGTCAGGATCGAAGCCTGCATTTTTCAAGACGGTACGCAAATATTGGTTTTTCTATATCATGATGCTGCCCGCAGGCATTGTTCTGATCATTAACAACTACATTCCGATGTTCGGCGTGATCATTGCATTTAAGAACATCAATTATTCCAAGGGCATTCTTGCAAGTCCTTGGGTCGGCTTACAAAACTTCAAGTTTTTGTTTTCGACGGAATCTGCGTGGATCATCACCAGGAATACCATTGGTTATAATGTTGTGTTCATAATAATGAATCTTGTGATAGCTGTTTCTTTTGCCATTATGTTCACTGAAATGCGCAGCAGGTTCCTTTCCAAGTTTCACCAGAGCACAATGTTTCTTCCTTTCTTCCTATCCATGATCGTTGTAAGTTATCTGGTCTATGCATTTTTGGGACAAGATCACGGTTTTCTGAATACCGTTATTTTTCCTAAGCTGGGCATTGAATCCGTCGAATGGTACTCAGACCCGAAATACTGGCCATTTATTCTGCCGATCGTGAACATTTGGAAGAACATCGGCTACTTCACCGTTATCTATATGGCAGCGATCTTAGGAATTGATAACGAATACTATGAAGCCGCATTAATTGACGGTGCCTCTAAGTGGCAGCAAATCAAAAAGATTACAATTCCTCTCATCGTACCTGTCATGATTGTCATGACCTTATTACAAATCGGAAGAATATTCTATGCCGATTTCGGATTGTTTTTTCAAGTTACACGGAATGCTGGGGCTCTTTATCCTTCCACTCAGGTCATTGATACCTATGTGTATCAAACATTTTTATCTATGGGAGATGTCGGGATGTCATCTGCTGCTGGTTTATTTCAGTCAGTCGTAGGATTTATTTTGGTACTTGGTTCAAACTTGATTGTACGTCGTGTCAGTAAAGATAATGCGTTGTTTTGAGGAGGCGAGCAAAGTGATTAAAGTGAGTAGGCGAAGGCCAAATGACATCTCGAACACATCCAATTTTTTTATCAACCTGATTTTCTTGCTCCATACGGCAGCATGTATTCTTCCACTCTTGCTCGTGATAACTGTATCTTTTTCGGATGAAAAGTCTGTTTTGATTCACGGCTATAACTTTATACCGGAAACATTCAGTCTTTCCGCTTATCAATTTTTGTTCCAGGACTGGCCGCAAATACTGAGGTCCTTCGGGATATCCATATTCATAACAGTTGCCGGTACGGCAATCAGCGTAATCGTCATGTCGATGTATGCTTACCCGATTTCACGCAACGATTTTCCACACAAAAATGTTTTCTCCTTCTTTATGTTTTTCACTATGTTGTTTAACGGCGGACTTGTTCCCTGGTACTTGGTCTATACACAAATGCTGGATCTGAAAAATACGATGACTGCTCTGATCCTGCCGCTGTTGGTATCCGCTTTTTTTGTAATGATTCTGAGAACGTTCTTTGCAAGCACGATTCCACCTGCCTTGATCGAATCAGCCAAAATCGACGGAGCGAGTGAAATGAGGATATTTGCGCAAATCATTCTACCGCTTTCTTTGCCCGTGCTGGCAACCGTTGCCCTTTTTCAAACTCTAAATTACTGGAATGATTGGTTCTTAAGCTTAGTCTTTATAACAGGCAATAAGAATGTGAATCTGCAGTATTTGATGTATAAAACGATGCTTGATATCCAATTTCTAGCCACCAATACACAGGCCCAGCAGGGAATTAGCCAAGCAGGCGGATTCTTTAATCTTCCAACGGAAACGGTGCGCATGGCTATGTCCGTATTGGGAATCGGACCCATTGTGTTCGCTTATCCTTTTTTCCAAAAATACTTTGTCAAAGGTTTGACGGTAGGCGCTGTAAAAGGCTAAATGCTACCGTATTGGTAAAAACATCGGCTATAACCGTAAAGCTCGGTTCAGCATAAATCGAAATAAGAAAAGGGAGGTTTCTACGTATGAAAGTAGTCAAAAAAAGTATCCTTTCACTGTCCATGCTGTTGTTATCTGCATCTTTTGTACTTTCAGGATGTTCAGAAGGAAATAGTAAAGACAGTGCCCTCGGGAGCGATAAACCCGTAGCCACTAAGAACTCAGGTAGTGAGAGTACCCCCGCAACACAGCTGAAGCCGTATAAATTGAAGTTGGTTTATCCGGGAAGCACGCAAGCAGATCAAGTAAAAGTCCAAGAAGCCATGAACAAAATTTTACAGCCTAAAATCAATGCCACTATCGAATTAATGCCCATCGATTGGGGGCAATGGGATAATAAAGCAAACCTGATGATCGCGTCCCGTGAAAAATTCGACATTATGTTCACCGCCCAATGGAATGGACATGCTGTCAATGTATCGAAAGGCGCTTTTCTCCCGATGAATGATGATGGCCTGGATAAATACGGGAATTTATTAAAAAAACACGGTCAGGGCATTATCGATTCCTTAAGTCCGACCTTCCTTGAGGGAGCCAAAATTAACGGCAAAAACTATGCTGTACCCACCAATAAAGAATTGGCCGCTCAGGGTGGCGTGATCTACCGTACAGACATTGCCAAAGAGCTCAATCTGGATATGACCAAAGTGAAGACAATCAAGGATCTTGAACCGATTTTGACGTCTGTCAAAGAGAAGAGACCGGATATAACTCCGTTATTCTTAAGAAATGGAGACAATTTCAACGCCCACTATTTTGCACAAACCGACGCCCTTGGCGATGCTTCGATTCCCGGCGTCATCCTTAAAGACCAAGATGGCACAAAGGTTGTTCTAACAAGCGATCTAGACAGGTACAATGAAACGCTGAAAATCACTCGCGATTTTATGAAAAAAGGGTATATCAACAAAGATGCCGCCACTACGTCGCTTGGGACTGGTGAAGCTTTAAAGGCGGGCAACGTTTTCATGGTTGTCGTCTCTTTGAAACCGGGTAAAGATGCTGAGATGGCGAATGGTATCAGTCTGCAGGGCAAGCTGAAGCAAATCGAAATGACACCCAAAACCGTTTCAACAGGAGAAACTTCAGGCTCCATGTTGGGAATTTCCACCACATCAGAAGATCCCGAGCGTGCTATGATCTTCATCAATTTACTGCACACGGACAAAGCATTGAACAACCTGCTCAACTTTGGGATAGATGGCGTACACTATGAGAAGGTTTCCGATAACATTATAAAAGCAACAGACGCTTCAAAAAATTACAATCCCGGATCTTCTTGGATGTTTGGTAACCAGTTCCTGAACTATATCTGGGACACGGAAGATCCGCAAAAGTGGGATAAATTCAAAGAGTTCAACAAAGATGCAAAAAAATCTCCCGCTCTTGGTTTTACCTTTAATGCCGAACCTGTTAAAACGGAAGTCGCAGCGCTCGTCAATGTCGGGAAAGAATTCGATCCTCCCCTTGATACGGGTTCTGTGGATCCGGAGAAAATTCTTCCGAAGTATAGGGATAAGCTGAAGGCGGCTGGTTTGGAAAAAATACTGGCGGAAAAACAAAAACAACTTGATGCTTTTCTCGCAAGTAAGAAATAGGGAAAATTTTAAAAACGGCAAAGCCTGCATTCTGCAGCTTTACCGTTTTTATTTCGATTAGTGCACAATAGCTCAATTATCCAAGTAGCGAGGTTGATCAATGAGTTACTTCCCTTGAGTGTTGCCTCAGTATCGCCAACTATTACAACATCGGATTCTTCATAGGATGTATAACTAGTTTATTTTCATCATTAATGCCTATTAAATCTATTCACCTATTCCTTCTAAAGGCTCTTTATTATCTGAAATATATTCAGTTAAAAGTATCGATATATTTTCACAAGCTATCGACCCTCCCTTTTTTTCAGACTAAATCTGAAACCAATCTTCGAAAAAAAAGTTGGTTTGTTAGCCGTTTTTATTATTCTCAAAGAGAAATCTTTCACCAATAATTTTTCGAAGTAATTAGTGCTTGCTACATAGTCGTAGTTCTCTTCGCCACCGTATGTTTTGCTTTATGTTTGACAACCGGCAGTAAAGATCGTCTCTAACACGGTTTTCATCCGTTCGGAACGAAAGCGATTCATGGTACGGAAGTCCGGGCGCTGTCTGCCGGCGATCTACATGAACATGATATTTTCACGGACAGCCTTGGCGATTTGGCGAGAAGAGTAAACGCGCTGATTGTAGGCGTAGATAATAACTTTGGTCAGCATTTTCGGGTGATAGCGTCCCCGCCGCCCCCCGGGTAAGCGGCGTAAAAGATCGCATCGTCCAGCCGATTCACGGCGGCATTCACGATTCGAACGAGGTGATTTTGAGGAATATAAGAAACCCTCTACTTTTTCAATGGTGGGTCGCACTTCCATTTTACCAAAAGAACGGTTTCTTTTTGTTTTACAAAATTGAGAAATAGGGTGCCCCTCGCCATTTTCATGGCTTTTGGCACACCCTCTTGTTTCATTTATTTCTTGGTTTCTAACATTCTTAGCAATATTGTTGTTACTTCAGCTCTTGTTGCATTCGCAAGAGGAGCAAATTAATTGTTATCCCGTCCTTTAACAATCCCTTTCTTCACTACCGCGGCTAGAGATTCCTTGGCCCATGAAGGGATCTGATCTTGATCCGCGAAGGCTACAGACACTCCATCGTCGTCTGTCCGCATGAAATGTAACACGCGTGCTACCATTACTGCCATTTCAGACCTCGTGATGAATTGATCTGGTTGGAACGTAGCCAGCGTCTACAGCAGCAGCAATGGATGCTTGAGCCCAATCAGGAATTTACTCCGAGTCCGAAAATGCAAGCGAAGTCTTGTTGTTCTGCAAATGTAAAGCCCTTACCAGCATTACGATAAATTCAGCCCTTGTTACGGAAGCATAACCGACTGTGTGATGAGAATCTCCCACTTTTAAGCGGTACGCATTCGAATCCAACCTGATTCCTGTTAAACTCCGTGTTTCTCCTTCTTGAACAACGCTAATCTTTACTCTTTTTACCAGATAAGCGTAATTAATCACAATTTCAGCGTTTCCAGGCGATAGACCTCTCACTAGACCGGTGTCACTAACTACGACTACCGAAGGATTGGACGAGCCATATTTCGCAAGTGATGTTACCTCTTTCTGACTTCCGTCAGCATAGACAGCTCTGACTACTGTTTGGTGCTCATGATTTTCCGCAAGCTTATAATCCAAGCTGTCCACTACGTGTTGGGTAACGTCGGAACCGTCCGGCGAAACCTTCACTTTCGTGATTTGATATTGGCCATCGAAAGATGCGATAATATCAGCCGTTCCGTATACGGCAGCAATAACTTCCCTGTTTGACTGACCATAGCCACTTTAGGATTAGTAGAAACATAAGAAGCTCGGTCAGTTATCGATTATTGGGTACCATTCGGGTAATTCGCCATCACGGAAGTCTTATGCATCTCGCCTAACTGCAGTGGGTAAGCATTGCTGTCCATGGTGATCGTAGCAAACCCTTTATCTGGATCTTTCGTTGTACCAAACATAAATTCGTATACTTGCAACCACGTATTTACATAGCTGCGGCTTCCACGACGGCCGGTTCATTAAACGAGCCTTTTCGGCTCATTGCGTTCTTGGAATCATCCCAGCTGCCAGATACACGCTGAAGCATCGTGTCAAACCAAATCCCTGATGGCCACCCGTCACGACCATCCATCGCAATGGGGATGATTTTTTTCTGCTTCAATTTGGAAATTACGTTGAGCATATCACTTTCGGTTTTGGGTATTTCCAGTCCATTATCAGCAAAAATCTTTTTGTTGTAGAACAAGACCCAAAAGTCGGAATTTTTCGTTAGACCATAGAGTTTGCCATTTGCCGAGAACCCATCCAAAGCAGCTGGAATGAACTGGACGTTTGCAAAGTCCTCTTTATTCAACTCCGCCAGGGCGTTATTGGCGATCAATGGCTTCATGTACCCGTCATTGCCCCAAGCAACAATGATATCCGGTAGAGTTCCTGATGCGTTATACACTTTGATCTTGTCCTGGTATTGATTGGACAACGTTTAAACCTTGATGGTTATGTTCGGATTTTCCTTTGTGTACGGATCAATGAGCTTTTGTTCAATCATGCCTTGTCCCACGAACCGATCCGGATTGTTGGAAAAGAATGTCAAGATGACCTTCTTGGCCGCTGCTTACTCGGCTGGTTTCGCACTTTCGCTATTCACACTTGGCTTGCTGCTGACCGCAGTGTCGGAACTATTCCCGCATGCGGACAATCCCGCAGCTAGGCAAACAACTGCCATAACCGTTAATAATTTCTTCAGAACCGACTGCTTATTCTTATCGTGCATCTTGTTACCCGCCTTTTTTCAATTAGCTTATTTTCTAAGCTTGAACCCATTGTAACCTTAACGCTTCCTCAGAATAAGGTGGCATTTTTCAGTTTTATTTGTCTAATTTTTAATCAATTCTTTGTTTCTGCCGGGGCAATAGCTAACGAATCACCTCTGCTAAACGCACCGAAGAGGCAGGAATTCATATTCCTACCTCAGGAGCATTACAATTATGCAAAGATTACCATCCAACCCTAATAATTAAACCTTTCGGATTGCCAATTTCCAGATAAGCGGCTTGATTGTTGACATCGTCATAAGGAAAGCCGTAGGCTAATCCGTTAATGCCGTAAGTATGCCAAAATTTTGAATAGTAATTGGCTGGAGCAGCTTGATAATAATTGCCAACAATGTTCCAATTGCTATCTGTCAATACATGTCTATTGATTGCAGCACAAGTTTGAGCATTGGTTAAAGCACCATCACATCTAAGAATTTCCTGTGTGGAATAGCTGGAATACCCAGAAAAATAATTAGAATTAGCGCCGCCTGGGGCAAAAGAACCGTGAATTGGAGCAATAACCCGGTAAGGAGCTTGAACGGTGCCTAGCGATTTAAATGAGGAAGGCATTTCATTGGCGAATTTTGTGAATAAGCCAGAACGGGTTTCAACTTCCAATTCACCAACGGTATGGTCGTAATTTCCGGCTGTATTGACTAGTCTGTGTTGAACGGGGAAGCCGAACATGTCAACCCTTGTCGTGTTTCCATGATATCCGGCTGCGTCAACTGTAAATTCGATAAAGTCAAAATATACATTCATATTCGGGTCTGCGGGGTTATTAATATCGGGTCCTGCAAATCCGCTATCATAAGTTTTGATGAAGCACTCAGAGGCTACACAAAGGTACATTCTGCCTGATGTTATTCTTGGCATACTTACCCACGATGCATCGCTAATTTTGTGATAAATGTTTGCATAGTTAACGCCATTCTTCGTTAAATGCCCGGGAGCATCATTAAGCGCCAGTGAAATAGGTTGCAAATTGCCATTTAAATCCAAATAACTCCATTTGCCATTAGTTGGATTTATGCCGAGAACACCCCAGTAAACCTGACTATCGGAATAGGCGCCATTCGTCCCATTCATGACCTTGAGCGACAACACGCCGCTTCCGGTCGGCCCCGGTATGGACGAGGCAGGTACGGAGTATATGGAAGATGATACACCTGTTGTGAAGTTCAACCAATTGATATTAAAGCCACCTGCGGAAGCGTACAGCCTCAGCGTTTGGGTACCCGCCGGCAAGTTAACGCTTGCGTTCACGGTTTGCCACTCTTGCCATCCGCCTGTATTTGGAACGTTCGTTGTCGTTAATATTTGACCCGAACCATTTTTTATTTGAAGCTGACCTGTCGTATTGATACTCGCTACTCTTAATCCTACGGTATAAATCCCTGCGTTTTGGACATTTACACTGTAATCCATCCAACTCCCTGTATTGATCCACCCTACATTCAAGCCTCCACCTTTATCGGTAGTCGGCTCTGTCTGAACGTCAAACTTAGCGCTGTAGCTTTCAGCTTCAATTTTCCCGGGAATAGCCGCTCCGCCACCTGATGCATCAGTCAAAGATTCACTGGTAAACGGATTATACCGAGCGATGGCAATGACGAGCCAGCCGGTGCTCGAAACACAGTTTTCCTGGCTCATTTTCCAATAGTTATTGTTCGAACCTTTTAACGAGTAAGGCAATCCACCAAGCAAAGTTCCGCTTGTATCTTGTTTCTTGATTAATTCATCCAAAATGGAGTTTGCTTTGGCCGTATTGCCGTTCATGAAATGCGCCGTGGACATGAATACGGAACCTTCAAACCAAATATCCGAGCATTTATTTCCGTTTGGCTGTCCGGTTGGCGTTAATGCTGCGGCACAATCGTATTCCCAATCGAAATCATATGCTGTCATCATGTTGGTGCCATCATAATCCAACGTCTGTACATATTTAGGATCTGTTGCAGTTCCTGTACCGTTAGCATTATCGACAAAAGCAAGCGACTGTTTATAATCCCTTGTTCCTGTTAAGCCCATTGAAAGGACGCCCCAAGGGTTGACATCCAATGGCACACTAGGATCAATCAGATTCGTATTGTTTTTCCATCCGCCGTTCCAACGTTTAAGCGAGTCGTTCCATACGACGTTATCCAAGAAATTTTTAACTCCTGCAGCAGCACTGTTGTAGGTCGTCGTACGGTCCGGGAACACATTTGCATAGTATTTCAACACATTGTACATGTCTTCGTTATGCTCAGTGGAAGTCCATACTTCATCCGTCCATGTATTAGGAACATCCCATTGCGTCCTGCCTCCTGAAATACCGCCATTTGCTTTCTGGAATGTTACCGCCCAATCCAGTGCTTTCTTGGCATTAGGCTGGAAACGGTTATCCCCATATTTCTTCTCGTAGGTCATATAAGCCATAACCATCCAAGCCACCGGACCCACATGTTTGCGGATTTCTTCACCGTAACCGTTGTTCCACCAGTAAGAGTTAATCCAGGATCCATCTGCATCTTGAAATTGAGACATTTTGGTTAAAACTTTTTCCGCTCTGACGCGATCCCCCTTGAGCATGAACGCAATCGCCGCCACACCCTGATCATAGGTGTAAGCAATTTGTTTACGATTCGTCGCATCCCACCAATCGTCAAAACTATCCACCATACCATCGCCTGCCATACCTATCGTTAAATCCTGCTGCGCTTTTAACCACGTATAAGCCCGATCAGAAGCCAATGCATAATCTGCCGCTGCGCTTACTCTTGCCAAAGGAACTATCACTTGGATGAGCATCATAATAGCCAAAAACATAACTGAGATGCGTTTAAATCTCTTTTTAATAAACATAAACACGCTCCTTATCAAGATAAATACAGTGCGCTTGCCTTAGCGTACCTCCATTTACTGAGAGCTTGATTTATTACAGAAAATCGGTTTATAACAAATACCTCACCCCCATTCAGAATGCCCAATTATGATCGTTGACCTAAGGTTTTTCTAGTAAACTGATTTGATCCAAGTAAACTTGACTGTTCTTACTTCCGATACAAAACGTATCATAACATTCATGACAGGTTCCCCTCCTATTTCAGGGTCCTTAGAAGTTATCATTTTCATCATGAAAGTCCTTTTTCATTCAAAACGGATGATGGAAATAGAGAAGCTGGCTGCACCTCCACCATGTAGATTTCTTTGAGCAATTATTTTCATATCACTACTCATTGTAGGTGGTATCTATTTACATTGTAAGGGTGCAAATTTCAGCTTTGGTTTCCATTTTCTAAAAGCGGAAGGTTTCCCAAGCCGTACCAAAGCCGTGGTTTTGCTGATACACCTTCTCATTATGACCAGATTTTAAAAATGCAAGAGGCCAACTGGCCAACCTCCGATGTTTCACATCGGCTGCTGATCCTGTTGCCCTTGCCTCTTGCTTAGTTGTCAAACTTCTCTTACTTAATACCTTTTTCGTCGTAGTACGCCACAGCTTGTTTCTTAACATAATCGAGAACTTTATCGATGCCTGCTGCTTTCAGCTTCTCCTGGTAAGTCTTGATGGCCTGATCGACGTTCGGTACCAAACCCATCATAAGCGGCTTGCCGTATTGCTCAATGACTTGATTTACAGCCGCATACTCCGTTTTCACAGAATCGTAATCCATGGATATAGGCGAGAAAATATCCGGTTTGCTCATCTTCGAGAATTCATCGTTCAGCTTATCCAAACCGTCCCAACCGCCAGCGACCGCTTTCATTAACGGCTTGTTTCTCCATCCCCAATCGGCGATGGTGTAAGCTTGAACCTTCGACGCATCCTGCGTTTTGGAAGGCGTAACGATGTTTTTGCCGTCGTTAATCAAATCATAGTGATAACCTTCGAGGCCGTATGTGATTAGATTGTAATACTTCGCATCGGTTCTAATTTTCTCTAGCACCATGAGCGAACGCTCAGGGTTGGCTGCACTTTTTGGAATGGCCATCCCATTAGAAATAGCCATTGTCGGCATCGCAAAGCCTTGCATACGCGTGTACGGGAAGTAGCCAAGTTGCAGCTTCGGATCGTTCTTTTGAAGTTCAGTGATCAATCCCGCTGCTCCCGGAGGGTTGCGCCAGTAGACAGCACCCTTGCCCGTCTTTATCAAGTCCCCCGCTTCCTGCTTGGAAGACAACGTGTTCTTCGACCAGTAGCCTTTATCCGCCCATTCCTTCATTTTCTTAACCCATGCCTCATATTCCGGAGTGAATGGGTAAGCGACAATATCTCTAGGGCTGTTATAGCTCTTGGCTACGACAACGCTTTGCGTATCTCCGCCGATTGTTTGGTAGCCGTTAACTGCTGAGAACAAGGTGCTGACTTCATTCAATGCGTTTCCGTTGATGGGGATAACGCCTTGCTTGTTTTTCTTAATACCATCCAAATAAGCTTCAATAGAAGCAATATCCTTGATTTCAGGCAGATTCAGCTCTTTTCTCCAGTCCTCACGATACAAGATACCGTTTGGTGTATACTCGGGGTTCGTGTTCGGAATGGCATAGATTTTACCGCCGATGGTGGCGTCGCTCCAGTCCTGCGCCGAAACTTGCTTTTGCACCTGAGGGGCATACTTCGGAATCAAAGCGGTCAAATCCATGAATGCACCCTGCTTGGCATACTTAAAGTAACCTGCCCAAGAAGAAGCGAAGATCATATCAATTTTCTCACCGGCTGTCAGCAGCAGGTTGTACTTCGTTTGCCAATCGTTCCAAGTGGTGAAGTTCAACTTAACGGTTGCGTTCAAATCCTTCTTCAGCATCTTATTGAACTCTTCCATAACCTTAGGCGTATCCTTATTAGCATCGCCTACCAAATACCAAACAAGCTCAACCGATTTTGACGTATCCGGTGTCAACAATGCAGGCGCTGCCGTTTGGTTACCTTCTGTCTTTGCAGATGCCGATGGTTCCGGCTTTGTTCCGCTAGAGCTGCTGCAACCCGTTAACGTAGCTGTTGCCAGTATAACACCAGCTAGAATAGTTCCGATCTTTCTTTTCATATGAGACTCCTCCTTAGACGTTTAAACGTTTTCTATGTTAGCCGTATATAACCGGTTCTAACCTTTGACTGCGCCGATGGTCAATCCTTTCACGAAATACTTCTGCACGAAGGGATACAAGAAGACAATCGGCCCTGTAACAACAACCGCGACTGCCATTTTCAGCGTTTCGGCAGGAGCTTTGAAATTGACGGCCGACAAATTTGCGGCGATGTCCGTATGCAGTACGGCGGCATTCGCGAGAATCTTATACAAGAAGAACTGCAGCGGAAATTTGCTTTCCGTTGTCATGAAGATGTTGGCGGTAAACCAGTCGTTCCAATAACTAAGCGCAAGAAACAGTCCGATCGTGGCAAGCCCAGGTGTAGATAAAGGTAGGATCAAGCGGCTATAAATCGTAAAATCGTTCGCGCCATCGATACGGGCTGACTCCACGATGGAATCCGGAATTGATTTCATAAAATTCTTCATAAGAATGATATTCCAAGCGCTCATCAGCACGGGAATCAGCATTGCCAAGTAACTATCCTTCCAATCAAGATACTTCACGATGAGAATGTACCATGGGATCAGGCCCCCACTGAACAGCGTTGTAAAGTATATGAAGAATGCAACTGAGCCTCGATATTTGAAATCTTTGCGGGAAAGTACGTAACCCGCCATGGACGTAAGAAACAAGCCAAAGAGTGATCCCGTGAAGGTGAGGCAAATTGTCACCCAATAGGCCCGGAAAATTTGTTCTGGGTTAGTGAAGACAGCCTTATAAGCATCAATAGACAGCTCGTTTGGCCACAGCTTAAACCCTTCCCCGATGATTTCATTTTCTGACGTAAACGAACCCGAAATAATTAACCAAAACGGCAGCAAGCAGAGCACGGTCAGGAGCGCTACAGTTCCGTAAGCGATAACCATAAAAACGATCGTCGCCGAGTCTTTTTTGCGTCTCACGAGTGGTCCCTCCTCAGAGTTTTGCTTTAGCAAAACTAGCTTCGTAAGCATTTCCTTAGAACAATGCGTAATCTTCGCGGACCTTTTTCACAATAAAGTTAACAGTCATCACTAATAGGAAGCCGAAGAGCGATTGGTACAAGCCTGCAGCCGTTCCCATCCCAATGTCGAAATTGACCGCCAACGCCCGATACACATAGGTATCGATAATATCTGTCGCATCATAGAGCATACCGTTGTTGCCTATGATCTGATAGAACAGGTCGAATTGCCCTTTGAGAATACCCCCGAGGCTGAACATGACGAGCAAAATAAAGGTAGGTATCAAAAGTGGAATCGTGATGTGACGAATTTGCTGAAAGATATTAGCTCCATCAATTTCCGCCGCTTCGTAATATTCATCGCTGATGCTCATGATCGCAGCCAAATAAATGACCGTTCCATAGCCAAGCCCTTTCCAGATTTGAAAGAAGGCAATGATGTACTTCCAAGGCTCCGTATTTAAATAGAAGTCATACGGCTGCGCCCCTAGCTGCTTCAACAATGTGTTGATGACACCCGTATCGGAGTTGAACAAGTTGAATACGAAAGCGCCTACAAGAACCCAGGAGATAAAAAACGGTAAAAACATAATGGATTGCGTTGCCTTCTTGAAATATTTGTTGGCAATCTGGCTTAAGAAAATGGCACAAACCAACTGCAGGAAGTTACCGATAAAAATAAAGGACAAATTGTACATGACCGTATTTTTCGTCAAGTTCCAAAGCGTACCCGATTGAAATAGAAACTTAAAGTTCATCATGCCGATGAATTCACTGCCAAAAATGCCTCCATCGAAGCTGAACTTGGTGAAGGCCAGATAAATGCCAGCCATGGGAATATAGCTGAACACGATGAAAAAAAGGATCGCGGGAGCTACCATTAGAAACATAATTTTGTTCTTGGACAATTCCGTCCAGAAGCCTCTTAAAGCCGTCATCGCTTACTCACCTCCTTGCTGCTTGGATTGTCTTTGTTGCTTGCAAAGCCAATCTTAGGCTTTTTTCCAAGGAGTGAGCAACTATACATTTGCGATCATTATCATTTTTTGCTTCATTGCGAATGGATTTTACCCGTACAGATTCACTTTTTACGTTGTTTAGGGGCTCAACTGATATCTAGAGCCCTTTCATCTTGCAGCCTTCCGTTTTTACGGAACTCTGCCGGGCTAACGCCGTTGATCTTCTTGAAGGCTTTGTAGAAATATGGACTGTTTGAGAAGCCTGTTTTTTCCGCGATATCCCCAATGGGAAGTTCGGTGGTAAGCAAAAGCTCTCTCGCTTTATCCATTCTTACTTCAATAATGTAGTTCAAAATCGTATTTAAGGTAATTTTTTTAAACAAACGGCCGATATACGTTGCGGACAAGCCCATCTCCTCCGCAATTCCGTCCAGGGAAAGCTCCTGAATCATAAATTTCTGCTGCACAATCGCGATGATTTTGCCCACCACCTCGTCGTGCTTTGTATTTTTCTTATCCTCTAGGCTAGCGGATACTTGCTCGAATACCTCGAAGAATGGACGGTACATATCATTGACCAGCTCCGCATCATTTAGACCAGCAAGAAGGGCATTGATATTTAAATCCCAGGAGATATCGTTATTCTTTTGAATGGTGGAAACTGCGTTGTTCACAGCAAAGGCCAAATGCGACACAGCCAGATGATACGACATGTAAGGATAAGCGGCCGTTTCTTCGACGACCTCTCGGAATATGCGTTTCGCATCAACAATCCGACCCAGCATCAGTTCTTCGATCAGCTGCTTCTCCTTCGAGATCGGGTAAACATAGGACTTAGCCTTGAGCGATTCGATTTGCTCCGCGTAAATTAGACAGCCGTGACCAAAGAATAGTCGATGGAACAATGCTTCTGTTGCCTGAGTGTACAAGCGGCTAACACTTCGAGCATCATCACCTCTCGTACTCACCGCGATGGATACGGATACTTTAATGTAATCTGACACGGAGGATTGAATTTGACGCCATAGACTCTCTGGCAGGATAGGGTGACTATCAGAAGCTGCTTCCCAACCGTTAAGCAGAATCGCAATACGGTCATGTCCCATATCTACGGAAAAGGAACGGCAGAATGGATTCAGCAGTTCTTGAGCGATATTCATGATCCCAATTTTTAACAGGCTTCTGTCACTGGCACTGTATCGCTCAACCAGTTCCCCGTAACCATCGATCTTCAGCACAGTTACGACACAATTTTCATTCGCGTCCAATTTAATTTCACACAACTTAAACTTCTCGTTTAAGCCGTTTGGATTAGCACATCCCGAGCCTAATAGCAAATTGCGAACCAGATCTTGCCGAAGAGCCATGAAGTGATTTCTTCGTTCCGTCTCCAAAATCATCAGCTTCATTAGCTTGCGATTTACATTCAAAGACAATTTACGCGTGATCAGGTAGGATGTCAGAAGCCCGAGCAATAAAATAGCAATTGCTATCACGATGGTATAAATCCTCACATGATTGATACCTTTCGTTATGACGCTGTAAGGTGCAATTCGGATATAACGCCAGCCCAGAACGTCGGGAGCTGTATAAGTTACCAAAGATTTAACCCCTTCCGCCTCAGACAGGAAATATCCTTCGGATTCACCGCTTTCGAGCACCTCTTGTATGTATGATTTATTTGACAGATCGGTAAGCATCGCATTCTTCCAGCTGTTCGTAATGAGAACTCCACGGTCGTCGATGATAAAAGTATTTTTGTCTGAATTCGCGATCATGCCGTCTATGTTTTTGTGCATCTGCGTTTCGGATATATTGACGATAATGACGTTCTTTTCATTTTTATGGGAAAGGGTGTCGTACAACAGGAAGGTATAACAATCCCGTTCTTTCTCTTGATTGTTTAACATAAGGCTCTCAAACGGAATTTTACGCGGGATTGGCATCAACGCCTTGTAATCCGAAATATGCTTAACCATTTGTACAGCTGTCGTATCGTAAAACTCATTCCCCTTCCAGATTGAATTGGTACTGATGTCGGCACTCGTATAAAATGTATCCGTCTGGTAGTTGTAAATATAGATGGAATCGATGAAAAGGGAAGTGGCCCTATAGGAGTTCAGCTGAGCCATCGCCGCACTTGTATCGAGAGGGTCTACCGATGAGAAGTAAAGTAATTTGGATATATTCATGTCGTTATACATTTGTTTGGCAAACGTGCGGGCGTTAACCGCCATAATGGAAGCCTCTTGGCTTGTTTGCGCTAGATTGGTCAATGTGGAGCTGTACGTCTGCTTTAGGGAGATATCTTCGAAATAAAAATGAAGAACTCCCGAAAGCACCACAATTGTTAAAGCAATGGTCAAAGTAAAAGACTGGAAAATAGTAGCGAAGAATTTAACGCCGGAATCGGACGCCTTTACTTTCAACATCAACACTCCATTCCATGAAATCGATTTCATTTTATTATAGTGTAGCATGAAATCGTAGTCAATTTGTTTTACATCTTAGTAGTAAGTTCTATTTTCAGATAATCTTCCGTAATCCTTATGAGTTTCATCTAACCTTTCTTTGGATGAATTACTATATTGAAATCGTTTTCATTCTAACTTATACTTGATGTAGCCGATCACATGATCTGTTTAATTTGAATAGAAGGTTGATACTCATGGATATGAAAATCAAAATTGTCGACGTCGCCACCAAAGCAGGAGTTGCTCCCGCTACGGTTTCACGCGTTCTCAATGACAGCAGCAAGGTTACCCCTAAAACAAAAGCAAAAGTCATGAAAATTATTAATGAGCTCGGTTATCAACCCAATGCCGCTGCAAAAAATCTTCGTTCGCAAAAAACAATGACAATAGGAGTTGTTGTCCCTGATATTAGCAACTCCTACTTTTCTGAAGTCATTAAGGGTATTGGGAACATCGCATATTCCAAAAAGTATAAAGTGGTGATATGTGATACCGAAAATAATGCAGAAAAAGAACTAGAATTCTTGAATTTGTTAACTACTCGTACAATCGACGGTGTCATCATGGTTGCACCCATGCTTTCTAACGAAATCATCTTAAATTTTGCAGATCATGAGTATTCTATTGGCATTGTAGGAAGGCAGATTGATCATGAACGAATCCCATGCATACTCACCGATAATGTGAAATTTTCAATGCAGGTTATAAGCCATCTAGTGGGACTTGGCCATCGAGAGATCGCAATCATTAACGGCTCTTCCCACGCTGTTGACAGTTCTAATCGTTTAGAAGGTTATTTGAAAGCTTTAAAAGAGCATCAAATTCCGTTTCATCCCGAATTAATTGAAAACGGCGACTTTAATGAAACGGGTGGATATGAAGCTTTCAAGCGACTACTGGCTAAAAAGATACGCTTTAGTGCCGTTTACTCAGCCAATGACGAGATGGCTCTTGGCGTATATCGGGCATGTTCGGAGCACGGTATTCAAATCCCGATGCAACTAGCTGTAGTCGGGGTAGATAATAATCGAATTAGTAAATATTTGAATCCTCCATTAAGCACAGTGAATCAGCCGAAATACACGATGGGTGCGCTACTTGTCGAGAAACTAATCGACATGATGAATGAGAATGAAGATGCGGAGAATCGCATTTTAAAAGTGGAATCTGAACTGCTGATCCGAGGCTCCTCCGACTATAAAATAAAAGGGCGGGAATGAAGCCCGGCTGCTGTATATAGAAAGACGGGGTGTGGTGCAAAGCTCTAATTCATGATAACCTAACTGATAATGTAGTCATGAGATAGAGCAACTTACGATGGAAACCAAATCGGATTTTTTTAAAGGGAAGCATTGATAAGAGACCTGAAAGTCAAAAAAAGGACATGACTTTTTTAAGAGGTCATGTCTCTTCGTTTTTTATGCTTACTTTGCCCCTCGTGACAGCTTCACTGGTACTACCCCATCAAGTGAAAACAAACATCAAGCGGAATATTAGACTTCAATCATAGAGCAAACCCTCCAAATTTAATTTATTATTTTTGAGCTGCATATATTGTAGAATTAGCTGATCTAATTCCTCTGACTTTACAAGTAGTTGCTCATATGATGCGTTTAAATCGTTCATTTCGGCCCTTAATTGTTCAATCCTCATAGATATTTCCCTTGTCAATTTGCTGCACTAATTACAAATTCGGCACTCCACATGCCTGGTTCAACTACTGCATATTCCGCAGAGCCCGTTTGATTTTCAACATTTATACTGACACCTTGAAATCTGCATGTGATTTTCTTATATCCATTTTCGTCATCTACAAGAGTCCAATCCTTGCTCCACCAACCTGGTTGAACAGTTGTACTCTCGACATAGCCCAATTGATTTTCTATAGCCATATACTTACCAGTTGCCTTGTTTTTAAGCTGTGTATATCCTCCACTTGTCTCCAATGACCACTTGTAGTAATCGGTACTTGCTGTCGCACCATAATTAACCTTACCACTACCATTGTCATTCAAGTAATTGCCCTTCCACCTATCTTTGATTGTGTAATACATTGTAGCAGAAGTAGTATCAACTACAGTTACAGCCAACACTGGGTCAACACCTGCACTAAAGTCAAATGTAAGGTTTGTTGTTCCCACTGCCTGATTCGCAAGATATTTCTTTAGTATCGTTACATTTGTTCCTATGACTGTGTAATCAGTCCCCTGTATTAAAGAAGTAGATCCATTCTTGATTCCACTAAAGCTATTGTTGTTGAGTGTCATTGAAACTCCAATATCAGCCTGCTTGGCAACTTTTTTATCAAATGTTGCTGTCGTTGGAGTTATGATGGAGTTGTTCGGTGTGCCACCATCATGGCCATAAACCTCAAATTCACTTAACCCGATATTTATTCCTGTTGCCGTGTTTACTGTAAGTTTAACCCAGGTTACAGTTTTTTCTGCGAAGGTTATAGTCTTGGAGTAACCATTGTTTGGAAGAGCCCCAGTAGTAATTGAACTGCCATCACTAAATGTTAATGTCGCCCCTGTAATATTTTCATTGCTATTTGGTCGATCATAAAGCTTAACACTTGTAATCTTTTGGCTTCCACTCCAAGCTAAATTGATCCATGCACCAGTTGTCTGGCTTACTGTAGCCCACTCTTTATCAGGAAGCCTTGGATTCCCATCTAATATACCATCAATAGCTTTTATTCCCAATTGCCCAGCTGCTGTATTTTGGGATGAGACTGTTACCGTTGCCAAAGGTGCAATATTGGAGAAATCCTTTAGCCAGAACACTTCATCACTTTTTATAAACCCATACATATAGTCAGCATCACCCAACTGTGTTGCATACTTCGAAATAGTATTAAATTTTTTGTTACCGACATTTCTTGGAACAACCATCATATCTGTAGGAACACTTACAGATTCACGAGCCGTCCAATCAAGCTGTGAAGTTGAGTCCAATGTGGTTGGTTTAGAAAATGGGACCATCGGCGCATTTGACGTTATTGGCTCGTGTGAAGGCCAAAAAACTTCACCATCATTTGAATGAATTATTGCCTCATGCATCTTTGGTGCATAAGAAGGATCATTCTGCTTAAGTTGTCTTATTGCCTCCAAAGTGAAATAATTCAGGGTATTGTGGTCTGGATGACTGTCATACATAGAGGTTATATATATATCATCCGGGCGGTAATCATTAATCATGGTCATCAAATCATTTTTAAAATTATTTCGTGTATAGCTTGCATGGGTTCCGAATTTTTGATAATGATAATCAAGATTTTCAGGAGTCCCATATGTGACTGTTCCTTCATGTGATGTTATTACTGCATCAGCATTTGTTGCATTGTATAATGACCACAATTGATCATCTCCATATCCCAGCACCGTAATATTGCTTTGTGGTACTCCTAAATAAGTAACTGCGGCAACAGACTCACGAATTCGTGTTTGACCAACTGTCATATCACCAAGTGAAGCAGCATAATCACCATTTGTTGCAATGCCTACCTTTACAGTTTTTCCATCGGTAATTCCCTTTTCCATTATTCCAGATGCCATTAATGCTTCATCATCCGGATGCGGTGCCAAGATTAGGATTTTACCTGTTTGTGCTGGCAAGCCTGGAGTTATTACCCAAGCCTTTACTTCACCTGCAGCTAAAGTAACACTCTTATTTGTTAGTGAGTTTGTGGAACTTGTAAAAGAACCTATTTTCCCAGTTGGTCCAAGTTCATCAACATTTAAGCTAGTGCTGTTCATGCCATATTGTGATAAAGCCATATTAACCATTACTGTTTTAGAGGCATTAGATACGTTTGTTAATAAAACAACTACCTTATTATCCTGCGGAAGCATCCAAACACCATTTTCTACTACATTAGTAGTAATATCAGGGCCTGTTACAGTAGAATTTCCGCTCAATACCAAGGGTCTACCCATTTGTCCAGCATATATAGAACGGTTTATCTGGGCTCTGACCTTTGCAGTATTTCTAAGATAGCTTGCCTTGCTTGGATAATTTATTATATCTGCATCGGACCATCCAAGCTGTTCGCCCCATACAAAGGCTCTGCCATTTTTTTGCCTCCATTGCAGGTCAGATTCATTATTGTCATAATAACGTCCCATAAGCTGAGTTGCATCTGCCAAGACCGCATGTAAAGCAGGTACACCATCCAATCCCGTATCAGAATTTATATATGCCAACATTGCATCAAACATTTTTGCAGAGGAATCAGCAGGCCCTTCAGTAACAAGTATAGTCCCTGCTGGTTTATTACTTCTGATATTCGTATTGTACATTGTTTCATAACCCTTCTGCCAATAATCGCCGCCACCCAAAGTATGTCCATGAGATGCATCATAGTCAGGAGCAGGCGCAGAATAACCTACCATGTCCTGATAAACGCCATTAACATGATATGCATTCAACAACTCATTAGTGAAATATTTCACCTTGTTCTGCCACATCGTTTGGCTTGGATCCATGGTTGCTAAATATTCATTAGGTTGATCATCATTTTCAGTATAAAGAGCCCCAGATGGATCTTTAGCTGCCGCAGCTCTTGCTCCCTCTGAATCAAAGGAAGGTATGGTAGATGACCATAAACGCCCGTTGGTGTATGGCACAACATAAATATTATTATTTTGCTGTGCTACAACATTTTCAGCAAACCCATCTTTTGCAGGGAAATATTCTGGAAAATGCCCATCCATCAAGATTTCATGCCATCTGTACCAATGATTCCCAACAGGCATACCCATGTATTGTTGAAAAGCCTCTGCAAGAGTTGTGGTAACCGATGGTTTTTCTCCGTTGCTGTTCTCTGTTTTGGTCCAAACATTCAATTTTTTTAGCCAATCTGGAGTATCTGTACGCCCATTATTATCTATTGTAGGCCACCAACTAGCATTGTCTTTCGCCCAATTTCTGTAAATCATCGCAGCATCATACCAGCTAGGGGTTAATTGCATTAGTGCACTCGCGGTGGTATTAAAGTCGTTTCCTACTTTCGTATCATCAGGTGCCAAAATCTCCATACCCATTTTAACAACTGAATTTGCTGAGTCTCCCCATATATTAGGATATATGATCTGAGCTTCGTTGGCATGCCAACCCAGATAAAGTCCAGTTTGTCCGTTGTATGCAGCAACATAAGGCATTGTACTAACGGTGCTAGGATAAGGGAATGAATAGCCGCTACCTGAGCTCCAAAGGTCATTTACAGTTCCTGATGCATAGGGATAAAAAGCTTGTCGTCCTGCTCCTAAGTCGCGAACCGGAATGTTAGGAAACTCTATGGTATGAACATATTTTGTTGTGGAAGTATTATTTATGGCAATACTCCATTTGATAGCATCAGCCGTGCTTTTATCTGCTTTTACGGTAACAGTAATACCTGATGCATTTGAGTTGCCAGAGAATACAAAGGTATATACGTTGCCGGTCAAATCTTCCGTAACACTAGTCCATCCCTCTTTAGAATTTATTGAAGCACCGTTCAATCTTATTGTGAAAAGTGGTTCATCAACTGCTGTAGACAATAAGTCTTGTGCTTTTGATGAATCATAGATTCTTGTAAGATTAAGTCCAGAATTTGTGAAAGATACTCCGACTTGGAGATTACCCGATACCATGGTTAAAGGTGATGTTACAGCGGCAGCTTGTACCAAGCTTTTGGGTCCTACACTAAAAATCATTGAAAATACAAGTGTTACAATCAATAGATGTAAAAGAAACTTAGATCTTTTTTTCATACTAAATTACCTCCTAAATTTTTTAAAGTGTCCTGTACAGTATCTGGTTAGCTCAGGATAAGTTATAGTTGTAGTTAAAAGACAGGACTGATGTAAGCGATTGCAATACATCTTTGAATTTAGATCTGTTAAATCGGAAATTGTTTGCATTCATACATCTATAATATTCGTGTTGTGATAATGCAACAATCATCCTGTTGGCACTTCGGACATTGAACCCCCTCCTTTCATTTTCATATCGTTAAGGTGTTTATAATAAGCTTCACCTATTGAAATTTCTCTTGCAAATTCGACTCCGATTTGTCTAGGAAGTTTCGCCCCCATTTTCTACGTATTCATTTGTATTCATTACTTTCTATTATATAAATATCGATACAAAAGAAATATTGGTATAAATGACTTATCCTTTTATTTATTCGACTTGTTTTTTTGCAATGATGCATCTCTCTTTTTTAAAAGTATTAACTTTAAAAATATTTACCTTCTTCTTCTTTTTTTACTATCCAACCTACATTCCCAAACAAATTATACCTACGCGATACAAACCCGGGTTTTTCATCTCCCCTTGTTATTTTTCATGTACCCAGGTTTTGATCAAGATAGCGCCTGTGCAGGGCGCACTAAAAAAACATCCATAGATTTGATTTACACAAATCTATGGATGTCTCTATATTTAAAATTTATATTTTTACACTGTTCCTATTAATAAACAGCTCAATTCCATCTCCACGAATAAGCTTAACCTCTGTAGCCTTTTCTGTAATTGAGATTCCTATTAACCTACCTTTAAAGTGAATATTAAAGCTTAACTTCTTCCACTTTTCAGGAATAATGGGCGCTAAATAAAGTTGTCCTTCTATAACTCTTAAACCGCCAAAGCCATTTACAACAGCCTGCCAAGTTCCACCTAGGGAGGCACCATGAAGGCCAGAAGCCGCAGTATCTTGTTCGTCATCTAAATCCAATCTGCAGGTTTTAAAGAAATAATCTACAGCTTTTTCCTTCATACCTAGCTCTACAGCCATTATGCAATGAGTATTAAAGGACAGTGATGAATCATGAGTAGTTATTGGTTCATAAAAATTATAGGCTGTTAGTTTTTGTGTTTTATCAAATTTATCATTAAGTAAATACATCAGTAATAATACATCAGCTTGTCTTAATATACGATATCTCATAACACGTTCATAACCTATTACTTCAAGTAGTGGCATGGTTCTGTCTGCATATTTTTCCATATCAATTTCAGGATAATCCATAAAGGCATCATCTTGAATTAATAGCTCGCGGCTTTTGTCCCAATTTTTATATATATTATTGCTAACTTTCTTCCATTGTTCTACTTCTGTTATTTCTAAATTAAGTTTATTCTTTAGTTCTATTAATTTTTCTCTAGAATTTTGCTCCAAATACTCTACAGCTTCTATGGCTAGCTCTAGATTTCTTTCAGCTAAATAATTTGTATACATATTATTATTTGCTATAGAGCAGTATTCATCTGGTCCTTTAACCGCAAGAATGGTATATTTCCCTAGCCTTTCATTAAAAGCTACACGTTCTACCCAAAATCTAGCGGTTTCAATATAAATCTCTGTAGCGTAATTTTCCAAAAAATCTGTATCCTTGGTAGTTTGCACATATTGATCTAGGGCGTAGGCAATATCGGCGGTTATATGAATTTCACAATCTCCGTATTCCCAACTGTCACATTGTTCTGAGCCATCATGGGCACTCATCCAAGGATACATGGCACCTCTTAGACCACGTCTCTTCGCATTTTCACGGGCAGCCGGCAGCATATTATATCTATACATTAATAAATTTCTAGCTGCTTGTGGATTAGTAAATAAATAAAATGGGAACATAAACATTTCTGTATCCCAAAAAGCGTTGCCCTTATAGCGAGTATGACTTAATAGCTTTGCTGGCAAGTTTACGTAGGCATCCCAAGAGGCATTGGCCTGAATTAAATTAAATATATTAAAACGTATTCCTTGTTGGGAGGAAGTATCCCCCTCAATTTCTATATCAGCTATTTCCCAATGTTTTTCCCAAGCCAGTTTATGAGAATTATACAAAATATCATACTGATTATTGGCTGCTTTAACTATTTCCTCTCCTGCTAGCGCTTTTAGCTCTGTAGTCTTGGCATCACGAGAAGTGTAAGTTGCCACATACTTATCAACACCAACTTCTTTTTCTATTTCTCCTTCAAAAATAACAGTTTGAATTACCTTCCTTTCCTTAAGATCTAGGTCTACTTTCATATTATTTATAGGTGAAAGCCACACATACTGCGCTAAAGTTATTCCTGTAGTTTTAGTACAAGATTCTAAGTAAGCTCCATTTTTACCAAAGCCTTCTACTTTCACTGTATTAAAATGGTAATTCGGAATTATTTTTTTTATGGGGGGATAATCCCTTTGTTTTCTATTAAATACATCTCCATCTAACACCGTTTCAAGTTTCATTGGCAGTTGATGATTTACTGGTGTTAGTCTAATTCTTAAGCAGTTTAAGTGCACATTATCCATAGATAGAAACCGCTGGAAGTAAAAACGAGTAATATTTCCCTCAGGATCTTCCCAAGTAAATTCACGGGTTAAGGTACCTGCCTTCATATCCAGGGTTCTGCTATAATCCCTTAATCGCCCCTGAGTCATGTCTAATTTAGAATTTCCTATCCATATATTTGTGCTTATACAATCTGGGCAGTTAACTATTTCTACATAGTCACCCTCAAAGTTATCAAAAACCCCTGCAATATAGTTTCCCGGATAGGTTTCCATTTCTTCACTAAAACCTTCCTCTAAGCAACCACGTAAGCCCATATAACCATTTGCTAAAGTAAAATTTGTTTCATAATATATATTTTTCTCTGGTTCATAGTCTTTTTCAACTATCTTCCAAGGCAAAAATTCCATTTACTTTCCCTCCTTTTCAAGAAAATTTAAGAAGCCATTTACGCTTCCACCTACAGCTTTAACCTCTGGAGGAAGTCCTAAAGGAGCTTCTGAAACATCGAAGAAGTCACCCTTACGAGATTTATCTGTTATCATATAAGCGTCACTGCCTTGTACCCCTTCCCCAAAATAAGTAAATTCATCTCCCCAAAAACAACAGTCTTCTATCTTTATAGCTTTACTTAAGATTACTTCTTCTAACAAGCTGTCCACATTATCCCCTTTAGTACTCATCCCAACTTCAAGATATTTTGCATCTGTAGTAACCATTACATCTATGCCAGCAGTTTTACCTATTTCACTGGTATAATCCATTAGACCTTTTATTCCTTTTTTATAGCCATAAAATTTTAGCCGTTGCGTTACCATATCAATTTCCTCAGGCTGTAGAAATAATTTTCCTTGACGATCGAAACCCACCAAAAGATCAATTTTACAATAATTAGGTCTACTAAAAACTATATCTGTTTCATAGTTATACTCACTCAAAAGATATTTATGAAGCTTAAAACAGACTTCATGAATTTTAATTACCTCTTCCTTTTTAGGCAAAACCCCACCTAAGATTTTTAAGTTTCCCATCTCATCAAAGCCATAATTAAAGGAGCCTCTACCTAAACCTAAATATAAGTTTTTAAGTAGCTTTTTATCTATAAGCTTATGAAGCTTCCCACCTGCGATATTTTCATAACTTGTACCACTTATTATTACTAACTTAACTTCATTCTCAAGAAGTTTTACCATTAAACGAAGTACTTTATCTGTGGGTGCAGTTCTACTTACTACTGCAGTTCCATCCCAATCGAAAAATATTGCCTTGTAATTTTTATTCATTTTACCCCTTCTTTCTTTAACAAAATAGACTTACCCTTTAACTGCCCCAGCTGTTAAACTACCCACTACCTGCTCTTGAGCAATTATAAATAAAATAATGGTTGGAAGTATGGTTAACACTACTGCCGCAAACATAGCTGGATAGTTACTTGAAAACTGACTAGTATAATAGTTAAGAGCTATTGGGACGGTTCTTGCATTATTTCCGCTGGTTAGAATTAAGGCAAAATAGAATTCATTCCAAGAGCCTATAAACTGAAGTATAGCTGCAGTTGCAGCACCAGGCCTTGCCAATGGAAGTATTATTTGCAAATAAGTTTTAAGGAAACCAGCCCCATCTATGTAGGCCGACTCATCTAAGGATTTCGGTATGCTGAGGAAATAGCTTCTCATAATATAGAAGGTTACAGGTATACTAAAGGCTAAATATACAAATATTAGTCCTGTTTTAGTGTCAAATAAATTAAAGGTTTTAAATAAAACAAAAATCGGTTGGGATATGGATTGCGCTGAAATTAATAGTACTGAAGATATTAGCAGCACCAAAAGACCTTTAAATTTAAAATCAAATCTTGCCACCACATAGGCGCAACAAGAAACAATAATCACACTTAACAAGGTGCTTGTTCCACAAATAAGTAGAGAATTTGTAAAGAACTTTCCTACAGGTGCTATAGACATGGCCTTCTCATAGTTGCTAAAACTAAATTGTTTGGGAATAGAAAAAGCCGAATTTCCAAATAATTCTTTATGAGTTTTAAAGGAACCTAGGATTACCCATAGTATCGGTCCTATAGAAATAACTACGAAAAATAATAAAACTATATATTTTATAAGAACAATTACAAATCTTTTAAACATTTTCAGCCCTCCCTTCTATTCATTTTTTTGACCGAATTTAAATATTTTACCAATAGAGAACACTAAAAATAAGCCAAAGATAATTTGAACGACACCTATAGCATTAGCCAAGCCATAATTCATTTCTAAGTTTGCAGTTTTAAAGAGGTAAATTGGTAAATTTAAAGTAGTATTATCTGGCCCACCCTTGGTAGTTATATATAAAATATCAAATTGAGATATCATACTAACAGCAGCCAAAATAACGCAGGTAGTTAATATATTTCTTAACATTGGTAAGGTTATAAATACATCTACCTGAAAGCGGCTGGCCCCATCCACTTTTGCAGATTCAAAAACCTCCGTAGGTATGGTACCTATTTCGGACATGATTAGTATTGTATTAAAGGCTGAATAGAAAATCCAAGTACAGGTAACCGTTATAAAAGTATAGCTGCTATTGCCAAATAGGTTTGGAGTTAAATCTCCCTTGCCTAAGGCTACAAAAATACTTTTTACAATGCCTAAATCTGGATTTTGTAATAGATAAAACATTAGGCCTGTAGCTGCAGTAGGTATAATATTGGGAATCATGTAAGAAGCTCTTACAAATTTCCAGCCAAAAGGCTTTCTGTAAAGTAAAAGTGCCACTAATATTCCGAATGAAATAGATAGGGTGGTTTGAAGCAGGATCCAAATTGTCGTGTTACTTATGGCCTTCCAGAAGTCGCTATTGTTTATAAACAAAGTTTTGAAATTATCTATACCTGCAAATACAGGGCTTTGAAAAGGCGTGTAATTACAAAAGGCTGTAACAAATACAGTTACTAATGGGAGAGCAAAAATTATAGTAAAAAGCAATACTGTGGGAGCTATAAAAGCAATCACCCAAAAATTTTTATTTTTAACCACATAAATCCTTCCCTCTAAAAGATAAATCCCCACATTCCATGAGGATTTATCCTTATATAAATTCATATTATTTATTTTTTCGAGCTACTTCTGTGAGTTTATTTGCCATATCCTCAGGCGTTAACTTTCCGAAAGCAAGGTCTGGAAGCAGATTACTTAATGCGTCTAAAGTGTTTGGATACCATAAAGCTTGGTTTTCTCCATAGGTTGTTTTTATCTTGCTGCTAAGATCAATTATATCCCCTAGTAATGGATTGTCTTTTATGATGTTAGTCGGTGCTGGAATCTTTGGCGACTCATAAATATTTCCAGTAATTTTCATGTATTCTATTTGATTTTCCATAGAGGTCTTGAATTTTTCAAAGTTGATTGCCGCCTCTATTTTGGCATTGTCCTTAGCACCTATCATTTCACCAAATTGTGGAACTGAAATTATACCTTCACCTGGGAAGGGTGCAACTGCAACTTTATCGTAGAAACCAGCTTCCACCTTTGTAGTATCTTTAAAATCTGGTACCATCCATGGTCCATTGGCAATCATAGCCACCTCACCTTTTTCAAAGTGATTTGTAGGAACTACCCAGTTTCCACCTACTGCATCTTTAGTTGTATAGTTTTTGAACAGCTTTTGAATGTTTGCAAACGCACTAATTACTTCTGGAGATGTATAATCTTTAGGAAAGGCCGTATTCATCCACTTGTTACCATTTGTTCCACTAGTGCCAATCATGGAGCAAAGCATTAAGGAAGTGAACCATCCATACTCTGCGGTATCCAAGGCAATTGGAGTAATATTAGCCGCTTTAAGCTTTTCACAAACTTTAAAAAACTCATCCCAGGTTTTGGGGAATTCTGCTATACCTGCTTTATTAAACAATTCTTTATTATAGTACATAGTACCAACTTCCTTAGTATAAGGGACTCCGTAAATCTTGCCATCTCTAGAGTTATAATCTAATGACTTTTGGTCAAATAAGCCCTTCCAGTCTTCGTCTGCATTAAAGTAAGGTGTCAAATCCGTTACTTTTCCTGATTTTACAGCTAAATCTAAGTAATTAGCACCCGTGGCTTGAATGATATCTGGAAGGTCTCCTGATGAAATTAGCAGCTTCATCTTCTGAGCATAAGCATCCGCTCCTGGTATTTCTTCTACTTCAAGGGTTACTCCCTCTCCCAATTTTGATTTTGGAAATTCCTCTACTAGTTTTTTAAAGAAAGCTGCCTCTGGTAAAGTACCTACCCAATAAGTAGCTATTTTAAGGGTTACAGGTTCTTTTTTTGTGCTATTAGCTGTACTAGTGGAAGCCCTTTCTGGTTTAGCGTTACAACCCATTAAGTTTAGTGTCATTACACCGCAAACCATAGCTACTAAGATTCTCTTTGTCGTTTGTTTCATTTATATTTCCTCCTATATTTTCAGTCTCAGGTTCTCGCCAACCAGAACCATTATTCATTTTCTGAGGATAAGCATCCTCTCCTGGTATTTCTTCTGCTTCTAGAGTTATACCCTCTCCCCATTGGTGTGCTAGTAGCTGTACAAATGAAAGCGCTGTCCGTCTTTTGCGTAACAATCCCTTAAGTTTAATGTCATTGCTCAGCAAACCAACGCTGCTAAGATTCTTTTTCTGGTTTGTTTTATCTGTATCCCCCTATATTTTCAAGTTGAGTTTATTATAGAAAATTTTAAGCCTGAAGTTAATTGAGTAAAATGCTTTAAACTTTTACTTTTATTGCCTAGTTTTTTGAAAATTCAGAAGACCTTTACTTACAAATAAATTTTTTTTTTATTTTTACTTTCTTTTATTAATTTTACCCTATTTATAAGGAAAAAGGATTGGTAAAAGCTATGTCGAATTACTATGCATTCCTTATGCGAGGTGCTGTTATGAATACGATTAGATTTAAGCTTTTTCTTCTTATAACCTTTATTGTAATACTTATTACCTCTGTAACTGGCGGGTATTTTTATTTTACGATGTCAAATACCCTAAGATCTAATGCAGAAAGGGAACTTTCTCAGATTTTAAATCAAACCAATAATAATCTGAAAGCGCAATTTGATACTATAGATTCAACCTTACTATTTTTCATGTCCAACCCTTTAATTAGAGATAATTTAGATAAAGAATCTCCAAACTTTGAGGAAGTTCATCAAGCCATGCAAAAAACCAACATCGAAAAACAATTGTCTTATTTACTTATCTATAACTACTTGTGGGATGCACAGCTAATAAAATCTGTATATATATTTGATAGTAAAAACGCCCATTACCACATTGAACATAATAGTTTAACTACGGAGGTTTCTCTTCAACATAATGTAAAGGCTTACCAGGAAAGCTCCTTACAGCTTGAGGCAACTCAAATTATACCCCCTACTGAAAAAGATGAAACCCTTTACTTAGTTAAAAACATGAAAAGTGAATACTCTTTAGAGCATATTGGCACAATTATTTTTGCCATAGATGTGCAAATTCTATCGAAAAACTTTAAAGATATTACTCAATATAAAGGTGCCCAAGCCATCCTTGTTAATAAAAACAAGGAAGTTTTGCTTCATACCGACACTAGTATGCTAGGCAAAAAAATAAATGCTAACCTAGTCGAGGGCTCTTCTACTGAATTAAAGGAAGTAACTAGTAAGGGAGAAATTTATTTGACCATGGCTAAACCAATAGAAAAATATAACTTTATCTCCAGTATCTCTGTCTCGAAAAAGCAGGTATTTTCTAAGTTTTCAGAGGATCTTTTAAGATATATTGAAGTAATCGCTCTAATTCTACTACTATTCTTAGTGCTTACTATTTTGCTTTCAGCTAAAATCTCCAAACCTATTAAGGATTTAATGAAGAATATAAATCATATTAGAAAAGGAAACTATGCAACTAAAATGCCTAGTTATAAAGCTTTAGAGCTTAGGCAATTATCAGAGACCTTTAATAAAATGACAGATGAAATTCAGTATCTTATAAATGATGTATATATAAAGCAATTACTTTTAACGAAAGCTGAATTAATGTCCTTACAAGCGCAAATTAATCCTCATTTTCTCTTTAACGTACTAGATACCATTAGTTGGCATGCTAGAGCCGCAGGAAATAAAGAAATAAACGAAATTATCTCCCCCTTAGCGTCCTTTTTGCGCGCTAACCTTTCCCTAAGTGGCAAGGAAAAAATAACCATAGAAGAAGAGCTCCAATATATACAATTTTACCTTTCCATCCAACATAGCCGCTTCAAAGATAGGTTTGAAAGTAAGGTTAATGTAGATGACAGTTCCATTTCATCCTACTATCTTCCTAAACTTTGTATTCAGCCCTTAGTAGAAAATGCAATAATCCACGGACTTGAAGAGAAACTTAGCAAGGGCTTGCTTACTATTAACTTTAGGTTCTATTCTGAGGGAATACAAATTGAAATACTGGATAATGGAGCTGGTTTTGAAACAAATAAGCTTACTACCTTAAAAAGTGAAAAACATGTAAGTATAGGATTATATAACTCAAATAAACGTATACAGCTTTTGTATGGTGAAAACTATGGAATAAATATCACCAGTGAATTAGGTAAAGGAACTGAAGTCATAGTTAGAATTCCATTAGATAAAGGAGAACTTAATAATGCATAAGGTATTAATTGTAGATGATGAACGGGCTATCAGACTTGGTTTAGTTAATTTTGTAGCATGGGCTTCTGCAGACTGTGAAGTAGTTGGGGAGGCAATTAATGGGTTAGAGGCTATAGAAAAAATCCAAGAGCTAGCTCCTGAAATAATAGTTACAGATGTTAAAATGCCTGGAATGAATGGAATAGAATTAGCAAAATATATTCACGAAAAGGTTCTGCCGATAAAGGTCATAATTTTAACAGGTTATACTGACTTCTCCTATGCTCAAGCGGCCCTTAAATATAATGTAGTAGACTTTGTCCTTAAGCCAACAGAACCAGTGCAACTGATTGCTGCAGTAACAAAAGCTAAGGCACAGCTGCTTGCTGCAGTAGAAGTAGACTATAGCCTTAGCTTACTTAAAAATAAAATTATTGATTACTCAGAAGCTTTAAGAGAAAAATTTATTAAGGATGTCTTTGATGGAGTAATAAAAACAAACAGCGCTATTGCAGACAAAGCTAACGAGCTTGAATTAAATTTAACTTCCTATTATGTACTTCTATTTGAAATCCATAATACAAATGCTGAAGATATAAAACAGCTGATTAGCTTAGCTTTCAAGGACTATACTTTTTATACTGTCTGCTTAAAGGAAAGCCAGTTAGGTACCCTAATCTCTTTCAAGGATGAAAATTCCTATCTCCTGTTTGAGCTATGTTCAGAAATTCTTAGAACTCTAGAAGGCTTTATAAGCGCCCCTATTTCTATTGGAATTAGTAACCCTCACTTAAATATTATGGAGCTTAAAACAGCTTATGAAGAAACTAGTATCTCCCTTACTTCTAGGTTTTATAACAAAACTGAAAATAGCCTTTGTATATATTCAAACTATGTCAATTCCTTGTGCCATGAAGAAAAATTTTCAACAAATACTTCTGTAGAGAATATCCTAGATGAGATTAAAGTAGGAAATGGACCTGAATTTTCTAGACTCATTTCTGAACTATTTGAACAGCTAAGAGCTACTAAGCAGCCTATAGACTATATAAAAAATACGGGCATCAATCTTTGTTTTGCTTTCCAAGCTTTGCTTTCAAATTATAATTTAAGTTTTTCCAGCTTCACTAAGGAGGAACAACCTATATATAAACAAATTGTAGCTTGTACTTCAGCTTTAAAACTTTCCCAGCTAATAGTTGAACTAGCTTCTGAGGTTTCAATAAAGCTAGCCATCATAACAAAACAAAATAATTTAATAATCATAAAAACTATGAGGTATATTAATGAAAACTATAAAAGTTCCATTACACTAAAGATACTTTCAGACTATGTACACACTAATAGTAGCTATTTAAGTAGGCTATTTAAGAAGGAAACCGGTGATACCGTTACTAAAACTATTAATAAAGTTCGTTTAGAAAAGGCTAAAGAACTTTTAAGCACTACTGATTTAAAAACTTATGAAGTAGCTGAAGAGGTTGGAATTCCTGACCCTTCATATTTTTCTATTATTTTCAAAAAATATACTGGTGTAAGTCCTAAGGATTATAGCAGAAGATAAACTCACCATATCCATAAACACCTTCTAAAGCCTCAAAGTTTCCGAAAATGCTAAAGTTAATTATCCAAACCCACGACCTGCCGTGTGTATTCACTCGGCAGACGACGTCCGCTTGAGAATGCATGTACTCAGATACCCATTGTTTTGTCACAGAATTTCGTGAATAAAACACAAAAAAACACGATATGAAATTTGAGTATCGTGTTTTTTTCAATTATCTTCTAATTCTAAGATGCCTTAAATTGATAAAATATACATCTTTGATATATTGAGTTATGTGCTTCTAATATTTCTTGTAAGTGAGCACTGTCCCGAGATATTACCAGAATTTATCTTCAACTGCATAAAATATGAGGTTATGTTTTAAATTCCATTTCTTACTAGTTGACGTGTGACTAAGCAGCACAGTAATCATACTGTGCTGCTTCTGGTAAGGTTGCGGTACTGGATCGGCGTCACACCTTCGACCTTTTTAAACTTTCGAATGAAGTTCGTTATATCGACATAGCCGACTTCTTCCATGATTTCCTTGAGGGCCAGTTCGGTTGTTTTTAGTAATCTCTTCGCTTCCTCCATGCGGAGAGAGTCGATGTAGCGCATTAGCGAGCAGCCCGTTTGGTCCTTGAAAAACCGGGTCGCATACGAACCGGAGAGTCCAAACTTCCCCGCGATCGTTTCAAGGTCGAGCGAATGATCCATGTATTTACGCTCAATGTAAGCTTTCATCGTTTCCAGCAGGACGACGTTTTTACTTTCTTTTTGCTTTGTAACGTATTTGCAAACTTTGAGACATATGCCTACGACGAGATGTTCCAACTCATCCATGGTCTCGCAGCGGGGTACGAACAGTTGCTGAAGCGTTTCATCAAGTCGGTCGTCGAGCTCGAGCTCGAGCTCGATGAGCGTCTTGATGGTGCTGTTGACGATATCGAAGCAGATACATTCCGCCGCTTCGACCGAGACGTTCGCCTCCGTGATGTGGCTGAACGCGCCTCGTACCGCCTGCTCGACCTGACTGACGTTTCCTTGCTTAATCCCCTTGACCAACTGGTCAATCCATTCCACGGGGTATACATAATCGCTCGTTTGAGACGGGCCGATTTCGTCAAAGGAAAAAACTCTGTCGCAGCCCTGCACGAATCGATGCCGGGATGCATGGGTTGCTTCCACGTATGACCTGGAAATGGATGCCACGTCGTCATAAATACCACCGAGCCCAATCGAAACGGTAAGGCGAAAGTATTGCTTGAAAAACGATCTCGCTTTCTCGGCCAGCTCCCGAAGTACTTCCGGATCGTCGAACCCTTCGTTCAGGCTCACGAGAAACACTATACCGTGACCGTCTAACATTTCTGTGCCGAAGCCGCTTCCCGCCTCCAAAGACAGCTCCTCGACCGCCTTGATCAAGCCGTACGTGAGCAGTTCCTGCATCCGACCGGAATTTTGCTTGCGGAAGGAGGCGTAATCGTCGATTCTTAGCAACATAACGGCGTAATAAGGCTTGTCAAGGCTCAGATTTGAAAACTGAAGCATGTCGTCGATCTCTGCTTTTGTTTTCAGCCTCCCTTTGATTAGGGAGATCAGTATTTGTTCCGAAAGCGCCCGGCTTTGACTGCGAAGCCGATGCTGCAAGCTCTCCTTCTCCTCCGCCAATTGGCCGACAGCACGAGAAATGTAGTCGATCTCATCGCCGGATTTGTGGAATAATCCCGACCGATACTGGCTCGATACGATTTGGGCCAGCCTGCTCAACGGACGATAGTGTTGGATCGAGAATCCGATCGCCATCGCAATACCGATCAGAAACACAACAACAACCGTCGTATTAAAGATGCCTCGTATGTTGGAAACCTTGCCCATCCATTGGTCGTTTGGCAACGCAACCGCGTAGGACCAATCCTGTAAGCCCGACTGTTGTGTTAGCAAAGAAAACTCCCGCCCGTTCGTTGACACCTGGCCAATACCATATTGTCCATTGATCTTGCGGATTTCTCCAAGCAAACGATCCCCAGTTTGCTCGGACACCCCATTCTCCTGCCGAAATATAACTTCTCCTTTTTGATTCAATATAAACAGGATACCGCTCGATTTGGTCAGAACGCCTTTAGCAAGACTGGCCAGCGATTCCTCGCGGATAAGAAACAGCGCAACGCCATAAGGGACTTCCGCATTCAACGGGATCGGCGCCATGTACGTAGCAACGCGTTGTTCTGCGACGCGGTTGAACGATAACGGTTCTACCGGACGCATGAAAGGAGCGGACAAGGTGTCGGCCGTTCGAATGAATTCAGAGGAGCTCCAGTTGCGGTATCGGTAAATATCTTCAAAAAACAAGTTCATATCGTACGTCCCGCTGGCGGCGTAAAGTTTCGGAACACCCGTTTTTTTGTAATAGAGAACAACGTCACTGAAGAACAGGTTCGTAGACAAATATTGCTCCAACTCGGCTACCGCTTGAAGCGAGCCGTAACCACCGTCAGTTGCTGTATAAGGCATCAGTTGCGGATTTGCGGACAATTGGGAGGCAAGCCGGTTCATTTCCTGAACACGCAAATCGACAGCATCTCGAAACTGGGCGAGAGAAGCTACGGTCGATTCCTCCACCTCGCTGCGCAGTGTTTCGAAAAAGCTCCGGTGCACGACGCTGCTTACGGCGACAAGCAACAGGACAACAACCAAAATGTAAGAGAACAAAAAGTGATGAAACCGTTGACTCCTGATCAACCGCAACCCCTCCCTCCCGAACGATATCTATACGACGATTATCTTCCCGCTGTCCCTGTCGGATCAGATGCTGGAAGCCATTATTTCTTATATCTATCGTATGCGGCTTGGTAGATGGACATATATTCGTTCAGCTTCATTTTTTTCAACGTTTCGACATAGCTGTCCCACTCTGAGAAGGGAGTTTTGCTAGTGACGAATTTGGCGTTCATCTCCGTCACGTACGTATTGATATCGGCGCTGAGAGCGGCCATCTTCTGGTTTTCCTCGGCCGTATAAGAGAACGTCGGCCAGATCTCCTTCGGTATATACTTCACGAACTTTTCCGTCGCTGCGATCGACTCCGGCAGTGATTCGGCGCCTTTGAAAAACTTTTGCTGCACCATGTTTGGATAACCGCCGCCCGGCCATACGACGTATTTAACAAGCGCCTGCTCGAAAGTTAAGCCACCCGGATTGGCGGTAATTTCCTTCGTGTACTGCAGTTCGCCAGAGGGTGTCTTCTCATACGACTTGCCCTCGAAGCCCATGAAGAACATTTTGCTGCCTTCCTCACCATACAAATAGTCCATCCAGCGTACAGTCGCTTCGGGATGCTTGTTTTTGTCGGTGATGACGAATGCCCCTGGATCGGCCAAAGGAGATCCGACGGCCGTGTACACCTGATCGCCGTGAGGCCCTTTCAACGCGTTAGCGCCGATGTATCCCGGCTGATTCATCAGCGTCTGCGGGCTTGTCGTACGGGTTGCGCCGTACAAGCCCTTCGAGCCAGTCGCGTAAAACTGGTTCGACTTGATCGTGAAAATATCCTCGGCGATCAGCTTTTCGCTGTACAACTTCTGCACATATTGCAGCATTTCCTTGTATTTGGGATCCGTTGGAATAAATCTTAGCTTACCTGAAGAATCCATGTCAACATTGGCATGGAGACTTCCTCGTGTGCCGAGTCCCCAGGCTCCTTTGAAATAATTGATGATGCCGGGCAAGCCAACGCTTTGGAATGGAATTTCGTCCGCCTGGCCGTTACCGTTCGGGTCTTTTTCCTTAAACGCTTTCAGCATATTGTAAAAGTCTTCGGTCGTTTCCGGTTCCTTCAGGTTGAGCTTATCTAGCCACTCTTTTTTGAGCCATACTTTACCGCCGCTAAGCACCGATGTAAATTTGGGATCGAACACCGTTGGGAACGAGTAAATGTTGCCGTCCGGCATCGTTAGCCCTTTGCGCACCTCCGGATTTTCGTTCAGAAGCTTTTTGATATTCGGTGCATACTTGTCGATTAGATCGTTCAGCTTGATGAATGTGCCCTGTGATCCGTATTTGAGCAAGTCCGGCGTAGGAATTCCCGCCGTGAAGAAGGCGTCGGGATAATTCCCGCCAGCGAGCATGATGTTGCGCTTTTCCGTCAAGGTTTCGTCCGGAATCATATCCCAGTCGACATGAATATTCGTCAGTTTTTCGTACTCCTGCCAGAGCATGACATCGTTCCAATTGGAAGCGGTCGTAGGTGCTTTGCCGGCGATCATCTTCAGGTTTATTTTTTCGGGTGCAATGGGCATTCCCGTTGTGCTAATTCCCGCTTCTGGTTTTTTCGTATCGTCAGGACTTTTCGCCCCGCCTCCGGAGCAAGCGGATAACAAGTTGATCGACAAAATGAACGATAATAATATGGTAACATTTTTTTTTGAGTTCATGTGATGGACCTCCCATTTTGCTGTATATTTCAACTTTCAAAATACCGAATTATTTTCATAAAAAATAATTAACCCTTCACCGCACCGATCGTAAGACCCTTGGTGAAATACCGCTGCAGGAACGGATACATCATCAGTACAGGCAGGTTGGCTATGATCACGACTGCGTATTTGATCGATTCTGCTTCCATAACGCTTTTTGCGAGTGATTCTTCTCCGCTTGCGACCATATCCTTCATGTTGCTTTGGATCAAAATTTCGCGCAACACGAGCTGCAGCGGATACTTCTCGCGACCCGTCAAATAAATAAGTGCATTGAAATAAGAGTTCCAGTGAGCTACGCTGTAAAACAACGTCATGACGGCGAGGATCGGAAGCGCCAAGGGCAGGACGATACGCAGCAAAATTTGAAGGTTGTTACAGCCGTCAATTTGCGCCGATTCCTGAATTTCTCCTGGAATACTTTGCTGAAAAAACGTCCGCATAATGATAATATTCCAGACAGCCACCGCATTCGGAATGATAAGCGCCCACATCGTGTTCACCATACCGAGCTTTTTGACAAGCAAATACGTCGGAATAAGCCCGCCGCTAAAAAACAACGTGAATACGAACAAAGCCGTAACGAAGCTGCGTCCGTAAAGCTCTTTGCGCGATAGTGGATAGGCGGCGCATATCGTCATGATGAGATTTACGCATGTCCCTAACAAAGTGTAAAGGATGGTATTGGCATATCCTGTCAAAATATCTTTGTTTCGAAACACTTTCTCATAGCCGTGAAACGTAATGCCCTCTGGCCATAGCCAAATTTCTCCGTTCACGACTTTGCCCGGATCGCTGATCGAAGCGATGAGCACGAATACGAGCGGGTACAGAACCGTGATCAGGACCAGTATGAGCAAAGCGTGCACGATAAAGACGAACATTTTGTCGCCGAACGATTGCTTTACCATAAACTCGTTTCACCCGCCTTTCGGGCAATAAAGTTGACGGTCACGAGCATGAAGAAATTAATAACAGAGTTGAACAGACCGACGGCGGCAGAAAAGCTGTATTGTGCTTCCAGGATCCCACTTCGGTAGACGTAAGTAGAGATGATGTCAGACGCTTCCATGTTGAGTGGATTCTGCAGTAGAAACACTTTCTCGAAGCCAACGGACAAGATAGATCCAACGTTCAAGATAAGTAAAATGATGATGGTCGGTAAGATGCCGGGCAGATTAACATGCCATATTCGCTGCAAACGGCTCGCCCCGTCGACCTTAGCTGCTTCATGCTGCTGAGGATCTATACCGGTCAAGGCCGCCAAATAAATGATCGAGCTCCATCCCATCTGCTGCCAGACACCTGAAAATACATACACCGTCTTAAACCAGCCGGGCTCCGTCAAAAAGGCGATTTGATCCCCGCCAAGCCATTCGATAAGGGTGTTGACGATGCCGTAGCGTGGCGACAGGAAGATGAGCAGCATGCCGACCATAACGACGGTGGACAGGAAATGGGGGGCGTAGGTGACGGTTTGCACCGTTTTCTTGAACGATTTTGACTGAACCTCGTTTATGAGGAGTGCCAAAATAATCGGTACCGGGAAGCCCACGATCAGCTCGTACAGACCGATGCCAAGCGTATTTCGAATCACCCGCCAGAAGTAAAAGCCATCGAAAAACCTCTCGAAATGCTGGAAACCGACCCATGGGCTGCCATTAATTCCTTTAGAGGCGATAAATTCTTTGAATGCGATTTGTACACCGTACATCGGGATGTAATGGAAAATAATGAAATAAACTATAACTGGTAGTAAGAGCGCGTACAAATCCCAATGCTTGCGCATTGAGGATACGAAGGGGGACCTTCGGGTCGCTGCCGTTTTTGCTGAAGCCGTTGCCAGCGTAGTATATTTCAATTAGATACACCTCCCTTTCCGTATTGTTGTTTCGGGTAATGGACTCCCTTGCCGTTTACGATAAAACAAAGCGCTTTCAACGTCCATCGGCATTTTTTAATCACATCAGCTAATCTTTACAGAATGCCGGAACGGTGCGGGTTCGGAGGCATGAGTTTTGCAAAATCTGAGCTACCGAATTAGAAATTCAATTCATATAAGTTTAAGGTTATTTCTTTTCCGCCTTATGAGTCGATCTGCCGCGTAAGTCGGAGGAGCAAAGGTTCAAACTTAACGGTGGACTCACTGTAATGAGTGCCGTGAAATCGACGCTCCACTCGGCGCGGTAGACGTAGTAGTAACAGTCGCTAAACTCCCATTAGGAATATACGAATGTCTTGATGCGCAACAACTTGACCTCCATGTCGATTCCATAGAGGTCCTCGATGCTTGTATTCTGAAACTGACAAAGTGCACATCGGTCCGCAGCTTATGTCAATCATTTGCATGTTTCTCATCCCATTCCAGAATTGCTTCGACGTGTCTACTCTATTGATAAACCTACCCTATGAATATTTTTTATTAGTTGTGCGAAGATTATTTAAGATAGATATTTCTGTCTTTTTGAAGCACCAAAGCTAATACGAGCTACTTCATACGCTGAACTTTGGGCATTTTCAATCATATTGCTCATTGGATTTGGACTTTCTGTGATATTGGCTCTGGGGTTCGTTTTCCCTATTCCTCAGTTACCTTAACCATTAGAACCTGAGATTCCTCCAGCTTCCTTATTATGAATACTACCCAGACAAGAGGTATCAATAAGCTTAAAGGTAATATCACATACGGATTCTTTAGTGCATCCAGTTTAATGGTCTCGATTACATTGGATGGTACCATAGCCAATGCGATGATAACAACGGTCATGGGAACAATTAATGGCTTGTAATCCTTGAGATTCAATCATTGAGCCAATCCGATAACAGGAGGATAAAAGAAAACCAGCAGTTCCAAATAGGCGGTCGATAACCACAAGATCATAAATATAGCTTCGAATCCTCTAAATTCTTTGCCGCTTTTTTTCTATCGTTTAAACACGGAAGCCAGATTGCCATTGCCATAAATAGGATGGTCTCTGCTGCAAAGGGGTACTGGAATCGAAGTCCTTTAAAAACAGGCATCACACCGTTTTCCATAACAGGAGCCAGGTTTGTCCATTTTAGATTCGACATAATAAAAAGCAACAGCAGTACGATCAGAGCAATCATCGTGATTGAAAAAAATTCAGCAGTCCTGGAAAACACCTCAAAGCCCTTTTTCATTGCATACACGATTAATATACATATGAATACGCTGATATAAATGGAGGGTGTTTCTGGCAAGAAAAACTTCATTAATTCAAGTGTTTCTCGCAAAATGAGAGCGGTCATCACCCAAAAAGCTATAATATAGAACAAACCTGCGATTTTCCCAGGGATATTTCCTAAAACAATTGGAAGGTACTGAACAAACGTTTTATCGGGAAATCTCTTTCCCAACTGAATCAATGTAAGCCCAAGCAGAGCCGCAATACCATACGCCAACAGAACCGAAATCCAACCATCTCTTCCGGCATCTTTAATAGCAGGTACCGATAAAACAATAAAAATGTTCCCCACACCACCGGCCAAAATCAACATCAGAGCTTGATTGCCAGATATTTTCTCTTTATTCTGAAACAAGACAATCCCCTTCTTTCAAAGTGCTTACAATACAGGTTCAATAATCATGCCAGTGTTTCTAATTTTTATTGTAATGTTCATCAATACATCCAACTCTGGAAAATACTCCTCCCAATTGTCCTCAAGTTTTTTCCATATTATGTTCATTTTTGTTTTTTTTGCTTAACTGCAATATTTTATTCAACAAGTACATTCCAACGCTGGGCTTGGCCATGTAAAACAAAACACCGACATCCTTTCGGTTCGTTTGAACTAAGAAAATGACGGTGCTTTGTTTTATCTACTTTGATTGCGGGCTAAGCTTGAAAAAACAGTCTGAAGATCATGGCTGCAGCCTGCGCTCTGGAAGCATGGTCCTTTGGTACGAAGCTTCCCTCTCCCATGCTGTTGATAATTTCTTAGCTAGGACTGTACCAAACGTTATGTTGCATTGTCCAGTGTTGATTTTGCCCCACATGATACCTGACGAACAGAAACGCTCCTCTGGACTCTCTTGGTTTTTGTGTTGATGCTGATTAACAGCTACGCATACAACGTCGCAGACGAGTTCAGAATCGGTCAGGGTAGATAAGTGTATCTCTGTCGCAAGATGCTGTAATTTTAAAATATTAAAATTCGTCGTCTGAATTGAAATTCATTTAAAGTTGCGCCGCTCATACCCTCTGAGCGGTTATTTGTGTTCACCAAATAAGGGATATACCTCCCAATTTTTCTCAACGCTTTCAGTCACTTCGCGCTCTTCAGATTCACCAGTCTTGGCATTTCTTCTTTCCATCGTAATGTGTCCATTTTCTTGAAAACCCATAACCATACTCAGCAATTCTGATGATATTTTCGGGATTTTTCCCATCGCTTAATACAGCAGTATACGGTTGGTGATTTAATGGCATAAATTTGCCGTCATCTCATCAATCATATTCCATGGTTTCTTTTTTAAAATCGACCACTTATCACAATAGAATATTTCCATTAGTTAATACACCATTCCGCTTACATCTCGTATGATAATATTTCTTATTGTAGCTTCGTCCAGAATTTTTTGCGGAATATTGTTGGCAATCATTTTGCTGAGAGCGCTCTCAATCTGAAGCTGTCCTCATCATCGGCTCTTTGAACGGCAAGCTCAATACATTTGAATTCAATAGTCTCAAAAAATTCCGAGATGTCGAGAATCTCTTTCTCGCTCAAATTCATTTTAGGGATGAAATTGTCAACCATATTATCGTTGATCGATTGAGAAAATTATAAAAATATTTTAAAAAAGATGACTCCTAACGAATTACGAATTTAGGAGCCATCTTTTGGATGTAAAGGCACTAGGTGTTTTGTTAACTGTCTACGAAGCAGTTCACAGTTCAGATCCTAGGATCTGGCGCAATTTCAAATATAGGATGCAGAAACCGACCCTATTTGGGCCACATCGCTTCAAATTGCTCTCGATACTCCTGCGGACTAACACCTTCCATCTCCTTGAACACACGGCTAAAATGCTTCGTATTCTCGAATCCGACCATTTCACTTATCTCGTAGACTTTGTACTCTCTTGTGACGAGTAAATCCCGGGCCTTATCGATACGCAGCTTTTTTAAATAATTGACGAAACTTTCTCCGGTGTATTCCTTAAAAGCCTGACTGAAGTACGAATAGTTCAAAGATACATGGTTGGAGACGATCGTCATATTCAAATCCTTCTGGTAGTTGTCCTGCATGTACTGAACGGCTTTCTTCATCTCTTTATGATCGATGTAAAACGTCTTCATGCTTCGTACATAGTCATTCAATCGACGTAACAGACCTTCCACACTATGGTAGTAATCGTGAAAATAGTTAAAGTTCGAAATGTCTCCGACTCTCTTGAATAGCCGCAGTATTTCTATAGACTCTCCCCCGTACACATGAAAAACCTTATCAAATACAAGATCGTTGAAAGCTTGACTCACGACTTCCAGATAAGCGAAGTCGAAGCGAGCCACCGTCTTGATATCGAGTACCTCCATAAGCAGCGCCATCATTTCCTTGTCGCGATTGGTTCCAAGCATGTTAGCGATTTTCTTGATCATTTCTATAGGGAGGACGAATTGTTTGCTTTTCTGGCTGATACTTTCGTAGCGGATGACCCCGGGCGCAGATTGCAGGAATGTGTATTTCAGCGCCTGCTGCGCTTCTTGATATGTGGACTGCAAACGCGTCATACCATAGGTAAACACGCTTAATCCCATGCTGTAGGTGAAATATCCATCTTCGCCAATCCGCTCCGTCAAGTACTGAAAAAGCTCTCCGTGCTCGGCAATGAGAACGAACTGGTTCTCCTTATCGAGCACATGCGCTCGACGCTGTCGAAATTTTTCAGGTACATTTCCAATCTCGGCTTGGATTTGCGCCAAGAATTCATTATGGACCATTCCTTGGGCGATCCCTCTGTATTGCAGCACACCAAGCTGGAAGCCGTCATTCAACCACTCCAAATCGATATCCACCAGCTTGGCCCGCAGGTCCAGCTCCCCTAGATGGGGGTGCCTCAACAAATAGTTAAGCTGGCTTTCTTTGAATGCTTCACGCTGCTTGAGGAAACTTGTTAATTGTTCACTAATCTGCTCTTTCTGCTGGAGCCCCTTCTCCAACCGGAGAAAAGTGCGGGATAGATCGTCACGAACGATCGGCTTAAGCAGATATTCCTTTACCTCACAGCGAATCGCTTCCTTCGCATATTGAAAGTCATCGTAGCCACTCAAAATGATAACAGCCGGTATCCAGTCCAGCTCTTGAATCCGATTGATGAGCGTGATGCCATCCATGACTGGCATACGGATATCTGTGATCACGATGTCCGTGGATGAAGCTGACAGCAGCGCTAACGCCTCTTCCCCATCACAAGCGAATTCGAAATCATACGCATCTGGAAATTCGCGATTGATCATGGCCCGTAAGCCGAGTCGGATATTCTTCTCATCATCTACGATAAGTACTTTTCTCATAAGCAGATAGTCCTCCGGATAATATTAAGTAAGGAAGCTTCATCATCACTCGGGTGTAAACGCCCACCCTACTCTCTACCTTAATGCCATACTCATTGCTATAGTACATCTTAATTCGTTGTGTCACGTTGCGTAATCCGATGCCATTACCTTCATTGTCACCAATCTGCTTATTACCGACGTACTTCGTATGAAAGTGGGCATCGTCCATTTCGATCTTCTCATGAAGCTCAATAAGCTTTTCTGGGGACATACCCGCACCATTATCCATCACCTCAATGAGCATCCCGTCTACCATCTGCCAAGCTCGAATCAGGATCACGATGCCGTCACGCCTGACTTGATCTGAGTTCATGCCGTGCTTTACGGCATTCTCGACAAGAGGTTGAAGCGACATCTTCAGCACTTCCTGCTCCTTATAACCTTCCGGGATATCCAGCTTGAGCTCCAACTTGTCATCATAACGGATATTCATAATCGCAATATAGTTCTGAATATGCCCGATTTCATCTCGCAGTCGGACATGATCACTCGACCACTTCAAGCTATAACGCATGAGTGCACCGAGGGAGGTCAATGCATCGGAGATCGTGTACTGCGCCTCGACTTCGGCCAGCATTTTTAAATTCTCCAACGTATTGTAGAGGAAATGGGCGTCGATCTGATTCTTGAGCGAGTTCAGTTCCGCTTCTTTCGTTGCTGCCTTCTTGTTTACAGCTTCAACGATAAGCTCATTCAACTTTTTCAACATCTGTCTGAAATGATGGGCGAGCTCGCCAACTTCTCCACCTGCATCGATATCGATCTGCACGTTCAGGTCGCCACTACGCACTTTTTTCATCGAATCCCGTAAGATGTGCAGCTTTTTCAAGATAAGAGACTGCAGGAAGTAGGTGATCACCGACAAAAGTGCGATCAAGACCACCGCTGCAGCGATGAAAAGATTACGGGTATGTTTAATTTGCGTAACCGGGTTTTCCAGTGATACCACATTCAACAGATGCGCCCCAAGTTGATCAATAGGTGTAGTCAGGCACAAATAGGGGGTACCCCCAATTGTAAACGTAAAGCTGGAGCCACCCTGATGCGGCTGTCCTTCCCAATCCCTCCGAAGCTGCTCCAGATTCATACCTTTAAAAAAGGGGCTGCCGGTATCGGTAAAAATCCCCCCCGAACGGTCAACAATCAGCATATGGGACTGTCCGTCCTGGTTCGGACTAAACGCCTTCTGAAAAAATTTATCAATTTGCATATCTACTACCCTAATGCCGACATGTGTAGCAATCGGAAAACAGATCTCCCAAAGAAGGGATACATAGGTCGAGGTTGACTCCATGACCGTATTTTCACGCTTCAAAATGTCCTTCTCATCCTTCAAAATCTCCCACCAAACCGTGCCCTTCCTAGCCAACACATGCTTATACCAAGCTCTTCCCTCAATACGGCTTTCATTAAAGATGACAGGCCAGATTTCCTTGATGCTCGGATTATTAGTAAACAAGCGAACGTTCATGATGTTCGGATTACTAAACATGAGTCGCTGCAAGTTTGAAGACGAATTCGTATCGAAATTGACCAGTTCCGGAACTTCTAACTCCCGGGTACTGAGCAAATAATTAAAGACTTCTCGATCGGCTGTGGACAGTTGAGCGGTTCGCTCCATAATTTCAATATTGTTGAGAATACTGACCTTCTCGCTCTCTAACACATATTGATTCTTCTTGATCGTATCTTGAATCGTGTTCTGATAGAATTCATTAAACAGATACCACGAGAACAAAATAATGGGGATTAAAATAATGAGAATATACGCACCGATTAGTTTCACTTGTATGGAAATACGGTTCGTCAACAGTGTGAGCCGCATTTTCCACTCGCTTAGAATGTTTCCCATGGACACATCCAGCCTCTCTGACCTAATTCTCTTAGCTTCATACAACTTTCACCGGATGCAGGTAAAATTGTAGCGAAAAACCCAAGAGCCTGGATAACCAGACTCTCGGGCTGACACATAGGGCTACTTCAAGAACCGCGGTGTTACTTTGCGAACTGGGCAAGTTTCTGCTTATTCGCTTCAAATTCCTTCTGCTCGTAAGCCTGTACCTTATCCAGACCCGCCGCTTTGCGTTCCTTCTGGAATTTATCAAAGAGCTGATCGAACTCTTCGTCGGATTTGGCTAGCAGCAGCTTCGGCAGCGTTTTCCCCCAGTTTTGGGCTATTTTCGTATGGATAATCCCTTCCTCAGATGTACCTGTCGGCAAGATGTTGTCATATTGCGAGAAGCTCTTCGTCTTACCCTTCGTCCAATCTTCAGGCTGTTTGATCGGCTCCACAGTTTGCGGCGCCCATTTCAACATCATGTTTGTATCCATCAGCATCCAGAACGTGAAGGACGAACCATATTTTTTATCAAATGCTGCGCGATCTTTGTTCATCAAATCAAACACTTCCGGCTTGAATTGATCCTTGCCGTCAATCGTGTCGTAGCTAACGCCTTTTTCTCCTAGGTACACATCTTTATTGCCTTCCTCACTCATTAGATAGCTAAGGAATTTAATCGCTCTCGCTTTATCCTTGACGTCTTTGGAGATCAACGTTACCGTCCAGCCGGAGATGCCTGGACCCGGCAAATTAGGCGCATCTTTTTTGACGTTGGCAGGGCCGTCCACAGCAATATACACTTTGTTTGGATCTTTTTGATATAAGGAAATATTTTGGTTAGCCATATCCGAGCGCTGATACAACATGGCGAAGTAACGGCCCTGCGCGGTTTTCTCTTCCATTTGTGGGCGTTTGTCGATGAAAATATCTTTGGCCAGCAAGCCCATTTCATTGGCTTTACGGAATGTTTTCAGCCAACTCACATATTCCGGATCAGTGAAACGATCGTAGAGCTTGCCATCCTTTTCATAAGGAATTGCAAGAAAGTTTGCTAGCATGGAATTGTTTTGTGCTGCGTCCAGAAATGATAAATTCCCTTTGTCTTGAAAATCATGCAAACCAAGCGGAATGAGCGGTTGGCCGTTCACTTCCGGGAACTTCTCTTTAGCCGCTTTCAGGGCGTTCAGGAACCCTTCAGGCGTTCTCATATCCGGCTTGCCAATTGCCTCATACATATCTTTGCGAACCAAGAACGTTTGGGTCGAAGTGAAGTTTTCCCCATACTTCTTGTAGTCCTGCTGAGAGGAAGATGCATTCGGATAGCCATAAAATTTGCCGTCCTTTTGTGTGTACCAGGATGTCTTGGCAGGGTCGGCCACCTTGAAGAAATATGGATCATACTGCTTCGCGAGGTCACTCAGCGGGAGCACCATATTGCCTTCGATCATTTTCTTCACCGCATCCTCGTACCAACCAAGCGTAATGATGTCAGGCAGCTTGCCGGAAGCAATCATCGTGTTCAGCTTCTCGTTCTCATTGCCGGCAGGTACGATGAAGTTAACGTTTACGCCGGTTTTCTTCGTGATGTATTGGGAAGTTGCGTCAACGCCCCACTTGTTCGGAAACCAAGAGAAGTTTAAGTACCAATCGAACGTAATGGGCTTCGTGTCGGATTTCCAGCCTGGCTCATCGGCATTTGCTACAGGCGTTGGGGAACTTGTCCCTTTTTCTACCGCTTTCGTCGGCTGCGGACTGCTAGAGCTGCTCGCGCCTTTGTCCGTAGAACACGCGCTTAAAGATACGGCTGTGAACAGAGCAAGCAGTGTAGTTAATGTCTTGCGCGTTTTAATCTTCTTCATGTACGTTTTCCCCTTTTCTGCATCATAATAGTATGTTCAATCTCTGTCATAAGACAAAGATTATCACCGGAATCTAGTGGAAGAAAACAGGTTCATACACTTAACCTTTGATCGAGCCAATCATGAAACCCTTTACAAAGTATTTCTGTAAGAACGGATACGCGATAACAATCGGCATGGTAGTCACAACCATCGTCGCCAGCTTAACGGACTGGGAGGATACCGTCTTAAACACGTTGCCCGATGTTGCTGCGACCATTTGGTTGGAGCTAGACTGCGCCACGACGCGGTATAGATACGTTTGAATCGGCTGAAGGTCACTCTTGTTAATAAAGATCATCCCCGTGAAATAGTCATTCCACTGATAAACGCCATGGAAAAGCGCAATGGTGGCAACGACAGGCATGGAGACCGGGAGAATGATTTGGTAAAAGATTTTGAAATCGTTTGCGCCGTCGATCTTGGCAGCTTCTTCCAGTGCATCGGGAATTTCTCGGAAGAAAGAAAGGAAGATAATGAGATCGAAGAAGCTGAACATCGCCGGGATAATGTAGACCCAGAAGCTATCGAGCATCCCTATATCGCGGATTAGCAAGTAGTAAGGAATCAATCCGCCGCTAAAAAACATTGTAACGGTACCGATGATCATATAGACCGTTCGGCCTATAAGCTCTCTGCGCGAGAAAGCGTAAGCGACCATCGCCGTGAAGAACACGTGGATGACGGTGCCGACGAACGTTTTGGCTACAGTGATACCCATGGCGAGCATAATGCCATCGTTGGCGAATACAGCTAAATAGCTGTCGATGCTGAACATCCGAGGCCACCAGTAGATACCTCCCCGCATGGCGTCTTGTCCTTCATTGAAAGAGTTGACAAGCACATACCAGATCGGATAGAGCGTGGCGAAGCAGATGGCTAACATTAGCAAGTTGTTAAACTGGTCAAAAACGACCTCTTTGAAGGTTTTTCGTTTCAAGGAAAGCATCGTTGCGGCACCTCTTTCAAAATAAGGATGTGTTGTTCATACGCTTCGTGATGAAGTTCGCCGAAAGAAGCAGAACGAGCGATATGAGGGATTTAATTAAACCGACCGCCGTAGCATAAGAGAAGCGGCTTTGTTGAAGACCAATTTGGTATACGTACACGTCGATGACGTTACTGGTGGTTTCGTTCAGTTGATTCTTGAGTACGAGAATTTGATCAAAGTTTGAGTTGAGAATGCCGCTGACGGCGAGAATAAACAAAATTGTTATCGTGCCTTTGATGGATGGCAGCGTGACGTAGAACATTTTCTGAAACCGTCCTGCGCCGTCGATGGTCGCCGCTTCATACATTTCAGGCGAGACACCTGAGATTGCTGCCAGGTAGATGATGGCAGACCATCCTAACTCCTTCCAAATGTCCGAAGTGATAATAATACTCCAGAAATATTGAGGCTCGGCCAAATAACTGATTGGCTCTTTGATGATTTTCAGCGCCATCAATATATTATTAATAATGCCAACATCTGCCAGCCATGTAGCGAGGATGCCTCCAAGAATGACCCATGACAGAAAGTGAGGAAGATACGAAATCGTCTGCACCAGCTTTTTGTAACGGACGGAGCGGATTTCGTTCAAAAAGAGCGCGAAAGCAATCGGCAGGGGAAAACCGATGATCAGTTTGAGCACGCTCATGCCAAGCGTATTCTTAATGACATAGCCTAGATTGTCATCTTCCATGAAAGCTTTGAAGTTCTCGAGTCCAACCCAAGGAGCTTCAGAAATCGCTTTGATGATATTAAAATCCTTGAAGGCAATGATGATTCCGTACATCGGCACATAGTTGAAAATAATCATCCAGGCGACGCCAAGGAGCGCCATCGCCTGCAAATATCGTTGTCCAATTAATTTGCGTAGCAGCCTTGTCATTTTGCTTCTAGCTGCTATTGTTTTGTGATTCGGAATGTGGATTTCCACTTCTGTATTCATTCTGACTATACCTCCAGGCCTTCCGCATTTTCGCAAGCAGTTTCATATCACTCATTGTACGTCCTTCCTCTTGGCAATGTAAGGCTTCAAATTTCTGCTAGGGTTGCTATTTTTCAGGTGATGTTCCTCCTGTTTACATTCGGTGCTATCGAGGTCATAGGTGAACATGGGCTAACGCTCGTGACAGGATCTGTAGGCGCTAAGAGCAGAAGGTTAAGTAGAAGGAGATGGTAAGCACTTGCTGCTGAGCGGCCGGGCTTGGCAACTGGCTGGCTTCCCGAATAAAACGAAGATTCGAAAGCAATCCCCCCCCCTTATCTCCATATACCTAGAAAGTTAAAGGCTATAGAAATGGGGGGGCGATATGGTTTTAACTTTTCGAAATGAGGGAACAGACCGGCATGTCACATCATTACTTCATTGAAGTTGTAGCTGTTAAGAATGCCTCAACCTCAGATTTATTCGGAATACCTTCTAGGGCACCTTTTCGTGTAATTTTAATTGCAGCAGCAGCAGAAGCAAATCGCAAAGCCTCTTCCGAAATCTCCTTCGAACCTGTCAATGCAGCCAAAAAGCCTATGAAGGTATCCCCTGCTGCCGTCGTATCAACTACTTGTACGTCGAAGGATGGGACATGTATAACATTACAGCTACTATCAGTAAACATTGATCCTTTCTTTCCTAACGTCAACACGACGTTCCCTACTCCTCCATTTATTAATTTTGCAGAAGCTTGAACTGCTCTGTAATCGTTAGAGACGGGGATTCCAGTTAAAGACTCGGCTTCAGTTTCATTGAGAATTAACACATCAATTAAATGAAGGATATCTAACGGTATTTGTAACGCTGGGGCGGGATTAAAGTAAACGCTAATGCCTCGTTTATAGGACTCTTCCATCACATATCTCGTCGTGTCCCAATTTATTTCATTTTGAAGCAACACAATATCAGCAGTATCAAGTACCTCAAGAGAATCTTGTATATCGCTTACTGTTAACAGCCCGTTAGCTCCTTCTGAAAGAATAATATGATTTTCTCCTGATGCATCTATGGTAATTGACGCTAATCCCGAATTTCCAACTTTATGTATCATAAAATCCGACTGGATACCCATTTCACGAATAGCAGACAAAAGCTGCGAAGCGAATGGGTCATTGCCAACAGCCCCAATTAATGTGACCTGAGCTCCAGCTAGTGCTGCAGCTGCAGCCTGATTGGCTCCCTTTCCTCCAGAATTAAAGTCAGTCTTTATACTTTTAATCGTTTCACCAGGGAGAGGATGTTTCAACACATGATTCACTACATCCATATTAATACTGCCTATTACAAGTATTTTTACCACAAGCCTATACCTCACTTCATTTTTGATAAAATCAAATTCAAAGGCCGAAATCCGTGTTCTCGTTCACATAGAGTTCGCTGGGTTGAATTCGATGTTGGCCGTTGTGCAGCAGCTCTGGCAAACGCCCCATCCGCTCAGCCAAACGGGACAGCTTTTGCTCATGAAAATTAGAGAGTCCTGTATGAATCCGGTCTTGGAATGGCTTAAGCCATCTTGTTTCCAAGCTTTCAGAACCGAAATAAACCCCGAGCAGTGAGCCAGCTGTCGCACCAAAGCTGTCCGTATCATTGCCCTGCATCACTTGCTTGCATATCCCGTCGCCGACATTGTCAGCAAATCGAAACGTATTCATTAAGGTACCTATTTCCTGATAAACCTGACAATGGAAATAATTCGCATACTTCTGGTTAATGCTCTGATAGGCTTCCAGCCAGTTGTCTGCATCCGCGACCATCTGCAGGCAATCCTGAGTAATCTCATAGAATCTGCTCCGTCTAGGTACGAATTGCAATGCAGTCCTAATGATTTCAATCGGATCGCGCAGTACCTGCGCTACAGCAATCGCAGCAGCAATGAACATGGTCGCATATATACCGGTCCGGCGATGTGTGAAGCTTGCATCACGCCATGCCAGCTCAGCCGCAAGTGCTGGCTGTCCTGGGCAGGCATAGCCATAAGCGTCTGCGCGAATCGCCGCACCGCATAATTCTGTTTCCTGTACCAAGAAGTCAGGCCAAGCCTCAATTTCAGAATGATTGAATATCTCCTTATCATGCTCCAAATAGCTAATCCCGGATCGAAGCAGGATCGCCCTCTCTGGCCCCCACGTTGTACTTATCGGAATATGATTTATCCATAAATCTCTTAAATTTCTTTTTGTAAAACCAACGCCGAATTGCTCTAACGCCATCATTCCCATTAATGTGTAATTGATATCGTCGTCAGGCGCCACATAACCAATTCGCCCCCGGGTCGTCTCATACCAAGACCAATGACGACGATCCAACGCATGGAGAATTTCATCCGAAATGTAGTTGTTCAGTGGCCATTCCCCAGCAGAAGTTAGCGCTTGACGCAATTCCGACAAGCTGGGGTTTACCTCAATCGGTTTCCCCAGCATAGAGCCGCAAACTGAAGCGAGAAATGCCGCCTCTACCCGCTTCGCGCTGTCCTTCAGATCCAGGATTCCGACCTGTCCCAGAGGTCTAGCCGGATCGCATTCCCGCCATATATCCTCTAAATCGTTTGGCTCATAGTAGGACCAATTGTCCCTCATTGGAATAGCAGCCAAGCTATGAGCGAATTCCAGATAGGCATCATAGCTTGCTGGAAGCTGCTCCAGCTTGGCTAAATAACCGGAGGTTTGATGTCCCTGCTCAAATTTATTGCGTAGAATTTCCTCTAATTGACGTTTAAGAAATGTGAGTGATGGTAGCATGCTGTATCTCCTTATCTCTATGTATTAAATTTTTCTTCAACCTTTAACTGCCCCAGCTGTTACTCCCTTTACAATTTGCTTCTGCATGAGAATGAAAACGACGACAGAAGGGAAAACAGCCATAACCATCGCTGTCATTGTGTACTGCCAATCGGTTGTATATTGTCCGACGAAGGTGTAAGCAGCCAAAGTTAATGTTTTTGTTGAAGATGAGCCATTAACCATAATCAGAGGCAAAAGAAAATCATTCCATATCCACATTACATCAATAATGATAATGGTAGCCGTCACAGGCTTTAAAAGTGGAAAGATGATTCGATAAAATAAGGTAACGGTCGAAGCACCGTCAATCGTGGCGCTTTCATCCAATTCTCTAGGTATGCCTTTAACAAAACCATGATATATAAAAATAGCCATTGGAGCTCCAAAGCCCCAATATTGAACGCCTAACCCCCATACACTTTCTGATAAATGAAATATTTTTGCTAATTTCAAAACCGCAATCATGATGGATTGAAATGGAATTAACATTGGGATAATGCAGAAAATGTATACGATGGAGCTAAACAGCGTTCTATTTCTTGACAGCATATACGCACCTGCTGAAGAGATTCCAATAATACCCGCAACCCCAAGAGCTGTGATCACAGAGTTATTCAGAAATAAGCGCGGGTAATCAATAAATTTCCATACATACACATAATTTGCTACTTCAAGATGATGTGGAAGTGCAATTACATTAGCCATTACTTCCGAGAAGGATTTGAAAGAGTTATAGCATACAAGCAAGATGGGATATAAAAACAATACAGCAATAATGATCATCAAAAATTCTAGAGATACTATTTTCCACTTTATGCCCGTCATTAATGTTCAACCTCTCTTCGTTTAAAATATGTCAGTTGCAGGATCGTAATCAGCAGTACGACAACAAATAGAACCAACGCCTTAGCTGAGCCGTAACCGTACATATTGTTTTGAAACGTATCCCTATAGATATCCAATGCCACGCTATACGTACTGCCACCTGGCCCTCCTCCTGTCAAGGACAAAATTACGTCAAAAACTTTAATAGCATTGGTCATTGACATAAACATACAAACGGTAACTGAAGGTGCAAGTAATGGTAAAGTCACATTAAAAAACCTTTGAAATGGACCTGCTCCGTCTATAATGGAGGATTCCAGCAATTCACGAGGTACTGCTTGTAACCCCGCAATATAAATGACAATGTAAAAACCAATTGATTGCCAGACAGAAACTATGATAATTGAAATGAAAGCTAAATTCGGTACTCCTAGCCAGCTTAGTTTAAAGAATCCTATCCCCGTAAATTCCGCGAGTGTATCGAACCCTTGGTTAAGAATGAACCTCCAAATAAACCCGACAATGACCAAGCTTAAAATGTAGGGCACAAAGAATGCTGCTCTAAGTAGATTTGTGGTCCTTAGTTTCTGGTCAAGGGCCAATGCAACGATTAGAGACAGTGCATTAACACATAAAATGTACAAGAAACTGAATTTTAAGGTGAATATGATTGATTGTTTGAAATGATCATCCGAGATAAATATGGATTTGAAATTGTCTAGCCCTATGAATTTCGGCTGGGAGGATATACCATTCCACTGCGTTAATGAATAGAGCATGCTCATGATAAAAGGAATATAAAATGCAAATAAAATTGTGATGATCGCTGGCAGGATAAACATTCCAAATTCAAAACGTCTTACATGTTCTCGTTTAAACTTCAACATAATTCCACCCCGATGTTATTATTACTTCGTTTACAAAGCACTCCTATAAGTTCATTATAAAAGTAGTTATAATAGGATCACATGTACTAAAGTCTCCAATTTAGGGTAATATGGTACTCAAAACAGTATTCGGGGGAACTATCTATGCACTTTATAACAATGAGGGTTGCTTGCTGGATGCGCAACTTACATGAAAGACTTTCAAGAAAATTAGTAAATAAAATAATATTGCTGCTTTCTTTTGTAATTGTTCTTATAGTCGGCTCTCTAACGATTATTTCCACTAGAATTACAGAGAACGAAGCGATGAAAAACATGGTAACAACTACAAAAAATAATCTGAAACTCGTAAATCAAAATTTTGATAATTATTTTTTTGAAAGAAGGCAATTCATTTTTCCGCAATATCAATATGAACAAGTCATTAATTCACTTCAAAACGAAGATTTAGAGTATACGTCCCAGCAATACTTGGAAGATTATTTAAGGGTATTATTTTATTCGAAACCTGATATTCAGGGAGTTTATTTGTATGTGATCAAAAAAAATAAATATTACTACATTACTCACGATGAAAATGAAAGCAAAGTACGCATCGCTGTAAATCAGGAGATTCCGAGTAAAAAATGGTTTCAAGAAGCATTGCAAAATGATCAACAGTTATTATTCAGTTCTCTTCTTACCTCAACGCAAGGCGATGTCGGATATCCTGTCGATATAAATAAAAGCTTTATGGCTTACCATCGTGCGATTCGTACTATTTTCTCAAAAGAATCGAAAGCAATCATTTCCATCTTCTTCAACACAACCGTCAGAGATCAAATCATTAGAGATGCTTCCCTTGACCCAAATGAGCATATTGTTCTTCTCAGTCATGAAAATGTTCCATTTTATTGGGACGATCCCGCATTTTTTCAATCTATGGAACTGGATTGGAATCGTATCGGCAAGAACGATAACACGAATTCAATTGGGGAGAAGGGAGATAATCAGTACTTCGATATTTGGAATATGAGTGAGAGAGGACAATGGAAACTGATCAAATTCATTACCTCAGAACAGATTTATAAAGCAGCCCACGCATCTAGAAATATCAGTTATGCTGTTGGACTTATTTTTTTGATAATTTCAATCACTTTAATTGCTCTTACTACCAATGCAATTACTAGACCCCTAAATAAACTTTCCAATCATATGCTGCTGTTCAGCATAGGCAATTTTAATGTTAGGGTTCCAGTAAAAGGTAACGACGAAATTGCCCATATTTCCAAGCAGTTTAATAACATGATCTTACAAACTAACAATCTGATCGAGGAACAGTATAAATTGAAATTAGTTCAACAAAGTGCAATTTTGAAAGCATTAGAAGCGGAAATTAATCCTCATTTTCTGTACAACGCCCTTCAGGCAATTTCCACTAAAGCGCTGAAGAGTAACATTCAAGATATTGTGGATATGGTTGATGCGCTCGCATCGACGCTTCGTTATTGTTTTAGCGGGGGAGATCAGGTGAAGTTGAATGAGGAACTTAAGCATATCGAAAATTATTTAATACTTCAAAAGGCAAGATTCGGTTCACGATTGCGTATTCAATACAGGATTGATCCTCAGTTAGAACAACTGTTCATTCCTAGATTGTCAGTTCAGACCCTAGTCGAGAATTCAATTAAACATGCTCTGGAAAAAGTGTCTTATGAGGTTTGTATTGTCATAGAAGCTAACATAAGCTTAGATGGCGTGACGATAAAAGTTACTGACAACGGACCTGGTATTAGTAGCGAAAGATTGCAATTTATTAAATGCTTGTTTCAAAAAAATTGGGAAGATCGGGAATATGGTAGTATTGGCTTGCAAAATTTACATGCCAGATTAAAGCTTCGTTACGGTCAAGATGCAGAAGTTGTCATTCATACCCAATCTTTTTATACAGAAGTATGCATAAAGCTGCCAAAAGGAGGAATGGAGCATGTTAAAGGTACTGATTATTGATGATGAAGAACCATCAAGAGACGCGTTAAAGATTCTAGGGGATTGGGATCGGCTTGGTGTGCAGCAAATACTTGAGGCAAATGGCGGGCTTCCGGGTATTGAACTCATAAATGAACATAGACCTGATATCGTATTGCTGGATATGAAAATGCCGGAAGTAAATGGCCCTGAAGTACTTAGTATGATTTGCCAGGATCATCCACACATTGCTACCATTGTGATTAGTGGGTATGGTGACTTTCAATACACGAAGCAAGCCATTCAATCACATGTCGTAGATTACATTTTAAAGCCACTTGCTCGGCATGACCTTAATCGTGCATTAGATAAAGCTGTTGCAATCTTAGAAACAAGGAAAAAGGTAAAAAATGAGTTCTTGGAGAAAAATATTGTCGTTAATATCTCCTTGCCAAAGTTGAAGTCAGACATCTATATGAGCATAATTGAAGGAAAATTCCATAAACAGAACCAAGTAGAACATTTAAAAACGGTTTATGATGAGGGCTATCCCTACTATCAAGCTTTCACACTATCCTTTTTGAATTTAGAACATATTCAAAAAATAAGATTTCATAATGACCTCACTTTGTTATATTTTGCTGTATCGAATGTCATTAACGAGTTCGGCAGCCAATACTTGAATTGCTTTAGCTTTCAAAATCCAAGGCAAGATAGAGAATTCATCATTGTCATTTGCGGACAAAGAGTAGCAGATATGAACTCGCTATCTCGTGCTAGTGTAAATAAGGCAATGATTAAGCTGAAAGAGCTATTTGGTCTATTGGTAGTAGGGGCAGCTGGAACTGTAGGATTTGGATTGGACTCACTCTCTGCATCTTATCATGACGCTAAGGACTTCCTTCTTTCCATAAACCTTCTTTCATTGAAAGATTTTATTTTAACAGATAGTAATTATTGTAATAGTAAAAGAAAACATTCCATTAATAGCCGGATACCACTTTTCCGTAACGCTTTTCGCGATAGTGATTCTAAGTATGCCAAAGGCATCCTAGATGAATTTATAGGCCAAATAAAAAAATCTAATTATTTCAGTCTCGGAGATGCCCAACGCAGTCTGGAAGAATTTCAATTCATCTTGCATGATTTAGTGCTTGAACTATGCATTCATAACGAAAATAGTGAACAGGCAACTGAGGACAGTCTAAAACCTAAAGGTTTCATATTGGATTATGTGTCATTCGAACAATATTGTAATCTTTTGTATCAGATTCTTCACTCTTACTTTGCCAAGATTGGCCAAGGCCATAACAGAAAAGGGAAATTTCATATTTCTTTAGTCAAAGAGTACATTGAGCAATGCTATTTTGAGGAAATTAGCATTGCCATCTTTACGGAACGTTATTTCTTAAGCCGTCAATATTTAATGAAGCTATTTAAACAGGAGTATCGATGCGGTATTTACGAGTATCTTCAAATTTTTCGAATGAACAAGGCGAAGGAACTCCTAGATGACCCCAAACTAAAAATCCAACAGATTGCTGAGATGCTTGGATATAAAGATACCAATTATTTTAGCAAAGCTTTCAAAAACTATTTTGGTCATTCTCCTTCTGATAATAGGGGAGTGGAAGAAAACAACCCTTAAACGTTTTTTCCTAAAGTTACTATTTTACCCCTATTTGATTACATATTAACATGTTTTACAAACAATCTTCTTGATAAAATAATGGTAGTAAGACATCTCATGAATGGGGGAAAAACAGTGTCAAGAAGAAAAGGATTATGCACAATTGTCACCGCCTCTCTAACGATCAGCCTGATTGCCGGTTGTGGGGCATCTGCTCCAAGTCCAGTAGAAACCTCTAAATCAGGAACAAGCGAAAAACAGGCTTTAATCAAAGTATTTGTCGCCTCTCCAGAGTACACAGATGCATACAATGCCGCCATATTGGAGTATAAAAAAGTTAAACCAAATGTGACGATCCAGCTTGAAATTATGCAATCGGATTATCCAACCGTACTTAAGACCAAAATAGCTACTGGCGACATGCCAGATGTGTTTCAATCTACAGCCGGTGAAATCAAGCAATATGCAGAATATTCAGCAGACCTAAGCAATGAACCGCTTGCACAAGCAATGACCGATTCTGTAAAGACAAGTATGTCTAATGAAGGGAAAGTACTTGGCCTGCCGATAAATGTAGCCATGTTTTCCCTCATTTACAACAAAGATCTGTTTGCAGATGCCGGAATCTCCGATGTACCCAAAACATCATCTCAATTAACCGAAGCAATAACAAAGCTTAAAGCCAAAGGGATTACTCCCTTTGCAAACGGATACAAAGAATGGTGGGTTCACAAGCATATCCTGCAACAGTTTATTAATGCCGAATCCGATAATGCCATGCAATTGATGAGCGACTTTAATACAGGCAAAACTACTTTTAAAGACCATCCAACACTCATGAAAATGTTTGATTTTGTGGATACGACCATTCAGAATGGGATGCCGAAACCATTAGAAAGGGATTTCCCGGCTGAGATCAGTGACTTTGCAACGGGGAAAGCAGCTATCATAACTGCGCAAGGGGCTTGGGCCGAAAGTGGAATATCGAAGATTAACCCAAACTTGCAGATTGGTATCATGGGTTATCCTATCAATGAGGATCCTAACAAATCTATGATTGTGACCGGAGCAGATCAGGCACTTAGAATTAATAAAAATTCCAAATCGCTTCAGGAAACAAAAGATTTCTTTAATTGGCTGTATACTTCTGAATACGGAAAATCGTGGTTCGGGAACATAGCTAAGGTTATTCCACCAATTAAAAACGGAGACATGCCAAATATGCAAATGGCGAAAGCACTGACAGAATATTTGAAAGCAGGAGGAAAGGCAGGGGCGTTGTCTCTTAATTATTCAATTGACAGCTTCTATCAAAAATACGGAGAAGATATGCAAGCCTACATCGGCAAAGCTAAAACCAAAGAACAGGTAATCGAACAAATACAAAAGGACTGGATCCAGCTAGGAGCTCCGAAATAACCAAGTACTTATAATTGAATGACCCTGCAGAGTAATAACCGTCAGATCCTCATGACGGTTATTTTGGTTCTGGTCCTCTACTCGTTTGACCCGAAATCGGCATCACCATATAGAATTCTTCATCAGCTCCATTGAGTAAGTTAAACAATTAATCCATCTCAAAGCTCTAAATGATAATTCGCCTCGTTCACTCCCGTCCGCCTTCGGCAGTAAGGACTTTAGCTTGGCAGCCTCATCCAGCGAACGTTAACCTTATATGAGATTCGGGATCCTCCCGCCGACTTCCTTCAGATTCGACCTCGCGGTCGACACCATTGTCTTATGCTAAAGACTACTACTGCCTTCGTCACTCGGTACTTTCACCTTATAGTTAACGCCATTGCTCGGCGCACTAAAGAAGCACCGTCAACCACCACACGTGGAAGAGGTGCTTCCTTTTTCGTCTAATGAATCTTATTCCGGTATTGCAGGGGGGTATATCCCGTCAACTTCTTAAAGGTTCGGGTAAAATGGGATAGATTGTCATAACCTAGCCGGTTCATAATATGGCTGATTCGCAGCTCCGATTGCGCAAGCATCGTTTTTGCATGTTCGATCCTTTGGCTAACGATGTATTCAGAGAGCGACCACCCGGTTTTCTTGCGGAAAAACCGGGATAGATAAGAAGGATGAAAGTGTACGAAATGAGCGATATCTTCCCGGGTCATTTGCTCTTGCAAATGATTCTCGATATAGTCTAGGATTTGGTGCAACGAAGCATCGTCGGAGCTACGGGCCTGCTTCATAAACAATATTCGCTCCCGGTCGTATCTCTGCTGTGCCAACGACTCGTCCAACTTCTCCGGCGGCAGTTCGCGCATCGGCACGGATTGCCCAATCTCGATCCCTACGTCGGCGTACAAGTAGTTTTTCGCAACCTTCTGCAATTGCCTGCAACGATGTTCCAAAGCGGTTATCATAGGATTCGGGGTAGGCAATCCGAACAGGAAAACCGCCGTCCCGTGCTGGACCTGCACGGTTGCCCCTGACAGCGGATACCTGATCAATTCATCGGACGCTTTATATAGCGCATATTCCAATAGGTTGCGATCAAGATCGGGTAAGGGAATATGCCAGCTTCTTACCGAAATCCGAATGGGCAATATCCAACTGCTCTCCGGTTCTGTAGGGTCCATCATTCCCTCCTTCTCCGCGTCGTTCCGATCTGGACAGATATAAGTAGTCAATTTTTCGTTCATACAGATTCCGTTGCAGCCTTTATGCCTCCTTTCTCAGTACTATTATATAAGAAGAAAATGGGAGCCATCTATCTACTAGGGTGACCGACATAGCACTTTAATGACATTATCCCCGCACGATCTTTCGAAGATCAAGCCGAATGCGATAAAGCCTCCAAAACCACTTCACGGAAGTGGAGTTGAAGGCTTTAACGATTAAGGGCAGTCGGATTCTTTCGTCTTCCCTCGGGCTTATAGAGACTTGGTCAATGCTCGGTTCCCCATATGCGGCTTTCATTTTCCGCATCCAGCGGGTCAGAACCAGCCGCGAATTGTGTCCCTAAATCTAGGAAGGATATTGGTCCGGATAAGGCCTTTCGGCGGCGTATGTTGCGGGACTGCTCCGGTTGTAGAAACTCATCGTCCGTTGTTCCTCTACGCAGTCCCCTTCGTTAAGCGGGATAATACACTTCTCCATGTTGCTCCAGCCGGATTCCAGACTGGTCCAATCCCCCGTGTAATGGCCGTATAGCATCTCAAGATAGAGCCAGTAGCTATGAACGTGGATACAAGCATGGCTGCCGCAACCCACCAAACCAACCTGATGTGGTATAAATTGCGCATCATTCGTCATTCCTCCTTCGTTTCATATTAAGGTTCAATACCCCATACCAACGTACCGTTTAAGTAAAGCGTTACCTTGTTCCAATTCGCATAAGCCGTCATCGTCGGATCGTACGAGTAATCGCCCGTCTCGTTGAAATTCGACCAGTCCGTCTTTGCCATTCGCAACTGGATATCTCCCGTTTGGCCGTTCGGAGCGAGCGAGCCCGCTCCGGAAGCGAACGAAAGTTCGGCATAGGTATCGGCTCCCGCTCCCGAGGCGCTGCCGAACGTCACTTGAACATTCGTCCCGCCGATCTGCGCCCAGTCGATCCAGGCGTTCATTGCCGCGGTGCTATCACTCGTAAAGTAGTACCGCAGCTTCACGTCACTTAGGTTTATGGTAGTCGTTCCGCTATTCTTAATGTTCAGATAGGGCTTGATTTGATTATCCGTCGCGTTCGTATCGGCAGCTTTGTACTGAGCGACCAGATTTCCTGTCGGTGGCGATTGCGGCTTAACACTTGTCTGCACGGAGTTCGCACTCTCTCCAACTTCATTCATCGCGCTGACAACGTAGTAATAGGTTGCGCCGTTCATCAACCCAGTGTCCGTATAGTTCGTCGTGTTCACGCCCGTTGCAACGTTCGCGTACGGTCCGCCGCTTGTTGTTGCTCGCTTCACGTTATAGCTCGTCGCGCCGTTTGACTTCGTCCAGCTTAAGGTCGCTTGCGCATTACCCGCAGTTGCCGTCAATCCTGTCGGAACGGACGGCAAGCTCAACTGAGGAGCGGCGGATGTCTGAGCGGAATTCGCGCTTTCTCCTACCGGGTTCACTGCGCTGACGGCGTAGTAGTAAGTCGTACCGTTCGTTAGGCCACTATTTGTATAGTTTGTCCCGGCAACTCCCGTCGCCACGGTTACGTACGGTCCGCCGCTTGTCATAGAACGCTTCACGTTATAGCTGGCCGCACCGCTTGACGCCGTCCAGCTCAACATTACTTGCGCGTTGCCTGCTGTTGCTGCCAATCCAGTCGGCGCAGCCGGTGGCGTAACTACGACAGGACCAGGTTCGTTGCCAAATACCTTCACTCCATTGTCATACACCGGCATATATGCCGTCTTGACCGTTGAAGTTCCCGACAGTAATTGGGCAGAATAATCATTGCCCGAGTTCCAGAAGGTGGTCCCGGAAGGCGCCGCCATACGGAATTGGACTTCTTTCTTGTAAGCCGATTGGCCCCCAGGATAAATCTTCGTTCCGGTGAAATCGATGATCAAATAATAAATATGATTGGCTACATCATACGGAAGAAATTTGGACACAGTCGCTCCCTGGTTGTAGTTCGTGCTGACCGTAATGTTGTCCACGGAATAACCCGAATTGTACACTTCCGTTAGATCGACGTAATAACGGAAGCTCAGCTTATCGCCCATCCGCGCAGGCCAGCCGGAGCGGTTATTCAAGAGCGCCTTGATTTCCGTATAGTTCGGTCCGGTACTGTTAAAGGAGGCTTCTACGAACATTTCGTCTTCCTTCGTTTCCGGCGGAGGGAAGTTTGCAAGCGGCTGCTGTCCCGCTCCATACAGCAGGTTCATTTTCGCCAGCACCCCGGTGAACCCGGCGTTGTAGTCCGTCGCGACCTCGTTGCTGACGTAATCGCTGATCGAATCGGTGTAGCTGTCGCTGCTGTTCGGACCGCCTACCAGCGCGCCATAAAGAACATGGCGATGGTTCGCGGGAACCGATTGACTGTCCGCCCAGGAACCGTGAGAAGTCCGATGGTGCGGATGCTGTGGAGAATTCGCGCCAAATCCGATCACGTAGCTGCCATTACGCGGATTGTCGCCGAGAACATAAAGCGCTTGATTAGTGGCGAAGGTCCGGTATTTATTTTTCTTGGCCGCATCTGTGACCCAATCGGAATAGACGAACGCCAGGAACGACGCATTCATCGTATAACGCAACGAGCCCCAAGTATCCAGCCAAGCCAGTCCACCCGGCGAGTACGTGATTCTCTCGCCCGTACCCGGGACGCCGGAAGTCCAATAGTCCAAATTGCGTTCCGTCGAAGCAATGAAGGCAGCGTCATTCGTAATTCTCGCTAACAGTAATTGGGCTCCGTAATGTTTGTCATCCCAGGCATGGGTCCACTTATAACCCCAATTCGTCGATTGCCCCTCCTTGCCCCAATTGTTCGAAGCCGCGATTGCCTTAGTTAAATAAGCGTTATTTCCTGTCGCCATGTACAGCCACGTAGCTCCCCAGCTCAGCTCATCCCAATAACCGGACCAAGAATTGTAGTACGCTTGGGCGTCCGTCACGCAATCGCTGTACTTGCCCCGATATGTATCGGCGAATGTATACAGCTGTTCTGCGTGCGTTAGAAGAGTTGCCGCGTATGCGGGGTCGGTTTCCTTGAACACCATGGACGCTGCCGCTAGTGCCGCTGACGTTTCGCCGGCTACGTCCGAACCCGGACAGGCAGCGGAGATTTTGTAGGAGGGCCGGTTCATCTGCATCACTTCCGCCGGACCCCACCAGGCATGGTCCGCTCCACCCTGCCCTATCTGAACATAAAGCTCGTTGGGAGCCGTATGAGCTTTAATAAAGTAATCCGTAGCCCACTTCAGGTTGTCCAGAATTTCTTCGTATTGACCCGCTTGCTTATACCCGTCTTCATACTCGTATACAGACCAAGCCAACATCGTTGCAGACGATGCCATCGGCAATCCGAATTTAACGTGATCCCCGGCGTCGTACCAACCGCCCGTCAAGTCCTTTCCAACATCCGCACCGTCAGACATGCCCGAGTCTCCGCGCCACGGTACCCGGTTGTTGGCCGGAAGATCGCCGGACCTCTGCGCCTCAAAGAAATAAATTGATTTTTGCAGTGCCTCTGCGTAATTGTAAGAACTAACCGAAGCTTTCGCCGTAGGAGAAGCGTATTGCCCCATCCCGAGCATACAAGAGAACCCGATTGCCGTCGACGCCGCTACGCTGAGCAGCTTTTTCCACATCATTTTCATACAACTTCCCTCCAGTTTGGATTTAAGTTCTAATCGTTCCTCACATAACTCATTCCAAGCCAATTACACCCCCTTCACCCATGGAAAAGGTTTTCTATGAATCGTAACTTTATTATAAATCGAAAAATTGGAAAAAAATGTGCGTAAAGTAACCAATTATCACCATTATTGTAACCTCTTTCTTGGTTCCGTTTAACAATGCCTTGCCTGATCCGGTGCGCGGAACAGAGATCAAGCATATGTAATAACGAATCGGCCACGTCTTCCCTGTGGACGACGAGGCTGGTATCTTCTAACTGCTTGTGGTGCAAGAATTAATAAAGACAGAGATTACCCAATAAATTGTAATTAACTATGCCACAATACCAAATATTTTATTGAGCCATTCAACAGCAAAGAGGACAGACGAATTATTTCCGGCCTGCCCTTCCTAATCATATGCATGGCCTCGATTCCCCTTAATAAGAATAGGTAAGGAGAAGCTACAACATGACTGGTTTTGGTGCAACAATAAAATTGATCAAAGAAACCCGCGATTTCGTTGTTTGATTATGCTGTCAAACCAAACAATTTGTTGATTAATTCAACTGAAGAAAGGGCAGACGAATGAATGCATTCGACCTGCCCTTTACGTATCATATGCATGACTTCGATTTCCGCGATTGTATGTTCTGCAGTTTCAAAAGACTTGAAACCAGCATTGGTTTAATGACTTTCTTTATGAATCGATGATCTTGTTCAATAATATTGTTAAGATATTTCTGTTGTCGTAGTAGTGCTTCTTGTTTTATAGTCTTCTCGTCCTTCAATTGCTGAACCGCGGTAGGATAAGCTGGGTTTTTATCGACGGTGATCACGCGCGGCGATTGATTGTGTGGTGAAGTTAACGCTTTCTTGAAAAATCGCTTGGCCGCAGGAGCATCTCGATTTTCAGACAGCATGAAATCAATCGTATTTCCTGTTGAATCCACTGCTCTGTAAAGATATTTCCATTGTCCTTTGACTTTAATGTAGGTCTCATCCGTTCTAAAAGAATCATTAGTCGGCTTCAAATAGGGACGAATTTCGCTTGTCTAATTCCGGCCCAAATTGATGAACCCATCGCATAATGGTTGTATGAGTCATGCCAAGACCCCGTTCTTCCATCATCTCTACTAAGTCACTAACTTAGACTATATTTCAAATAACATCTTACTGTTAGCAAGATTACCTCTGATTCATACTGCTTCCACTTAAACAAATTTAATTGTACTTGCCCCATCCCACGTCATTTTAATCATGTTATCATGGATTTAAGAACTTTGCACCACAACCCTTTCATGTAAACTTCGAGTGATACATTGCTCCATCTGCAAGTCTAAGTAACTCTTCATTCAATAGTCCAACAACATATGAAGCAAAATCAACACCTGCCGTTAATACCGTTTCTCTCTCAAACCGTTAGTGAACATCAACTTCATAATTCTATTAACTACTAATGTAAATTCATAAAACCCCACGAATTCTCGTAGGGCAACTAACCGTTATTATACTTAATGAACCAACCGCCCATCCCGAGACCTCACAACGCGCTTCGCCTGTTCCGCAACCTGCCGATCATGCGTTATCAAAATAATCGTGCGTCCCTGCTCATTCAAACGCCTGAATATATCCATAATTTCCACGCCAGTCTTCGAATCCAACGCACCCGTAGGTTCATCAGCCAGAATAATTGGTGGATCCCCCGCCAGAATCCTCGCTATCGCAACATTGGGGATAAGCATTTGCAAAAGAGGAGGCATTTTCCCCAAATGTGATGGAATCTCCAAGAGCTGCATAGATCATAGCAATATCACCAACTCCTCAATTAATCATACATAAAACGCAAATAACCAAATGAAAGATCAGTTTTAATGATCGATTTTTTGATTACTCCTGCTTTCATCAAGTGCATCTTTAAGTTATAATATTGCAACTATGCTTAGGTTGTGTGGGTAGTAATAAGTATTGATTCAATTAAATGTGATATGGTACTAGTGCTCTTCGGAGAAAATAAAGTGATGCTCGGGATTCTTGCATTCTTTAGTGGGTCTTACATTTAGGTTCTCCTGTACTAGTTGATGAGGTATAAGCGCCCTCCACTGATTCAGCCAAACATGAACAAACACGAACTTAGCGGGTAATCCACAGCAGCACTCAATTTGGTGCATACGTCCAAGCAAACACTATTTAACGAACATATTTTATACCGTAGTGACAAATCACCAGAGGGGAATGAGAAAACATGGGAGCAGTAGGTTATGGTGCAAGTTGTGCAAGTTGTGCAGGTTACGGTTCAAGCTCAGCAGCTATTTTGGTTCTTTTTATTCTTTTGGTTATCATCACATCAGCTTTTGTATGGTAATTCCTTAATCCAACACAAATAACAACGAGAAAAAGCGGCCGCGAAATATATTACGGGCCGTTTTTTCTCGTTGTTATTACCATAAAAAAGTCACCCTTAATCTTAATCTCAGGGTGACTTTTTTATGGTAAATGAAGGGTGAAACATGAGATGCGTGGCTGTGGAGGCATAGCATATAAGATTCAAATTAAAAAATAATGCGTGGACACATAGGGGGAATTTGCGGTTATTTCACAATCATAGCGATAGCGCTCACCGGGATTCCCCCTCTTGCAGCAACACGCCGAACACTCCTGCCAGATCCATGACCAAGAGCCGCTTATGGTTCCGTTCCAAGACCTGCAAGGCGGACTGCAGAACATCCGATTTTAACGTTGCTTCACATGAAGGGATCTCAAAGATTAGAGGCAACAATAGTAGTGCAGCAATTCTAGTTCTATTTCTTCTTTTGCTTATCATTACTATGGCTTTTGTATTGTACCAAAATCCACTGAAAAATGGGTCTGGACATGTTCACTAAACCAAGCAAAAAGGCCAAACTCACATATAATAGGGACATCATAAGGATAAGGGTTGATGCAGATGCCATCTATAATCGGTACCTCTAAAGTAGTCACTAACTCAGGGACCATAATCAACGGTGGATCGTTAATAATTATAGCGCCAACTGAAATCTCTAAATCTTTCAATGGTGCCAGCGCCGACGTTACTGGTGACCACGCCATGACATTTTCTTTATTTAGTGCAACGATAACGTTGATTCCGATCGGTAATGGAAAGTTATCCAAGTCTCGAAGAAAGCGCTCTGGAACTGGCTAGAAGGTAAGTAATCACGAAATGGGTATCAACCTAGTGCGAAACCATTCACTTGACCATATATTGATATTGCCACCCAACACACTCAACTTACTCGTCACCCTCATTTAAACAACGAAAAAAACGGTCTGTATTCGCATCTATTTAGCGATAAGACCGTTTCTGTTTTTTTGCGACGTTGGTTAAAAATGCAAAAGTCATTAAGATAATAACCAAAAGAATGTCCCTTAAAAACTTGTTTTATTTCGTTTGGATTTGTTAATAACGTACAAAACCCTCCATTTATCATAAATATTTCAAATTGCCTGACGGTTAGCGGAGCGACCCAACGGTTACTCAACCTTTATGCTGAGGCTAAACTTCAATACAAGTTTTCTGTCAGCAAAGACTTTCGCATTACGTCATATGTTTGCCCAAGCACAATTTTAACATTTGCATACTTTAATTCTACTCGTCATTGTGGAGGAGATCGGTTGTTGAGACGGGAGTGAAAGTTATGAAATGGCGCGATTCCCTAGGTGGTTATAAGGCCTACATTAGTCTGGGTTCCACATGTCAAACAGCATTTCAGCTTAAAAGACTGGGCTTACGTAAATACGCGGGTCCCTTAGATTGGTTTGTTTCCGATTCGATTGGCGGAGTGGTACGTTTGATAGATCATCGTTTCAACGGATTTATGGAACTTAACCAGCTTGAACTCATTGGCACTACCAATGAATGCTTTGTTGTAAGAGATAACGCAAATGACGTCATATCTTTCCATGACTTTCCTCTATATCTCACTGCGGATCGATGGCGGGAAGCTTATCCCGCGTTTAAACAAAAGCTCAATCGACGCGTAGATCGGTTTTTGAGAACTATTCAAGGTCAACCGATTCTTTTTATTAGAACCAATTCGAAAAGAAAGGAAGCGCAGGAGCTACACGCAGCATTAAAAAGGCTAGTGCATGGAAAGTTCCAGCTTCTTATCGTAAATAACCACCAGGAAGATCGCCAAGACGTGATTTACGAAAATTGGGGGCTGGGTGGAATTAGCTCGGTGCTCCTACCGAAAGGAGAAGACTGGAGAGGATTTAACCAAGCTTGGGATACGTGTATGAACGGCTTTAAATTGAAAGCTTCGTCCCTTCGTTGAGTTTAACTCCTTTTTGATTTCCCCTCCTGACCATGACCTCCATTATATTAAATTCATCTTTCTTACTATTCGATAAAACCTAATTGCATCGACTGTATCCACAGTTGATGCAATTCTTACATCCTTCGCTGTTCACCAGCGAAGCGGATCCGCACGCCGTGCACAAGTCCTTCGACGCCACGCTGGACGCGTGGGCACTCGGACTCGGGCCCGTCTGCTCTGCCGCGGGTGCTGGCGCATCCAGCACCTCGCTCGTCGCGGTGACGTAGTCCCGCGCGTCGTCTTGCTCGTTCATCACTTCGTCGTGCTGCTCGAGCGCTTTGGCAACCGCGTCGGCGATCGACTCGACGCGGTTGGTGCCGAAGCCAATGGCGCCGGAACCGCCAATGCCTTTCAAGTGCTTGACGAGCAGCTTCACTTTATCCCCGTGATCGCCATAACGCAGGAACAAGGAGCACACGCGGCCCAGCGCTTCTGACATGGCGAACACGTCGGAGCCAGCTTTGCCCACGTTGAGGAAGATTTCACTCGGCGTTCCGTTCATGTCATTGATAGTGATATACGCCATACCGAAAGGGGTATTCACTTTGTACGTAGCACCGCGTAGAATCTGCGGGCGACGCTTATATTGCTTATCGAAAACTTGCTCTGTCTTCGCATCGACATTCACGGCAAGTTGATCGGATAAATGAGCGAAGCTGCCAGCTTCCTTAACGCCCTCCGCAGCAACAGCCACTTCTTTCTTCTCGCCATTGTCCGGTACCGCCGGTGCAGCTTCGTCTTCCTTCTTGTCCGAACTTGTGCTCAACACCTGCACATCCCGACTGCCATCGCGGTAGATGGTTACGCCCTTGCACCCAAGATCAAACGCTAGTTCATAGAGACGTTTGGTCTCTTCAACGGTGAAATCCGCCGGACAATTAGCGGTCTTGGAGATCGAGCTATCCACCCAAGTCTGGATGGCGGCCTGCGCCCGAATATGATCCTCCGCGCTCAAGGACATCGCCGTCACGAAGTAATCCGGCAGTTCTTGAGTCGGATGAGCATCTTTCCATTCCTGGGCAATCGGCACGTATTGCTTGTCGAAGCCCAGGCGGCTTTGGCGATAATATTCAAAGGCAAAATAAGGTTCAATACCTGTCGATGTCCCCACCATCGTTCCCGTACTCCCCGTCGGAGCTTGGGTAATAACCGTCACATTGCGCATGCCTTGCTTCTGGATGGCTTCGCCAACCTCAGGGAACGCCTTGGTCATATTTTTCATAAAGCCGCTTTCCAAATACTTATCCGCAATAAAGGCTTGGAAAGAGCCCTTTTCTGCGGCAATTTCGGAAGAGGCCAGATAAGCTTCTCTAGCCATAAAACTATATATTTTATCGAGGAACAGCAGCGATTCGGGACTGCCGTAACGAATTTGCAGTTTAATCATTAATTCTGCCAGCCCCATAGAGCCGAGTCCTACACGACGTTCACTTTGTTGGTTTATCCGATTCTCTTCGAAATGGTAGGGTGTCTTATCGATCACATTATCGAGGAAACGTGTTGAATAACGGACAACTTTGGCCAAATCGTCCCAATCCACGTCATGCTTCTGAGTATCATAGAATTTGGATAAATTAATAGCCGAAAGATTGCATACGCCCCAAGCCGGAAGCCCTTGCTCCCCGCATGGATTCGTGCAAATAATGGGATTGAAGTACCAACTGTTCGACATTTGGTTGTAGTATTCCATGAACACTACACCTGGCTCTGCCGATTTCCAGGCGGACTCCATAATCGAATGCCAGACTTCTCGTGCTTTGACCGTCCGATAAGGCTTGACGGTTTTGCCCAGCTTTTTCCACGCGTCTAGGTTGCCATCCCATTTGTCGTTATAATCAGGATCTGTTGTATCCGGGAAGACCAGTTCCCAATCCAGATCTTCCTTCACAGCTTTCATAAATCCATTGCTTACACAGACGGATAAATTGGCATTCGTTATCTGGCCCATTGTTGATTTCACGGTAATGAAGTCCTCTAGATCCGGATGCCAATCATTAATCATAAGCATCAAAGCGCCTCTGCGGCTGCCGCCTTGTTCAATTAACCCAGTTGTATAGCTGAAAAGTCCGCCCCAAGAAACCGCGCCGCTCGAAGATCCGTTAACTCCCTTCACCACGGAACGACGCGGCCTGAGGGAAGATAGATTGATGCCAACACCGCCGCCGCGCGACATGATTTCGGTCATTTCGGTCAATGTGCTCATAATCCCGCCTCGGCTGTCATGCGGTGATGGAATGACATAACAATTGAACAGCGTCAGTTCGTCACTGGCATCAGCGCCAGCAGCAATCCGGCCACCCGGTACAAGCTTCCAATCCTGCAAAATATATCTGAATTTTTCTGTCCATTCCTCACGTTTCTCAGGTGTCGACTCGACGGATGCCATCGCGCCCGCTAAGCGATTCCACAATTCATCCGGTGTTTTTTCGATGTTCAGCGTCAGCTTTTCAACAGAAGATTCTACCGTTTCACCGCTTCGCGTTTTTACTTGGACCCGATTCCCCTCACGCCTAATAATTTCGCCAACTTCTTTGGCTGGAAATTTGGGATCATCCTTGGTTAACACAAGTACGGTATCCCCCACCTTGGCAGCGCTCGTATCGGCATTTTTCAGGGCATAGCGATCCAAAAATATTTTCTCACTCAATCCACTTAATTTACTGCTTGACGGTACGATACTCATACGAATTCCTCCCAATAAGCTACAGACTCAGCTGTGATCAACTAGCCATTTTACGATGAAGTCCCTGTTAATTTCAATATATAGTGTCTTATTACATTATACAACACAATATATTGACACTCTAATAGATAATTAACCAAATCCCCTCAATTTGACAAGCATTTGCTTCATTAGCTTATTCAGTCTTACAAATCCTCTTTATTTCACACCTTTTGACGCTGGCGTATTCCTCTGCTAACCTATACATAGGATAACACATAAGCGCCATATTTAGAACATTTGTTCGCAATAAAATTTCTATTCATATGAATGTTAAGGAGATGACTTCCCTTGTATTTTTACAAAAATCAATTTCTAAGCAAGAACGATATACAGCTATCGCCCGATGATCGCGGCTACTATTTCGGTGATGGCATTTACGAGGTATTCCGCGTGTATAATGGTCAGATTTATGAACCGCAGGCCCATCTGCAAAGACTTGAGAGAACAGCTTCCGAAGTTCGTATCGCCCTGCCGTATACAGCCTCCGAAATTGGCGATATTCTGACTGAGCTTGTGCACAAAAACAAGCTGGTTGAAGGCACCGTCTATTTGCAAATTACACGCGGTGAAGCTCCTCGCGCTCATCCTTTTCCTGCGGAAACGGAACCGGTTGTACTTGCCTACTGTTCTGTGGTGCCAAGACCGGTTGCTTCCATACATAAAGGTATCCACGCGATAACGCTGGCAGATATCCGCTGGCTTCGCTGTGATCTCAAGACATTGAATTTGCTGCCCAATGTGATGGCCAAACAAGCTGCTCTTGATCATGGCGTGCAAGAAGTCGTGCTGCATCGAGACGGCATCGTTACCGAATGCAGCGCATCGAATATTATGATAATCAAGGATCAGGTTCTATACACGCATCCGGCGAATCATTTGATTTTGCATGGTATCACACGTGCAGTCGTGCTAAAATTGGCTCTTTCCCTCGCAATAACGGTGCAAGAAGAAACCTTTACAACGGAGCAGCTTTATCAAGCAGATGAAGCCTTTATCACGGGTACGACAGTCGAAATTACACCGATTCTTCAAATAGACGGCAAACCGATCGGCGCTGGCGCACCAGGCCCCCTTACGCAGAAGCTGCAAAGCGAATTTGTACACACTTTCAGCTAAAATTGCTGTTCGAGTTCCTACCTAACACTGCTCGATAACGCAGATTCACGGCTTTGCTGCCCTGAGAAATGAGCCTCTTGTTAGCGATTAATCCTATAAGGGAACTGACGGACGCTATTTAGGCAAAAAGGGGAGATACTTGGGTAATAGCGGAACTACACTACAGGGTCTTATTTCCACAAAAAGCACTGAATTTTCCATCAATCAGCAAAATAACGTCCTGTAGTTCCCTCAACCTCGCGATAATGAGACTTTTTGCTAGAATAGCGCACTGTAGTTCCCTCCGCGCGAGGCAGCCCGAGTACGCCTCGTTTACTGTTATATGTCAAAAAAAGAAGAACCTTGAACATCCACAACTCACGTGGCTTTCGAGGTTCTTGCTATTTCTAACGGCGTAAATTCCAATCATCAGTCCCATACTTCTCGCGCACAAGCTGATCACTCAGCTCCATTTCATAAGACGTCAAGCCAGCCTCCACAAGTTCTACACCAAGTCCAGTCGCGATCTCACGACGAAAGGCTTCCTCGACTTGCCCGAGTATCACTGGTTCTTTCCCCTGCACACGAAGCAGATCATTGATTGCCACAGCTTTCTTCAGAAAGCTTTGTTTCATCCGTTCTCCGACCTTCTCATTGGAAAAACGGAGCATCCGAAATAGTTGATCCGTATCCATATCAAGCAAGATTGAACCGTGCTGCAGCACGACGTTTTTTTGCCGAACCTGTGCGCTCCCCGCCACTTTGCGGCCTTCTACCACGAGCTCATACCAGGAAGGGGAATCGAAGCACGCCGCCGATCCCGCCGAAGCGTATTTCTCTTTCTCTTCATCGCTCGCAAGCTGCACCATCTCAGCGGCTAATCCCAGCGCTCGAAAACCTTGCAGCAAACCTTCGCTCAGTACCCGGTAGGCTTCCGTCACATTGCGCGGTATCCCTGGATAGTCCTCCGCCACAATAATGCTGTACGTCAGTTCCTTATCGTGGAGAACGGCTCTCCCGCCGGTTGGACGACGAACGAAGCCAATCCCCTCCTTGGCTACAGCTTCTTGATCAACCTCTGCGGCCTTCTGAAAATAACCAATGGACAGTGTGGCCGGATTCCATCCGTAGAACCTCACCGTAGGCGGTACTTTTCCCTCGCTGTGCGCAGTAAGTATTGCTTCATCTAATGCCATATTTTCAGCAGGAGATCGGTCTCCTGTATGTATGAATCGCCATGCCGTCATCTGCATCGGTCACCCTTTCTAACGTTACAATCCAAAGACAAGCTATATCATATCATAAAAGAGTGCTTATTTACGAAGTCTGTACAGGAAAGTAGTAAAACTCTTACATGGAAAAGTTATGAAAGCGCCTCTTATGGACATACTAACACGTATTCTACGTTCAGGGAGGGCACATCCATGCGACAACATGAACAGCAAGAGAACATTCGCCCTATTCATCATCAGCTTGACATGCACTTCGAGCGGGACTCGTTTACTGAACTGGATCATCGTGTACGCGGAGGCGGTCCATGGGACGATTGGACGTTATATCAGCTAGCCTACGAATCAGAAGAATCGGGTCTTATTTCTACATTTGACGAAATGCAGTGTCTGGTCCACCTCGGACAGCTTGAACCCATGGCCCATCAGATTGATACTGCCAAACGGGTGCTCAATGAGATGCGGGGCCGCGCTATTTTAGCCGATGAAGTAGGTCTAGGTAAAACGATTGAAGCTGGTCTGATTCTCAAAGAATACATGATTCGCGGTTTGGTCCGCAAAACCTTGATTCTGGTGCCCGCTTCCCTTGTTCTGCAATGGGTTCGGGAATTAAATTCCAAGTTCGGCATTCCGGCTGTCGCTCATAAGAAAGCCTACATGTGGCAGCAAAGCGATATTATTGTCGCCTCCATGGACACAGCCAAGCGCGATCCGCATCGTGAAATCGTCATGGGTCTGGAATACGACATGCTGATCGTGGATGAAGCGCACAAACTCAAAAACAAGAAAACGACCAATTACACCTTCGTTAACGAGCTGCGCAAAAAATACTGTCTGCTGCTCACCGCCACACCGGTTCAGAACGATTTGAAAGAATTATATAATCTCATCACGCTGCTCAAGCCCGGTCAATTAGGTATTCAAAGCAGCTTTAAATCCAATTATGTCGTGGGCAAACGAACACCCAAAAATGAGGTGCAGCTGCAGCAAGAGCTGTCCAAAGTAATGATCCGCAATCGCCGGGGCGACGGCGGCGTTCATTACACGAAGCGTGTGGTGAAGAACATCCCGCTGACACTTTCGGCTGATGAACAAGCCCTATATGATGGTGTCACCCATTTCGTTCGCCAGCGGTATGAAGAGAGTGCGGGTGACCTCAGCAGCATGCTCTCGCTGATTACCCTTCAACGCGAAGTATGCAGTTCCAGAGATGCTGTCTTCGTAACGCTTGTTAACTTGTTCAAAAAAACGGCCGAGGATTCTCCGGTACGCGCCAAAATCTGGGAGCTAGTCGAGCTTATTCGCAGCATTAAAGCTAACACCAAAGCGGAAACGACGATGAAGCTGGTCCAGGACATCAATGATAAAGTGATCATTTTCACGGAGTACCGTGCTTCGCAGGAGTATTTGTTGAATTATTTAAAGGAGCATAAAATCACGGCAGTTCCTTATCGCGGTGGTATGAATCGAGGCAAAAAAGACTGGATGATGGATTTATTCCGCAATCGCGTACAAGTCCTAGTCGCAACGGAGGCCGGCGGGGAAGGGATCAATCTGCAGTTTTGCCACAACATGATTAATTTCGATCTGCCTTGGAACCCGATGCGCGTGGAGCAGCGGATTGGCCGGGTCCATCGTTTGGGCCAGCAGCACGACGTTAACATTTATAACTTATCCACAAACAATACGATTGAGGAATATATTATTTCCTTACTGCATGAGAAAATCAATATGTTTGAGATGGTCATCGGACAGCTGGATACCATTCTGGAGAAGATTGAGAAGAAAGGCTCCCTTGAGTCCTCGCTCTTCCGTATGGTCATGGAATCCGGTTCCAAAGAGGATATTCGCCAAAAAATCGATCAGCTAGCCCATACGATCATCGAAGTGAAATCCGAAGTGGAGCAGAATGATCCTTTGCAGGGAATGGCCTACTCAAGCATTCTGGATGCTGCAAGCGGTTCGGAGATTGGTGAGGTACGGCCATGAACAAACGAAACATTCATACGTTCGTCATGCGTTTTTTGGAAGCCTATCATTGCACCATTATCGAGAAGTCACCGACCTATGTGACCGCTAAGCTGTCCCCGGAAGCTGACCGAGAAATGACGGGACGTGCTTACTACTGGAGCTTCGTGGAACGGACGGGCGCTCCTGCGGAGACGATGACGTACAAATTCGTTTTCGATCCCGAGCAGATGAAGCTGGAAGCCAAACCGAAAGCTGCGGTTGCTGTCCAATCCCCTCCTCCCGGAGGGAACTCTGTTCAGCAAGGCGGTCAGCCCATCGGTCAGCCCGCTTCACAAGCGCCGGGTGGCAACTCGGACAGTATACTGGGCCGTTATTTCGGTTTCGTTCCGACGACCATTACAGCGCGCGTCCCGCAAGACGAGGTGACTTTCGGCAGCAGGCGCCTGGAGCAGATGTTCACCATCGTGCGGGAACGCGGCAAGTATGTTCATCTGTTCGAGGAGCCCTTCCCGGTTGGAGCGACCTACCATGCCGCTCTGGTTTACGATACCTGGCTGTGCATCAATTACAAGGTAGAGCTTGCCTGCGATCGCAAGCGAAGTGAGATTCATTCGCTCGCCATCCAACTGAATAGCGGGGAAATTCGCGAGCAATTTCATAAACAATTGCTGACGAAGAGCCTCTCGCCCAAGCTGCCGGCGAACAGCCATATTTTACCTGATACGATCTCTTTGTCGAAAGCTGTGAACGCTTTGGAAATGACGTTGGAGCGCCGAATCAGCACCTACGACCACAGCTGGGCTGATGAGGCCAACGAGCAGCATCGCAGTGAAATTGACCGTGTAGAGGCTTATTATAATGGTCTGCTGCTAAGTGCCGAGCCAGATAAACGCGATGAAATTGAAGCGCAATGCCGCAATCGGCTGCAAGAAATCGACTGGCAGCATAAGCCGCGCGTTGTCGTATCTGTCATCAATTGCGGCCTGTTTCATTTGAACGCTGGACGAACACCCAGAAACTGACGCCAGTCGCTAAAACATCGCATAATAACGGCTACAGGTTCTAACAATCTTTTTATAGCATAAGAATTACAATAGATTCATACAAATGAGAGTTTGCGATAGGCAGGTGAAACGATTATGACACGTTGGCTAGCATGGACGACCGCGTGCTTCATTAGTGTAAGCAGTCTGTTTTGTATCCCGCTCCAGAGTTCAGCAGGCGAAGGTCCGAATCCCGTGGCCCAAGTCGAACGGACAAGCCTTGCACAAGCGGCGCAAGATGATCATGTCGCGAAGCCGATCCCAGATTTGCGAAGCGAGGCTACACTTCAAGCATCCATCAACAATTGGCGCTCAATTCTCGCCCGTGAAGCAGGATTTGAAGCGTGGCAATCGGCTTCGTGGAACAGCTTCCCACTTGGTCCAGGGACACACGGTTGGGGCGTCATCCTCACGGATCATGGCCAGGAAGTCGGGTATATGATCGTGTATGCTGCGGAGAACGGCTCCTTCCGACTCAACGAATATGGAACAGGTGCTCATCCCTTATTCAGCTTAACTACGCTGTACCGCTCTTTGGTGCAGCAGGAACTCATACCTTCAACCATGTCCTATTCTGATTTTGTACGCAATGAACAGATAACTAAAAACCGTTTATATATGGATGCTTTAACAGCAGTATGGAAAGTAGCGATAGAAGGGCAAACTTATTACCTTGATGCCAAGACCGGGGAACTGCTGCCGCTCAAGGAAGACCCAAAACCTAAGCTAACGGAGGCATCTCTGCAAAGAACGGATCTACAGGGAACCGCCATCACGGCTGCAGCACCTTCCTTCGATCCTTATGAGCGGCTTCCGTGGATATTAGGCCAACCTCTCTCTATTTCCAAGGTGCAGGAGTTTCAAACTGCCTTCAAACAGCACAACAACCTAACGTATGTGACTGAGTTATATGGCGGTCTTGTCACACTGCCGCTTGCAATTATTGGCTATCAACAGTGGGGTAAAAACGACAACTACCTCATTCTGGATCACATGGGAGCACGTTATGTGCAGCTCGAAGGAGCACTGGCCCAAGGCCGCATTTATAAGTAGTCTCCTCCAGCATAAAAAACCTTCAATGCCACTATTCGTGTGGCTTTGAAGGCTTTTTATTTGGGCTTGGACCCGCTTGCTTTTTGGGCTTTGCTTGCTTCAACATCATTCGCGCAGCCAACGGCAGCATCCCGAACCAACGCGTTTGCCAATCTTCACGTTGTTCCTTATTTATCGCTTTGGCCTGTTGGCGTACATTCTTAGGCGTATCGATATAGGTAACAACTTGCTGTGTTATGTACTTAACCAACTCGTCACTTTTGGCCATACGACCACCTGCCTTTTCTCCCTATTTTAACCAGAGAGTTCTGTATTTAAACGGATAGACAGGTGGTGGATAGACATTCAACCGATTTTCCCGCCGCTTTCTGCGATGATTTTATCAGCAAACGTTTTTATCGTTCCGCAACCAAGCAACATCGGTTTATTATCACACTGCAATAACAAAGTTTGACCATGCGTATCCCAAGAGTATTGGAACCCGACATTCATACCTACAACAGTAATCATAAATTTACCCGAAGCTGAATTCGGAATCATGAAACCTTGTTTTCTGCCAGTCTGTTGTAACGCCTTAAATACCGAAGACGAAATCCCTCTATACGTCCAAGTGCTGCAAGCCGCCATAGGTCATCTCCTCTCTCCTCTAGGATCATTAAATTGTATGAAGCAAACAAGCAAATCGTGCTTGTATTCCCAAAAATCGATCCACTCCTGTCATTGCCGCAGCTTCTAATCTCTTGATCGCCGCATATACTAGAGTAAATAGAGAGAAAGAGGTGCATCGCATGTGGGAACAAGTGCTCCTTACCGATCAGTTGCACATACAGATGAATACCCGTCATCAAGTGCTCGAGTTGACCTTAAACCATAGCCAAGAATCAGCTTCAGCGATACGTATAAACCAATCCGAGCTTACGCTGCTCCTTCATACCTTATTAGAGGTGAACCGTCAATTTCGCGGAGACTAAAAAGAAAAAAGCACGTTCGATGCCCACCTTAGCGTGAGTTTCGAGCGTGCTTTTGGGGATGCTACAAATGAATTAATTTCTGTTAAACCCTACAATGGAAGCAATAAAGCGCAAGATGTAGAGGAACAGATTGATAAAATCGAGATAAATATTCAGCGCTGCTAACGGAACTTCCTCCGTACCAACACCGTTGCGGTATTGAGCTACATCATAAAGCACCCAGCCGCTGAAAATCAAAATCCCCACCATGGACCACACGAGGTTGATCACCGATCCAAAACCTACAAACATTCCGATCACGCTCATCAATACCAGACCAATCGTCCCAGCGAATAAGAATCCGCCCAGGAAGCTGAAGTCACGCTGCGAACGATGCGCATAGAACGCAAGACCGCCGAAGATTGCTGCTGTCGCGAAGAATGCGCCGGATACCACTTGCGCGCCCAGTATTCCGCCATATGCCATAATAACCGGATAAAGCGTCACGCCAGAAACCGCTGTGAAAGCATACAGGAAGCCGTATCCAATGTGCTTGCCGCGAATACGAATCACAATGGCTGCAACCAACATCACCACTTCAGCGATAATGAACAGCGGGATCATCGATTTAGGAACAACCATAGCTCCTACCAAGGTCCCTAGAAATGAGACCAACAGTGAAAGTGCAAAGGTTTGAAGCACATGCGCGAAACTGCCTGAAAGTGTTCCTGTAATTGTTCTTTCCATGGACTTATCATCTCCTTCATTCAAACATGTACAAACTATACTATGTATTATACCTATTTTTCATGAAAGCGGCTATACGCGTAAGCTTAATAGGTAGTTGTTTCCTATATTTTCATTTATAGTGGGTAACTTCAAAAATCACTTTGGAATAATTTGAAAAATCACCAACTTCACCTGCGCCAACGGTCTTTATTTCACCTGTGCGGATCGTTTGTTTGTACGTTGAAGATCTAGGTAAGGATGATCCTAATGCTTTTCCAAGCAACTTATCATTTGAATCATAAAAATTCAAACTAAATTCAATGTCATGTTCTGTTTCTACCGCTGCTTCCTTTATTTTATCGATAGAGAGCAGGCCGCGAACTCCTGTATAGCCACCATCTAAATAAACATCAATAAGGCTGAAATGCACATTCGTATATTTACTATCCGTAAGCACGCTCTTATTTGATGGAAAATAATTAACTATGATCTGCTTGGACTCTTCATTATAATCTACATATGCGCCTAACTGCTCTGCCATGAAACGCGCAGGAACGTATGCTTGGCCGTTGTAATTAAGTATCGGAGATTCTTTATCCATATCTACGGATAGATCATTTATTGTAAAGTATGCTGGAAACAAGAATGCCTGAATTGAATCAGATGCCCCTACAACAGTTGAAAGAGATACTGCTCCTCCTACAATTACTCCCATGATAAATTTTTTCATTGTTAAACCTCCATTACGTTTATGTTTCTTATACGCATACTCATGGAAAAAGTTGTAAAATACAACTGATAAAATTATTTGCTAGGGATGAAAAAAACTCCCTTTGCATGCGGCTGCCATCATGGATAAGATCAACATCAAACACAACATGACAACTAGCATTCTTCCTTGCTGCATGATAAACTCTCTCCCCTAAGTTCCAATTCTGCGACAATGATAACTATTCTCACTATCACTATCAACAGAAGTATACGGCATCCCGATCTGCTCCGTATATGAACGTTTCGGACGAAATATAGTCTTTTTCGGACATTATGTTCCTATTCAGCGACTCCTGCTCAAAGTATCCAATACTTTAAGCATCTGGCTTTGAATCAAATCATGATTAAAAGCAGAATATTCATACCAAGGTCCAATCCGAATCACATGAACTCGTTTGGCTTGTACGGCTTTCATGCGTTGCCAATTTTCCGATTGCTGAACGGTTTGCCAAGTAGCTTGAGAAGCCCCATCCTCTGAAATCATCACTAGAATTCGAGAAGCGTGTCGTGCCCTCATACTTGCTTCCCCATTGATACATATTTTTTCTATCGATCATCAGAACAAGCAGCTTTTCTATTCGCGCCAACCACTTGATTTGCTCGTTGATGCTGGCTTGATTGCGGTCATATTGGGCCAACCACGTTGCTTCTTCCTTTTTATCCAAAAAAGCGGCAGTTAAACCTAGATGCTCACGCCAATCTTCTGACCGCGATCCGGTTTAGCCAGAAGTAGTGATTTTCGGTTAGAATCGTAATCATGAGCCAGCTGTAGGCGGCAATTTTTAGTTGACGATTTTTCAAATAAAGCGCTGGGGAAATGCCAACATGGCTTTTGAACGCCCGTCTGAAATGGCTCTCATCGTTATATCCCACTTCCTGACCTGAATTTGACGGGGGACTAGGAGGTGAAACAAATCCCTGCAAAACCCGCAAAACCATGATACATAAGGGTTTATCGGTCAGAGCAATTTTTTCGGACAAGCTCGCTTTTCCCGAAAATTTGCAAGTGTTTAGCGTGAACATCAAACTAAAAGTTTGCCGCGCCAGATGGCTTTCAGCTGCGCTAATCCTTTTCCGCACCAAACTCTTATGACGAGAGGATTGTAACCATGAAGGAACAAGCGACGACAGAAGCGTATCACGATTTTCAAACGTATGTGAAAGACTTCCTTCTGCACTGCAAGCTACGCAATTTAACTCAGACCACCATTGATTGGTACAAATTCTATCTGATTTCAATTGAACATTTCTTGGAGCATACTGGACTGCAATTTGCCGACCTCATTCCATCCGACCTTCGCATACGAATGATGAAGTACTTAATCGATAACCAATTCGCATCGCACACCATGCGTGGACGAAGGCCATGTCCGCCAATATCTTCGTGGCCATAGAAAAAATCCCCTCAGGCCCACAACATTAGCTCAACCAATCAGATGAGCTAATGTTGTGTCAACCATGGGGGATATGATCTGTTACAGGCCTGTGACTTGAGCAGGCGTATAATGGTCCGTCGTGGTTCCGTCGCCCAGTTGCCCGGATGTGTTCCAGCCCGATGCCCAAACGGTTCCGTCCGATTTTTTCACCACAGTAAAAATTGGACTCACGGACAAGGCCGTTACATCGCTTATTATTTGAACAGGGCTTGGATAGTACGTATTCGTCGTTCCATCGCCGAATTGACCATAGTTGTTTTGACCCCAGGCCCATACCGTTCCGTCATTTTTCAACACCAAACTATGAATTGCACTCGCTTCTACTTCTTTTACATTGGACAGACCCGGAACTTGAACCGGAGTCAAGCTGGCCGTAGGATTGCCGCCTCCGAATTCGCCGTGTTTATCACGGCCCCAAGTCCATACCGTACCATCGCTCTTAACCGCAAGGCTGTAAAAGTTACCGGCCGATACGTCAGTTACATTGCTGAGACCAGTCACCTGCACCGGAGTTAACGGTATAACCGTTGAGGCGTACCCCAGTTGTCCATACCAGTTTTGACCCCAGGCCCATACCGTTCCATCCGACTTGATTGCAAGGTTATGATTAAATCGGGATTCGACCGCCACAATATTGGTTAGTCCAGATACCTGCACCGGAGTTAACTGCGATGTTGTTGTTCCATCTCCCAATTGGCTGTAATCGTTATTCCCCCAAGCCCATACCGTTCCATCGGACTTTAACGCCAAGCTATGGTAAGCGCCAGCAGCGACATCGATGACATTGTCTAAATTACTCAATTGAACCGGGCTGTTGACACTGACAGATGTCGTGCCATTTCCCACCTGACCCATCAGGTTGTTGCCCCATGCGAATACTTTGCCATCGTCCCGCAATACCACGATATGACTGATATATTCCGACCCTGTCGAAACATCGACAACATCTTGAATCAATGAGTTTTGAACTGCAACGTTGGAGTCCGAACTTAACCCGTTGCCTAATTGTCCTTTATTCCCTTCACCCCATACCCATAAACTCCCGTCTGATTTCAAATACAACGAATAATCCATTCCTGATGCTAAGATGGTCTTAAGCTGAAGCGGATTGGCAGATGCGCCAGCAGGAACGACCAACATGGCAATTAACACGAAAGCCAGCAGTGAAATAAATCCTTTTTTTCTCATCATCCTTAAATCTCTCCTTCAATCGATTAATGAACTGCATGATTAGATCGAATTAATAAATTTCCAACGTACTCTCTATGAAATGTGTCCTCCTTTCCAACGATCACTAAAAATTGGATAATAATACATAATTAATAATAACATTGCAAAAAATATAATCAATAGCGAATAATGACATAATTTGTTTTTAATATCGAAATACGTTGAGAGGTTGTAAATTAATTTGAAGGTAATTATTAAAATACTCGAACACATCTTAATAGAAATATTCAAATCTCATCAATAGTAGATATACATCGACATTTGTTAACATTTTCCTGTCCTATACTAAACACTACATGTAATGGTTCAATAAAAAAATAAACCCTTCGATTAAATTCGAAGGGTTTCGCTTTAGTTATAATGCGATCAAGAGGACTCGAACCTCCACGGGGGTAAGCCCACACGGACCTGAACCGTGCGCGTCTGCCAATTCCGCCATGATCGCTTGTTTAGCTTTAACAAAACTTAATATAACATGGCAAATAGAGGCTCGTCAACGATACTTTTTTACAAAAGATGTATAATTCCTCTCCCCCTTTCGAACCCTATGTGCAAAGGAGGGATGACAGATGGATGAAGAAGAAATCAAAGCCCTGGAGCCTAAATATACAGGAAACAAACGACATCTCACAGAAGGTGAAGCCGAGGGTATCGTTCACGATCCCAACTATCAAAGTGTAGATGAAGATGATTCCGGACTTGATGCAATTAAGGCAGGAGCCGCATACGGCATCTTCCGCCGTACCTAATCCATAACAAGCGAACGCTCGTCTGAGCCCATTTGGTTTCAGACGAGCGTTTTGTCATACAAATACAGCTGGGCAAGAATCGCTTCGTAGACCGTTCTCCCGATCAAATAGCCAAGCGAAGTAGCCGTGCCTGCATAGCGATAAGTTTGACCGCGGCCTGTCGCAGCAATCAGCACAGCATCTGTGCTCGTACCTGTAGCCGGCAGTCCGTCCACCAGTACGCCTAACGTTTGGAGCGCCGCCGTTTTGGCTTCCGTAGCCGTGATAACCGCATTCACCATCGCCGCATCGGTTAGGCATCCATTAATTACCACGATGGTATTAATCGTTCCATGATAAAGCGCGGTCGCGGGCAGCTCTGCACCCGCTCTCGCCTTATTCCCTAACCCCATGGTTACCCAGGCGCACACTTGCAAGCGTTCCTCTGAATGATCCGCCTCAGCATCCCAACTCATCGTGTGATAGCCTACATCCTTCACCAAAGCTGCCGTGAGCATACCCGCAGATTCTCTAGGGTCGTATCCTTCACGCTGGATGAATGAATCCATCTCCCCAAGGGGATCAGGTTCATTGTAGCGCTTGTCTACCTGTCTGTTCATAAGCTGCTTATGCCTGCCAAAGCCCCCGCCCCAAAGCGACGAATTCAATGTTCGCAAAGGATGCTTACTTGTAATCAGCACGTAATCCCCATAATGTGAGCTCACAAGATCCATCTGAATACCCTGAATCGGTATCTGCTTGTGAAGCGAGGGATTGGGATTACTCGTCATCTTCCGACTCGCCATCAGGCTCAATTAATTCCTGCGGGAGCATATATTCTGGCGGTCTCTCGTCGCCGTGCGGTTGGTACACATAACTGCGAGCCAATTTGACGACTCGGCGGTTTTTTTTGCGAATCAGCACGCTATCATCATCCCATGCCACAACAATGCCGCGGACATCGTTCCTTGGACTGACATCACGGATCACTCGCAGCAGCGTACTATCTATTCGAAATTGATCTAATTGTTCATCCGATATCATCATTCTACCTCCAACACGACAATTTTACTCTTCTAGCATACACCAATTCCCGTTTTGTTGAAACTTTACATAAATCCGTTTTAGTCGGGTTACCTTAATCAAGACGAAATGAAGCTACGCGATCGCATCCGTATGGGAGGTTATCTGGTGGACAAAAAAACCTATTATATCAACGTCGGCACGGGTGAAGTACTTGAAGATAAAGAAGCCTTGAACTATGAATTTGAAATCTCCGCGACGGAGGAAGAACTTGATAAATTACGGGAGCTTTTCGAGGAAACAGACAACTCTTCACAAGGAAGTTACAGCACTTCATGGCTGCCCTGGAAAGTTTACTACCACAATGAAGCGAATCAAGAGTACGATTATTATTTAACCGAAGTGTACCGCGCCTTACATCAACTAGGATCTCCACAAACCAAGCAGCATATTGAAAGTATGAACGTTTTGGAAAATGGGATTTGAGCAAAAGAACGATAAAAAAGAGGCCAACGACATCCATCCGGATTCATTGGCCTCTTCTGTATATGGGGAAAAATTAACTAACATGTTCCTTCGAATCATTCGTCTCAAACCAGAAATCAAGGACTTTGCTAGACATTACGCGCTTCTGAATATATTCCACTTGTGCCACGGAAAATTGTTGTTCCCACTCTATTGTGAGCTCTGTGCAGAGTTTCACGATTGTTAACAACTCAGACCATGCAACATAGCGCTTATACCAGAAAAATTGAGGGTGTTCAATCATATAGGGATACAGGTCATCGAACTCTGTATGCTTACAATCAAGAGCACGTTCAAAATGTGTTTTGGCTTCCCCAAGCTTAGTCATGAAATATTCAATGGAACCATTTTCGATACCCATAGATGTCAGCCTCCTCTCTTACCTAGTTCCCATTATAAAGGATAAATCGTTTTCAGGGAAGTCAAAGTCTAGATGTAAAATCAGTTAAAAGTGATCTGCCCGTTCGCCAAGGAAGAAATACGTGCCAAAGATTCCACTCGAATCCCTCGTTCACGAATCGAATTTCCCCCAGCTTGGAACGATTTTTCCACGGCAATTCCCACACCGACCAGCTCAGCTTCCGCTTTCTCAATAATTCGAATTAAGCCGCGAGCTGCATCTCCATTGGCGATGAAATCATCGATCAACAAGACACGCTCTCCTTTGTGCAGCAAATGGGAGGATACCATAATGTCGGTTACAATTCCTTTTGTAAAAGACGGCACGCGCTCACTATACGTATCTTGATCCATCGTTAACGTTTTCTTGCGACGCGCAAAAACCATTGGGACTTCTAGTTGCAACGCAGTTGTGTATGCAATCGGAATACCGGAAGATTCGACTGTAAGTACTTTATCCGGCTTCGTTTCCCGGAATAATCTGGCAAACTCTTTCCCCATCTCCATGATGAGTACAGGATCCACTTGATGATTAAGAATGGCATCCAGTTTAAGTACTTGATCCGATACAACGACACCGACTTCTAGGATTCGCTGTTTTAACAATTCCATGATACTGGCCCCCTACTCCTGTCTATTATGAGTAAGTTACCATATTGATGAAGTAGGTTTCAAGTCCCAATTTATGAATATCGTCTATTTGAACTGAAACTTTTACGTCCTTGACGGTGTCTATACTTATGAGGCCTGCAACAATGATCAAATTCGTTCTATAATTGCTCACATTTAGGCTTCAAGATCCATTGAGATTGACAACCAGAAAGCAGTATGATTAGACATGTTGTATTCTTATAACAAAGACTCGGCAGAAAGGAAGATGATGATGAACAACCTTATTAGACCTATCCTTCTTGGCTGCGTGCCAGTAGCTGTTGCGTCGTTGCTGGTTACAGGGTGTCAAGAGTCATCTGCTCCTCCCGTACAGCCTACAATAGATCCGATTGTGCAAACCCACTATCAAAACACAACGCCGGAAATCACACCACCAGCCATTGTAGTTGTATCTCCGACAGCAGCACCAACTCAGGAAGACTCCGTCGCTAAGCATGAAGCACAAGTCGCAGGCTCGTCCAAGACAGATCTATCCGATCTGCCCCAAACACCTGCCAGCTCGAAGCCGTCAACTAAGCCGAAGGTGAAAGCGGAAGATGCGTATCAACAAGAAAAGCCGACATTGATGGGTTTGAAATTAGGAACGAGCAAAACCGCCGTATTGGATCGGTTCGGGAAAGCAAAAAAGCAATTCGTCATGGATGAAGATGAAGAGGCCATCCAAGTCTACGACTTCACGGACTTTTCCGTAGGCTTCAACAAGAAAGACACGCTTGAATTCGTGGATGTCCACTCCACCGAAATTGATCCTGGCCTGCGTGGCCTGCACCTAGGTCAAAAAGCACAGGATGCCATTGCAATTCTGGGCAAACCGGATTCCAACACGACATATGTGCTATCTTACAAATCGCAAGGCACGTTATTGAAACTGGATATCGATCCAGGTGAAGGCACGATTCAATCGATTAAGCTATTTGCAGACCATTAAGCTGAAGTTAGAAAGCCCCTCAGGACTTGCTCCTGTGGGGCTTTTTGGCTTGTTAACGCGTTTTACAGCGTTATCGCTGCGCCCCAGCCTCGGTTGGCCACTTTAACGCAGTAAAACAGTGTTAAGCCTGCCAATGCTGGCGTGCTCTGGCCGCTTTGCCCGCTGTAGCGCAGAAGCTTTGCAAAAACCTAACATGAATAACATGAGGAATCTCATTACATTGGATAAATCCAATGTAATCGTGAATTTGGCCGCCTAAGGGCAGAAGCTTTGCAAAAAACCTAACATGAATATTTCGTTAGAATATATTCCTAAATATGTAATTAAATGATGTATTTTTCTGGACAAAACACAAAAAAACCCCTAAGGTCGAGTTACAGACATGTT
>NZ_BMHE01000005.1 GCF_014640555.1 Paenibacillus marchantiophytorum | reverse complement strand
GCCGTTGGAGGCTGCTGTCTACGTAGGAAAGTGGGTGTTCGCGCGGATTAGGAGGCACTAGAGGCTCCGATCTCTGGTTGTGGTGCGGAAAAGCAAGCTAGTTGAAGGAATAGAAGCCTTTGGAAGATGCTATCTACGCAGAAAGTGGGTGTTCGCGCGGATTAAGAGCCTCTAGAGGCTCCTATCTCTGGTTGTGGTGCGGAAAAGCAAGCTAGTTGAAGGAATAGAAGCCGTTGGAGGATGCTATCTACGCAGAATGAGGGTGTTTACGCGGAATAAGAGCCTCTACTAGAGGCTCTTATCTCTGGTTCTTGTGTGGAAAAGCGAGCTTGTCCGGTCCGGCAGAGAGGTCAATAAGGCGCTCCCGCTCCAACGTCAGGCAAGCAGCCCTTCCCACTCCTCATAAATCGCAGCGAGTGAGCTCTTACGCTCTTCAACGGCAGCCGTCTTCTCCTGGACGAGGACATAGTTGTTGTAAACCTCGGGATCCGCAAGCTCTGCCTCCAAGGCGGAGATCTCGTCTTCCAAACGGGCGATGTCCTGCTCGAGCTGCTCAATTTTGCGTTGGCGGCTGCGTTCTTCTTTCTTAGCCTGTTTGTCCGCTTCGTATCCGCCGCCGCTTGTGCTCTCTGCCTTCACGGCGCTGGAGCCGCTGGCGGCTTTTTTCTCTGCCTCTTTGGCCAGACGCTTGGTCTCCATTTCGGCTAGCTCCGCTTTTTTCTCCACATAATCGTCGTAGTTGCCTAAATAGCTGGTGAGTCCATCCTTTTGCAGGTCAAGCATGCTCTCTGCCATTTTGTTCAGGAAATAGCGGTCATGAGAGATGAACAGCAGGGTGCCTTCATAGTCCATCAAAGCCGACTCCAGCACTTCTTTGCTATATAAGTCCAGATGGTTGGTAGGCTCATCCAGGATCAAAACATTCGCTTTTTGCAGCATCAACTTCGCCAAAGCCACACGCGCTTTCTCGCCGCCGCTTAGAGATGCGACTTTCTTGAATACTTCTTCACCACTGAACAAAAAGTTGCCGAGCACGGTGCGAATCCGCGCTTCCTCCAGATGAGGGTACGTGTTCCACACCTCTTCCAGCACACTGTTGGAGGGAGTTAGGCCGGTTTGCTCTTGATCATAGTATCCGATGGTGACGCCGGTCCCCCATTTGAAAGTACCTGCGTCTTGCTTGTGCTGTCCGATTAAAGTTTTGAGCAGGGTTGATTTGCCTACGCCGTTGGGTCCGATGAGAGCAGCGGTTTCGGAGCGGCGAAGTTGGAAAGACACGCCGTCCAATAAACGATTTCTGCCATCGTAGGAAAGCGCGATGCGATCAACTTGGAGCACTTCTTTCCCTGACGTTTGGGCAATTTCAAACGCAAAGGAAGCCCGTTTCAAATCACCCATCGGCTTATCTAGTCGATCCATTTTGTCGAGCTGCTTGCGGCGGCTCTGCGCTCTCTTCGTCGTTGAGGCACGCACGATATTGCGCTGCACAAAATCCTCCAGCTTCGAAATCTCTTCCTGCTGCTTCTCGAATTGCTTCATTTCAATTTCGTAATTAGCTTCTTTGATTTCGATGAATCTTGAGTAGTTGCCTGTGTATCGTTTGGATGAATTTCGCTCAATTTCATAGATTGAAGTCACCAGCGCATCGAGGAAAAAGCGGTCATGAGAGACGACCAGTATCGCGCCTGGATAGCCTCGCAAATAACCTTCCAACCACGTAAGTGTCGGGATGTCCAAATGGTTGGTAGGCTCATCGAGCATGAGCAGATCGGGTTCTTCCAACAACATTTTGGCCAGCGCAAGTCGTGTTTTTTGACCGCCGCTGAGGGTTTGAACACGTGTATCCGGAGGAAATTGACCGAAGCCCATGCCGTGTAAAATGCCGCGGATTTTCGCCTCAATTTCATAGCCGCCTTGCTCGCGAAACCACTCGGAACGCAGGGAGTAACGATTCATCGTGGATTCGTATTTTTTTTCATCCGAAATAAGCTCAGGATCCGACATCAAGACTTCCAGTTCGCGAAGCTCCCGCTCGGTCTCCAATAAAGAACTGAATACGCTGAGAAGTTCATTCCAGATGGATTTGTCCGTTTGCAGACCGCTATTTTGTTTTAAATAACCGATCTTCGTTTCTTTTGCTTTGAATAAATCACCGCTGTCATAGGACATTTCCCCGGCGATCACTTGGAGCAGTGTCGATTTGCCGGCGCCGTTCACGCCCACTAAACCGATCCGTTCCCGATCTTCAATTTGAAGCGTTATATTGGAGAGTACCGGACGTACTCCATAACTTTTGGAAATATTCGAAACTTGCAACAACATTTGCAGCTACCTCCTGCTTATTAATGAAACAATCTCTGAACAACTGCTTGATACGGGACAAGTAAATCCCATCAATTCACTAGTATACACCATGCAAGCGGGCATCGTATGCTTAATTTTGCATACATTCAGGCGGAGTAGGGGTGGGGGAATGGGACTTTTGCGGCATATTAGAAATGTAAGCAGTTTGGCTTTACTCATCCTGTTGATGCAATTAGCAGCTATTTCCTCGGAACAGGTCGGCCTAACCCCAAAAATACTACCTGCAGCCGTACAAACAACTACACCAGCAGGCTTGACCATAATGACGTTTAATATTCACCATGGCGAAGGTTTAGATGGTACTGTGAATATGAAGCGAATTGCAGCGCTTATTGCTGGGGAACAGGCAGATATTATCGCCTTGCAGGAAGTTGATCGTTACCGTCTGCGCAGCGGGTTTGTGGATCAGGCTAAGGAGCTGGCTGACCTGCTGGGTATGCAGATGGTTTTTGCGCCTAGTCTAACTTATATGGTAGGGCAATATGGCAATGTGATTCTTAGTCGCTTCCCGATCAAGGATCACAGCTATGAGCTGCTTCCAGGGAAGCTGGAAACGAGAAGTCTGCTGACAGCTACTATTCAAGTAGGATCGGAATCCGTGCAGGTAGCCGCTACACACTTAGGCCTCTCGCAAGCGGATCGTACAGCGCAGTTGGCGCGTATCTCAGAGATTTTGGCTGGGAGCAAGGAGCCGCAGATTGTTGCAGGCGATTTTAATATGGAATTAGAGTCATTTTTGACAAAAATGGACATCATGAAACTCACAAACATTCCATTACGTCCAACGATGAAAGCGACATTGGCAGATGGTAAAAGCATCGATGATTTGTTCACGAATTGGCCTCATATCGGTTCAGCATGGACGATTCCTACGAATTATTCGGATCATTTTCCAGTAATCACGCGCATTCCGCTGGGGTCTTGGGTACGAGTATAGTTTTTTTCCTTGTTTATGTTAAAATGGGGGAAACCACTCCTCGTTAGGGAAGGGCTGAAGCAGGTATGAACATCCGAGAGCGGAAAATAGAGTTACGCAAAGAAATGGAAGAAAAACGCGCTTCCATCGTATCAGGTGAGCGAGATGAGAAGCAGCAGCGCATTCACGAGCGAATGACCAAGCTATGTACGGAGCGGCTTCTTAGTTCCGGCTGGCGCGAATCACCGGTTCCGCCGACGATTATGACCTATATGCCATTTCGGTCGGAATTGGACGTAGCTCCACTGATGGAATGGTGCTGGCAGCAGGGAATTCGTGTGCTCGTGCCGAAAGTTGTAGCAGAGTCGAAGACCATGAATTTGCATATCATCAACGCCTACACCGATTTGGAAAGTGGAGCATGGGGGATTAGAGAACCTCATAACGAGGTGCAGATCGAGCACGACTTGTCTACGATTTCTATGATCTTGGTGCCAGGCCTCGCTTTCGATATGGATTTCGGGAGACTGGGCTATGGCGGTGGCTTTTACGATCGCTTTATGCAATTATTTGCAGCGCGTAGTTTGAAGAGACCTTTTGCGGTTGCGGCCGCTTTTGATAAGCAACTGATTCCCGGGGTTCCTTCCTCCTGGCACGATTTCCGGGTAGACGGCATCGTCACCGAGAGCAAAATGGTACTTAAATCCGAATCCAAATAGAGGTGAGTGACTTGCCTGATTCCTCTGAGTTGACTCATTTTAATGAACAGGGACGAGCTCGCATGGTCGATATTTCGGATAAAACCGAGACGAAGCGAACAGCGACAGCTCGTTCTACATTACTTATGAAGCACGAGACACTGGACTTGATTAAGCAGGGTAAAATGAAAAAAGGCGATGTCCTCGCCGTAGCGCAGGTAGCCGGTATTATGGCTGCCAAAAAAACGTCAGACTGGATTCCGATGTGCCATCCGATTGCATTGACAGGCATTGATATTCAGTTTACGGATAATGGCAACGATGAACTATACATAGAAGCAACTGTACGGACAACTGGACCCACAGGTGTTGAGATGGAAGCTTTAACAGCCGTCTCCGCGGCAGCTTTAACCGTTTATGACATGTGCAAGGCTGTAGAGAAAGATATGATCATCAACTCCACGCTGCTAGTTCTCAAGACAGGCGGGAAAAACGGGGATTTTCACAGACAAGAAAGATGACAGTGACGTGACTAGAGCAGCCTAAGATAGTTAACATAGCTAAGAAAGTCGACGATCACGCAGTTAGTGGGGTTATCTCATTCAGTGAACAAGGGAGAGGTGACGAAGGATGCACTGGAAAGTTGCGATTTTGACAGCCAGTGACCGCGGTTACCGAGGAGAACGAGAAGACACTAGCGCTCAGGTAATCCGCGAGCTGATTGAAGAAGAAATTCAAGGCGAAATCATCGAATACCGGGTCGTTCCGGATGAGATGGATGAAATTATGGCTTCATTAATTGAAATGACGGATTATTATCAGGCCGATTTGATTTTAACGACTGGCGGGACAGGCTTAGCCCCTCGTGATGTGACACCGGAAGCAACGCTCAATGTCATCGATCGGGTTGCGCCTGGTTTTGCCGAAGCGATGCGGATGATTTCGATGCAAAAAACACGGAAAGCGATGCTTTCCAGGGCAGTTTCCGGTATTCGCGGACGCACGCTAATTATTAATTTGCCTGGCAGCCCTAAGGGTGTGCAGGAGAACCTGATGGCGATTATCGATCAGCTCCCGCATGCGCTGGGGATTCTCACAGGTAAAGAAGGTGACCATGGGTGAGTTCTAACCATGAATCCATGCTGCGCGAGGTCAAGGTAGAAGATGCGATTGGCATGATTCTGCCGCATGATCTTACGCAGATTTTGCCAGGTGAATTCAAGGGACGGCTGTTCCGCAAAGGGCATCAGGTGACGGAAGCGGACATCCCCGCCTTGCTCAGCATTGGCAAGGAGCACATCTATGCGATGGAGCTGCAGCCAGGCTACCTCCATGAGGACGAAGCTGCGCAGCGTATGGCGAAGGCCATCGCTGGTGAGGGCTGTCTCAGGCTGACGGAGCCGCATGAGGGGAAAGTGAACGTGAAGTCCGAGATTCACGGTTTGGTGAAGATCGACAAGGCGTTCGTTGACGAAGTGAACGCCCTCGATGAAGTCGTGATGTCGACGATTCGCACCAACACGGTGGTTGAAGCAGGCGCTTCGCTGGTCGGTACGCGGGTGATCCCGCTGATTGTGGACGAAGCGAAGGTTGCCGAGGTCGAGCGCTTAGCAGCCGCTCGCCGCGAAGAGGGCTTCACCTTGTTAGAGGTGAAGCCGTTTCGCAAGCTCCGCGTCGGCGTCATTACGACGGGCAGCGAGGTCTTCAAGGGCCGAATCCAAGATCGATTCGGCCCGATTGTGAAGGAGAAAGTCGCGCGGCTCGGCTCCGAGGTCGTAGACCAACGCTTCGTGCTCGACGACAGCGAAGCGATTGTGGGTGAGATCCACGCGCTGCTTGCGCTGGGCGTGGATCTGGTCTTGGTCACGGGCGGCATGTCCGTGGACCCGGACGACCGCACGCCCGGCGCGATTAAGCAGGCCGGCGCCCGCGTGGTCAGCTACGGCACGCCGATGCTGCCGGGCTCGATGCTGATGATCGCCTATCTTGGCGACGTGCCGATTATGGGCTTGCCGGGTTGCGTTATGCACGACCCGTACACGTCCTTCGATGTTCTGCTGCCGCGCATCTGCGCAGGCGATGTGATCGTGCGCAGCGATATTACAGAGATGGGGTACGGCGGGTTCTATCAGTGTTAATGGTGGCTTGTGTGTCTGAAAGTGAACTATAATACGCTATTTGCCCTCATGGCATCTATTTCCCTTGGGAATGGGAACTAGGGTGCGTTATTCGGCGATAGATGGCCCAGGTGGAGCTTTATTTCGATGAATAAAGGACTGTAGTTCCGCTTCATGGGGCAGATAAGTCGTTTTTCAACAAATAGCGGATCGTAGTTCCCCCTGGTTCATGATATGAGCGCAGACAGGTTGTTTCGTTTAAATAGGTTTAGTTGATGTCGCTACAAATAATGGAGATGATTCTCATGTTCCAAAATATCGGTTTTACTGAGCTCTTATTAATCGCTATTGTTGCCCTCGTTTTATTTGGCCCGCAGAAGCTGCCCGAAATTGGGCGCATGCTCGGGAAAACGGTGAGGGATTTCAAAAATGGTGCTCATGCGCTGCTGAATGATGAAACCCCAGCGCCTTCTGCCTCCAATCCGGCACCGTCTGCGCAAGCAGCAGCTCCTAGCTCTGCCGTGGAAACGAAGTCGGCTGAACCCGTGGTATCTTCAAAGCCGGCTGTGGAGTTTATCTCCTCTACTCCTGCACAAGATCAGAGAGAATCAGAGGTGGCACCTGCTGCCATGGAAGAGCCACTGGATACAGCAGTGGCTCAAGCTCCGGTTCAGCTGCAGAAGCAGCATGCGGCCTCTGATGAAGGAACACAAGCCGCTCCGACAGCCGCACCTGCGGCAGCGCCCGCGAGACCTAGCCAAACACGGCGTTTGCCTGATTAGCCGATTCCTTTTTAGCCTGTCAAGTGCTACAGCCCTTCAGGCTCATTCTACTCGCTCAGGTTGGTGAAAAATGACAACGAACGAAGAAATGTCACTCGTCGAGCATCTTGGCGAACTACGCAAACGCATCATGTGGATCTTGGTCGTCTTGGTCATCGGGATGATTGGCGGCTTGATTTCTGCTAAACCGATCATCAAGTATATCAAGAATATTCCTCCTGCAGACACCATCAGTTGGAACGTTTTTTCACCTTGGGACGCTTTGCGTTTGTATATGAATTTTGGCTTGGCGGTGGGCCTTCTCATTACCTTGCCGGTTATTTTGTATCACATATGGGCTTTTGTGAAGCCAGGGCTGCGCGAGGTTGAACAGAAAGCCTCGATCGTGTATATTCCTTATGCCTTTTTGCTATTTCTCGTAGGGTTATCCTTCGGGTATTGGGTTGTTTTTCCCATGGCCTTTTACTTTACTTCATCCATTAGCCGGAGTCTTGATATCAACGAGATGTATGGTGCAGCGCAATATTTTACCTTCATGTTTAATATTATTCTGCCGCTCGCTGTCGTCTTTGAAATGCCAATCGTCGTCATGTTCCTGACGAAAATCCGTCTTTTGAACCCGAAACGTTTGCACAAATTCAGAAGATATGCCTACATGCTGCTCGTTATTTTGGCCACGGTTATTACACCGCCAGATGCGATTTCAGCTATCCTTGTATCTTTGCCACTGATTGTTTTATACGAGTTCAGCGTCTTTATGTCGGGATTCATCTATCGCAAACAGTTGATCAAAGATGCAGAATGGGCGGAGGAATTCGGCCCCAAATAAGAAAACAGTCTGCCACCCATGTGCAGACTGTTTTTTCTCTGTTAGCGCGAATATTTGTTTTTCATTTGGATAGAATGAGGGGGGTGTCCCAAAGTTTGAAAAATGTGTAAAAGGACTTGCAAATTACGTCCAGAATGAGTATCATAAGAATTGTTGTTAGCACTAAACACATTCGAGTGCTAATAACCGAATACACCCATTACCAATTTTCTAAAGGAGGCTATTTTTCCATGATCAGACCGTTAGGTGATCGAGTTATCATTGAAGCCGTTGCGAAAGAGGAGACTACAGCAAGTGGTATCGTGCTGCCAGATACAGCGAAAGAAAAACCGCAAGAAGGTAAAGTTGTAGCCGTAGGCGCAGGCGCGTTAAAAGATGGCGTTCGTGTTCCGCTTGAAGTAAGCGAAGGCGACCGCATCATTTTCTCCAAATACGCTGGAACTGAAGTGAAATACGAAGGCCGCGAACTGTTGATCTTGCGCGAAAGCGACATTCTCGCTGTATTAGCCTAATTTAGCAGGATATAGATCGGCAACACGTACTTAGTTTATTCCGCTTAATCTACTTACTTATGTAAGGTTCTAAATCAGAGGAGGTTTCCTATTCATGGCAAAAGAAATTAAGTTCAGTGAAGACGCACGCCGCGCGATGCTTCGTGGGGTAGACGCTCTTGCTAACGCTGTTAAAGTAACTTTGGGTCCTAAAGGCCGTAACGTTGTTCTTGAGAAAAAATTCGGCAGCCCGTTGATCACGAATGACGGTGTGACGATCGCGAAAGAAATCGAGCTTGAAGATGCTTTCGAAAACATGGGAGCACAACTTGTTAAAGAAGTTGCTACCAAAACTAACGATGTTGCCGGTGACGGAACAACAACTGCAACGGTTCTAGCACAAGCTATGATCCGTGAAGGTCTGAAAAACGTTACTGCAGGCGCTAACCCAATGGTTATCCGCAAAGGTATCGAGAAAGCTGTTAAAGCGGCTGTAGAAGAGCTTCAAGCTATCGCGAAGCCAATCGAAGGCAAACAATCCATCGCACAAGTAGCAGCTATCTCTGCTGCTGACGAAGAAGTAGGCGAGTTGATCGCTGAAGCTATGGAAAAAGTAGGTAAAGACGGTGTTATCACTGTTGAAGAATCCAAAGGCTTCTTGACGGAGCTTGAAGTTGTAGAAGGTATGCAATTCGACCGTGGATACACTTCCCCATACATGATCACTGATACGGATAAAATGGAAGCTGTCCTTGACAACCCATACATTCTGATCACTGACAAAAAAATCTCGAACATCCAAGAAATCTTGCCTGTTCTTGAAAAAGTCGTTCAATCCGGCAAACAACTTCTGATTATTGCTGAAGATGTTGAAGGCGAAGCACAAGCAACGCTTGTTGTGAACAGACTTCGTGGCACATTCACTTGCGTAGCTGTTAAAGCTCCAGGTTTCGGTGACCGTCGTAAAGCTATGCTTGGCGATATTGCTGCTCTAACTGGTGGTCAAGTGATCACAGAAGAGCTTGGTTTGGATCTGAAATCCACGCGTCCTGAGCAATTGGGCAGCGCACGTCAAGTACGTGTAACCAAAGAAAACACAATCATCGTTGATGGTGCTGGCGACAAGAAAGATATCGCTGCGCGCGTAACACAAATTCGCTCACAATTGGAAGAAACAACTTCCGAGTTCGATAAAGAAAAACTGCAAGAGCGTTTGGCTAAACTTTCTGGCGGCGTAGCTGTTATCAAAGTTGGCGCAGCAACTGAAACTGAGTTGAAAGAGCGCAAACTTCGTATCGAAGATGCTCTGAACGCAACTCGTGCAGCTGTTGAAGAAGGTATCGTATCCGGTGGTGGTACTGCACTGGTTAACGTATACAACGCAGTAGCTAAAGTAGTAGCTGTTGGCGACGAGCAAACAGGCGTTAACATCATCCTGCGCTCCCTCGAAGAGCCAGTTCGCACAATCGCAGCTAACGCTGGTCAAGAAGGTTCCGTTATCGTTGAGCGCCTGAAGAACGAAAAAGTAGGCATCGGCTACAACGCAGCAACTGGCCAATGGGTGAACATGTTCGAAGCAGGTATCGTTGACCCTGCTAAAGTTACACGTTCCGCACTGCAAAATGCAGCTTCCGTTGCAGCTATGTTCTTGACAACTGAAGCGGTTATCGCTGATAAACCAGAAGCAAACAAACCAGGTATGCCTGATATGGGCGGCATGGGTGGCATGGGCGGAATGATGTAAACTGACCTGAAATCCCTTGCGCAGCAAGGGAACTCAAGTTAGAACACGTCATTTGACCACATTTTGACCTTATTGAATAAAAATAGGCTTCTCACGAGTTCGAATTGAACTTTGTGAGAAGCCTTTTTATTATACATTCCGTAGTTCATTAAGCATCTGGTTAAGCTTCTTATCAAAAGTGAAAACGGTATGTCCACCGATCTTTGAATAGGCGAAGAGCAGGGAGTCAACAAAATCGATTTTAATTTCGCTATAAACCTTTAAGGCCTCTATCAGGATATTTCTGTCATGAGTTGATATGTTGCCGTAGAAGAGTAAGTTTTGTAAAGAATCAAAGATATGGACTCGTTCGACCTTGTAAACCTTCTCCAACACATACACGACTTCGGCGATGACTTCATTTGGGATAAAGATATTATAGTTTTCAATTTTTTCCTTGGCTTGATCTAAGAATTGTGCAGCATCTTGCAGCAAATACCGCAAAATTAAATTTGCATCAACGATGTTCATGTTTTTCTTGCACACCCTTTTCCCAGGCATCTTGTTCATATTGGATTAAATCCAAATTGGCGTACTGTTTCAATGCGCCTCTAGCGGTGGGAGAAGTGGAGAAAGGTTGTTTTGTATGAGAATAGTCACCAAGTGGTAAAATAATTAATTCAACATCTTGATTTCTTAGGCTTTCAGGGAGATCGACAATATGCTTTAGTGCATCACTGTTTGTCACTTTTCTGATGAAATCCATGCTTATCACCATCCTTAGTTTAAGTATAACGTAATCCGCAGCAACTCACAATTGACAAACTTACCGTCATATCCAGCTATACTAGAGGGTTTTCATGAGTTCGCTGAACTTTTGAGAAGTTTCTTTTTTCATTGCTTTAGTGACATGTAGATACACAGTTCGCAGTCCCTATGGGTTTGTGCTTATTAATTTACAATCAAAATTAATATTTTTCGTCCTTCAAAAAAACCGCGAAGCATTGATGCTACGCGGTTTTTTTCTATTTATTGGATTATTTTTCATTATCCTTTTATTGGGCTGCTGTAGACTTATTGTAGGGTTTAATGCGTTTCTCAGAAAGCAAAGGATGGAGTGGAGAAAGGAATGCGGAAATTGAGCAGTAGAGTTATAACTATGATATTGGTCATTATGATCGTGTTCGGTGCGATCTCAGGCGGTGGGGTTGGAAGCAGGAAAGTATCTGCGGCAATTGATTTTTCAGGAGAGGGGTCATCCAGCAAACCGTACCTCATCGGAACGGCCAATCAACTGAATAAGGTAAGGGGCAGTTACTTGGATGCGAATCTTTATTTTAAACTGACAGGTCCTATTGATTTGAGCAGTTATTCCGCAGCGGGCTGGGTTCCCATAGGTAATCAGGACACGCCATTTAAGGGTCACATGGATGGTAACGGATATCAAATAACGGGGCTAATGATACACAATGGCGATTTTTCTGGCTTATTTGGGAGTATCGGAAATGGAAGTTCTGTTGCGAATATGAAGCTGGAAAATGTATCTATTCATGGTGGATATGCAGTTGGCACTTTGGTTGGTTTGAACGATGGAGGAACAATAGAAAACAGCTTCGCTACAGGAAGTGTGAGTGGAGACTTTAGTGTAGGCGGTTTGACTGGCAGCAACAACAATGGAGAGATTAAGGACAGTTACGCTTCAGTGGATGTGAGCGGGAGCGAAAATGTAGGCGGCTTGGTTGGTGATTCCTACAGTGGAACAATCAGCGGCAGCCATGCTGCAGGGATTGTGAGCGGAAATAAATATGTAGGCGGCTTAGTTGGTTACAAGTCAGATGGAACGATCAGCAGCAGCTACGCTTCAGGCATTGTGAGCTTGGTCGCAAGTAAGGATAGGAATGCTGGCGGCTTAGTTGGATACAACGAATATGGCACGATCAGAGACAGCTACGCTTCAGGGAAGGTAAGCGGAGGTGAAACGATAGGCGGCTTGGTCGGTTCGAACCGAAATGGGACGATCAGTGGCAGTTACGCCCTAGGGGATGTGAGCGGGAGCTTTGTCGCGGGCGGTCTAGTTGGGAATGCGTCTTATGGCATAATCACCAACAGCTACGCCACAGGTCAAGTGAGCTTGTTCCCAAATCCTGCGGTTGCCTATGGGAGTCCCTATGCAGGTGGCTTGGTTGCTACGAACAACAACGGAGAAGTTAGCGGCAGCTACGCTACAGGGAATGTGAGTGGAACGGATGAAAGTTACAGTATAGGTGGTTTGGTAGGCAAAAACGACAATTCCCAAGGCGGAAAGATCCAGAGCAGCTATGCCACAGGTCATGTGAATGGCGGTAATTCGAGTTTTCAAGTGGGTGGCTTGATCGGCAGCAGCATGGAGGGAATTATCAGCTACAGCTATGCCACGGGGAATGTGAATCTGAGTGGAAGTGATTTAAGTACTCAAGTGGGCGGTTTAGTTGGCGACAACAATGGAGGAACAATCAGCCATAGTTTTGCCACAGGGGAAGTGCGTGGAAGATATAACGTAGGCGGTTTAGTTGGGAGTAATGATAACTACGAAAGTGGGGAGGTCAAGAGCAGCTACGCCTCAGGGCAAGTAAGCGGAAGTGCTGATAGTGAATATGTAGGTGGGTTGGTAGGTTGGAACCGATATGGATTTATTAACGATAGTTACGCCTCAGGGCAAGTGACGGGCAATGAGAAGGTAGGCGGTTTGACCGGGCAAAACGGCGGCGGAATGATTAACAACAGCTACGCCACTGGGAAAGTGAGTGGAAGTATCGATGTAGGCGGTTTGGTTGGAGAAAGACTGGATAGTCATCTGGGTGGCGGGGGAGTGGCTATCAACAGTTTCTACGACACGCTAACAACAGCACAATCGGTCTCTGCAGGAGGCCTGGGCCAATCTACTGTGCAGATGCAGACGAAAAGTACTTATGAAGCAGATAGTGCTCATAGTTGGGATTTTGCGAATGTATGGACGATAGATGCCTTGCATAATAACGGGTATCCTTATTTGTCGGAGATTCAGGTTTACTTGGACTATGACGGGAATGGAAGTACCAGTGGAACTATTCCGACGAGTCATTCTTTTATGCAAGGTGTAAAAGCTGGCATTTATTCCGGTATGATTAATTTAATCAAGCCAGGTTATGTTTTCAATGGATGGAATACGCAGGCGGATGGCGGCGGTATTTCCTATAAACCGGGGGATTCTTTTGCTATAGCGGCTAATACGATCTTGTATGCGAAATGGATTGTACCCAATTCTAATGCAACGCTGACTTCTACGATCGGAAATGTAAGTATAAGAGGAACAGCTAGCGAAAGCATAACGGACATTCCCTATGGTACAACGTTAGCCGTATTTAAGGCAGCAATTACACCAGCAACGGGAGCAGTGTTTGAAATTTATGATGAGGACGGAATAACCGAAGCTACCCGATTGGCCACGGGCAAGAAGGTTATCGTAACGGCGACGGATGGAACAACGAAGACAACGTACACGGTGAACGTTAAAGCGAACGATGCGAATGAGATCCTATCATTCGGTTTGCCTGAGCAAACCGGTTCTGCTGTCATCGATACGGCTGCGCATACCGTAGAGATTGAAGTGATGAGCGGTGCCAATGTGAATAACTTGGTGGCAACGTTTGTTCTATCGGCAGAAGCGACGGCAAAGGTCGGCACCATAGATCAGGCAAGCGGCACGACCGTGAACGATTTTACGAACCCAGTCACTTATGTTGTCAAAGCAGAGAATGGCACTGTGCAAAACTGGAAGGTTACCGTAACTATTGCGGTAGGTACCGAAAATGAGATTACGGCATTCAGTTTGACTCAGCAAACCGGCCAAGCGGTAATTGATGCTACCGATCATACAGTTGCGATTCAAGTGGCGAATGGCACCAGTCTAACCAACTTGAAAGCCGTGTTCACTTTATCTGCAGGAGCCACAGTCAAGGTCGGGACTACGGATCAAGTGAGCGGCACGACTGCAAATAATTTCACGAACCCGGTTGTTTATGTGGTCAAAGCAGAGAACGGTATTACGCAGAACTGGACAGTTACCGTAACCGCTGCATGGAGCAGTGCGAAAGCTATTACGGCATTTAGCTTTCCTCAGCAAACCGGTCCAGCTGTCATTGACACCACTGCGCACACAGTTGTGATTCAAGTGGTGTACGGTACCAATGTAACCGGCTTGAAGGCCGTGTTCACTTTATCTCCCGGAGCTTCTGCGAAGGTAGGTTCCAGGGGGCAGATCAGTAACTCGACAGTTAACAATTTTACAAACCCAGTCACGTATTTGGTGAGAGCAGCGGATGACAGTACCCAGAACTGGATCGTCACGGTAAATGTTGCGGCGGCGAGCAGCGCGAAGGACCTGACGGCGTACAGCTTCCAGGGGTTGTCCCCAGCGGTAGTGGGAACGATTAATGGCACGAATATCGCATTAACCGTGCCTAATGGAACAGCCGTGCCGTCCTTAGTGGCGACGTTCACGAGTTCCGCAGGATCGACGGTGAAGGTAGGTTCCACCCCGCAAGTGAGCGGAACGACGGCGAACGATTTCACTTCGCCAGTGACATATACGGTCACTGCGCAGGATGGAACGCTGGCATCCTATACAGTGGTGGTCACTCGGTCTGCTGCTCCGGCGGGCAATCCCAGTTTGAGCGGATTGACGCTAAGCAGCGGGGGATTGACCTTAATTCCCGATTCTGTGACGGGAACAACGTATCATTTTAATGTGACTAATCCAATCTCAAGCATGAATGTTACGGCTAGCGTATATGATCGCAATTCCACCATACTAGGTAGCTTGTACAACAATGGTAATGTCCTTGTGGTAGGTCCATTTAACTTAACTACTGGTCAGGCAACACAATCGCTGCCGCTCGATATAGGTAGTAATCGGATGGAATTGGTTGTAACAGCTCAAGATGGGTCAAATAAAACTTATCTTGTGTATGTGAATAGAGCAGCAGCAGCTTACAGCAGTGGCGGAGGAGGCGGAGGTGGTCCTAGTAACGTCGGAACGATATGGGCAGCTCGCGGAGGAACGTTAATCTTAAATGGGGTCCAAATCGATGTGCCGCTAGGTGCAGTAGATACCGACACTCAGGTTACAGTGAATAAAATTAGCGACAATTCTAGCCTGCCTTCTGACAATTCAATGGGCTTGGCAAGTGAGATCTACGAGATTACAAAAGATAAAGCCGGTGATTTCTTGAAGGCTGTTGTTATTACATTGCCTTTTGACAAGGCAAAGATTGATTTTTCTAAATCAGCAGCCGCAATTTATGGATTGAACGAGCATAGCCAGAAGTGGGAACTATTGGATGATCAGAAAATAGACCAGACCAAAGGAACGGTATCCGGATCTACTCGTCATTTTACGAAGTTTGCTGTTCTGGTAACGGATAAAAAGACGACGACTAATCCTCCAGTTGAAGTCGTGGATCTTGGCGATATCAAGGGGCATTGGGCCGAAACGAGCATTCGTGATTCGATTCAACTAGGCATAATAGATGGCTATTCGGATCATACGTTTAAGCCGAATAATCAGATCACAAGAGCTGAGTTTGTTACTATGATTGTAAAAGCCTTTCATCTACAGGCACAAACAGGGAAAGCTTTTGCCGATACGCAGGCTCATTGGGCGCGAAATGCCATTGAGATTGCGGCCGCACTGGGCGTAGTTACGGGATATAGCGCAAGCGCCTTTGGTCCTGATGACTTGATTACCCGCGAACAAATGGCGGTAATTTCCATTCGCGCTGCACAGATCACCGCTGCGGGGGATCGTATAGACAGCTTTACGGATAACGCTGAAATATCCGACTGGGCTCGCGCCGCGCTAGCTACAGCAACGGCTAAAGCTTTATTTAACGGATACGAGGACGGTACGTTGAAGCCGAAAGCGAATACGACACGCGCAGAAGCGGTGACTATCATTTTAAGAGCGATACAGCTTAAAAAGTAGGTATTAAACGAATCAGCCTCTGCCCTAGCAGTAGGATTTAAGACCCGAGAACAGGCAGAACCGCTAAATTGCCATTTGGGGAGGATTATTAGACTTTTATATGGAATAAATAAAAACAATATAGATTCTGCATAAAAGAAAGAGGGAGACCGACTTCGATGAATAAACACCTAACAGAGCAATCCTCCTCCATCTCTAATGAACTAAGATCTTCCCTAAACGGCTATAAAAGCATGGTCATCTGGTTCACGGGTCTATCCGGCTCTGGAAAATCCACACTGGCGCAAGCGCTGGAACGGAGACTTTTCGATGATAAAAAGATTCGCTCATACGTACTGGACGGAGATAATCTCCGATTAGGCCTAAACCAGGATCTCGGATTTAGTGCCGAGGATCGCAAAGAGAACATGCGTCGAACAGGCGAAATGGCGAAAATACTCGTGGACGCGGGCGTAGTCGCGATCACTTCCTTAATTTCCCCCTTCCGTGAAGAGCGAGCAGCTGTGAGGCGCTTGTTTGCTGAAGATGCTTTTGTCGAGGTCTTTGTGTCATGTTCGCTGGAGGCCTGCGAAACCAGAGATCCGAAAGGTTTATATCGCAAAGCACGTAACAACGAGATCGCTGACTTTACCGGGATAAGTTCACCGTATGAGGAACCCACCGCGGCAGATCTCGTCGTTCCGACCGATCGATTGAATGTGGATGAGTCTGTAAGTTTGATCCTTTCCTACTTGGTAGAACGCGGGTTGTTGTCTGAGTAGGAACAGCCACCGTATTTGCGACAGATAAGAGCCCTTAGTTAGGGGCTCTTATCTCATTCCAATATCCCTTTTATCGCAAATAGCAGCTCCCAAAGGTTCTTATTCCTTTGAGTAGCTGCTATTTGTCGTTATCTGCTACTCTCAGCGTTCTCCCAACCATCTATTTAAACTAGCTAACTTTAAGATTCCGTACCAGACTAACATGAGGAAATCTGATTACATTGGATAAATCCAATGTAATCGTGAATTTGGGCGCCCATACGGCTGTTTGATTGGATTTATCCATTGAAATCCTCAAATCTGCGGCCTATATGGCGTTTTTTATCTGATACCATTGGATAAATCCAATGTAGATGCGAAATTGACTGCCTATACGGCTGTTTGATTGGATTTAACCAATCAACAACGTGAGACGTTTCTTAGAATTGGAGGTGCCACCGCACAGTCCGCGTATTTCAAGGCGCTTATTAGTCGTCTTGTCGACAGTCTTCTTCGTTTTCCCAAGCCGCAACGACCTTGTTTTTCCCTGTCTTCTTCGCCCTAATCTCGGCCATATCCGCCTGCTCGATAAGCTGCTCCACGGAGCTCGGTTGGCAGAGCTCGAGGGAGGAGACCCCCACGCTGACGGTGATGGTGTAAGGCCGCCCGAAGGCGAATTCCTTCTCAATCTCGCTGCGCAATTGGCGGGCGATCTTGAGTGCTTCTTTGCCATCTGTTTTTGGCAAAATAAGAATAAGCTCCTCGCCGCCGTAGCGCCCTGCGATGTCGCTTTTCCGTAAATTGAAGCGGAAGATATCGGCAATTTCCCGCAGCACGCGATCACCTTCGGGATGACCGTAGTCATTTACTCGCCGAAAGTTATCCACATCGATCATGATAACGGATAGATCCAGCTGATAGCGGCTGGAAAGTTCGAATTCATCTCTCAGCTTTTCCATGAAATGGCCCCGCAAATAAAAGCCGGTCAGGTTGTCAATGACCATCTCCCGATGGAGGAGAACGTTAATGATGTGCGGTTTGATGAACGAAAGGAAGTGCTCCATGTGCTGGAGTTTCGTTTTGGTCATGCCATCCACATTGACCTGCAGCGTGATCGTTTGATCACCGCGCTGAAAAAGGGTGAAGGACAGCGTGGTGCTGCCCTCACTGCGGGTTTGATAAGCCACTAGTTCATCGTGGTCTCTTAATCCGGATGCGGTAACGAAGTACTTCTGCTTATCGTGCAGCAAGTTATAGGTAACAGCCAGCTGAATCACCGGGAAGTAGTCAAATAGTGCTTTCGTCAGCCGCTGCATGGTCGTAACCAAATCCAAGGTTTCTGTCACTTGCTCGCTTAGCTCGATGATGATCTGTAAATCGAGCGATAGGAGCAGCCACTGTTCGCGGTCCGCAATCATTTTCAGCACAAAATCATTCTGCATGATAGCCGGGGTAGCCGGAGAGAAGGAAGGTTGAATGACGAGTTCCATACATGCCTTCAAGTAGGGCTGCCAGTTGTCTTTTTGAATCATTTGATAGCCATTCAAGGCCCGCCTTAAATACAGCATGGCAGACTGTATGTCTCCTTCGTGCATCGCCCGATCAGCAGAAAGCCGGTAATAATCCGGCCAGAAGACATCATAGGCATACCGTTTCATGTAGGTTTCAAAATGTTCAAATCCTGCCTCCACGTGCTCTGATTTAAGCTTTAGCAGCAAAGCGAGCAGTTCGCGATAAGCCCAACCTGTGAAAAGGCCGGAGTTGTTTTTGGCAATAAATTGCCCAAAAAGCTGGCAGGCCATATCCAGATTTCCGCGGCCTGTCTGAAGCAAGGCCTCCAAGAAAACCGCGTTATGCTCATTCTCGAGCGAGGCAGGAATGTGAACGGGCTGATGCTGCCGGAAAGCGGCATAGCCTTGAAAGACGGACAGCAGGGCCTGGCTAGACTCTGTAATGTGCTGAGCAATCAGAATCGTTTCCAACTCGTGAAATGTTGCCCACTGCTCCCATTCCAGCGCGAAGAGAAGCTGATTCGTCAAATAATTCTCGGCCAAATCCTTCCGCCTCAGCTCGTCCACCTGGACAACACGTTCCTTGTGATACAAATAGCTCGCCATATCCCCTTGGTTCAGAGAGAATTCCATCGCGTTCAGATGACCGACTTGTTCCTTGAGCGTGTAGCCAGAGCGCATGGCGCCCTCAATCCCGCGGTACACATACTTATTGATCAGCTTATTATTGCTTTGGTAGGAATAAACGTCATAAAGACGGAGCATCAGATCCGTATGCGGGGACGTATCCAGCAGCGGCTCCAATTTGGCGGCGATCGATAGAGCCCATTCCTCCAGCTCCGGAAAGTGGATCAATAGATTGATTGCATAATAATTCGAAACTTCTGCGAAATGGCGCAGTGTCAACTGGTTTCGATTCGGATACACGGTTTCCATATAGAAAATATGGAGCTGACTCATTTCTTCATCCTGCAAGGGGAAGCAGAAATTGCTGGTGTTCAGTAAAAAGGCTGCTCTGACGCGATTCTCCAAAGCTTGAGTTGCATCGAAGATGTAAGGAAACAGCTTATCACGCAGTTCATATACGTCTTCTTCGTTTTGAATGATGCGCAGGAACGTCCAGGCAAAGCGATCCGTAATTTTACCGGTATGTTCATAAACGGTTGAGGCTAATTGTTCAGAGAGCGTAAACTGATTCAGAAGATGGTAGATGCGACTGAGCAGCCGATCCAGGAAAATAAGATACGGCCGTTCGAGCTTTTCGAGCAAATATTTAATGCGCTCCAGCAATTCGATCTTCTGACTATACGAAAGAAGCGAACGGATCTGCTTGTAATATTTTAACAACAAATAGTATTCGACTTTATACTCACTGGCCAAACTGGAGAGCGTAATAAGCTGCGGCAGGGCAAATGGGCGAAACTGATGTTGGTAGTGCAAAGCAGTTTGATAGTAAGCTGTTAAGGCAGATGATCCAAGCTGCTCAAAGACCAATTGCGTGATTTCGCTCGAGATAAATACGTTGTCATTGTGACTGACATGAGCTAGCCCAAGCTCAGCTAATCGCGTAAGAGAGGGCAGCACGCTGCCCAAATCCTTCTGATTAGCGGTGAACATGGAAAATAGATTGATAGGCATCGGCAAGCAGCAAAGGAGCCGCAATAGTTCTAATTCTTCTGAGTCCAGTTGAGCGATGCGACCAGCAAACAAGCATGGAGGATACAACTTTTTGTCATCCAGATGAAAAGTCGCCGTCCTGTGCCAACCGCTTTCAGTAAGCAGAATCTGCTTAGATGAAATAAGCTCCTCGAGAATAATTCGGCAGTGGCTTATATTCGTTTTGTTCACATGCAGCCAGTCTTGGAGATCACAAAGCAGCTTAGAATCAGCACGACCCAGCTGCGAGGCAAGCAACTGCGTATAGATGGCCGGATCAGAATCAAGGATATCCAATGTTGGAAAAGAAAGCTCGGCGAAATGCTGGGGAAGCTGGCTGCCGCTAAACGTAAAATGCAAGCTGGCCATGTCACGCCCTTGCTCTCTCCAGAAATTCCGCAGAATAAGCTGAGAATCATCATCGAAATGCTCGCAGTTTTCAAAAATATAGAAAAATTTCTGAACTGGAAACAGAGGGATCACCGATGAGAAAAACTGAACCAGCCACTCCGTAAGCAAATAAAGGATATCATCTCCTTCATAATGCTTCTTCAGCAGTTGATCGAATTTCCGCGATAAGTTGCGCAGCATGGTTACGGATTCGGGCAGAATCCCGTAGGCTAAGTGCAGGGTTCGAGTCACGACTTCTCGCAAAGTGGCGTAGGGCAGTGATTGGGAGACAATTTTGAAAAAGTAACCATTCTCAAGCACTTCGTTAATATGCTGTGTGTAGACATCGAAGCGAATCGCTTCATTTTCACAGATGAGTCCTAATAAACGTTCTCCGCCCGATTGCAGAAAATAACGGAAATGCTCCCGCTGTTCCTCGGTTACAGGTGCAGCAGCTGGGTGCAGCAAATTCTTCCCCACATATGTGACGGTTTTATTTTCAGGGGGCATGTCCAGACTAATCAGAATGAGATCAGCAATTTCATTGGCAAATAGAAAAGATTCCGGCTGAGTGCGAAGACGCTCGGCAAGCGGCCGAAGAGAAGTAGGAATTGATTTGTAAAGTGACTGGATCAGTAGATGAATAGCTTCAAAGTCCGCCACGCGTGATAGGAGAAACCTTCTGGCGTAACGTGTAAATGAAGCGAACGGATAATCGGTCAACAAATGATTGATAAACTCGTTGGCCGACGGGAAGGGTTGAACGTCGATGATAATGTGTAAGGTTTGCGGATGAAAAAACAGCATGTCGGGCAGTAAAAAACCCATGTAAAATTGTTCTTCATGCATAATAGAAAGCGCTTTACAGAGTGAGACAAGCAGTTGCCCTTTTGCCGTATCACTGAGCTGCTCGTTTCCTGCATCGGAGAAAGGGAGGTAACCCTCTGGTAAGCGAGGGAGCTGGATATGAAGATTATCATGAACAAGCTGCCATTCTGTCGGCTGGCGGAAGAATGACCCTGTGGCTGCTGAAGCCCAGGCATGCAAGCGGTTATTAATTTGTTGATAGTGGAAATATTGCCATAGCTTATGATCAATGTGCATAACGGAATGAGCAAGGGTATGCGAGTAGGTGAGATGGCGATTAGTTGGGAGCGTTTCGTGGGTTGCAGGCTGCATCTTCCCCCTCCTCCTTGTATAGGTATGAAGAAATTTATTATGTCATGGTTAATAAATACGAGCAATGAAAAGTGGTTTCTCAATTGTAACAAAAATGTGCGACAAATGGGAGTGGTATATGGCTATTAGAAGGTTGCTTGGACGTATATCTGCTTGGCCTACGGGAAAGCGCCTAAATGTTGCAAATATAGGCATTGGTACATTCCTTGGACTAGGCATAGACGTATACTATCTCAAACCAACAGAGGAGTTGACGTATCAATGGCTTACCAACCGAATCAACCCATGCAAGGAAAACAATTTCAGTGTCCACCGGCTGACCCGATAATGACAGATCCAGAAAGAGTGGTCAGAGACTTCTACCACCCGCAAAAGGTGCAAGTCATTCACCCAATTCAAATCGTAAACAGACATCACTGTGTTCCTGTCTATGAGCACGTATATACGTGCTCTGAGGTCGACGAGTATTGCGGTACGCACCCGCACCCGCACCAAGGCATGCTGCGCAAATAAGATCCCAGGCAACCCCTGAACAGAATCGAAATGATTCGGTTTGGGGGTTCTTTTCTTGGGAGAAGGTGTCCATGAGCGAAGGGATTCGGTATAATTAAAAGATGAAATTGTCGAAATGCGGAGGAACACCATCATGTCAGAGTTAGCGATAGACTGGAATCATTGGACGGGGCGGATCCGGTCTTTTTTTGACAGTACCATACTTGAACGAGGTTGGAAATATTATCGGGATGGCGTTGTGAGGGCGATAGAAACAGAAGGAACGTCGGTAGTTAAAGCGCGTGTCTCAGGATCAAGCAGCTACAAGGTCCATCTCGATTTAAAAGCATTCAGCAAGAGCACCTGCAACTGTCCTTATGGTGCTAAGTGCAAACATATGGCGGCAGTTTTATTTAAAGTCGCTGAGCAAGAAGGATATGATCCTAAGGAATTCAGAAATCCCAAGCAAACAAGTTCCAAAACGTCCCCTAAATTCGATCTTTCCTCCAAGAAGGCGGTTAAACTGCCCAAAGAGACGGATAGTTGTGAAGCGTGGGTGACCTATTTTGAAAAGCAATATGCGAATTCCAGAATTTACAATGCGTTCAGTATGGAAGAATTGTATATGCGCGCCTGGGGGCAGCTGAACAAGCTGGCAGATGATTGGGAGCCCGCCATACGCGGAATCTATGACATTCAAGTTAATCTTTATCTCATGAAGCTGTGCAATGCTCTGATGCAGTCCAAGTCCGGGGTGTATGATTTCTTTTATAATGCGGAGTACTTTTTTGCGAAAATAGCGAAGCACAGCCGAGAACGGCTGCATACCGCTTTATGGGAAATCAATGTTGAGAAAGCGCAGACTAAGTATTCCGCGCATTTGAAGGAAATCGGGGCTTATCTGGCAGGATTTATGGATGCAGAGGCCTTCAATTCCCAAAGGCAGTGGTATGACCTCTATAAACTCCTATGGTCTGAGTTGCTGAATGAGAAGAATTTAGTGACGGACGAGCTTACTAGACTGCGGTCAATCGTTGCGGCTAGAAGGCCGGAAAGCTATGGTCATGAAGCGGCCGTTATGGCTTTAGCCCACTTTGATATTATGAGCGAAGAAGATGAGAACGCTTGGGAGCGGGTGACGCAGGAATGCTCATCGATCGTGCCGAGCGATTGGTTTGGCTATTTGAAAATATTCCTACAGGAAGAACAAGGGGAACGCCTCTTGAAATGGCTTCGCTGGTTAGGGCCGGAGGTTCAGAAGGATGCGGCTCATTATGCAAGTGATTATTTGTTTTTCTGGCAAGAAGCGTCACGATATATGGATGTTGAAGGCGAACATAGGCAGGCGATGGTGACCTTGCTGCCGGCGAGTTATCGTGATTATTCGAGCTTCCTCTTTCAGAAAAAAGAGTACAAAACGTGGGCAGATCTCTGTCTGCTGCTGAACTTAACACCGCTGCAAATCTCGGCTGGAGAATTGCAACTTGTTGAGAAAGCGGACCCGCGCTTGGTACTGCCTATTTACCATTATGCGGCTGAAGAATGTATCCAAACGAAAAATCGTGATGCTTACCGCGAGGCTGTTAAACTGCTTAAAAAGCTAGCAGCCGCCTATAAAAAGTTGAAGCAAACGTCTCGATTCGAGGCTTATATCCAGTACTTAGTGCAAGAGTATTCGCGCTATCGCGCATTTCAAGAGGAATTGCAGAAAGGGAAGCTTCTACCATGATCAGCTTGTCACAGATTCATATCAGCCTGCAAAGGTTCCCTAGAGGGAGCTTCGTCTGCTACGGAGAAACAGAAGAAGCCAATATTGTTCCAGGCTATAGGCTTAGAAAGCTGCTATTTGCCTGGCATGAGCGGTCCTTCTATGGCAATCAGCTTAAACAGGTTCATTCCTCACGCGGAGAAGGCATAGAGCTAAGTCCCTATATGACGATGGATTATTTGGCGGAGCCGGGCGTTTTATTGCATGCCAAATTATCGTGGGATGCTGATGTGCTGCTGATGCAGCAAGCAGCTTTAATCTATAAAGAAGCGCTGGAAGAAGGCTGGTACATGCCCTCTTTTGAAGATTGGCGCGATGGTCGGATAGGCTGGAAACTGAATCTCCCTGACGAGAAGATGGACCAGTTGCAGCAGCTTCTCAGTGAGAAGCGGGTCAATGAGACTTTTTGGCGCCGATGGTTCGCTGACATTGTGGGGGAGATGCTGCATCAGGATCCTGATTCTGAGATAAGTACAATGTGGCGTGGTTTGGTTGCAGGGAACCTTTTGCTCAGAACAAGCGATCCCGATTTCGACAGGGCTAGAGCCCATGCCAGCTGGATGCAAGAGAAAGATTGGCTGTTAGCTATCGGTTGGACACAAGACATCACATCTTATCGTATTTGTGTACAGTTGGTGGAGCCATATGCGGAAACTTACGTCGATGGAACGACAACAGCTAAGGATAACGGCGCTGATTGGCGGCTCCGGTTCATCGCACAGGATCGCAAGGATGCGAACCGAATCGTGGAGTTCAGTTCAGCGGGCAATAGCTTGTCGGGACAAGTTCCTGCTGCATGGAAGGAAACGATGGAAATGAGCATCCAGGCACAGGCAGAACGCCTGCTGCGCATCCTTCCTCAACTCGAGAGTGAATTCCAAGTCGGGAAAATTAATGAACAGTTGTCCGATGATCAAGCTTGGGAATTCCTGACCGTATGGAGTCTGCAGTTGGTGGCGGCAGGCATTTCAATCTTTCTGCCATCATGGTGGGAGGAACTCCAACGTCTGCGTCCACAGCTCAAAGCGAAGCTGAAAAGCTCAGTCGGCTCGCGAAAAGCGATGTTCGGGATGGATCAAATCATTCAGTTCGACTGGCGTGTGGCACTGGGTGGCGTGGTTTTGTCAGAAGAAGAATTCGTGGAGTTGGCAGAGCAGAAAAAGCGGCTAATTTATATCCGCGGCAAATGGGTGCAGCTGGATCCTGCCTATCTGGAGCAAATTAAGGCCACAATGCGCCAAATGGAGAAAAAGAAGGGCCTCTCGTTCCGCGAAGTTTTGGAAATGCATCTGATCGATAGCGGAGAGCAAGAGGAAGCGGATGCGGGACAATCGGCCAAAGAAGAAGAAAAAGCCAAGATGAAAGTCCGCGTTGAACTGAACAGCAGCTTGAAGACCTTGCTGAAACAGTTGAATCAGATCAAGTCCATCCCGCTTGTGGAGCGGATTGAGGGCTTGGAGGCTGATTTAAGGCATTATCAGCAGGAGGGCGTGTCTTGGCTCCTTTTTCTGCGTAAGATCGGTCTAGGAGGCTGTCTGGCGGATGATATGGGGCTTGGGAAAACGATTCAGTTTATCGCCTATTTATTAGCGATGGAATCGGGTTCAACGCCGTCACTGTTGATATGCCCAACCTCTGTGCTGGGCAATTGGCAAAAAGAATTGGAGCGTTTCGCGCCTGGGCTGAACGTCCATCTCCACTACGGTGCGCAGCGGGCCAGAGGCGAGGAGTTCGAAGCTTCCATTCAGGGAGCGGACCTCGTGATCACCTCTTACAACATTGCCCAGCTGGATGAAAAGGAACTGTCAGGTGTCAGCTGGGATGCCCTATGTCTGGATGAAGCGCAAAATATCAAAAACGTCTACACCAAGCAGTCCCAAGCGATACGCGGTTTGAACGCTGTACAGCGCATTGCCCTGACGGGAACGCCGATTGAGAATCGACTGACAGAGCTTTGGTCGATTTTTGATTTTATTAATCCAGGGTACCTGGGTACTCTGAAGCACTTTAATCATCAATACGCGGGGCCAATTGAGAATAGTGAAGAAGACTCGCCGCTGCTCTCTGCTCGCGTGCAGCGTCTGGTCCGACCGTTCCTGCTCAGACGGGTCAAAAAAGATCCGGCCATCCAATTGGATTTACCGGATAAGTATGAGTCCAAAGCCTACGTGGCTCTGACTCCTGAGCAGGGGGCTTTGTACGAAAACGTCGTGCAAAGCTTGATGGAGAAGATCGACAGCGTGGACGGGATTGAGAAGAAAGGTTTGATTCTGGCTGCGCTGATGAAGCTCAAGCAGGTGTGCGACCATCCTTCGTTGTTTCTGAAGGATGGGGTGAGTGTTGGTGCCGGTGCAGTCGGCACGGGAGGAGCGCGCTCAGCGAAGCTTGAGCGGCTGCTTGAAATGATCGACGAACTCAGAAGCGATGGAGGCAGCTGCCTCATCTTCACCCAGTTCGTCGAGATGGGCCACCTCCTGCAGGCGCGGATCGCGCAGGAGCGGGGCGAACCCGTGCAGTTCTTGCACGGGGGGCTGAGCAAGGCGAAGCGCGATGCGTTGATCGCGCGCTTCCAGGACGCGACGCTCCCCGCGGAGGAGCGCTGCCACATCTTCATCCTCTCGCTGAAAGCAGGAGGAACCGGGCTCAACCTCACCGCGGCGAACCATGTGTTCCACTACGATCGTTGGTGGAACCCCGCCGTCGAGAATCAAGCCACTGACCGCGCCTTCCGCATCGGTCAGACCCGCGACGTGCAGGTGCACAAGTTCGTCACCTTGGGCACGCTTGAAGAGCGCATCGATGAGATGATCACGCGCAAGAAGGGCCTCAGCGACCAACTCATCGGCACCGGCGAGAACTGGGTCACGGAGATGTCCACGGGCGAGCTTCGCGAGCTGTTTGCTTTGCGGCGCGAGTGGATGGAGAAGTGAGTGGGCACGTGAATGTAAGGACCCTAAAGCGATTGGCATATGTCCAATCGCCCTTAGGGTCCTTCATGTTTGAGAGTATTAAAGGAGAATACCTTCCTAGATGTAGCCCTCATGCTCAGCATGACCGAGTAAATATAGAAAGGCAAAAGCAGGTATTTTAACAATAGATGCAAGCCCTCCTAGGGAGAAAAGTCCATAGTCATCACCATTCTTAGTAATTACAAGAGAAGCCTTTGTTCGTTCATCGCGACTCCATTCCATAATTGCCTCCTTTTCAGAAAGAGAAGTATTTTCTCTGTACTTAACCTCAATGATAATTTTCCCCATCGGCATAGAGACAATAACGTCAATTTCCTTTTGTGTTGTACTATCTCGGAAGTAGCCAACTTCTGGTCGCTGAGTATAGTAAAAAGAATAGACATGCTTATAAACAGAAGTTTCAATAATCAAGCCCATTTCCTCTGAATCAGCAAGTACCTCTTCCCCTTGCATGAGCACGGCATTACGAATTGCAGCATCAGCTAAGTATACTTTTGATTTCGCTTTAAGAATGCGCTTGCCTTTTAGTTCAATCGGTTTACTGATATAGATCAGATTGGCTTGTTCAAGCAACTCCATATAATTTGCTACAGTTTGACGAGTAACCCCAACCTCTTTTGCAATAGTATCTTGAACGACAATATTTCCACTAATCATACAGAGGTAAAGAAATATTTTTTCTAACTCAGCTACATTTCGAATCCCAAATAAAGAAGCCATATCTCTCTTTATTACTTTGTCTACAACATCTTCACGTATTATTTTCTGGGCAAAGGGGATGTCATCTGAGAGGGCAACTTCGGGAAAACCACCGACAAGAAGGTAACGATGGAAATGTCTTTGCAGGGGCTCAAGAGATAACATGAGGACTGAAAGATCTTCTTGCTTTAATTTGTTTAGCCCCGTAGGCTTAATGCCTTGAGGAAGAGTCGGCTTTTGGTAACCCATAATCTCAATATATTCATAGAAGGATAAGGTTGGGATTCGGATAAAGGTCCATCGTCCGACTCCGCTTTCCGTTGCTTTGGCTGCCAAAACAGGACTAGCAGATCCAGTAGCCATAATTTTATAACTAGGTTGGCTATCATATAACGTTTTTAACCATAAATCCCAATCAGACGCATATTGAATCTCATCGAAAAATAAATAAAGGGCAGTCTGATCGTAAGCCATATTATTTTGAAATATTTCTATTATTTTTCCGATATCCACTAGTTTAAGGATTGGATGGTCAAATGAAACATAAAGAATTGCCTTTGCAGGGACCATGTTCAATTCTTGTTCAATCATTTGGTACATGATTGTGGTTTTCCCTACTCTTCGAGGACCCGATAAAATAACTTCACGACGTATTTGTGCATGATGATAAATCTTGCTTGCTTCATAAAAGGCTAAACGTTTTACAGGACGGGTAAATTCTTTTGGGACTATACCGGTCGTCCACCATGGATTGTACCCAAGCAAAACCTTTAAAATTTTTTCGTCGGAAAGTAGATCCATTTTAACATCTTGCCTCCAATTATGTTAATCATATAATACATTATACCACGATAAATGGAGATCTAAACAAATTAAATTAAAAACCTCCACATGAATGTGGAGGTAAGTTATAGAATCAAAAATTATTTCGCCGCGAAATTAGTCGCAACAATCGCTTCAATATTCTGCTTCTCAGCCGGATCCTTAGCGATCAGCTTGTCATAAAGTGCTTGATCCTTCGAACCTTGTTTCTGCAAGATAGCCAGATACCATCTAATCAAAACACGATTCGTCTGATCATCTAAATTTTCCGTAACATGCGGTTGAATGGTTGCAGCAGCAGCAGCCAAATCCCCGCGCATAAAGCTAATTTGTCCAACATTTAATGCAAGGGACGGCGTTACAGTAAACTCACGACCTTGTGCTTGCTCTTTAGGAAGGTGTTTCAGCGAGTCTACACGGGCTACAACTTCTTTGTAAGTTGCGAGAGCACTATCCAGGCGTGTGTTGTATTCCTGCGTATTGTTCTTCTCTCTAGCTTGGTTGGCCAGATCAATATTCAAAGACATACTCTTCTCATACATATCCGTGTACCACGGGTAGTTAGGAATCTGAGCATTTGCCCAATCCAGAGCTTCCTGCTTCTTCCCTTTTACAAGGAGCATATTTAGCTGCTGCATAGCAACACTACGGTTATGCGGCTCTTTTTTCAACAACTGATTCAGAAGATCTTGAGCTTGATTCGTAAAAGTTTCCGCTTTCGCCGGATCTTCCTTCTGCATTTGATTAGCAACCTGAAGCAGAATACCGATTCTGCTAACCTGTCCCGTTAACAAATAATCCGGATGCGCAGGATGCAGGGAAATCGCTTTATCTAGTGGTGTAACAATTTGATTGTAATCCTGACTCTTTTTAATCACTTCGAGCGTTTGTTTATACGAACTGTTCGCGGAAACCAACGTTGCCGAAATGAAGAAAACCACAATCGACAGAACCGCGAGAAGCGCAGGGAACGCCTTGTGAATCGCTATCGATTTCGACTTTAGTCGAAGCGCAGCTGATGAACTGTTGCTCAGCATGCCACCGAGTGCAAGGAACAGAACGGCACCGAGATACACATAACTTAAATCAAAGTCAATCATACTGTGAACCAAGAGCGAGATTGTCACAATGAAAAAGAGGAAATGCAGATCTCGTTTCTCCTGTATGCTTTTGATATAACTTCGTATATAGAACACGAGAACCGCGATTACGAACCCGACAAAAGCAAGGAAACCAAGCGCGCCAGCCTCAACCAAGTATTGCAGAGCAAAGTTATGAGCCTGACGACTTGTATACGGGTTGTTCTGATATTTCTCATATAAAGATGCCCACGCACCGCCACCGGCACCGATAATCGGATAATCCGACCACAACTTCACCGCATCTTTGTAAAAAGTTCCACGCTCCAAAACGCTGTGCTGCTGGAAGTTAATATTCTCCACACGCGTCTTCACGTTATCGGGAAGAATGTTTTTGAAGCCTGTATCACTGATGATCAGAACGGCTCCCACAACACCAATCACAATGGCTGCGATCGGCAGAATGAAAGTTGCATACTTTTTAGCATCAAAACGAGCTGTTATTCGCTCTAGCCAAGGAGCCACGAAGAGTTGGATAACGATAGCCAGAGCAGTAAAAACTACAGAAGCTAGCAGCAAAATGGACCAGCCATGCCAAGATTCTGAAGCACTAGGCGTTTTTTGCAAGCCAATCCCGATATCGGTTACCTTTTGTAAAATGATAAGGGACGTAACGAAGGCTAGTCCTAATTGCACAAGCGCCAAAATCTGTCTGCTAATTGAAAAGAATAACAGCATAATCAAGAAAACAACCGGGATCACCACAATGGCGCCGCGGGAAAGCGTCAACCAGAAGGATACGATGATGGGCACCAGTAGGAACGCATGTGGCAGAACCGTGTACCATTTGCGAGACTTAACAATAAAGAATAAGGCTGATAGAGATAACGTAATTAAAAAGGCAGCATACGTATTCGCATATTGGAAAACCGAGGTTAAACGAAGCCCGTTCGAGTCCGTCATAATCGCATCCCGGTACAAATAAGCACTGGACGCATCCATAAGCGCGAACCATCCGACCAGGTGTCCAGCGAAGTTTCCATTGCCCAACCAGTACAAAAGTCCGAACACAACAATGAAGTAACCGGAAATCATAAATAATGCGGCAACAATCGACGTGCCAAGCTTGTTTTTTGTCAGAAATACACCTAAAATGAAGAAGGTTGCATACAGCATTTGGATGTACACCATATTAGTTGCCAAATAGTGAGATGCCGAATTCGACAAAGATATCACATAAGTTAGTGGCATGAGTAAGACCAAAATGGTGAGTACATCTTTTTGTTCATTAAGTTTGAATACAAAGAAAGCTAGGATGGCAATCAGCAATAAAATGATGGAGGACCAGACCGATGCCGAGTAAATGGAACGCTCGAAATCATAAGTACCACCATTGAACAACGCCCTTTGAAATGGCGCCCAGAACATAAACAAGCCTGTAAAAACTACTAAAAACCAAAAGATGATAGAGCTCTTCTCTGTCGTTATTGTTCCATTTGTTTTTGCACGTGAAGCCGTGTAGGCATTTTTACTTGCACTCATTGACGGATAGTCTCCTTTTTGCTAAAGTTCGACTTTATTTTAGCATACTGGAAGTTGGTTTCCAAATAGTAATCTTTAAACATTTTTTCTTAAAACAGCAGCTAGGAATAATTATTCAATAGACAAAAAACGACAATATTGTTAGAATCTTTGGCGGTGGAGATAGAAATGAATAATGTTATTTTTCGCTTCCTTTATAGAGTAGCAGTTTATGGGAAAAAGTTTTTAAACCCAATCCTATCAACGAACCTAAAAAAAAATGTTAAAAGAAAGTTGCTCTCAAAAGCATATCCATTAAATGAATTGCCTACCAAAAAAGAAAAATACACTAATTTTGATGAAGCAGATGAAATAGGAGTTAATTTAGTAGGCTATTCAAGAGCTGAAATGGGCATAGGTGAATCCTGTCGTATAGCCGCTAAGAGTTTGAATGCTGAAAATATCCCTTTTGGAATTATAAATTTTGAAGGTACTAACTCATCACGAATGTCTGATACTACTTGGCAACATAAAGAGATTAAAAGTCCTCTTTACAATGTCAATATTTTTCATGTAAATGCAGAACAAATGATGGAAATATACTCAAGTAAAGGGAATGAGATATTTGATAATAGATACAATATTGGTTACTGGCATTGGGAACTGCCTGACTTTCCAGACGAATGGATAGAAAATTTTCGTTTTGTTGACGAAGTTTGGGTACCATCTAATTTTGTGCTTGAATCAATATCCATGAAGAGTCCTGTTCCTGTAGTTAAAATTCCACATAGTATTGAAGTTAAAATACAGTCAGAACGGACACGGCAATATTTTAATTTACCTGAAGACCCTTTTTTATTCCTTTGTATGTATGATGCACATAGTTATCAAGAACGCAAAAATCCTGAAGCAGCTATTATTGCATTTAAAATGGCATTTTTACCTGAAGATTTGAGTGTGGGATTGGTCATTAAGGTTAACAATTCAAGATCAACGCCTTCAGAAATAAAGCATTTAGAAGAAATGATTCAAGACTATCGCAATATTTATTTATTGAAAGAGACGTACGTTCGAAATGATGTCAATGCACTATTAGCTGTTATTGACTGTTTTGTCTCGTTACATCGTTCAGAAGGGTTCGGCCTTGGATTAGCGGAAGCTATGTATCTAGGGAAAGCAGTGATAGGCACCAATTGGTCATCAAATATTGACTTTATGAAACATGATAATTCCTGCTTAGTTGACTTTAAGTTAATAAACTTGGGAGAAGATCATGGACCTTATCAATCATATCAATATTGGGCTGACCCGGATGTTAATCATGCGGCATTTTATATGAGAAAGCTTGCAGAGGATAAAGACTTTTATGATGTTATCGCTCAAAATGGAGAAAAAACAATAAAAGAACAATTTTCTCCTCAAGCCATTGGTACACTTATTCGGAAAAGATTAAAATACATAGGGTAACACGGAGGTAATGATTATGAAGACGATTACTTCTGTAATCATGGCTGGAGGCAAAGGGGAAAGGTTTTGGCCCAAAAGTAGAACTAACTTGCCCAAACAATTTCTAAATATATCTGGGAATAAATCAATGATCCAGCAGACTGTTGGAAGACTTGAGTCTTTGATTGATATCAGTCAAATATTCATTGTTACCAATGAATTATATGCGGAACTGATTCGCGGCCAAATACCTAATTTGCCTCATGACAATATTATCATTGAGCCAGTAGGAAAGAATACCGCTCCTTGTATTGCACTCGCTTCACTTATTATTGAGGAGAAATTTCCAGAAAGTACGATGATTGTACTCCCTTCTGATCATATCATTGAGAATGAAGAAGGGTTTATAAAAATCTTAAAGACAGCTGTAAAAGTAGCTGATCATGATAACATCCTTGTTACACTTGGAATAACTCCTACATATCCCGAAACGGGGTATGGTTATATAGAGAGTACAAAAGAACTTCAGATTTTAGATGCTCAGGAAGTTTACAAAGTAAATAGATTTGTAGAGAAGCCAGATGCTGATACCGCTAAGAAATATGTCGAGTCGGACAATTTTTATTGGAACAGCGGAATTTTCATTTGGAAAACGGAGACGATTAGGAATTATTTTAAAACATTGATGCCTGAGATTCATGATATTCTAGAGACTATGAAGGCTAGTTTCAATTTGGATAATCGAAAAGAAATTATAAATGATGAGTTTAATAAAATGCCTGATCAATCGATAGATTACGGTATTATGGAGAAGGCAACAGAAATTTATGTCATACCGTGTAAACTTGGCTGGGATGATGTAGGCAGTTGGACTGCACTGGATAGAATTAATGATCGCGATGATGACGGTAACGTTATTCGAGGCAATATACTGAACATTGATACTAAAAGATGTATTATAGAAAGTAATAATGGGAAGCTAATAGCGACTTTAGGAATTGAAGATTTAATTGTTGTTGATACAGATGATGTAACCTTAATTTGTACAAAAGACAAAGCGCAAGAGGTAAAATTACTGTTGAAAGAGTTAAGAACTCAAAAGCTAGATAAGTATTTATAAGTATTTTAAGAATTTAGCAAGGACACATATTCTAAAAGGGGATATTACGATGGCAAAAAGAGCACTTATTACAGGCATTACTGGGCAAGATGGTTCATATTTAGCTGAGCTTTTACTTGAAAAGGGATATGAAGTCTATGGACTTAAAAGACGTACGAGTGTCCCGATTATGAGCAACATTGAACATATTAAAAATGATATCGAATTCATTGATGGCGACTTACTAGATCTTAGTTCATTGAGTCATGCTCTAAAAGTAGCAATGCCTGATGAAATTTATAATCTTGCAGCTCAATCTTTTGTTGGTTCTTCATGGGATCAACCGATCCTAACTGGTCAAGTTACAGCACTTGGTGTTACAAATATGCTGGAAGCTACTCGATTAATCTGTAGTGATGCTAAATTTTATCAAGCAAGTAGTAGCGAAATGTATGGTAAAGTAGTAGAGGTTCCACAGATTGAATCGACCCCATTTTATCCGAGAAGTCCTTATGGAGTAGCTAAGTTGTATGGCCATTGGATCACAGTTAATCATAGGGAAAGTTACAATATGTTCGCTTGTTCTGGTATTTTGTTTAACCACGAGTCACCACGCAGAGGGATTGAGTTCGTTACTCGTAAAATAACTGATGCTGTTGCAAGAATTAAGCTAGGAGTTCTGAAGGAACTTCGTTTAGGTAATCTTGAAGCAAAACGTGATTGGGGTTTTGCAAAAGATTATGTAGAGTGTATGTGGTTAATGTTACAACAGGAAAAAGCTGATGATTACGTGGTTGCAACCGGTGAAACTCATGAAGTAAAAGAATTCTGTAGAATTGCATTTGAACATGTAGGTTTAAATTTTGAAGATTATGTTACGGTAGATCCTAAATTCTTTAGAGCAGCGGAGGTTGATCTCTTGATTGGCAGCCCTGACAAAGCAATTAAGACACTTGGTTGGAATCCACGTAAGACCTCGTTTGAACAATTAGTGAAAATGATGGTTGAAAGTGATCTCGAGAGGGTTCAAAAAGAAATACGATAAGGTGTGATTCTTCTGAAAGCACTAATAACCGGAGCTAGTGGATTTGTTGGCAAGGTATTATCTCAAACAATGATGGAAGAAAATATTGATGTGCTTGGATTGTCAAGATCCACAGGGTTCACTAATAACAAAGAAAATGATCAATATAAATGTGATATCCTTGATAAATTTAAGTTAAAGGAAATTATAAGTACTTATCGACCCGATTACATTGTTCATCTCGCTGGACCCGCATTTATACCTGATTCTTTTAATAGACCACAAAAAACGTATGAGATAATTTTCAATGGAACATTAAACGTTTTAGAATGTGTGAAAGAGCTAGAATTAGATACTAAAGTTTTATATGTCAGTTCAGCAGATGTCTATGGCGGAAATAGTAAAACTTTTCTGACTGAAGATGAGCATTTTGATCCTAGAAGCCCATATTCTGCTGCAAAAGCTTGTTCGGAGCTATTATGTAGACAATTTACTAACTCCTACGGATTAAATACAGTAATTGCACGCCCATTTAATCATACGGGACCTGGACAATCTAAGGACTTTGTTTGTTCAAGTTTTGCACATCAAATAGCAGCCATGGAAGGGGAAAAAGAAAAAAAACTCCATACTGGGAATATTGATGTGAAGAGAGATTTTCTTGATGTAAGAGATGTGGTCAATGCTTATATTAATTTATTAACCAATGGTGTTAGTGGTGAAACATATAATATAAGTTCTGGAAAAGCCACATCAATAAGAGATATTATTGATATGCTATTTAAGGAAGCATCAATTAATGAATATGACATTATTATTGATCCATTAAAAGTTAGAGATAATGATATACCGATAAGAGTTGGAGACAGTGATAAGCTTAGGGCATTATCTGGATGGGCTCCTAAGTACAAAATTGAACAAACTATCGCCGATATTTTTCATTATTGGAAGGAGAAAAGTCTGCATGTTGACAGATAAAAGAATAGTTGTTACAGGTGGTGCCGGGTTTTTAGGTCATCATGTTGTAAAAAAATTAAAAGAAAAGGGTTATAATCATATATTTGTACCGAGAAGTAAAGATTATAATCTAATAACTGAATCTGGCATAGCAAATATGTTTCATGATATGAAACCTGATTATATCATTCATTTAGCAGCAGTAGTTGGTGGAATTGGAGCTAACAGAGAAAATCCAGGGAAATATTTTTACGATAATTTGATGATGGGCACTCAATTAATGGAGCAATCGAGAGTTTTTGGGGTAGAAAAATTTGTTGCTATCGGTACTATCTGTGCTTATCCAAAACACACGCCTGTTCCGTTCTCTGAAAATGACTTGTGGGCAGGATATCCTGAAGAAACTAATGCACCTTATGGATTAGCTAAAAAAATGATGTTAGTTCAATCTCAAGCGTATAGAGATCAGTATAATTTCAATTCGGTATACCTTCTACCTGTAAATCTGTATGGTCCAAGAGATAATTTTGATCCCAATACATCTCATGTAATCCCAGCATTAGTTAAGAAATGCATTGATGCTAAGAAGAAAGGTGATAGTTCTATCACAGTATGGGGAACAGGAAATGCTACAAGAGAGTTCTTGTATGTTGAAGATGCTGCAGATGGGATTATTTTGGCAATGGAATCCTACAATAAAAGTGATCCAATTAATCTCGGTGCGGGTTATGAAATTTCAATTAGAAATCTTGTTGAAAAAATTGCAGAAATGACTGGGTTCACAGGAGATATTATTTGGGATAGCTCTAAACCGGATGGTCAACCAAGAAGAAGCTTAGATACTAGTCGCGCTTTCGAGGAATTTGGATTTAAATCCAAAACTGATTTTGATAATGGCCTGAATAACACAATTGATTGGTATATAAAAAATAGCTAGGTGGTAGGGCATGAATAGTATTTGGAAATATCGAAAATATATTTGGGATAATTCAATTTCCGAATTAAAAAATCGTTATGCGGGATCCTCGCTGGGGGCAGTTTGGAACGTATTACAACCATTATTCCAAATACTTATTTTTACCTATATTTTTTCTCAAGTCATGATTGCAAAATTGCCTAATATGGAATCATCAAGCGCTTTTGCAATCTATTTATGTGCTGGTTTAATTCCATGGATTTCGTTTTCTGATATTATTGTAAGAGGAAGTAATGTATTTCTTGCCAATTCAACATATTTGAAAAAATTAGCTATTCCTGAATATATTTTTATGCTTCAAATTTCACTTACTTCAACAATAATATTATTCATTTCAATGGGATTACTATTTTTTATTGTGATGATATTAGGTCAAACAGTTACTTTATTGTGGTTTCTTACTCCTATTATTTTGTTAATGTTTATAATTTTTGCAACTGGAATAGCATTTATATTTGCGAGTATTAATGTTTTCTTCAAAGATGTAGGCCAATTTCTGGTTAGTTTCATACAGATATGGATGTGGCTTACACCAATTGTATATATTAAAGAACTGTTACCTTATAATTTCATAAATATTATAAATTATAATCCAGTTTATTACTTTATAGATTCCTTGCAACAAATTATTGTGTATTCAAAATTTCCTGTTTTATCCAATTGGACAATTATGATCGTAGTTACTTTTTTTTCATTTGTATTAGGCATATTAGTCTTGAAAATTTTGCGTTCTGAAATAAGGGATGTCATATGATGGTGAAAAATAATATTGTTGTAGATATCGAAAATTTGTCTAAAAAATATAAAATTTATTCTAAGCCACATCATCGATTGTTTGAGTGGATTACGCTGGGGAAGTTAAAAAAACATACGGAATTTTGGGCTCTCAGTGATGTTAGTTTATCTGTATCACAAGGGGAATGTATAGGTATAATTGGACACAACGGTGCGGGAAAGAGTACTTTGCTAAAAATATTATCAAAAGCCCTTTACCCTACCCATGGTTCCATGAAAGTTAAAGGAAATATGGTATCATTACTTGAATTAGGAACAGGTTTTAATCCAGAACTTACTGGGCTACAGAATATTTTTACAAGCGGGAAGTTATTGGGATTCTCAGAAGAATATTTAAATAACAAATTAACATCAATTCTTGATTTTTCAGAACTAGGCGACTTTATACATCAACCTGTGAAATCTTATTCCTCGGGAATGTATGTTCGGTTAGCTTTTTCACTATATGCGAGCTTAGAACCAGATATATATGTTGTCGATGAGGCATTATCCGTTGGAGATATTTTCTTTCAACAAAAATGTTTTGATTTTTTACAGCAATTAAAAGCAAATGGGGCAGCGATAATTCTTGTTACTCATGATATGCAAAGTGTAAAAAAATATTGTGATAGAGTGTTTATCCTTAATAATGGAAAAGTTACCAATGAGGGCAATCCCTTGGAAATGGTTAATATTTTCTACTCATCTAGTAAACATAAGTTGTTAGATAGGAAATTAAATGGTGAGCAAATAGACCTCAATACCCTTAAAATAAGTAACATTGATATCCCAGAGGAAAGTAAACAAAATATTCGAAATGCAGTTGGAATTCGTCGTGGAGACGGTAAAGTTAAAATAATTGGTGCTATAATTTGTGATTTAGATGGGAAAGAAGTAAAGACAGCATATACGGGAGATAATATAATTTTAAATATATTCGCTGAAATTGAAGAGGATGTCGCGGACTTAGCGTTTACATATCAAATGGCAGATAGGCATAATACTGTGGTATTTGGACAAAGCTCGTATATGTTAACTAAAAATATATTAAGTGCCTCTAAAGGGAATATTATTAGAGCATCTTTTAATATTGAAATGAATCTTTTTCAAGGGTTATACACGGTTATGGTTGGTGCAACTGATTGTCAAACGGAAGTAAGTAATATGATTTATGATCTAATAGAGGGTTGTATGACTCTTGAGATAATGAAACCTTCATGGAGATCTTTTCATGGAGTAGCATTAATGAATTCTTCGTTTGAAATTGAAGGTTTGACTAATATTAGTGAAGCTACTCCAAATGAAAAGAGGCAAAATAATGAGTGAAAATAATTCCATTCAAATTACAGAATGCTGGTGTGGTTGTAGAGAACTGGATGATTTCAGTGAAAAATATAAAAAATGCCGCAAATGCCATACGTTGATAAATACTCCGAGACAAATTACGATGTTCTATGAAGTGGATAATGATGAAGAAGCGTTCTATGGTAAAAATTACTGGATGGGTCATCAGACTGAGGATTTAGGTCATCCAAGTATATTCCAGAGGTCAAGAAAGGATTTAACGGAAAGGTGCCTTTACTGGCTTCGCGAAGTATTACAGTATAAAACAATTGGAAAAACTCTAGAGATTGGTAGTGGACCTGGAGCATTTGTTCAGATGTTGAAGAGTGTTGGATTTGATTCAAAGGGGCTAGAATTGAGTCCATGGGTTGCTAAGTATGGCAGGATTACTCATGGTGTCGATATTATTAATAGTAAGATAGAAGATGTTTCAGAAGGTTTGGATTTAAAAGATGTAGTGGTTATGATGGACGTGCTTGAACATTTCACTGATCCGGTGGAATCAATAAAACATGCTCTTAAAATCATTAAGAATGACGGGATCATCGTTATACAAACACCTTGTTATAATCATATGAGTTATCAAGAGATGATTGCGACCAATGATTCTTTTTTAATTCAACTCAAAGATCAAGAGCATTTATACTTATTTAGTACTGAAGGTCTTACAATACTTCTTGAGTCATTCGGATTTAAGTATATAAATTTTATTGATCCACTCTTTCCATACGATATGTTTTTAATAGCAAGTGCTGAGGAATTAACTCAGACGAGTAGTGAACAAGTAACAGATTTTCTGCAATCTAAGCCAGAAACAAGGTTAATATTAGCTCTACTTGATTTATATGAAGAAATGAAAAGAGTAAGTGCTGAGGCAGAACTACGATTGGATAATAACAAGAAACTCGAGCAGTTACTTCAAGAAAGTGAAGCTGATCGGGCTGCTCGCTTGAAAACTATTGAAATATTAGAGAGAAAATTGCAAGAATCAGAAAAGGACAAAAACCTAAGATTAGAGTCTATTCAACACTTAGAAAATTTATTAAAGGAATCAGAAACAGATAGGGCAGCAAGATTAGAGTCTATTCAACACTTAGAATGTTTATTAAAGGAATCAGAAATGGATAGAGAAGCAAGATTAGAGTCAATCAATAAATTAGAGATTCTTCTTAGCGATTCTGAAAAAGATAGGGAGTCTAGGCTGCATGCAATTCATGAGTTGGAAAAACTAATTAAAGAAAAACAGGATCAGGTGTGAGATGAAAGTAGCTATTGATGTTGTCCCAATTCGAAATACCGGAGAGATGGGTGGAGCTTTTCAATTAGTTACAGAATTAATTAAAGGCTTAGCTCAATATAATGATAAAGACCAATATTTTTTACTTACTGCTGAGTGGAATCATCAATATTTCGAGTCATTCGAACAATATGGTATTGAAAGGGTTTTAGTACAAGCTTCACCTGTTAAAGTGCAACCTCCAATAAAAAAAGGCTTTTATTATAAAGTAAAAAGGAAAATATTTAATAAAATCAAAACACTTTCAAAAAAAATTTTTAAAACAGTAAATCAGACTAAAAAATCAATACTAAGATCAAGATCTATCGATGTTTTGTTCTGTCCAATGAGTGCTATTAATTTTTCTGAGCCTGGAATACCTACTTTAAGTCTGATATATGATTTACAGCATAAATATTATCCGCAATTTTTTAAGGAAGAAGAGCTCTCAGTTCGTGATAACTTTTATTCAGGCATATGTGAGTTAGCGGATTATGTAGTGTGTATTTCTGAGTTCACGAAAGATACATTGGTTGATAAGCTGAATTATCCTAAGGATAGAGCTGAGGTTGTTTATATTAGTATTCAAGATCGATTGGATGAAATTAGTTCAGAACAGCAGAATGAAACTATTAATAAGTTTGGTCTGAATGGTAAGAATTATGCTTATTTTCCTGCGAATTTTTGGCCCCATAAAAATCATCGCATTCTGCTATTAGCGATGTCTATACTTATTAATAAGTATCCTGAATTGGATTTACATCTTTGCTTAACAGGGAGTTTATTAAACCAAGATACATATTTTGAAGAAATAATTAATCAAATGAACTTGAAGGATCGAGTACATCATCTCGGATATGTAGCTGAGCAAGAAGTATCTGCACTAATGAAAAGAGCTAACTTTCTAATATTTCCTAGTTTATTTGAAGGTTTTGGAATTCCGGTGGCAGAAGCAATGTCAATGGGGGTACCGGTAATTTGCAGCCATAACACAAGTCTACCTGAAGTTGGTGGAGAAGCTGTACTTTATTTTGATCCTAGAAAACCTGAAGAAATCGCTGAAGTAATGAAAAATATCATGACCAATGATAGCTTAAGAGAGAGTTTAATACGAAGTGGTTATAAACAAGTTGAAAAATTTGACAATAGTAAGATGATTGAACAATACTATGATTTATTATGTAAAGTAGCGAAAACTGAGTCGAATAATAAATATTCAATTAATGGCGTATACCAAGATAATTGGAGTGAAAAAGAAATTGAAATATCAATAAGTCATTGTACTGAAGATCGATATTTATATGTGGAAATGATTCTGCCATCAATTTCACCTCATAAACGTGGACAATTATCTTTAGACATTAATGGAAGAAAAAGAAAATATTCATTAATAGCTGATCAACTTATAATCATAACCGAGGATTTACCTAAGATTGCTAGCCAAATATCTATCAAAGTTGAATCTACATTTAGTCCAAATGAAATAGATATCGCGGATGATCGTCAATTAGGGGTTCAGATATTGAAAGCAGAGATAAGAGAAAAGAAATCAAATAGTACTTTAAAAGCGCTTCATGGAGTTTAAAATAAATAAAAGGGTTGGAACAAAGATGACGAAAAAGATTTCTATCGTTACACCATCATATAACCAAGGTATATTTCTAAAGAGAACTATTGATAGCATCCTAGATCAGAAAGTGCAGGATTTAGAATTAATTGTATTTGATGGTGGAAGTAAAGACAGCTCAGTAGAAATCCTTAATAGTTATGGAGATCTTCTCTCTTACGTTTCACAAAAGGATGAAGGCCAATCTGATGCAGTAAACAAAGGCTTAACACATGCAACAGGTGAGATTATCGGATGGCTAAATTCGGATGATGTGTATTACCCGGAATCACTAAATAAAATCATTGAGGTATTCAATAATAATCCTGATGTTGATGTTATTTATGGAAAAGCAGACCACATTGACGAGAATGATAATTATCTGGAAGATTACTATACCGAGCAATGGGATTATGAGAAATTAAAGGGAATATGTTATATATGTCAACCCGCCGTATTCTTCAGGAGATCCGTTATAGAAAAATACGGTATTTTAAATAAAAATCTTCGTTATTGCATGGATTACGAATATTGGCTTCGAATAGGACAAAATAAACCTTTTTATTTTCTTGACCAGAAATTGGCGGGATCAAGACTGTATTCTGATAACAAAACATTAGGAAGTCGAAGAGCTGTACATGAAGAAATTATAGTAATGCTTAAAGAAAAATTTGGATCTGCTCCAGAAAAGTGGATATATAATCTAGCCCATGTAATCACTGAAGAAGCAGGTTATTCTCGTGAAAATGCTATTGCAAATTACAAATTTGTTAAGGCACTTGTCAAAAAATCTGCTTTTTTATTTATGAAATATCAAAAATATATTGCATTCAATCAAGTAAGAGCAATGCTTTCATGGTTAAAGAGTTCCAGAAAAGCTATGTTGGAGGCTAAGTAAGTGAAAATTGGATTCGATGTTAGCCAGACTGCAGAAGATATGGCTGGATGTGGATTTTTTTCAAAACAAATAATTTCCCATTTGCTTGAAATGGATAAAGAAAATCAATATATACTTTATCCATTATTTTATGGGTACCGACATCCGGATTACAAAAAAGCTTTCCAGAGTAATCAACAAAATGTTTCGAATTATTTTGTTAATAGCTCATTAAATAATTTTAATCAAAAATGGGAAGATAACCTTGATAAAAGTGAGCTACTCGGGAATCCTGATATAATTCACTCTAATAATTTTAGCTTTCCAAGTAATGTAAGTGCCAAGAAAGTAATGACCATTTATGATTTGGGGTATCTTGATTGTCCTGAATATACGACTGAAGCTAATCGTTTAGTCTGTTTGGAGGGTGCATTCGAAGCAAGCATCTATGCTGATCATATTGTAACAATATCCGAGTTCTCTAAGCAATGCTTTATGAAGTATTTTCCACACTACCCAGAAAAGAGGATTTCGGTCCTTTATTTAGGTTCTAGACCCACTTTGAAAAAAATAACTGATACAGAATCTATAGAAAAAGTTAAGAATAAATTTGGTTTGTGTGAATCATTTTGGTTAGGCGTAGGAACTATTGAGCCCAGAAAAAACTATAGACTACTGTTGGAAGCCTATGCGCAATTAGTAAAAGATCAAAATGAGTCTAAGCCTCTGTATATTGCTGGGGGAAAAGGTTGGATGGAACAAGATATTCAAGATAGAATTAATGATTTGGGTATTTCTGACAAGATTCAGTTTCTTGGTTATGTTTCTGATGATGAGTTGTCGGTCTTGTATTCAAAATGCTTTGCGTTTATATATCCTTCCCTTTACGAGGGGTTTGGTTTACCAGTGCTTGAAGCTATGAGTTGTGGTGCTCCTGTTATAACAAGCAATATTTCAAGTATTCCTGAAGTTGTAGGAAATGCTGGTCTTTTAATCAATCCAATTGAGGTAAAGAGTTTATTGGAAGCAATGGTTACAATTGAAAGTAATAATGATCTTAGAAATGAATTGATTTTAAAGTCCGAAATCCAAGCACAAAAATTTTCGTGGTATACTGCTGCGGAACAGATGTTAGATATTTATCAAAAGGTGATGATTACCGAATCATGGTACAAGAAGAATCAGTAACTACCTTACTACCATCAATCTCGGTAGTTGTGCCTAATTTGAATCAAGGCCAGTTTCTTGAAGAAGCACTCCTAAGCATTATTAATCAGTCAGATTTGGATATAAGAATTGCAGTGATGGATGCTGGTTCTACGGATAATTCACTCGCTATTATAAAAAAATATGAACAGCACATTAGCTTTTGGCGATCTCATCCAGACAATGGTCAAGCCGCGGCAATCAATGAGGGTGTCCAGAAGCTGCCTCCATCTGATTATGTATGTTGGCTTAATGCAGATGATACTTATTTAGCAAGCGGTCTGACAAAGATGGCTGAATATTTAGAGTTGAATAAGCATTGTTCTGTTGTTTATACCCAAGCCTATATTACTGATTCAACTAATCAAATAGTGAATGAGTACCCCACTATTGACTTTTCAATAAGTAACCTCTCGAATTATTGTATAATTTGTCAACCAGCAACATTGATAAGATCTAATGCATGGGGAAATGTAAATGGTATAGACGCTTCTTTGCATATGTGCATGGATTATGATTTATGGTGGAGATTACTTAGGCAGGGTAAAATAGGGTATCTGCATGAATTTACAGCCTCTTCACGTGATCATGAAGGTACTAAAACTAGAAATAACAAAGAACGACATTACATAGAAGCATTCAAATTGCTAAAAAAGCATATTGGTTATGTACCATGGAGTTGGTGTATGAGTATGGTAATAGAAACAAAAATAATCAATAGAGATTTAACTTCTAAGATTAGAATTAGATTGAGGGCAGCTTATGAGTACTTAAGAAATAAATTATAAGTGAGAACGGAGATATTCCAGTGGAAAGCTTAATGTTTTTGCAAAGGATAAATATTGCCCTCTCAAGAGGAGCAGCTACTTCACAGCTTAGAAATATTGATGAAACAGATCCATCAAGTTGGGAATTTTCAGCATTTAGCCAAAATGGGGAAGATGGTATTATTGACTATTTAGCGAGAAAAATAATAAACCCAAACTATTATTTTATTGAAGTTGGCGCATCAGAAGGGCTTGAGAATAATAGTTCTTGGTTGGCTCTAGGAAGAAAATATGAAGGTACTATGTATGAAGGTAGCTTAGATGCAGTATCAAGATTAAAGGAACATATATTACCTATGGCTCTAGGTGTGGAAGCATACTCATTGTTTGTTAACTTAGAAAATACAGAAGAGATAATTTCTCGTTCACTATATAAAAATCCAGATGTCATTTCATTAGACATAGATGGTAATGATTATTACATAGTAAAAAAAATGTTGGAAGATGGATTAAGGCCTAAAATCTTTGTTGTTGAATATAACTCAGCATTTGGACCAGATAATAGTATGACTATTGAATATGATAAAGATTTTGTAATGGATTTTAACAGCTACGAAAATTATTTGTATTTCGGAGTTTCAATAACCGCTTGGAGAAAACTATTTAATGAAAATGGTTATAAATTTGTTACTGTTGAAAGAAGAGGAGTAAATGCATTTTTCGTAAATCCTCAATATTTTGAAGCTACCTTTCTTGAAAATATTAAAGGGGCATGTTTTGCGGAAAATTTTTATCAGTTTCAAAAATATGGAACTACATGGTTAGGGCAATTTGAATTTATTAAAGATAAATCCCTTTATACAGTTATTAAATAATAAAACTATGTGTTAATTCTTGACACAAAGGATACCACTATAAAATATGATGAATTAGAGTGATTTCAAATACGTGGAATATGAGCAATGTTAGGAGGAACAAATGATTACTAAGTTTAAAGAAATATATGGATATTTTTTCGTGTTAATTTTTACCGTTTTTATTTTAATGATTTTGTTGAAAGGTTCTGACTTAAGAATACCTTTTACATATGGTGGAGATTCTATTCTTAATAGTTTGTGGGTCAAAAGCATAATTTATAACGGATGGTACTTGCATAATGACTATGTGGGGGCCCCTAAAGGATTAGATATGAATGATTTTGCTATGGCAGACACTTTTCACCTTTTAATCATTAAAATTATTACAAGTTTCACTTCCAATTATGCTCTAGCTTTAAATTTATATTATCTCCTTACATACCCTTTGGTAGCCTGCACATCATTTTACTCATTTCGGCAATTTAAAATATCTTTGCCTTTTGCGATTACAGCATCAATTATCTTTGCTTTTTTACCTTATCATTATTTGCGTGGTGAATCTCATTTATTTCTTGCATCATACTACATGATACCTTTAATAGTTGTGATGATATTTTGGATTTGGAGGCAAGAGCTTACAAAGAAAAAGATCATAATGAGTATAATAATTAGTGCAGTTGTTTCATCAACAGGAATTTACTATGCATATTTTAGTTGTATTTTTTTGGCATTTGTTGCTTCTTATGTTTTTTTAACTTCTAGGAAGAAACGAGTGTTGCTAATACCTGTAATATTAATTGGAGTTATTATGATTGGTGGCATTCTTAATTTATCTCCTACGTTGATTTATCAGTTTAATAACGGAAAGAATTTGGCAGTTGCAAAAAGGAGCCCAGCTGAAGCAGAAATATATGCATTAAAAATTACACATCTACTTATGCCAGCAGAAAGTCATCGTTTCTCAAAATTCAAAACTATTGCTCAAAAGTACAACGAACAGGCTCCACTTTCAAACGAAAACAAGTTTGCTTCATTAGGCATTATTGGTAGCATGGGTTTTATCATCTTATTGCTTTCTTTATTTAGTAGGTGGAAAGATGAAAATATTCAAAAATTGGGGTATCTGAATCTTGTTGCTTTACTCCTCGCTTCTATCGGTGGCTTCGGTGCTATTATTGCTTCTTTTTTTTCAGAAATACGTGGATATAATCGAATTAGTGTATTCATCGCGTATTTTTCGATACTAACTATATTTCTTTTAATTGATAAAATTAAGAAATTATCTTTTCCTATGAAAAGCGTATTTTCTTTAATTTTGTTGTTTTTCTGCATTCTCGATCAAACTAACAATGCTTTTAGCATGCAGACGGATGCCATTCGTCAGGCATTTGTTAAAGACAAGTCTTACTTTCAAAGAATAGAAGAATCTATCCCTAATGAATCTATGATTTTTCAATTACCTTATATACCATTCCCTGAACATCCCCCTGTTGTGAATATGACGGATTATGATCACTTACGTGCGTATCTTCAAACAAAAAATCTACGCTGGAGTTATGGAGCAATGAAAGGCCGTGTTGCAGATGATTGGATAAAGAATGAAGCAAATAAACCTTTAAAAGAAATGGTTAATGATATTGTAATTGCAGGATTCAAGGGGATTTACATCAATCGAAATGGGTACCAAGATAGGGCGCAAAAACTAGAAAGCGAACTTCAATTGCTTACTAAATCATTACCTTTGGAAAATCAAGACAATTCGCTTGCTTTCTACAATCTAACAGATTATCTAGAATCTATTAAAAGTAATTATCCTGATTTTGAAAATAAAAAAGAGGCTATAACAAATCCAGTGTCAATTATATGGGGGAATGGCTTTTATGCGCAAGAAGGAGATGCTTCCAAATCTTGGAGATGGTCAGACAAAAATAGCGAGCTTACTTTAAACAACCCATCCTCAAAAGATAAGAAGGTTACGCTAGAAACCATTTTTTATACTTCTAATTCTTCTATAATTACTTTGGATGGATTTTTGAAGGAAACCATACAGGTAGATGACAGCGGTAAATTATACAAAACAATTATAACTCTACCACCTGGAAAGAATACTATAGTTATTAAAAGCAATGCTGAGCAGGTACGTGGTACAAGGGACCCAAGGAATTTGTATTTTAGAATTGAGGATTTTAAGATATATGAATAGTAATACAGTATAAGGGTAAGCGAAAAGATTTTAAAATAGCTATACGAAAATGTGAATTTAAACTGTGAATACAATTCATCTTATCTCTTGGAAAGGTTCAACTTATGCAGTTTCAAACTATTAAGTTTCTAATTGTTGGAGTATTAAATACAGTTATTGGGTACCTAATTTATTTTGTTTTTTAAAATTCATAAATTTTAATGGCTCAAAACCAAAACTAGTGCTTGATGATCTAAAGTATGGTTGAAAATGGAAAAACATCTGCACATCCTGTATTGTTGAAAGTCCTACCCAACAACAAAAAGGATGTAACAGATGCAGAATCAGTATATCAAGGAAATGCTCAACTTACCAGAGCTACAGATCCAACAGATTCTGCCGATGGGCGCAGATGAAATTCATATCGAGGCCATGCCTGTAGCCTACAAACAAGGCTGTCCGCTTTGTCAAAATGATGAATTCGTCATACGGAAAGGAAAAAATAATCCGCGTATCGCCAGGCATCTTCCAGCTTTTTGAAAAAAAAGGTATACCTCGTGGTGCCCACGATCCGGATGCACTGCTTGTCATGAGATGCTGGTTTTGTTTGGACGTATGCGTTTGTTGAATATAAAAGGCGGTACAGCCTACTCTTTCGAGAACGGGCTGCTGAACAAGCTTTTGGCTCCATCGCTGCACATAGTGCCCTTATGCAGCAAGCACCAACCAGTTCGGTAGTGAGGATGCATAACGAAGCCGTTCCTGTCGAATGTGAACGCCTCTCCAAGCAAGCTTGGGAGCGAGCAAATGAAAGCAGCGGCCTGGTCTTAGGCGTTGATGACTTCGCCATCAGGAACGGGCATACTTACAACACTGGCATCCATGACCGCGAGACGATGCTTGATCTTTTGGCTGGACGCAAGCTGGAGGATTTAAGGGCCTACGCTCAGCAGCACCCCAATTTCCTGCAACTTCAACCTAAAGCCGTCGTCATGGATTTAGCACAAGCCTACCACACTGGGATCAGCGAATGCTTTCCCAATGCCATCCGGATTGCCGATCGATTCCATGTCCATGGTTATATCATTGAGGCCTTGCAGGAGGTTCGTAAATCCGTTCAATGAACGCTTTCTCCAAGAGCCAGAGCGTTACTTAAATCGAACCATTGATTGCTCAATCCCCAATCGGGATCTCTATCCGTGGAGAGCAAGAAAAAGTTGGATGAGCTGTTGAGTTACTCCTCACTCCTGCGCCGTGTTTGGAAATGGAAAGAAGCCTTTACGACGTGGTATAACTGTTCGCCTAATGTGGCAGTCGCCTCGCTAGGTTTAAATCGTTGGTGCCAACTGGGTGAAAAAATTGACCACGAAGCCGTCAAGAGCACACTGAAAACCATGCGTAACTGGCAAGAGGAAATCATCAATTACCATCGTTGCCGGTGGACCAATGCTATCGTAGAAGGTCGGCATAACCGTATTAAAGTTTATCAACGTCGGCATTACTTCACCTGTAATCGTGATGGTTATAAAGCTGGTATTTTAGTCGAATGCAACCGTAATCGGTTTTGAGCTAAATAATCAAGCGCTGATTTTAAGATTGATCCCATTGTAATTATTTGATTTCTTTATTATTTGAGCACAATGTGCGTGGAGTATTGAATAGTTACTTCTGGAACGATAGTTGGACCTTTAATACTGTTAGAAAGAAAAACTATAAAAACCTTTTAAAGTTATCTGGTGTATATGTAATTACTTTTTTTATTAATTTAATTTTGCTTTATTTATAAATAAACTATCTAGGATTAAATTCCTTGCATTCTCAAGTATTTGCAGTGTTTATGACAACTCTAATTAGTTTCATTGGTCATAAATTTTGGGGTTTCAGATTGAGTAAATCAGACACTAGGAGTGGAATATATGTTAAAAATACATGACTTAGTTCAAAAGAAATCAACAAGTGAATTAGCTATTATACTAAATGTAAATACGAATAATTATGAAGTTGTAATATTAAGTTTAAAAGAACTAACGGAACCCAATTTTCAAATTGTTATAGATGTAGACAATGATACTAGTATGCTGATTGATTTCAGAGTAAAGGACCTTTTTGAAAAGACGGAAATTAGTTATATAAAGAGCATTCCCAATGATATTGCTGAGAAGATAATGAGATTGGAAATCCTCTCTAAAGTAGAAGTGTTTTATAGAATGTTCCATGAGAAAAAAGACTCATTTAACCAGGACACTTCTTCTATTTCTTATGGTGGCCGTGTTTACGATGAAAGAGAAATGAAAAACCTTGTTGATTCTTCATTGGATTTTTGGTTAACAGCAGGTAGGTTCAGCAAGCAATTTGAAAAAGAGTTTGCAGAGTTTATCGGGGTTAGATACGCATTGCTAACAAATTCAGGATCATCAGCAAATCTTTTGGCATTCTCCGCTCTCACATCTCCAAAATTAGGTGAACGTAGAATTAAACCAGGAGACGAAGTTATAACAGTCGCCGCGGGGTTTCCAACCACAGTAGCCCCAATAATTCAAAATAATGCAATACCCGTCTTTCTTGACGTAGAACTGGGGACTTATAACATTATTGTAGAGGATATAGAAAAAGCAATTACGCCAAAAACAAAAGCAATAATGATTGCTCACACAATGGGCAACCCATTTGAATTAGATAAAGTTATGGAAATTGCAAATAAATATAATCTATGGGTTATCGAAGACAACTGTGATGCTTTAGGTTCTAAATTCGATAATAGACTAACAGGTACATTTGGCCATATAGCTACTTCAAGTTTCTATCCTCCTCATCATATGACTATGGGTGAAGGTGGGGCGGTTTATACAAACGATCCCAAATTGAAAATGATTATCGAATCATTTAGAGATTGGGGAAGAGATTGTTGGTGTCCATCTGGTTGTGATGATACTTGCAAGAAACGTTTTGGCTGGCAGTTAGGTTCATTACCTGAAGGTTATGATCATAAGTACACATATTCACATATTGGCTACAATTTAAGAGTGACAGATATGCAGGCAGCAGTTGGACTTGAGCAACTTAAAAAAGTTCCAAACTTTGTTCAAGCGCGGAAGAATAATTTTAATAGGATACTTAAAGGTTTAAAAGATCTAGAGGAATATTTTATTCTTCCTAGACCTACTGTAAATTCGGATCCAAGCTGGTTTGGTTTTATTCTGACAATCAAGGACGGTATGCCTTTCAATAGAAATGAAATTGTTAGTTTCTTAGAAAAGAACAGAATTCAAACTAGGATGCTCTTTGCAGGGAATTTAGTAAGACAACCAGCTTTTCAAGATGTAGAGTTTAGAATTCATGATAATTTAAAAAATACCGATAAAATCTTATACGATACTTTTCTTGTTGGTGTTTATCCCGGATTGAATACTGAAATGGTTAACTATATGATTAGTAAAATTCATGAATTTGTTAGCAAATATAAATAATTCTATGAAAAAAAATGTAGATTTATTTCAAAATATGGTAGATAATAAGTTTTTTAAATTTCTTGTAATAGGCGGAATTAATACTATATTTGGATATTCATTATATGCTCTTTTTATTTTTTTTCATTTGCATTATGCAGTTGCAACATTATTTTCAACGATAATTGGAATTTTCTTTAATTTTAAAACAATTGGTAGTATTGTCTTTAAAAATAAAAATAATAGGTTACTATTAAAGTTTTTTATTGTATATGGAATAATATATTTTTTAAACATTACAATTATGTATTTCTTAAATTCGCTGTTAATGAATCAATATTTTACAGGTGCTATAACAGTTCTACCCCTAGCTATTCTTTCATTTTTTTTGAACAAAAAGTACGTATTCACGCAGAAATAAAAATATAATTTAATTGTATGGGGGCAACACATATGAAAGTAGTCATATTAGCTGGTGGATATGGTACAAGAATAAGTGAGGAATCACACCTAAAACCAAAACCTATGATTGAAATCGGGGAAAGACCAATTTTATGGCATATTATGAAGCAATATTCATCTTATGGGTTTAATGATTTTATTATATGCTTGGGTTATAAAGGATTTTTCATTAAAGAATATTTTGCGCACTATTTTCTACATGAATCTGATGTGACATTTGATTTTAGAAATGATAATCATTTTATAACTCATCAGCATTCAGCAGAGCCCTGGAAAGTAACATTAGTAAATACAGGTCTTGATACAATGACAGGTGGAAGAATAAAGCGTATTAAAGACTATACAGAAAACGAGCCGTTCATGCTTACTTATGGTGATGGAGTCTCAGATGTTAATATTGCTGAACTAGTTAATTTCCATAAACTCCATGGAAGAATTGCAACAGTAACTTCAGTTCAGCCAAGTGGACGTTTTGGTGCATTGGATCTGTCTCAAAATGATAGTGTCAAAGGTTTTCAAGAAAAACCTAAGGGTGATGGTTCTTGGATCAATGCTGGATTTTTTGTTTTTCAACCTGAATTTTTTAACTATTTAGAGGGTGATGATTCACTAATATTAGAAAAAGAACCTCTTGAGAAAGTGGCGAGTGCAGGTGAATTAATGGCATATAAACACGAAGGGTTTTGGCACCCGATGGATACCCTTCGTGATAAAAATTATTTGGAAGATTTATGGAAGAGCAAAAAGGCTCCATGGAGAAAATGGTAATGATGACAAACTCAAATTTTTGGGCAAACAAAAGGGTGTTAGTTACTGGTCATACTGGATTTAAGGGTTCTTGGATGAGTATTTGGCTTAATCTGTTGGGGGCAAATGTTTCAGGATATTCCTTAGAAGCGCCAACAAATCCATCATTATTCAAAGTATCTAAATTATCCAGCATTATAAACTCAAATATAGGTGATATCCGAGATTTTGCAAAAGTCAAGAAAGTAATTGAAGATGTTAACCCAGAAATAATATTTCATATGGCTGCTCAACCCTTGGTAAGAGAATCCTATATCAATCCCTTAGCAACTTATGAAGTAAATGTTATGGGAACTGCCAACTTATTAGAGGCTGCGAGGCAGTTTTCCAATGTTAAAGCAATTGTCAATGTCACTACAGATAAATGTTATGAAAACAAGGAATGGGTTTGGGGTTATCGCGAAAATGAGCCATTAGGTGGTCATGATCCGTATTCGAGTAGTAAAGCATGTTCGGAATTGGTAACAAGTTCATATAGAAATTCTTATTTTGCAAAGGGTTCTACTTTTATTGCTTCTGCGCGTGCAGGAAATGTGATTGGTGGAGGAGATTGGGCTGTTGATCGGTTAATTCCTGATTGCCTTAAATCTCTTACCAATAATGAAACTATCCTTATTCGAAACCCAAATTCGATTAGACCTTGGCAGCATGTATTGGAGCCTCTTAGTGGTTATTTATTACTTGCTCAAAATTTGTATAATTATGGGGAGAAATATGCGGAAGCATGGAATTTTGGTCCTGAGGATGAGGATGCAAAGTCAGTAAAATGGATAGTAGAAAAAATATGCTCTATGTGGGGAAATGAAGCCACTTATGTTATTGACAAGGGATATCATCCACATGAGGCGCAATATCTAAAACTTGATTGTTCAAAAGCAAAAATGCAGCTTGAATGGAAACCAAGATGGAGTTTGGAAGAAGCATTAAGTAAGATTATTGAATGGACCCATTCTTATAGAGAGAATGGTTCTATTATGGATATTTGTATAAATCAGATAAATTCATATTGTAAAGTTAAAGAATGAGAGGAAGTATATGTGGAATATTCTCGTAACAGGTTCAACTGGATTTGTAGGAGCAAATTTAGTTAGAGAATTAGTTGAACAGCCTAACACTAATGTTTCAATAATCATAAGAAAAAGCTCCGATATCTGGCGAATTAAAGACATTATGCATAAATTTCATAAAATATTTAATTCAGACTTAGATGATACAAAACACGTGGAGGAAGCATTTGTGGAAATAAATCCTGACTATGTCTATCATGTTGCGACATATGGAGGATTTCCAGGCCAAGTGGATACTCAGCAAACCATTAAATCAAATTTGATTGCAACAATGACTCTTATAGACCTCTCAGTAAAATATGATGTGAAGCAATTTATTAACACGGGGAGTTCCTCAGAGTATGGAATAAAAGATGCACCTATGAAAGAATCTGACTACTGTGAACCAGTTAATTTTTATGGTATAACGAAACTTGCCGCAACAAATTATTGCAGTATGATTGGAAGACAGCAAACGAACCTGAAAACATGTACTTTGAGGCTTTTCTCACCATACGGGGATTATGAAGATGACTCAAGATTATATCCAAGTATTAAGAGCTCATTGATGAAAAACGAATCGCCACGGTTATCAAGACCTTATTCCGTTAGAGATTTCATCCCAATTTCTAATGTAATTAATATTTATCTTGAAATTCTGAAAGTCAATTACCAATCTGGTGATATAATAAATGTAGGATCCGGCAAGCAGTCTAACATTGAGGATTTTTATTATCAGATTGCAAAAGAACTAGATAAAGAAAATATCATACCAATATGGGGCGAGGCTACATCTAGAGCAAATGAACCTAAGTCGTGGGTTGCAGATATTTCTAAATTAAAATCGTTAATTTCGATTGATTAAAGAGGGATTATATGAACGATATATCAAAAAACATAAGAAAATCGATATTGCACATGGTACATTATTCAAAATCATCTCATGTTGGTACATGCTTATCCATGGTAGATATTCTAGCTGTGTTATATTTCAAGTTTTTGAGAATTGATCCTACAAATCCTAAATTAGAAGGCAGAGATAAATTTATTCTTAGTAAAGGTCATGGAGGAGCTGCTTTATATGCTACGCTAGCAGAACGGGGCTTCTTTCCAAAGGAATATTTAAATAAATATTATGTTGATGATGGTATCTTACCTGGGCATTTGGATATGACAGCTGTGCCTGGAATTGAAAGTTCAGCAGGTTCATTAGGACATGGTTTGTCAATTGGGATTGGCATGGCTTATGCTAATAGAAGTAGCAATATTGCAGGTGAAGTAATTGTTTTATTAGGAGACGGAGAATGTAACGAAGGATCCGTCTGGGAAGGGATTATGTATGCTTCATCTGCCAATTTAACTAATTTAACAGCTATTGTTGATTACAATAAGCTTCAAAGTTTTGGAAGAACGAATGAGGTTGTAAATCAAGAAAACATGTCAAAACGATGGGAATCTTTTGGCTGGCATGTGATTGAAATTGATGGACATAATCATGAAGCGATTGAGCAAGGTTTAAATCATAAAGCATTAAAACCTAAAGTTATTATAGCACATACAATTAAAGGTAAAGGCGTTTCATATATGGAAGATAGGTTAGAATGGCATTACAAATCTCCGAGTGATGAGCAGTTAAAAATGGCTTTAAAGGAATTGGGAGAATAGTATGAGAAATACTTTTATTGATACTCTAGTGGAAGAAGCAAAATTGAACGAAAATATTTATATAATAACACCCGATTTAGGATTTTCCGTATTGGAAAGGTTCGGTGAACTATTTCCTGACAGGCTTATAAATGTTGGGATAGCTGAACAGAATGCGGTTGGTATAGCAGCTGGGTTAGCTTTGTCTGGTAAAATTGTTTATGTTTATAGTATCGTTCCTTTTGTTACAATGCGATGTTTTGAACAAGTACGTGTTGATGTTGCATATATGATGACTAACGTAAGACTAGTTGGAGTGGGAGCTGGTCTTTCTTATGGTCCAGCAGGGGCTACTCATCATTCAATTGAAGATATAGCTATTATGAGAGCACTGCCTAATATGACCGTATGTTGCCCAGGAGATCCAATTGAAGTTAGAGAGATTATTAGACAAAGCGTGACCTATCAAGGACCGATGTATATTCGTTTAGGAAAAAACGGCGAACCCAAAATTCATAATGAACAGACACGTGTTCAAATTGGTAAAGCAATTGAAGTTGTTGCGGGAAAAGATGTAGCGATTCTAACAACAAGTAATATGCTTGAAGCTGGATCTGATATAGTAAAAAAATTAGATATTGAATATGGAAAAAGTGCTACTTTAATAAGTGTAGCAACAATTAAGCCTCTAGATTTAGAAGTTATTACTAGGTTAATTAATACAAGTATTCCAATAATCACTTTAGAAGAGCATAACATTATAGGCGGGTTAGGAAGTGCTGTTTCAGAAGTAATTGCAGAAAGTGGAAAAGCGGTTCCTTTTAAAAGGTTTGGTATCAAGGATGAATATTCCCACTATGTAGGAAGTCATTCTTATTTGCGAGAAAAATTTATTTTTGATTCAGGTTTTTTAGATGCAATCTTAGCACTGATTCAAGATAATGAGGTGATGCAATAATGAAACTTATAAGCATTGTTACACCTTGCTATAATGAACAAGATAATGTTGAAGAATTATACAAACAAGTAAAAGCAGTTTTTGATAATTTTTCTGATTATGAATATGAGCATATATTTATTGATAATGCATCGAAAGATAAAACGGTATCTATTTTGAAGAAACTTGCATCAACTGATCCAAATGTCAAAATTATTGTAAATTCTAGGAATTTCGGACATATTCGATCTCCTTATCATGCTTTGCTCCAAGCAACTGGTGAAGCTGTAATACTATTAGTTGCTGATTTACAAGATCCTCCGACAATGATTAAAGATTTTCTCGTGAAATGGGAAGAAGGTTATAAAGTTGTACTTGGGGTTAAGTCTCAAAGCGAAGAATCATCTATCATGTTTGCAATACGAAAAATGTATTACAATTTTATAAATCGTGTTTCCGAAATAGATCTAACGAAAAATAATACTGGATTTGGATTGTACGATAAAAAAGTCATTGAAATATTAAGGGGTATTGATGATCCTTACCCATATTTCAGAGGTCTCATATCTGATATTGGTTTTGAGAGTTATAAAATAGAATATATTCAACCTGTAAGAAAGAGAGGAATAACTAAAAATAATTTCTATACTTTGTATGATATTGCAATGTTAGGTATAACTAATCATTCAAAAGTTCCGTTACGCTTAGCTGCAATGCTTGGATTTGCTATGTCAGCAATTAGTTTACTTGTAGCAATTATTTATTTTTTGGCCAAAATGTTTTTTTGGAATTATTTCTCTGTAGGTGTTGCTCCACTCGTAATCGGTCTTTTTTTCTTTTCATCTGTGCAATTATTTTTTATAGGTATTATTGGCGAATACATTGGTTCTATTCATACTCAGGTTTTAAAACGGCCGCTAGTAATTGAGAAAGAAAGAATAAATTTCGAGAAGAATCAACTTAATTTATTGTATAATTTAGCAAAAAATGAGGTAGCGATATCAACATCAGATTAAAAAGTAATTTATTTTGGAGGTCATATGAAAGGTATTATTTTAGCAGGGGGAACAGGTTCTCGACTGTTCCCATTAACAAAAGTAACAAACAAACATTTACTTCCTGTCGGTAAGTACCCTATGATCTTCCACGCTGTGGCCAAGCTTAAAGAAGCTGATATCAACGATATTCTCATCGTCACTGGCAAAGAGCATATGGGCGACGTAGTGAATCTATTGGGGAGCGGCCGAGAGATGGGGGTAACTTTCACGTATAAGGTTCAGGATGAAGCTGGTGGTATTGCTCAAGCACTAGATCTCGCTGAACACTTTGTAGGAAATGATCAGATGGTCGTTATTTTAGGTGATAACATATTTGAAGAAAGTATCGTTCCATTTGTAAACAACTTTAGGGTTCAACACAATGGGGCGAAAATCCTTATTCAAGAAGTTCAAGACCCACAAAGATATGGTGTTCCAGAGTTGCAGGGAGACAAGATTATCTCTATTGAAGAAAAGCCTAAACAACCTAAAAGCAGCTACGCGGTAACTGGGATCTATATGTATGACAGTTCTGTATTTAAGATAGTTAAGACACTGAAGCCATCAGGACGCGGCGAGCTTGAGATCACAGATGTTAATAACGCATACATTGAAAAAAATGAACTGACTTACGATGTTCTTCAAGGTTGGTGGACCGATGCAGGTACACATGCTTCATTATCAAAAGCCAATGGATTGGCGAAAGATTTGTATTTCGGAGATGATTTTGGAAAACTCAAACTGTAAGAGGTGTAAAAACCGATGAACATCTTAACAACTAAGCTAGAAGGACTATTCATTATAGAACCCGATGTCCACGGTGACAATCGGGGCTTTTTTATGGAAAGCTATAGCAGTGCAAAGTTTGCAGAACTAGGCATTGATTTCCCTTTCATTCAAGACAATCATTCTTTATCCGTGGAAACAGGTGTGTTGCGGGGGCTGCATTATCAGTTGAATCCCAAGGCACAGACGAAGCTTGTTCGAGTAACTGCTGGTGCAATTTACGATGTAGCGGTAGACATCCGCAAAGAATCCTCCACGTTTGGTCAATGGGTGGGAGTTATCCTTAGTGAAGCCAACAAGCGGCAACTCCTTGTTCCTCAAGGTTTTGCACATGGTTTTTATACGATTGTGCCTAATACGCAAGTTCTCTATAAAGTAGATGAGTATTACTCACCTGAACACGATAGGGGCATACTTTGGAGTGATCCTGCGCTTGGAATTGATTGGCCAACATCTAAGCCTATTCTTTCCGACAAAGATCAAAAGCACCCGCTCCTCAAGGATGCGGAAATAAACTTTTACATGGGAGCTATACAATCATGAGAGTGCTAATCACTGGCGGGGCCGGCTTTATAGGCAGCAACTTCGTACATTATATGCTTGACCGATATCCGAACTATCAAATCATTAATCTCGATGCTCTGACTTACGCGGGAAATTTAGAGAACCTAACATCCATTCAGGAAAATAGCCAGTACACTTTCATTAAAGGTGACATCACAAATGAAGAGTTAGTAAGCAGCATTTTCGCTCAGGGAATCGATAGGGTCGTTCATTTCGCTGCTGAATCCCATGTGGACCGTAGCATCCTTGAGCCGGATATTTTTGTGAAAACCAATGTCTTAGGTACACAAGTTTTACTGGAAGCAGCTAGAAAGCATGCAGTTAAGAAGTTTGTTCATGTGTCCACAGATGAAGTCTACGGCTCACTTGGCGAGACTGGCTTTTTTACGGAAGAAACACCTTTAGCACCGAATAGTCCGTACTCAGCTAGCAAAGCGGGATCTGACCTTTTGGTACGTGCTTACCATGAGACATTTGGATTGCCAATCAATATCACTCGTTGTTCAAATAACTACGGACCTTATCAATTTCCTGAGAAGTTAATTCCGTTAATGATTGCGAATGCTTTAAACGATAAATCTCTCCCTGTTTACGGTGACGGCCTTAATATTAGAGATTGGTTATATGTCGAGGATCATTGCAGCGCGATCGATCTTGTTTTGCATAAAGGCGTTAATGGAGAAGTTTATAACATCGGTGGAAATAACGAGAGAACCAACATTCAAATCATACAAACGATTCTTCGGGAGCTGGGTAAACCAGAGTCATTGATGCAATTCGTAAAAGATCGTCCAGGGCATGACCGCCGCTATGGGATTGATGCAACGAAGATTACGAATGAGCTTGGATGGAAGCCTAAGCATAATTTTGAAACAGGCATACATGAAACTATTCGGTGGTATTTGGAAAATCAGGATTGGTGGAAACGAATTCAGACGGGTGAGTATCAAAAGTATTTTAATGAACAATATGGGGCACGACTAGGTACTAAATAATGATAATATTAGTAACTGGAGCAAACGGCCAGCTAGGACAAGATGTTGTTAGATCACTTGGAGCTGATCACGAAGTTCATGGTTATGGAAGAGATCAACTAGATATTACGAATGAGAGTCAATGCATAGAGGTCATTATGGCCTTAAGACCTGATGTTGTTATTCATAGTGCGGCTTATACAGCGGTTGATCTTGCAGAAACAGAAGTAGAGAAAGTTTACATGGTTAATGCAGATGGAACGAAGAATCTTGTTCTAGCGGCTGAGGCTCTTGGGGCGAAGTTCTGCTATATTAGCACGGACTATGTTTTTGACGGTATATCTGTTACCCCCTACAAAGAAGACGATCTGACTAACCCGCAAAGTGTCTACGGGAAGTCCAAAAGGGCCGGTGAACAGCATGTAGAATCGCTGTCCTCGAAGTATTTTATCGTGAGAACTTCTTGGGTATATGGCATTTATGGGGCTAATTTTGTAAAAACAATGTTGAATCTGGTGAAGACCAGGGATTCATTGAAAGTTGTTAGTGATCAGTTCGGATCACCGACTTATACGGTCGATCTTGCTTTGTTTCTTGGTCAGCTTGTGCAAACGGAGAAGTACGGAATTTATCATGCATCTAACTCTGGGGTATGTTCGTGGTATAATTTTGCATGCGCTATTTTTGAAGAGAGCGGTTCGAAGGTAACGGTTGATCCTTGCTCGACGGAAGAATTTCCACGGCCAGCTCCAAGACCAAGAAATTCGGCTATGGCACATGGAGCGATTCTTGCTAATGGATTTGATGACTTACGGCCTTGGCGAGAAGGACTTAAAGCATTTTTGAAGGAGCAAGGTGAGAGCAAGGATGAAAACGGTTAGTGTTCATATTGTTACATACAATAGCTCCGAGCATATCGACGATTGTTTGCAAGCGGTATTAAATCAATATTATCCGATTAAAGAAATCGTAGTGATTGATAATGCCTCTAAAGACAGCACATTATACGAATTAGAAAAATGGTTCCAAAATTGTACGCTTATTCGTAATGCCATTAACAATGGATTTGCTGGTGGTCATAATCAGGCAATACGAATGACGGACTCCGATTTTTGTCTTATTTTGAATCCTGATGTGGTTCTCGATACAGACTATATTCGAAGAACCATAGAGATATTGACTATGAATCAACAAGCCGGCGCTGCCACAGGAAAACTACTTTTCAAAGCAGATCCAACCCAAATAGATAGCACAGGGCTCATCATTAACAAAGCACGCAGAGCCTTTGACCGCGGAGCGCATCAGTCGAGCGATCAGTTTATGCAAGCAGAAGAAGTATTCGGCGTGTCAGGAGCCGCGGCGATGTATTCACGCGAAATGATTAATGACATTAGTTTAAATGGAGAGTTTTTTGATGAGGATTTTTTTGCGTATAAGGAAGATGTGGAAGTGGCTTGGCGGGCGCAGTTGCTAGGTTGGAAAGCTTACTATGAACCTTCTGCAATCGCTTATCACGAAAGAGGCTGGAAGGAAGGCGGACGGAGCAGCAAACCGCTTTTTGTTAGACGTTTATCCTATATAAATCGTTATAAAATGATGATGAAAAATGATCGGATTTCGATGATTCTAAAACATATCATTTCATTGTTAGTTTATGAATTTCTCAGTTTTGGTTTTGCTCTCTTACGTGAGCCTAAGCTTTTGGGTGCATGGTCTAGTTTCTTTCATTCATTTAAGGAGCTTCGGCAAAAAAGGGCCTTAATTAGAAGTAAGCAAAAAACCACAATTTCAGAAATCAGTCGATGGTTTCGGAATAAATAAAGGCACTTACCCAAACTCGGTAGGTGCCTTTACTCTATTTTGCGCTTATCTTCCCCGCGGATATACTTGGCAATCGTCAACACCCGTCTTTCCTTATCGTAAATAATTGTTCCTTCTTGAACAGCTTTGCGATATTGGGATCGGGCAAGATAATTAAGAGCTTTAATTTCATCAGGATCTCTGGGTTTCATTCGTTTCATTGTCCAGCCTTGGTCTCTGGTTTTTCCGCGAAAGACGTTAACTGCGTAATCTACATCTGGTCGACCTTCAGCAATCTTGGATTGTATGTCGCTTAGTGAGATTTTTCGCACGGAGACACCTCCAGTTCTTATTCTAATTATATCCTAGAAAAATTGTATTTAACATACAGCAATGACTAAAAACCTTATTCCGATTAAATTAACGGAAAATAATTAAAATTTCACCACATTAATTCTCCCATGTTATAATCAAAGTAACGAAATCAATTTAAATGAGGTTTTCAAGTGGATTTAAGTATTATTGTACTAAATTATAAAACACGTGAACTGACGCTAGCTTGTTTAGAATCTGTTTTTTCGTCGTCTACATCATACAACTACGAAATCATCCTAATCGACAACGCATCCAACGACAGCATCATCCAAGCCATCAACGAGCAATACCCGCAGGTCGTCACTATCGCCAACACAGACAACGTCGGCTTCTCCAAAGCCAACAATCAAGGCATCCGAGTCGCCAAAGGACGCTACGTCCTGCTCTTGAACTCCGATACCATCGTTCAACCAGACACGATGGACACGATGCTCCATTTCATGGACGAGAACCCACCTGTAGGAGCCAGCGGCTGCAAAATCGTCCTGCCAGACGGTTCCCTAGACAAAGCCTGCAAGCGGGGCTTCCCGACGCCCTCAGCATCCTTCTACTATGCGTTTGGCTTCTCGAAGTTATTTCCCAAGAAGCCGCGCTTCAACCAGTACCAGCTCGGTTACTTGAATCCGGATGAGGAATATCCCATCGATTCGCTCGTTGGAGCCTTCATGTTGATTCGCCGCGAAGCGATTGAGCAGGTTGGCATGCTGGATGAGGAATTTTTTATGTATGGTGAGGATATAGATTGGTGTTATAGAATTAAACAAGCGGGCTGGGTGAATTACTACTATCCGCGCACTCACATTGTTCACCACAAAGGCGCCAGCAGTCGTAGGAAGCCTTTTAAAATCATATATGAGTTCCATAGGGCAATGATCCTGTTTCACAATAAGCATTATCGACAGAAGTATTCCTGGTTGACCAATGCCATCGTCTATTTAGGCGTCGGCTTGAAATTTGTTCTATCTTTAGCACGAAATAAACTGCGTCCTGCGAGGTGATGTCCATTGATTCGACAGAGTCAAGGTTTTTTGACCCAACTTTATGCACTGGCCGATTTCATATGTATTCAGCTCGTGTTTTTACTTTCCTGGTGGCTTAAGTTCAGAAGCGGATGGATTCCATTCGATCCTCCACTGCCATTCAAGCATTATTTGATGTGGAGCATAAGCTACGCCATAATTGCTATTGTGATCAGTTATATGGTGAACTTTTATACACCCAAAAGAAGGAAGCAGTTTTCCTTCGAGGTTTTGAAAATTATTCAGGTGCATGCCATCAGTTTATTATTGCTATTAAGTGTTCTGTTTATTTTAAAAGAGGTCGACGTTTCCCGTTCTTATCTGTTATTGTTCCTAGTTAACAATATTCTTTGCATCAGCTTCTACCGTTATATGATCAAGGTTTCGCTGAAGCGCGTCCGGCAAAAAGGCTACAACAAGCAGTTCATTCTTATTCTCGGTGCGGGATCCCTGGGCCGCCAATTTTACTCGAAGCTCAAGCAGCATCCGGAGTTAGGATATGAAGTTGTCGGTTTCCTTGATGATTATCAGGAGAAACATGATTTAACATACCAGAGCTATAAGCCAATTATAGGGAAAATTGATGATCTGGAATCCATTCTGAATGATCTCATCATCGACGAAGTAATTATCGCTCTACCTTTGGATGCTCACCGCAAGTTCGGCAGCATTATTAATGTTTGTGAGAAAATCGGTGTCAAAACGCTTATTATTCCGGATTTTTATGATTTCTTGCCGTCTAGGCCTTATTTTGATAATTTTGCGGATATGCCGCTGATTAATGTGCGTGATATTCCATTGGATGAATTCAGGAATCGGTTGTTTAAGCGGGCTTTTGATATTATTTTTGCTTCCGTGGCCATTCTTATTACGATGCCGGTGATGCTGGCCTCTATTATTGCGATTAAGCTGACTTCGGCTGGGCCGATTATTTTTAAGCAGGAGCGCGTTGGACTCAATCGCAGACGTTTTATGATGTACAAGTTCCGCAGTATGAACGTGCTCGCAGAGAGTGCCTCGAATACGGAATGGACGGTTGAAAACGACCCGCGTCGCACGAAGGTAGGAACGTTCCTGCGCAAAACAAGTCTGGATGAGCTGCCACAGTTTTTTAATGTGCTTTTTGGGCATATGAGTGTTGTGGGACCGAGGCCGGAGCGTCCTTATTTTGTGGAACAGTTCAAGGAAGAGGTTCCTAAGTACATGGTGAAGCATCATATTCGTCCGGGGATCACCGGATGGGCGCAGAGCAATGGGCTGCGTGGTGACACGTCGATCGAAGAACGGATTAAGCATGATATTTTCTACATTGAAAATTGGACTTTTTTATTCGATATTAAAATTATTTGGAGAACGATCATTAACGGGTTTATCAATAAGAACGCCTATTAAAAATTTTTTCCAAGCAACCGCATGATTCGCCAACATCTTCCCCATACTAATGCATATACTTAAGTATGCGGGGAGGTTATGGTATGTTCGATCATGAAGACGCTTACCAAGAAGACCATTTGTCGGTCGGCAAAGGCTTGATTGTTGGTGTGCTGTTCGGCTCCCTGATCTGGGTCGGCATAATTGCAGGCATCGTGTATATGTGGTAAATCAGGTTTGATTCATAAAAGAGGCTGCTGGTGCTGTGAAAAGCTCCTGGCAGTCTTTTTGGTTTGGATGGGGTGTCTGTCCGAGACAGTTTGAGCGGAGGACGCATATGTTGGCAATAGAGGTGATTAAGCGAATGAAGGTTGTACCTACGAAACTGGATGGGCTGCTTATTGTTGAACCAGATGTATATGGGGATCATCGGGGTTTTTTTATGGAAAGTTATCATCGATTGAAAATGGCCGAGCAAGGAATCGACATTGCTTTTGTCCAAGATAATCATTCTTTGTCGAAGGATGTAGGCGTGCTGCGGGGGCTTCATTATCAGTTAAATCCAAGGGCACAAACGAAGCTGATCCGAGTTGTGAGCGGGGCGATCTATGATGTGGCGGTTGATATTCGTAAAAGCTCCGCTACGTTCGGCCAGTGGGTAGGGGTCGTGCTAAGTGAGGAGAATAAGCGGCAGTTGCTTGTTCCTCAAGGGTTTGCTCATGGTTTTTGCACGATCGAGCCTCAAACGCAGGTGCTGTATAAAGTGGATGAGTATTACTCTCCGGAAAATGATCGGGGTATCCTGTGGAGCGACCCGGCGATTGGTATTGATTGGCCCACGGCTCATCCGATTTTGTCGGATAAGGACGGGAAGCACCCGCTTCTGAAGGATGCGGACATTAATTTCTAGCATGGATTTGAGCGAAATCTAAGCTATAATGAAAGAAGAAAACTTCTTATGGCTTGGAGGTTGTGTCATGGCTGAATTGACAGATCGTGAGTTCCTAAGCGCTATGCTCGGAAGGATCAATGAGATAGGTGCAGATGTGAAGGTCATCAGAGATCGATTGGACAGCATGGATCGGCGCATGAGTAATATGGAAGAGCGTATGTCTTCTATGGAAAAATGTCTGGAAAGGATAGTCAAATAAAAGGCGACATTGGCAAGCAGCCGTTGTCGCCTTTTTATTATGAGATGGGGACTGATGATTTAGCAGGCTTTGAATTCATAGCGTTTTTGAGCCCTGCAACTAGCTGTTTTTCAGCCAGACTGTATACGATGTAACACAAGGGAATGGTCAGTGCCACCACAAGTAAAGCAGTAAAGAAGAAGCCGATATAGTCCACTAGATGTGTAGCAACACTTAATTTCATTAGAATGGAAATGAAAATGAGATGCGTAAGCAAGATTGTATACGAAGCATTTCCCAATTTATTTAAATGCTGTACCCAGGTTGGAAGCTGTGATTTTTCTGGTATGGATGAAGCGCCTAGTAGCACTAGCACAGCTGGGATAATGTAGAACAGGTAATTATGATACATGATGAGATTGTACATGTTGTTGACCCATATGAAGAAGAAACCCAATGCCCCTACAATAATGAAAAATGTATAGTACCTAGTTTTATGATGCTGTACCCATTTGGCCAGTAGGCAGCCTGCAATGAATTCCAAATTAACTTCGCTAAAAATAAAATTTAAATACACATGACGATCCATATCGGCACCAAGGATAGGAACGTGGAAGACATGACAGATTGTTAATAGCAGCCATAAGCCTGCAAAGATTTTTGCGGGCTTTTTGCCAATGGCCATGAGAAAACTGAAAATCACATAAAAGAGAACAAAATAGCTTAACGACCAAGCGACAGGTAGAACAGGCCCGTGTGTTTGAGGCAGAAGCAGGAGCGATTTGATGATTGTATCTTTGTAGGTTTCATAGCCATAACCAAAACTAGGCACCACAAAATAAACGGGTAAGACGATGAGTGTAATTAACCAGTAGAAAGGATAAATGCGGATTAGTCGATTCGTCAAAAAGGGAATAACGGTCATTTTAGTTCCGATTTTATGTCCATATGTATGATAGAGCAGAAATCCTGTGAGCAGGAAAAAGAAGTCAACACCACCGGATCGCCCGATGCCGCTGATTCCCAGAAAATCGTAGTGAAAGTACTTGAATGACATGGCTGATGTATGGAACAGCAAGACAAAAAAGGCCGCCGCTCCTCGTGAGGCTTGAAGTACAATTCTTTGATTTGGATTCAAAAATAAACTCCTCCGGTTCATAGATACTTACCTTTACAGTCCATCGTGCCAGAAAAGTGTGAATAAATAATGTACACAAGCTGAATGAGCGCTGAAAATGCTAAATATTTCATCGGTCCGACTAAATTTAGCCAAGCCCCAACTCGTCTGCATAATCGGCCAAGTCCCCTCATATGCATGTACTATGTTGATGTTAATCATGAGTGAGGGGATGATCGAATGCGCCGGGTCACATGGATGGTAGCAGTGGTGATGTGCTTAGCATTGGTTCTCGCAGGATGCGGGATGGGCAAGAAAGATGCAGGATCTATCGTAAAGGATTTGGATCATGTGATCAGTAAAGCGAACAGCTATCAGGCTTCTGGTAGCATGATACTGAACACAGGGCAGCAGCCGCAGGAGTATCAGGTTGAGGTGGCTTACTCGCCTGATCATTTTTACCGGATTTCGCTAACGAATGCGACGAAGGATGTCACACAGATTGTGCTTCGTAATGAGGAAGGTGTGTTCGTACTAACACCGCATTTGAAGAAAAGCTTCCGATTCCAAAGCGATTGGCCGGAGAATCAAGGACAAGTGTACTTGTTCCAATCTTTGGCGAAGAGCATTATCGCCGATAAGGATCGTCAGTTTACAACGGACAATGATGCTTATGTGTTCGATGTAGCGGCCAATTATCAGAATGAGCAGCTGTCCCGCCAGAAAATTTGGCTGAATAAGAAAACATTAGCGCCTAAGCAGGTTCAAGTTTCGGATGCGAACCAAAATGTGCTGGTGCAGGTGAGTTTCTCGCATTTTGAGTTCGACGCCAAGTTCGATAAGGATTATTTCCAAATGGAGCGCAATATGACCAGCTGGAATATGAGCACACTGCCAACGATGGCAGATGTGGCCTTATCGGATGCGAATCATCCGGCAACTGGTGAGAAGTCTGTCACAGACAAAAACTTGACTGCTACTGGCGGCCAATCCGATCAAGCAGCAGGTCAAAATGGTCAGAAGGCAACGACTAAAGCGGATACGACGAAGTCGAATGCCGCGGCGAGCAAACCGCAAACGATCGGTATCATTGAGCCGTCCTATTTGCCCAAAGATGTGGTGAAGCAGGACATCACGGATATGAAGTTAGGTGAGGATGCTGCTGTCCTTTTGAGATATAAAGGGAAGTATAGCTTCAGTATTGTTGAAGTAAGGCCGCAAGCCAAGTCCGTATCTTTGCAACCTGGCGATATTGTGGATCTAGGATTCACGATCGGTGTGATCACAGGGGACGCGAAGAAGACGCTCACTTGGACGAATGATGGGGTTGAGTTCCGCTTATCCACAGGTGATCTGCCTACGAGTGAAATGATTAAAGTCGCGATGACGACTGAGGGTCAGTCTGGGAAATAGAAGTGTATTCAAAAAGGGAAGCACTGTTCAATTAGGGCAGGTGTCTTCCCTTATTTTAATTGGTAAGAACAAGAAGATTTAACCAACTCCCCCTAATGGGAGTTTTTTTGGTATAATGTAATTTTGAGTAAACCGGTATTGGAGTGTCTTTGATGAAAAAAACAACGGATTTAACATGGGAAGAAGAAGTGCAATTCTGGCAAGATGAGTTAGATTTGTTCAACAACGAATTGACGAATGAAGGTAAATTAAAACAAGAAACGATTCGGAAGCATTTGCGTAACATCGATTTCCTGACGACGGAGTTTTTCATCCGCTATGAATTTGATTACGAGTCGTTAACGGGTGAAGCAATTGTAGAATTCCTGGGCTATTTCTATATCAGTAAAATGATGAATAGCTCAAAATCTGATATTATCAGCTATCTGCCGTCTATCAAAAAGTGGGCGCAATTCCTTAAGGCAAATGGAAGAATATCACCAGACCAATGTGCAGAAGTGCTGGAGGTTTGCAAACATAAGGCCTACTTTACAGAACGATTTGACCAATACATGGATGCTCATAGTGAAGCAAAGCTATTCAAATGGTCTCAATCCAATGATATTGCGGCTTATTTAAATCGAGAAGAAGCAGTAGCACCAGTGAAGCTTCAATTAGTAAAGCCTATTGCAGTTAACCAAAAGCTGCTCGGGCTTTGGACGGATGGGACTATCGCAGTTCCCAAAATTGTTAGTGATTTTCAAGCTTTTTTGGCGATGCTGCAAACGACGAAAAACACGAAGTTAACGACAGCCCGCAAGCATTTGCCGCGGAGCTTCTGGAAAGAGATTGATGAAGAGCTGAATTGGCAGCTGTTCTACAAACCGACACTGAATCAAGATCAGATGCCGTTGTTTCAGTTTTTTTTCTATGTGGCGGTGGAACTGGGGTTGCTAGATGATAGCAAGCAGAAAGCTTCGACAACCCACCAACTTTCAAGTTATCTGGCTCTAACAGAGCAGGAGCAGACGGCAGTCCTCTTGGATACACTTTGGAACAAAGTGCAGTGGGTGAATTTGCAAGAAACGAATGAAGCGGGTAGTCCTATATACCAGACAGGCAGAAAAGGGATCGCAAGTGTTTTGGCAGACTGGGCAGTAGGTCAGGATCAGAATGTTGACCAAGAGTGGAAACGGCACACAAGATCCGGCAAAATCGTTGAATACGGTGCTGATTTGTTCTTGATGTGTCTGGTGTCTATTTTGACACGTTTTGATTTGCTCACAGCGACGTTTCCGGCGGAATCGGAAATTAAGTACGCATTTCAAAGAACACCGATTGTCATGGCAACAACGGAGGCAGGCAACCGGGTGTTCCGTCATTTTGCTGGAAAAGAAGCCACAGAACCGAAGAAAACGCCCCTCATCGGAAGCCTTCCTCTGGCTGCTGCGCCTCAGGCTATCCCCGTTACAAACAAAATCGGCCGGAATGATCCATGCCCGTGCGGTAGCGGGAAGAAATACAAGAAGTGCTGTCTGTAATCAGCTGAAAGCAAGGTTGACAGTTTTTTGTGATTCGGATTAACATAGGTTTATTAGTTTGACTGGTATGAAATGAGGGAGGGGGGAGTCCTGCTCGGAAGGAGCGGGCCTTCCCTTGTCCATTGCATTTGGAAAAAAGAGGTGAACGCTAGTGGATGCTTTTTATCGTCCTACGTGGGTTGAAATTTCTTTGGATGCTCTGCGAAGCAACATTGAAGGTTTTCAGAAGGTACTGCCGGCAGGAATGAAACAGATGGCAGTCGTTAAAGCGGATGCATACGGACACGGGGCAGTTGAAGTATCCAAAGAGGTTATCGCGGCCGGTGTGGATTACTTAGGTGTGGCGTTTTTTGATGAAGCGCTCGAGCTAAGGAATGCCGGTATTACAGCGCCGATTCTGGTTCTAGGGTATACGCCGCCAGAAGGGGTGGAGAAAGCCCGCGAACTGGATGTAACGATTGCTGTTTATAGTCATGATGTTCTCAAAGAGCTGCAGGAACAACAGAATCAGAAGAAGCTGAAAATCCATATTAAACTGGACACGGGTATGGGTCGGCTTGGCTTGCATACGGAAGCGGATGCGATACCTTTTATCGAGGAAGCTTTGACGCTGACCAATGTGGAAGTTGAAGGGTTGTTCACTCATTACGCGAATGCGGATGAGGTGGATAAAACGTATACATGGGAGCAATACCGCCGTTTTGAGCGGATTGTGAGTTATTTTACGGATAAAGGTGTAGCATTTCCTTATATTCATGCTGGGAATAGCGCGGCCGCGATTGATTTGCCGGGATTAACGTATTCCATGGTACGGCTCGGAATTTCGATGTATGGGTTGTACCCGTCAGAAGATGTGGACCAAACCAAAATTGCGTTAAAACCTGTGCTAAGTCTCAAAACGGGGATTGTTCATCTCAAAACGCTGCCCCCTGGTTCGGGTGTAAGTTATGGGACGATTTATCATACGCAAGGTGAAGAGCGCATTGGAACGCTGCCGATCGGCTATGCGGATGGTTATTCACGTATGCTGTCGGGCAAAGCCGAGGTTCTGGTTCGCGGAAAAAGGGTTCCGATTGTAGGCAGAATTTGTATGGATCAATGTATGATTCATGTCTCTGACGTGCCAGATGTGCAAGCGCTCGATGAGGTTGTACTCATTGGAGAGCAGGATGGAGAGCGTATTTCCGTGGAGGATGTGGCGCTTCAGCTGGGGACGATTAATTATGAAGTTATTTGTATGATTTCGCATCGGGTTGCTCGCGTGTATGTGCGCGGCGGGGAACGTGTGGATGCTATTAATCCTTTAATGCGGCATCGCTATTAAGGATCGTGCATAATTTACCATGTAAAATTTATCGTTCATTTAGAGGATTTTTGAAATAGGGTCACGAATACTAGGTGTAAGATTCTTATATCCAGTGATGTAACATATTTGATATACTGGGTGCATATATCTATTGTATAAATTGGTTATCAAGATGACATACTGGTAATATTGTCTTTGTATCGTTTCTGGGGGTGCGAGAGTGTGAGCAATGCGCATAATACGAAAAGGATCATGATTAGTTTGCCTGACAATCTGTTGCAGGAAGTGGACGGAATTGTCGAGAAGGAGAATTCCAATCGCAGCGAATTTATTCGCCAGGCAATGAAGCTGTATTTAATTGAACGCAAAAAGCGCAGTCTACGCGAATCCATGCAGCGTGGGTATATGGAGATGGCAAAAATAAATCTCAGCATGGCATCTGAAGCTTTTCAAGCGGAGGAAGAAGCGGACGGTACGCTTGATCGCTTAGTAAGCGGGGTGTAAGCAGTGATTGTGAAACGTGGCGATGTATTTTTCGCAGATCTTTCGCCGGTAGTAGGGTCGGAGCAGGGAGGAGTTCGTCCTGTTCTAGTGATCCAAAATGATATCGGCAACCGCTTTAGCCCCACCGTGATTGTTGCAGCGATTACAGCTCAAATCCAGAAGGCTAAGCTTCCCACGCATGTGGAAATCGATGCGGAGACGCACGGTTTCGATCGAGACTCGGTGATTCTGCTTGAACAAATCAGAACGATCGATAAGCAACGGCTTACGGACAAAATTACGCATTTGGACGAAGAAACGATGCGGAAGGTTGACGACGCTTTGCAAATTAGTGTGGGACTGATAGAATTTTGAATAAGATCTGGAACGGACGAGGGCGGTAATTTCCCCTCGTTTTTTGGTTTGTACATACATAGGGATAGAAGTGAGGAATGACAGTGACCTTGAATGCCGAAGAGACGATGAAAAGTAAAGACGTTAAGAACAAGTACGAAGAAGACGCGAAGGAGAAGCTTGTTCTCTCTGAAGAAAAGAAAGCAGAGATTCGGGAACGAATCCTGAAACAAATCTCTGCTGAGTTGCAGCTTCCTACTGGCAAAGTGAAGACGACGATGGAGCTGCTTGATGAAGGGAATACGATTCCTTTTATTGCTCGTTACCGCAAAGAGATGACAGGCGAGCTGGATGAAAATCAACTGCGAGATATCGAAGATCGTTTGCAGTACTTGCGCAACTTAGAAGATCGTAAGATTGAAGTTGTCCGTTTGATTGATGAGCAGGGCAAGCTGACTGATGAACTGCGCAAATCGATTGAAGGCGCTGCAAAGCTGCAGGAAATCGAAGATCTGTACAGACCGTTCCGTCAGAAGCGCAAGACGAGAGCCAGTGTTGCCAAAGAGCGCGGCTTGGAGCCGTTAGCGGAGTGGATTTGGAAGCAGCCGCGTCAAGGCTCGCTAGAGCAAGAAGCAGAGCGCTACATAGATGCCGAGAAGCAGGTAGGAAGCATTGCTGACGCTATTCAAGGCGCGATGGACATTCTGGCGGAGAATATCGCGGATGATGCCAAAATTCGTGCATGGGTGCGCAGATACACGCAGGATCAGGCTATTATGCGAACCGAGGCTAAGGATGCGAAGCAGGAAACTGTTTATGAAATGTACTATGCGTATCAGGAGCCTATCAAACGTCTGCCGCCTCACCGGATTCTCGCAATTAATCGTGGGGAGCGGGAGGAAGTTCTGAGGGTTGGACTTGATATTGCGGCTGATAAAATTCATGACTTTATGTCGCGTCAAGTTATTAGAGGACAGTCGGTTGTGCAAGATGTGCTTCGTGCTGTGGTTGAAGATGCGTATAAAAGGCTGCTGGCTCCTTCGATCGAACGCGAAGTTCGCGGAGAAATGACAGAGGCGGGCGAGGAGCAAGCGATTAAGATTTTCGCGGAAAATCTGCGTAATCTGCTGCTCCAAGCACCGGTCAAAGGGCACGTGGTTCTCGGTGTCGATCCGGCTTACCGGACAGGCTGTAAGCTGGCCGTCATCGATGACACCGGTAAAATGCTTGAAATCGCCGTGACCTACCCGACGCCACCGAATAATAAGGTGGCGGAGGCGAAGGCGAAGTTCAAGCAGATGATCAGCAAACACGGCGTGAGTCTGATCGTGATCGGGAATGGAACGGCTTCCCGTGAAACGGAGCAGTTTGTTGCGGAGCTGATTGGCGAGATCAAGGAGCAGAAGCTGAAGTACTTGATCGTGAGCGAAGCGGGGGCGAGCGTATACTCCGCGTCGAAGCTGGCGCAGACGGAGTTCCCTGAGCTCGACGTCGCCGAGCGCAGCGCGATCTCGATTGCGCGGAGGCTGCAGGACCCGCTCGCGGAGCTTGTGAAGATCGAGCCGAAAGCAATCGGCGTTGGGCAGTACCAGCATGACGTTTCGCAGAAACGTCTGGACGAGAACTTGAAGGCCGTCGTTGAGTCGGCCGTTAACCATGTCGGCGTGGACCTCAACACCGCGTCCCCGTCACTGCTCTCGTATGTGTCCGGCGTGAACGCGACACTGGCGAAGAACATCGTCAAGTATCGCGAGGAGAACGGCAAGTTCAGCTCCCGACAGGAGCTGTCGAAGGTTCCGCGCCTTGGCGCGAAAACCTTCGAGCAGTGTGTCGGGTTCATGCGGATCGCGGGCGGGCGGAACCTGCTCGACAACACCCCGATCCATCCGGAGTCTTACGACGTGGTGGATCGGCTGTTCAAGGAGCTGCGCCTGGAACTGGCGCAGCTGGGCTCACAGCAGCTGCTATCGCTGCTGCAGACGCTGGAGCCAGCGGAACTGGCTCCTAAGCTGGGCGTAGGTGTCCCGACGCTACGGGACATCCTAGACAGCCTGCAGCGGCCTGGGCGAGATCCGCGGGAAGAAGTACCCGCGCCGATCTTCCGCACCGATGTGCTGCAGCTCGAAGACCTTGTGCCGGGTATGGAATTAACCGGCACGGTCCGGAACGTTATCGACTTCGGCGCTTTCGTCGATATCGGTATCAAGAACGATGGGCTCGTGCACATCTCCCAGCTTAAAAATGGCTTCGTCAAACATCCGATGGATGTTGTCTCCGTTGGCGACATCGTACAAGTCTGGGTACTCAGCGTGGATGAGAAAAAAGGTCGCGTCGGCTTGACCATGAAGAAGCCTCAACAATAAGATCTAGGAGCAGTTGGCAGCATAGCATGCCAGCTGCTTTTTTATTAGTCTGGGAACGACGATGCGTTATTTGTGACAAATCGGCCATTTTAACGGTTTCGAGGACCGTAGACCTCCACATCATCCTCTCTTAAATTACTCTTCCGTCAACCCCACATCATCCTCTCTTAAATTACTCTTCCGTCAACCCCACATCATCCTCTCCTAAATTACTCTTCCGTCAACTCCACATCATCCTCTCCAAAGTTACTCATCCGCAATTTCCACATCACCCTCCCCAAAAGTATGTGTCTTACTCCTGCTCCGGCCGCACATCCTTGATCGCATAAACCATGGTACTCCGATGGCCGGCGACAAAGGAGAGTGCGCCTTCCATCGCTAGCTGTTTGAGCCAATTTCTAGCGATACGGATACTAACGTTGCATTCGGCAGCGACATCCAGTAAGCGGATTTTTCCATTGCGACGCTGGGCTAGTTGAAGGATCAGCTGTTTTCTGGACGTCCATAAATCCGATTCTTGCTTAGCTGATGGTAGGTGTCTCTTCCAGGCATGCAGCGCAATTACAGAATTCCTTGGGATGGAATGAGCTTTCTTTTGCATAAACAGTTGTCGCTGCTCAATCAGCTCAGGTCCGCTTAGCCATTGGTTTGCCACTTGATGAATCAAGCCGAATTCTTTTAATTGCTTTAACCAGTTTCTTGTTTTACGATGCATACTATCGCCTCCTAGTGTTGAAATACGAAAAAGCACACCGAACCGCAGAAATTTCCTGCTGGATCGAGTGTGCTTCACTCTAAAAAGTATACCAATAATTTACAGTATATAGGGCTCATTTCGAATATGCAACTATTATTTAACAAATGTTTACTTTTTATCAATTCGAAAGGCAAAAAAGCCAGCACCCGCAATCGCAGATACCAGCTCCTTTATCAAAATTTACGTTTGCCCGGTCCGTCCGTCGATTGGGTGTCAGGCCACTCCTCTTGTGAGCGGCGGGTGCGGTAAAAGTACCAGCTATCATTCAGCAATCGGATTTGTCTGCGGTTTTTATTCTGGAAGGCCCGCATTAATTGATTACAGAGCCATTGCGGCATGTGCCCATCCCCTTCCTCGCTATGTACTAATAGCATATGAAGGTTTGCTCGATAGGGTGCAGGTCCTCCTGCATGCGGAGCTCTATTACTTGGGCTTTTTTTGGAGGTTAGCCTTCGAATTCATCTTCATACCATTGTTCCAGCTGCGCTTGAAGGGCGCGGATCTCTGTTAGTAAGGAAATAAGCGGGTAGGATTTTTCTTGAATGCCAGCGAAGGATTTTTCTAAGCCATTGATGTAATCCAAGCCTTGAGTAAATGTGTGCGCTGTACCGACCAGTTCCAAGTCATCGCATTCTGCAATAACGCGTGGAAGCTGGGGGACTTCTTGAGCGGTTAGTTTCTCTAATTCTTTGTGCAGCCTTTGATTGAGTGCAGTTAATTGATAGGCGTGGGATGAGGGCATTTGTACGAATTCCAGCTGTTGTTCGAGCTTGAGAATGACGTATCGCATTTGTGGCATAAGGTTGTTCCAATCCTTTCTGTGGCAAGCTGACGATTCTTCTTTTCTACTTGACAGTATAGCGGTACATACGGTACAAATTCAAGTGAGAACTTGTCAAAGGAGTGCACAGACATGGAGGATCAGGAACTGCAGCAATGGATCGAGATGATCTCTCTGGCATCATTTGGAAGGCCTTTTGTCCATCAGGCGCGTTTTAATCGGAGATTGCGGTCAACGGGAGGGCGCTATTTTACGAAATCCCATGATATTGAAATCAGTTGGATGCAGTGGGAGACGTTTGGCCGAGATGAGATTGAGAAGATCATTAAGCATGAACTTTGCCATTATCATTTACATATACTAAAGCGGGGCTATCAGCACAAGGATCACGATTTCAAAACATTGCTGGCGCAAGTGGGAGGAACCCGGTTTTGTCGTTCATTGCCGCGTGCTCCGCAGAAACAAGCCTATAAGTACAGACTGGAATGCGTCAACTGTAAAACGGAATATTTTCGCAAACGCAAAATGGATGTTCGGAAATACGCATGTGGCCATTGCAAGGGGAAGTTGAAATCGTATACACTTGACTTACGGTCGCCTTCATAATAAAATAATACTTGTTCATTCCCTGATAGCTCAGTTGGTAGAGCACTCGACTGTTAATCGAGTTGTCACAGGTTCGAGTCCTGTTCGGGGAGCCAGATTTGGAGAGATACCCAAGTGGCTATAAGGGGACCCTCTGCTAAGGGGTTAGACTGCGTAAGTGGTGCGAGGGTTCGAATCCCTCTCTCTCCGTCCTATAATTAGCTAATGATAAGCTCAATGGCATTCATGCCGTTGGGCTTATTTTTGTTAGGTAAATACATCTATTTCTAACATTTAGCTAATATGAATCAAATTATTTTCTTTTATAGTAAGATTAAACTTACTTCTAGGGGGAGCTAACCTTGGCCAAAATATTTTCGATCCGTGTACGTCTGATTTTATTAGTATTAGTTCCTTCGATTCTGTACTTGGGCACCAGCATTTATTTATTGCAGCATAGCAAAACCAATACAGACGTATTGGCCTCATCTCTTTATGAGACAACAGACAAGAGCACATCACTCATTCTCAATGCGGACCGTGATATGTATCAAGCATTAACCGCTTATCAACTTCTGGTTTCGGGTACTTTGGGCCCTGAGGAGAAAACGAAACAGCTTAAGGACTTGAAGGATAACATTGATCAAACGAATTCAAGAGTAGGGCAGGCCTATGATATTCTAAAAGGCAAGGGTTTGCTTGCGGTCGCGCATACGGAAACGAAATCGACGATCGAGCAGAACATGGCAGCGTTCCATACTTCATTTGACCAGTGGGCCAAAGAAGCGAACACCGTTGTTCAATCAGGAGCCGCAGGCAAGGGCGTAATTAATGATTCGAAGTTAAGTGCGACGTTTGAAAAAGGCCGGGAAGGCATGAATCTAATCGGGGAGATTCTCGATATATATGCGAAAACGAGCATTGAAGATATTCGGGATCAAAATAATAAAACCGCGAAGACGATCTACATTTCGATTGCAATTCTTATCATTTTGCTGGCAGTTTCCGGTGGAGTTGTGATTAGTATCATCATGAAAACGGTTAAAGCCATTATGCTTGTGACCAGTCGAGTTGCTGCAGGAGACCTGCGCCACGAGCCAAAACAGACATATGCGAATGATGAGTTCGGCAAAATAACGGAATCTGTCGATTCGATGGTGTTCAAAATAAAAGGGCTGATCACAACGATCGCTAACAATACCCAATTCGTGCAGGATGCCTCGGTTGAGCTGTCAGATAGCTCTAAGGAATCCGCGTCAGCCGCTGAGCACGTTGCAACCAACATTCAAGAGATGACGCATGACGTTGAAGTGCAAGCAAGAAGCAGTGAAGAAACAAGCAGAGCTATTGAAGAGATGGCGATCGGCATTCAACGTGTTGCGGAAAACTCTTCTGTCATGGCAGATCATTCCTCGCTTACGTCCAGACATGCGACAATTGGGAACGACTTGCTTGGCAAGCTGCAGCAGCAGATCACTAACATGCTTGCGTCTGTGGAACAGCTTTCGCTGACTGTACTGTCTTTGACACGCAAATCCGATCAAATCGGGCTTATTGCTTCGAGCATCACGACGTTCGCTAATCAGACGAATCTTTTGTCTCTGAATGCTTCTATTGAGGCGGCGCGGGCGGGCGAGCACGGCAAGGGGTTCAATGTCGTTGCGAATGAAATCCGCAAGCTGGCGGCGCAATCCATCGAATCGGCAGATGGGATTAATCAGCTCATTCATGAGACGAGAGTCGAGATTGCCAGCGTATCTGAGTCGATGAATGCGACTAAGCAAGAAGCGAGCACGGGCTCGGTGATGATGCAGGAAGTGAATCAAAGCTTCCACACGATTATGGCATCCGTCACCCACATTGTGACGCAAATTCATGAAACATCAGCGATTACGCAGCAAATGTCGGCCAGTTCGCAAGAAATATCGGCGACGATGGATCACTCAGCATCCAGTACATCGCATATCCTTATGAAATCACAAAACGTTGCCGCTGCAACCGAAGAACAGCTAGCCATGATGCAGAACATAGCCGCTGCGTCAGAGCAGCTCCGCTCGGTTGTGAATACGTTGAACGAATCCGTCGCTTATTTTAAAATCGCATAGCGCTCATACGACAAGAGGCACCTACGTGAAAGATCACAGTAGGTGCCTTTTGCTTGTTAGAACCAATGCTTACGCTTAAAGAAGTACCACATGCATCCACTAGTGAGGATCATGACAATCCAGACAAAGACGTAGCCATAATGCCAATTAAGCTCGGGAATTAGTTTGAAGTTCATGCCGTAAAGGCCAACAATGAAAGTGAGAGGCAGAAAGATAGTGCTGAAAATCGTCAGCGTCTTCATGATTTCATTCATTCGGTCGGACTTCATACTCATTTGGAGTTCGAGCAGCCCAGTCAGCGATTCCCGGAAGATATCGAGTGAATCCACGATTCGTGAGATGTGGTCCATAATATCTAGGAAATAAACATCATCTTCTTCACGTGTGTAGGGGAAGGAGTGATGTGTGATGGCGGATAGCGTAATGCGTTCCTCGACGATGACTCGGCGCAGTTGGTGCATGGATCTTTTGAGCTGGAAAATATCCTGTGCGATGCGAATGCCAGGGTTCTGATACACGGCTTGTTCCATGCGGTCGAGGCGATCGTCAAAATGGTCCACAACGACGGAGTAGTCATCGACGCATCGGTCTAGTATCGCATGCAGAATCGATCCGGGGTGGCGTAAACGATCTTCGACCTCTTGACAGGTGTGATACAACTGATCCAGGAAGGGAAGAGGGTCCTTGTAGATGGTTATGACAAAATTGGCACCGATCACAATGCCGATTTCCCGCGGTTCCAGCTCTTCAGATACGGCGAAGAAGGTTAGAAAAATGTGATTCTTATACACATCCATCTTAGGTCTTTGATTCAGTTTAATCGCATCTTCAATGAGCAGGGGATGGCAGTGATAGAGGTCTCCGAGCACATGCTTGAGTTCCTTGGCAGATGCATTCTCCATGCGTATCCAAGCGACTTCGTTGGGTTCAGGAAAGCGAGCGGCCTGCTCACGGACAAGGCCGTGGGTAGTGTCATAGATGAGCATGAATAGCTTGCACCTCGAATAATTTGAATTGGTCTCAGCATACCATATTTCATTGGATGTGTTCCAGATTTTGTGCTTGTCAACGGCGCAAGAATCCATTATAATAACAATTGTCGTCAAAACGGGCTGATCAAGCTCAGTGACATGCATGGCCCGTTGGTCAAGTGGTTAAGACACCTCCCTTTCACGGAGGTAACAGGGGTTCGAGTCCCCTACGGGTCATTGTTTTATACCTCGCGGTCGTGGTGGAACGGCAGACACACCATCTTGAGGGGGTGGCGCTCACAAGGCGTGAGGGTTCAAATCCCTCCGACCGCATCCTATGATCAACCCTTGAATGACCTATCAAGGGTTTTTGTTATGTTCAGACGCTCTGCTTTCTTAAGTGAATCGTTAATAAGTGTATCGTCATACATAGTGCTTAGTCTCCTTTTGAATAAAATATAAACAGCCGAACACAAGGGATTTGTTCGGCTGTTTGCAGTGATAGGTAATTGTTAGGATTACCTATCGACTTGGTATCAAGTGTATAATGTATAATCTTCATTGAATGTTTTACTATATAATACTAAATATCTGTAAAAATAAAGAGCCTACACTTGAGAGTGAGGCTCTTTGTCGTTAATTAAGCATCTTCAAATGCTATTTTTTATTTCTAGTGTTTATAATTTGCGTTTCTTTTCTTATTCTTGGCAGCAAAAGATACTTCTTTCATGAAAGTATCTAAATTTGAACCTTTAAATTTCAGCAAATGCTCTGATTCTAATTTAGATGACACTTTTCCGTCCTTTATATTCCATATGCCATCATCGAAGTTATAAGACCAATAATTTCATTCATCTGTTTTGACAAGCATTAAAACTACTTCTTCGCCCTTTTTAACATGGTTCTTACTTTCTAATGAATTTGATGAGGAACCATGTTGTAAATAAGTAATTGAATTGGTATCAATAATTCCATAAAGAACTTTATCTACTTTTATATTTGCAGGTGTCACATCGAATGAAAAATTTTGTTTGCCTTGAATGCCAGCATCCTTCTTATAGGTATTACCCTCATTTAATACTGTTCCTTTTATAATTAATTCAACATTCCAAAGAGCTTCCTCTAAGTTATCGTTAATTGAATTGACACTATGACTACCTTGCTCTATAGTGTGATCTTGTTTATTAATATAGACTAATGCTAATGAAGAACCCACTATTATACTCATTGATATAGATAAAGTTGCAATTAACATCTTTTTTTCATTTTATATCCCTCAATTATTATTTCTAGTATTTACCATTAAGTTCACCTACATCATAGGCGCTAGGGGTGTATCCACCCTTTAATCCTTTGGTCATTAGAGAAGTTGCCTGAGTAGATATAAACTGTGTATGTGCTAATCCGACAGCATGACCTAGTTCATGTGCTATTACTGCTCTGCGTCTGCTATCGAAAAACGAAACATTACCACTATGCAGATAGATTGCTGCATAACTAATAGTATCACTTGAGCCACAAATATCAGTAACATCTGAAGGAGAACTTACGCATGCTCCATTAGTAGAAGAGTAGGGCTGTGTCCATCCTTCACCATCTCCCCAGCCATTTGAATTCCATGTTGATGTAGTTACAGAGTATAAATCTACGTCAGAACTAGAGTAACTAGCAGAATTGATTTGAATATCAGCAGCACTATCATTCCATTTTGCAAGCCCTTCAGTGAAATTTGAATCTTCGGTATAATCATAGCGCAAGTAGAAATTAATGTTTTCTTTCCAGCATTTTTCAGTATTTTCATGTTATCCTCCATTTGGATGAGTAATGTTACACCCTGTTCTATTAAATGCTGTCCTATAAGACCGCTCAGGGGACAAGTTTTTAATGCTTTTGCCCATCGAGAGTGATGGAAGTAAGATAAATCCCAAATTTCATTTCAAACTTACCAATGATGATTGAGAGTCCGGCAATTACGGACGTATTAACATTGGATAAGTCGAGATTAGACATGAGGATGCATATAATAATGACCTTAATATGTAATCACTCACTTCTGTGTGGATGATATCGGCTGCCAATGCAGCTTTTTTAATTTGTCTAGCGAGTTGCTGTTTGCTCGTTACTTGGTTTCTAAGTACTTTCTTGACAGCATCACCTAACAGGCTTATAGCTGGCATTTTCTAGCTATTCGGAAATCTGTTCATTTGCAAAAGTAATGAAGTATTCAATGTTCCTCCCGATTAAGCCACGTTCACTACGGTTCTTTGACTTTTGGGACAGCCTAACGTTGGAAAACAGCATTAATAGGCAGAGTTAAGCATGGCTGATCCGCCGCCGCACGCGCCGCTGCTCTAAAGCCCCACCCCACCGCCTCAAAGCCTGCTCCCCCGCACAACCAATCTATCATCCTAAAGAACCATACGAAGCCTATATACGAAAAATTAGCTACTTTGAAAATCTAATGAACCGAATTGTCGTTATCAAGCAGTTTTTAGGCGGAATGGTGATCATTTTCATGAAATAGCGCATCGGGAGTTCGTTAGATTTTCAAAACACCCCATTTTGACCAAATAAGGGGTAGGGAGTTCGTTAGGGGCCACCTAGTATTTCTCATGTATTTTGAATAAACACATAATTCTGACTAAAAACACATGTGAATTTATTGTAAGTGCCAATATAATAAAAACAATCATGGGCCCATGATAATAAAAGTATCGAGAGAGGGGCTACTTCATTTGAAAGCAGTTTCATATAACTCCCGTTTCCTTCGCAAACGGAGCACGGTCACTATGGTTGGCGCTTTGATGGCTGTTGTCTTGTTAGCTGGATGTGGGAATTCCACCAATGCACCAACAGCAACTTCGTCTTCGAGTGCATCCGCTTCTGAGCCCATTCATATTCTTTTGTCTCATTCGGAATTTGCCTATGCCAAACAAGCGAAAGAAGACGATATCTACAAGAAAGAACTGAACCGACTATCCGGCTTCAATGTGAAATATGATTTCTTGGGACATAGTGATTATGCCCAGCAGCTATCGCTTAGGTTTGCTTCTGGTGATCTTGCGGACCTGATCCGGACGGACAGCGTAGTTTCTACTATGCACAGTGGTGCTGTGGATCAAGGCGTGTTTCTTGAACTCGGCCCTCTCATTGACAAATATGCACCTACGCTAAAGAAGAAAATACCCGCAGAATTCTGGAAAAGTCCGCGCATTTCCAAGGACGGTAAAATTTATGGCATACCCGTTACCCGTGGGGTACCGGCCGATCGTTCCATCTTTATTCGCCAAGATTGGTTGGATAAGCTGAAAATGGATGCCCCTAAGACACTTGATGAGTACTTAGCTTTCTTCGAAGCGGTTAAAAAAGAAGATATGAACGGCAATGGCGATCCAAATGATGAATATGGTTTAGGCATGTTCAACAATATTATTTGGACCGATATTTTCACTCCAGCGTTTGGTGTTCATACGAACAAATGGAGCCTCAAGAATGGGCAGCTCATGCCTGATATTATCGACCCAAGAATGAAAGAAGCGATTGCTTTCTACAAGCAGCTATACGATAAAGGTTATATCAATCCCAATTTGTTTGTGAAAAAAGAAGATGAACAGAATGCTTCTATCGCTAAGGGGGAAGTTGGCGTATGGGGAGCCGCGGTTTATCAATACCTGGCTGGGTATGGGAAGGATAACGCCCAAAAAACGTTTCTTAATCAACCTAATGCCTCTGTTAGCATGATTGCACCTCCACAAGGCCCTCGTGGTGACAAAGGCATGGCGCTGCAATCGGATGAGATATATTTCGTCTGGGTGATACCGGCCAAAACCAAAAATCCAGAGAACATCATTAAGTATCTGGAGTGGGCTTACAGCAGTCCTGATGCTGATCAATTTTTCGCCTATGGCATAAAAGGACAAAACTTCACGGAAGAAAATGGACAGATTAAATACGATATTAATCAGCCTGTCAATGTAGAGAAGAATGCCTTCCAAATGTATCAGGTTTCACTCAACCCTCGTGAGATCGGATTCGCAGCACCGCTGGTGCTTAAGGCTCTGCCGGAATCAGCCAAGATTACAAAGGGTTATGCCACGTCCAAAGAAAGTCTAATTCCGAATGAAGCGAAATATATGCCTCGTTTGGAATCGCTTGCAAGCCATCCGGAATTAAATATTGGCGCTGCGCAAGGCACACTTTTCCTGGACATGTTTGCCAAGGTGCTAACGGGACGGGAACCGCTTGACACCGCGTTCGACAGCTTTGTGGCTGATTGGAAAAAACGCGGCGGCGATGCTGCCATTAAAGAAGCGACGGAGTGGTATAACAAATTTAGTGATAAGAGATAAGGGGGAGAACGCCCTGTTTGCACAGATCCGATTCAAAGAATCCTGGGTGCTCATTCTCATGGCAATACCCGGCTTGGCCTACTTTTTCACCTTCAAATATATCCCGCTGGTGGGCAACATCATTGCTTTTCAGAACTACAACCTCTTTCAAGGGCTTTTCCACAGCAAGTGGGTGGGGTTGGATCATTTTCTTACTTTGTTTCGATATGATGATTTCTGGATTATCATGCGCAACTCCTTAAAACTGGGCCTTTATTCCATATTTTTTGGATTCCCGGCCCCTTTGGTACTAGCCTTGCTGCTGAATGAATTGCGGGCTATGTGGTTGAAACGTCCGCTTCAGACGATGCTGTATTTACCTCATTTTCTGTCCTGGGTCATTGTAGGCGGCATTTTTTCCAATCTTCTTGACGTTAAAGGCTGGATGAATCAAATGCTGCATAACGTTGGCCTAGGGCCCTATGATTTTCTGGGGAATTCAGCGACGTTTCTTGGAACGGTTATATCCATTAGCATTTGGAAAGAAATTGGATGGGGGACCATCATCTATTTGGCCGCGCTAGCCGGGATCAATCCGAGCTTATATGAAGCTGCTACGGTGGATGGGGCCAGTCGGATTCGGCAAATATGGTCGATTACGCTGCCCTCGCTTATGCCGGCAATCATTGTCCTGCTGCTTCTAAGAGTCGGGAATTTACTGGATGCCAACATTGAACAAATGCTAATGTTCCTAAACCCGCTTGTGCGAGATGTCGGTGAAGTATTTGATACGTATATTTATAGGGTTGGTTTACTGGACAGCCAATATAGTTATTCCACGGCAATCGGTGTGTTTAAATCAGTCATCGGATTAATTCTATTGACGCTGGTTAACACATTGAGCAAGAAAACAACCGGTGAAGGTGTTTATTAGACATAGAGGAGGGGATTGACCTGAGAAGCGCTGGTTCCTTTCCATGGTTTTCAGTTGCCAACATCGTTGTATTGACGGTTACCAGTCTGAGCATGATCGCGCCGCTTATTCATTTATTGGCTGTGTCGCTAAGCCTTCCGGAATATGCGAATGCCAAATTGGTCGGGCTCTGGCCCAAAGGCATGCAGTTTAATGTCTATGGATCCATTTTTGCATTAGACGATATTTGGCGTGCGATGGGTGTGAGTATTTATATTACAGTTATCGGAACAATCGTGACGCTGCTCCTTTGCTCGCTTTTGGCTTATACGCTTACAAGGCCGATGATGCCTGCGCGGAAAATCATTATGAAACTTATTGTCGTTACATTCGTTTTCCCCGTACCCTTAATACCAAGTTACTTATTGGTCAAGCAGCTCGGCATGATTAATTCGCTATGGTCACTCATTATTCCTGGGGCGATGAGCGCCTTTTATGTCCTCATCATCCGTACTTTTTTCCAAGGTGTTCCGGGGGAGTTATTTGAGGCTGCGAAAATTGACGGTTGCGGTGAACAGCGCATTTACACGCGAATTGTATTGCCGTTATCTTTGCCTGTACTAGCTACAATTACCTTATTTCATACGGTCAGTCAGTGGAATTCCTATTTCTCTGCAACTATCTACATTCGTTCGCGAGAGCTGTATCCGCTTCAGGTTCTGCTGCGCAATCTCATCGTAGACAATGGAGCCAATACGGGAATGAGTGATTTTCAGCTCAGTACACAGTTTACGCCAGAAATGATGAAAGCGGGCATCGTATTGGTGGCTACCTTGCCGATTCTGATTGTATACCCGCTCCTTCAAAAGCATTTCGTTAAAGGCGCTATGCTGGGGTCGGTCAAAGAATAGCAAAGGGTTTCCTGATTACGCTAAATAAGCTAAGCTTATACTAACTATCTCAGAGGCACAGACGGAAGAAGAAGGGGAATGTGTTATGCGAATCAAGACGATGACGATTAAGTTAAAGCTGGTTCTGCTTTTCTTCGGCTTCTTCTGTGTGCCCTTTCTAGTTCTCGGCAAGTTCTGGTATGATCGCTCCATGGAAACCATTGAGGATAACGCGATTAACAATAGTCAACAATTGATGCGCCAAATGAACTATAATCTCGATGTGTACTTTTCCGACATTAAGAAAGCGACGCTCCCTCTTCTTGCCCATCCTCTCGTACAGCAGTTTGTCAAAATAGACCCTAATAATCAATATGATTATTACGATTTAAGCTCCCATATCCGATCAGATCTCATTCCTAACACCGTGTATAATCGAGATGATATCTATGGACTTTCCGTCATTTCCCTTAAAGGGCCTTATTATAGCAATATAGCTTTCTCAGATCGTGTAGATAGGTACAGAAAAGAATTCGCAGAGAACTACGAGGATAATTTTCGGATTCTAGGCATCAGCAGGACGGGAGACGGTACGGAGGTTATTACAGTCTTTCGAAGAATCATAGATAATGAAACGTATGTAACAGCAGGTTATCTGATCATTGATTTATCCCTGAACCGAACGACGAACATCATTAACCAAGCTGAACTTGGCAAAACAGGGATGATCTCCATTGTGAACACGGATGACCGCTATTTGTACCACCCTGATTCGCAAAAATGGCAGCAGCTTCTGCCGGATAGGTATAAGCGCAGCTTTGAACATATAAACGCTCCTTACTTTACGAATGGAACAGGAGCAGGCAAGACAATTGTTGTATATAACCGTTCTGCAGCAACGGGGCTAACGATTGTGTCGGAAGTTCCGCTGCGGGAACTCATGGAAGATCTGATCTATTTTCGCAATTTAACGCTGGGCTTTGTCTTACTGCTGATCGTTCTGGCTTTTGTGACTATTTTCAGTTTTTCACTGTCCATCACGCGTTCTCTGTCGCAATTAATGAATTTAATGAAAAAAGTAGAGATGGGTGACCTGAGCATACGCGCTCCGCTGCGCAGGGATGAAATCGGAAGTTTGAACAGAGGATTTAATCTCATGTTAGAAGATTTAAATCGGCTGATTGAAATGATTCATACTTCCCATCTGAAGGAAAAAGAAATGGCTATTCATCAAAGAGAATCGAAGCTGCAAATGCTGCAGGCGAGAATTAATCCCCATTTTCTTTATAATACGCTGGGGGTTATTAATGCCTATGCCATCATTGCCAAGGTTAAACCAATTAGTCAGATGACGGTATGGTTGTCTGATATATTCCGTTATAGCATCGATAATGCGGAGGATACCGTTTCGCTTGCGGAGGAAATCCAGCATATGTTCAACTATATTCACATCCAGCAAGAACGTTATCAGAGTTTGGAAGTAGATGTGGATCTGAATTTTGATCGGCTGAAGGATATTCATACGCTTCGTCTCACCGTGCAGCCGATTGTTGAGAATGCCTTTATTCATGGCTACGAGGATTATTCCATCAAGCCTGAGTATATTGGTCTTCGAGCAAGTTTCGATGATTCTGGCGTAAAACTTCTGATTATTGATAAAGGCAGGGGAATGCCGCCAGATCTAGTTGATACGTATAACCATGCTTTTGCCCAAATGTCAGAAGAACAAATGCTGCAAGCGAGTGCTCCATTTGGAGGTATTGGCATGTGGAATGTCCACAGTAGGCTAAGACTCGAGTTTGGCGAACCTTACGGTCTTTCCATTGTGATTTCTGAAAGCTTTGGAACCATTGTAGAGATTAGAATGCCGTATCGGAAGGAGCAATCTGAATGATGACCGTCGTTGTTGTCGAAGATGAACCTATTGTAAGAATGGGGCTCATTGCACTTATGGAGTCGGAAGCCAAGGGATTCCGGATTGTGGGGGAAGCAGAGGATGGGCAGCAGGCACTAGCACTGGCCAGACTGCATGTGCCAGACATCATTATTACGGATATTCGTATGCCTGTGATGGACGGATTGAGCTTTATGACGGCTCTTAGGAAGGAAGGGATTTCTTCTTCGGTCATCGTAGTTTCCGGTTATGGGGAATTTGAATACGCTCAACAAGCTATGCGTGCCGGTGCAGCCGATTATTTATTAAAACCGATCAACGAGGATAACCTGCTGCCCACATTAAATGCCTTGCGGGAGAAGATACAGCTAGAGAAAGCACGCATTGTTCATGATAATAAGGAGCAGTTGTGGTCTTTCAAGACAAGTGCCAAACAGTTGGCTAATGATTTATGGAATCTTAGGGAGTTGGAGATTGAGAAAGAATTGACCTCGTTACAGCATAAACTTTCAGCAAACAGACTGTCGGCCTACGATATGGAGCGAAAACTTACTGGATATATCGCATTATTGGAAGCGGAATTCCATTATGCTGCGGGGCAAGAATTACCGTTTCCGCGAGGTTTAGGCACAATCACCCATCACTTCGATACATTCACTGCTCATATGTATGCCGCAATGAAAACAATTCGGGGAATAAGGAACTGGGGATACGGCAAAGTAACTCAAGCCGCAATTGCCTATCTGGAGCAGCATTTTGGCGATCCTGATCTTACGCTAACGAAGATTGCGCAGCAGCTTGAGGTGAAGCCCGCTAACTTCAGTCATATGTTTAAATCGGAGTTTGGCGTTCCGTTCAGCCAATATCTGATTCGATTGCGAATGGATAAAGCGGCAGAGCAGCTCTCTGAATCAGCTAACAAAGTTTATGAAGTGAGTGCTGCGGTTGGCTTTTCTGATTACGTGCATTTTTCCAAAATGTTTAAACGGCATAAGGGTTTTACGCCAACCGAATATCGACAAAATAAATGGAAGTAATAAAAGCCTGCGATCCCATGCAACACATGGAATCTCAGGCTTTTTTTTGTGAGAATTTATATGTTTTGGAGTGAACGTGGAGTTACTCCAGCTGCCAACGCGAGAACAGGGAACGTCTTGCCGCGATTCTAGCGAATAGTGTGGTTATAGCGAGAGGGAGGGAACTACAGTACGCTATTCTAGAAAAAAGTGCCACTATTGCGAGGTTGAGGGAACTACAGTCCGCTATTTTGCTGTTTTGTGGGAAATTCAGCGCTTATCACGGAAATAAGACCCTGTAGTTCCGCTAACACGCTAGCATCCCCGCTTTTTGCCTAAATAGCGAACTTGAGTTCCCTTAATAGGATTTGTCGCTTGTAAGAAGTTAAACTCAAACCGGCGAAGCCATGGTTGTCCTGCTTCCTAATTTAAACCGGAATCAGCTCATAAGCCAATCGTTTAATAATCTCTTGGTGCTGAGGATACTGCGCCAACAGCTCATCTTGCGTGAACAACTCAAAATCCTGAAAATCAAATCCAGGAGCAACCATACAGCCAACCAGGGAGAACGTGTCCTTTTCCATAACGGAGGAACCAAAGATGGAATTCTTGGGAACCAAATATTGCAGCGATTCCCCTTTGTCCAAATTCATTCCTAGCTTGACTTCCTCATAGCTGCCATTTTCGTGAATGACGTGAATGGTTAATGGGCTTCCAGCATGAAAGTACCATAATTCATCTGATTTCAAGCGGTGAAAGTGCGAAACATCATGGGACTGCAGGAGGAAATAGATGCTTGTATACAGCAAGCGTTGACCATTAAATTGAACAGATAATTCCTTGTCTGTAACGGTTTCCTCGGCTTGATACGATCTTTTATAATAACCGCCTTCGGGATGAGCGATTAATTCAAGTTTGGAAATCCAGTATTCAGGACTTGTTGATACCATAGGATCATTCCTTTTTTTGTGAGAATTAGTGTTACCTTTTGCCTAGCATCCAACTATTATAAACGATTCTATGAAAATACAGTGTGAAAGTTTCATTACATTTTCATAGGCTAGTAGAGTTCCGACTTATGCTATGATTATGTCAATTATGGGGAGGTCGCGCGTATGAAGCTATTGAAAAAGCCATGGAGAACGTCGACGACGTTATATATTTTATTGTTTACGATGGTAGTGCTGCCGATTCTCACTATCTCTACGATGATTCTGCAAGTCTACAAGCGAGATCTCATTCAGCAGACGACGGATCGAACGCAGCAGACGCTTCACGCCGTTAAATATTCGATTGAGCAGGAAATCAATAATGTCGTCACCTTTTCGGCGGCTGTTGGCATGGACACCGAGGTGCTAGAAACGGCGACCTTGCTGCACGAGTCCAGCTCGAATGAACGTCAGCCCTATTACAATGACCTTTCGAAGGCGCTTGGCAAATACAGCTCATCCATGTCAGGGAGGGTACAGTCGGTCAATTTCTTCTTCAAGGGCGGAGGCAGCTATTCGTATCTGAAGGATTTGGCAGTCAGCGATATGACGCTGCGCAAAATGGACTGGTACCCCGCTACGATCACCGAGCAGGACCATGTGCATTTCATAGGCAAGCAAATGGGTGTGCTGTATGGTTCACCGGATGCGGCCAGCATTGTGACGACGATTAGACCGAGTTATTATCAAATGCTGCATGATATCGATTTTATTTATTTTGTATTCAGCAGGGACTATTTCGAGAAAATGCTGTGGCAAAATCCGATTAGCGGCTCATCCGCTTTTCGAATTCTTACCGCCGAGGGCGAAGTGATCGCTTCAAGCTACAATATTCCTCCAGATGAGCAGGAACTAGATGCCTCGCTGATGAGCCGGATCAGTGCGCAGCGTGAAGGCAACTTCGTCGCGACGATTCGCGGAGAGAAGATGCTGGTCACTTATGCGACGGTTGGCATTGCCGACTGGAAGGTGGTCTACAAGATCCCATACAGTGAGTTGACGGCCAATTATCGCAGCATTTATCAATTGATTTTATTCGCAACGGCTGTTGTCATCGTTGTATTTTTGTTCATTTCTTTTTATCTGCTGCACAAGTTAATGAAGCCGATCCACGTGTTAGTGGTGAAGATGTCCCGTGTTATGGACGGCAATCTCAATACGAAGATCGAGGCGTCCGGCAGCGCGGAAACAGTGACCCTCGGACGTACGTTCAATCATATGATGGATCAAATCAAGCTGCTGATTAGAGAAACGGAGCTGCAGGAGAAAGCGAAGCAGAAGGCGGAATTTGCTGCTATGCAGTCGCAGATTAATCCTCATTTTCTCATTAATACGCTGAACTCAATCAAGCTTATGGCGATCATCAGCGGCGTGGACAATATCCGCAATATGACGCAGGCGCTCATTCGCCTCGTGTCTTCGTCTTTCAATCGCGGGGGAAGCTTGACCTTGCTTGCCGATGAAATCGAGAATTTGAAGCAGTATATTTTCATCATGGAAACGCGTTACGGCAATAAATTCGAAGTGCAGTGGGTGGTCGATCCAGCCGCGACGTCCTTCTACATTTTGAAGCTGCTGCTGCAGCCGATTCTGGAGAATGCGATTACCCACGGCTTGGTAAGCAAAGAAACGAACGGGATGATTACGATCGAAATTCATAAGCTGGGAGAGCGTCTTGGGATCGTTATTGCCGACAATGGCATGGGGATTTCGGATGAACAGATCGAGAAGCTCGCGTCCTCGGATCAAGATTATACGTTCAGCGGCATGGGGATTCTGAATGTTCATCAACGGATTGTTCTGCACTATGGAGCGGAATACGGAGTGACCATCGAACGTCTGGAACCGACCGGGACAAGGGTGGAAATCGTCGTTCCCGTTATTCGCAGTCAGGATGAAGCGTTTGATTTTAGTTCAAAATAGATCAAGGATTGGGCAAAATCGATCATTCGGCTGTCGGTATTCATCGATTATGATTAATCCAAGGTACAAACAACCTAATCTTGCAACACGTGGAGGGTCAAGCGATGCGTAAACGAAAATGGGTAAGTTCATTGGCTTTGATTGGGGTCGTAGCGATGACGGCATTGACAGGTTGCGGCGATAAACAGACAGCAACATCAACGCCGGCGAGCGCAGCTCCCGATGCGACGAAAGCCGCACAAACAGTGAAGCCGGCAGAACCTGTGAAGCTGAAGCTGGCAATGTGGGACACCAAGGCGGACCTGGAGTTCTGGACGGAGAAGGTCAAAGAGTACACGAAGGTGAAACCTAACGTCTCCGTTGAAGTGGAGAAAGTGCCTGACAATGGAGGGCAATACCTGAAAGTTAGATTGGCGGCTAACGATTTGCCGGATCTGATGTATTTAAAGCCTGTGCATTTCCAAATTTACAAGCAAGCTTTGCTGCCTTTGGATGATTTGAATGCGGTGAAGAACAACAAGTATCCGACTAAAGTGGATGGCAAAGTGCTAGGTGTGCCGCTCGTTTCCTTCTCGGAATTCGTGTACTACCATCCAAGTATGTTCAAGGAATTAGGCATTGAAGTTCCGAAAACGTTTCCAGAATTCATGGCGGTCTTGGAAAAGGTCAAAGCAAGCAGCAAATACACACCGCTCGCGATCGGCGGCAAGGATGATTGGACCTTCTATCCGCTGATGGAGTTTGGCCCGCATATCTTATCCGGTGATGAGCAGTATTTGGCTAATCTAGCCAAGAATCCGGCGCCGTTCGCTGCTGGCAGCACATTTGATAAAATAGGCAAAGTCATCAAGGAAATCGCAGATAAGAAGTATGCAGGTCCAGACGCTCTTTCCGTCTCTTTCGACCAATCGACGCAATCGTTCGAAGCCAAGCAATCTGCAATGATCGCCTTGGGCCAATGGTATTATGCTTCCTACATGGAAAAGGTGAAAGCGGACGACGATTTGGGCGTATTCCCACTGCCATTCAACGACGCGAAAAGCGCGGATGTACAATCGATTATGATGTCCGACATGAACGTCGGGATCAACAAGAATTCCAAGAACGTGGAAGAAGCGAAAGCATTCTATGAGTGGATGTTCAGCAAAGACGTGTATACGCCGTTTATTAATAAATTACAACAGTTCTCTACGGTGAACGGTGTGACAGCGGAGCTGCCATTTTTCAATAAATGGACGACGACGAATCCGTACAAACCATTCATTTACTATGGAACCGATGAAACATACGCGAAAGTGAGCGCAGCAGCGCAATTCGATCCGAAAAAAGCAGCTCAAAGTATCTTTGCAGGCAAACCGCTTGATGGGGTTGAGAAAGAATTAAACGATAAGTGGAAGAAAGCGATCGATTCCGCAGCGAAGTAAGGACCATAGAGGGTACTATTTGAGCAAGACGGAATAGTACCCTTTTGTCATCAATAGAGAGTTTAGGAGTGAGTGAAATGAGTTACACCTTGCAGAAAAAAATTATTATAGGGTCATTCTTATTTGTTCCTGTAGCGCTCATGCTCTTATTCCTGATCTATCCGACGTTTCAACTGTTTCGGTACAGCTTTACGAATTGGGATGGATACAGTGAGAGCTTGAAATATATAGGTTGGGATAACTACAGCAAGTTAATCTTTGATTTTCCGGATGCTTGGAAAGCGATCGGCAACAATGGGATTTATTTTGTCATCCATCTCCTCTTCATTCCTGTGGAATTAATGACGGCGGTGCTGCTCAATCGCACCATTCGTGGAAGCTCGTTTTTTCGCTTTACGGTGCTTATGCCCTATATCATTAACGGTATTGCTGTCGCCTATATGTTTAGCTACATTTATAATCCGGTCAATGGGCCGCTTAATGAGCTGCTCAAAGCAGTGGGGCTGGAGTCGCTCATCACTGGTTGGCTAAGCAACTTGAACGTTGTCAATTACTCGCTGGTCGCCGTATCGGTATGGCGCTTTAGCGGTGTTCATATTATTCTCATGCTGGCCGGTTTGCAGTCGATTCCGACAGATCTATATGAAGCAGCTAAGATGGATGGAGCTGGTTTCTGGACGCAGCTGCGCCACATTACACTGCCAGGCATTCGTCGCGTGATGGAAATTATTCTGTTCCTGAACATCTCGGGCGCACTGCTGCAGTATGATATTCCTTATGTCATGACAGGCGGCGGGCCAGGAACAGCGAGCTCAACGTTTGGTTTATTTTCCCTGCAAACCGCATTTACCTACAATAATTACGGTCTCGCTTCAGCGATGGCGGTTAGTCTTCTGATCCTGATCATCGGATTCTCATCTTTGCAAAATTGGATCATTAAAGATCGGAGCGAGTCATAATGGAAACTTCACTTGCGGCAAGTAAACGTCAATTGCTCAGTAACGTGCTCTACTATATACTCTTTATTACGATGTGCTTGATCGTGTTTATTCCGATTCTTCTCGTTGTTTTCGGTTCGTTCAAGACGAATGCAGAGCTGGGAGCCACCTCACCATTTTCATTGCCAAAAAATTTCTTTCATTTCGAGAATTATGTCAAAGCCTTCAATGAAGGTCATATTTTGCTCGGTTTGCGCAATACGTTTGTTATGGTGGTCGTAAGTATGGCAGGGAATGCCTTGCTCGGCACGATGACGGCCTTTGTGCTCAACCGATTCGATTTTAAATTTAAAAAGGTCATTCTCCTGCTGTTTCTCGTTTCGATGATTATCCCGACCTACACAACGGAAATTGCGCGCTTTCAGCTCATTCATTCGATGCATTTATACAATACGCTGGGGGCTCCGCTGATTATCTATGTAGGTACGGACATTATGCAAATCTATATTTACATTCAATTTCTCGAAAAGATATCGGCACAGCTCGATGAAAGCGCAATGATGGACGGGGCTTCGTACTTCCGTGTGTTTTGGTCAATTATTTTCCCGCTGCTGCTGCCAGCAACGGCAACACTTGGCATTCTCAAAAGCGTGACGATCATGAATGATATTTATTTGCAAAATTTATATATGCCCAAGAAGGAATTGGCGACATTGCCGACGGCTTTAATGGCTTTTGTCGGTGAGAGAACGTCCGATCTCGTAGCGCTCTGTGCGGGAATTATTCTTGTCCTGCTGCCTAGTGTGCTGTTCTATATCGTGTTTCAGAGATTCATCTTCAAAGGGTTAATGGATGGCGCCGTGAAAGGGTAGCCGTCAGGCAATTAGACAGACGAACTTCTGTATGAGGGGGGACTTCCGTGTACAAGATGATGATTGTCGATGATGAACCGTTAGTTCGCTTAGCCTTGCATCATTTAATTGATTGGCAAGCTTTCCATATCGAAATTGTCTGTGAAGCGGGTGACGGTGTCGAAGCGTTCGCGCTGCTGAAGCAGCATGGCCACATCGACCTGCTCCTCGTGGATATCCAGATGCCCCGAATGAACGGCATTGAGCTTCTGAAAGCGGTGCGTGACTCGATCTCTCTGATGAAGCGGCCAATTCCTATTACACTGAGCGCCTATAGTGATTATAGCTATGTGAGGGAAGCTTTCCTCTTGGGAGCGCTCGATTACATCGTCAAAGTGGATATGGATGAGGAGCATATCGCCCCCGTTATCGCCAAGGCAGTCAAGGAATTAGAGCAATTGGGCGGGGAGCCGTCGAGCGAAATCATGGGGCAGACGGGCCTGCACGCTTTGTCTTTTCCAGATAAGGATGCTTTATTGCAAAAACTGCTTGATCCGCATCAGGAGAAGAAGGCGGAGGCGTTCGAACACTTGGCCGCTTCGGGCAGCGAGTTGTCACAGGAAACGAATGAGATGGCAATTGTCATTCAGACGGAAAGAGGAAGCGATACGACCAAGACCCATGGTTTTATCCAGCAAACGATGCAGACGGTGCTTCAGGAAATGGCGATTTCTCATGAAATCGTTCGCCGGGAGGCAGGTGAATATGTGCTGATGTGCGTGTTCCCGCAAGAACGCAGCGAATCAGCGATAAGGGCCAAAATTCACAGCGCGCTGACGATGATTCAGACGCGCTTGCTGCAATATGTGAATGCCTCCGTTTCGGTGGGCATTAGTGACCTGGCCAGTGGCTTCCTACAGTGGAGCCGCTTGTATGTTCAGGCCCGTCAGTTGGCTGGGCGGAGTTATTATGAGGGCTTGGGCAAGCTCTTTTACCGGGAGTCCGCGATGACCGCTGCGCACGGCTTGAAGGAGGCTCGGCATCAAGCATTGTGGGAGGATTTGAAGGCTGACAGGCTGGCATTGCTGCCAGCTTTGAGGCAGGCGGACGGAAGCCAGTGGGTTCATGTGTATGAGCAATTAACGAAGCGATTGCAGGGGGCGAGGCAGGAGCTTCCTGAGAAGCTGCGATCTTACTTTGGAGATGTGCTGTGGGAATTGGGGGCGATTCTGTATGCCAAAGACATTCGCATTGAAGAAGTACAGCCCTCGCAGCTAAATCCCTTCGAGGCCATTAAGCAACTGGAGACGCTCGACGAGACACTTCATTATGTCAGTCAGCTTCTTATGCGGTCTCACAAGGTTATTCACGGCAATCTCGATGTTCATGCAGTTCGTTTCAGCACGCCAATTGCCAGCGCCAAGAAGTTTCTCGACATGCATTATCGCGAGGAGGTCAACCAGTCGCTGATCAGCGAGATGGTGGGTGTGAGCGAGAGTTATTTGAGCAAGCAGTTTGTGAAAGAAGTGGGCTGTAATTTCATCCACTATTTGACGAAGCTGCGAATCGATGAAGCGAAGCGACTGCTGGAGATGGGGAGCCGGATCTCGGATATTTCCGAGCAGATCGGGTATCTCAATCCTGAGCATTTCAGCCGCATTTTCAAAAAAATGACGGGACATAGTCCCAAGGCCTACCGGGAGAGTTTGAGAAAAGAGTAGGTATGGGCTCCAATAAATCAGTCAAAAAACATCAAGGAATAACAAAATGTATCAATTATTTGTCCATAAAATCAGTGATATAGTAAGGGGGAAGTCGATCATAGTTGAAAGGGAGGATGAATTAATGAATCAAAAAGGTCGAAGAGGTCGTTTAACCTGGAAAATGAGTTTGGCCCTGTCTGCGCTGATGGCGCTGCAGGTTGGATCTGCCGGGATTGAACCCCTTGCCAAAGTGGTGTACGGCACGGCAAGCGCAGCTTCACAATCGATCACCTCATCGGTGCTTAGCGTGGAGGTGGACACGACGTTCCCCAAGGTAAGTCAATACACGTGGTTGGCTAATGGCGCTATTCTCTATGGGTCGGAGGACACGTTGAATCAGATTTACATCAATGGCACAGCGTACACGCCAACGGTTTCCTTTTCTTCCCCTTCAGCAGACACTGCTTTGTATACGCTTACAGTCGCTTCGCTGAATATTGATCTTACGGTACAAATGAAAGTGGCTGGCAATACTTTGCTTTTCGATGTGACGAATATTGCGGAGAATGGCACGACCAAAGTGAATACTTTGGAAATTCGCAATCATAATTTACTCTCGGTTAGAAGCACCCAAAGTGGCGCAACTTTCGCTGGCAACAAGATGTACACGGCTGTCACGGGCACAGGGGATACGATCAAGTCGGTAGCCGGTACGCCATCTGCGGACGCTGCATCGGTCGATTACATGTATGGCTTCGTCAATACGAATCAGCTTGCTGGCGGCCTGTGGACGAATTCCGTTTATGAAAGTGCAGACAATAACGGACGCGTGAAGGAGCAAACTGTCGCCAAAACAGGCTACTCGCGTACGGGGCTATGGAGCGGTGCCTGGATTTACCGCGCGAATGTCATGACGACGACGGACCCGCTGCCGAGCGCTAAGGTCGTCATTACCGGCGACGCCAATGCGGACAGCCAAGTCGATTGGCAGGATGGCGCGATTGCGTATCGCAGCATCATGAACAATCCAGTTGGGGCTGACAAGGTGCCGGATCTGGTGGTTCAGCGTATTCCGATGAACTTCGCCAGTCAAGCAACGAACCCGTTCACGAAGACGCTCGATGAGACGAAGAAAGTATACAATGCGACAGATGGCCTCGGTCAAATGGTCCTGCTCAAAGGCTACGGTTCCGAAGGCCATGATTCCGGGCACCCGGACTATGGAGATATCGGTCAGCGGCAAGGCGGAGCGACTGATTTGAACACGCTAGTAAATGCAGGCAGCGCTTATAACGCCTTGTACGGTGTACACATCAATGCTACTGAATCCTATCCAGAGGCGCAGGCTTTTAATGAAACGCTCGTCAATAAAAATTCGGCAGGCTGGGATTGGCTGGACGCGTCTTATTACATCAATAAACGCTATGATTCCACCTCCGGCAGCCGTCTAGCCAGATTGCAGCAGCTCAAAAATCAAGTGCCGAATTTGGGTTACATTTATATCGATGTATGGCAAAGCAATGGCTGGGATTCCCGTCAAGCCGCCCGCGAAGTGAATTCGCTGGGGTGGCCGTTAGCGACGGAATTCCCATCCGACCATGAATACAACAGCATTTGGAACCATTGGGCAGTGGACTACAACTATGGAGGTTCCGATACGAAGGGCTTTAACAGCCAGATTGCCCGTTTCATCCGCAACCACCAGAAGGACACCTGGATTGCCCGCGATCCGCTGCTCGGGGGCACAGAGCTATCCGCTTATGAAGGCTGGCAAGGGAAAACGAACTTCGACACAATGATCAATATGACGTTCGCGACCGATTTGCCGACGAAGTATTTGCAGCATTTCAAAATGTTGAAATGGACGACGAACACGATTAATTTGGAAAATAACGTGTCCGTCAGCAACGCTGGGGGAACACGCGTGATTACCAAAGACGGTCGTACGATACTGAATGGCGGCGCTTATCTATTGCCTTGGAATCCGGCAACGGAAGATAAGCTGTACCACTGGAATGCCGCTGCAGGCAGCACGACATGGACACTGCCCGCAAGCTGGGCGGGGCTGAGCACCGTGAAGCTGTATCAGCTTTCGGATCAAGGCCGAGCATTCGTCAGTGACCTCGCTGTGAGCAGCAATCAGATCACGATTCCGGCAAGTGCGAATAAAGCTTACGTGATCTACAAAGGAGCAGCATCAGCGAATGCTGCAGTGAATTACGGCGAGGGGGCCGGTATCGCTGACCCAGGATTCAATAACGGCAACCTGACTGCGTGGACGGTTGCTGGCAGTGGGGCATCTGTCGTGCGCAACACGAATGGACAGTATGAACTGCAAGTCGGCAGCAGCACAGGCGCGACGACAGTCAGTCAAACCCTTACCGGGCTCACGCAAGGCACTTATTATGCCTCTGTCTATGTGGCAACGGGCGGCAGCCGCAAAGCCTACTTGGGCGTAAGCAACTACGGCGGTGCCGATGTTAGCGCTTATGCGGACAGCTCGCTGTGGAAGAACTACATCGCAGCCGATTCCAAGCATGATACGATGATGCAGCGCATGTACGTGTGGTTCGATGTTCCTGCGGGCGCGACAACAGCAACGCTGTATTTGAAAACGGACGCAGGCACATCAGCAGCGACCTTCGATGATGTGCGCTTGGAGAAAATGACGAGAACAGCGAACCCGAATAATGATTATTTCGTTCAGGACTTCGAAAACGTGCCTGATGGCTGGTATCCCTTCGTCAAAGGCGCTGCGGGCGGTGTCAACGATCCCCGCACGCATCTGATGAAGCTGCATGCCCCTTTTTCACAAAAAGGATGGAATGGCAAAGCGATTGATGATGTGTTAAGCGGCAATTGGTCTCTCATGGCACACAAAGAATCGTCTGGTTTATTGTACCAAACGATTCCGCAAACCTTGCGTTTCGCACCGGGAACGACGTATACGGTAACGTTCAGCTATGAGAATCAGGCAGCTGGCGATTATGCTTTTCTCGTGGGCGATGGCACCTCGATTGTATCGACAACGAGCTTGGGAACGGTGACGACGCCTACGACTTTCTCCAAGGTATTCACGGCTGGCGCTTCCGGCAACAGCTGGATCGGCATTCAGAAGGTGACGAGCAACGATACGGACTTCATCATGGACAATTTGAAAGTAACGGTGGGAGGCACGGTTCCTGTAGATCCAACAGTAATTCCCCAATCCCAGATGACGGCTGCGGCAACAAGTCAGGAGACCGTGAATGCGAGCAATGCCGCAGCGAACGTGCTGGATGGCAACATGTCAACCTTCTGGCATACCAAATGGGATTTATCCAACCCGCTTCCGCAGTCAATTACATTGAATTTGGGTGGCAGCTACATGATTAATCAGCTCAAAATGCTGCCAAGGCAAGACGGCGGAGCTAACGGGAACATTACGGGATACAAAGTTTACACAAGTACGAATGGAACAACCTTTACGCAGGCAGCGACAGGCACATGGGCCAATGATGCTTCAGAGAAAAGCGCAGCGTTCACAGCAACAACGGCAACATATGTACGATTGGAAGCTACGGCTGGAACTGGCGGCTGGGCTTCAGCAGCAGAGATTAATGTATACAAAGCAAGCGGCAGCGGTTCGGCGTATACGCAAGATTTTAACAGTGGAATTACAGGTTGGAATCGGGTTGTCGGTACGGGAACGGTCGGCGCACTCTCTGGTGGACTCAATATTAACGCGAACAGCAGCAGTACTGTTGCCATAGACAGCAGCTCCCCGGCGAAAGCCGACGGTGTCTACACGTTTAAAGTGACACCGCAGAATGCCAATGGGCGCTTCCAGGCTGTGTTTCGTTACACGGGGACTAGTGATTGGGCAGCAATCGGCTATGATCTTGGCACTTCATGGGCCTGGTCGAATGGAGCGGGGCAATATGGCAATTTCACGGGACCTGCGCTAGCGAGCGGGACGACTTATTTGATCAAGGTACAGTTTACGGGTTCAACGGTTACCGTGTGGGTAGATGGCACACAAATATATACAGGCATAGTAGCCAACCTGCCAACGTCAGCAGGACAAATCGGTTTCCGCAGCTGGAATTCGGGCAACATGCTGTTTGACGATGTAAGCTACTCGGACAACTAAATTTCGAGAAGCCTCTAGACCACTTTGTTAAGTGGATGTAGAGGCTTTTTTTTGTCTGCGAAATCAATACAATTCGAACCATTTCTCGGAATGGCAACAGTAAGCGTCACTCAACGGGTTTACGGAGGTCAGTGGAACTTGCTTGGCTCGTATCCTTTCGTGGCGGGAACGGGCGGGAGCGTCACGGTTCGCACCGATGATACCGATCGGTTTGTAACGGTTGACGCGGTGAAGTTTGAACTGATACCTTAGAGCGGACTCCTCATCTTTCAACTAGCTAGATTTTCCGCGTATGTACCACAGATAAGAGCCTCCAGAGGCTCTTATTCCCCGCCAACACCCATATTCCGCGCAGATAGAAGTCTCCAAAGGCTCTTCTTCCACATCAAACCCCACATTCCGCACAGAGCAGCAAAGTTCAGCACCGCCAGGTCGTTGCCTAAGCATTCTGCATTCTAATGAACTGGATGATGCTTATAGACGAAAAATTGGCTGCTTTGGCGATCTAATGAACTGAATTGGGGTTATCGAGCAGTCTATAGGTGCAATGGTGGTCATTTGCTTGAAATAAGGTTTCGTGAATACATTAGATTTTTAAAGTGAACCATTCTGATCGAATAGAGGTTATTGAGTTCGTAAGGGGAATAGCCTCAAAATTCCTTGTCTTGCAGCAGCCACATTCCCCGCAGATAGCAGTCTCCAGAGGCTCCTATTCCTGCAACAAGCTGGATTTTTCACACCAAACCACAGATAAGAGCCTTCAGAGGCTCTTATTCCCCGCCAACACCCACTTTCGGCGCAGATAGAAGTCTCCAAAGGCTCTTATTCTTTCAACTAGCTGGCTTTTCCGCACCAAAACCACAGATAAGAGTCTCCAGAGGCTCTTATTCCCCGCCAACCCCCACATTCCGCGCAGATAGAAGTCTCCAAAGGCTCTTATTCCTTCAACTAGCTTACTTTCCACACCAACCAAAACCAATTGATACTAAATTTAAAGTTTTCTAGAAATAATTTGATGCTAAAATTACATGTAGAGGTAAGGGGGAATTTAAAGTTAATAGTTCGGGGAATGGAATGTCGCAAACCAGCTGGAGAGGAGTTCTAGCCCATGCTTCGCATACTGCTTGTAGAGCACGAAACGAATCTGCGCTCCTGATTCCGCAAGCTTGCTGGAAGAAGTGATCGGCAGTTGTAAGGTGGTCGGTGAGGCGGCTAATGGTTTGGAAGCTTTGGAATGGCTGAAAACGAATGCCGCTGATGCCGTGATTACGGATATTAGGATGAAAGACATGAATGGGATTGAATTGACGAAGCGACTCAAGTTACAGATGCCTAATCTGCCGGTCATTATTGTTAGCGGCCATAGTGACTTTGCTATCGCCTTGGAGGCGATTCGTTATGAAGTTACGAGCTACAGAAACCGGTGTTAATCTTTCCGATTACGTCGCGCAGTGCCGGATGGAGAAGGCCAAGAATTTCTTGCAAAATTCGCAGCTGAAAATTCAGGATATTTCCCGGCTGTCCGGTTATCCGAATGCGAAGTATTTCATGTCTGTGTTTAAGCAGCTGGTTGGCTGCACCCTCAACGGAATACCGCGATCATGCGTCTGAAGTTTAATGACGCAAGGAACCCTAGACAAGCCCAATGAATCAGGCTATTATCTTTACTATATCTGTTGATTAAATTGAGGTGTAGGCATGCCGGGGGTTCATAGCAATCTGAAAGAAATGATGAGAGAAAAAGATCCTAAGCTATCGATTCGTCAGCTGGCCAAAGATATTGATTACCATTTTGATTCGGTTCGAAAGATGTACAAAGATGAGATGGTTCAGTATCCGAGGGACTTGGTATGGCGGCTTTGCAAGTATTTTAAGGTGACTCCAGGGCAGTTGATCATTGTCGATTATGGAGAGGAAGACCAGTCAAATTAAAAAAGGGAACCCTGCACAATGTGTAGGATTCCTATTTTTGTTTAGGCTGGAACGACGGCTGGTTCCTCTGCGTGGGCATGCGAGATTTTCACTAACATGGCCGTGGCGTCGGACAGGACTTCAATTCCTTCGTGAAAGGAAAGATCAGAAACGAGCAGATGATCGCCAATACCAAGTCCGCTAATATCAACTTCAAAAGCGCTAAGCAACTTATCAGGCATGCAGCGAACTTGAACTTCGTACAACTCCACTTGAAGAATTCCTCCCTCTTTAACGCCAACAGGCTCACCAGAGAAATGAATGGTAACTTTGGAGTCCATGCTTATATTCATATTCAGTTGATAGAAATCGACGTGAACAATCTTGTTGGAAATAGGATCTCTTTGAACATTTTGAAGGAGAACAGGCTTGCTGCCGTTTTGTGGAATAGCTGCATGAAGTATAGCACGGGGATTCCGTTTCAAGGTGGAAAGGATGTCCTTTTCGCTTACCGTAACGGAGATACTGCCAACGTCAGTGCCATAAACAACGGCTGGCACCAGACCCTGTTTTCTCAATAGATTCATTTGTGACTTGCTTAGTTGGTCCCGTTCGCTTAACTGGATAGAATTGCTCATCAGTGTGTTGCCTCCTAATCGAATGGGAAAAGATCTAAAAGACCGATTAACCATAATATGTTTAATCAGCCGAGGGAATGACCATATTTTCTTGTCATATGTTAATTTTATCACAAGTTTCCCGCATGTCAAACGGCATGCCTGTTTACCGAGCTCGCATTGACAAGAAAATAAGGTCGTGCTAAGGTTTAAGCAGCAGATAGGAGCGGAACGGCAAGAGCAAGGGAAGTTAATTGGATAGCGATTTACGTAGGAAATAAAGTGATCTTTATTTCTTTTTTTGCACTCATTTGTAATAATTTATAAAAAATAGGAGGAATTTCAATGATTTTAAAATCCATTAAACGCAATGTCGCTTTTTTGGGAACAAGCCTCCCCAGAGAGTGCGGGTTAGCTACATTTTCACAGGATTTGATGAACGAAATTGCACGGATCGAAGATTTTAATTCACCCCGTATGATTGCCCTTAACAATAACAAATCGTATGTGTATGGCAGCCAAGTAATGGGACAAATTAGCCAGCATCAACGAGCAGATTATAGTAAGACAGCACTGGATTTGAATCGTTCTGACATCGATTTGCTTGTCATTCAGCACGAGTTTGGGATTTATGGCGGCGAAAGCGGCGAGTATGTGCTGGATCTGGCTGAGAAATTAAAGATTCCATTCGTTGTCATTTTCCACACGGTCCTATCGGAACCTAGTGATAAACAGCGATTGATCATGAAGCGGCTTGCCGAGCTAAGCTTTAGAGTGATTACAATGGTTCAAAATAAAGTGCAGGATTTGCAGGACGTCTACGGCATCGAAAATGCGAAGATCACGATGTTTCATCATGGTGTTCCTTTCGTGGATACGGCCTCAAGAGATGAGCTGAAAGACCGCTATGGGTATGCGAACAGGCAGATTCTATCGACTTTCGGATTTCTGAGCCCAGGCAAAGGGATTGAATATGCCATTGAAGCGATGCGTGGCGTTGTCGCCAAACACCCTGAAGCGCTATACATCATTTGGGGCAAAACACATCCAGTCGTGCAGCAGGAAGTTGGAGAAGTCTACAGACAGAAGCTGATGGATTTAGTGTCGAAGCTTGGACTCGAGGCGCATGTCACTTTTGTAGATAAGCTTTTGACACAGGAGGAAGTCGTTGAATCACTGGTCTTATCCGATATCTATATGACTCCTTATCTGGGCAAGGATCAAGCTGTAAGCGGAACGCTAGCCTATGGTATCGGTTATGGCCGGGTCATTATCTCAACCCCCTACCGCTATGCGGTGGAAATGTTGGCAGACGGCCGCGGACTGCTGGGCAATTTCCATGATTCAGCCTCGCTCGAGCAGCACATCGTGAATGTTCTGGACCATCCGGATTTGAAGCTGGAGATGGAGAGCAGAACACAAGCGCTTGGAAGCACGATGATGTGGAGTGAAGTCGCCAAGTCTTATGCGGCGCTGTTTCGTGAAACGATCGCGAGCCGGATTGTGATCAAAGGGAGTGCGGTTTGATGGGGAAGCTGACGGTCAAGCCGTTCACAGCGGATTATTTGTATCGCTTAACGGATGATACCGGCATCTTTCAGCATACGAAATTTGGCATCCCTGATCGTTCCAAGGGGTACACGTCCGACGACAACGCGAGGGCTCTAATCGCTGCAGTCATGCTGCACAAGAACAATCAAGATAGCAAGGCGCTAAATCTAATTTCGATTTATTCGTCCTTTCTTCATCATGCGCAAAATGAGGATGGCAGCTTTCGGAATTTCATGGATTATCAGCGGGCATTCATTGAACAGGTAGGCTCGGAGGATTGTCTGGGCCGTTGTTTATGGGCGCTCGGATTTACCTTGTCGGAAGCATCTGTCCCGGATAATATCCAGAATACTTGCCGATATATGATCAATCAGGCACTCAAGCATGTGAAAGGCTTATCGTCTCCGCGGGCCATGGCCTATGCGATGATTGGTTTGACGTATCTGCTCGAAACGCCGCAAGCTTTCACGTATCAGTTCCCTTATCCGACTAAAGAACAAGGAGATTCCGCGTTTCTTCCACAAGCGCAAATAGCTTCCTTAGTTGAGGAGCTGGCAATGTGGCTGCATACTCAATATCAAGCGAATAAAGGCGATGGCTGGCTGTGGTTTGAGGACAGTATAACCTATGGCAACGCGATGCTGCCTTGGGCGCTTTTCAAGGCCTCGCAGCTTACATCGCAGTTGCAATACACAGAGCAATTCCGACTAACGGCTAAGGAAAGCTTGGACTATTTGGCGTCCGTTACCTTCGCTCAGCAAGGTTATTTCAAGCCGATTGGCAGTCATGGTTGGCTGACGAGAGGTCAGGATGCCGCTCTGTTTGACGAGCAGCCGATTGAGGCATGCGAAATGCTCTTAGCCTGTATGGAAGCGTACAGAGCGTTAGGGGATCAGACCTATTATATAAAAGCGTTGCTCTGCTATGACTGGTTCCACGGGCATAACTCAAGTCAACTTTCCTTGATTGATGCTCAGACCGGTGCCTGCTACGATGGCATTCATGCTTCCGGATTGAATCTCAACCAAGGCTCGGAAAATATCGTCTCGTACTGTATGGCTAGGCTGGTGATGCAGCATGAATAAATTCGCAACGATACTTGCCGGCGGCGGGGGAACCCGCTTCTGGCCGCTTTCCAGGCAAGAGCTGCCCAAACAGCTGCTGAATATCAGCGGCAATGATATTATGCTCAATGATACGATTCAGCGGTTCAATGGGGTGATCCCTATGGAGAATACGATCGTAGTTACGAATCGTTCCCAAGCTGTTTTGCTGGAAAGCATCATGCATACGAGTGTCCAGCCCGGCAATATTTTAGCGGAGCCTGTGGCCAAGAACACAGCGGCAAGCATTCTTCTGGCTGCCTTATTTATTGAAAAGCACCATGGCGATTCGCTTATGGTCGTTTTTCCTTCCGATCATCATATTACCGAAGAAGATAAATTCAAGAAGACGCTGGATCATGCCTGCCAAATTGCGATAGAAACCGGTAAGCTCGTGACCATCGGAATCAAACCTACGTTTCCCTCGACAGGCTATGGCTATATTTCTTGTCAAAATGAAGCCTTTATGAGCAAGCCATGCAGCGTGTATGAGGTTGCTGAATTCGTAGAAAAGCCTAATTTTGCGAAGGCCCAGTCCTATCTTAGTTCAGGCCACTACTTGTGGAACAGCGGGATGTTTATTTGGAAAACGTCCAGCATTCTCGATAATTTCAAGCGATTTTTGCCGAGGCTATATAAAACGATGCTGCCTTTGATGGCCTACATGGGCACAAGCCAGGAAGTAGAAATGATTAACGCCATTTATCCTTCGCTGCAAAACATTTCAATTGATTACGGCATCTTGGAGCGCTGCGACGAGGTTGTCGTGATTGAAGGTGATTTTGGCTGGAACGATATCGGAAGTTGGGATGCGCTCGGGGCTATCTTTCCTCCAGATGTAGACGGGAATATTGTGAAAGCGAACTACGTAGGGATTGAAACGCGAAATTCCATTATTTATGGGGAAATAAGATTAATTACCACGCTTGGTATCGATGGCTTGATTATTGCAGATACCAAGGACGCGCTGCTCATCTGTTCGAAGGAGAAAGCGCAGGATGTCAAGGAAATCGTTGCTATGTTGAAAGAAAAAGGCATGCTGGAATACACCTGAGAGAGGCTGAATGTCACCTATGATGAAACTGGAATGGCAAACGAAGACATGCAAAGAACTCCTGCTGGATTATCAGCCTGCTCGGCACAAAGGCCGCAAACTCCATTTTGCCGGAGTCGGCGATCGGGATGTCTACAATATTACGGCTCCTTTCATGAATGAAGGGGAGCTCTACATCGCAGGCCGGGTCGAGGCGCGGGATTCAGAGGAATCCGAAATTATCTTCTTTACATGCCGGGAGGATATATGGACACCCAAGCTGGATTTGCCCAAATTTCAGCTGCAAGATCCATTCATTACCCAGATTAATGGCGAATGGATTTTCGGTGGCGTCGAGTTGTATTTTGACCAGGTGACGAAAAGAGCGATTATCGGTTGGAAAACCGTGCTCTACCGAGGGAAGAACCTGCATGAACTCAAACATGCCGCTTCGGGTCCATGGAATATGAAAGATATCCGGCTGACCGCACTATCGGATGGACGGATTGGCGTATTTTCGAGGCCGTTCGGCATCGAGGGCACACGAGCTGTCATCGGATTCAGCATCCTCGATTCGTTCGATGAATTGTCGGAAACAGCGATTATCCAGGCTCCCTTGTTCCGCGATCAATTCCTGAAGGACGAATGGGGCGGCGCAAATGAAATCCATTTGCTGACAAATGGGTTTCTTGGCGTGCTGGGCCATATCTCGTATACGGATGACGAAGGACGGCTGCATTATCATGCCATGTCCTTCGTCCTTAATCCTTGGACGAGGGAGAAGTCACCGGTCAAAATCATTGCAACCCGCAGCGACTTTCCGGACGGACCGGCGAAGCGGGCAGATCTGGCAGATGTGATCTTCAGCGGAGGTTTGGTCCGAAAGGCGAACAGTTTGGCGGACTTATATGTCGGAGCCAGCGATACCGAAGCCCATTATATGGAGATTGCGGATCCTTTTACGGCGTATGAGCAGATGGCTTGATGATAAATGCGTATCAGCCCCCGCCATGATGGCGGGGGCTGATACGCTGAGAATAAGCTAGCCGAACGTGCTTATTTGTTCGAATGGAAAATTTAACAAGTAAATGCGTCAATAAACCGCAAATCCATGCCGAAGTACATCCAAGAGAAACCATTCCAACGGAAACCGCCTATGGACGTTGAGCCCACGAAGATAGGGAAGTACCAGAAGGACTGGCCGTTGCGCAGCCACACGTAAGTGAAATTAAACAAACAGCGAGCGATGCCGCCAGGATTAATGGCGAAGGCCTCGCCGCCAGCTGCAGTAAGCGGCTTTTGCGGAGTGAAGGCTGGTGGCGGGGAGGTAGGAGCCTGCTGGCCGCCTCCTTGCGGTGGTCCTGGCAAGCCTGGACCTGGGAAACCACCGCCAGGGAAGCCAGGCTGCCCAGGGAACCCGCCAGGTTGCCCGGGGAACCCGCCAGGCTGCCCAGGGAATCCGCCAGGTTGCCCAGGGAATCCACCAGGCTGCCCAGGGAACCCAGGCGTCATCCCGCCACCGGGAAAGCCGCCGCCGCCGCCGGGAAAGCCTGGGATGCCAATCATGCCGCCCAAGCCGCGCGGATCATAAACAGGCACCCAAGCGTAGGCTTGCGGTACGGGATAGCCGTATGGATAAGGCGCAGGTTGCTGATAGGCTTCATTTAAAGATTGTTCCGTCTCAGGCTGCTGCACGATTTGGGTATCTTGATCCAAGTCTCTGAGCTCTTGTTTTTTCTTTGCTGTCATAGTAAGTAAGTTCCTCCTTAGGTTAAAGCGGAATTGTCGATACTTACTCTATGCAGATGACTAGACGGATGTCACGGGGTAGGATAGAATGAATTTCATGTCATGACCAGACCAATAGTCCTATTATGGATTATGGTTTTCCAGTCTATAGGCTCTTTATCCTAGTTTATATGTTTAAATACGGGCTATCTATCCCATAGATGGAAATAAATTTGTCGTATATAATTGAAATTGGTTATATTTTGAAAATAATTGGGGCGAGCTTCTTTGAGAGAACTATTGGGTAAGAAGTTGAAATACGATGTCACAACAAGTTATGGACTTGTACTAGTACCAAGTCAATCCGTCCTCACGCAGGAGCACCTGGATTTATTCCAGCAGCATCGTATTGACTTCATGGACATCATGACGACCGTGGAAGAAGAAGAAATTGAATCCGAATCATCCATTAATTCCTCCGAACACCTTGTCCAAAAAGCTTCTCAATATGCCAAGGATTTATTCGAGCGTATTCAATCACAGAAGAAAATCCCCTTGCTAGAAATCAAGAATGATTTGATTCCTATTGTTCAGCAAGCGGCAGAGAACCCCGATTTATACGAGTTGTTTCAAGCTGTCAAAGCGAAAGATGAATACACGCATCAGCACAATATTGGTGTTGGGATTCTGTCAACGCTGATCGGGAAATGGTTAAATCTCGATGATAAAGAAGTGGCGCTGCTATCTCTTGCAGCTACCATGCATGATGTAGGGAAGATTACGATAGCAGAAGAAATTCTGCTGAAGCCAGGTAAGCTGTCGGACGATGAATATGGCGAGATGAAGCAGCACACGGTTCGAGGCTACAATATGCTGAGAGAAACTGCGGGGATTCATTATAGGGTTGCCCTAGTCGCGCTGCAGCATCATGAGCGGGCTGATGGCACGGGGTATCCGCTAGGTCTCAAGGATTCACAAGTAGATCGCATGAGCCGTATCGTAGCCGTTGCAGATGTCTTTCATGCTATGTCCTCGAAGCGTCCTTACCATGAGATGATGCCGTTTTACGAAGTTGTTAATCGGATGAGGGAAGGCTTTTTCGGTGAATTAGATCCTCATATTGTCGCTGTTTTTCTGAATAATATGATCCAGAATTTAGTTGGCAGGAAAGTGAAGCTTACTGATGGTCGATGGGGAGAGGTCGTTTATATTAATCCTACGGATGATACGAACCCCCTTGTTAAGATTGATGATATCTTTGTAGATCTTAGTCGAGAACGACATATTCATATAAAGGAAGTTGTTGTATGAAGGAAATAATGGTAGAAGACAGCCAGTTATTGAATCAATTTTTCGCTAGTTATGGTTTAACCCAGCGTGAATCAGAGATTCTCGGTCTAATCGCTACACATGGTTACACGAATCGGGAAATTGCTGAAAGCTGTTGTATTAGCGAAAAGACGGTAAAGATTCATTTAGCGAATATCATGAGTAAAATTGGGATTGGATCGATGCGCAGATTGTTAGCCCTGCTCCTGCAACAGGCACTGACGCTCTCGAAACGATCAAATGAACTTAGTCGAATACAAGCCTTAGGCAATTAAAACGATGAGAGAAGTCTCCGGAAGCGGGGAGTTTCTCTCTCTTTTTTTTGCGATTAATGCGTGATACGATTTGGAACTTAATCGCGAAAAATTGTATTGACATGATACAAAAAGTATCTTAAAGTATACCTATAACATGATACAAATAGTATCAAAGGTTAGTTGAAACGGAACATCAAGCAAAGAAGACTTCTTTGGAGGGGAATCATGGAAATCAATGTGAAAGAGTACTTAATTATTATAAAAAAGCGTATGTGGCTAATTGCGATATGCGTGCTGGGGGTAACTATTCTCACAGCCCTGTATACCTCATCCAACTATCAACCTATCTATCAAGCATCCACGAAATTGATTGTAAATAAAACTGTTGAGCAGGATCAATTAGGTAAAGAAAGAATTGATTATGGCGCCATAGGCGTTAATCTTGCCCTCATGAACACATTTAAGGAAATTATTAGAACTCCTGCTATTATGGATAAAGTCGTTCAACGTTACCCCGATTTAAATGTTTCCACGGATCAACTCATATCCATCGTTAATGTGTCTAACCTCAATGAAACGCAAGTGATGACCATCAGTGCTCGACACTTCTCGCATGAGAAAGCTGTGAAAATCGCCAATGCAGTTTCCGATGTCTTTCAAGTGGAAATTCCCAAGATTATGAAAGTCGATAATGTCACGATTTTGAATAGGGCCAAAAGTCAGGATTATCCGATTCCTATCAATCAGAAGTCTAACCAATATATTATTCTAAGCTTTATTGTGTCCCTCGCTGGTATGGTTGGCTTAACGCTTCTCCTAGACGCCTTGGATGACACGATCAAAACGGATGAGGATGTCCGCGATATTTTCGCAGCACCAACAATGGCCTACATACCTAAGTTCAAAGACAAGGATAAAGAACCGCGAACCAAACGGAGTTATAAATCCAGTAAAAAAACAGGGGAAACGCCATATGCCAAAACCATCCACTAATGTTCCGATTATGATGCAAATCAACCCGCATTCTCCGGTATCAGAGGCCTATCGTTCCTTACGCTTTAATATTGAATGTTCGGCTTTGGGACAGGAAGTCAAAACCATTACGGTGACTTCGGCAAGTCGCGGTGAAGGTAAGACGACGACTGCGATCAATTTGGCCGTAGCTTACGCACAGATTGGCAAGAAGGTCCTTTTGCTGGATGCCGATTTAAGAAATCCTTCCATTCACATGGTATTTAATAAGGAAAATACAGTGGGATTGACGACTTATCTAGGCAGCGAGACCTCTATGGAGGAAAGCATTCAGGACTCATTTATCGAAAATTTATGGATCATGACCTCAGGTGCCGGGCGCCAAAATCCTTCTGAGCTATTAGCCTCCAAACGAATGGCTGCGCTTCTAACAGATTTCAAAGCCGGTTATGACTTGGTGATTGTAGATACGCCTTCGGTGCTGACCTTAACGGATGCCAAGCTCTTGGCAGCGCAATGCGACGGGGTTCTTCTCGTTGTGGAATACGGCAAAGTGAAGCGCAATATGGCCAAGAAAGTGAAAGAAGAGTTAATGATGGCCAACGCTAAATTGATCGGTGTCGTCTTAAACGAAATCAAAGACTATCGTGCAGATGCTTATTTATAACAGTCCGTTAACAAAATCAAAGTAAGGGGAGCGAGTTTATAGCAAATGAGACAAAAAAGATGTAAGCCGCGTAGAAAAACTGCAAGAACCTTCTGTATCTTGGCGCTAAGCATTGGCGTTTTGTCTGGATGCTCAGATACAGCTCCGATTAATTCCGATTCGAAATCAGTTTATAATGAACAAAGTCTGAAAAGTGTGAAAGCTTTTAAAGTCATTAAGCAGAAAATTGGCGACCCTCTCGAGCGTACCGCTGAAGTGCAATCCTCGGCACAATTCGGTGTTGTGTCCAAAGCAGCGGGTGATGTGGAGCAAATCTTCAAGAAGCGCGGAGATATGGTACAAGAAGGAGAAATTATCCTCAGACTCAAATCTGGAGACGTTGCCCTGCAAAGGCAAGTTGCTGAACTAACGGTTAAGACGGCGCAAGAGGCTATTGAAAAAGCAAGAGTGAAGGCCAAGAAAGAGACCGAAAATCAAAAGCTGGAAATGAGCAACTCGATTCAAAAAAAGGAATTAGGGATGACCAGCCTGCGCAGAAGCTATAACAAAATGAAGAATGATTATGATATCGGTTTAGTGACCAAAGCCCAGTTGTTCCAAATGGAAACTCAGATGATGGATGCTCAGCTGGATCTGGATCAGCTCAAGAAGAAATTGACGATGCTGGAGCCGATTGACATGACCTCGGAGCTGGAAACACAACTTAAAAATGATCAGATTGCCTTGCAGCAAATGGATCAAATACTCAAAAACCTTGAAATAAAGGCACAAGTCAGCGGTCTATTGACCGAGATGCCGCTGGAAGCCGGGATGTCGCTGCAGATGGGATCAGCGGTTGGGGTCATTATAAGACTGGATCCCGTCAAGATCAAAGCGCAACTGACGGAAGAAGAAACGAGACACTTGAGTGACAAGAAAGAGCTGCCTTACTATTTAACGGGAACTACGCAGAAGTTCAAAGGGCCGATCAGTTATCTCTCCAAGGTAATAGATCCCCAAACGAGAGCTTATGAAATCAATTTGGAAGTGCCGAATAAGGATTTAGCCTTGAAGCCTGGTATGAAACTAATGATTCAATTGACGGAAGAGAAAGATCAAATCGTACTCACCGTTCCTACATATGCGATTGTTAAAGAGGGCGATGCCAACTATGTGTTCGTAGTTGCAGGCGATACGGTTGAGAAACGAAGTGTCCAGCTAGGTCGCTTGAATGAGCCTATTCAGGAAGTGATTTCCGGTCTTAAAGAGGGCGATCTTGTCGTAAAAACGAGCCCGAATCAATTAAGAGATAAAGAAAAAGTTCAAATGACGGCAGTTGAAGAGCAATAATGGAAAATGGAGTGACTTGAATTGAAAATAAACTGGAAACACACGATGGTCGCCCTTGTCTTGACAGCCTCTCTGGTTATATCTTCAGCGTCTTTCCACGCGGCAGCCGATGAGAAGTATACCCAAACCTCTGTAGAGAAAACTTATCAGTTAACGGATGCAATTAAGGTGGAAGTGAAGGGGATTCTAAATGAATCCACCTCGGAGGGAACTCGAATTGCGGCAACGATTCGTTTATTTAATAATGGAGATCGATTGACCGGGGTGCCCGAGTATGAAGTTCGCGTCAAGACGCAAGAAGGACTGGAGTATATCATGCGTCCCAGTCAAGCGAATGCCAAGAATATTCAGCCCAAGGAGACTGTCGAACTTAGCTATATGAACGTCATTGACCGCTATGATAATTTCTCGCTGACTGAGCTTTCATGGCTGGATGTTAATGAATTCGTCTATCCCAAACAAGAAGAAAGAATTATTTCAATTCCTATTTCTTCCAATGAATGGAAGGGGGAGAAGGCTACACTTGCCAATCCCGCTGTGACTAAGAAATGGGAAGATACGTTCACAATTCCTGTGCTGTCTACTACATTGGAATTCAAGCCCGTTAGTTTGAATGAACAGAATACACCGGATGGTCCAATGGTCATTGTAGGTTTACTTGTTACGAACCAAGGAGACAAGAAGACGACCATACCAGATTTCCGGATCAATGGTATTTCAGATAAGAAGGTCTACAATGGCAAAAGGCTGGAACAAGGCCCGCTCTCGCTGGAATACGGCGAACAGACGTATATTCATTATGCCATTCCTGCGAGAAACCGGTTAGAAATGAAGAGCTTGTCGATTCTAACACCGGAGGATTTCGCGGGAGAAGACAAAACACATACGAATTATCTAATCGGTCGACTGACCATTACGCTTCCTGGCGCTAAGAGCACGATCGGTTATATTAATCAATTATCGCCGTATGAGTGGAATAAGCCGATCCACTTCGATCCCTTGTACAAGTTAATACGGCCTGAGGTTGACGTATCGATGGTGGATCTTCGCTTGCAAGAAAGTGCTGGTGGTGGCTTCAAAGCGGCAGTCGCCAAATTCAAATTGCTTAATCATAGCGATACGCCGATGCAGGTTCCACAATTCGATACGAAGTTAACCAGCTATAATGGCAATAGCTATATGGGAACCAGACAGAACACGCAAGTGGATACGCTGATTCCGAATATCAGTTATGTCATCTATTATTCCTTTATCATTCCAAGCTCGGAAACTGGCGAGCAATTAGTGATGGAAATTCTGGATGGCAAGAGTGTAGCGCCGTACCATATTACAATGGCTGCGTTTAAGACGAAAGTAATGGATACGAAGGAAGACAGTACCCTTGCTTTCTACCCTTTTCAGGCTACGCTGAATGATTGGTCGACATCGGCTAATTATAATAACGGCAATGGTTTACCTTATTCGTATAAGCTTAATTTGGATTTTACGATCAAGCTTCAGGACGAAGTCGTTGTTGATCAAAGTTTTTCCAAGATGAGGCTTGAATTGGTTGATGCCAAAGAGCGGATCATGGTTTCCAAGGTTCTTTCGTTTACTGGCGAGAACAAGCTGGTTAGCGGGGCCCAGACCATTAATTTTGACTTGGATCGATTCGAAACAACCGTCTTCCTGCGTATGTACGAAATTATTGATACCCCTTTCGGAGAAGCAAGAAGACTTATTCAAACGTGGAAAAGATAGGAGACGTACCTTTATGACAAAGGATACTCGCGTAAATACGAATGTGTATACACGTCCTATGGTGTTAAGTCAGCAGCCGGTTTATTTGGAACCGGCTTATCGCTGGAACCAAGAGCAAAGCAAGGTGAATCAACCTTTTAAGGGGGATGAGGCTATTCATCATCCCCATCTTGACCCAACATTTAGGGGGTTGCGTATATGATAGGCCAGTATCTGCGTATGAATAACTATGAGACCATTCAGCTGGACATGGAATGGATTATCTTAAATACGGATGAATATACCTTAACGAAGTTAAATAGCGTGGGGGGATTCTGCTGGTCATTGCTGGGGGAAGTTCAGACGGTCGACTCAATTAGCGAGGCGGTGCGTCAGAAATACGATTTCGTGGATGAGTCGGTCGAAGAGGATATTGCATCCTTTTTGCATGATCTGATTCGGCGTGGACTTGTGCAGCAGGCTAGTTAAGGACTTTTAAAAAAACATCCAAGAAATTGTTGACAGTGAAGAACATAGATGGTATTCTAAGATTGTTCTCCATAAAGAACAAAAACAGATAGAATTTAGAATGAATTTCGTGTAATAAGATTATAAAAAGAAATATAAATGGAAAACTAGGCTTTAATGTTCTTTAATGAGAACAACAACGTTTTCTAGCAGATCGTTTTGGAGGAAAATCATGAGTGCCATTACCGGGATCTTTCACTGTAATCAAGAGCCAGTTAGCGCCGAGCATGGCCAAACCTTAATGCAAGGACTAGCGAAATATCCATCGAACGATATCCGAACCTGGTATAACGATCATATTTTTCTTGGGTGTCATGCACAGTGGATTACACCTGAGTCTGTCCATGAACGCTTGCCATACCGGGACTCGCAAAGGGAATTAGTCATTACAGCCGATGCGATCATAGATAATCGAGATGAATTGTTTCAGCTTTTACAGGTAGAGCCGGGGCGCCGGAATCAGATGTCCGATAGTGAACTTATCTTACTTTCGTATCAGAGATGGAAAACGGACGCACCTAAGTATTTGGTCGGTGATTTCGCTTTTATGATCTGGGACGAAAGAAATCAGAAGCTCTTCGGTGCCAGAGATTTTTCCGGAAGTCGTACCCTGTATTACCTCCACCATCGTGAACGGTTTGCTTTCTGTACGATTATTGAACCGCTTTTGACGCTGCCTTATATTCAGAAGAAGCTGAACGAACAATGGTTGGCGGAATATCTGGCCATATCGGCGCCAATCGACGGGGTAGACGGTTCCATCACACCGTACGAGAATATCGCACAAATACCTCCCTCACATAGCATTACAGTAACGCGTGAGCATATTACCTTGCAAAGATACTGCACGATTGAAGCTAGTGAGCCGTTGAAACTGAAATCCAATGAAGAATACGTCGAGGCTTTTCAAGAAGTATTCCAGCAATCCGTGGATGCTCGGCTGCGTACGTATCGTGGTGTTGGGGCACATCTAAGCGGGGGTCTGGATTCGGGTTCCGTTGTCAGTTTCGCTGTTAAATCGCTAAGTAAAGAGAACAAACGGCTGCAGACATTCAGCTACGTTCCCTCAAGTGATTTTAGAGATTATACAGCCAATCAGCTGATGGCTGACGAAAGCCCCTTTATTCAAATGACGGTGAAGCATGTAGGCGGAATCGATGATCATTATCTGGATTTTAAAGGAAAGAATTCTTACTCAGATATTGACTCTCTGTTAGAAACAATGGAAATGCCCTACAAGTTTTTTGAGAACTCATTCTGGATGCGGGGCATGTTTGAGAAGGCTCAGGAGCAAGATGTTGCCGTTCTCCTAAGTGGAGCCAGAGGGAATTTAAGCATTTCATGGGGATCCGCGTATGATCATTATGCAACTTTAATGAAGAAATTACGCTGGGTGCGGCTCTTGCAAGAACTCCATCAGTATAGTATTCATACTAGCGGAGCTCGACTGCGCAGCCTTCCAATTGTCGCAAGGGTGGCCTTTCCGTTCCTGGATCGTCTGCTTGAAAAGGGTGCTTTCAACCCATTTCCGATTTTGATTAATCAGGAATTCGCCAATAGGAGCCAAGTGTTTAATAAACTAAGCGGCTATGGCATAGACCGGTCAGGCTGGTTCTCAACTTCCAATATTTATGAACAAAGGCGTCGTCATTTCCAAGATCTTTTTCACTGGAATGCCACGAATACACTGACTACCAAATTATCCTTGCGTCATTCGCTGTGGCAGCGTGACCCAACCAATGATATCCGCGTCATTCGTTACTGCTTATCCGTGCCTGAAGATCAGTATGTTCAGAATGGCCTGGATCGCGCTCTGATTCGAAGATCAACGGAGAAACTACTGCCTGATACGATTCGGTTGAATCAACGGATTCGCGGCGTGCAGGGAGCTGATTGGGTTCATCGCATGGTGCCGCATTGGGATTCTTTCCTCGATGAAGCACAGCAGCTAAGCACAGATTCGAACGTGCTCCGATTTATGGACGGTGCGAAGATCAAGTCCGCATTGCTCAAAGTCAAGGCTGGAGTTCGACCTGAGCTGGCTACGGATTCAGAGTACAGATTATTAATGCGCAGCTTAATTGTGTATAGGTACATGAAAAAATTCGCTTGAGAGGAGGTGAAGATATGAAAAAAGAATGGAAAAAACCAGCGCTTGAGGTTCTTGAAGTAAGCATGACAATGGCTGATCCTAACAACGGAAACCATCTTGACTTTGCTTACCCATCAGGTACTCCGCGTGATCAATTAACTTATAGCTAATAGGAAATGAAACTCGATCTGCTTGGATTTCAGTACATACGAAACCATGTAGGCAGCTGGTATTTTGGAGTTAATACGTAAAGGTCCTTATACAGCAAGTCGTATAAGGGCCTTTACCATAATTAGGGAAATGGTGGCGTGAATTGATGTTGGGAACGAAGCAGCATACGTGTTATCTGGCGTTTGGACTTACCATATCCAGTGAGCTGGATTTTCCGGAATTAAAACAACTGAATCAGGATGTACCTGCTTATGATATGGACATTATTGTAGAAGATGAAGATAGAAATGGGATGTATGCGGACGTATATGAGAAACCCAATACCTATCTCATTGCGAATGATTCGGTCATGTTCTATGTCCCTGGTGTTGCCGTATTTGTTGCCCAGGCAGGCAAACGTATCGCAGTTACCCCGATGAAAGACGTGGAAGCGAGTAAATTGCGTTTGTATATCTTGGGAACTTGTATGGGCGCCATTCTGATGCAGCGAAGAGTGCTTCCGTTGCATGGCAGCGTTGTTGCAGTTGATGGAAAAGCCTATGCCATTGTAGGTCAGTCAGGGGCTGGGAAGTCTACGCTGGCTTCAGCTTTTATGCAGCAAGGGTTTCAGCTGCTTACCGATGATGTGATCGCCGTTGCATGTTCAGGTGAAATGAATATTCCTTATGTCACTTCCTCCTACCCGCAGCAGAAACTGTGGCAAGAGAGTTTAACGAATTTTGGCATGGATGCTGGGGAATATCGGGCTATTTTTGGGAGAGAGACCAAGTATAACGTTCCCGTAGATTCGCACTATTTCGCTGGAATGCTGCCGCTCGCTGGAATTATCGAATTGGTGAAGTCCGACCAGGATGAAAGCCAGATTCGCCCCATTGAACGCCTGGAACGATTTCAAATCCTATTTGAACATACGTTTCGGAACTTTTTTATCCCGCAATTGGGGTTAACGGATTGGCACTTTCAAACCTCTGTAAACTTGGTGAAGCACATCCAGATGTATCGCTTACTCAGACCAACCAACGGTTTTACCGCTCCACTGCTGGTATCAACCATTCTGCAAGCCATTAACAAGGAGGTATAGCGATGATGAAGAATGACGTCGTTTCAGTTTCGCAGAAAAATGTTTTTGTTCAAAGTCAAGGGAATATTGTTAGTGATATGGGCGGCGAGAAGGTGATGCTGAGCATTCACAATGGGAAATATTATAACTTGGGTGAGATCGGCGGGAGAATCTGGGAATTATTAGCGGAACCATCCGAGGTTGCACAGATTATTAGCTTGCTGATGGCGGAATACGATGTTGAGCAACAGGAGTGCGAGCAGGAGGTTATCACCTTTATTGAGCGGTTATCCAAAGAAGGATTGATCGAATTCGGAGAAGATCATGGGCATCTTTAGGAAAATCAATATTCTGTTTTCATTAAATTTTAGAACCCTTGGCCTGTATGCAGAGGCTGCCTGTTATCTGGGTTGGGCGCGCATCCAAGTGGCAATTCCCTTCTCGAAGGTGGCTCCCAAGCTTGGAGTTCGAATGGAAGAAACATCGAATGATAGATTTGAGAAGCATCGCACAGAGTTAATAAGCGTGCAAGATGCTATTCACTTGATAAGTCAACATACGATCTGGGAGAGTAAATGCTTGGTCAAAGCGATTGCCGCTTCGCGCATGTTGGAAAAGCGTCACATCGACAGCACGTTATATCTGGGAACGGCCCGCGATGAATCGGGCAAAATGATAGCTCATGCTTGGCTGCGCAGCGGTCCTTACTATATTACGGGAGCCGAAGGCATGGAACGGTTCGTCGTGATTGGTAAATTCGCTAAATATGCAGGTCAATAGAGGATGAAGGAGATTAAGATGACTACCCATTCCCATTCGGATTCGACGCTCTTCTCCCAAGAATTAAATATGCTACTTTCCATTTTGAAAATGAAGATAGGCAAGAATGACCTGTCTGCTTATAGAGACTGTCCAAATGAGTTGAATTGGGATGAATTCCTGCAGTTAGCCAGACATCATCGGGTTTATCCTAATCTGTATGCCAAGTTAAAGCAAACAGAAATAGCATGGATACCGCCGCATGTTAGTAAAGAACTGCAAATGTACTATCAGGACAATACCTTTGCGATGCTTCATTTAAGTGCAGAGATGGCCAATATCGCCAAAGTGTTCGCTGAGTCAGACATTCGCACGATTATGTTGAAAGGTCCCATTCTGGCGAGTGATTTGTATGGCGATATTTCCCTTCGCACTTCCGGTGATCTGGACGTCTTGGTGCCTATGGAAAGTGTGCAGCGAACCGAGGAACTTCTGAGCTGTCTAGGCTACGTGAAGGATGATGAATATAAATCCATTCTGAATGATTGGAAATGGCGGCATCATCACGTCACGTATGACCATGTGCAGAAGGGCATAAAGCTTGAAATCCATTGGCGACTAGGCCCTGGACCTGCTAAGGAGCCAGCTTTCGAAGAACTATGGGAACGCAGAAGAATCAGCTCTATTGTCAGCCATCCGATCTATTATTTGGGGAGCGAGGATTTATTTCTATTCCTGGCTGCTCACGGTGCTCGTCATGGTTGGTCACGACTGCGTTGGCTGCTTGATATCGACCAGTTAGCCAGGCAGAAGTTGGATGTTAGTAAGCTCCACGACTTGCTAAAGAAGAACCGTCAGCAGCATATTGGAGCGCAAGCGCTGATACTGGCTGTGAAAGTTCTGCATACCCCGCTAACGGTAGACCTGGAGCGATTAACCTCGGTTAAACGAGCGGATCGCCTGGCAGATGATGCCTATTTCTACATTCGGCAAAAGATCAATCTGCATACCTCCCCCGTTCCGGCCGATGTCTCCCGCTACCACAAACGTCATTTGTTTGCCCTAATGACAACTTGGCAAAAGGTGCTATTCATCCTAAGTTTCCTGTATCCATATCCAGAAGATGCGGAGACGTTGAAATTACCCGCGAAGCTGCACGTCCTCTATTTCCCGCTGCGTCCCCTTCTATGGGCTTGGAGAAAAACCAGAAAGAATGTTGTTACACAGGGAGAATTATAATGGAGCATCTATTATATTTTACGAAGCAACTGCATGCTTACGCAGGGAAGATTCTTTATATGAATTTGCTCGGTATGAGCTTCATAAGTTTACTGGAAGGGCTAGGGCTATTTCTAGTCATTCCGCTGCTTAGCATTTGTGGTATCCTGAACAGCAGCGCAGGAATAAGCTTGCCGCCAGCTTTCATGAATCTGTTGAATGGACTTCCTACATCGGGGGCGCTGCTGCTGATCATGGGGGCATACCTGGTCCTGGTCTTCGCCCAGAGTCTCATTCAACGCAACCTCACACTGCGCGATGTTCGCATTCATACGGGCTTTATTAATTACGTTAGATTAGAGACGTACACGGCGATCATGCAGGCAAACTGGGATTTCTTCATCAAGAAAAGAAAATCAGATTTGATTAATTCTCTCACTGATGAACTGGGCCGTGTGACCAGCGGGACGTATATGTTTCTTCAATTTGCAGCTTCAACCGTGTTTACATTGATTCAAGTGGGCATAGCTTTCTGGCTATCGCCGATGATGACTGTGTTTGTAATCGCTTGTGGTCTGGCTGTGTCCTATTTCTCACGTATCTTCATTAAGAGATCCAAATTGCAGGGACAGCAAACCTCCGAGCTAGGAAGAAGTTATATCGGCGGGATGACCGATCATCTTAACGGGGTTAAAGATATTAAAAGCAATATGTTAGAAGAATCACGCATTTACTGGTTAATGACCTGGTGTCAGAAATTTGCGCAGGAGCGTTTGGCTCAGGCCAAGATAAGTGCCAATTCACAGCTCTATTTCAAATTATCCTCCTCCCTCATCATCGTCATCTTCATCTGTGTGTCGGTTCTGCTCTTTCAAACGCAGGGGCAGCAATTGATTCTGGTCGTTCTTATTTTCTCTCGCTTATGGCCAAGATTTGCTAGTATACAGTCGAATTTGGAACAAATTGCCGCAGCTGTTCCGGCGTTCAAAACGATGATGGAGCTTCAAAATGAATGCCGAGAGGCCAGAGAAATCAAAGACGCAGCCCGCTCCGTCTTACCGCTTCAACTCAAGCATCATCTGGAGTGTCGAGATGTCTCCTTCCAATACAACGCCGAGGAAGAACGGTTTGCTCTTCGTGACATTAATGTTCGTATCCGATCAAAACAAATGACAGCTGTTATTGGGCGCTCTGGCGCGGGCAAGAGCACATTCATTGATATCTTAATGGGGCTGCTTCAGCCGCAGCGAGGACAAGTGTGGATAGATGGCGTGCCGCTTACCAGTGAGAATTTGTTATCCTTGCGAAAATCGATTAGCTATGTCCCGCAGGATCCTTTCTTGTTCAATGGAACCATCCGAGATAATTTATTGTTGATCGATGCGAATGCGACTGAAGCGCAGCTCTGGGAAGCCCTTGATTTTGCAGCATCCGCAGAGTTTGTAAGCAAACTGCCGGAAGGTCTTGATACCGTTATCGGAGATCGCGGTGTACGGTTATCCGGTGGCGAACGGCAGCGGATCGTGCTGGCTCGAGCCATCCTGCGCAAGCCATCGATTCTAATTCTGGATGAGGCGACCAGCGCCTTGGATCGCGAGAACGAAACCAAGATCCAACAAGCGTTAGAGCGACTGCAGGGGAAATTGACAATCATCGTGATCGCACACAGGCTATCCACGATACGCAAAGCTGAGCAAGTCATCGTGATAGATAATGGCATCATCATTCAGAATGGCGACTATGAACAATTGGCAAACGAACGTGGAGGACTATTTTCGAACTTATTAGGGAACCAAATAACGGCCATTCATTCCTAAATAGGCAATTTGGGCGGATTTACGAAAAATTATCTAATAATGTTCTCTATTGTGGTATCAGATCGTTGACAAGTTCTTTATAAAGAACTACTATGGAGAGAATGGATGTTCTTTATTAAGAATATTAGCTTTTGAGGCGTGAGCCGTCGAAAGAAGGAGATTGCGCGATGGGAATTCCCAAAATTATTCATTATTGTTGGTTTGGCAAGCAGGAGAAGCCTGAAATTGTTAAACGCTGTATAGCGAGCTGGTATCGTTACTTGCCCGGCTATCGCTTCATCGAGTGGAATGAGAACAATTTTGATCATACCTGTAATCCCTACGTTAAAGAAGCCTATGAGGCGGGGAAATATGCCTTTGTGAGCGATTATGCGCGGGTATTTGCCTTATATCATTTTGGCGGCATTTATTTAGATACGGATGTAGAAGTATTCAAATCGTTCAACGATTTGCTTCATCACGATTCCTTCTGGGGATTCGAACAAGAAAACTTCATTGCAACGAGCACGATCGGCGCAGCCAGGGAAAATAAGCTCATTCAAGCTTTTATGGACTCCTATCAAACCAAAAGTTTCCTCCTCGCGGACGGCACATTCAATTCCTTAACGAATGTCGCCATGATTACCGAAATCATCGGCGGCATGGGCATCATTCCTAATGGTAAATATCAGGAAATTAAAGGTCTCGGCACCTTTTATCCACAAACATATTTCTCGCCGTATGACTATATTAACTGTCAGAGCTTCAAAACTGACAAGACGTATGCGATGCATCACTTCTACAAAAGCTGGCTGCCGCGCAAAGCGAGATGGAAGGGACATATCAAGTTGATGGCTTCGAAAGTGATCGGTGGTCATAATATTGCTAGAATTCGCAAGCTGCTAAGCTAAATAATTCAATTGGGAGAACCGAATGATAAGTATTCTACGGAAAATAATGACCACGCTGATTGCGGAAAGCCGCGGCAGAGGCTTGTATTACACCATCCTAATGAATCTATCCCATCTGATTGGCATTCTGAGAGCTGGATGTAATAAGCTTATTTATTTCAAAAACATTAAATCTTCCATCTTCTCACTCCAAGCGAATAGTAGAATCGAAGCCTTCAGCAAGCATGCCACCATTCACATCGGGAAATTCGTGTTTATTCGCAAGAACGCCAGTATTCGTGTAGATCATTTTGGGGAACTTCGCATGGCAGAAAAGGTTTTCATTAACGATAACTGCAACATTAATTGTGTGTATAAGATCACTATTGGCAAGCATACCAAGATTGCGCCTAATGTTAGTATCAATGATCATGATCACAACTATAAGAGCAGCACGGGTGATCACTTGATCAAAGGAGAAATTAAAATTGGGGAAAATGTCTGGATAGGCTCCAATGTTGTTATTCTTAGGGATACAATTATTGGCGATAATGCCGTAATCGCAGCCGGTAGCGTTGTGAAAGGGAATGTGCCAGCCAATACGCTGTATCTAAATAAAAGAGAAAAGAGTTATATCCAATATGCCTAAAATCTTGATTACGGTCTTTGACATGGAAATTGGCGGTATAGAACGAAGCTTAATTAACATGCTGGAGAGCTTTGATTACGAGAATTATGAGGTGGATCTGTTTATCTGCCAGCATGCCGGTGACTTTCTCAGCTTCATACCCGAGCAAGTTCATGTGCTGCCTGAGCAAGCCCAATACACGGTTTTTCGTAAATCTATGCTCAGTTGTCTCAAAGAGGGGCATTTCTCAGCTTTCCTGATCCGACTAGCGAGCAAAATGCTGGCAGGTTGGAAGGCGAAACGCCGAAAACTGAAAGAGGGCTCAGGCTACATTCAAATGCAGCTTGTGCTTAAGTTCACGTCCTATGTGCTGCCAAAGATAGACCAAGAATATGATTTAGCCATCAGTTACGCCTGGCCGCATGATATTGTTGCCAATAATGTAAAGGCAGCGAAGAAAATGGCCTGGATCCATACGGATTACAGCGAACTGGAAATAGACAATGAGATAGACCTTGCGCTCTGGAACAAATTCGATACGATTGCCTCGATCTCAGACGCCTGCACGGAGGCATTTCTCAAGACTTACCCTTCTCTGCAATCGAAGATCATGCTAATCGAGAATATAACATCACCTAGGTTTATTAAGCAAATGGCAGAAGAACCGCTCCAAATCAATGAAGGTCAGGAAGAAACATTTTCCATCGTCTCTGTCGGTCGGTTGTCGTATGTAAAGGGATTCGATATGGCCGTTCAAGCATTGAGGCTGCTGCATGATAAGGGACTCACCGCTATCAAATGGTATATTGTTGGGTATGGCGGGTATGAGAACCAGCTTAAATCAATCATTGCCGAGAACAAGCTGGAGAACCACTTTATCCTCGTAGGCAAGCAAATGAACCCTTACCCTTATATGAAGCACTGTGACTTATACGTTCAGCCCTCCCGGTATGAAGGCAAGGCAGTAACCGTTACGGAAGCCAAGATATTGGGCAAACCTGTGATGATAACGAATTATCCAACAGCCGGCAGTCAGATTGAGGATGGGGAGGAAGGCCTTATTTGTGAGTTAAGTGTGGAGGGTATCGCGGAGGGGATTGAGCGGTTGTATAAGGATGTCGTTCTAAGAGACAGTTTGGCAAGCCATTGCGCCAGGACAGATTATAGCAACACCGATGAGCTTAATAAAATTTATCATACAGTGGGGCATTCAGAACCGAATTTTGTAAGGAAAGAAGTGACAGTATGAAGGTATGTACGATAACTTGTCATGATGTATATAATCATGGTGCGTCTTTACAAGCTTACGGATTAATGAGATATCTCAAAACATGCGGACATGATGTAGAAATTATTGATTACAAGCCGGATTATCTAAGCAATCACTATAATATGTGGAGTATTAATCATCCCAAGTGGGAAAAGAATGCAGTAACCAAATTGTTGTATTTAACGCTCAAAATACCGACGAGAATTCGTGAACGTGCCAAGAAACGGGCGTTTGATCGATTCACAGCCAAGTATTTGCCAATAACAAATGTTAGGTATCGAACCAATGAAGAATTAAAGCAGGATATGCCTGATGCGGATGTCTACTTGTGCGGCAGTGATCAAATATGGAATTGCTTGCACAAGAATGGCAAGGATCCAGCCTTTTATTTGGATTTTGTTCCTGATCAGAAAGTAAAAGCAGCCTATGCGGCAAGTTTTGCCACTGACAGCATCTCTGACGAGTATCAGCCCGTGGTGAAGAAACGCGTAGAACGGTTGGATGCTGTAGGCGTAAGAGAGAAAAGTGCTGTGGACATTCTAAGCAGATTAAATATAACAAAAGCCAATCATGTTGTAGATCCAGTTTTTTTATTAGACTCAACAGATTGGGATCAAATTGGAAATCAAAGCTATCAAGAAAAATATATTCTAATCTATGATTTTGACAGCAGTGCATTGATCAAGCAGATAGCCATGGATGTTGCCAAGGAGAAAGGATATAAGATCTATACGCTGCACTCTGGCAAGTTGAGGTACGCAGACAAATACTTTACATTGGACGGTCCGGAAACTTTCGTATCACTTGTGAGAAATGCTCAGTTTATTATATCGAACTCTTTTCATGCCGCTGTTTTTTCTATCCTGTATGAAAAATCGTTCGTTATTGTGAACAGGAACGAAGCTATTAACACAAGAATGAGAGATCTGCTAGATGATTTAGAGCTCAAGGATCGTTTAGTTACTGAAGATTATAGCCTGAAAGAAATCGTGAAGAAGATGGAATTTCATCGGAGCAAGAAGCTTTTACAAGATAAAATCGACTTCTCTAAGAAATACTTGCAGGATGTACTTTCCATTCAGAAATAGGATGAGAGGGCCGAAGATGAAAACGATATTATTCGTTATTGATTCCTTACATAGCGGTGGTGCAGAAAAAAGTTTGCTTTCCTTGCTTACTTTATTTGATTACGAGAATTACAAAGTGGATTTGCTTCTGTTTTCACAGAAGGGACTCTATCTTCCTCTGCTTCCCAAAGAAGTTAATGTGCTGGAAGTGCCGCCATTTCTCCAGAGACAGTCTGGTGGACTCAAGAGCCTAATTACCGCCAGAAGATTTAAGGACCTATATTTAAGTGTCGGAAGGTCAATATCGCTAAGACTTCCGGCTCAAACCAAGAGGCTGCATAGTGCTCAGATCAGCTGGAAATGGTTATCCAAAGGGATAGAACCTTTAGATGGTCATTATGATGTTGCTATTGCGTACAGTCAAGGAACACCGACCTATTTTGTTACGGAGAAAGTGAAGGCTGACCAAAAAATGTGTTGGGTGAATACGGATTATAAAATGGCTCCTTATAACAATGAATTCGATACAAAATTTTATGGGCAATTTGATCACGTCGTCGCTGTCTCTGACTATAACAAAGACGTATTCACGGAAGAAATGCCCATAGCCAAAGAAAAAACGAGCGTCGTTTATGATATCGTCTCCCCAGGCCTCATTGTTTCTATGTCGGAGCAAGAGGGTGGGTTTCAGGATGATTTTGACGGAGTGAGAGTACTAACGATAGGCAGGTTAGTTGAGGCCAAAGGCTACGATCTAGCCTTAGAAGCTTGCAGCAAACTGATTCTAGAAGGATTTAAGCTTAGGTGGTATGTGATCGGGGAGGGGCAGTTGAAGGAGAAATTAGTGAAGACTGTGCAATCGCTTCACCTGGAAGAGAATTTCATTTTTCTTGGCACCTTTCAGAATCCCTATGTCTTTATCAAACAATGTGATCTCTATGTGCAGCCATCCAGATTTGAGGGGTTTGGTTTAGCCATAGCAGAAGCGAAAATTCTACAAAAGCCTGTCATTGCCACCAATTTCACCGTCGTTCACAATCAACTAATCGATGGCGAAAATGGTTTAATTGTTGAGATGAATGCAAATGCGTTATACACCGGAATTAAGAAGTTGCTGTCTGAACAATCCTTAAATGATAAAATACGCAGCCATTTAGCCAAAGAAGAGCTTGGAACAGAACGGGAAATTGAGAAAGTATATGCAATGATTGAGTCCTACTCAAAGACGGTGAGCTAAGCATGAGAGTCAAGAAGGCAAGTATCAATGTAGTTGTTAATTTATTGACCTTTATACTAGGTCTAGTCCCTTCATTTATTCTAAGAAAAGTATTTCTGGATACATTGGGGAATGAACTGTTGGGGTTAACCTCTTTATACACGAACATAATCGGACTCCTGTCTATTGTAGAATTGGGCATAGGCAGCGCCATTATTTACTCCTTATATAAGCCATTTGCCGAGGGCGATTATGTAAAGGTTAAAGGCTATTTAAATTATTATGCGAAGCTCTATAAGTTTGTCGGTTTTATTATTCTGGGATTAGGCCTAATCATGACTTTCTTTTTACATTTCTTTGTAAAAGATCAGGTCAACCTCATCGATGCACAGCTATATTTTCTGTTGTTTTTGGTCTACACACTGACCAGCTACTTTTTTTCTTATAAGTTATGCATTTTAAATGTAGCTCAAGATGGATATAAGATATCTATTGCGACTACGTTGAGCAAATTACTTATTTCTATCCTTCAATTTATGATGTTAAAATTTCTTCCCGACTTATATGTCTATTTGTGGATTCAAATTATTATCAATTTTTTGTTTTATTTGTTTATGAACCTATACATAGACAAAAAGTATCCATGGATAAGGAAAACACGGGGGCATATTACGACAGAGGAACGAACTTCTTTGGTCAAAAACGTGAAAGCCCTGTTTTTACATAAGATAGGCGGCATTCTAGTTCTAGGGACAGACAATCTGGTGATTTCGTCTTTCATTAACTTAACGGTTGTTGGGGTATTCAACAGTTACAGCATGATCGTAGGTGCTGCGCAGGGGCTAATTTCCACTTCCTTATCTGGAGTTGCAGCGAGTGTAGGAAACCTATTGGTGGAAGGAAGCAAGGATGTCATTTACAAGGTCCACCGTAAACTGTTCTTTTTAAGCTTTTGGATTGTGTCCTTTGCGACGATTTCTTTGATTAACACAATCCAGCAATTCGTTAGACTATGGTTGGGAGACAATCAAAGATTAGATAATTTAACAATTATATTATTGTTGATCAACTTCTATTTTTTCTTGATGCGTGGATCTGTCGAGCGGTTTAAAGAAGGCGGAGGGATCTATTATCAAGATCGCTTCGCGCCATTGGTCGAGGCGTCCATTAATTTAATTGCTTCCATTATCTTTATTCAATTAATCGGGTTGCCAGGTGTACTGCTAGGTACCTTATTAAGCAATGTAACGGTCATATTCTGGATCAAACCCAAAATGGTGTATAAGTACATTTTCGAGAAGAAACTAAGGGAGTATTTCAAAATGTACGTGAAGTTTTTGGTTATTGGTCTTATTCCATTAATCATTACGTATTTGCTCACTTCTCAGTTAAAGCACATAAACAGTGTTTATGCACTTGCCGCGAACTGCATGGTTCATATCATTGTGATAAATCTTATTTATTACATCCTATTTAGAAAAAATGAAGAGTTCATCTATTTCAAGGGACTGCTTCTGACTTTACTGGGAAAAATGAAGTTTAAATGGGGAACCTTGCCTATGCGATGATGAGTTCATACAAAGATCGCCGCTTTCTTGGTTATTGCTGGGGCTGAAAAGTATAAATGCAAGGAGACGAACAAATATAGAGTCTACAGATCATAAATTAGTGCGCTAGCGGAGATGAATAGGCAAACGTTCGTAGCATAAGCACCTTCAAATGAATATCTTTTTAACATGGAGGTGTGTATATAATGGCAGATGGCGGTGATTACAAAGTTGAGTTGGATCGTTGGGGTATAAAGAATAATGGGACAGAAGCATTAAACACTAGCAAGGGGATCAACGATGCATTGAAGTTTGCTTCTGATCAAGGTTACGCAGAGGCCATACTTCCAAAAGGCTTATATCTGATTGATGAGAATACGCCTATAGAGCCTCAAAGTTACATGACATTAAACTTAAATGGATCTACACTAAAAATCCAGAGCAATGGTTTAGTGGGTTATGCCATCATCATGTTTCAAAGAAATCAACAATTCTCAAGAGTTACAAATGGCATCATTCAAGGTGATAGGGACACGCATGATTACACGACCATTAAAAGTACCCATGAAGGCGGACATGGGATTTACGTAAATAATATTCCTATAATTGGTTCTAATATTAGGTTCCTTACGCTGGATAACCTTGAAATTCTGAATTGCACAGGTGATGGGATCTCACTTGGAAGCTTATACGGACAGATTGCTGGCTATACCTTTGATGGGAAATTTGAAAGTGGCAGAATCAGCCTCACGGATGGATCCTTGCAACCGGATAATAATCGAATTCGATCTTCTGTCAAGATCGACTTAAGTCAAGCGAATATCCTTAAGTGGGGTTACTTTGGACTCTATGGCGATAGTTACGGGGGACTTGGAACAGGTATAACTTCAGACTTGTACGATGTCATTTTTTATAATAAAGATGATACATGTTATTCAGCCAAATCGAACGTGCAATTTTATGATGAAGTTGAAGTCCCTAAAGGGCCAAGCTATGCGAAATTTGTTATTCATCAAGGTGCAGTACCAGCTGCAGGACAGACAACCCTCACGCTGAAAGTAGTTGAGTTTGCCAAGAATGTATACATCGAAAAATGCCGTATACATGATTGCAGAAGGTTGGGGATCTCAGTCAACGGAGCCAAGTATGTGTATATTAGAGGCAATGAGATTGACCATATTCAAGGAACTGCTCCGCAAGGGGCTATAGATATTGAGGATATGTATGATTTTAATCAATACATCTATATAGAGAATAACAACCTACACGATAATAAATCTTATAATATCATTGCTGTCGCAGGTAGACATATCAACATAACGAACAATGCGATTAATGGGGGTACACTTGCAATTAATGTCAGTGCGGATAAGGTGATTATGGAAGGCAATGATTTAAGAGATGTAGGTGCCCAACTTGCTGGACAAATTAATTTCTCCAATAATCATCTCTATGGCACTAAACTCGTACTTAGTGCAGGAGATCGAGATATACTTATAAACGGATGTCTATTTCATAATAGTGTGCTCAACGTAAATAGAGATAAGGCCTATAGTGTTGGCATTAATGATTGCAAGTTTAGCAATGACAAAGATTTCTTCAGCTCATATGCAGGTTTAGGCGCTACGCTTAGTTTCTCTATCGAACCTCAAACCTTCTCTGATTGTGTGATTGAAGGCAGCGGCGTTATGGGCAGCGCTTTAACCTGGGTGGCTAATGAAACGAAGAACGGTTGGATACTGAACAATATTACTTTTACCAACACCAAACATGATCAGAATATTATGACATGCTTGCCGCCAGGCAGGTATTCAGGCTGCAGGTTCTCTAATCCTGGTCCATTATCCATCGTTAATAACCCTCAAGCAGAATATGTATTTGATGGATGCGGGTTTGATTGGGATACGTATACGTTATTTACAACTGTTTCGGGTAAAAAAGTTGCTATGCTTCAAGTAAGCAACAGTACTTTTGCTGGCAAGCAAAATTCTGCCTTTACTCTTGCGGATATAGGCGGGGAGTTGATCTTTGCCCAGAATATTTTTAACTATACGACGGCTACTGCCAACGGAGCTATGCTCGATTTTGCATGGGAGACCTTCATTAGTGAACGTATAATTCTAGATGGAAATCGATTCAAATCAGACGTTGCCATGAAAGCGATTAACGCGGGGGATTCCCGTGCTTCACAGACACCAATTATTTTTAAGAATAACGTGGTTCAGACAGCAGTAGTCAATATCGTAGAAGATCCTAAACACCTACAGATCAACAACGTCATTAATGGCGTTCTCGATAGTAAAGTTAACAACATCAATGGAACAATAAATGATATCATTCCGCCACTTGCGGTAACCAATCTCAAAGTCGGGAATGTAACCTCTAGCGCGATAACAGTAACTTGGACCCACTCAATCTCTTCCGATACGGCTAAATATGAAGTAGGTTACAGTGTGGATGGAACGAATTATACCATTGCTAGTGACTCGGTAGTTGGGACTTCCTATAATTTAACAGGACTCAGCGCCAGCAAGCTGTATGTAATCCGAATTACGGCCATTGACATCTCTAATAATCGTTCAACTGATAACCCAACCGTACAAGTCCTCACCTCTACTGCCTCTAATGCCCCCAGCCCTGTAACCAATTTAAAAGTAGGGACACTCACAGCTGTTTCCATTAATGTGTCATGGATTCCATCCGCATCTGCGAATGCGATTATGACAGAGATTGCTTATTCTTCCGATGGTACGAATTATACAGTAGCCGGCCTTATTGATAAGGCAGTCAGCTCGTATACCATTTCAGGTTTAATAGCCGGAAAAACATATACAGTTCGGGCTGTAAGCCTTGATGTATCTATAAATAGGTCCATTGCAGCAACAATATCAGCTACGACAGCTAGCCTAGGTACTCCTGATACGATTGCTCCGGTTGTCAAAGCATATCCGGAAAGCATGACGTTTGCCTTCAACCAGACGGTATTTGTAAATTTAATTGCGAATAAAGCAGCGACAATCTACTATACATTGAATGGAGCTAACCCGACTATTGTAAGCTCTGTCTATCTCTCTCCGATTCCCCTCAATGCTACAACTACGTTAAAATACTTTGCCGTAGACACATCATTAAATGCATCGATTGTAAAGACTTCAACCTATAGCAAGATGACATTCGCAATACCGAATAGTACAACATTAACTAGTGGCCTACTTCATAACTATGACTTTAGTCAAGATACAGGTTCTACTCAAACGGACTTGGCAGGCGCTATGCCTTTGGTTCTTAACGGATACAATACGGATGGAACCGAAGGCAGGCAAGGTGCAGGTTTAAAATCCACAGGCACAGGCTATGCCAATAATCCCGATATAACTAACCTTGGAATAAGTATTGGCAGCTCCTTCACAGTCGTTGTGATGGGTGCGATTAATGTAGGCACGTTCTCAACTAATATTTTTAGCAGCAACAAGAATAACGTAGCGATCCAGATAGGGACACCTCAGGCTAGCATCCTAGGAAGATTTGTAATAGGCACTTATAACGTTGGCGCTTTTCATGTCCATCCTCAGGTGGTGGTTGCAGACGGTACAAGTGGAAATACAGTTATTGTCAGAGATGATGCCGCAACTGCTGATTCATCCATTGTGAATGGTAAGGTGTATGTGATCCAGTTAACCTATGATGCTAATAGCAAACAAGTTTCCTTGTTTCTGAATGGTTCGCTTAATCAGATAAAAGTGGTAAATAACCATCTTAAGTTTGATGGCCTAACGCTCAGTAACAGCAATACAACGGTTTGTGCGCTGCTCCTATATAACCGCATACTGACAAGTGCCGAATTAGTGCAAGTGAGCAAGGAGTTGTTAACTTGAGCGTAAGTTTTGGTGAGGGGGAAGCGATGCTTACCCCTATTTCGGCGCGTTGAGAATAAGATTTAGTTGATTCTTTATAATGAACAATTTTCGGTTATTTGGCACAGAATATTTACAATTACGCTGTTGACATGTTCGATATAAAGAACTAGAATGAGTCTATACAGAATTGTTCTTTATAAAGAATCATGCCACATTTTTTGTTCGTTCTCTGGTCGCAGTCTATTCTTTTTTGTAATCAGCATGTAGAAAGTAAAAAAATTTAAACATTTTGTTCTATATAAAGAATTTATTTTACGGAAAGGGTGGATTATTCTGTCATATCGTCAACGGTTATCGCTGCTCATCGCCATAGACTCCGTTATCGTGTTAACTTCAATTTTTGTTAGTCACTTTTTGTTAAGCGCTGATTTCCACTTAGTGTCGCTTCCGCTGGTTGTAAGCTCAATTACGCTGCTGCTAAGTCATCATTTCTTCTCATTGATCTATAAGCTCTATAAAAAGGCATGGGAACATGCCAGTATAACGGAGCTGTTGATTATTTTCAAAGCGATCACGTTTTCAATCATAACGGTCGCTTTCGTGCAGCAAATCATTGTTCACGACATTTACTTTCGGCTGCTGGCAGTGACCTGGATGCTGCATTCGCTGCTGATCGGCGGGTCGCGTTTCGGTTGGAGACTTATTCTGAGTACCTACATTAATAAATCTGTGAATAAGAAAAGAACGTTGATTGTTGGTGCAGGTTCGGCAGGGACGATGGTGGTCAGACAATTAATTAAGAGCATTGATGCTGAACTCTTACCTGTTGCTTTTATTGATGACAATGTGAATATACATAGCCTCGACATTCTAGGCATTCCTGTTAAGGGTGGGATCGAGATGATCGAGCAAACGGTAAAAGACCTGAATATCGATCACATTATTATCGCGATTCCCTCTCTGAGCAAAAAGGAATTAAACACCATTTTCCAAGAGTGTACGAAGACCAAAGCGAGAACACAAACGCTTCCGATGCTGGAGGATCTTGTATCAGGCAAGCTTTCTGTCAATCACTTCATGGACGTACAGGTGGAGGATTTGCTCGGACGTCAACCGATTGAGCTGGATATCGAGAGCATCTCGGAGTATATCGCCAATCGCGTGGTGCTGGTGACCGGGGCAGGCGGGTCGATTGGTTCTGAAATTTGTCGGCAGGTGACGAAGTTTAATCCTCAGAAGTTGATTCTTCTAGGCCACGGTGAGAATAGTATTTATAGCATTGAAATGGAATTAAAGGATACATACGGACGGACAGAAATCGAATTTATGACAGAAATCGCGGATGTGCAGGATGTTAAGAAAATGATGTCGATTATGAATAAATATCGGCCGAGTGTCGTCTATCATGCCGCTGCCCATAAGCATGTGCCGCTGATGGAGCGCAATCCGGAAGAGGCTTTTAAGAACAATGTTATAGGCACAATGAACGTGGCGATGGCTGCAAGCCAGTATGAGGTAGATACATTCGTCATGATATCGACGGATAAGGCGGTCAATCCGACAAGTGTGATGGGCGCTACGAAAAGAATGGCAGAAATGATTATCCAAGACATGGATAAAACGAGCAAGACGAAGTTCGTGGCTGTGCGTTTCGGCAATGTACTGGGCAGTCGCGGCAGCGTGATACCTCGGTTCAAGCAGCAAATTGTCAAGGGCGGTCCTGTTTCCGTGACGCATCCTGATATGATTCGTTACTTTATGACGATTCCTGAAGCTTCCCGCCTCGTTATACAAGCTGGCGCGCTAGCAAGAGGGGGAGAAATTTTCGTGCTGGACATGGGAGAGCCGGTGAAGATTGTTGATCTGGCTAAGAACTTAATCAAGCTATCTGGGAATTCCTTAGAGGATATAGGTATCGAATTTACGGGTATGCGGCCGGGAGAAAAGCTGTATGAAGAGTTGTTGAAAGCTGATGAAGTGGATGGAAAGCAAGTGTTTCCGAAAATTTATATTGGCAAAACAGCAAATCTCTACATGGAAGAGATCAAAGAAATTATTTCCATCTATACCACATTGGATAAAGAAAGCTTGCGAACACAGTTGCTGGATTTAGCCAATAGCAAGGTCATTCCGATTCCGAAAAAACTAGTCTCGATTGGCTAAAAGGAGCAACGACATGAAAGTAAGAAAAGCGATTATTCCCGCAGCGGGTCTGGGGACACGTTTCTTGCCAGCGACCAAGGCAATGCCCAAAGAAATGCTGCCTATTGTCGACAAGCCTACGATTCAATTCATTGTTGAAGAAGCCATCGAGTCTGGCATCGAAGATATTCTTATCGTAACTGGCAAAGGGAAGAGAGCCATTGAGGATCACTTCGATAATTGCTTTGAGCTAGAGCAGAATTTGTTTGAGAAACAGAAATTCGAATTGCTAACGGAAGTTCAGAAGTCTTCCCGCGTAGAGATTCATTATATCCGTCAGAAGGAGCCGAGAGGTCTTGGACATGCCATATGGTGCGCGCGCAAGTTTATCGGCAACGAACCCTTCGCAGTGCTCCTGGGTGACGACATTGTTCGGGCACAACAACCTTGCCTGGAGCAAATGATGCTGCAATACGAGAAGCTCGAAGCTTCCATCATTGGCGTGCAGCATGTGCCGCTTCAAGAAGTGTCGCGTTATGGCATTGTGGACGGACAAGAAATAAATAAGCGGTTGTTCAGCGTCAACCACTTAGTGGAGAAGCCGAAACGGGAGGAAGCTCCTTCGAATCTGGCGATCATGGGCCGGTATATTCTAACACCAAGAATTTTCGATATTTTAAGCAATCAAGGGCCGGGTTCCGGCGGTGAGATCCAACTGACAGATGCGATTGCGGAGTTGAATCGGCTTGAATCTGTCTATGCGTATGAATTTGAAGGCCAGCGATTCGATGTGGGGGAGAAGTTAGGTTTTATCCAAACTTCCATTGATTATGCGCTGCAGCGGGAAGATCTGAAATATGATCTGCTCAAATACCTTGCCTCTATTGTAGAGAAGGAATTAATTAAGTAGGGGATGCAGATGCCGAAGAAAGTACTGTTTTGTGCGACGGTTGATTATCACTTCAAAGCCTTTCATATTCCCTATATGAAATGGTTTCAGGAGCAGGGCTGGGAAGTCCATGTTGCTGCTAAAGGAGGTATGGAGCTTCCTTATGTAGATAAGAAGTATAATCTTCCGATACAGCGATCACCTTTCAAGCTAATGAACTTGAAGGCGTATGCCCAGCTTAAATCAATGATCAAGGAGCAAGAATTCGACATCATTCATTGCCACACGCCGATGGGTGGCGTATTAGCCCGATTGGCAGCACGGGCAGCCAGGAAGAAGGGGACAAGGGTCATCTATACGGCTCATGGTTTTCACTTTTGCCAAGGCTCCTCTCTGGCGAGTTGGTTGGTTTATTATCCATTGGAGAAAATTCTTTCTTATTTCACGGATTGCTTGATTACCATTAATGAGGAAGATTACCGATTGGCTGTTTCCCGGAAATTCCGCGCTCAGCACGTAGAGTATGTACGTGGCGTGGGTGTTGATACAGAACGTTTCAAACCTGTGGGTGAGGCGGATAAACGGGAAATGAAACAGTCTTATGGATTTCAGCCAGAGGATATTCTGCTCTTCTATGCGGCTGAATTCAACTCGAATAAGAATCAACAGATGCTAATACGAGCTCTCTCCCTCATCAAAGCTGATGCTCCCAGCGTCAAACTTTTGCTTGCTGGAGAAGGCGCATTGAAAGAACAATGCCAGGAACTCGCTGATCAGCTGGATGTTGCTGGGAACGTCTCGTTTCTGGGATATCGCAATGACATCGATCAGTTATTGCCGATGTGTGATATTGCGGTAGCCTCAAGCCTCCGTGAGGGGCTGCCCGTGAATATAATGGAAGCTATGGCCTGTGGACTTCCGATTATTGCCAGTAGGAATCGGGGTCATCATGAGCTGGTTCACGAAGAGCAGAATGGTTATCTGGTAACGCCTAACGATCATGAGGCGTTGGCAGAGAAGATGAAGCTGCTTGTGCATAACAAGGAGTTAAGGGTTCATATGGGCTTGCAAGGCCGCGAATTAGTGGAACAGCGGTACGCAATCCAGCAGATTTTGGCAGAGAAGAGCAGGATATACGCTCTATTCATGGACGAAAAGGTGGATGTCATGTGGGCAATCCAATAAGAATTCTACACGTAGTGGTGAATATGAACCGCGGAGGAGCCGAGACCCTCCTGATGAATTTGTATCGGAATGTGGACCGTACGAAGGTTCAGTTTGATTTCCTAACCTGCAAAACAGGCGCCTTCGATGCGGAGATTCAGGAGATGGGAGGGACGATCCACCGCATTCCCTATGTTTCGGATATTGGTCATAAGGGATATATTCAAGCGTTGGATGACTTCTTCGCTGCCCATCCCAACTATAAGATCGTTCATGCCCATATGGATAAAATGAGTGGATTCGTGCTGCGCGCAGCGAAGAAAGCCGGAACACCGATTCGGATTGCACACAGTCACAATACGAGCAGTGAGGGCGGAATCGCAGCCAAGGCTTACAAATGGTTCGCGGGAACATTCATCAGATCCTGCGCGACCCATTTTGTAGCCTGCTCACGGAAAGCAGCCCAATGGTTATTTACCAATCAAGAGAAGAAAGCGCTCATTCTCAAGAATGGCATAGAAAGTGATAAATTTGCTTTCTCGCCTCTGGTGAGAGATCAGGTCAGACGAGAACTGAAACTGCCAGCAGATGCCTATGTCGTTGGTCATGTCGGAAGATTCGCCCAGCAGAAGAATCATGCTTTTCTGATCGATATTTTTGCCCAATTAAATCGTGAGAAGCCGGAAACGCTATTGGTTTTAGCAGGTGACGGACCGCTAAGAGCGCTTGTGGAGAAGCGAGTTAAAGCATTAAATTTGCAAGACAAGGTTAAATTTCTAGGCGTACGAACGGATATTACGCGGCTGCTGCAAGCCTTCGATATGTTTGCTTTCCCTTCCTTGCACGAAGGGCTTCCGGTGACGCTCATTGAGGCGCAAGGCGCAGGGCTTCCTTGCCTGATATCGGATCGAATTACGCAAGAAGTGGATATGGACATTCATTTGGTAGAACGCTTGTCGCTGGGGGACAAAAAGGAGTGGGTAGACCGAATGAAGCAGCTCATTGCGGGAACATTTCCCCGCCAGATACCCGCTTCCTCCTTATCCAGCAAGGGATACGATATTAAGAGTACAGCAGCGTGGACCGAAGGTTTTTATTTAGGCATATCGGGGTGATGATGTGAAGCGGTTGACAGTGTTTACGCCGACGTACAATAGAGCCTATTGTCTGGGGCAATGTTACGAGAGTTTGAAACGACAGACGTCCAAGGATTTCATATGGCTCATTATTGATGACGGATCAGCGGATGATACGCGCGAGTTGGTGGCAGGTTGGATAGCCGAGAAGGAGATCCAAATTCGTTATCATCAGCAAGAAAATCAAGGGATGCACGGAGCTCATAATACGGCGTATCAGCTAATTAATACGGAGTTGAATGTATGCATTGATTCCGACGACTATATGCCGGATGAGGCTGTGGCCAACATTCTTGCGTTCTGGGCACAACATGGAAGCGAGAAGGTGAGCGGAATCATCGGGCTGGATGCCTACACAGACGGTCGATTGATTGGCACGAAGCTGCCGGAAGATCGCAAGACTTCAACGCTGTTCGAATTGTACAGCAAATATGGTGTTACTGGAGATAAGAAACTCGTCTATCGGACGGAACTGACGCGGGATTATCCCTACCCCATTTTTGAAAATGAGAAATATGTAGGCTTGGCCTATAAGTACTATATGTTGGATCAGCAATATGAATTGCTGCTGATGAATCATGTGCTCTGCCATGTGGAGTATTTGCCAGACGGCTCCTCCATGAACATGCTCAAGCAGTATCGCAAGAACCCAAGAGGGTTTGCTTTTTACCGTAAAGAGCTGATGAAACTCCCTTTTGCAAGCTTGTTGTTTAAATTCCGGCAATCAATTCATTATGTGTCCAGCAGCTTAACGTCGAAGAATCGCAGCTTCATGAAGGAAACGCCGGCCAAATGGCTGACCGTTCTAGCGATTCCGCCAGGCATTTTCCTCTATTGGTACATGATTAGAAAGACAAGAATCTCTTAAACATCCGAAAGGAACATCTGAATGGCTATCATATGGGTTAATCTGATTGTCGTCTACATCGCCTCCTTCCTTTCCCGCCAACTGGCCAAACCAGTGACGATCGGCTCTGGCCTCTCTGTGATGAAGCCTAATAAATGGTTAGCCGCCATTGTGATGGCAACCTTCGTACTTATAGCTGGATTGCGCAACAACATTGGGGATACGTTCTTTTACATGTATGCCTACAAGCTCAATGCTTTTACCTGGAATCAAGTGAAAGCTGAGAAGGATATCGGTTTTGGCGTTTTGCAAATGATATTGAAAGCCTATACGGATAATCCGCAATTGTTAATATTTCTAACGGCCTTAGTAACGAATGTACTGATCGTCTATGTGTTATACAAGTATTCCAAACTATTCGAAGTTAGCATTTATGTTTACATCACTTCTGGTCTGTACATTGTATCCATGAACGGGGTGCGCCAGTTCTTGGCATCCGCCATTGTATTTGCCGCTACGAAATACTTATTTGCGGGAAACTGGCAGAAATATTTTCTCGTTGTCGCTTTTGCTTCAACCTTTCACGAGAGTGCTTTAATTCTCATTCCGATCTATTTTGTGGTGAGAAGGAAGGCTTGGACATCCTCGACATTTGTTCTTTTCGTTCTGGCGATCGTGCTGATTTTGGGATATAACGTTTTGTCGGATCTGATCTTCTCAGCCATTGCAGATTCCCATTACAGCGAATACAAGAATTTCCAGGAAGGCGGAGCTAGCGTCATTCGCGTAGCAGTTGGGGCCGTCCCACTAATTTTTGCTTATCTGGGCAGACACAAGTTGAGAGAGATGTTCCCGCAAAGTGATTACATAGTCAACATGTCATTGCTGAATTTTGTGATTATGGCTGTTGCCACACAGAACTGGATATTTGCCAGATTCACAATCTACTTCGGCCTATACAACGTTCTCTTGATTTCATGGGTCATAAGTTTATTTGTAAAAAGACAGCAGAAGCTGATTTACTACGCAATTCTAGGTTTCTATGCCGTTTATTTCTACTACGAGAACGTGATTACGTTAAATATTATTTATAGAAGTGATTATTTGAAATTATGGTAATGGAATGGAGGAAGAAAGAATGTCAATCCTTGTAACTGGCGGTGCTGGCTATATAGGAAGTCACACGTGTTTGGAGCTGTTGAGTGCCGGCTACGACATCGTGGTTGTCGACAATCTTGTGAACAGCAGCTTGGAAGCCATCAGACGTATGAAGGCATTAACAGGCCAAGAATTCCCGTTTTATCACACCGATCTCTTAGACCGACAAGGAATGGAAACGATTTTCGAACAAAATCAGATTGATGCTGTCATTCATCTTGCAGGTTTAAAGTCAGTAGGGGAATCGGTGAAACAGCCTTTAAGTTATTACCACACCAATATGACGGGTACCCTCGTACTCCTTCAGCTCATGCAAGAGCATAGGGTGAAACGGATTGTCTTCAGTTCATCAGCGACCGTATACGGAACGACCGAAAGCGTGCCGATTGCTGAGGATGCGCCACTTGGGGCAACGAATGCATATGGACGAACGAAATTGATGATTGAAGAAATGATGACGGATCTGCATGCATCCGATACGGAATGGAGTATTGCGCTGCTGCGCTATTTCAATCCAGTCGGAGCTCATAGCAGCGGATATCTTGGCGAAGATCCGAACGGCAAGCCGAACAACCTGATGCCATTTATTACACAAGTAGCGGTAGGTCGATTGAAAGAGCTGCAGATTTACGGAAACGACTACGCAACGCCAGATGGCACGGGTGTTAGAGACTACATCCATGTCGTGGATTTGGCGCGAGGGCATCTGAATGCTCTTGAGAAGGTGATGGCAGGATCAGGCATAGAAGCCTATAACCTAGGGACTGGGCGCGGTTACAGTGTGAAAGAGATCATCACTGCATTCGAGAAAGTAACCGGCATATCCATTCCTCATACTTTTACGAATCGAAGAACGGGTGATATCGGGATATGCTACTCGGACCCTTCCAAGGCAGAAAGGGAGCTCGGATGGGTCGCTCAGAAAGGGATCGAGGATATGTGTCAAGATGCTTGGCGCTGGCAAGCGAGCAACCCTTATGGTTATCAGAAAGACGTTTATCAATATCAAGTTTAACTAATTCAGAATGAGGTTGTATTCATGGATATTTCGGCGTTGACGAATCAACAAATGAAAGAAATTGTTATGGATGTCTACCGTTTGGGCAAGGATTCCGAACATCTTCAAGCCAAAGATTTGATTGAAGAAATCAAAAAGCAAATCATTTCCGTCTTGAGGGGGACATAGATTGTCAGCCTTAAACAGGAGATCTCTAAGCAAAATGTACAATCTGCTTTCTCTGATTCAGAAGGGAATGGAAGATCAGATTTGGTCCATCAAGGTGTTCCCGTCTGAAGACATGATTTCCCAGTGCAACATTAAAGCGAATATGGATAGACCCTCTTTGCAAGCTTCCGATGTTCGTGATGTGCAAGCTGAATTTGTCGCAGACCCTTTCATCATCCAGCATAATTTGAAGTACTATTTATTCTTTGAAGTATTTAATAAAGGGTCAGCACGGGGAGAAATCGGCGTAGCGATAAGCGAGGACGGAGATAAATGGGAGTACCAGCAGATCGTGCTGCGCGAGAAATATCATTTATCGTATCCGCAAGTATTTGTCATCGGAGAAGAGATCTATATGCTGCCGGAAACGACAGGGGCAGATCGTGTTTTATTGTACAAAGCTAAGAAATTTCCTACAGAATGGGAGATCGATTGCGAGCTATTCCCAGGCCGCTACTTGGACCCCTCAATCGTAAAATATGAGGAAAAATGGTGGATTTTCGCGGGTTCAGAAGGAGGCAATCTTCACTTATTTCATTCGGATCACTTGCAGGGGCCATGGATGCAGCACACTCAAAGCCCGATGATTACGAATGATAAACGAATTACAAGACCTGGGGGACGCCTTATCGCTTGTGGAAATCAGCTCTATCGTTATACACAAGACGGCTCCCAATATTATGGAAGTTCAGTGAGGCTGTTCAAAATAAATAAACTATCCGAATTTGAATATGACGATGAAGAAGTATCGCTCATCCTGCATGGCACGAATAAGGAGAGCGATTGGCGCAAAGATGGCATGCACCACATTGATCAGCTCATGATCAGCAATAACCGGTGGTTGGTTGCCGTGGACGGCCAGAAGACCCGGAAAAGGAATTATTTTGCCTGGAAGCTGGACCGCATTCGATCCAAAATATTTAGATGAGACCTTAGGAGTAGATAGCTGATGAAACGCTTATTCGATTTGTTGATTGCCGTTCCGCTCTTCATCCTATTTCTGCCGATTATCGGCATCGTCGCTGTTCTGGTGAGATATAAACTGGGTTCACCTGTCATCTTCAAACAGATGAGGCCAGGACTCCATGAGAAACCGATTAATCTCTATAAGTTTCGAACTATGACGGATGAAAGAGATAGTGAAGGCGTGTTATTGCCAGATTCGATACGTCTAACGCCCTTTGGTAAATTGTTGCGCAAGTATAGTTTAGATGAGTTATTGCAATTAGTTAATGTCATCCAAGGTGATTTGAGCCTGGTAGGACCAAGGCCATTGTTAATGGACTATCTACCGCTTTACACGGAGGAGCAGGCGAAACGTCATTTGGTTAGACCGGGGATCACGGGTTGGGCCCAGGTAAATGGCAGGAATCAGATTTCGTGGGAAGATAAATTTAAGCTGGACGTTTGGTATGTGGAGAAACAGAGCCTTCTGCTTGACTTGAAAATCCTTGCTTTAACCGTTATGAAAGTGCTTAGATCTGACGGTATTAGTCATGGCAATCATGTCACGATGGAGAAATTCTCCGGATCCAATCTTTCCTGATAAGAGGTGAGGCAGCATGGATATTGTTGTTATCGGTGAAGGCGGTCATGGCAAAGTGGTGAAGGAACTCATTCATTCCAGGGGTAAGGATAGGATCATTGGCTTATTGGATGATCGTTACAATCATTTACAACTAGTTGATGACGTCTACACAGGTCCAATTTCCTCTGCGCACTTTCTGATAGACCGAATGAAGGAATTAAAATTTGTTATTGCTATCGGGAATAATGCCATTCGCAAGTCGATCGTAAACAAGCTGGGCTTTCCACGAGAAAGCTACATATCACTAATCCATGAGACAGCCATTATTAGCAAAAGTGCAACGATTGGCCACGGCACGGTTGTTATGGCCCATACGATTATCAATGCGGATGCTGTCATTGGCGACCACGCCATTATTAATTCCGGTGCAATTATCGAGCACGATGCACGGATGGGAGACTATGTGCATGCCGCTCCGAAATCGCTGCTGACGGGGGCTGTCCGCGCTGAAGAAGGCGCCATGATAGGCGCAGGAGCAACCATCATCCCGGGAAAGAACATAGGCGATTGGGCGGTCATAGGAGCTGGTGCCACCGTGATTAGCGATATTCCCTCACATATGACGGCAGTTGGGACGCCGGCTAGATTATTAATGAAAATTCGGGAAGGCTGTGAGACAACGTAATGACTGGGCCTAACAAAAAGATCTATCTCTCTCCGCCACATATGAGTGGGAATGAGATGTCGTATATCCAGGACGCTTTTGATACAAATTGGATCGCTCCGTTGGGTCCGCACGTGGATGCTTTCGAGAAGGAGCTTGCTGCGCACGTAGGGGTGAAAGATGCCGCGGCTGTCAGCTCAGGAACGGCGGCCATTCATTTGGCGCTGCAGCTCATTGGAGTCAAAGAAGGGGACACGGTCTTCTGTTCCAGTCTTACTTTTGTAGCGAGTGCCAATCCTATCCTTTATTGCGGAGCCAGTCCGATTTTCATTGACTCAGAGCCAGAGACATGGAATATGTCTCCACAGGCTTTGGAATATGCGCTGCATGAAGCCGGTCGGGAGGGTCATTTGCCCAAAGCTGTCATTGTGGTCAATTTGTATGGGCAAAGTGCAAAAATGGATGACATTACTCAGTTATGTGATGCCTATGGAATCCCAGTAATTGAGGATGCTGCTGAATCGCTAGGTTCATCTTACAAAGGGAAAGCCAGCGGCTCTTTTGGCAAATACGGCGTATATTCCTTTAACGGAAATAAGATTATCTCGACCTCGGGCGGCGGGATGTTGATTTCCGATGATGTCGAGCAGCTGCAGCGGGCCCGATTTTTTGCAACGCAAGCCAGAGATCAAGCCGCTCATTATCAGCACAGCCAACTGGGATTTAATTATCGCATGAGTAATGTGCTGGCAGGCATTGGCAGAGCGCAGTTAGCCGTGCTGGAAGATCGTGTTAGTGCCAGAAGGCAGGTATTTGATCGCTACCAAGAGGCGCTAGCATATTTGCCAGGCGTCCGGCTGATGCCGGAATTAGCCGGTACACGCTCCAATCGCTGGCTTACGGTTCTGACGCTTGAAGAGCAGGAATCAGGCACGAGCGTTCGTGAAGTGCTTGCCGCATTGGGCGAACAGGATATTGAGGCTCGGCCGGTATGGAAGCCGCTGCATTTGCAGCCTATTTTCAAAGGAGCTTCATTCTACGCCCACAGGGATAGAGACAATGTATCAGAACGATTGTTCCACACAGGAATTTGTCTGCCTTCCGGTTCCCAAATGACAGAAGATGATCAGCACCGCGTTATCGCATGTATCCAAAAGACGATGAAACAGACCATTCACTCAAACTAAATAGGAAAAGGGAGGTTGTGTTGTGGCGTGATGGATGTCATGATCGGACAAAATATATCAAGTATTCGCAAACAACGGGGGTACACGCTGTCCGAGCTCTCCGAGCGGACCGGTATCTCCAAATCGTATTTAAGCAACATCGAGCGAAATTTAAAACAGAACCCTTCGATCCATGTGATGGAACGAATTGCCCTGGTGCTGAAAGTAGATTTGAAAACGCTATTAAAAATAGCCGTAGATGTTGAGACCAACCCTCATCTGGATCAAGAGTGGATTGATTTTGTTGCCTATCTGAAACAATCCGGAATTGAGAAGGAACGCATACATGAATTCAAAATGTTGATAGAGTTTATGAAATGGCAGGACGATCAGGTAAAATAGATGGGGGTTAACGGCCGTTGATTGCCCCTTTCTCCGTATGGTCGTTCTTAATAAGAAACAAAATTTGTTCGTTGTAAGAAATTCTGTTATACTAACAACATGAGCAATTATTACTTCACGAAGAGGGAAGAACCCAAATGATTGGAAAACGTGTACAACAATTGAGAAAAGAAAAAGGCTTGTCCCTAACGGAACTAGCGGAACGTGCGGGCGTTGCCAAATCCTATATCAGCAGCTTGGAGCGGGATATTCAGAAGAATCCGTCCATTCAGTTTCTTGAGAAAATTGCATCCGTCTTAAAAGTTCCTGTCGAAAGATTGATCGATGATCAAGAAGAAATGGCCCAGAATGATCAAGAGCTGGATCAGGAATGGTATGCGATCATTAAAGAAGCCATGTCTTCTGGTGTGGATAAGCAGCAATTCAGGGAGTTTTTGGACTTTAATAAATGGAGAATGAAACGCCCTAACGATGAATAGGCGATTCTTTATTATTGGATGTTATGAGGATGTGCAAGTATCGTTCACAAGGGAATGAAGTGGTTTTTTCGTGGGCTGATAAGGGCTTCTTAAGAATGCTCGGATATCCTCTAAGGAAAGACCCAATTTACGTGCACTCAGAATCAAATGAATCCATTCCGCGTCAAACTCTTCGGTTGTTGTCTGTTTTACCATGTTCATCAATAACCCCTCCATAGCAATCCGTTGTGATACGATTTGTATCTCATTGCTTATTATTGCATGTTTTTTCACTGAAATCAATCCTAATTATTTTAAAATTATACAAAGTGTATCGTGTTATTTGTCGATTTCTTTACAAATAAATGCCTGGTGCCGATATGCCGTCTTCATTCCTGGAGGATAGGAGGTAAATGATACGTTGAAAAGTAAAGGCCTAAGCCGCAGAGCGTTTCTCAAGCATAGCCTTTTTGCTGTGAAAGCTCTTGTTACATTAGCTGGAGCTACTGGGATATATGCGATATTCGGTGAACGATATTGGATTCAGAACAAGACGATTCGTCTATCTTTTACGCGGTACCCGGCTTCATTCCAGGGAGTGCGCATTGTTCAATTCAGTGATACGCACATTGGCAAATATTATAGTCTAGCGCGATTGCAAGAGATGGTTGAGCAGGTACAACGGCAGAAGCCTGATATCATCTGCTTTACAGGAGATTTATTTGATTCAACCTATGGTGAAATAAATCATGACGTCATTCCCATTCTGTCGCAGCTGCAAGCGCATATGGGGAAATTTGCTGTACTTGGCAATCATGATATGCGATTGGATGCCAAGGGCGTCGTCGACATCCTGGAGAAATCGGGATTCACGGTCCTTGTCAACGAGAATCGCTCCATCCTGCATGGCAATGAACGGATCCGCGTGGTCGGAATCGACGAAATGTTCCATGGTAAGCCTAATTTGCCTCTTGCCTTGCAAGGCGTAGCCAAGGACGATTTCGTGCTTTTGCTCGCTCATGAGCCTGATTTTGCAGATACCTCGATCAAATTTCCAATTGATCTGCAACTTTCGGGGCATAGTCACGGCGGCCAAATTCGAATCCCCTTTTACGGCAGTCTCTTTACACCAGACCTGGGACAAAAGTATTCTATTGGTTTGTATGCGTTTGCAGAAAGTGAGTTTCGCACCTACACGAACCGGGGGATTGGCACAACCTTATTTCCGATTCGGTTCAATTGTCGTCCTGAAATCACTAGTTTCATTCTGGAGACGAAGATGACATAATTCTTTAAAAGCTCCGCTGGTTGAAGCCAACAGAGCCTATGTACGTTAGTAGCAGAACCATTTTTTCCAAATGTCAAAAGAGTCTGGACAATCTTTATCATTCCACTTGATGTCATTGTAAAACTTGGGATTCTTTTTCAAGAAATCTTCTACATCTTTTTCAACTACTTTTTTGTTGGAGAAATAGGAAAACAATTGTTTAATCGTTTGTGCAGCGCTTTTCTTGTTGCTTAATGAGTGGTTAGAGCCTGTTGAAGCGGATGCATAGGCAGGAAACATAATGGCACTGAAAAGCAAGAAGATGAGAGTGAGTCTAACGAACTTTGACATCGCAGTTGACCTCCTTTCCGCATAAGTTATCATCTGGTATTGTTCGTTATTAAGAATTATACATGAAAAATTAGGATTTGAGAACTAGAAAAGGCATAGATCATTTTTAATATTTGTGATACAATACGTATCATATAATACAAAAAGAGAGGTGATAGGGAAATTTAGGGAAATGCTCACAGGTATCTAGATACAAATGGTATCGAAATTGGTGAAATTGATTAAAATTAATGTGAGGTGCAACTCATGCAAGTTGTTCAACCAATTAGAGAACAAGAGAAAATTGAAGAGTTACAAGCGGTATTGAAAGAACAGTCGATTCGAGACTGGCTGCTATTCACCATCGGTATTAATTCCGGACTTCATTTAAGTGATCTTCTTTCCTTGAAAGTAAAAGATGTGAGGGATCGAACGACTGTAAGTGTTCGTGAGGAAAAGACGGGTAAATTAAAGACATTCCAACTCTCAGCGCAACTCAAAGATTTTATTGAGGATTATATCAAATATATGGACGAAGGCAACTATTTGTTTCCATCTCAACGCACTGGCAACCCTATCAAACGTATTCGGGTTTATCGGATTTTGAGTGAAGCTGCCAAGCAGGTGGGGCTATCTGATATTGGCACACATACGCTCCGCAAAACGTATGGCTATCACTATTACCTAAAAACGAAAAATGTTTCTGTTCTTAGAGATTTATTTAATCAGTCGGCCCCATCTGTTACTTTAAGATATATTGGCGTGACTTTATAGTTAACCCTGTAGGATTATATCTGAACGCTGGGAGTGTTATTTCTTTATGAAAAATGAAGAAAAAATATTAGTGAACATTCATCAAGTTCTTGAACAGCTAGGGATCGATCCACAGAAATTTCAAGCTTCCGTAAGCATACAATCCTTGCAAACTACTCCAAAGAACGTTCAGCTCTCACGAAAGCTATGAATCTTTTGGCTTCCGCTGGCGTCAGTCTTCTGCCATCAACGGTGAGTGAGAACTTTTTCAAGATGCTCTCATCAGTTAGATCCAGGTGTTCAACGAATTCCCTTACATCACGGTCAAGAACCATCTCTGGCTGGTCTGTTCGTCCAAGCAAATAATCAACCGTAACATTAAAAAAATTGGCAAATTTATTAATCGTTTCATAGTCAGGCTCTCGGCGACTTGTTTCATAGTGGGAAAGGGCTGCTCTGGAAATACCAATTTTATTGGATAACTCTTCTTGTGTTAACCCTCTTTTTTCACGTAGTTGCGCAATTCGATCTCCATACTTCAAGTAGGTATCATCCCTCACAATTTATTTTTTCCTTAACATTATATCCACTGCTTATAGGCTGTATCAGGAAATTATTATAGCAAAGCGGAGATTCATTTGACTAGATAAAAGATGAAATCATAAAGGAGAGTTCAATAAATGGCTGTTGAGAGTAGGGAAACATTATCACTGATCGAACCATTTAAAGGGAAATTGAACATTATTCGAATTCGAAATCAACTCATCAATAGCAAATTTACGATCATTGATATTTTCGAACTTGAGAAATATCATTTTATCTTTACTAGCTCTCTATGCTTGCCGACAAACCATGAAGTCACCTACGGCTTCGAATTTGCCCTGTTTAATCAGACCATTCAAGTTGTGGGTGAAATTAAGCTAGTCAGCAATAATGACAACGAATACGTGTATAAGGCGATTATTAAAACGGATGAAGAAACGAATACGGAAGCATCTTCTTTCATTAATCATCTGGCCGTTACTCAAAATAAAAAGTACGAAAAGCTTATAAAAAGCTACACACAGGACAATTATTTAAGCGAGAATACGTTGGATCTGATCTGCTAAATGTTGATATTTCATAAAAAATGGCTTTCCCCACTTGTAATGTTACATATCGTATCTTATAATCAATTCATATACATATTGTAACAATTGCTGTTTTTTGAGCACTCAAGGGGGAATATCATATTATGAATTCAGATAATGTTTATTGTATTCAATGCAATTCGATTATGGTAAAAGCGAGTGCAGAGAAGATTTTTAAGACTGGCTTTTATCATACAACGATACCGCTTTGTCTCTGTAAATCTTGTGCCTTCGTGCAAGAAAATACGCTGAGCATAGAAATTATAAGCAATTCACATAAATGTTATGCGGATTTTCATTTGCCTCAATCTTATCTAGTTGACGGGGTAACTGCTTGATCAGTCCTCCTATCCACTAGATAAGATTGAATTCGTCATGCCAAAGTACCGAGGAGCCATTCCTACAGTTATGTAGAGATGGCTTTTTATTTATTTTACTGAAGCAAATGCTTATAAGCGCTGAAATCAATCTCCTGCTTCTCCAAAAAGGTAGTTAAGCTCTTGTAATCACGTTTGGGAGTAGCGAGGATGTAACCTTCAATGCAGTGATTACGAGTCACTTGCTCGGCTTGCGCCTCCAAAGCCACCTGTCCGATGCGCGCGGCGATCGAGTGTTTGGCAATATCTCGAAAGGCTGTCGGCACTGGCGACACCAATTGATCGAGAAATACTTTGGAATCTTCTGTCCATAGATGACGAGAGCTGTCTACATAATGATTCTGCCAGTCCAGCTTGGATTTGCCGTCTTCCTTGGGCAGAACCTTGAGAAATTTGCGAAACATGAAATATCCGCCCACCGACATGAAAAAAAGCAGAACACATACCCAAAAAATAATGAACCACATGAAAAAATCATTCGCCATATATTTGTCACCTCACCAGTTTACGTCATTATCTGATAAGAATTATACCTTATTTCTAGATTTCTTGCGACAATCCTAGTAAAATAGGAGGGTAGAAGACACATACAAAGGAGTTATGGATCATGCCCAATATTGGCTCACACGTTTCATTCTCAGATAAAGGCTTGTTAAATGCAGCTGAAGAAGCAGTTTCATACGGTTCTTCCACATTTATGATATACACAGGTGCCCCGCAAAATACGCGCCGTAAACCGATCGAAGATCAATACATTGAAGAAGGCAAGGCGCTAATGGACAAGCATGCGATCGGCGAAATTGTCGTACATGCCCCTTACATCATTAACTTGGGTTCCTACAAAGAGGACACATTCGAGTTAGCTGTGCGTTTTCTGCAAGAGGAAATTCGCCGGACCGACTACATCGGTGTTAAGAATATCGTCCTTCATCCAGGCGCATATACGGACAAAGATGCCGATTATGGCATTGCCCGAATTGCTGATGGTTTGAATGAAGTATTAGCTGGCGTTAAGGATACGAATGTCAAAATCGCGCTGGAAACGATGGCTGGCAAAGGGACCGAAATCGGCCGCAGCTTCGAGGAAATCGCAGAAATTATCGAACGTGTCGAAGAGAATGGTAAAATCTCGGTTTGCCTCGATACGTGTCACATTCATGACGCTGGTTATGATATCGTGAACGATCTGGATGGCGTGCTGCACCACTTTGACAAAGTCGTCGGGTTGGAAAGACTCGGCGTTATCCACTTGAATGACAGTAAAAATCCGCGCGGAGCCAGCAAAGACCGCCATTCGCCGCTAGGCTCAGGCTGGATTGGCTTTGAAGCGATGAATAATGTGGCGAACCATCCGAAGCTGCAGCATTTGCCGATGATTCTGGAGACGCCTTGGATTGGCAAAGAAGACAAAACACAGCGTCCGATGTATGAAGTTGAGATTGCCTTGTTGTCCGGCAAATTGAGTGGACGTTTTGGCGGCGAATTCTTGGATCAAGTTGAGCGTATTGACCATGCTCTCAGCCAAAAGGACATTCATCACCGTGATTATGTGCTTGGCATCTGGGACGTTCTGAAGAATGACGCCAAAGCGAAAAAAGCGGACGGACGCGAGCCGTTGGAACGATTGTATGATATTCTGTTCGAAGAACGCGTCTTGGCGGATTTAACGGAAGAGCAGATCAACCAACGGTTGATCGTATGGCTGGCCGGCAAAGATGTGCTCAAGAAAGCGTAATAAACATTGAGATTTACAGCTCCCTTAACAGGGAGCTTTAGTTTAGGCATATTAGGGGGAGAAACATGGCACAGGAGATTAAAAATAGAGCAAGAATGTTGATTTCATGTCCCGATCAGCCGGGAATCGTCGCCGCCGTTTCACAGTTTTTGTTTGAATATGGCGCGAATATTGTGCAATCGGACCAATATACGATGGACCCGGAAGGCGGGATGTTCTTCATCCGGATCGAATTTGATCTTGAAGACCTGGCGAATCGTGTCGAACAACTAAGAGCGGATTTCTCCGTTATTGCGGGCAAGCTATCGATGGAGTGGAGCTTGTCCTTGGCGAGCCAGAAGAAGCGGATTGCGATCTTCGTATCGAAGGAAGACCACGCTTTGCTTGAGCTGCTGTGGCATTGGCGTGCCGGCGATCTGAACGCGGATATTGCGATGGTTATCAGCAATCATCCGGATATGCAGTCATTGGTAGAGCCATTCGGCATCCCGTATCATCACATTCCGGTAACAGCGGACACGAAGGCTGAAGCAGAGCGCCGTCAGCTTGAAGTGGTCGGCGACAACGTGGACGCGATTGTCCTTGCGCGCTATATGCAGATCGTATCGCCGTCTTTCATTAAGCATTACGCGAATCGAATTATTAACATTCACCACTCGTTCTTGCCTGCGTTTATCGGCGGCAAGCCTTATGCGCAAGCGCATAACCGCGGCGTCAAAATCATTGGAGCCACGGCACATTATGTGACGGAGGAACTGGATGGCGGACCGATTATAGAGCAGGACGTACAGCGGGTAAGCCACCGCGACAACGTTGATGATTTGAAAAGAATCGGTCGCCATATTGAACGTATTGTTCTGGCCAGAGCGGTGGCTTGGCATGTGGAAGACCGCATTATTGTGCACAATAATAAGACGGTAGTTTTTAATTAATGGGAATGGTACAATAATGCAAGCGAGAAATTTGACTTGTATGTACAAGTTGCAAAGTATGTTAATACAGATAAAATAGGAGGGAATTCTCGAATGACAGTTACAAATAAAACGATTGAACAATTAGCCGTAGATACGATCCGTACGCTCGGTATCGACGCCGTTGAGAAAGCCAAATCAGGTCACCCTGGTATGGTCATGGGGGCAGCCCCAATGGCTTACGTACTTTGGAAACAACATATGAAACACAATCCAGCTAATCCTAAATGGGTCAACCGTGACCGTTTCGTACTTTCTGCTGGACATGGCTCCATGCTGTTATACAGCCTTCTTCACTTGTGCGGCTATGATTTGCCAATTGAAGAGATCAAGAACTTCCGCCAATGGGGCAGCAAAACGCCTGGGCATCCAGAATACGGCCACACAGCTGGTGTTGACGCAACAACAGGTCCTCTTGGACAAGGTATTGGTATGGCTGTTGGTATGGCGATGGCCGAAGCTCACTTGAGAGAGACCTATAACAAAGAAAACTTCCCGGTAATCGACCACTATACATATGCAATCTGTGGTGATGGGGACATGATGGAAGGCGTTTCCTCCGAAGCGGTTTCCTTGGCAGCTCACTTGAAACTGGGCAAATTGATCATGATGTACGATTCCAACGATATCTCGCTGGATGGCGAGCTTAATATGGCATTCTCCGAGAATGTGCAAGGACGTTTCGAAGCTTATGGCTGGCAAGTTCTGCGTGTCGAAGAGCAGAATGATCTTGCTGCTATTTCCCAAGCGATTGCTGAAGCGAAAGCTGATACAACGCGTCCTACCTTGATTGAAGTGAAAACGACAATTGGTTTCGGCAGCCCGAACAAAGGCGGCAAGGGCGGTCACGTTGGTCCTCACGGATCCCCGCTTGGCGGCGATGAAGCCAAATTGACGAAGCAAGCGTACGGTTGGCCGGAAGAGCCGGATTTCTTAGTTCCGGACGAAGTAAGAGCACACTACGCTGAGATTTCCAAGGAAGGCGCTGCGGCTGAACAAGCATGGAGCACTTTGCTGAATGACTACATCAAAGCTTTCCCTGAACTTGGCAACCAGTTCAGCGCGGCTGTGAACGGTGAATTGCCAGCAGGCTGGGACGCAGACCTTCCGGTTTACAGCACATCGGACAAGCCTATGGCGACTCGTGTTGCTTCCGGTAATGCGATCAATGCCATTGCAGGCAAGCTGCCGCAATTGATTGGTGGATCTGCGGATTTGGCTAGCTCCAACAACACGATGATCAAAGGTGAAGGGAACTTCACAGCTAGCAACTATGCTGGCCGCAACGTGTGGTTCGGTGTTCGTGAGTTCGGTATGGGTACTGCGCTGAACGGTATGGCTCTGCATAGCGGAGTAAAAGTATACGGAGCAACCTTCTTCGTATTCTCCGATTACTTGCGTGCATCCATCCGCTTGGCTGCTCTTATGCAGCTTCCGGTTATCTATGTGCTGACACATGACAGTATCGCTGTTGGCGAAGACGGACCGACGCATGAGCCGATCGAACAATTGCCAGCGCTTCGCGTCATTCCGGGCATTACGGTAATTCGTCCTGCGGACGGCAACGAAACTTCCGAAGCATGGCGCTATGCGATTGCTGAAGCCAAAGGGCCGGTTGCGCTTGTGTTGACTCGTCAAAACTTGCCGATTCTTGAAGGCGCAGTTGAGGGCGCGAAAGCGAACCTGAGCAAAGGCGGATACGTCGTATCCGAAGCAGCGAACGGTAAGCCGGATGCGCAAATCCTGGCAACAGGTTCAGAAGTGCAGCTCGCTGTCGCGGCGCAACAATTGCTGCAAGCTGAAGGCATCCACGTTCGCGTAGTCAGCTTGCCGAGCTTGGAACTGTTCGAGAAACAGTCCAAAGAGTACAAAGATTCCGTTATTCTGCCAGAAGTTAAGAAGCGTCTTGCCGTTGAAATGGCGTACCCGCTTGGTTGGGAGCGTTATGTAGGCGACGAGGGCTCCATTCTGGGCATCTCCACATTCGGAGCGTCCGCACCTGGCGACTTGGTTCTTAAAGAGTACGGCTTCTCCCCAGAAAATGTAGTAGCCAGAGTGAAAGCTCTGTTGTCTTAATTTCATTCAATATTGGTCCAAGCCCACCCTAGGTGGGCTGGCCGTTATTCATAGCCATTTTGAGGGGGAACTATTGATCATGTCCAGCTTTGAAAATGTAACCGTGTTAACGAAAGCCAACGTCTATTTTGACGGTAAAGTAACCAGCCGTACGGTGGTATTCGCAGATGGCACCAAGAAAACACTAGGTATCCTGCTTCCAGGTGAATATGAATTCGGAACAGACACCAAAGAAATTATGGAAATTCAAGCTGGTGAGCTAAACGTATTGCTTCCAGGCAGCAGCGAATGGATCACGATTAGCGGTCAAGGCGAATTCACCGTGCCGGCTAACGCGAAATTCAAGCTTGAAGTGAAAACCGTAAGCGACTATATTTGTTCCTATATTAGTGAGTAGAAGAAATGAAGAATCCCATATATCTTGTGAATATTGCTCACAAGATATATGGGATTTTTTTGCAACCGCAGGGGTTCAAGTTCTTCTACTCGCACCAACTACAAAAATGAACTCTCTAAAATGTCATGGATTGATTTAATAAGTTGGAAATGATATAATAATTTTCATATAAATGCACGAATATATAAAAAATGTAAAATTTGAGTCAGAGACACAAAATAACGGAGATAAAGCTTCACAAGCATGCTATGAACTCCGGATTACCCTAAAGTTTACGCAACCAGACACTACCTCTTGGGTAAGTGTTTTTTTGTTACCTGAATTTAACGGACAGGGGGGCAGACTTGAATTCAACGATTGGTCGGAGGGTGGAGAAAATGGGAACGTACATTCTTTTTATTTTTGGCGTAACAATGGCTATCGAACTTAATAACGGTTTGACAGATACAGATGGCTATAAAAAAAACAAGAAGCACACCATAGAGTATCTGAATAAAATATCGAAGCAGCAAGAAGCGGTGTATATTGGAGATGAATGGCGTGACATCATCGCATATGAACGATCTGGGATTCATGCTTTGAGTTATGGTTCACCCGAATTGTTGTCAGAAGGCCCCAGGCTGTCGCGGGGGGATGCAGAGTGAATATAGCAAAGAAGTTTCAATCCAAAAATGTTGCCCGGGTCTGCTTATGGTTCGTCTCGGCAATCTTGCTGGTGATTTCTATCCTATCGTATGTCGTTTATTTTTATGTACAGGAAGAAGTTGTTGAACGCGAGTATAATAATAGCAGGGTGCTCCTTGCCCAGAGCAAAAAAAATATTGAATATGCAGACAACATGGTTCGTCAGTTACTGTTGTCGATTTATAACAAAAATGATGTACGCTCATTAATGGACATGAACAACGAATCGGCTTTCGATCCCAAGAATGTTATCGACAAGCTGAGAAATTCGGTTGTTTGGAACCGCTCCTTCGTCCAATCAGTGTACATCTATAACAACAACAAGAAGATCTATTTCTCCACCTATGGGGAAATCCTATACAAGGATACGGAGCTTGAGAAGCTGCTACAGGAGCATGGGGGGGCTATTACGCCGCTCAAGCCGGTTATCCGTGATATAGACGTCAGTCTTGACTCGCGGTATATACAAATGGAAAAAGTTCTTACCTATGTCATGTATGAACAGACGGATGAGATGGGCCGGATGGATGGCGCCGTCATCATCAATATCAAATTGGAATGGTTACATAATAATATCCACGCATTTAACAATGGGGAAACCGAGCAGTTAAATGAAATGTTTATCCTTAGCGACAATCGGCATCTCATTAATGTGTGCAAGGAATTGTCCGAGAGAGGAACGAAGCTGGAAGCTTTATTCATAGACAAATATCAATCTGTGGGAGAGTCCGGGAACTTTTTCAGCATCCGACTGGACGGCACCAAATATTTGACGGCGTACATTCCTATAGACAATACCGGATGGGTTCTGTTTAAAACGGTGCCCTACGATGAAGCATACGGTTTGTTGATTAGACTCCGAACATATATCGTTGTCATTGTTCTGCTGGTTACGCTGCTTATTCTTTTTCAATTATCAAGAGGCATCCGTAAGCCTGTTGACAAATTGGTTCCGAAGCTTCGTTCAAGCCATGTATTCGGCGAAGCAAGCGAATCTCTGGCAGATGACTTGATTTATTTGCAGGACGTTTACAGATCACATCCAGGGATTTTCAACTACCAGTGTATGAAGAAACGTTTTTTAAGGAAGTGGGTATTAAACAGCTTATCGGTTTCCTGCGACGAGTTAGCATTGTTTTGCCAAGAGTACAAGCTGTCTTTCCGGCAGGATGGCCAATTTAAGGTCTGTATCTTGAAATTCGATAATTACAAACTGCTGGCTGAAAAAAAGATAGAGGAGAAAGAACTTCTCACATTTGCGGTCATGAACATCGCTTCGGAATTTGTAAGCAAAGTGTGCCATACCGGAGCAGTTGACTTGCAACATGATCACGTCGCCATGATTCTTCAGGCGGATATGCCGTCAGACATGCTGGAAGAAACGGTTTTGCTCCTGCTGAAGGAGTGTCAAACCTATTTGTTTCAATACTATAGGTTGTCGATTACGGCCGTTTTAAGTGTTAGCGTCACAGATTACACCCATGTAACAACAGCATACCAGCAGGCTCTTAATGTCTCCATGTATCGGTTTCTTGCCGGAAAAATGTCGGTGTTGACACAAGACAACATCGCGAAGCTGGGCCGGAATTCTTCCATAGAGCGGCTGCCGGAGCTTGAGAAACAATTGCTTGAACAGGTGAGGAATGGAAACCACCAGGAATCTGCCGATAAGCTCGCCGTTCTGCTAGAGGAAGTAAGGCAGCTGGATTACTGCGACATGATGCTGACTTTGCGTCATACTGTGAATCAGTTCAAGTATCTCGTTTCTGATCTTAACCAGCTGCGCCAAGAGCCAGTTAAAGTAAATACGATTCTCATGCGCAAAGAACTGTTGGAGTCGGAGACGATTTCGGAGTTTCAAACCAAATTGATGGATGTCATTTATGAAGTGACGAGCAGTTATGAGGCTGAGGACAATCAAGTTGCCGAAGTTGCAGACATAGCGCTCCCGCTCCAAATCGAGCAAATCATCGCTGAGCGGTATGCGGATATGAATCTGGGGGCTGCAGAAATTGCGCTGATCGTAGGCGCACCAGCCGTCAAGGTAGGAAAGATTTTTAGAATATACAAAAAGATGTCTATTACCGATTACATCAATCGAGTGCGGCTGGATAAAGCGGTGGAGTGGATGGAGAACTCTGAGTTGCCCATTCAAGATATCATCCACAGAGTCGGAATTGAAAGCGAGAGCTATTTTTATAAAACTTTTAAAGCCAAATTGGGGGCAACCCCCCGTGAATTTATGGCCAAACGGGCAAAGGAGCGCATATGAGAAAGCAAGACTGCTGCGATCCCTCGTTGCAGCCTTGCATTTTCTATTAAATTTTAAAAAAGGTAGCCAGTAATTTGGCTACCTTTAAGATTGTGAAAATTTCTTGATATAGTTTGTTTTACTAACTTATCTTTAATAATCTAATGGATTTTACATTTACAATGCCAATTATATTTTTAAAAGAAATTGTATTATTGCCTTGTTCAAGATCTATAGTCTTAGTACCTACTGTTACAGGAGAATAAGAACCCCCGCCAAACAAATCTGGAGTAGCATCCGCTATTAGATATATATTTTCAGTTGTAGAAGTATTGTTTGTTAAATTACTTAAACTCATTTCATATGTTTCACCCCAATTTTCTATGGATGCTTCTATCGTAATTAAATATTTGCCTTTTGATGGAGCGTTAATGTTAAACTGAGCGTTTGAACCTCTATAAAACAATAAATAATTATTTTTGAATACAGGTGGGTAAGTGCCAGAACCTTTAAAGTTTGATAAATCTGTTATGTTAACAGAATTGTTTGCACTTGTAATATAGTCTTTACGACCAGACAAGTAATCTACCGTTATATTCTTAAATTTAATATCGGATTCCTTATTATTAATCAGTTTTAATTCATTTACTCCAGCTTTTAACCATACATAAATATCTGAACCTTTGGTAAATGATTCGGTAATATTCAGTTCATGAAAGTGTCCCGTAGCCCTATCTTTGTATCCATAAATAAGCTTACCAACGCCTTCTATATCACCATTGATTTTATAAAGTCCTTCCTTTAATACAGGAAGTCTATATTTCAAATATCCATTAGGTTTAACTCCTATTGCAGAAGTATCTACATAATAGGCATCAGTTTTTCCAATCGTAACATCCGCATTAGCATATATAATCCTGGTCGGTATATTCGATTCGTTATATGCAGAATTTTCTTCAGTTATTCTTATAGCTTCTATATTTTTTAAGTAACCATCTAAAGATTCATTATCTTGCCAATTTTTCAGAAGATTTGATACATCTAAATTTTGAGTAAATTGTGGCAAGCTCATATTTCCTTTAGAAATGCTTTTGCTTTGTCTATATAATTGATTTCTTACGTCAGGATATAATCTTAATATGTTATCTATGAATTCACCTCTTTTAGATACTAGGTAAGGCTTGTATTGATCATATTTACCACCTGAGTAAAATTCAATCAAATCGTCATTATATACTGTGCCTGTTTCTTTTTGAAGATAATATATATTGTTATTTTGTGCTAAAGCTATACCATAATTTTTGTTTTTAAACTCTTTTGATAAATAGTAATTTCCGAAAGGCGTAGTTTCCCCTGCTTTATAAAATTCCAATATATATTCTGAAGTATCAAATCCAGTATTTAATTCAAGCTCATCACCTGACTTTAAATTGTAAACGGAAGGATTTTTAGGATCATTCTTTGGATATGCTTTAACCGTATATATGGTGTCAGTACCCTTGGGGTTAAAATAATTGAATGCGCTTATGCTGAATTTCCCTTCTTTGAATTCAGCAGGAAGAAAATATTTGAATTCAACGTCAGATCCACCATTTGCCTGATCTCTATTAGCTAGCTGATGTAAGAGTGGAATAATGAATTTTTGCCCAACATCAACAACAATTCCTGCAAAATCATCAGGACCTACTGCAGATACTCTTGTAGTACTAAAAGATGCAACTGAACTAACAGAAATAATAGTAGCTAGGGAAAAGGTTAATATTTTTTTCTTTAACATTAAAATTCCTCCTCAAATTATTACAACTTCGAAACAATCAAGAACTGCGCCATAAGAAATTCCACATCTCAGCAAGCTTCAAAACTTGAACAAGCTGTTCACGAAAGATACCTTCAAATCACTTCAAGCTACGTTAAACATAGGCATCACCCTCCTTAGTATTAAAAACTTCATAACCATCCCGCCATAAGTTGAATATTCTTACTTCGAGTAGTAGGTATGGAATATTAAACCAAATATATAAAAGAACGAATCAAACGTATACTGCTCATTTTTCAGTACTATCTTTTCGCACTATTCTTTTTTACAAGCGGACTATACATATCTGCAATAACATCTCCTTCTCCAGGAGATTCAGGCAAGCTGTGCTCCCTTTGATCTTACCCCCCATCGGAAGTAGTCGTTGAACCATTTTGCCATAATTGAATATTTTTCTTCAAATGGTTTTTATTGGTATTAAAATAAGTCTGATTCATAGAGATATGCGGCAGTGCTGCATGAGCGAGAACTGCCTGGACGTGCACGGGAAGAGATGAATGCAAGGGCCGAATTTTCTCCGTTTGGGCTGACGTACTGCGGAAAGCCTTTCCTCGGATAAAAAATACACCGTCTCTTCCCCAAAGGGAAAAACGGTGTTCTTCACTCGTCAACTTTGGGTGACCACGCATAGTAGGAACGGCTGTCCAACTGCAGCACCTCTTCGATGTCGCTCATGCGAAGCCAGAGATGAACGATCGTTGGCAGGGTATCCGTATGCGCCGCGTGTCTTTGTTGGATGGAGGAGAGGCTGATGCCAATGGAGTGAGGGCGCTCGGGATGGATGATGAGATCATCCAGGAGGACCGTTATGCCGGCTTCGAGCTCCGGGATCTCTTCTAGCATCAGCGGCTGAAAAGGGCCGTCTAGAGGGATATATAGAGATGATTTGGTCCAATCCAGCTCATGAGGTTGAAAGCGCAGCGCCATGATAAACGGCCGGATATGATCCTCATGAAAATCATAGAAAACCGTGCGCTTAGCCATCGACAGATGCTCCTTTCTGTTTCAATTGCTCCAGCTTGTTCATAATGGCACGAGTGGAATCGGACCAGTTGGCGGGGCTGTATCTCGTGAATTGGCTTTCCGTAAGCCGCTGATATTCTTGGTCCATAATTCCTTGGAGGACGCGGCGCTGAATTTGGACAATGCGTGCTTCCGCAAGCCGATACGTGACTTGGAATTCCTCGGATAATAGAGCAATCATTTCATTCTTCTGCTCAGGCAGCGCAAGCTTCTTCAGCATCGCAAGCGGCATCGCTGCGTAGAGCTGGAAGTTCGTGGCATCCTGCTCCTGCCAATCGACGTAGCGATCAGGCATGACCATTTGGTTGCCGGAATGACGCAGCACATGGCAGAGTTCGTGCAGGAAGTCTTCCCACTGCTCTTTGGCCGATAGTCTGCGGTCGACATTGATGCTGAACAGTCCGTTCTTCTCGACAGCCATACTGCTCATATCCATCGTATATACCCAGATGTTAAGCTTTGCTGCCAAATGAGCCATGGTCAGATGTCCAGGTGCTGTGATCCCGTGCTGGATAAACAAAGCTTCGACCCACTGCTCCAGCGGGGTAGTTTGATAATGTGTAAACAGGACAAACACCTCGTTATAGGAATGTATGTTCGTTTAAATAGCCAAAAGAAAAGCCCGTACGGGCTAGGTAGATTCGTTAAGAAGTTCGGACTATTGCTCGCTGTCCGGTTTACGGGATTGCTGCTGCTCCTGAATAAAATGCCAGAAACGGAGCATCTCATCGCGGCGTTCTTTGGGCGCATTCTTAAAATCTTTAAAAAATAAACTGACCTCAGGGTCATCGACATCAACAAAATTACCGCCTGAATGGGGTCCTTCAAGTGCTTCTTCTTCCGTCGGAGCAAATCCGGCAAGCAGCAGAAGCTCGTCCTTTTCTGCGCTGTTAAGCGCATCGGCTAGGGCGATAACCGTTTCTCTGGATGGGCTGAAGCGGTTATTTTCTATGGAGTTAATAAATGAATAACTGACACCGGATCGTTCGCCAAGTTCTCTGAGAGAGAATTGGTTCATCTTTCGCAGATGCCGGATTCGTATGCCGAATTGCACCATATCTTTCATCGCTTCATCACCTCGTTCTATTGTAAATGGTTTGTGGTGCAAAAAACAAGAGGGAAGAATAAAAAAAAGTTTTGATATTCAAAACTTTTGTATTGAAATTCGATACAAGACATCGTATGATTTGTTTAGAAATTCAAAACGACAAATTTTAGGAGATGATCGCAGATGATGGATCGCATTATAGATATAGAGCAAGCTGACATCGATCAGAAAGCAACGCGCAAACGTGTGGAAAGGGTGCTTGAAATGGTGCGGATGTATCAGTCTATTGGCAGCATGCGTAAAGATCGGGGAGTTTTTGCAGATTTCAAACCAGCGCCGAGGGCAGCTGATTTGCGAAGTTTGAATGGGGGCGATACCGCGGCGGATTTGCCAAGTTTGAACGAACTCGATACCGCGGCTTATTTGGCAAATTTGTGTGTGGAGGTGGAAGAAGTCGTCTCGAGGCTCGATGAGCAGGAACAGGAAATGATTCGCAGGCGATATTTGCAAAAGGAAAAGGTGTTTGATTTCTTGCTCTTCCATGAACTGAATTTAAGCGAACGAACGTACCGCCGGGTGAAGGCCAAAGCGATGAGCAAGCTAGCCTACATGATGCGATTGGAAGTAACCGGCAGGAAGAAGACGCTGGAAGGCCCTCAGCAAGTTGGCCGCTAGTTGGCAGTTCATCCATCGAAGGGGCGTGGTAAGATCGTTGTGTAGACCGATAAGGGAGGCGATGTTCCTGAACAGGCTTTGGTATAAATCGTTCGGACTTGTGTCGAGTTAGGCCCTCGGAAGGCTGCTTGGAGGACGAGCGGAAGGAGTGAAGCATGTGGAACGGCGGAATGTGTGCAGGAAAAGTTTGAAAGAGAAAAAAATGTGTTGAATTTCAAAACAAACCTAATAGGACATGCCCGAAAGGAGGTGAGAGAAGTGAATGATTAATCTAGCTAATCAATTAGCGCTCTATCTTCAATCGGAGGGTGAAGGAACGCTGGGAAGCAATCTGTTCGTGGACAGCTTGCCGGCATCTCCGGATGCAGCCGCATGGTTCAGTCATGTTGGCGGCAGCGCTGAGTTCAAGCTTGATGCGCCGCAAGGCTGGCGCAAGCTAAGTCTTAGTGCGAGGCACACAACACCGCAGGGCTCGCAGGATCGGATATGGAGCGCCATTCATAAGCTGCTTAATCCGCTAGCAGGCGTCATTGAGGTGGACGGACAGGCTTACACGGTACAAGTGACTTCGCTGCCTGCTCTGCAGGAGAAGGATGCATCGGGCCGCTATATCATGAAGGCGGTTATGATTCTGAAACAGGTTGCACCTGTCGCAGAACCGTGGCTGGAAGCGATATCGCTGTTCACGGGAACAGCATTAGGCTCGCCATGGCGTGTCTATCGCGGGTTCAATGGCACATGCCGTCCCAGCGTCTCCTGGCAATGCATGAACGAGCAAAGTGCCGCAGCGTCAAGAGGAGCCAACCAACTGACCAAACAGTTCGTTGGACAGCTTGCGGCAAGATCGGCAGGCGAGTATCAAATGGCTGCCCAGGCTTTGCTGTTGGGACTTTCTGAACAAGCCAAGCTCCCTATGGCCGGCGTCGGCGGCAGGTGGCTAACCGTGTTGAATGCCGGCGTCAGCATTCGCGCTGGCGATTTGTCCACGGGGACGTTTAGCGTGACGTTAAGTGGTACTGCTGCTGTGCCGCAAGGGACATTCCCGCTCATTGCTGGCCTGCACACCGCAACACAAATCGATAATTGAGGTGATTCATTTTGAAACAAGGTACGACGAAAACAACGGGCAAACAGATAGAATCCGCAGAAGCGGCATCCTATCCCCAAGAGGAATTAATCGCTCAATCGCAAGCGCTGTTTGCTTGCCAACCGGAAGTGCTGATCGGCGCTTTGCATGGTTGCGAAGAGACTGAATTTACGCTTGAAGCAGCGAATCAACGTATTCAAAACTTTTTACAAAGGAAGGTGTTGGCATAATGGCAGGTGGAACTTGGAGTGGGACGGATCGTCCGGTATTGCCGGGTTTTTATATGAATTTTGAGGCAGCGGCGTTAAGCGCTATTGAGCCTGGCGGGCAAGGCGTAGTAGCGATGCCTGTGAAAGCGAACTGGGGCGCGGTGCGGCAGTTTGTGGAAATTACGAGTGAGCAAGGCATCTATGATGCTTATGGCGTTGATCAAGGGGATGCGGCGACTGCGCCGGCTGTGTTGAAGCTGGCTTTGCTCGGCAAGCCGAAAAAGCTGCTCGCTTACCGGATTGCCGATGCGGCAGCGGCCAAAGCGAGCGTGACCCTGAAGGACTCCGCAGCGGCCAATGTGTTGAAGCTTACGGCCAAATACGAGGGTACTCGGGGCAATAACTTCTCTGTCATCGTACAGACGAATGCTGTGGACGGGACCAAAAAAGATTTGAAGCTTCTTGAAGGAACAGCGACTCTCAAAGTATTTACCTTCTCAGGCAGCACCATTCAAGCGGCAGCCGATGCGATTAATCAGGATGCCAGCAACGTATGGTTGACGGCATCGGTACTCGCTCCAGGCAATGGCACACTCGCGCCAGTCGCAGGCAGCGCATTAACAGGGGGCAACTCCGGTATCAGCACCATTGTTTCCACAGATTATGTGAATGCGCTCAGTGCGCTTGAAACCCAGCAGTTCCATGTTCTAGCGCTGGATGGGTTATCGGATGCAAGCATTCAAGCTTCGACCGTTGCTTGGACGACGCGTTTGCGCAGCGAAGGCAAAGGCATTGTCACGGTGCTGGGCGGTTCAGCCGCCGACGATATCGCGGCTGATGCGGTCAGCCGAGCGACAGCGCGAAGCGCAACATTCAATCACGAAGCCATCGTGAATGTGGGAACTGGGGCTGTATTGGCGGGGACAAGCTATAGTTCGGCGTATATTTCCGCCTATGTTGCTGGCCTCATTGCAGGTCAGAAGTTAAGCGAAGCGACCACCTACGCAGTCGCGCCATTCAGTGATGTGACACGCCGCTGGACGCGAAGCGAACAGGAAACGGCCGTGAAGAACGGGGTCTTCCTTTTGTACCATGACGGTCAGAAAGTAAAGGCGCTTCGCGGTATGAACGCGTTGATCAGCTTGCGTCAAGGACAGAACGCGGCCTGGAAGAAAATCCGCACCATTCGCGTGATGGATACAATTAACAACGATCTGCTCCGCACCGCGGAAGACAGCTATATCGGCAAGGTGAACAACACCGAAGAAGGAAGATTGGCACTAGTGGAAGCGGCTAAGCAGTATATGCAGACATTGGCGCAAGCCGGTGTGATTGAAGCGGCAAATTTCGATGTGTATTTGAACCCGGCCTATTATGGTCAAGGCTCGGTGCTGACGCCGGCTGCGGACCAAGTGTATATCAAGTGGGAAGCGAAGCTGACGGACGTGATGGAACAAATTTTTGGCACGTTTATCGTAAATTAAGGGGGACTAGCGATGAGTTTAGATGCGAGCAGAGTTATTTTAGGGACGTATGGCCAGGTATTTATTGCAGGGGAATGGCAATCGAATTTTAACCATTTGGAAGCCAATGTGGAAATTCAGAAGAAAGAATTGAATCTTGCCGGCGACCCTTGGGTGCGTCACAAGAAAGGCGCTATGAAGGGAACGGGAACGATGAGCGGGTTCAAAGTGACCAGCAAGATGATTGCCCGTGGCTTCGATAAATTCAGTCTCGTTTCCAAATTAAGCGATCCCGATTCCTACGGCTACGAGCGGATTACATTGAATAATGTGATGCTCGACAAGCTGCAGCTGGCGAATTGGACGGCAGGCGAGGAAGTGAAGGAGGAAGTTTCCTTTACGTTCGAGGGCTACACACTGAATGACCCGATCAGGGATATCTAAAAGAGGAGGAACACGATCATGTTAACGGATGAACAGATTTTGCAAAAGCTGCTCGACGCAGATCAATTGCCAGAAAAGACGGTGACCCTTTCGAGGGTCGGCGTCCCGATTATCTTGCGCGGATTAACCGGGAAGCAGGTGTTTGCGCTGCGTGAGCGCTGCACGGAACGTTCGGATCGCCGAGGCGTGCACACCGACCGCTTGGACGAAGAGCAGTTCAACGTTGCGTTGATCGCTGCTGCCACCGTGTCCCCCAACTGGGGGGACTCGAGGCTGCTGACGAAGTACCAAGCCAGCTCCGGCGAGGAAGTGATCAAGCGGATTTTGCTCGCAGGCGAGCTGTCTGCGCTTGGGGATGAAGTGCTGGACCTAAGCGGTTTCAACACGACGCTGGATGAAGTAAAAAACTAATTGCCTCCGGGGGGCTCCCGGCGATGCTCCATGCGATGTGGACGCGTCACCATCTGCGCCCCGGAGCATTCTGGAAGCTGCCTCGCGGTGAGCAGCAGTTCCTGCTCGCCAGCTTGGAACTCGAGCTGGAGCAGGAACAAGCGCTGCAGCGAGAGCGCGATCGCGCAAGGAGGTGAGAGCGATGAGTGATACCGTACTAGTTGGCAATATGGCCAAAATGATGGCTGCGCAGGATCGATTGCGCAGTATGGTGGACCGGACGGGCGCATCAACGAGGCGTCTGGAAGATATGTTCGGCAAGGCTGCTGAGGCCAGCGCCAAATTAAGTCAGATTACCGCCAGACCGACGATTGCGATCAGGGATTATTTCTCCTTCGTGATTGACCGACTGCTGCTGCAATTGGCGGATTTGCGCCACACGAAGGTGGATTTGAAGCTGATGCTGGGTGAGGACATCCTCAGGAACGCCAAGCAGCTTCGCGATTTGTTGAAGGGGCTCGGCGGCAGTCTATCCATTGACGTGGAGGCGAAAGGAGCGGCTAAAGCGTCGGCTTCCGCCTCAGCATCCGTGACGATGGTGAGCGTGACCACCAAACCGGATACGAACCCGATTGATACGTGGATTGATCGAATTCTGAAAATCGCCGAAGCGATTAAGGCTTTGGGAGAGGCGTTCCAAGCGTTTGGCGCAGGCTTTAAAAGTTTTGCACAGGGGATCAAAATCCTCAAGGAGCTGTTTACGGGAAAAGGCAAACAGCCTGCGGGAGATAAAACCAAGCCAAAGGCAGGCGGGAAGACTGATCCTTGCGCCAAGGAGAAGACGAAGTGCAAGGGCGGGGATAAGACCAAGTCCAAATCCGGTTCGAAAACGAAGTGCAGAGGCGGCAGCAAAACGAAATCGAAGACAAGCGATGCTGCACCCAAGAGCAAGTCGAAGGGCAATAAAGCGGAAGCTAGCGCAGGGGAAAGAGCCCGTGGAACTCCTCCACCGGCGCCGCCCGCCACAGATGTGATACCGGAAGGAAATCCGGCAGCTCCGCAAGGAGGGCGCTTGGGCAAGTTGTTCAAGAAAGGCGCCAAGCTGCTGAAAATGGGTGGGAAAGTGTTGAAGCCGCTAGGTATCGGACTATCTGCCGTAGATATTTTGACCTCCGATAATAAGGCTGCGGCAGCGATTCAAGCAGGTTCAGGCGCAGCAGGCACTGCGCTGGGAGCCACGATCGGGTCATTTATTTTACCAGGTGTAGGGACAGCTGTTGGCGGTATTGTGGGTGGTTGGCTTGGTGATAAAGCCGGTTCCTATATTAATGATAAATTGTTTGGGAGTAAGGATACCTCCCAGGATCAGGAATCCAAAACAGATCTGCTGCCTGCGGGTCGTGAGTCTGCGGCTGCTGATCCCTTGCAAGCGAATGACTCAGGAGGGAACGGGGGTAGTCAGGAGGCTGCGCCGCCTAATCAATATGAGATTACGGTGGACGGGATCACGATTAATTTTCCCAAAGAAGAAGTGGATGAGGAAGAGTTGGCCCTCACCATCGGGCACCAAATCGCCTCGCAAATCAATGCAGCCATTCAAAATCGCGTAGAGAACGGAGGGGGCGCTTATGGCTGATAAACAGATGGATTTTACGCTGGAAGATCCAAGCGGCTTGAAACTCCATTTCCCTGTCAATCCGTCTGAGGTGAACATTCGCCGGGACAAAAGCTTTGAAACGATCACGATTATTCGTGGCGGTGAGCTGGATGTACCGCAAGGAGTGAAGGTGAAGGAAATTGCCTTCTCCTCCTTTTTTCCGGCGGATTATGATGCCAGCTACTGCAAATATAAATCGCTGCCTAATCCACAAACGGCGATGAATCAGTTGAATACGTGGATGGAGAGCCAGGAACCGCTGCGGCTGATTATTACGGAAACCGATGTGAATGTGCTGGTCATGCTTTCGGCGCATAACAGCAGCTTCAGGGGCGGCGAGCCGGGCGATGTGTATTTCGATGTGACTTTTCGTACATGGAATGACTATAAAGTAAGAACATTGGATGAGCGATTAGGCAGCTCGGGCGGGGAGGCGCGTTCTGATATTAAACCGGTGCCTCCTACTTATAAGGTCAAGTCAGGCGATTCTCTATGGGCTATTGCCAAAATAAACCTAGGCTCCGGCGGCCGTTGGCGGGAGATTTATGAAGCTAATCGGGCCATTATCGGTGATAACCCCGATCTGATTCAGCCTGACCAAGAGTTGGTGATACCGTGATGACCGCACTAAGGTTGGCAGGTGCTTATGATATTTGGCTGGAGGATCGGTACGCCTTTCAGGATTTGATTTATGAGCTGACGCTGGAAGAGGCGTTGGATGAGATTTCCTACAGGGCCCAGGCGACACTGGTTGTGTCACCGGATTTTCCGGGGATGAAGCCAGGACAAGCGGTTCGTGTGTTGGGGGTTCCTTTTGGCGGGAGCGAGCAGGTTGATTTGCTGAATCCTGCCGTTGTTTGGCAGTGTGAGAATCACTATGAACGCAGCGACCGGCTAACAGTCACGATGTATGATCGCACGATTTATTTGGCCAAATCCGAGGATGAATATGTGTTCCCGGCTGGGATGACGGCGAGCGAGCGCATTCGCAAATACGCCGATGATTGGAACATTCGGTATGACCGTTTACCGGATACGGAAGTGAAGCTGGCTAAGGCGCTTTATCGCGCGGAGTCGATCTACGGGATGATGATGAAAGATTTGAAGGAAACGGCCAAGAAAGGCGGTCCGATGTATCGCCCCCGCATGACGGTCGCAGGCTTGGAACTCGTGCAAATTGGCAGCAACAGGGTGGTTTGGTCGTTAGAGCCAAGCGAGAATGTGATAAGCATTATGCAGAAAAGGACGCTCGAAGGCGCCGTGACCAAGGTAAAAGTGCTGGGCACCAAAGAGGCCGGTGACGATGCTGCCGCACAAGTGCTAGCCGTTGAAGAAGGAGAAATTGCAGCGCTGGGCACCTTGCAGAAAATTGTGCAGGAAAGCAGCTACAACTCTGTCAGCGAAGCCAAAGAGGCCGCACATGCGCTGCTGGCGGGCGTACAGGAAACCATCAGCGTGACATCGCTGGATATCAACACGATTCGCGCAGGCGATAAGGTCGATCTGGCTGGCAGCGGGATGGAGCTGATCGCGATGTCCGTCCGGCATGAGCTGGGCGACCCCGGCAAAATGGTGCTGGAACTGGGCAGCCCCGAGCTGGTAAGAAGGAGGTATTACATGAATGAATCCGTATAAAAAGCTCGCGACTACGCTCGACAATCGGATGTCTGGACATGCGGCATCGGCCATCACAGGCCTGCCTGCGGAGCTGGGAACGATGACGGCCGGGGGACTCAAGCTGGATCGTTTTAAACATGAGATTGCGGACTATTATGTGGCGGATTGGATGGCGAAGCTGCATCTGCCTGCTTTTACACTTGGCGGTAGTGTCACTGGATTGACCAGCGGCAGCGGGGCTGTGACCGGGCAGGGGGCGTTTGCTTTTGGCGAGTCCGTGGTGGAGGATGTGCGTTTGGAGTTTCAGCATGGCTTGAAGTCTGGAGACCGTGTCTTGGCGATTCCTATCAATGATGGCAATGATGCTGTGATCATCTGCAAGGTGGTGAAATAGATGCCGAATTTATTTCCGCAGGTTGGGTCAGGAGCAGGAGCAGGAACCCTTGTTGGGGAGAAGCGCAAAGGAGCGGTTAAGTTTGGGCGCAGCCCGAAGTTTGACCATTCACTTGGCGAATTCGTAACGACCCAGACGGGGAGAATTGCCGAATGCACGGCTACAGAAGCATGGCTGGAATGGTGTCAAAAGGCGCTGCGTACGGAGCGCTACGCGCATCTCGTATATTCGCGGACGTATGGTCAGGAATTTGAGGATTTGATTGCCCGGCATTTGACCAGGCAGGCGAATGAAATGGAAATCGTCCGGATCACGACGGAAACGTTGAAAGTCGATCCGCGTACAGCGGATGTGCGTCGTTTTACATTTTATTGGAAAAATAGCGAGTGTTCGTTTCAATGTGAAATCACCAACGTGCGAGGCGAGCAAAAGAACATAAAGGGAAGTGTGGTGATCAGTTAATATGGCTAGTTTACCGGATTATTTGACCGAGCAGACCGAAGAAGCCATTCGGGGGCGCATGCTGGACAGGCTTCCGTCCGATTTGGATCAATCCGAGGGATCGTACATGTGGGATGCCTTGGCTCCGGCTTCCATCGAGTTGGCGCAGGCGGCTATTCAGTCGCAGGAGGTTTTGCGGCGAGGTTTTGCAGGGACGACCTTCGGCCCGTATTTGGATTTGCGTTGTGCGGAGCATGGCGTTTTTCGCAAGGATGCCGTTAAGGCCGTAGGAGCCGTTGAGTTTGGAGGAACATCGGGTACCCTTGTGCCTAAAGGAACACGCATCGGAACGCTGGCGGATACGTATCATGGGACGGCTTCGATTATTTTTGAGACGCTGGATGTGGGCGTTGTAGATGGCTCGGGGCGTGCTGTCGTGCTGGTATCTGCTGTGAATGGCGGGACAGGGGGGAATGTACCCAGTGGTGCAATTAGCCTGTTGATTTCGCCTATCGCTGGGATTACAGGTGTGAGTCATGCCTTGCCGATGGCGGGTGGAGCTGAAATAGAAGGAGATGCAGCGCTGCTCAATCGCTATTATGCTAAAGTTCGGTCTCCCGGAACAAGCGGGAACAAAGCAGATTATCTCAACTGGGCGCTCGATGTCGCAGGCGTTGGCGCTGCTCAGGTGCTGCCTTTGTGGAACGGTCCAGGCACCGTGAAAGTCGTTGTCATCGGTACGGACAAAAGAAGCGCTTCGCCTTCCGTTGTCGCTGCTGTGCAGCAGTATATTTATCCAGCGTCGCCATTGGTTGGCAAAGCGCCTATCGGTGCAGCCGTTACCGTCGTTGCGGCTTCCGAAATTTCGGTAGGCATCACGGCCAGTGTAACGTTGAATGGGAGCCGAACCTTAGCGCAGGTGAAAGCTGATTTTATGGCGACTGTTCGCAGCTATTTAGCGGAAATAGCATTCTCTGCTGATCCGTATGTACGCTATGTGCGCATCGGCTCCTTGCTGCTCGATACGCCGGGCGTGCAGGATTATGCCGGCTTGCAGTTGAACGGTGGCGGGACCAACATTGTGATCGGCGCTGGGCAAGTTGCCGTCATTGGGGCGGTGACGCTGTGAGTAGTAGCAACAGGATGAAGGGATATTTGCCCCGCTATTATGAGACCTCGCGGATCATGGATGGCATTCTGCAAGCGCAGGGCGCGGAGCTTGATCTTGTACGTGTCTCCCTGGAGGAGATACTCGCGCAGTTCTTCGTCGGCTCCGCCACGTGGGGGCTCGACGCTTGGGAAGCCGAGCTCGGCATCGCGCCGGTGCCGGGCAAGCCCGACGATCAGCGTCGGTCGGTCATCAACGCCAAGCTGCGCGGCGTTGGGACCGTTACCGTCGAGCTGATCGAGAGCGTGGCTAGCGCGTACAGTCGCGGCGCGGTCCAAGTGACGCAGCAGCCGGCTGCGTATCAGTTCACCGTGCGGTTCGTGGACGCGCTCGGCACGCCGCCGAATCTTGGCGATCTGAAAGCGGCGATCGACGAGATCAAACCGGCACATTTGCAAGTCGTGTACCAGTACAAATACTTCTTGCTCAATCAGCTGCACCAAACGATGACCATCAATCAAATTCAAACGAGGAAAATGACCGATTTCGCGCCATTCATCCCCGTTTAACCTGGAGGGAAACGCATATGCCGAGCTCGACAACGAACATGGGGCTTTATAAGAAGAACCCGTCTACGGATGGAAATGACACGTTTGATATTAACACGATGTTGAATGACAACTGGGATCGGATTGATTCTCAGGTTGGGGGGCAGTTGGCTGATTCGGCGCCTATGGCGGTGAATTTGGTGAATGGTTTGCAGGTTGTTACGGCTCCGAAAGGGGCGCCGTTTAATGGGATAAACATTCGTGGGCGCACTTTGGTTAACTTGTTGGGGCGTGATGGTAATTGTGAGGATCTTACGCCATTCTTTAGAGCAGGAACCGTAACACTTGATTCCACCATTAAAAAGTATGGAACAAACTCCTTTAAGACTGCCCAATCCGTTTCTACAAGCTTTGCCTACAAAAATAATTTTGCTCTCGTATCGGGACGATATTATGTGGCTTTAATGGATGCTTATATGACAGCTACGTCCGGTGCGGTTATGGCATTAAGTGTTCAACAAAATAGTCTAGGAGCTAACATAGGCACATCTTTAAAAACGTTTGATTCTTCAAAGCTGAACCAATGGCAAACGCTTGTGACGTCATTTACAGGATCAGCGGCTACAGGTGGAGTATGTTCAGTAGTATTCGGGGGTACCTCTACAGGTACGGCAACGGGTTATATGGACGGTCTCCGACTATACGAAGTTACAGCAATAGAATATGGTAACTTGACGACGTTAACAGTCGATCAACTTGCAGCTAAATATCCATACGTAGATGATGTAAAGCATATCAATGCACCTTATGTAATTAAGTATGGGGAGAATTTATTGCCTACGTTTAACGAATGGACGGTTAACAATGGCACTGGTGGTGTCGCAACTATTACGAATCCTTACTCGATAAATTTAAATGCCAGTGGGTCAACAGGTGAACTAAGTACGTACTACGAAGTACCCGTAATTTCTGGGCAACAGTACACATTGACTAATCCATCAACTTCATACATGCGAATTGTAATACTCGACATAACAGGCACTTCACTTGTCAGGAATGTAATATCAGGCAATACAAGTAGAGTGTTAACAATGCCTAGTAATGCAACTATTTTACGTGTGATTGCGACATCATTAATTAGCTTCACAGATGAAACGAATACCGCTACGTATGTTTACGGAACAGGTTCAGCGTACATTTTCTCTAACCCTATACTAAACCTTGGAGCAACAGCTAAACCATTCAAGCCACGTAATGACGATATGCTTGCCTTTCCTAACGTACAGTTAGCTTCATCCGTAGATGGGACGGTCTATGACACGTTGTTTAAACGTGATGGCAAATACTTTGTTGAGAAGCGATTTAAGGATATGGTGCTAGATGGTAGTTTGGGTTGGATAACTAATGGTGTACCCAATGCTACATTTGGTAGAGTGGGATTGCCACTTTCAAATGCAAATTTGAGTGCCAATAATGCAAAAATGGTTAAGTTCGATGGCAAAACAGTATCGGAAACAACAGACACACCTTACGGTTCAGGAGTCATTGATAATTTTTACATTTGGAGTAACGACACGCTCTACATCGATTTAGCTAATGCTGATACAGGGTGGGGAAATGGCTATCCTCCATCAGTGCAAGAGATACAAGCGTATTTCTATGGTTGGAAGATGTTTGAATGGGGGCAACCTGTAACTGGGACATACAATGGGACAGGAACAAAAGGTTGGATACAGGCTAATAACGTTATTAACAACCCTGCATTTTACACGAATGTACTACCAACATCCATAAATACGAATAAGTACACACCTTACAAACTAACCTATCAACTAGCTACACCAACATTTGAAGAAATCCAAGTAGATGCAGGAATGTCTTTGCATGAGGGATTGAATCAGATTGAAGTAGGGCAAGGGGTTATAGTGCGAGAAAAAGTAGATGCTTCTTTTATATCTGTTGGCTTTAACCAAATTAACACACTGTCGTCACCACTTAAATATAGAAACAGTAGGTTGTTAAGAGTTTACAAAAATGGGCGTGATGACGCTTGGTTTATCGGATCAAGACCTGTAGGAACAGCAACGATAGAACAATTAGGGTACGGTTATGCACAAAAAATACCGAGTGCCTACGACCCAACAGCAACATACGAAATATCATATATTGCCCTTGACCAACATCTATTGTCTGCTCCAATAACAGGAGTTTCTGGAGAAGCAGCAAGCAACTTAAAAACCGTTGTTGATACATTAGCAATTAATCAAGCAGACCAAGACGCACGAATTAGTGCTAATGAGATTCTAGCTAGACAAATATATAATGTGCCGCAAAAAACTACGGCAAATATGACGTTATATGTGGATGCTACAAATGGTGCAGATAATGGGGACGGAAGCGCAGTAAAACCATATAAGACTATCCAATTTGCTATTAATCAAATTCCACAAGTTATAAACCACTTTGTTACCGTGAATGTAGCAGCAGGAACTTATGCTGAATCAATTATTATTAACGGCTTTGTCGGTCAAGGAAAATTACTAATATCATCTAATAGCGGTGCTAATGTATCTCAATTTTACAGTATTATTAACAACACCATTGAATTAGTCTTATCAGGTTTTAACATAACAACTACAACGGGAACAGCAATTTCAGCAAATAACAGTTCTAGGGTTATTGTTTCTGGCTGTGCTATTGTTTCATCAGCACCAACACAAATTGGTATACAAATGAATACTGGCATGATGTATGTTGTTCAAACTGTAATATCTAATAGAAATTATGCCATTTTAGCTAATTTAGGTAAACTTATCAGCGATTTGAATTCTGGCACTAATAATAACTTTAGCCTCGCTTCTACTTTAGGGGGAGAAATTGTTAAAATTAATTCTCAGCCGTCTGGTTTAGAAAGTCTTGGAACAGGAGCTGCGATCCGCAGCGCAATTCTTAATCCTTGGGGAGATAACACACAAGCAAATAGAAGCGCATTCCTTGCATATCAAACAGGAGCTTCAAACCAAGTTTTCTCAGCGTCAACCATTACAAAAGTAAATTATTCTCAGGCTACTTTTTACGATAACAAATCGGAATTCACTTTAGCAACATCTACATTTATAGCTAAAGATAGCGGATTATACTTATTTACAGCAAATTTGCGGATAAATTCCATGCCTGCAAATAGTAATGCTTACATGTCTTTATATATAAATGGTACAGAAGGTTTTAGGCCAAATCAATTTGGGACAGTAGCTAGTGTTACATCGTATCAAATTGGGATGACTCAAACAGTAAAACTTAACGCAGGTGATATGGTAAATGTGTACTTCTATTGTTCAAATGCTGTCGTAGCCGATGCATCACAGACAGTTTTCCAAACATTCACAGGAACACGTATCGCATAAAGGAGGAACCCCCATGAACATACCACAAGCAATCATGCATCTACACCCACAAGCCAATCCCCTAGCCGACTTCATCGTCCAAGACGACTCAGACGGAAACGGCCCATACATCGCAAAATGGAACCTAGAATCTCCCGAGCCAACTCCCGAGCAACTCCAATCCGCATGGGAAGCGATGCAGCCAACTCCGGAGCAAGTTTTGTCACATTCGAAGCAATCAAAGACTGAAGAACTCAACTCCAAATGCAACACAACAATCCTAAGCGGATTCAAGTCAAAAGCTCTCGGCAGCGAACACACCTACGACTATGACTACGAAGCCCAAACAAATCTCAACAGCACGCTAAACGCAATCGCCGCTGGCATAGCGACCGAACCCATCCTGTGGAAAGCCTCCGGCATGCCACAGCCACACTCATTCGAACAATTCAAAACCCTCAACGCTGATGGGCTAGCCCACAAAAACGTCAACATCAGCAAGTACTGGGAGCTAAAAACAGCACTTTCAGAAGCACAAACTGAAGAAGAAATCTCATCAATTACATGGTAATTATTTGCGAAAGGCTACCCAGAACCTACAATCTCGGTGGCCTTTCTCCACCTAATAAAGAAAGGAGCAACTACACATGAATCAAATCAATTTTAATATGATTTCAGCCGTGTTTGGGACGATGTTAACGTACGCATTCGGCGGTTGGAATGAGTTGATGGCCCTGTTTCTGATGGCGATTCTCGTTGATTATTTGACGGGGATGGCTGCTTCGATGAAGGAACAACGCGGACTGAATAGCCAGGTCGGCTTTTGGGGACTCGCGCGCAAAGGGTTGATGCTGCTGGTCATTATGCTGGCGCATCGGATGGATCTGCTGTTTGATACGGAGCTGATGATGACGGCGGCGATTTATTTTTATTTAGCCAATGAGTTGATTTCCATTACGGAGAATTATGGGCGGTTGGGCCTTCCGCTGCCGAACTTTCTTAAACAGATGATTCAAATACTACGCAGCAAAGGGGAGGGGCTATGAGCAAGGAAAGTTTTATTGATCAAGTGGCGCCTGCGGCGCAAGCGGATATGCTGGCGTATGGGATTTTGGCGAGTGTGACGATCGCGCAGGCGATTTTGGAAAGCGGCTGGGGGCGCTCGGCTCCTGGAAATAATTTGTTTGGCATCAAAGGGAGCGGGCAGCAGCAAGCGACGCAGGAGTTCATTAATGGCAAGTGGGTGCGAATTGTTGATGGTTTTAGGGTGTACGAGTGCTGGGCGGATAGCATACGCGATCATTCGCTTTTGCTTTCGCAGAATCTACGCTACAAGAATGTTTTGAATGAACGCAATTACCAAATTGCAAGCAAGGAATTACAGCGTGCAGGATACGCGACAGATCCCAAGTATGCGGACAAGCTTATTCAAATCATAGAAGGAAGTGATCTCGCTCGTTTTGATCAGTTGGAGGAAAAGGGGGAATATATGATGAGCGCGGATGATGCGAACAAGATTATTCATTTTCTATCGGCCGCTTGGATGAGCACAGAGGATGTAGAAGCTAGGGAAGAATTCCATCGACTAGCGGATGAACTTCGTAAGGCTTCGGGCCAACTGGAAGCGTAAAGGAAACACAAATAAGAGCCTTCAGGGGCTCTTATTTGTGCGAATTCTCTTCATTAGAGGTGAATAGAAGACGTAAAAGACTCTTATTGGCTCGGATTCCCTAGATTCAGCCAGTATTCTAATATATAGAAGTCCCCAGAGGCTTCTATTCTCTCTTCAAACCGTATTTTTCCCCACATAGAAGTCTCCAAAGACTGCTATTCTCAGCAACCAACCAACCAGCCAGCGCCACCAACGGCCTACGACTCACCACCACCCCGCGCCAACTCCAATCAAAATTCCGACCATTCCCGCCCCGAGGGGGCGAGCACATAAGACCTAACCCGCTGTACGCCGCTAGCAGGCTTGATAATTCCTTTCCCATGCAAGCTGCGAAGCCATTTGCGTGCATGTTCCACGCGGATGCCTAGATGTGCCGCCACGGCTTGCGGATTAAGCGGGTCGACGGCGCTAGCAGCCAGCCGAGTGATCTCTTTCTCTCGATTGGTGAGCGACCACATCTCGCGACCGCAATCATCGCCATACCATCGTCCCATCATGTTCCAAGTAACCTGCTGACAGCGCCGTTGATGTCCTGTAATATCGTCAACGGAAAAGCGAAAAACCTTCCAATTATCCAGCATCAACTGGTTCTGCCGCATCAGGTTATCGCCGAAGCGAGTTCGGTCAATATCTCGGGCATGGGGGCCGAACCCATCAATCTCGATACAGATCCGATGGGGCGGCCGCAGATAAACAAAGTCAACAAACCGCGTGTTGTCTTGAAAGTCCCTTACTTCATATTCCGGATTCAGATAGCGAAAATGCCCAACAACCGGCCACCAGATGTGCTGCATGAATAACTTTTCCGCATAACCATGCCCTTCTTGCAATCGGCGCAGACGCTCACCCGAACGTCGCACCTTATGATGCTGAACAAAGATTTCATGCGCTTGATAAAAATTCATCCGGTACTCCTCCTTGTAACCCTAAGCAGAGTAAAAATAAAAAATGCCGCCTCTCCCTAAGGGAAAGACGGCATGTTCTTCACGCACGTTCATGCTATTCATTTACAAAGCATACTCGATATGATCCTCAATATACTGCTCCAGCTTGATCCGCACATAAGGCGGCAGAGCGGAAAGCATGCAGCCATAGCGGAAATTGCTGCCATGCGTTTCGATGCGAATCACGCGAGCCGTGATTGGCGGGAGTTCCGCTTCCTGCGGGAAGTGGATGACGATGAACATGTCCGGCGCAAGCGGTGCCGCCGAGGTGATTTGCAGGCCGCTTTCCGACAAGTCATAAAGCGTGCCGTCGATGTTCTGGCCGGAGAAGGAGCCTTCCTGCTCCCACTGGTAGATGGACAGCTTCAGGCTGATGTCCAGTTTCACGCGGGTGTTCCGGCGACGTTCGCGGCCGGAAAGCGGCGAAGCCTGCTTCTCCGCAGCGGAAGCAGCCTCGACAACAGCTTCGCTTGATCTCGTGACCTTCACACCCATCCAGTCCTCATAGCACTGGATGACGGCGCTCAAATCTTCTTCGCCAAGGCCTTTGCTCAGGCCCATCTGAAACAAGGTTGTTGCCGAATTCAACATCGGCGAAGGCAGCTGGAACTTGTTGGTAAGTTCCTGCGCGAGCAAAAGATCCTTCAGCATCAGCTTCAGGGAGAATTGATTGCTGAAATCGCGATCGATAATTTTATCGGCTTTCAGTTCGACTTGCTTGCTGTGCGCTCCGCCGGAGCGCACAATCTCTAAGAATTGAGCAGGGTTAATGCCTGCTTTGGTTGCTATGGATAAGCCTTCGGCTAAACCGGCTAAGTTAATACCCACCATCGTGTTGTGGGCAAGTTTGGCATTCGAACCCGAGCCGCTAGGCCCGAGGTATAGGGCTTTGCTGCCAAGAGCCGAGAACACGTCTTGCTGCTCGTCGAACACTTCTTGGTTGCCGCCGACCATGAACGTAAGCGTACCAGCTTCAGCGGCAGGTTTGGTGCCGGTGACAGGCGCGTCGAGGAAATCAACGAAATGTGCTGATAATTCTTCCGCCAGCTTTTGACTTGTTTGTGGGGACACGGTGCTGGAGTCAATAATCGTGAGAGCGGGATGAATACCACTCAGAATGCCCTGCTCACTGTAGAAAATCTCCAGGAGTGAAGCGTCATTGCTAAGCATTGTAATCAAAACATCCGAACTGCGAGCAGCTTGAGCGGGGGTCTGAGCGACTTCAGCGCCAAGACGAGCAAGCTCGTCCGCTTTTTCAGCAGTACGATTATAGACCGTTACGTTAAAACCCTTTTGAATAAGGTTAGCAGCCATGGGTTTACCCATTGTGCCAAGTCCAATAAAGCCGATACGTTTCATGATCATTCACCTCTAGGTTCATTTTATCATGCGAAATAGAACCTGTGAATGCCTTCTTTACTTGCATTTGTACAGGCAAATAAGTATGCTAGGAAAAGGAAAAATATAGAGGTGGAGGCGAGCATAGTGAGCAAAAAACTACAGTTCGATTACAGCAAGGCATTATCTTTTCTATCCCAGCATGAGGTTGATTACTTGTCAGCCCAAGTGGAATTAGCCCACGAACAGCTACATAACAAAACAGGTGCAGGATCCGATTATCTAGGTTGGGTGGATCTTCCTGAGAACTATAACCGTGAAGAGTTTGCACGCATTCAAGCTTCTGCCAAGCAAATTCAGTCCGATTCCGAGGCACTCGTGGTAATTGGCATTGGCGGTTCCTATTTGGGAGCCCGCGCAGCGCTGGAGATGTTGTCCCATTCTTTCTATAACATTTTGCCAAAAGATAAACGTAAAACGCCTGAGATTTATTTTGTAGGGAATAATATCAGCTCTACGTATGTGACGCACTTGCTTCAATTGTTGGAAGGGAAGGATTTCTCCGTCAACGTCATTTCCAAATCCGGTACGACGACGGAGCCAGCGATTGCTTTCCGTATTTTCCGTGAGCTTCTGGAGAAAAAATATGGCAAAGAAGCGGCACGCAAGCGGATCTACGCAACTACTGATCAAGAAAAAGGCGCGCTCAAAACACTTGCCAACGCTGAAGGTTACGAGACTTTCGTCATCCCGGATGATGTAGGCGGACGTTATTCCGTACTTACGGCTGTTGGTTTGCTGCCAATTGCGACAGCGGGCATTGATGTGGAAGCCATTATGAAAGGCGCGGTAGATGCACAGCAAGAATTCTCCAATCCCAAATTAAGCGAGAACCAAGCGTACCAATATGCGGCCGTTCGCAACTCCCTGTATCGCAAAGGCAAAACGATTGAAATCCTCGTGAACTATGAGCCGTCCTTGCATTTCGTATCGGAATGGTGGAAGCAGTTGTTCGGGGAAAGCGAAGGAAAAGATTACAAAGGGATTTACCCTGCGTCTGTTGATTTCTCCACGGATCTTCACTCCATGGGCCAATTCGTGCAGGATGGCAACCGGATTCTGTTCGAAACGGTCATCCAAGTGGATCAAGTTGCAGACCATATCACCATTGGTACGGATGCGGACGATCTGGACGGGCTTAACTTCCTGAGCGGGAAAACGATGGATTTCGTGAACAAAAAAGCGTTCCAAGGCACAATGCTGGCACACACAGACGGACACGTTCCGAACCTGATCGTGACTTTGCCGGACATGACACCTTACTCCTTCGGTTATATGGTTTATTTCTTTGAAAAAGCATGCGGCATCAGCGGTTACTTGATGGGTGTGAATCCTTTTGACCAACCAGGTGTTGAAGCTTACAAAAAGAACATGTTTGCCCTCTTAGGAAAACCGGGTTATGAGAAGGAAAAAGCGGAATTGGAAGCACGTTTGCAACAATGAAAATGAACGAATGTAAAAAAACGATCAATCCTATCGGATAGGTCGTTTTTTCGTTCCATTATTCCCATTATTTATGTGGTAAATTTTCTTTCTATATTGTCGAAGTCTAGGGTTGTGTGTAGAATATAGTGAAACAGATGTTTCCTTCTACCAAGAAAGGTCGGCTATGCTAGCACATTTCAAAACTATCCAATCGTACGGATCGTCGGAAATCATCATCAAGAAGTCGCGTTTCATCGGCCATGCGAGGCCGGTTGAGTCAGAAGAAGAAGCTACCCAATTTATTGAAGCGATCAAAAAAGAACACAAAGCGGCTACACACAACTGCAGCGCTTATGTTATCGGTGAGAGAGACCAGATTCAGAAGCAATCTGATGATGGGGAGCCGAGCGGCACCGCAGGCAAGCCGATTCTGGAAGTGATTAAGCATCAAGGGCTCAAGAACATCGTTGTCGTAGTTACCCGTTATTATGGCGGCATCATGCTTGGCGCGGGCGGACTTATCCGGGCTTATACGGATGGAGCCGTGGTAGGCATTGAGGCTGCACAGCCCATATATAAAGTGAACCATCAGAAGGTGCTTATCGAGGTTGATTATACGTGGTATGGCAAAATCGAGAATGAGCTAAGAAATCAGGGGATGCTCCTAGGAGACATTCAGTTTACGGATAAAGTAACTGTAGCTTGCTATCCACTGGCAGCGGCAGCGGAGACATTTATCAACTGGGCAACAGACATTACACAAGGTCAAGGCGTTATAACAGCTGGAGAGAACGCGTATATCGTTCATAAGAACCTGCCTGAATAGGCGGGTTCGAGATGGGACAGTTTCACCTAATTTCATAAGCTAAGGATGCGGAGGGATAGAAGAATGGCTAGGAAAGCAGTCGCGCAAGAGCTTAGCAGAGAACGAATACTTACCGAGGCGCGGGATTTATTCGCTACTTTTGGCTATCGTGCTTTAACGATGCGCAGCATCGCAAAAGCAATGGGGTACAGTCACGGGGCGTTATATTACCATTTTAGTGAGAAAGCTGAACTATTTTATGCGTTAATTAAAGATGACTTTTCCTTACTGATGCAGCGTCAGCGCGAAATGATCGTTCGTGAGCATGGGTTTAGCGTGAACCTGCTTCAAAAGCTGATGATGGAATTCGTTTGGTTTGGTTTGAGCAACCCGAATCATTACGAAATGATGTTCATGCTGAACGAACCGGAATTAACACATTATTCTCGTACCGAGCAAGCACAGTGTTTAGAAATGTTTGCTATTGTGATTAGACAAGTCATCGCAGATCAACCCGCTTATGAAAATAGGAAGTTTACACTTCCGTGGAACTTGTTTATGTCTATGCACGGCCTTATCTCCTATTGTATTCAATTCAAACAAACCTATGAAGAAGCAAGAAGACTGGCAGAAGAGCACATCCGTCTGATCTGTGTGAGCCTGGATTTTGATTCTCATGAGCAGCAGCGTCCGATTGTTAAAATGGTGGGTCCTCATTTGCCGATTACAAATGCAATCTAATCGAAGCGTGAAGGGAGACGAGAGTCTCTCTTTTTTTGCTATATAAGAGTTTATATGTTTTGGAGTGAAAGCGGAGCTGCTCCAGCTGCCTCGCGGGGACGTAAGGGAACTATGGTGCCCTATTCTAACCGAAAGTGTCATTATCTGGAGGTTGAGGGAACTACAGTATGCTAATTTGCTGTTTCATGGGAATTTTCAATACTTTTTATGGAAATAAGACCCTGTAGTTCCGCTATGACCCTCGCATGCCTACTTTTTGCCTAATTAGCGTCCCCTAGTTCCCTTACTAGGTTTTGCTGCTAAGAAGAGACGGATCTATCAGGGCGGCGAAGCCGTTTTTCTTACTATTTTCAAAGGCGGAGACAATGTTGTATTTTACATTCCTGGGCTGGTGCTTTAGAATAATGACAAGAGAAGCAAGGAAGGATGACACTAACAGATGGATTTGAGTACATGGTCGGAAGAGAACGTGGAATTTATGTTTGAAGAAATTAAGAAGAAGCTGCGCATGGCGACAGGCGGATCGATCAAAGCCTCCAACGTGAAGGAAGAGGTTTATGAGGATCTGAGGGATCTGTACAACATGGTCGCGAGTAAAGATAGATTCAGCATCAGTGAGATTGATGCGATTACGACAGAGCTTGGGAATATCCGTAAAGCTTAGTGGTGCTGTTATGCAAATGAAGAAGCCGTTTTTCAGCCTGTTGGGGGTTGGAAATGCGGTTTTTTTATTGGGCTACTGCGTATTTATTGCTAGAAGTGGACAGCTATCCAAGCGAACTCACCTATCCAGTCGTACACTATAGAGCAATGTATCCCTGGTGGCTGAAGGAGGTGGACGTTCATGGCGTCCAAAATTCGTAAGGAAGACGTTCGTAAATTGGTAGGCAAACATATTGTTGCTGTGAAGAAAGACGGATCCAGCGTAACAGGTAAATTGGTGCGTATCAGCGGCAACACGTTGATCGTCGCTCCTCAGAATGGCAAAAAGGTTCAAGTTAAAGCGGTCATCCCCTTGGTCCTGTTTGACCTCTTAGCGATTGGCACATCACCTTTTGCACATGGTGGGTTTGGCGGAGGGTTTGGCGGAGGATTTGGTGGCGGTTTCGGTGGTGGGTTTGGCCCATTTGGTGGATTTGGCGGCGGTTTCGGCGGCCCAGGAATCTGGTTCTAAGATTTGCGAAGGAAGAAGAAAGATCCTTTCCCGCTGGGGAAAGGATCTTTTTTATGTTAACTCGCTTGGATATCAGCCAAGCTTATACGCTCTCGTGCCAGTAGAATCGCCCTTCCAATTGCCAATAAGAGTCCCTGGAGACTCCTATCCCGCCGAAAAACCCTCTATTCGCATCAATAGAAGCTCCCAAAGGCTCTTATTCGCTCCTCGCACCGGTAGAATCGCCCCTCCGATTGCCAATAAGAGTCCCTGGAGACTTCTATCCCGCCGAAAAGCCACCTTATCGCACCAATAGAAGCTCCTAAAGGCTCTTATTGCCCCCAAACCAGTAGAATCGCGCTTCTTCTTCACTTGGGACGCCACGGCTGCGCCTGACTGCATCACCAACTATATCCAGGCCCACCACTACTACTCAACTCGCAACCTTCCACTCTGTGGCACCAAGCACCAAAAAACTAGCCAGTGTTTTCTATAGTCACTGGATATTTCCAATGAAACAGCCCCTAAAGGGGCCGAACTCCACCTCGGACTGGATTTATCCAATGGTTTAGCTCAGAATCGCCCTGTAAGGGCTGATTTTAAGATTTTCATTGGATTTATCCAATGAAAGTGAGTTTTAGATCAAGATGTAGCAGAATTCATTGGAAATATCCAATGAAAGTGTATTTTAAACCAAGACGCAACCTCACACCCGCTAAGCAGGAACCTCTGGAGACTCGTATCCCGCCGCAAAACCCCCATTTCGCACCAATAGAAGCTCCCAAAGGCTCTTTTAAGCTCCCCACACCAGTAAAATCGCCCTTCTTCTTCACTTGGAACGCCGCTGTCACCAAGCGGGCACTCTGTGAATAGGCTAACATACAAGTCACAATTGTAAGCTATCCGTGGACAGGAGTGAGCGGCGTGCCGAGTTCCATCGTTTTTAACATGATTAACATTAACAACCAGAATACGAATGCCACCATCGGGATCGGTGAGAATGTACAGTCCAGCTGGGATTCGCATAGTAAGAACAATTATGGTACTGGCGAGTTTATCGGCAATACGATCTCCGTTAATATCGTGAATTTCCTGTTTGATAATGACTTTATCGATGCCCCGATTAATGATCAGGACTTTAAACCAACTGTGGCGAACCAAGTCTGATGAAAGAGTGGGGGAACGCGATCATGAATCTGCAAGGTCCACAGGACCCGCCAGTCATTCAATTCGACTCTATTCATGTGATTACAATTGGAGATGCTTCCGGCATTTTCGTTGGGACGAATATGCAAATTCTTTGGACAACAAGCAGCAAAGCGAACAGCGGAATGGGAGAAGTAAGCGGGGAAAACAACTATGTGATCAACAATGTGAATACGGTGTATGATAATGATATTATTGATGCGCCGTATACCAAGGGAGATTTCATTATTGGACGTGTGTAAAAGAATGCTCCGCAGCTGCCTAATCAGCAGTTTGCGGAGCATTTGTCACAGCAGGTTCAGTCTCTGACGCGGCAGAGGACGTGGTGAAGCCGGAGGTCTGAGCTTGATTGACAATCATCTCTTGTAGCCAATCCGGTGTCTCATTGTCACCGATATTGAGCATATCCATGAAATCGGAATCGTTCAGCATGGAACGTGTGCCGACTAACTGATTATTGTCGCCTTCAACGGCGCCGAACCCTTGCACAGTCTTCTGGTTGCTTTGGAAATCCGTCGGCCAATTGTTGCCCATATTGATGCAGGACGCACTTTCGACCGATCCGATACGGATCGAACCGATGATGAATGACGGTGACATGAATGAGGACATGGATGGATCACCTCTTTATTTTTTGAATTGTGGCGTATACCGATAACCTGTTGCGGTACGTTCGGGCTCTGGAGGAGGCGAAGTGGTGTCTTTAACAGCTCCGCTATCACCGTCTTTGGTTACCTGCGCACGCTGAAAGGCCTCATCCAAGGGGCCTTTTTTCTCCGTGGGCTTGGCGCCGAAATTATTGCCTAAATTCAAGGAGCCGCTAAGCTCCTTAATGTCTAGATGATCTAAGCGGAACGTCAAATTCTCCAAGACAGGCTGATGAACATGCAGTACATCGATATGAATCTGCGGATGCTTGGTGACTAGTTTAGCAAGATCCTCTTCCAATTGTTTCAGACGTTTTTCTAATTGTTGAACATTAGGCGGCGTTTGATCGGTTGGGGTCGGGTTCAAAGACGATTCTGGTTTAGGTTTTGCAGGTGAATGCAGCGGCGGAGGCGGAGGCACCTTTTTCTTTTGAAACCACATGATGGCAATTAGCTCTTCGGTGTCGGATGTTTCATATCAAACCTATCACTGTCCTGAACAACATGCTTGCCGCCGAGAATCACATTGTGTTCGCCTGCTACTTCCCCGAGCCCTTGGTTGACTTTGACAGAATGACGCCTGCCGATGATCCGATTGGTCCCCTTGTTCACGCTGGATGTCTCCGCGATGGCATCGATATGTATCGATTGGAATTGAATACGTACCATGATAATCCCCTCCATCTCCCATTTCCTTACTGATCTCTTCTTCATTATATGGGGACAAAGGGAGATTCATTTCTCTTTCTGAAAACAAATAACGCTCAGCAGATCAGACAAGCAGTGGAAGAAGATCACCTGCAAGGCTTACGCTGCCGAACGTTATGTGAACTGAATAGGGATGACTTTCTCACCGTCAGGGGGAGAAAGCGGGATGCGAACAATGAGTAAACCATTCTGATAGTGTGCCCGCATTTGTTCGGTTAAGGCTCTGCCTGGTAAACGAATCGCTCTCTCGAAGACGCCGAAGAAACGCTCCGAGAGCCGCATCTGCTGATCGGTCACTTGATAAGGTCTTGCGAGGTTTCCCCGCATATGAAGCGATTGTTCACGAAAAGAAAGCTGAATTTGCTCAGGGGAAGACAAACCAGGAACTTCTGCCACAACGACAAGCTCCTGGGGTGTTTCATACATATCGATTCGTGGCCCGGTAAGCGGGATGATACTGGCAATGTCCTGCCAGAATTCAGGGCCTAGCACGTCGCCGGCTTGCGCCGACAGCCCTTTCCAATCGGGCCCCTGTGAACGGTTGCCTGGGGGGTTCATCGGCCATCATCACCTGACTTTTTTACATAGAAAGTAGCGCTGCAAGCAGCTTGCTATTAGTCTATGTAAACCTTCGGCGGATTATGGCATTCTCGGCTAGCTTACCCTTGAGGGGGACGCTGCTGGGAGAGCTGCTGCTGAGCCATGCGCACGAGTTCACGCACCATTGCTCCGCCGATGGGACCTCCGACCTTGCCGGCATCTTCGGAGCTTAGTTGACCGTTGTAGCCTTGCTGCAGCGGAACGCCAAGCGTTCGGGCTACTTCATATTTAACCAAATCAGGACGTTCCATATTGACATTGTAACCTTGATTTTTCATGACCTGAGCTTTAAGCAGTCCGAGTCCATGCTCGGAACCAGGTACCATGGCTCTGTGACTTCTTCTGCGTGCCATCGTAGCATCACCTCTTGGCGATTAGGATACCCCGCGCACGTTCGTCTCATTAGTGCGAAATGTAAAATATTTATGCCCGATGTAATTACCAATCGTATACAGTCCGTTGCCGACGAGAATAGCAGCATTATGCCGCCATTCAGCGCTAATGACAGGAAAGAGATGTCCGGTGGCCTCAGCCAGCAGATAACTCGCGCCATACGAAAGGCCATAGCAGCTGAGAATAACGATAGCGAATTTCCACCAGCTGCTGCCGACGCTGGCCTTGGAACGAAACGTAAAGGTTCGATTCAAGGTGTAACTAACGATCGCTCCAATCGTATTTCCGGCGAACGTAGAGAGCCAATAATTCAGGTGAAGCAGATTGAAGAACAGGAAACTGGCGGATAGGCCGACGAGTGTATTGAACACACCGACGATCAGGAAGCGGGCAAAGCTGCTGGAAAGATGAGCCTTGAAGCGATTCATGGTCCGTATCTCCGACCTGAAGCGGTTTGTACGGCAGGGCTGCTGTCTTGGAGCAAAGAGGTCTGTGCAGCGTTCGATGCCTGCTCTGTCAAATCTTTTTCGATGACGAACAGTGGACGCTGCTTCACTTCTTTGTAGATTTTCCCGATATACTCGCCGATTAAGCCTAGAGCCAGCAGCTGCACACCGCCAATAAACCAGACGGATACAATGAGAGAAGTCCAACCCGTCACATTGGCACCGACCATTTTGCCTACAACGGCATAGATCCCGGCAAATACACTGAGGATGAACAGGAGAAAGCCCATCAAAGTAACGAATCGAATCGGTGTCACACTGAAAGAGGTAATGCCGTCGAAGGCGAAAGCGAGCATTTTGCGCAGCGGATATTTGGATTCTCCGGCGAAACGTTCCTTGCGATCATAATAAACTTGGGTGGAAGGGAAGCCGAGCAGCGGCACCATGCCGCGAAGAAATAAATTAACCTCTTGAAATTTCTCTAAATTGTCGAGCGTACGTTTGCTCATTAAGCGGAAATCCGCATGATTATAATGGATTTTCACACCAAGCGCGGTCATCAGCTTATAAAAGCCTTGTGCAGTGGCTCGTTTGAAGAAGGTGTCCGCCGAACGGTCTTGCCTAACCCCATAGACAATATCGAAGCCTTCGTGGAATTTGACAACGAACTCGCGAATGGCATCTGTGTCATCTTGCAAATCGGCATCGATGGAGACCACACAATCCGAATAGGCTTTGGCTTTCATCAACCCGGCCAGCAGGGCGCTTTGATGACCGGCATTTTTGGCTAGTTTAAGACCGGTAACGAAGGAATTAGCAGCGTGGAAGCTTTCAATCAGCGCCCAGGTCGCATCCTTGCTGCCGTCATCGACCAACAACATCGTGCTCGTGCCTGCAATCAGGTTGTCCGCAATTAGAGCATCCAGCACAGCGCTGAGTCGGAATACCGTTTCGGGAAGTACTTCTTCTTCATTATAACAAGGGACCACAATGGTCAAATTCGGAGTTGCCACAATTCCTCGCTCCATCCTGGATAGGTATGTATCATTGACTGATTAGTGAACTATTACGATTATAGCTTAAAAGGTATCCCAAAAGTAAGCGACCAGAACGGAAAACATCGTCCCAGCCGCTATTTTCCAATTACCAACCAAATCCGAAAGTACTAAGAACGATAACCAAGAGGATGTATAAAACGAGGACTACAGATGTGCCAGTGTAAGGTACAGATGGTCCGCAACCACAACTCATGTCAATCCCTCCCTTCACAAAATTAGGATATGTTACAGATGCGGAGAGCGTATGGATATTTGCCCTGTATATTTGAAAAAAAGCTTCCCATCGCCATGGTCAACCATGGAACAGGAAGCTATGATGTGCTGACTAGCGGTAAGATGGTATCCAGCAGACCGGGAAATCTGGCTTGCAGATCATCGCGGCGCAATGAGGTATAACGAAGGGTGCCTTCCATACGCGTATGGATCAACCCGGATTCACGTAAAACCTTCAGATGATGGGATAGCGTGGACTTGGGAATATCTATTTCGATAGCGCCGCAATACAACTCGCCGTGTTCATGGAGACGTTTAATGACTCTCAAACGATTGTCATCACTGAGCGCATGTAGAATAGTTGCTAATTCAAGATCGCCCCGAGCAGGATGGAAAAGAGGTCTCATCTGCAGTTTCACCTGCCTTTTTGTAAAATGTATCTCTACAAGTAACTATATCATACTTAGCATAATGATGAAATGTGGCGAATCACAGGCAACGACTTTTAAGATAAGGTTTCCCATTTCGTCCACATTTCAGCGGGGTTCAATTCATAAATGTTATTTTCCCGAAACATGAACTGATGCATGATGAACTCTCGGCGGATCGTGGCGAAATCGGGATGAAACTGCTCGATCCAAACATTCAGCTCTTTTTCCGTATAGCTGCGTCCTTTCTCCAATTGCTCGATCAGATGCTTCAGGACAATTAGCTTTTTTTTGAGCTGAGCAGGGATATGTTTGAGTTTACCATCTTGGGTGAAGAAATTGCGAATGATGGATTGCTGAACGTTGCTCTTAGCCTCTTGATCGTCCATGGGGTCCGTTCCCCCTTTCTTGTTTTTATAGATGAGATCGATGGTCGCGGTGGCATGGCTGCGTATAAAGTACTCATTCAATGCGAAATAAATCGTATTCTTGTCTCTGCGCTCATAAATAAGACTGGCTTCCCTAAGTTTGGCAGCGTGATGTGTGATGGTCGCAGGCGTGATGCCCAATTTCTCGGCAAGGACTTGGCCATTGCTTTCACCTTCAGCCAGCAGAATGAGTATTCGGATTCGTGTCGGGTCAGCCAGCGCTTTGTGGTAGGTGATGATTTTATCCAACTGCATGTTTGGTCACCTCAACTAATTAGAATTATATCTAATTAGATAGTAATCAAATTAGTTGGAATTGTCAAACGCAGTCATGTAAAATAAAGAGGAGATTTCTTTCTATACAAAGGGGATAAGCCTAATGAAGCGTATACTTGTAATGACGGCGGTTGCGCCTGAAAGAGACGCTGTCCAGCGTGGTCTGGGCCATGATAGCCGCTTTGAATTTGCCTTGGCTGGCGTGGGAATTGCTGCGGCGGCGGTTAACGGAGCTTTGGAGCTTGCAAAAGCTGAATATGATTTGGTTATTATTGCCGGTATTGCTGGCGGATTTGTAGGAAAGGCGGAGATCGGCTCGTTGGTAGTTGCCAACGAAATTATTGCCGCCGATCTGGGGGTAGAGCTGCTGGATGGCTTCAGCAGCTTGGACGAGCTCGGCTTCGGCTCAACACGCGTTAGCGTTGACGCCGCATTGGCCGAGCGAGTGACGGCGGCGCTGCAAGCCGCCGGATTGTCCGCGCAAGCGGGGCCGGTGCTCACCGTCGCGACGGCCACCGGCACGGCGGCGACCGCGGCGGCGCTTGCCGCGCGCGTGCCTGGGGCGGCCGCCGAAGCCATGGAAGGCTTCGGCATCGCCACGGCCGCCGAGCAGCGCGGCGTGCCGGTACTGGAGATTCGCGCGATCTCGAACGCGATTGGTCCACGCGACCGCGATGCCTGGCGCATCGGGGATGCCTTTAAAGCTTTAGAAGCAGCAAGTTCAGTCCTAGCGGAGGTGCTTTAAGATGAAAATTGCGTATTCACCCTGTCCCAATGATACATTTGTCTTCCACGCGTGGGCGCACGGATTAATTCCGGGTGCGCCTGAGCTTGATGTCCAATATGCGGACATCGATATTACCAATCGGTTGGCAGCCGAAGGCGTTGGCCCCGATGTCTTGAAAATCTCGTATGCAGCGCTCCCCTGGGTGCTGAATGATTACGCGCTGCTGCCTTGCGGCGGCGCTTTGGGCAGAGGCTGCGGCCCGCTCGTGCTGACGCAGCCGAGCAGTGACGGCGCAGCCGCAGACCCGGCCGCGCTGAGCGGTCGCCGGGTCGCGGTGCCGAGCGAGCGCTCGACCGCGTACCTGCTGTTCCGCCTCTGGGCGGAACAAAATGTCCCCGGCGGCGTGGGTGATATCGTGGTCATGCCGTTCCACGAGATCATGCCCGCGGTGCGGGACGGCCACATCGATGCCGGCCTTGTCATTCATGAAGCGCGCTTCACTTACCCGTCGTACGGGTTAGCGCTTCTCACGGATCTGGGCAGCTGGTGGGAAAGCGACACCGGCCTGCCAATCCCGCTCGGCGCCATCATTGCGCGGCGCTCGATGGATCTTGAGGCGCTTGCCGGCTGGGCTCGCGCATCGGTGCAGTACGCGTGGGCGCATCCGGAAGCTTCGCGCGACTATGTCATGCAGCACGCGCAAGAGATGGACCCGCAGGTCGCGCAGCAGCACATCGACCTGTACGTTAATGAGTTCACCGCTGATCTGGGTGAAAGCGGCTATGGCGCCGTCTTGACCTTGCTGGAGCGCGCAGCCCAAACAGGGCTCGTGCCGCAGCTGGATTATGCGGCTTTGTTGAAATAAATGGAAAAGAGGCTGTCTCCCAAGGTTGAAAACCTTGGAAGCAGCCTCTTTTTTGAGATAATAGGATAAGTTTTTGGGTGGATTTAAGGGGTTCTACCTTTTTAGATGACATCCACCGCAGGCCTTTTTGCTTAGAGGTTTTCCGTCTTGAGTGGGGTCTAATGAACTGTAGGATGGCTTAAAGACGAGAAAATGGCTACTTTGGAGATTTAATGAACTGGATTGGTGTTACCCTGTACTTTATTGGCCAAATTGTTATCAATTGCTTGAAATAGCGCATCTGGTATTCATTAGATTTTCAGAATGAGCGATTTTGGCCGAATAAAGGTTATTGAGTTCGTAAGGAGGCTTGCGAAGATGCTTGGACTTGAAGACCTAGCCGCAGGCTAGGTTTTTCTTATAATCGCCACCAACCCACCAACCCAACCCCAATCCAACTCCAACCCCCCCCCCACACAGACAAATAAGAGCCCCTAGAAGCTCTTATCCGTGCCAAAAACAGCTTATTTGTAGGAATAGAAGTCTTTGGAGACTCCTATCGTCACTCAAATCCGCCCAAACTCCCCCACACAGACAAATAAGAGCCCCTAGAAGCTCTTATCCGCGCCAAAAACAGCTCATTTGTAGGAATAGAAGTCTTTGGAGGCTCCTATCCTTAGTTGTGTCTACCCAAAGTCAACGAAAGGGTTACCTAATTACATTCACAGGCGAGCCAGCCGCATAAGCACGAACATTGCTAACCGCAATGCCCATCAATCGTGTGCGCGCTTCCTGCGTTGCCCAAGCAATATGCGGCGTGATGATCACATTGCGCGCATGCAGCAATGGATTGTCCGGTTTCGGCGGCTCAACGGTCAGAACATCCAGACCCGCACCGGCCAATCGGCCTTCATTCAGCGCTTGCGCGACATCCGCTTCATGCAGAAGCCCGCCTCTGGCCGTGTTGAGCAGAATCGCCGTCGGCTTCATCAGCGCGATCCGCTGCGCTTTGATCAGTTGGTTCGTCTCTGGCGTCAGAGGGCAATGCAGGCTGACAACATCAGCCCGCTGCAGAAGCTCATCCAGCTGCACCCATTCGATGCCCGCGATAGGCTCCGGCACACGCTTGCCGCTGCCTGAAGCGATGACGTTCATGCCCATAGCTTGGGCAATGAGGGCTGTTTGCCTGCCGATTTGTCCGAGGCCGACAAGTCCCATCGTTTTCCCGGATAGCTCCACCAGAGGGGAGCGGGTGTAGCTGAAATCGATCGAGGCCGCCCAGTCCCCGTTCAGCACGCTGTCGCTATGCTGCTGGGTGCGATGGCAGAATTCCAAAAGCAAAGCAAAAACCAACTGAGCGACGGAATGCGTGCTGTAAGCCGGAACATTCGTAACCACAATGCCCTTTTCCCTAGCTGTCTGCGTATCAACGATATTGTACCCGGTCGCGAGTACGCCAATGTAACGGAGATGAGGGAGCTGCTCGATGCTTTCGGCCGACAAAGGTGTCTTATTCGTGAGCACAATTTCCGCTTCCAAGGAACGTTCAACGATTTGAGACTCCGCCGTCCGGTCATACAAAACAACCTCACCGAGCGCTCGCAGCTCATCCCAATTCAGATCGCCAGGATTGAGCGTATATCCATCAAGTACAACGATTTTCATCTGTCCCTGTCTCCTTTCTGCTGTCAGCCTTACTTCTTCCCAGGCACTTCCCGGAAAGGATTCATAAACAACTTAGGAATACTCGTTTCGTAGCGCAGAAGCTGACCTGTCGTCGGATGCACAAACGCAAGCACACGCGCATGCAGGCCAAGCCGGCCGATCTCCTTCGTTTTTGAGCCGTATTTCTTGTCGCCAACCACGGGATGACCGATATCCTGCATATGGACGCGGATCTGGTTCTTACGGCCCGTCTCCAGATTGACCTCTAACAGAGAAAAACCTTTGTTAGATTGCAATGTTTTGTAATGCGTTACGGCATGCTGACCGTCATTGGGGTAGGGGGTAGAAAACATTTTTAGCGATTTCGGATTCTCTTTGAGCCAGGACGAGATCGTTCCTTCGGGCTTCCGCACCATGCCTTCAACTAAAGCGACATAGGTGCGCTCTTTGACACTTTCCTGCCAAGTGTTTTGCAGATGCTGTTGGGATTTCTCATTTTTGGCAAACATCATGACACCGGAAGTGTCCCGGTCCAGGCGATGAACGACGAAAATCCGTGCTTTGGGATCATGGTTGCGTACGTGCGCAGTGAGCTGCCGATAGGCTGTTATTTCATTTTTTTCCGCATTGGCTGCGATCGACAGAAGTCCCGCATCTTTTTGAATGACGATGACATCTTCGTCCTCATGCAGAATGATCATACCCGCCAAAGGAATATCTTCTACGACTTTATCCTTGTTAATGGTGACGACTTGATCCGGCAGCAGTGGATGGTTGTAGGCCGTCACAGCTTTCCCGTTGACAGCAACTTGTCCGCGCGCGAGGACCGCTTTTACCGCATTTCGTCCCAGACTCGACAACTTCTCAATTAAAAAAGGCAAAAGCTCCATCGGCTCTTTCACCGTATATTGACGCGTATTCTCTGGCGTGACCCTTGGCATGCTCGGGCTCGAGCTTGATTTCTGTTTAAAAGTTGGTTTTTGACTATACGTTTTTTGGGGTTTTTGACCCTTGTCTGGCTTTTTTTGCATGAAAAAAGACCTCCTATTGCGATCGCTTACCTTCCGGTCAGATCATTTAACTTACAATATACCACGTAAGCAAAAGCAAATGAAACGAGTTTGGCTTTTTGGTATGTAATGGGCAACGCCGGGCAAGACTAGCAGCTACAACCTTATGCTCTGAGAAATGGTGGTAATCCCGATGCTCTTATATCAATTGACACAATGGTTTGAGGAACGGACAACCTTGCAGCAAGAGCTGCAGCGCGGCTCGGATGGCGAGCACACAGGTGAGCTTCAGCAAAGAATCAAGGAAGTCGAAGATCAGCTCTACAGTCATGCTGAACGCTGGAAAAATGCCATCCAAGAAGCATCCTATCTACAGTTTCCGTATGAAAACCCGCTTTTGGATGACGATATGATTCTTTAGCAAGCTTGGAGGCTTGTCTTTGTATTTCCTCGGTTTTCGTGTAGAATTAAGAGAGAACGATAAACGAGAACAGAACGAGGTTTTTGGCGAATGAAAGTACTTGTATCTACCTTAAATGCGAAATTCATTCATACCTCCTTGGCACTGCGCTATCTAAAGGCGTTTTGCGAGAAGGATTTTGACGTGGAAATTTCAGAGTATACGATTAAAGATCCCGTTATGAATGTGGTGTCGGATATTTATCAAAAAGCCCCGGATGTGCTGGGTTTTTCATGCTATATTTGGAACATTGAAGAGACGATTACGATTATCAAAATGATCAAAAAGATTCGACCGGATATTCTGATCATGCTGGGCGGTCCCGAAGTTTCCTACGATACGGAATATTGGATGAATCGCATCCCAGAGGTCGATTTCATCGTCATGGGCGAAGGGGAAGAGACTTTCCACCAGCTGCTCACGGAAATTTCGACAACGCGCAAATACCATTTCGTGTACGGGCTCGCTTACCGCAAAGGCGAGGAAGTTATTCTGATGCCGGGCAGGCCTAAGCTTAAGCTTGATGACATCCCATCCCCGCATCGTTTTGCGGAAGATGTGCCAAGCTTGGCGAATCGGGTCGTTTATTTTGAAACGAGCCGCGGCTGTCCATTCTCCTGTCAATTCTGCCTCTCCAGTATTGAGGTGGGCGTGCGCTATTTTGACATGGAACGAACGAAGTCGGATCTTCTGTACTTGATCGATTCCGGGGCGAAGCTGATTAAGTTCGTTGACCGCACCTTCAATATCAAGCGGGATTATGCGATGGAAATCTTCGAATTCCTCATTGCCAACCACCGCGGCACGGTGTTCCAGTTCGAGATTACGGCTGACATCATGCGTCCGGAAGTTCTCGATTATTTGGCGGAAAATGCGCCTCCGGGAACCTTCCGTTTCGAAATCGGCGTGCAATCTACGAACGATACGACCAATGATTTGGTGCAGCGCAGACAAAACTTCTTCAAGCTCAGCCGCACGGTGTCCAAAGTGAAGAATAGTTTGAAAATCGACCAGCATCTTGATTTGATTGCCGGCTTGCCCGAAGAGGACTATAACTCGTTCCGCAAGACATTTAACGATGTATTCGAACTTGGACCGGAAGAATTGCAGCTTGGTTTTCTGAAAATGCTGCGCGGAACCGGCATGCGCAACGACGCGCACAAATATGGCTATATTTATATGGATCATGCTCCTTATGAAATCTTGGGCAATGACATCCTTCCGTTCACCGATTTGATTCGGATCAAACGTGTCGAGGATGTGCTTGAGAAATATTGGAATGCGCATCGGATGGATCATACGGTCAAATATTTGATCAAACACGAGTTTGCCTCTGCGTTTGATTTCTTCCAAGAGTTCGGCGACTTCTGGGAAGGCCGCGGCTGGCAGAAAATCGGGCATCAACTCGAGGATCTATTCACACGGTTGCGTGATTTCCTGATGTCCCGCGAAACGATTGACATGCACATCATTGAAGGCCTGATGAAGCTGGATTATTTCCTGGGTCATAAATATAAGCCGCGCAAAATCTGGTGGGACTTCACACTCGAGAAGTCCGAGCAGAACCGCTACTTCAAGCTGCTAGCGGAGCAGCCTGAGCTGCTCAGCGGAGATTTCCACCTGCTGCGCATTAACGAGAAAGACCTCCATAAGCATGTTATGCTGGAGGTCCTGCCGTTCTCTTTGCAGACGTATCTGCAAAGCGGGGAGATCGACGCCAGCAGCAAGGAGCTGCTCGTCGTGCACTTCCCGCCGGACGCGCAGCAGCCGGCTCAGTACTACACGATGCCGCTGCACCAAGCGGCCACGGTTTAAGAGCACGCCCCAGACGATTGTTGTCTGGGGCTTTTTGATGTTTGAAAACAAAGCTTCAAGGGTAATCTAGGGTAGTTGAGTTTACCCTAACAGGATACCCGAGAGGAGAGATTCGAGATGATTGAAACTAAGAACAAGCCGTTGGAAGAACAGATCGTGAAGGTGCTGGATGCCAATCAGATTTGCTCTTTTGCTACCGTGGATGGGAAGAAGCCTAAAGTAAGATACATGGCGCTATTTCATGATGGATTAACCATTTATCTAGCGACCAACAAGAAGACGGATAAAGTGGACGAGCTCCGAGAAAATCCGAATGTACATATCTTGGTTGGATATGATGGCAAAGCATCATCGGAAATTTTGCAAATTCAAGCGACGGCTGCGATCAGCAATGATAATGCGCTCAGGGAGAAGCTGTGGAATGATGAATTGAAGCAATGGTTCGAAGGTCCTCATGATCCTGAGTTCGTGGTATTGGAGATTTCGCCGTCTTCCATCGAATACACGAACGGAGACTCGAAGCCTCAAGTTTGGCAGAAATAAGAGAGCCGAAGAAGAAGTTTCTAAAACTACGTTAAGTAGGATTGGGAGCTTCTTTTTTTGGTATGTACATGAATATACCTATAAATACATTGGAATTATAGGCTTATGATTCCCTGAAAAATCCATTGACCTTTCGGTGAGGTTAGTGATAAGATTGAAAAAATTTACCTATGGATCGATGAGGAGGAAATCGCAAAGTGGCCACGTATTACATGGAACCATCCCGTACGTTTAGTGAGTTTCTGTTGATTCCTAATCTTACAACGAAGGAATGTACACCAGCGAATGTGAAGCTGAAGACGCCGTTAGTCAAGTTCAACCAAGGTGAGGAGCCTGCCATCTCACTGAATATCCCGTTTTCATCTGCTGTCATGCAAGCCGTATCCGATGATGGAATGGCGATTGCTTTGGCGCGTTGTGGCGGGATTTCGTTTATTTTTGGCTCGCAGTCCATTGAAGAAGAAGCGGCGATGGTGCGCAAGGTCAAAGGATACAAAGCCGGCTTCGTCGTTAGCCGCAATAACTTGACGCCGGAACATACCCTTAGCGATTTGCTTGCTTTGAAGGAAGAAACAGGGCACTCCACAGTTGCTATTACGGACGATGGTACAGCGAACGGAAAATTGCTTGGTATTGTAACTGGGAGAGATTATCGACTTAGCCGCGACCCGCTGAATCGTCCAATTCATCAGTTCATGACGCCTTTCGAGAAATTGATTTACGGAAAATCAGGAATCACCTTGTCGGAAGCGAACAATCTGATCTGGGATCACAAATTAAACTGTTTGCCGATTGTAGATGAGCAGCAGAAGCTGGACACGCTCGTTTTCCGCAAAGACTATGACGAGCACAAAGAGAATCCGCTAGAGCTTCTGGATGGCAATAAAAGCTACATTGTTGGCGCTGGTATCAATACGAAGGATTATCAAGAAAGAGTGCCGGCTCTTGTTGAAGCGGGAGTAGACATTCTGGTCATCGATTCATCGGATGGCTACAGTGAATGGCAGCGTGAGACCGTTCAGTATGTCAAAAAGAATTTTAACGTAAAAATAGGTGCAGGCAACGTGGTAGACCGCGAAGGTTTCCTATACTTAGTAGAGTCCGGCGCTGACTTTATCAAAGTGGGCATTGGCGGCGGATCGATCTGTATCACGCGTGAACAAAAAGGAATTGGCCGCGGACAAGCTTCCTCCATCATGGAAGTCGTCGAAGCCAGAGACCAGTATTTCAAAGAAACAGGTACCTATATTCCGATTTGTTCGGATGGTGGTATTGTACATGACTACCATGTAACCCTCGCTTTGGCGATGGGCGCTGATTTCGTTATGCTGGGCAGATACTTTGCCCGTTTCGATGAGAGCCCAACTCGTAAACTCAAAGTCGGCAATAACTTCGTGAAAGAGTACTGGGGCGAAGGCTCCAACCGTGCTCGCAACTGGCAGCGCTATGACACAGGCGGCAAGAACAAGCTCTTGTTCGAGGAAGGCGTAGATTCTTACGTTCCTTACGCGGGCAGTCTGCAGGAGAACCTGGACAAGACGATTGGCAAAATAAAATCGACCATGTGCAACTGCGGCTCATTGGACCTGGATGAGCTGAAACAGAATGCGAGAATCGCTCTCGTTTCCGCGACCAGCCTAGTCGAAGGCGGCGCGCATGACGTTATTCTCAAAGAAAGCAGCTTGTCGGAAGAATAGCTGCTAGGACGGGGCATCGGAATTATGAAGAGGCTGTTCTCTAGGTTTTCAACCTGGAGGATCGCCTCTTTGTTGTTTCTATCACCCCCAAAAAGAAAAGCCCCTCAATCCAAATGAAGTGGATTGAGGGGCTTGAATGGGTTAAGGCAAATAACTGCGAATCACGGTCATGCTGCCTTCCAAGGCATAGCTGCCGAGATCAGCGGGGAGCAGGAAGCAGTCGCCTGGCTTAGTGGCAATGCTGCCATCAGCCCATTGCAACGTACCATTTCCGTCCGCGATAACTAGGATGACGAAGCTTTCAGGAGAAGTGTTGAGCTCCCACTTAGGTCCAACGAGCCCTTTTTCCACAGTGAAAAAGGGAGATTCAGCCAGCGTAAGCCAAGTGCCTACAGCAGCATTATCGGTTTTCATCCGCGTGGAGCCGGATCCCTCATAGGCAATGACACTCAGTGAATCCTCAATATGCAGGTCACGAGGTTTGCCATCCAGTCCTGGACGGTTGTAATCATATAGACGATAAGTCGTATCTGAGTTTTGTTGAATTTCAGCAACCAGCACGCCTGCTCCTAAGGCATGGACAGTACCGGCAGGGATGTAGAAGGAATCGCCGGCTTCCACGGGCACTTCTTGCAAACAATCCAGAATGCGGTTCTCCGCAATGGCTTGAGCCAGGCTTTCACGGGTGACGCCTTCTTGCATGCCATATATAATTTTGGCGCCGGGTTTGGCGTCAAGGATATACCACATCTCAGTTTTGCCTAACTCGCCGGCAGCCAAATTCTTGTAGTGATCGTTGGGGTGCACTTGCACGGAAAGGTCGTCTTCACAATCGAGCAATTTGATCAAGAGCGGGAAGCGGCCGTTTTTCTCCGAAAAGCCTTTGGAGCCGAATAAGGTTTTGCCGTATTTTTCACGAATTTCATCCAAGCCAAGACCGGCTAACTCGCCGTTAAGTACTTTCGTCGTGCCATTCGGGTGATCGCCGATCATCCAGCCTTCGCCAATCGCGCCTTCCGGAAGCTGAAAACCAAATCTCTCCAGAGCTCTTCCTCCCCAGACGCGTTCTTTCATTTCAGGTTGAAACTGAAGCGGGTACGATTTCAAAACTATCCCTACTTTCTCTATGTTCTTCTGTACCAAATGCTGCTACCACTCTCTAGCATTATATCATGCGTCTATCTTTTTTCTACAGCTAACAGGTAGGGGGCGTGTGCACTTGTATTTAAAAATTGGTAGCGCAGCACCTGAAAGGCTGCGAGCGGAAGCTGCTGCGACCAGTTTTCGACGGCAGCGGCTTCTTCGGATCCGCCATCGTGCCCGCTGTACAGCACGATGGTCACGATCCCTCCTTTGCGGAGCAGACGGAGTGCGGCTTCCAACGCAGGAATTGTCGATTCCTGTGTGGTGATTGTACTTGGGTCGGCACCTGGCAGGTAGCCGAGATTGAAGGTCACCGCCGCAACCTTGCCGTGGCGGTCTTGCGGCACAGCCGCTTCCATGAGCGCATGACTGCACAAGCTCATGTGTACATAAGAAGATGCGTCTGGAAGTTCTTTGTCCAGACGCATCTTGGTTTGATCCAGCGCTTGCTGCTGGATGTCGAAGCCGTATACACTGCCGCGGCTGCCCACCAGCTTCGCCAAGAACAAGGCATCGACGCCATTGCCAAGTGTCGCGTCAATCGCGGTATCGCCCGACTGGGCACGCTGCCCGATTAGTTGATGAGCAAAGCCTAAAACAGAAACAAAACCCATGCTAGTTAAGCCTCCATGTTATTTTTTGGCGGCCAGCCAAGTAGCTAGCGCTTCGATTTCATCGGATTTCAATGCGCTTTCGAATGGCGGCATATCGCCTTTGCCTTTGAGAATCTGCGCAGCGATTTCATCCTTGGTTTTGTGCGAACCGACTTTCGTCAGGTTCGGCCCAAAGTCGCCTGCAAGCCCTGCCCCGTGGCAGGCCATGCAGTTGTCCTTGTACAGCACCTGCGCTTTGGCGGCGGTGCTGGTCGCTCCTTCGTCCGCCTGCGGCTTGGCGGACGGTGTAGGCGCCGCGCTGGCAGGCGCAGGCGCTGGTGTGGGCGACGGCTTCGCTGCAGCCGTCGCCACTGGTGCTGCGGTCGCTGCCGCAGCACTTGGCACCGGCGCGACGCTAGGCCGCGGCGTCGCCGTAGCAGCCGGCGTCGCACTCGCCGCTGGCGCCACGCTCGCCGACGCAACCGCCGACGCAACCGCCGACGCAACCGCCGACGCAACCGCCGGTGTCGCACTAGCACTAGCACTAGCAGTTGCTGTAGCCGCTGCCGTCGGCACCACGTTCGAAGCTGATTCCTTCGCACACCCCGAACCAACGATCATCAAACTCAACACAGATGTCCAAATCCACAATTTCATCGCATCCATCTCCCTTTTTCGTTCTCACTACTAAAGGAAACGGAGCAAATGTCATTTTGGTTTTATATCTTCCTTATATCATCACTTTTTCCCAGTCCAAAGCTTGCCTTGCCATGTATTGCGTTCCTTCAACATATGATCAAACGCATTCAATACTTCCCATTTCTTGAGGCTCCACATTGGCCCAATCAATAAGTCTCTAGGCGCGTCACCAGTTAAGCGATGAACAATCATTTCCGGCGGGAGGAACTCGAGTGTATCTACGATTAGCTTCACATATTCATCTTTGTCGAGGAATTGCAGCAAGCCGGCTTCATACTGTTTAACCATCGGTGTTTTGCGCATTAAGTGGAGCAAGTGAATCTTGATGCCCTGCACATCCATTTGTGCGACGGCCCGTCCGGTGTCTAGCATCATCTCGTGTGTTTCGCCTGGCAATCCATAAATAATGTGCGCACAGGTGCGAATGTTATGCTTGCGAAGCTTGGCAACCGCATCCAGATAGCACTGCGTGTCATGCGCCCGATTAATGAGTTGAGAAGTAGATTCATGTACGGTCTGCAAGCCCATTTCCACCCACAAATACGTACGTTCATTAAGTTCAGCCAAATATTCAATCACATCGTCGGGCAAGCAATCGGGTCTGGTAGCGATGGATAAGCCAACGACACCTGGCTGTTGGAGGATCGTTTCATAATACTCGCGCAATTCCTCTACAGGTGCGTAGGTGTTAGTATAAGCCTGGAAATAGCCAATATAGTTCGCTTCCGGCCATTTTTGATGCTGTAGATCCCTAATTTTGTTGAATTGGGTAACCAAATCATCGCGGCGGCTTCCCGCAAAGTCTCCTGAACCTCGCGCGCTGCAAAATGTACAGCCGCCGGTGGCAATGCTGCCATCGCGATTGGGACAAGTAAAGCCAGCATCCAGCATAACTTTAAATACTTTTCCGCCAAAAGCCTCGCGCATTTCATAATTCCATGTATGGAAACGTTTGTCCCCCCATAATTGAGGCGACTCCTGAAGGATGATCGACATGAGTTATTGCTCCTTTCTTTCCATCTTATTGTAGCGAAAAAAAACGATGAAAGCGACCCCTGCCTTTCCAACAAGTTCCCCGTTAAAAGTGGCGTCTAGTGAGCATGATAACTTTGCACCACCATTACATGTCGAGAGGGGAAATGGACAGGATGAAAAAGCTTCAGACCATTACTTTGACGTTAGCACTAACGACTGCATTGAGTTTTGGGGCTGTGGGTGCTCATGCCAATACGAGTACAACAATGAATACGGATATGGGAAATTCGGGAGCAACGGGATCGGGGACTACGACAACATCGGGATATACAGGCAGCAATTATGATGCTACGGTCGGAACGGGTACCGGAATTACAGGATTGAACACAGGAACCACAGGAACGGGGACAACGGGGACAACTAATTCCTATTCAGGGAATACGATGAACGGCACAACAAACACCTATGGGACAGGGACAAGTACGAATCCAGGTGCTTACAATGCCACGGGAACGAGCTCCTATTCTAACAATGGAACGGGAACCAGCACGTATTCCAATAACGGAACTGGAACGGGTGTTTTAGGACAAATTAATGGATACAGTCATAACATGATGGACCGCATGAGCACGAAGCTTCATGGAACGAGCACGACGAAAGGTACCAATAGCGGCAATTATGACACATCATCTTATCGGGCTTACGCTACTACGCCAACAGAAACCAAGAGTATGAATTGGGGCTGGCTGGGACTAGTGGGGCTACTTGGGTTAGCGGGTCTACGGAGTAATAACAAACGTAAAGACGAGAGCTACAAATAACATTAGCTAAGTTGGGGGCTGTTCTCAGAGGTCGATAGACCTTTTGGGAAAGCCCTCTTTTCTTTTGCGTGGCGAAAATAAGGCAGATGGCGACTGTCATGAACGCATAGGCAAGCCGCAAGCCAAGTTTTTGTTATGTTTCAGGAAGCAAGCCTACATCTTAGGAACCCCATAATTCTTATTTCATCAAAATGGCTGGATTTAAAATTATAGCGAATTCCAGATGCGTTATTGCAAGGAAAACATCGCATTTCCGCTGAAATTCTGCTTCATAAAGTGCCTACAGTTCGTTAATTCGACAAAGTCGCCATTTTAGCGCTTATAAGGACATTACAGTTCGTTAAGTACCGCCAGCTACTTTCTCAAAGGTCGATAGACCTTTTGGGGAAGCCCTCTTTTCTTTTACGTGGTGAAAATGAGGCAGCTAAACGTGCTTATTTTGCTCGAAGACATCTTAGGAACCCCATAATTCTTATTTCATCAAAATGGCTGGATTTAAAATTATAGCGAATTCCAGATGCGTTATTGCAAGGAAAACATCGCATTTCCGCTCAAATTCTGCTCCATAAAGTGCCTACAGTTCGTTAATTTTACAAAGTCGCCATTTTAGCGCTTATAAGGACATTTCAGTTCGTTAAGTGCCGCCAGCTACGTTCTCAAAGGTCGATATGCATATAGAAGACCTTTTGGGGAAGCCCTCTTTTCATTTACGTGGTGAAAATGAGGCAGCTAAACGTGCTTATTTGCTCGAAGAAATCTTAGGAACCCCATAATTCTTATTTCATCAAAATGGCTGGATTTAAAATTATAGCGAATTCCAGATGCGTTATTGCAAGGAAAACATCGCAATTCCGCTGAAATTCTGCTTCATAGAAGTGCCTACAGTTCGTTAATTTTACAAAGTCGCCATTTTAGCGCTTATAAGGACATTACAGTTCGTTAAGTGCCGCCAGCTACTTTCTCAAAGGTCGATAGACCTTTTGGGGAAGCCCTCTTTTCTTTTACGTGGTGAAAATGAGGCAGCTAAACGTGCTTATTTTGCTCGAAGACATCTTAGGAACCCCATAATTCTTATTTCATCAAAATGGCTGGATTTGAAATTATAGCGAATTCCAGATGCGTTATTGCAAGGAAAACATCGCATTTCCGCTCAAATTCTGCTCCATAAAGTGCCTGCAGTTCGTTAATTCGACAAAGTGGCCATTTTAGCGTCTATAAGGACATTTCAGTTCGTTAAGTGCCGCCGCTACCCCAAACACCCTGCCACCGCCCGCACCACCCGCACTCGCACCCGCACACCACCCGCACCGGACGCACCAACCCGCACCCGCACCCGCACCCGCACACCCGCCCGCCGCACCCGCACCCGCACTACAACCAGTCCCCGCCTCCGCTCGCCCCGCCAACTGGAACATTCTGTTAATCATAAAGACCCCCATGTAGACTAAAACTAAGGGTAACAATCTTTATCAAGTGGTTCGACTCTAGCGGCAGATACAGTTTCTCTCGAGCTTACGCAAAGTCTTGCGTTCGTTGGATCAAAAGCTTTTCAAATCATCATCGATTAAGATTGCCTATCACTTGTTGGATGTGTAATTCCCTTTGATTTTTTCCCTAGAATGGTCTATGATTTGTATTCGATAGCATGTACGTGTAGGAGGCAAATTGTAAATGCGTTTACGGGGAAGAAAAGGAATTCGAGAAGATATAGAACGTCAGAAAGAACTCGTTGTTATGAACGCCAAAGACCATAAGGGTAAATGGGCTGAATTATTCGGAAACAACAATCCGATTCATGCAGAGCTTGGCATGGGCAAAGGTCGCTTCATTAGTGAAATGAGCAAAAAATATCCGCACATTAATTTCATTGGTGTCGACATGTATGATGAGCTTATTCGCAAAGCAAGTGAGAAAGCCAAGGTTGCTCATGAGATTCAATCAGAGGAAGAGACGGAGTCCGGCTTCAATATTCCGAATTTGAAGTTCATGCTGTTTAATATTGAGCATATTGAAGAAGCTTTTGCTGATGGGGAGCTGGAACGGGTCTATTTAAATTTCAGTGATCCTTGGCCTAAGAAAAAGCATGCGCGCAGACGCTTGACGCATCCAGGCTTTGTTGAGAAATATAAGCAAATTCTGAATGCGAATGGCGAGATTCATTTGAAAACCGATTCGCAATCTTTGTTTGAGTTCTCGCTGAATTCTTTTGCGGATATGGGACTGAGAATGCGTAATATTTCACTGAACTTGCATGTGGATGGCATTCATCCTGATCATGTAATGACGGAATATGAAACGAAATTCGCCGGACAAGGCATGAACATTCACCGTTGTGAAGTAGTGATTGGTCAAGATGCGCTTGCTGCTCATCTAGATCAGCTTAGCAAACCAGCAGCCGAGTAGGTTTCTGTTTGATCGTTTTTTAACTCAAATAAAGCTATCCCACTGAAGCATGCGCTGCAGGAGGATGGCTTTTTTCATTTTTTCATTTGCTGTTAGCCCATTACTTGCAGGATGACGTCGGAACAATCAATGTGAGGCTCTTTCATTCTTTGATGGAAATTAGACATGCGCTTCGCTTCCACATCGGTATAGCGGCTGGCCAACATCGTCAGCCAACTGGCAATGGTAGCGGCCGAGCGGATGCGTTCACCCAATCCTTGCTGGGTAAAATAATGCACATTTTCTTCCTCTTGCCCAGGGATCGGATCGTAGAAGAGCATAGGAATCGATTTGGCCAGCCCTTCCGAACAGGTCATGCCCCCAGGCTTCGTCACAAGTAAATCGGAAACTTCCATCAACTTGTCAATCTCCTGCGTGAAGCCGAGCAAATGGATGTTTGGATGCTGATAGCGTGTATCCATAGCTAGTTTGGCCAATGCTTTTTGGTTGTTGCCCAGACAAAATATGAACTGAATGCGGTCTCTCCAAGCGACCAAATGCTCGCTAAGCGAATCTCCGCCGATGAGGCCCCAGCCGCCGCCCATGACCAACACGGTCGGCATGGCAGCTAATTGAAATTGCTGTCGAATATTCGCTTTGTCGTGCGCTTCCCGGAAGCTCGGATGCACGGGAATTCCCGTAATTTCGACTTGTGTGTCAGCAATGCCACGGCCAAGAAGTTTGCTTTTGACACAGGCTGTTGACACCATATATTTATTTACTTCACGACTTACCCAAGTGCCGTGCACATCGTAATCGGTAATAACCGTGCATAACGGAATCTCGAGGCCAGCCCTTTTTAAGCGAGATACGACCACACTGGGAAAAGGATGCGTACACACAATGGCTTGCGGCGACCAATCTTGGATGATGGCTGCGGTCTGTGCATAGAAGATGCGGTGCAAGGCCAATTGGGTCAAACGGTTCAAAGATTTCTTGTACTGTGAACGGTACAATCGTCCATAAAGTTTGGGGCTTGTTGTCAGCGTTTTTTTGTAAGCTTGAAAAACCCAAGGAGCAAGGGTCGGATGCAGGAAGGAGCCCAATTCCAGCACAAGCGTCTCGATTGTTGGGCAACGCTTCTCCAGGCTGACAGCGAGCGCGTAGGCCGCTTGTGTATGGCCGGCTCCGAATCCTTCCGAGAGGATGAGCACTCTTTTTTTAGTGTGCAGCGTCGTCATAATTGGTTACCCCCACATGGCTACTGTCACTAGCGAAGCTGTCGAGCCGATTAAACAGCCAACGATACAATCTGAAGGATAATGCAGCCCTAGATAAATACGGGAAAGGCTGACGGTAAGTGCGAGCGGAATAAGGACAAGAGCAAGTGCAGGCATAGCCGCGACAAAAGGAAAGATAATGGAAAAAATAGCTGTTGTATGGCCGGAAGGAAAGGAATGATCCGTCAGTGGATTTTTACCTATAATGGTTTGGGGATGGACGAGATAAGGACGCAGTCGCGGATATTTCTTCTTAATGATAGCGACCGGAATATGACTGACCGTTAAAGCGATTAAAGCTTGAAAACCTGCAACGCGTAATGCGCCGTGACCGAATAAGGCACAACACAAGGAGATAACAATTGTAGCTGTGGCTCCGCCAAGATGTGTTATTTTTGAAAAGAAATGATCAAGAAAGAAGTGTTGGATACGTTGATTCACAAAGTGGAACGCGCGTGTTTCATGATGCTGAAGCCAGTTCACGACTCTGCTCATGAGTAGTAGCCTCCTTCGTAACTTGAGATACCTGCTTATGTACATTGTAGGGAACGTTTATTAAAAGAAGATTAACTCCGTAATAAATTTTAAGAAACACGATTTTACGTTCCTTTGATCTTTCACTAACAATCCCATGCTAGCATGAAGCGAATAAGGAATTTCATGTTAAAAGGTAAAGGGGCTGATTAGAATGAGAGTTGCCTTGTTTACAGACACTTTCTTGCCGGATATCAATGGGGTTGCGAAGACGCTTGGCAGATGGACACGGTTTTTGGAGTCAAAGGGAATCGCTTGTCAGGTATTTGCGCCTACCAGTGTGACAGAAGGCGACAGCGATATTTTTCGTGTGGAACGGTTTTACAGTATTCCCTTTTTATTGTACCCCGAATGTCGCTTAGCTATTCCGAACCCTGTGCAGCTTCGCAAGTCGCTCCATGCCTTTCAGCCTACCCTTATTCACTGTGCAACCCCTTTCAATTTGGGACTTTTCGGCCTTCATCATGCCCGCAAACATAGGACTCCGCTTGTCGCCTCCTACCATACTCATTTTGACCAATACTTGAACCATTATAAAATCCCTTGGGTGGAGCCTACGCTGTGGAAATACATGCAGTGGTTTCATCAAAGCTGTCAGAGGGTTTATGTGCCTTCGCAGTCAACTTTAGATCATTTGCAAGCCAAAGGGCTTCGTCAATTAGAGATTTGGAGCCGCGGTGTCGATACAGAACGATTTCAGCTGATTGTCGATCGGAAGTCAGTACTTGAGGCTTATAACGTCGATCCGGCCAAATTCGTTATGCTGTATGTCGGACGATTAGCCCCGGAGAAAAGTATCGAAGTTGCGCTGGACAGTTACGCGGCGCTTCCGCAAGCGATCCAAGAGGACACTCATCTGATTATCGCCGGTGACGGACCCTCTGCCGGAATGCTGCGCGAATGCTATGAAGGTAATCCGGGAATTACGTTTACGGGTTTCGTTCAGGGAGCAAGGCTTTCTGAGCTTTATGCGGCTGCGGACGTGTTTCTGTTTCCCTCGGCAACCGAAACGTTCGGTAATGTTGTACTGGAAGCTATGGCCTGTGGGACAACTGTGATTGGAGCAGCGGCAGGCGGGGTAATGGATATTATTGAGCACGAGGTAACGGGACTGTTGTGTCCGCCCGGTGACGTTGCTGCTTTTAAGCAAGCCGTTATCAGGTTGTATGCATCACACGAGACGCGCTGCAGGCTGGCCTTGGCGGGCAGGGAGTATGCTTTGCGGCAGTCCTGGGATCAAATATTTCATAAGCTGCTTGCCAGCTATGAAGAAATTAGTGATGCCAATGCAGCGAATGGGCTGCTCAGTTCTGAAGCCCGAATGATTCGTTAATGGCGATCAACGGCAAAAGTTGTCAGGCATACTTCTGGTGAATTATAATAAACCCCGTACCATACAAGTGGGGCGCTTCGTCTAAATGGTGAACTTTTTGTACACAATAAAATGAAAAACGATGAAAACAGGACATTAACGATCTGATTTCAAGCACATCCTATAAAGTTTGTGTGCGTTCCCCTTAAAACTCAAGGAACTGGCGTAATTTCGGTTATTGCAGACTTTGACAAACAGGGGGAAAGAGAGGAAAATCAAGAACGGTTAATTCACCTGTACATAAACTGCGCATACGCGTATAAAAAGATAGCTTGTGTGCATAAACAAAAAAGGGGGACTTTGCTTCATGCTTGACAATATTGTGCTTACCTTTCAAATTGGCTTGGCTTTGGTTGGTGCGTATCAGTTGTTTTTAACTTTTTTCGGATGGTATCGTCCGAGGAACAAACAGACTTTTGCTCCACAGAAATCGTTTGCTGTCTTAGTGGCCGCTCATAATGAGGAGCAGGTTGTAGGCGCATTGATCGAGAATCTCAAAACGCTCGATTATCCCAAGGAGCTGTATGATATCTTCGTGATTTGTGACAACTGCACAGACAACACAGCGGATATCGCGCGCAGTCACGGCGTGTACGCCATGGAACGCCATAATCCTAATCTGCGAGGAAAAGGGTATGCGATCGAATGGATGCTCAAGGAACTTTGGAAGCGTGAGCGTCAGTATGATGCTGTTGTGATGTTCGATGCCGACAACCTTTCCAGTTCTGATTATCTGATTCACATGAACAATGATCTTTGCTCGGGTTCCCGCGTTATTCAAGCTTATCTGGACAGCAAGAATCCGAATGATTCTTGGGTTACAGGTTCCTATGCGATTTCCTACTATTTCGCTAACCGCTTCTGGCAAATGCCCCGCACGAACTTAGGGCTTGCTAATTACTTGGGCGGCACTGGTATGTGTTTTGAGTCCAAACTGTTGAAACAGATTGGTTGGGGCGCTACGAGCCTTGTTGAGGATCTTGAGTTCTCGATGCGTTGTATCAAGCTGGGTATTCGCCCAACTTATAACTACGAAGCTATCGTTTATGATGAGAAACCGCTCACGTTTAAAGTATCCGCCAAACAGCGCTTGCGCTGGATGCAAGGACACTTTGATGTGGCCAAGCGCTATTTCTTCCCACTGCTCTGGCAAGGGATCAAAGAGGGCAGCTGGACCAAAATTGATGCGGCTATTTATTCCGCTAACGTATACAACTTCTTTTTCGGCGCGATTATCACTGTGCTGCTATGGATTAAATCCGTGACGCCAGGTTGGTCAGAAACACCGATGCTTGCTGATGTCAATCCCGTATTCTTCAATTCGGTAAGCTTAGCGATTTATGTGCTGCTGCCAATTTCCATGTATATTGAGAAAGCTCCAGGGAAAGTTTATAAGTACTTAATCTTATATCCTGTGTTTATGCTTTCTTGGTGGCCAATTACGTTCTATGCGTTCTTCACGCAAAACAACAAACAATGGAGCCATACTGAGCATACACGCGTCATTCGACTGGATGAAATGAAAAGTAAACAAGTGAGTTGACTTTCCTTGAACGAAATGATATTATATTTCAAGTAAAAGCAGAAGCGCCCGCTTCTCACCTGACCGACACTGTTGGCTGGTTTGAATGAATCATCATGTATGTTCAATAGGTCATGAACCTGTTATTGATGAAGATGTGGGCCCAAGCGCCCGCATCTTTTTATTTTATGGATAGAGCGCTACATACTTTATGGAGGTGGAACACTATTAGCAAAGACCATATGATTAATGATGAGATTCGTGTGAAGGAAGTACGCCTGATCGGGGCGGACGGAGAACAACTCGGTATTACACCGATTCGCGAAGCTCTTCAAATTGCACTGGACGCGAACCTTGACTTGGTAAATGTGGCACCGACGGCTAAGCCGCCTGTCTGCCGCATTATGGATTACGGTAAATTCCGTTATGAAACGCAGAAGAAAGAAAAAGAAGCTCGTAAGAACCAGAAGATCGTGGATATCAAAGAAATTCGCCTAAGCGCGACAATCGATGAGCATGACTTCCAAACGAAGCTTCGCAATGCGGTTAAGTTTCTTGGCGAAGGCGATAAAGTAAAAGCTAGCGTTCGATTCCGTGGTCGCGAAATTGCCCACTCGGAGATCGGTCGCAGAGTGCTTGAGCGCCTTGCTACAGAAACTGCTGATATCTCCTCGCAGGAGCGCGCTCCAAAGCTTGAAGGAAGAAGCATGATCATGATTTTAACGCCGAAAGTTACGACCTAGGCGGTATACTAAATTAGGAGGAACAACACCATGCCGAAAATGAAAACACACAGCAGCCTAAAAGGCCGTTTCAAAATCACTGGCACAGGCAAAGTGATGAGATACAAACAAGGTAAGAACCACTTGCTTTCCGGTAAATCTTCACGTCAAAAACGCGTTTTGTCTACGAACCCAACCATGGCTCCTGGCGATGTACGTCGTTTGCAACAACAGCTTTCCCTCATCAAAGGTTAATCTTACTAGCTAAAATTCGAACATTATTTATATATCCCAGGAGGTAATCAACCATGGCAAGAGTCAAGGGCGGATTTATTCGCGCTCACCGTCGCAAAAAGATTTTGAAATTAGCAAAAGGTTATTTCGGTTCCAAACATCGCTTATTTAAAACAGCTAAAGAACAAGTAATGAAGTCTTTAGTGTATGCATACCGTGACCGTCGTCAAACGAAACGTAATTTCCGCAGACTGTGGATTACACGTATCAATGCTGGCGCTCGTCAAAACGGCCTTAGCTACAGCAAATTGATGCACGGCCTGAAATTGGCTGGTATCGAAGTAAACCGCAAAATCTTGGCTGATTTGGCTGTGAATGATTCCAAAGCGTTCAACGATTTGGCAACAGCTGCAAAAGCAAAAGTAAACGCGTAAGCATCGCTTCGCGTCCAAGAAGCTTGTCCTCCTCGGAGGGCAGGCTTCTTTTTATGCATGGAGGCTGATTTTTTCTATGGCATCAGGAGGCACAGCTGGCGCTGCAGATGGAATCTGCGGAGGAAATCGAGCGCTATGTGAAGGAATACGTGGGACTCGGAAATATTTCTTGAGCAGTTTCTTGATCAGACTATTGACTATTGCTCGGGGGATGCATATAATAATCTCTAAATCATATTACTTATGACTAACGAATCGGCTATGAAGAGGAAGAAGTAATAAGGGCACTTATGCGCAGAGAGCGTTGGACTTGCTGAAACCATCGCCTTAATCCCTTACGTACGAAGTCACCTCGGAGCTGTTTTCCTGAAACCTGCAGAAACCTGCACGTATTAGGGAGAATCGGAAGAGCACACGTTATCGTGCTGAGGGTAGTGTTCATTCATGAACATACCTGCTAAGGCTATGGACTGTGAAGTACGTAGCAAATTTGGGTGGTACCACGGAAGCTTGAACCCCTTTCGTCCCGTTTAACACGTTTAGTGCGTGTACGGGATGAATAGGGGTTTTTCTTATTTCTAAGAAGCTTGATAACTCACAAGAACTGACTTTTCGAGAGGAGGATCACAATGAATGTTCAAACTGAACCAAAACGCTCAAAAGAAGAACTGATTGAAAAGCTGACGAAGCCAGACCTGATTACAGGTTCTGAGATTTTGCTGAGAAGCTTATTGCTGGAGGGTGTGGACTGCGTCTTTGGATATCCTGGCGGCGCTGTATTGTACATCTATGATGCTATGCACGGTTTTGACGATTTTAATCACTTGTTGACGAGACATGAACAAGGCGCCATTCACGCAGCGGATGGATATGCTCGTTCCACAGGCAAAGTTGGCGTATGTATCGCAACTTCCGGACCGGGGGCAACGAACCTAGTCACAGGAATAGCTACAGCATATATGGATTCCGTTCCGTTAGTCGTTATTACAGGGAACGTTGCTACAAATTTCATTGGTACGGATGCTTTCCAAGAGGCGGATATTACCGGTATTACAATGCCGATCACCAAACACAGCTACTTGGTTAGAGATGTCAATGACCTGCCGCGCATCATTCATGAAGCGTTCCATATTGCCAACTCAGGTCGTAAGGGTCCGGTTCTCATTGACATACCAAAGGATGTCTCCGCTCATAAAACGATATTTAAACCAGTGACGGATGTTAGCATCCGCGGCTATAACCCTACGGTACAGCCGAATAAATTGCAAGTAGACAAACTGATCAAGGCTATTGAAGAGGCAGAACGTCCAGTAATTATCGCTGGCGGCGGCGTTGTTTACTCCGATGCTTCCAAGGAATTGATCGAGTTCGTCAACAAAACGCGCATTCCGGTTGCGACTACATTGCTTGGATTAAGCGGCTTCCCTAGCGCGCACGAGCTATGGCTCGGCATGCCGGGGATGCATGGAACCTATACAGCGAATACCGCGATTCAAAACGCGGATCTATTAATCTCCATCGGTTCCCGATTCGATGATCGTGTGACGATGAAATTAGATGGATTTGCGCCAAAAGTAAAAATCATCGCGCATATCGATGTGGATCCGGCGGAAATCGGCAAGAACGTGAAAACGGACATCCCTTGTGTTGGCGACGTTAAGGCAGTTCTAGCCTACGCGAATACCAAAGCAAAGCCTGCTAAGAACGAAGCTTGGATCGCTGAACTTCAGGATAATAAAGTGAAGTTCCCGCTCAAATACGGTGATACCGAAACGGAATTGAAGCCGCAATTCGTTGTCGAAATGATTAGTGAGTCAACAAACGGAGAAGCGATCATCACGACAGACGTTGGACAGCACCAAATGTGGGCTGCACAATTCTATCGCTTCAAGAATCCGCGCTCCTTGGTTACTTCCGGCGGACTTGGCACGATGGGCTTCGGATTCCCGTCTGCGATCGGTGCCCAAATGGGGAACCCGGACAAACTCGTTGTCTCCATTAATGGCGACGGCGGCGTGCAGATGTGTGCGCAAGAGCTTGCGATCTGCGCGATTAACAACATTCCGGTGAAGGTTGTTATTATTAACAACCAAGTGCTGGGCATGGTTCGTCAATGGCAAGAAATCATCTACGAGAACCGTTACAGCCATATTGATCTGGCTGGCAGCCCGGATTTCGTGAAGCTGGCAGAAGCTTACGGCGTAAAAGGCTTGCGGGCCACGACGAAAGAAGAAGCGAGAAGAGCATGGCAGGAGGCACTCGATACACCGGGTCCTGTCGTTATTGATTTCGTCGTACCAAAAGGAGAGAACGTGTTCCCGATGGTTAAAGCAGGCGATACAATTAGTGACATGCTAATGGGGGATTCGGAATGACGACAACTAAACATACAGTTTCCGTACTCGTAAACAATCAGCCAGGTGTTCTGCAGCGTGTATCCGGTTTGTTCGGACGCCGTGGCTTTAATATTGAAAGCATCACCGTAGGGGAGTCCGAAGAACTCGGACTTTCCCGGATGGTTATCGTAACAACGGGGGATGACAATACGCTGGAGCAAATCACCAAGCAATTGTACAAGCTGATTGACGTTATTAAAGTCGTTGATCTGAGCGCGAACCCGATGGTAGCTAGAGAACTCGCACTTATCAAAGTAAATGCAGAGCCAATTATGCGTCCGGAAATTCTCGGAATCGTAGAAACGTTCCGCGCGGCGGTTGTCGATATTGGACCAGCTTCAATTATCGTGCAAGTTGTCGGAGATTCAGATAAAATAGATGCTATGGTTGAATTGCTTCGCCCATACGGCATTCGTGAGCTTTCCCGTACGGGAGCAACAGCTATGATTCGCGGTTCAGTGAAGTAACAACCCCAAACAACGTTGAAAAGTAGGTTAGCCTCCTTGAGTGGGGCTTTCAGCGGCGTACTCTTTAGCGCTTTAAAAGGATGATCGTTGATGATGTCAGCGCTCGCTTAGGCTTCGGAGGGTAAATCGTTGAAACACCCACTCAAGGGGTAGACAATTACGGATTCATCATATCAAAGGAGGATTTATTCGAATGGCAGTTACTACTTATTATGAAAAAGATGCAGACTTAGCGGTACTTAAAGGTAAAACGATTGCAGTTGTTGGTTATGGTTCCCAAGGGCACGCACAAGCACAAAACTTGCGTGACAGCGGATTGAACGTTATTATCGGACTTCGTGAAGGCCGTTCTTGGAACGCTGCGAAAAACGATGGTTTTGAAGTTGTATCCGTTGAAGAAGCGGCACGCCGCGCTGACGTGATCCAAATCTTGATGCCGGATGAGACGCAAGCTCGCGTATACCGTGAGTCCATTCAACCGAACATGAAACAAGGCGCAGCGATCATGTTCTCCCACGGTTTCAACATCCATTTCGGACAAATCGTTGCTCCTGAAGGTACAGATGTATTCTTGGTAGCTCCGAAATCCCCAGGTCACATGGTACGTCGTACGTACGTTGAAGGCTTTGGCGTTCCTGGCTTGATCGCAATCGAAAAAGACGCTACTGGCAACGCAAAAGCAATCGGTCTTGCTTATGCCAAAGGTATCGGCTGTACACGCGCAGGGGTTATCGAAACTTCCTTCCGTGAAGAAACAGAAACAGATTTGTTCGGTGAGCAAGCCGTTCTTTGCGGTGGTGCTTCTGAACTGGTTAAAGCAGGTTTCGAAACATTGGTTGAAGCTGGTTATGCACCAGAAATGGCTTACTTCGAATGTCTGCACGAACTGAAATTGATCGTTGACATGATGTACGAAGGTGGACTTGCTTCCATGCGTAGTTCCATCTCCAACACAGCGGAATACGGTGACTATGTAACTGGACCTCGTATCATCACTGCTGAAACGAAAAAAGCGATGAAAGCTGTTCTTACGGATATTCAACAAGGTAAATTCGCTCGCGACTTCATCTTGGAAAACCAATCCAACTTCGCGTTCATGAACGCAACTCGCCGCAATGAAGCAGAACACCCAATCGAAGTGGTTGGTAAAGAACTGCGCGAAATGATGCACTGGATCAAAAAATAATTCGTCAACCTGACGAATTCCATAGCTATACCATTCCACAGGGAGTGATTGAGGAGAATTTCCCAATCACTCCCTGTGAATACTATACAGACGAGTAAACAACCATCTTTAGGAGGTGACTATGGGTGCGCAAAATCTACATCTTTGATACAACGCTCAGAGACGGAGAGCAATCGCCAGGTGTGAACCTGAATATGCAGGAGAAGGTCGAAATCGCGCTGCAGCTCGAGAAGCTGGGCGTTGATCGTATGGAAGCGGGCTTCCCGGCGGCATCGCCTGGTGACTTGGCCGGTGTGAATGCCGTAGCCAGAGCTATCAAGAACGCTTCTGTCATCGGTTTGTCCCGTTCGAAGGAGAATGATATCGAGGCTGTTCGCGAAGCGCTGAAGGGCGCTGTGGACCCTTGTATTCATCTATTCCTGGCGACATCGCCGATTCACCGCCAGCATAAGCTGCGGATGGAGAAGCACCAAGTGCTGGAAGCCGCGGAAGCTGCCATCAAATATGCGAAGAAATATTTCAGCAAAATTGAGTTTTCCCTTGAGGATGCAGGTCGTACAGAACTTGATTTCATCGTTGAAGTAACGGCGATGGCTGTGAAGGCCGGAGCATCCGTTGTCAATATTCCGGATACCGTCGGCTTTATGACGCCTTATGATTACGGGAACATCTTCAAAGTCGTCAAGGAGCAAGTGCCTGGCGTCGAGAAGATTCAGCTCAGCGCGCACTGCCATGACGATCTCGGCATGGCTACAGCCAACGCGTTGGCAGCGGTTCTGAATGGTGCCGATCAAATCGAAGGCACCATCAACGGTATCGGCGAGCGCGCAGGCAACACCTCGATCGAGGAAGTTGTCATGGCGCTCGAAACGCGCCAAGATTTCTACCAAGCGAAAACCTCGCTTGTGTTGAAAGAGATTTACCGCACCAGCCGTTTGGTCAGCAAGCTGACCGGTATGGTGGTGCCAGGCAACAAGGCGATCGTCGGCGCTAACGCGTTCGCGCATGAGTCCGGCATCCATCAGGATGGGATGCTCAAAGAGAAAACGACCTACGAGATTATTTCCCCAGAGACCATCGGTGTCAAGGAAAGCAAGCTCGTGATGGGCAAACACTCAGGACGCCACGCGTTCCGTGAGAAGTTGATCGACCTCGGCTACGAGCTCGGAGACGAGCAAGTGAACGCGGCCTTCGCCAAGTTCAAAGATTTGGCGGATCGCAAGAAGCAAGTCGAAGACGAGGACATTCGCGCGTTGATCGAAGAGAAGCTGATCGAGACGCCGGAAGTATTCGCACTAGGTACGCTTCAAGTGGCGTATGGCAATCAAATGACGCCAACGGCAACCGTTCACGTTCGCTTGGAAGATGGCAGTGAAGTCGCAGAAAGCGCAGTCGGCAACGGCTCGGTAGATGCGATTTACAATGCGATTGACAAAGCTACGAAGGAAGAGGTGGAGCTGGACGACTACTCCATCAAATCCGTTTCCCACGGGAAAGATGCGCTCGGCGAAGTTCACGTTGTTTTGAAACAAAACGATGTGTCCGTTCAAGGACGCGGCATCTCGACAGATATCCTCGAAGCGAGCGCCAAAGCTTATTTGGACGCTGTGAACAGGCTGATCGAGAAACGCAAAACACCAACCAGCAATAGAAGCAACGTTACGTTGATATAATCAACAGGATAAGCACCTCGCCTCCATGCAAGAGGAGGGGTGCTTTCTACAAATGTGAAAGGATGCGTCCACATATGAAATATCGATTTTCGAAATCGTTGGAAGGCTTCTCATCCTCAGCGGTCAGAGAAATTCTCAAGCTGACACAAGGCAGTTCGATTATTTCTTTTGCCGGCGGATTGCCTGCTGAAGAGTTTTTCCCATTGGATGCCGTTAGCGATGCGTTCAAACGCGTCATTGAGGGTGGCAAATCGGCGCTGCAATATGGCTTGACCGAAGGTTACAAACCGCTGCGTGAATCCTTGTGCAAGCGGATGGCAGCCAAAAATATGCACGTGACGCCGGATGAAATGCTGCTTACAACAGGTTCGCAGCAAGCCATTGATTTGCTTACTCGCGTATATATTGATGAAGGCGATATCATTTTGGTCGAAAGACCGACTTATTTGGCTGCAATTCAAGTATTTCAGGCCAAAGGGGCTAAGATTTATTCGGTAGACAGCGACAATGATGGGATGATTCTCGAAGATCTCGCGGCAAAAATTGCTGAACATAACCCCAAACTGGTCTATGTCATTCCGACGTTCTCCAACCCGGCTGGCCGTGCCTGGAGTCTGGAACGCCGTCAAGGCTTGCTGGATATTTGCCGCGGCGCGGATGTGCTGATTCTGGAAGATGATCCCTACGGCGAAATTCAGTTTGATGAAACGCAAAACTATCCAACGATTTTCTCGCTAGGCGGCAAAGCTGAAGGCGGGAATGTCGTTTATACGAGCACTTTCTCCAAAACGGTGGCGCCTGCCTTCCGCTCAGGATGGGTGATTGGGGACGAGAACATCATTCGCCAAATTGCCCGCTTTAAGCAATCGGCTGATCTTCACTCGAGCACGATCGATCAGCAGACGCTGTACCATTTGCTTGAGCATTTCGATCTTGACGCTCATATCTCCCTAATTCGCGAGCAGTATTATGATCGGATGAAATTCATGAGCGGCTTGCTGGCCGAACTGAACCTGCCTGGTCTGAAATGGGAAGAACCAAAAGGCGGCATGTTCATCTGGGTGGAACTTCCGGCAAACATGCGCGCGGAGGAGCTGCTCAAAATCGCGGTCAAAGAAGGCGTAGCCTTTGTTCCGGGTGCTACCTTCTTTGCTGAGAATCCGCAGCACAACACATTGCGCCTGAACTACACGCATACGGATCGGGAAACAACGATTCTCGGCATGCAGAAGTTAGCGAAAGCGATGGAGTCCTTTCTGCAGAATGCCTAAGCCATCCTTTCATGAGGATCCCTTCGGGAAATAAGGCAGCGGAACGTGCTTATTTCTCTGAATGCTCCTTGATATGGAGGCATAGGCAAGCTACAACGTTAGCAGGCCTATCTCACACGCCCTCCCCCTATTGTGCAAATAAGAGTCTTCAACAGCTCCTATTTGCACAAAAAGAGGGTTTTTTTCATGTATAGGAGTCCTTAAGGACTCTTATCTCCGGTGAAACACGCAGAAACTCCCTAACACGATGCAGTAAGAGTCTCAAAAAGCTCTTATTGCGCGAAAAGTGGCATTCATACACGAATAGAAGTCCTTGGAGGCTCTTATCGGGAGGAAAAGCCTAGAAGGCAAAACCAACCGTACGATCAAGATGTGAAAACAGGATAGGCTCCTGTTATATGCTTATAGGCGATACCTATAAAAGCAATAGCTTTTATATCTAATGAAGAAGGTCATCTTATGTTACAATGAGAGCATCATATGCGATAGTAGATGCGTACTAACAGTTTTACTAATTTAAGGAGTGAATAACAGTCATGGCAGATGTAAAAAAAATTGCGATCATTGCTGGAGACGGTATTGGTCCTGAAGTTGTAGCAGAAGCAGAAAAAGTATTGAAACGTACCGAAGCATTATTCGGTTATCAATTTGAAACCGAACATGCTTTGTTCGGTGGTATTGCGATCGATGAGAAAGGCACACCGCTTCCGCAAGAAACATTGGAAGTTTGCCAATCCGCAGACGCTGTTCTGCTTGGAGCTGTTGGTGGTCCGAAATGGGACAACAACTCCAAAGAACTTCGTCCGGAAACAGGCCTTCTCGGCATTCGCAAAGCGCTTGGCTTGTTCTCCAACATTCGTCCGGCTTTCATTTTCGATTGCTTGAAAGAAGCGTCCACGTTGAAACCAGAAGTGCTGGAAGGCACTGACTTGATCGTTGTGCGTGAGTTGACAGGCGGGATCTACTTCGGTGAGAAATTCCGTCGTGAGACAGCTAATGGTCAAGAAGCGGTTGATACTTGTGCATATAATGTAACCGAAATTGAGCGTATCGCGCGTCAAGCGTTCGAAATTGCTCAAACGCGTCGTAAGAAGCTTGCTTCCGTAGATAAAGCGAACGTTCTGGAAACTTCCCGCCTATGGCGCGAAACGGTTAACCGGATTGCGGTTGACTATCCGGATGTTGAACTTGAGCACGTCCTTGTAGACAACTGTGCGATGCAATTGCTGCGTCGTCCGTCCAGCTTCGATGTTATCGTAACGGAAAACATGTTTGGCGACATCCTGAGCGACGAAGCTGCAATGTTGACAGGTTCCATCGGAATGTTGGCTTCCGCTTCGCTTGGCGAAGGCAGTTTCGGCTTGTACGAGCCGGTACATGGCTCTGCGCCTGATATTGCTGGTCAAGGCATCTCCAACCCAATTGCAACAATCTTGTCGGTCGCTTTGATGTTCCGTTTGACATTCGGTTACCATGAAGCAGCGGATTCCATTGAGCGCGCAGTGAAAGAAGTTCTGGATGCGGGTCACCGTACAGGCGATATCGCTGTTGATAAGAGCACGGCTATCGGTACATTGGCAATGGGCCAATTGATCGTTGACGCTATGCGTAAATAGTAAAAATATGCTTGCTTGCCGAGGCATCTGATGCTTCGGAGAGCGAGCTTTTTTTTGTGGAAGTTTGATTGATACATCGCCGCTTGGCCGCCCATAGCTTTGTATAACAACTTACTGCTAATAATGACATGTATTGTTATATATTACCTCGAGTCACGCGGTCGCAAACAAGATTTAATGCAGAAAATGGCTGCCTTAGCGGTGGTCTAATTCAAACATCTGCTTAATCCCCCTGCCATTCCAATCCGGCGGGGGGATTATTTGTGTGCAGCCGCTTGAATAATAATTCCATTTTTTATCAATAATGCAAATAAAACCATTCAATTTGGCTCTATCCGATACAAGCAAAGGCTTGTATAATGATGATGACATCATGCGAATAAAGCCTATTGCAATCTATAAAAGGGTTTTGATGTGTTATTACTTTGTATCCTTGTCTGTGGCAGGATTCCTGACACTAATCGAAACTCATTTTAAGCAAAGAATGGGGTGAACATCATATATAGAATCATAATCGTGGACGATGAAATTGAGGTAAGAGAAGGAATCAAAGAGAGTATCGAGTGGGAACGGCACGGTTTTGAATGCATCGGAGACTATAGGAATGGCAAAGAAGCTTTGGAAGCGATTGCAGAGTTCAGGCCGGATTTGGTTTTGTCGGATATTTGTATGCCGTTTATGGACGGGATCGAGCTAACCAGGCAAATTCAATTGAAATATCCGTATATCAAGGTGATTATTCTTACCGGCCATGATGAGTTTGACTACGCCCAGCAAGCGCTGCGTTTGAAAGTTCACGATTTTGTCGTCAAACCGATTACGGCAAATGAAATTCGCAGTCTGCTGGATAGAGTGAAAGCAGAAATGGACAAGGAAGCAGAAAGCCGCGAAAACCTCTCCCATCTGAAAATGCAGCTGCATCAAAGCCTGCCTTTGTTGAGAGAACGGTTTTTGGAGCAGCTGATGAGCGGCACCCTGAGTGAAAGAAAGATTATGGAGCGGTTTCACTATTTCGGGCTTCCGTTAATCGAACCGCCTTATCTTGTTGTCGCCATTGACATTGATAACCTAGACGAAGTCAAGAAGGAAAGATGGCAGAATGATCCGGAGCTATTCCGATCTGCTGCCTACAATATTGTGCAAGAAGTAGTAGAAAGTAAAGAAGCCATTGTTTTCCGCACGAGGGAAGAGAGAATGGTCGTTCTCTTCTATGGAGATTCAGGAAACGAACTCGATGAAGCGGCGCTCAACTTGTCTGAGGTCATGCGCTTCTGCATGGAGAAATATTTGAAATGTACGGTTACGGTTGGCGTCGGCACGATGTGCAGAGCACTGCATGAGCTCCCGCTTTCTTACAAAGGGGCGATCTCGGCGCTGGATTACAGGTTCATGCTCGGCAACAACAGGGTCATCTCAATTCAGGATATGGAGGGCGGCAACAAACCTGCCCAGCAACTGGATATGGAATGGAACCGAAAGTTCTCTACCGTGATCAAGACGGGAACGTTCGGGGAAACGCAAGCGTTGATCGAACAATTAATCAGTTGTCTTAAAGCTTCTTTAATGCCGATGGGCGGCTGTTATTTACAAGTTCAATCGATCATTATTTCCATAATGAACACGATTCATGAGTTCGAAGGCAATCACAGCAACCATTTCAAAGGATATGACATCGCTCAAAAAGAGATCAATCAGTTCAAAACGTTGGAGGAAATTGAAGAGTGGCTCAAAACGATTTGTAAAGAAGCGATTTTATTTGTGGCAGAGCAGCGAAGCGATCAAACGAAAATGCAGGTTCTGAGTGTGATCGATTACATCGAAAAGCATTATGTGAACGAGAACCTTTCCGTCGATGAACTTTGCCGCCATGTCCATATGAGCAAAAGCTACTTCAGTTCTGTGTTTAAGCAGAATAAGGAACAAACGATTATGGAGTACGTAACGCGCGTGCGGATCGATAAAGCCAAAGATTTGCTAAATCAGACGTCTTTGAAATCCTATGAAGTGGCGTTAAAAGTTGGCTACAGCGATCCTCAATATTTCAGTGTGTTATTTAAAAAGCATACGGGAACGACACCTACGGAATACCGAGATAAGTTGTTGAAGGAGAAATAAAGATGAGAAAAGGACGGAATGTCGGATCATTTCTATTCAAATTCAGAAGCATTCAATCCAGTATTTCTGTCGTCTTCTCGTGTCTGATCCTGTTTCTAATCGTGATCACAAGCTACATCTCTTATCGTTTGTCCGCTGACGCGGTAGAACTGAATTCCAAACATTATATCTCTGAAATCGTCAAACAAGTGAACATCAATCTTCAATCCTACATCACCAATATGGAAGACATTTCTCTACTCGCATCCACGAACAAGGACGTGAAATATTATATTACGGGTACGAGCTTTATTAGCGATGAAGAGCGCAGGCCGTATGAGAAACGTATATCCGATTTATTTCAATCTATTTTGATTACCCGCAAAGATATTGCCTCGATTATGGTATTTGGCTACAACAACCGATTTGTCTCAGACCGTAGAATTACAAGCCTGAACTTGAACGCCAACTTCGAGGAACAGCCTTGGTACAAAAACGCGAAGGCGGAGGGAGGAAGATCCGTCATCTCTGCTCCGCACGTCCAGAACATGATTCAAAACGAGTACCGGTGGGTTGTTTCACTAAGCCGTGAGCTGAAAAGCGCAGACGGCATTACGGGGGATGGTATTTTCCTCGTTGATCTAAATCTGAGTGTTATTAACCAAATTTGCAATCAGATCAACCTCGGCAAAAGAGGCTATGTGTTCATCGTCGATAAGGATGGCAGCATCGTGTATCATCCGCAGCAGAAGCTGATCAACAGCAAGCTGAAAACGGAGATGATCGATCAGGTCAAACAATCCGGCAGCGGCAGCTTCACGACAGGTGAAGGCAACAAAAAAAGGATGTATACGATCCAAGAGACGCATTTCGGCTGGAAAATCGTCGGGGTCGCCTATGCCAATGAACTCATTGCCAACCAGTATCAAATTAATGTTTCGTATTTCCTATGGACCATATTAGCTTTAGTCATCGCGTTATGCCTCTCATTTATTCTTTCCCGTCACCTTTCTCAACCGATCAAACTGCTGCAAAGAAATATGAAACAAGTGGAAAAAGGAGATTTCACAATTCGTTCTGAATTTCAAAGCAAGAATGAAATCGGGCAATTAAGCCACACGTTCACGATTATGGTTGGCCGCATTCGAGATTTGATGAATCAAATTATTCAAAATGAAGAAAGCAAACGCAAGAGCGAGATGAAGCTGCTGGAAGCGCAAATCAATCCTCATTTTTTGTATAACACGCTGGATTCCATCATCTGGATGGCGGAGCGTAAAAAGCATGATGAGGTTGTGCTGATGACGTCCTCTCTGGCCAAGCTGTTTCGCGCCATTATTCATAAAAATGATGAAACCGTTCCTGTTCGGGTAGAGATCGAGCATATTACCAACTATCTCCAGATCCAAGCGATGCGATATAAGGATAAGCTTGATTTCCGGATCGACGTAGATACTGGGATTCTGGACGTGCATATTCCCAAAATTATTTTGCAGCCCATTGTCGAGAATGCGATTTATCATGGGATCAAAAATAGTCTGGAGCCTGGACAGGTAACCATAACAGGGACAGAAGTTGGGGATACGATTGTCTTTGTTGTCGCTGATAATGGCGTCGGCATGGAGCCGGAGCAGATGGAGCAAATCTTGAAGTCGAGAGATGGCGTTGTCAAGGGAATTGGCGTCAGCAATGTGAATGAACGTATCCAACTATTCGGAAGTGAGTTCGGTCTTTCCTATAAGAGCGAAAAGTGGGTAGGCACGGAAGTCAGGATTGTTCTCCCTAAATGCCTCCAGAAAGGAGCCGATCATGCACCTTAAAAAGCCGGTTATCTGGGCCGTGCTGCTCGTGATTACGCTTGGTTTCGTCGCGGTTATCGGCATGGAGATGCTGCGGATCACGAATCCCAAGAAGCTGGAGATCGCAATTGTGTTAAAAACGAACAATATTCGCTCGGACTATTGGCAAATGGTTCGCTCAGGCGCAGAAGAGGCTGCCAAGGAGTACGCAGTAAATCTCGACATCATGGGGCCGTTATCCGAAAGCGATACGGCTGCGCAAATTCGCAGCGTGGATGAAGCGCTGGCGAAGAAACCGGACGCGATCATTCTCGCTGCAGGTGACTACGATGCCCTATCATCCGCCGCCGAGAAAATAACCAAATCCGGCACGAAGCTTATCTTGATCGATTCACCGGTTCGCTCTCATCCGGAGGCAAGCCTGATTATGACTGACAATACCGAAGCGGGGAGACAAGCCGGTCTGATTTTGACGGAAGGACAGAATGACTCCTTATTTCGCGTAATGACGCTTAGCAGCGGCAAGGAATCGCTCACAGAGAAAGAACGTCAGGACGGATGCCAAGAAGCGTTTGCCGCTTTTCCCGGCGTTGCCTATGCAGGGAATTTCGAGCTTGAAGGAACGGAGGATGCGGTTTATGAACAGGTCAAAAATCTGTTGGCTATGTATCCAGACATCCAAGGGCTTGCCGCTTTGAATGAAACGGCTACCTTAGGAGCTGCGAGGGCTGTTAAAGAAATGAAACGCGGAAACCGCACCAAGATTGTCGGCTTCGACAGTTCCATTTATCAAATTAAGCTTTTGGAAGAAGGTATTTTAAAGGCTGAAATCGTAAAAAAACCATTCAATCTCGGCTATGTAGCTGTTGAAACGGCAGTTCAAGCTTCCTCGGGTATCAAAGTGGACCCCAAGATCAATATTGAATCCCGTGCCATCACCAGGGGAAATATGTATACGCAAGAAAATCAGGAGCTTCTCTTCCCAATGGTAGAAAAGTAGTCATTTGACTAGAGGGGGTCAAACCATGAGCCAATTCGATCAAAGAAAAAGGGGTTTGTTGATCATACTATTGCAGCTTACGGCTGTGTTGTTCACGGGATGTATTCGGGAGAACGGCCTTGGACCGGCTTCCGCCAATCCCGAAGCGAAAGCATCGATTACCTTCGTAGCCGCAGAGTATAGCTCGTCTACCAAGCCCTATTTTGAGAAACTGGTGAAAGATTTCGAGACGAAGTACCCGAGCATCACGGTTGAACTGCAGGTCATAAACTGGGACATTCTGGACAGCGCCTACAATACCATGATTAGTCGCAACGAGCCTCCGGATTTGCTGCTTACGAACATTTATGCGCATTTTGCCAAGGACGGGCTGCTCAACAGTATGGATGATATCATGTCCAAAGAGTTGAAGGACGATATTTACCCTTACTTGATGGAGAGCAGCAAAATGAAGGGCACGCAATACACGGTTCCTTATGTCGCTACGATCCGGCAATTGTACTATAACAAAGATATTTTCAATGAAGTTGGGATTACACAGCCACCGAAAGATTGGAAATCCTTAGAGGAAGACGCGCGCAAAATCAAGGAAACCAAACAAGTTGACGGCTTTGGGGTCGATTTGACGGATAACGAAATTTGGGCTTATCTCTCCTATTTCTTTTACGGAGCTGGCGGAGGCTGGATGAAAAATGGCGAGTGGGCGATCAATTCTCCTGAGAATGTGGAAGGCATCACGTTTCTGAAAGATTTGTATGAAAAAGGGCTAACGGATTCGGAGCCGACCGTGACGACGCGCGACGAGAAACAGCGCATCCTTGGCAACGGCAAGCTGGGCATGCTGATCTCCGGCAATTATTTTGAGACGGTCGTTCCGCAGGAGTACCCGGGACTCAAATGGGGGAAAGGGCCGATCCCGGTTAAAGAGGGTCAGACACCTTTGGTACTAGGCGTACAGGACGTTCTGATGTCGTTCAAAACCGATCATACGAATAAGGAGGCTTTATCCAAATTCCTCGATTTCATGTATGAAGATGCGCGTTACGAAGAGTTTGTCCTCCGGGAAGGGTTTCTTCCAACCATTCGAACGGTAGGCAGCAAACTCGCGAAGGATGATCCGTCTATGAAGCAAAATTTGGACGCGATTAAAACCGCAAAGTTTTACCCTATTCAGGATCCAGCTTGGTCAGCAGTTCTTAATGCAACCAGAAATATGGGACAAACTGTGCTGCTCGGTCAGACAAGTCCGAAACAGGCGCTGGATCGGCTGCAGCAAATTGCTTTGAACAAAAGTCATTGAGTTGTGCATGAGAACAAGTCTAGGAAATGATTCCTGGCTTGTTTTGTGTTTTTATACAATACGCGCCAAAAGACAATACTTTTTTAACTATTTACAGTTTTTTTATCAATGGTTGCGAACCGTGAAAATCACTATGATGAAGGTGTAAGAGAGGATCAACATAACGCTGGGGAGGTCATTTCGAATGAGAACATCCAAAAAAGTAGTGGCATGGGGTATGGTACTGTCGACAGTTATGTTAACACTGAGTGGTTGCGGAAGCAATAATGGGAGTACGACGCCTCCGACAACGAAGCCTGTTGAAAGCGCTAAAGCAACGGAGAGCGCAAAGGCTGGGGGAACGAAGCTAGCCGGAGATTTCGAAATCCAATATTTTGTTGGTGGATACGGGGATATGTGGTGGAAACAAGCGATTGCTGATTTCCAAAAGCAGAATCCTGATCTCAAAATTAAAGAGTCCGCCGGAGCAAAAATTAATGATCAAATGAAACCTCGCTGGCTGCAAGGCAATCCGCCTGATTTTGTATACATTGACGGAGCCGGCTCCAACACAAGGCAAATGGTTACGGATGACCAATTGATGGATATTACGGACTGGCTAAAAGATGCAAAGAATATTGACGGCAAAAAAATTCTCGATCTGCTGATCGCTCCGCCTGAGGAGTACAAGCCAGGCAAAGCATATGCCGTTCCGTTAGTTTTCGGATCCTGGGGCACGTTCTACGATAAAGCGTTATTCAAAAGCAAAGGGTGGGAAGCGCCTGTAGATTTCCAAAGCTTCATGGCTTTAGGGGAGAAAATTAAAGCGGATGGCAAGATGAGCGATTACATCCATACAGGGGTTTATCCATACTACATCAATGGAGCCTTGCTCGATCCGACCATCATTGCGATGAACAACTATGATACTTCCATTTCCAAGAAAATTAATACACTCGAGAAAGGTGTTTGGAAGAGCGAGCCTGTGATGAAAGCGCTGGATAAAATTGTGCAAATAAGAGACAAGGGTCTAATCGATAAAGCGTCTCCGGCGCTGAACCACACAGATTCCCAATCCCAATGGCTGCAGCATAAAGCGGCTTTCATCCCGACCGGCATTTGGGTGGAAAGCGAGATGGCTAAGGACATTCCGGCTGGATTCGAATTCGGCTTCTTGCCTTCCATCGGACAGGACAAAGGTGGCAAGTTTGTAGCGAATCCATACACATCCACTGTGGGTATTGCCAAGAAAGCAAAAAACCCAGAGGCAGCTAAAGCGTTTATGCAATTTATTTTCACTGAAAAACAAAGCAAACTATGGGCGGAGCTTTCCAAAGCCCCTTCGAACATTAAGGCTGATCTTGAAGGAACGAATGCGCCGGCTCTGACGAAAGAAGCAGCTAAATTCTATAACTCGCCGAATACGGTTGTCGCGCCTGAAATCGTCATTCCAGAGGAGCTTGTCACGGCGAGAAACAACGCGACGATCGCGCTTACCAAAGGCGAAATTACACCGCAGCAGTGGGCGGATCGCATGGAAGAAGCGACGGACAAAATTCGCGCTAAAGAAAAGAAATAATTCCGTTAATGTGATGAACGATAGCGAGGGAATCAAGATTCCCTTGCTATCGTTCAGACATTTAGATTGGGGGAAATCATGAAAGAGAGACAGACAGACACAGCCACCATGAACGAACGGAATAAGAGTGTGAGAACCGGCACTGCAAAGATGAAGCGGAACCTATTCATTCTTTCCTTTATCCTGCCAACATTGCTTTTGTATCTAGTTTTTACCGTTTATCCCCTGTTTAAAGGTATTTATCTTAGTTTGTTTGATTGGTCGGGCGGATCTGAAACGTATAACTTTATCGGTCTTGGCAATTTCAAGGACCTGCTGCATGACGATATTATTCTAAAAACAATTCGCAACGACTACATTCTGGTTATCGGCAAAGTCATTGGTTTTATGCTCTTATCGATGTTCCTTGCATTGGCGTTAACCCGTTTCAATATGAAAGGTTCAAGTTTTTATCGGATCATTTTCTTTCTGCCTAATGTGCTTTCCGTTGTCGTGGTCGGAGTGCTCTGGCGCTATGTGTATAATCCGAACCTCGGATTTTTGAATTCTTTCATCTCTTTATTTACTGAGAAAAAGTTCGATTTCGCTTGGTTGGGCGACAAATGGTCGATCTTCGCGCTCTTGCCGCCTGCGATTTGGGCGGGTGTAGGGTTCACAATCATCTTGCTAGTTGCCGGGATTCTAAGCATCCCCTCGTCGTTATACGAATCGGCGGATATTGACGGCGCGTCACAGTGGCATCAATTTTGGCAGATTACCCTTCCCTTGTCGTGGGAGCAGATCCAGACTTCGGTTCTCTGGATTGTCATGACAACACTCAATGGATCATTCGTTATCGTCACGATCATGACCTTTGAAGGCGGAGTGGATAATGCGACACAGGTCATGGGCTCCTATCTGTATTTGAATGCCTTCAAGTTCGGCCAATTCAGCTATGCGTCTGCGATTGGCGTTCTCATTCTGGTGCTTTCTTTGATCACGACAGCAACGCTGCAAAGGCTGATGAAGAAAGAAACCATTGAATTAACGTAGAGGGGTAATGAGTATGAGTCAAGCAACGCTTCATCCCGTATTTCGTTTATTTTTCAAAGTGTGCCTTATCGCCTGGTCTGTATGTATTCTTTATCCGCTGATCTGGACAGTTCTAAGTTCACTAAAGGATAATCAGCAGTTTTTTCTAGGCAAGCCGTGGGATCTGCCCAAGCTTCCCTTGCTCTGGTCCAATTTTACGTTTGTGTGGGAAAAGTATCATTTCGGCTCCAACTTTGCGAACTCACTCGTTGTGACCGTGGTCAGCACGGCTGCCGCAGTGCTTTTATCGGCTACGACAGCCTATGTCATTGCAAGGTTTACATTCAGAGGAAATGGCTTGCTGTATTATTCGTACCTTTCTTACATGATGATTCCCACATTCCTGGGCATTATTCCTTTATTTTTTCTGCTGAATGATCTGCATCTTACGAACAATTTGTTTGGCTTAACCTTGGTTTACACGGTAACGGCAGTGCCGTTCGCTGTGTTCGTATTAGTCAGCTTTTTCAAAACTTTGCCTGGTGAATTGGAAGAAGCAGCTTCAATAGACGGGGCTTCCCACTATGGCATCTTCTTTCGGGTGATGCTTCCTCTGGCCAAGCCGGGATTAATTTCCGTCGCTATTATTACTGTGCTCAATACATGGAATGAATATGTTTTTGCGCTAGTTCTGATTAGCGACCCTACGAAATATACGATACCGGTTGCCATTGCGGTTATGCAGGGGGAAATGCAGTACAGGACAGAATGGGGACCACTATTCGCTGCGCTGATCATTTCGATGGGTCCGCCGATCTTATTTTACATCATTTTTCAAAAGCAAATTACAGGAGGCATTACGGCAGGAGCATTAAAAGGGTAACAAGAAAAGGATGAAACGGAGGAATTCAACATGAGATATTCTTTTATAAAAAGAAAATCAGTTATGGCGCTAATGGCAATTTCCTTAATCGCTTCTCTGTTTCAACTGCCATCCGTAACCTATGCGGCGAACGCAGCTCCGAATGTGGTTCCCAGCTTACGGGAATGGACGGGCGGAGCAGGCGCTTTTCAGTTAAAAGACACATCACGAATTGTTATCGATTCTTCTTACAGTGCTGAGCTTGCGGAAACGGCTGCGGACTTCAAAGAAGATGTCTCATTGGTTGCCGGCAAAGCAATTACCGTCGTTCAGGCCAATGCAGCGAATGCAGGCGATATTTTCTTGACACTGAATAGCGATGACACGAGCATCGGCAATGAAGGCTATGTGCTGGAAGCGGCAGAGGCGCTATCGATCAAAGGGCATTCGACCGCAGGCGTATTTTACGGTACTCGGACTGTGCTGCAAATTTTGCAGCAGGACCCTTCACACTCCTTTGTGCCTAAAGGAACTGCCAAGGATTACCCGCAATTTGCTCAGCGCGGGGTGATGCTGGATGTCGGCCGCAGATTTTATTCGATGGACTATCTCGAAGATACGATCAAACGGCTGGCGTGGAATAAACTAAATACGTTTCAAATTCATTTCAGCGAGTGGAACGGGTTTCGCTTGCAAAGCGACACCTATCCGGGACTTACTTCAACCAAATCGTACAGCAAAGCGGATATCGTACAATTGAACGAAATCGCCGATCGCTATCATGTGATGATCATCCCTGAATTGGAAATGCCAGGCCACTCGGCGATCCTAAATAAATACAATTCGGCGATGAAATTCAGTTGTTCATCCATGGATAAAGACACAACAGGATGGGATATCCCACAGTTTACAGTTGATTACACAAAAACCGAAACACGTGACTTTATTAAAGGCTTGCTTGATGAATTTGTTCCCTTGTTTAAAGGACCCTACTTCCATATCGGCTCCGATGAAATTCAGGGAGAATCGAATATGAACGCTTGTCCGGAGCTTGTGGCTTATAAAAACAGCAAAGGCTTGCCAAAGGTCGGAGACAGCTTTATCGAGTTCATTAATGAAATGAGCCAGCATGTCAAACAGCTTGGAAAAACGCCGATGAACTGGAATGGATTCGAAGACTATCATCCAAGCATTGCTCTAAATAAGGATAATGTCATTACCGTTTGGAGCGATGAAGACAGTTCATCCAAGCAGCCGATTGCATTTGCCAACGAAGGATATAAAGTATATGCTGCCCCGGGAGACGTGCTTTATGTAACGCCAGGAAAATCTCTTGTGCCGGACACAACCTACCTGTATGAGAGCTGGAATCCCGCCGTGCATGCGAATATTATAGGCTACTTCATGCCGATCTGGTCGGATTACTGGGATCAAGTGAAGACCCCCGATGGCAGAATCGGATATGAAAGCGGAAGCTCGTTTAAAGGCAATGAAGTTGGCGATGGAGAATACGTAATTCCCGAATCCAACTTCGAAAATGCCGCCAGGAAACCTCGCCAAGCGATGTCGGAAAGATTGTGGGGAGGCCCTCGCTCCGCTAGCGCTTCGGATTTCTTTAACCGAGTGAGTTTAATCGGAGACGAGCCGTCAGTTAGCAACCCTGCACCTGCCGATCCGCTAGGGCTAACGGTTATCAAAAATAGCGAGCAAGGAACAGACTTCAATCGCGTTCATTACTCCACAATCGGCACAAGCGGAAGCAACGGCTGGGTCGTTTCGGGGGATAGTTACACAAATTTGACCAACGCTTACTTCGATATTAAATTTGTTGGCACACAAGTCAAGCTGGTTGGCGGGAAAGCTCCGGGACACGGTATTGCGGCCGTATCTCTGGATGGCGGCGCCGAGGTGGATGCGGATCTATATGCATCATCTCGCCAAAATACGACGGCTTGGTATACATCGCCTGTCTTGCCGTATGGCGAGCATACCATCAAGGCCAGAGTAACGGGAAGAAAAAACAGTTCTGCCAGCGGCTCTTTTCTTTCTCTGGAACGCGTTGAAGTCTTGAACCGCACGGTTGTTGAGAACACGGTAACCGGGACGGACAATCATCAATTTAATTACACGGGAACATGGAATGTTGGAGCAGAGAGCACCAGTGCTGCAACGAATGATGCTTATGAGATGAAGTTTACAGGCAAGCAAATCATTCTGATTGGTACCAAAGCGCCAGGAGCAGGAATTGCAGGCATTACGATTGACGGCGGGGCCGAGAAGATGATTGATATGTACGCTTCTACTTCTCAAAGTGGCGCCAACTTGTTCGTTTCCCCGATTCTAAGTTCTGGTGCGCATACGATTAAGGTCAGAGTTACGGGAACTAAAAATAGCCAAGCGACAGGTACGGCTATTTCCGTTGACAGAGCGGAAATCGTGCTTGCTGAGCAAGTGAACGTCACCGGCGTACAGGTGGATAAGGACGCGCTTCAACTAAGAGTCGGAGCAACGAGCGAGATTGAAGCTGTGGTTTCGCCGATCAATGCAACGAACAAGAACGTTACGTGGACAAGCAGCGATGAGAGCGTAGCAACGGTTGCAGACAGTGGCAACGGCAAAGCTGTCGTAACGGCGCTCAAAGCGGGCAGCGCAACGATTAAGGCTGCAACGGCAGAAGGCAACTTTACGAGTGTGAGCCAAGTTACTGTAGACAATAATGCACCGGCAGCACCTGGCACCTCGCTTAGCGCTGCGGCAAGTACAGTTCAAGCAGGTGGTCAACTGACAGTTCGCTTAGGAGTCAGTAACGTGACTTATAACGTGTATGGACAGGACTTTAAACTGAACTATGATCCGAGCCTGTTGGAATTTGTCTCAGCGACGTCTGTGAAAGACGGCGTCAGCATCGTCCAAACCAAGGATCAGGCAGGTACGCTCCGTCTGATCTTGGCAAGCGAAGGTGCGGCTCATCCGGTTACGGGTACGGCCGATATGGCGCAGATTGTTTTCAAGGCAAAGAACGTGCAGCAAGCAGCAACGGGGTCAATCACAGTTGCGGCTGCTATTCTTGCCGATGCACAAGGCATTGAAACGAGCGCGACCGCTTCGTCGATCAGCGTTCAAGTGACACCGGTACCGGTCGGCGTTCCGGGCGATCTCAATCACGACAATAAAGTCAGCATCGGCGATCTTGGATTCGCTGCAGCTAACTATGGCAAAACTTCCTCCAGTCCAGACTGGGATCAAGTGAAATCCGCGGACTTGAACAATGATAAGATCATAGACATTCTTGATCTTGCGGCTATTGCCAAGAAATTTGTTCAGTAGGTAAAGGTAGGATATGGAGTGAGTATAGAGAGACTTTCTCAAAGCTCACTCCAATTTCAATAAATGAGGAGGGATGTTTGGAAATATTTTTTTGTTGACAAAGATACGTTTCGTATCTATTGAGCCAAACTTACAGCCAGCGACTACATCATTGACATTAAGGATTTTGTGGAAATACTCCTCTAACTTCCAATTTCATTGAAAAGGCGGTAAGTATAGCATGAATATGAAGAAACTAATATTCCTTGATGGAAGATGGATAAAAACAATCGCTTTTTTCCTGGCTGTCACCGTGTCTGTTCCGTTATTTAGCGTACCTGTATCGCAAGCCGCAGAGATCGGGCCTACCGGTTCCGTTCCTGCTATTTCACCCATACCGCAATCGGTTGCTGTACAAGGAAACGGTTTCTCGATTCCGGTTGAAGTTGGGCTCATAACGGGCAGCAACTCGGATTCGGCAGCCGTTCAAGCTGTAGAACATATTTTGCGGCAAGCAGGGGTACAGAATATTAAACGCTTCGCTGACAACAGTGCCGTTCCCGACGCACCGGTAAACGTGTGGGTTGGCGGACCGTCAGAGAATTCAGCTTCGGGCGGCGTCTTGCAAGATTTGGGTGCGACAGGACCCGAAGACTTGAAGGATGACGGATACGTGCTGGCTTCTGGAATCACTCCTTCGGGTCGGAAGAGCATCGTGCTGGCAGGTAAAAATCAAACCGGCACTTTCTATGCGGCACAAACGCTCCGTCAAATGATTACCTCCAACGCTTCCGGTTATTCAGTCCCTGGACTGGTGGTCAGAGATTGGCCGAAAATGAATTGGCGCGGGTCCATCGAAGGATTCTACGGCGATCCATGGTCGCAGGAAGATCGGCTTAACCAACTGGCGTTTTACGGGGAACAAAAAATGAATATGTACATTTATGCCCCGAAGGACGATCCGTATCACCGGGATAAGTGGCGAGATCCTTATCCGGCGGATAAAGTGGCGGAGATTGCAGCGTTGATCGTGAAAGCGAAGCAGGAACATGTAGAATTCGTGTTCGCCATTTCTCCAGGCAACTCGGTATGCTTCTCGGGCGATGCCGATTTCCAGGCGTTGATGGCCAAGGCGCAAGTGATGTGGGAGAAAGGCGTGCGCTCTTACGCTTTATTCCTCGATGATATTGACAAAGCGTTGACATGCAGCGCTGATAGAACGAAATTCAATAGTGATAGCAACCCCCCAGCCGCTGCACAAGCTTATCTGCTTAACCGGTTCAAAAAGGAGTTCATCGACACGCATCCAGGAGCTCATCGCTTAATCACAGTTCCGACGGATTATGCGAATATTACGACAACGGGGTATATCAACCGCTTCTCCGCGCTAGTCGATCCGAGCGTTATTGTGCAGTGGACCGGCTCGGCCGTTGTGCCTGCAGCAATCTCCGTATCGGATGCCGATAAAGCAAAAACAATTTACAAGCATGATTTGTTGATCTGGGATAACTACCCGGTTAACGATTACTCGCGCGATAAAATTTACTTAGGTCCTCTCGAACACCGCGATCCCGGCTTAGCCGACCACGGAATCGTCGGCCTTACGGCGAATCCGATGAATGAAGCGGAAGCGTCCAAAATTGCGCTTTTCTCCATTGCGGATTATTTGTGGAACCCTGGAGCCTATAATCCTGACAGCTCCTGGCAGCTTAGCTTGCAGCGATTAGGTGGGCCGGCCGCAGACGCGCTGAAGCGATTTGCCGAAAACCATTATTCATCTCCGTTGAATGCCAAAGAATCGTTGACGCTAAATCCGCTCATAAATTCCCTGTGGGGCGTTTTCACTAGCGGTGCTAGTATTACGGATACAGCCAATCAATTAGTTGCCGAATTCACCAAGCTGCAGCAGGCGCCGGCCATTTTGCGCAGCACACTCGGCAACGCGAATTTTATCGCGGAGACCGACCTTTATTTGAAGAAGGACGAATTGTACGGCAAAGCGGGCGCAGAAGCCGCCCAGATGCTGATTTCCCAGAAGCGCAACAACAAGCAGCAGGCGGCATCGCACAGAATAGCCCTGACCAATTTCAAGGCGCAGATCAATAGCATTACCCAGGTCAAGGCGAATCAAGTATTTGAAAATTTCTTCTCGCGAGCTATGCGGGAAAATGACAATTGGCTGGGCGTCGTTCCCGCGACTCCTTTCCCCATCACGACGATGGGGACGTACCAAACGAATACGCCGGCCAACATGCTGGACGGCAGCCTCAATACTTATTTCTGGAGCGATAGTACCCCGGTTGTAAGCGATGTTCTTGGCGTTGATTTGAATGAAGTCCGGAAAGTCACGAATGTGCAGGTATACATGGGGAAGACGGGCAGTCTATCTGATTATATTCATCACGGCATACTTGAATATTCAGCCGACGGATCGATCTGGACGACGCTGGCCACGCTGGAAGACCAACCGGAAATTAATGTTCCGGTTAACGATCGGAAGGCCAGATTCGTCCGCATCCGGGTTACAGACACGCAACCTTACTGGGCCGTTGTCAGGGAATTTAACGTAACGTCGGTTGCAGTGCCACAAGATCCTGCCGTCATTTTAGGGGGGCGAGATACGGTTCAAGCAGGCGAAGCGTTCACGTTGGAGGTCGGTTTGGATCAAGTGGCGCATAGTGTGTATGCGCAGGACACTTTCATCGAATACGATCCGAATACCCTGGAATTCGTTTCGGCGGATACAGCTAAGGCTGGAATCAAGCTGCTTGCTACTGTAAACAATACGGCAGGCAAACTTCGTCTGATTACAGTCAGCGAAGGTGCCGCATATGGCATAACCGGCAGCGTGCAACTGCTGAAACTTGTGTTCAAAGCAAAGAACATTACGCAAGTGATGGAAGGGTTGATTACAGTTTCCGAAATGACGCTCGGCGATGAGCAGGGAATGGAAACGAGGCTGACATCCTCCGGGATGGGCATTCAAATTATACCGGTTTCCGCTCATAAATCGGAGTTGAACGATCTTATTCGCACCGTCCAAACGGTACACGATGCCGCAGTGGAAGGCGCGCAAATCGGCGAGTATCCGATCGGATCTAAGATGACGCTGTTAGTATCCATCGAAGCTGCCAAAGCGGTGGCCGATGATGCTAACGCAACGCAAAATCATGTGGATGCGGCAGTCGCTGCCTTGCAAATGGCGCTAGATAATTTCAAGGCCTCGGTCATTACGCGAGATACGGGAGATTTAAACAACGATGGCAAAGTGAGCATCGGTGATCTGGCTATGGCTGCAGCGAATTATGGCAAAGATACCAACAGCCCAGACTGGCAGAAGGCGAAGAAATCGGACGTAACCGGCGATGGTAAAATTGACATTAACGACCTTGCGGCAGTCGCGACTAGAATTATGGATTAGCACCGGGGAATAGAAAGGAGGAAGGGGCCACCCCCTTCTTCCCACATAAGAGAGGATGGTTTAGGATGAAACGTAAAATCATTTATATCGCATGTGCATGCCAGCTTTACTGTTCTTTCGCTTTGTTGTCTCCTGCCTATGCGGAGGAAGCTTCCCAATTCGTGTTGAAAACCTCGGATACCGAATCGACGGGGGAATTTACCGTAACTTTGCAAGGGAAAAATGTGCAGGATTTGTATGCTTACGAGGCCAAATTCAGCTTTGATGCCAGCAAGCTGGATGTAGTCAAAGCCGATACGAAAATAGAAGGCTTCTCCGTTTCACCCATTGTGAAGAACAATGAAGTGACCTTTGCGCATACGAAAATAGGCAAAGTAGAAGGTGAAAAGGGAAATCTCGACATTGGCTCCATTACCTTTAAGGCTAAAAAAGCAGGATCGTCAACGGTGAAGTGGACCTCTATGAAAATTGTTAATCACAATTTACAAAATCAATTGATTTCGCTCAATGAAGCTGCGAACTTCACCAAAATTTTCAGTGATCTTGCCGGCCATTGGGCCAAATCCGATATTATGCAGTTGGTAAACAAGAACATCGTGGAAGGTATGGATGACGATCATTTCGCACCGGATACGAATGTGACAAGAGCACAGTTCGCAACCTTGCTGGCTAAAGCCTTGAATTTAAAGAGTAGTTCTGTGCAGAACCCCTTCTCTGATGTCGCAGCAGGTGCATGGTATGAAGATACAGTGAAGAACGCGTATGCGGCTGGGCTTGTCAATGGCATTACTGACCGAGAGTTTGCGCCGGAGAAGAACATTACGCGTGAAGAAATGACAGCGATGCTGCTGCGAGCGAAGGGGCATGCCACAGGTATGAAAGTGGAAGATATGACCGCGGGCACAGCGATCCGATTCAGCGATGAGGGCGCAGTCAGTGACTGGGCCAAGAAGGTAGTTGCCCTTGCTGCGGACTCCGGCTTGATGAATGGCCGTACCGCCGAGGAGTTTGCTCCGCAGGAGCAAGCGACCAGGGCAGAATCAGTGGTCGTGCTAAAGAGACTATTAGCTGGATTAGGGGCGAAATAGGGCTTTGAAATACCGCGAAGTTGGCGGGATTAAACCCCACTAGCTTGCCTATTCATCCCTATGCTCATAATTGTAAATGAACTAGTTGCGGGCTAGGTTTTATCAAAATATAAGAGTTTACATGTTTTGGAGTGAACGCGGAGTTGCTCCAGCTGCCTCGCGGGGACGTAAGGGAACTACAGTGCGCTATTCCAGCCAAAAGTGTCATTATCGGGAGGTTGAGGGAACTACAGGTCGCTATTTTGCTATTTCATGGGAATTTCAACACTTTTTATGGAAATAAGACCCTGTAGTTCCGCTATGACCCTCGCATGCCTACTTTTTGCCTAATTAGCGTCCCCTAGTTCCCTTACTAGGTTTTGCTGCTAAGAAGAGGCGGATCTATCAGGGCGGCGAAGCCGGTTTACTTATATACATGCTATCAAATATAAGATTTGCTAGGCACCTCCAGATTGGTTTCCTGGTTAAAATAATTATTATCTAATATAAGATCTAATTATTGACTTTCATCTAGTCGAATGTTACCATTTTATACGAATAAGATAGATTTGAGGAGGAATTATACATGGCAGAGCGTTTAGTTGGTAAACAAGCTCCTGATTTTACAATGGAGACAGCTACAGGCGACGGTAAAGAATTTGGTAAAGCTTCTTTGTCCGATTACAAAGGAAAATGGTTAGTTCTTTTCTTCTACCCATTGGATTTCACATTCGTATGTCCAACTGAAATTACTGCACTTAGTCATGCAGCTGCTCAATTCAAAGAATTGGACACTGAAATTCTAGGTGTTTCCATCGACAGCATCCATACGCACAAAGCATGGATCAACACACCAATCAACGATAACGGTCTTGGCAAATTGGAATTCCCACTTGCTGCTGACATTACGAAATCCGTAGCACGTGACTACGGCGTTCTGATTGAAGAAGAAGGTATCGCGCTTCGCGGTCTTTTCATCATCGATCCAGAAGGCGAACTGAAATACGAAGTTGTTAACCACAACGACGTAGGCCGCAGCGTAGAAGAAACACTTCGTGTGCTTCAAGCGCTTCAATCCGGCGGATTGTGCCCAATGAACTGGAAACCAGGCGACAAAAACTTGGTAGTAAAATAAGGTTTAGACAATAGAGAGAAAGCTCCTCAGGTTGGCATGCGAATGCTGCCGAGGAGCTTTTCTTCATGAAGGAGGACAGATATGTCAGTACCTGTGAATTTGAAGTATACAAGAGATCATTTCTGGATTCGCCAAGAAGGGGATAGGGCTGTTATTGGGTTAACCGAGAATGGTCTCGAGCAACTAGGGATGATTCTTTACATCGAATTGCCGGAGCGGGATGCAATAGTCATGCAAAACGAGTTCATAGGCTCGCTAGAGACTGTGGATAACGAGCATGATCTGCATTCTCCCCTATCAGGGAAAATAACCGCTGTGAATATCCTGCTAGAGCGTGCCTCACAACTGCTGAACGAATCTCCCTATGAGAAAGGATGGCTATTCGCTATTCAGTGGAGTCAGGCCTCAGAGCTGGAACAGCTCTGGGATGCGAATTCTTATCAGGCTGAAAACCCTGCCGATTACTAACGTTATTTTTTCAAGCTGGCGATGTAGTCGTTCATTTGCTTGGCATACTCATCGCCGCCATTTTTATACTAACCGCTTTGAAGTTCTGTGAATTTGTCGACCGGTTCTTACCCATAATGATTTATTTTCATATATTTTAGATACTATACGACAACTGGCACGGCGCCAGTTACATCGCCAGTCGCCCTCGCCTCACAATGCAATTCGAACGGATCGATTTGAAAGCGGAACCATTACGAATTGGGACTTAAAGTCGGGCAACTGGAGTATCGTATCCGATGGAAGCAGCAACCGACCCCATACCTCTACATCAAGCGGAGTTTCCATGGCTGTCTATAATGATCAACCGTATCCTTCCGCCAGTTGGTCCGACAGCGCCGCGCAAGCGAATTTCAAGTTGAACGGCACAACCGGAATTACCGGCTTGGTAGCGCGCTATGAAGAGGTCGTACCTCCTAATCCTACGGATCCAGCTAATTACTACTATCTCAGAATAAATGCAGCTAACCAAATGTTTGAACTGGCCAAAGTAGCCCCATCTGCGACTACGGTTCTTGCATCCTCTCCTAAAACCTTTATTTCTGGAACCGATTACAATTTGAAATTGTATTTAAATGGTTCAACGATCGGTACCGTATGGAGCTTTCAATTGTCGGCAATCAATTGACAGGATACTTGAATGGCGAAGAGAAGCTCAGCGCTACAGACAATTCGCCGCTTGCTCCAGGCAAGGTTGGCGTTCGTGCATACACAGCCAACTTCGAAGTAGATAATCTATACGTAGAAGCAAGATAAGTATTTCCCAAAGAGCAAGGAGTTGCCCCAAGTAGGTTTATCTACTTATAGGGCAGCTTTTTTTTAGCCGCCAGAAAGTATAAGTTTTGAATGGATTTAAGGGGCTCTACCTTTTTAGTTTTTTGGTGGCAAAAAGATACGTCCCAAAGTGCTGAAAGAAATCCAAAAATTTCGAGATTGTGGAGACCCGGAAAAAGGGTTTAAGCTGCTAGCACTTGAAGGATGGCACGCTCTAAAGGTGGTGCCCTATGGAGGTATAAACAAGCTATTTGGCAGAATAAGATCCTCAAGCTTTGCAATCGCGTGGATATTAGGGAACGTCAAGCCGTGATAGTAGCAAAATGTGACATGATCGCGAGTTTGAGGGAACTACAGTGCGCTATAATTCTGAAAACCGCCATATTCCACGCCAGAGGGAACTACGATCCGCTATGTCACCATTTCCCGGTTGGAATCAGCAGGTTCCGCTTAAATAGCGGATCTCAGTTCCCTTTTATGCTACTTTCACCCCAGTTTCCACCATTTAGCGGATCATAGTTCCTTTTCATACGACGCTCTCTATCATTGCAAAGCCCAAAGGGAACTAAGACCCGCTAGATTGCTGAAAACCGCTATGAAGACGCTCATCCGGGTGGCAGTTTCTACGACACCGTGGGCCATTGGGCTGCGGCAGCAATTGGGAAAGCGAAGGCAGCGGGAGTAGTTAACGGATACGGGAATGGCACGTTCCGTCCTGAGCAGACCCTTACCCGGGCTGAAGCGGTAATGATGCTTAACAAGTTGTCGGGCCGAGATCCGTTATCTGTATCCGAGGCTAAGTGGAGCGACGTACCTGCACAGCATTGGGCGTTTAAGAACATTCTAGAGGCGTCCGTGGATCATGTTCATGGGCCGGTATCAGGCCGTGGAAAGTAACAGAGTAAGGTAGTTTCAACGTGGCTGCGAGTATAGGAAACGAGGAACAAGTATACACGCAAATGACCGTCAGGATATTTTCCCTGACGGTTTTTTTATTTCCCGAAATGATCCAAACCGCACGGAATGGTTTTTTTGACAGGCCATATACAAGGCTTATTGATTTCATGCTAAGCTTATAGGCATAAAATCATTTTAAAATCGGATGTCCTACAGGAGGGAAATGTGATAAAAATAACAAGGATCCCCAAATTGTACGTGTATCAAAAAGTGATTATCGTTTTTGCCGCATTGATTATTCCTGTCTATATTGTAAATCTGTTGATGAATATGATGGGGCAGTCCTTTATTAAACAAGAATTTTCCGATTCCATTCAGTCCAAGGTGCAATTTTATTCGAACCAGCTGGATGATCAAATTTCCTTCATTCGCAATCAGCAGTTGCAGGCTGTCAATGATTCCGAACTCCAGAAGCTGAACTTTCTGTCAGGCACGCTGGATGTGTTTGAAGAAATCCAACTCGTAAATAGGGTGAAGGAACGCTTGTCCACGATACAGAACTCGAGTGAATACTTGCTGAATACCGGGGTATATATGAAATCCTTCGGAAGAACGATTTCTACCCAAAGCGGGATTAATAAGCTGCCTAATCAGGAGTATGAAATCATCAGTAAATTATATTTAAAAAGTAAAAAATCTTCCATTTATTATTATGAGGGGAGATTGTTCTTTATTGAAGCAGCCAACAATTCAAGCGTCATTGTCTACATGGAGCTTTCCGTTAAGAAGTTGGAAAAGACATTAGAGCAGCTGGTAGGGAATTATGGTTATTCAGGTGCATTTATTACCAATGAAAGTTTTAGCTACTATATATCGCCCAAGCACGAAGATGCCATCGTCAAAAAGATTTATGATAACGTTTCATTGGAAGCAAACAACAAAAATGATGAGAGTCATATTCTGAAATTGGGAGATCAGAGTTATCGGATAACTTACAACCGGATAAGTACACTCGGATTAACACTTTATTCGTATATCAACCAAAATGAACTCACGGGATCGCTCAAGACATTTAATATTTGGCTGCTTGTTATGTCTCTGATTTCGATTGTCATTATTCTTGTTTTTTCATTCTCGGTCAAATTGATGATCCACAATCCTTTGAAGGAGCTGATTGCTGCTTTCCGAACGCTTGAAACAGATAATCTGGATATTTTGATAAGGCCGAAAAATGATATTGAATTTGGTTATCTGTACAGGAGCTTCGATAAGTTGATCGACAAGCTAAGGCAATCCATCCGGCAAAATTATGAGCAAAAGATGGCGCTGCAGCATTCCGAATTAAAGCAGCTGCAGTCGCAGATCAAACCGCACTTTCTGTACAATGGATTCTTCAATATTTATATGATGTGCAAGGCGAAGGATTATGAAACGGTCGCCACTTTAGCCCAGAAGCTGGGCAGTTATTATCAATTTGTTACTAGAAATGGTGCGGATGAGGTGCCATTTGACATGGAATATCGGCATGCTATGGATTATGTGGAGATTCAACGGATACGGTTTTCGAATCGGATTCATGTCGTTGCCGGTGAAATTCCAGATGCTTGCAAGCCTCTCATGGTGCCTCGTCTGATCCTGCAGCCGATTATCGAAAATACGTTCGAACACGCTTTCGAAAATGAACGCAAAGGCGGCAATATCCGCATTACGGTGACGTATGAGAAGAAATGCTTGCGTGTTTGTGTGGAAGATGACGGAAACAAGCTGACGGATGATTTAATTCATTCCCTACAGGAGAAGTTGGCACATAGTTCAATTGTTCTTGAGAAGACAGGGATTATTAATGTGTGCAGGCGAATCCAGTTGGAATACGGCAAACCTAGCGGCGTATTTGTTTCCAGAAGCGAACATGGCGGGTTGAAAGCAGAAGTAATCATTCATTTTAATTATGGAGGCGGCAGTGATGTATAGACTCTTAATTGTTGACGATGAACCGGCGATTGTTGAAGGACTGGTACAGATGTTCCAGGAAAGGGAGGAGCTTGATCTCGACATCTGCAAGGCGTATTCGGCGTTTGAGGCGATAGACATCATCAAGAAGACGAAGATTGATGTTGTGCTCAGCGATATTCGGATGCCCGAGAAGAATGGCTTGCAGTTGATGGATGAGATTTTATTTTATTGGCCAGCTTGCAAAATCATTTTTTTGACAGGGCATAACGAATTTGATTATGTCTACACGGCGATTCAAAAAAATGTGGAAAGCTATATTTTGAAAACAGAAGAGGATAAGGTTGTTATCGGGGCGGTCTCGAATGCATTAAAGAAAATAGAGGACGAGCTTAAGAACAAGGATACCGTGGATAAGGCACGAAACCAAATGCTGGTTATGGCGCCGTTGCTGAAAAAGGAATTGTTCGAGGCCCTTCTATTAGGCGAAAGTGTAAATGATCTTTTATCCGATGAATTATTTGCAGATCAAGTCGTCAAGCTGAATCGGGATGCCCCTGTGCTGCTCCTCGTTGGCAAGATTGACAGTTGGTCCGGAGGCATGTCGTATGCCAATAAGCGAAACGCCTTGTACGCCGTTCGGAATTTAGTTGAACAGTATTGGCCGTCTGTCATAACTAGCGAAGAGATTGTCTATGAGAATTCCATGATGATTTCATTTCTACAACTGGATTCGAGTTCAGAACGATTTCGCAAGGAAGGCAATGAGGTCGATTGGAGAGGGCTTGTCACGTACTTAAAAGGCATTCTGGAATCGGTTCAAAATGCGTGCCGTGATTTGCTGCACATGGATGTTTCTTTCGTTATTTCAAGAGGCGGCGTCGAATGGGGCCACCTGCATAAAGAATTCGAACTGGTGAAGGCGATGATCAAGAAAAGGCTGGTATCCGGGCAAAAAATGACGATGATGGACCTCGGCATGGCGAACGAATTTTTTAAAGTGGAGCCTTCCAAGGTTGCTGCTTATTCGGATGACTTCAACAAAAAGCTGCGCTTGCTGGAAAAGAAGTTGGATGAAGGGGATGAGCTCCAAGCAGAAACGATTTGCAAAGATCTGATCAACAGCTTGCAACATGAAACCTCTCAGAATTACCTTCTCGGTCTAGAAAGGTATTATTCGTTTGTGCTTGTTTTTCTAGCCAATATTAATAATCAAAGTACTTCTGATAGAACGAAGGAGCATATGCCTATCGAAAGTTTCGGAATGATGGACATCCCCAGTGACTGGGTAGCTGTGGAATCTTATTATCTCGAACTCGGCAAACAGATATGCCTGGAGAAACAGCAGCAGGTTGAAAAAGGAGAAAATTTGTTAGTTGAGCGCATTCATAGATTTATTAACGAAAATTTGAGCGGTGATCTTTCCCTTGCCAGAATCGCTGAAGTGGTCCATTTCAACCCTTCCTATCTATCGCGTTTCTATAAGCAGCTTACGGGGCGGAATTTGTCCGATTATATTAATGCAACCAAAGCGGAGATGGCGGTGAACATGCTGGAGGATATGCAGATGAAGATAAATGAAATTGCCTTGAAATTGGGTTTTGAATCTCCGTCCTACTTCACAGCATTTTTCCGAAAAATGAAAGAGGTGTCGCCACAGGAATTTAGGGAAGCGATCCTTCATAAAACAAGGAAGTAAACAAAACAGAACGATGTAAACAGTTTAGTATAGCGGTTGTTCGTCCCGCAGTATTACAATAAGTACAGTAAAGCTCGAGCCTTTACCACAGACCAATAACAACGATAGTTTCAGTTACTTAATTCGCATAAAATGTGGGGGGTATAACATGAGAAAAAAGCTAGTCCGTTCTGTCCTGCTTACTTCACTGATATCGACAACGCTTATGGGATGCAGCAGCAACAATGAAAGCGCTTCAAGTACAGGGAGTGCAGCACCGCAAACGACAGGCTCCCCAAAAACGGAAAATGTAGATCCGTTGGGTAAATATGCGCAAACAGTCACGGTTACCGAAGTGCTGGGTTTCCGCCCGCCGGAAGATCCGAAGACACCCAAGGGAATTACACCTGATCAGAACGCCTACCTGAAAGATTTGAAAGAGATGCTCAATATTGATCTGAAATATAAATGGAGCGTGCCGACGGAACAATTCGAACAGAAGTTTTCGCTTGCGCTTGCTTCTGCCGATTTGCCTGATATTCTGGATCTGGATACGCTGCAATATGAGAAATTGAAAAGTCAGGGTATGCTTGCAGATTTGACAGATGCCTATAACAAATATGCCTCTCCCGCTTTAAAGAACTATATGCAGGTGGACGGCGGATTTGCCATGAAAACCACGACGACAGATGGCAAAATATTAGGTATTCCGGGGTTCGAGGATCCGTATCTCTCCACGCAGCTCTTGTGGATTCGGAAGGATTGGCTCACCAGTCTCAACCTGCAGCCACCAAAAACAATTGACGATCTGGAGAAAATTGCTGATGCCTTTGTCAAAAACGATCCAGGTAAAACCGGTAAGAATGATCGGTATGGCATCGCGATGCAGAAAACTCTGATCGGCTGGGGATTTGATGCCCGTGGTGTGTTTAACGGCTATGGCACAGCTCCCAAAGCTTGGCTGAAAGGCAAAGACGGCAAGCTTGCCGCAGGTGAAATCCAGCCCGAAACGAAAACCGCTCTTGCCAAGCTGCAATCTTGGTATCAGAAAGGTCTGCTGGATAAAGAATTTGCTCTGAAAGACGAGAACAAGGTTGTTGAAGATATCGTTGCCGGCAGAGTTGGCATTTCATACGGTGAATGGTGGTACCCGAACTGGCCGCTTAATATTAGCAAGGATAAAGATCCCAATGCAGAATGGGAAGCTTATCCGATTCCATCGCTGGATGGTCAGCCAGGGAAATCGATGGTTGGCAAGGTACGAATGAGCCACATTATTGCCGTAAACAAAAAAGCGAAAAATCCAGAAGCTGCGATTAAGATGATTAACTTCTACATTGAAATGGGCAAAAAACAGTATCTGGAGAAAAACAAAGCAGAAAATGGGTACGTGTACAACTGGTTTGTGCCAAGAATCTATAATCCTGCTCAAATCGATAACATTTATACAGAGGTTAACAAGGCTTTGGATGCCAAACAAAATGCTATTACTCTTGATGATGAAAATTACAAGAATGTTGCCGACGTGTTCAAAGCAACCAAGGAATTCCTTGCTGGCGATACGACGAACGCCACAAAAGGCTCCAACTGGGGTCAATACTACAGCCGTGCAGCCAAAAACGGTGGTTGGGGCATAACGCGCCAAATTCGTGACAACAAGCAGGTGTTCTTCAACGAGTTCTATGGCGTTCCGACGGAAACACAGATTGAGAAAGGTGCGCAGCTCGATAAGCTGCTCGACGAAACGTATACCAAGATTATTATGGGCGCTCCTATAAGCGAGTTTGACAAGTATGTGGAGAGCTGGAAGAAGCTTGGCGGCGACGATATTACGAAGGAAGTCAACGAGTGGTATACGAAGAATGCAGTGAAATAAGGTAAAGCATACAGCGGGGGAGCATTTGTACAATCTCTCCCTTTATTCTGGAGTGAACGAGGAGTTGCCCGGGCTGCTCGCACGGAGATAAGGGAACTACAGTGCGCTATTCTAGCAAAAAGCGTCATTATTGCGAGGTTGAGGGAACTACAGTACGCTATTTTGCTGTTTTCTGGGAAATTCAGCTCTTTTGGTGGAGATAAGACCCTGTAGTTCCGCTATTGCCCTAACAACCCTGCTATTTGCCGAAATAGCGTCCTCTAGTTCCCTTAACAGGTTTTGTCGCTAAGAGGCTGATCTCTCAGGGCGGCGAAGCCATTTTTCATAGTAAGATGGCTGAATTTGGGTGCGATTGGAGGCTACACAGTTGAGAATAAAAACAGATATGCCGCTGCATCTAATGCTGCTGCCTGGCGTTTTAGTTACGCTTGTCTATGCTTACGGCCCTATCCTTGGCGTCGTGATGGCATTTCAAAAATATGAACCGGTGCTTGGCTTTTTCAAATCCAAATGGGTGGGGCTGAAAAATTTCAGATATGTATTCAACCTGCCTGACTTTAACCAGGTTTTGTGGAATACGGTGCTCATCGCCTCTTTGAAAATCATCTTTTCGTTAGCGGTTCCCCTTATTTTGGCGCTGCTGCTGAATGAGATCACCAAAAAGTGGTTTCAACGCATGATTCAGACGAGTATTTTTCTGCCGTTTTTTCTTGCGTGGACGGTTCTTGGCGGAGTCATTCTGGAGTTGTTTTCCTTGAGAGGCCCTATTAACGGCATGATTTCAAGTATGGGTCTGGAGCCGATTATGTTCATGGGCAGCAATAATTGGTTTCGAGCGATTATGGTTGGTTCGGATGTCTGGAAGGGCATGGGCTACAATATGATCATTTTTCTGGCTGCTATTACCGGCATTAACGCAAGTCTATACGAGGCTGCCGAAGTAGACGGGGCTGGCAAATGGAAGCAAATGATGCATATTACATTGCCGGGGATGATGCCAATCATCATTCTCATGACGACATTAAGCCTTGGAAATATATTGAATGCAGGGTTTGATCAGATCTTGATCATGTACAATCCAACCGTGTACCAGGGTGCTGATATTATTGATACCTTCACTTACAGGCTTGGTCTATTCAGTCAACAGTTTGCGCCTGCTGCGGCAGTGGGACTATTTAAGTCGGGCATATCCGTCGGATTGGTATCGCTATCCTACTATCTGGCGTACAAATTCAGCAATTACCGAATATTTTAGACGGCTGGGGGATTTCATATGGTTTATAAACCATCGTTTAGCAGAAAGCTGTTCGTCTTGATGAATGCCTTGGTACTTACCTTCATTACGATCATCGGTATTGTGCCGTTCATTCACCTGCTCGCTGTCTCGTTAAGCTCCAACACAGCGGCGATGGCTGGCGAAGTGAAGCTGTTGCCGATTGGCTTTACGCTCGATGCTTACGTGTATCTTGGACATAAGGTGGAATTTATGAGGTCACTCCGTGTCTCCCTGGAAAGGGTCGTGCTCGGAACGGTCATTAATATGTTCCTGATTTTCATTACCGCTTATCCGCTTGCCAAAGAAACGACGCAATTTCGCTCCCGAACCGTGTATGTGTGGTTTTTTGCGGTTACGATTTTCTTGGGCGGAGGACTCATTCCGACGTATATGATTGTCAAATCAACCGGGCTGATCAATACGATCTGGGCGCTTGTTCTGCCTGGCGCATTGAATGTATGGAATATGATTATGATGCTGAACTTCTTTCGAGGGATTCCCAGAGAAATGGAAGAAGCTGCAACGATTGACGGAGCAAGTCATTGGACGCTGCTATGGAAAATCTATTTGCCAGTCTCGCTGCCAGCCATTGCGACCATTGGGTTATTTACCATTATCGGACACTGGAATTCTTGGTTTGACGGTATTCTATACATGAATTCACCGGATAAATATCCGCTTCAGACCTACCTGTCCACCTTAATTACCGCAATGAATGCGCAAATGCAGTCTGTCAATGTTGAGCAGCTCAAACAGTTGGAGAATCTGAGTGAGAAAACGCTTCGCACTGCGCAAATTTTCATGGGGGCACTGCCGATTTTATTGGTGTACCCGTTCGTGCAACGATTTTTTATCAAAGGAATGACTGTAGGCAGTGTGAAGGAATAAAACGAAGGCGGGGTAACACATGCGAAAAATAACAGTGGCATTAATCGGAGCGGGACAAAGAGGAGTTAACTATGCGGGATATGCGCTTGAGCATCCAGATCAACTGCAGGTTGTTGCTGTCGCTGAACCTAATACGAGTAGAAGACACAATTTTCAAGCGCTGCACGGATTGTCGGATGAGTTCTGTTTCGAGAGCTGGGAAGATTTACTGGGTAAACCTAATCTTGCGGATGCCGTCCTTATTTGCACGCAGGACAATATGCACTTTGAACCGACGATGAAAGCTTTGGAAGCGGGTTATCACGTGCTGCTCGAAAAACCGATGTCTCCCGATCCATGGGAATGTATCCAAATGGGGAAGCGCTCGGAGCAAGCTGAACGCGTGTTTTCGATTTGTCATGTGCTCAGGTATACGAATTTCTTCACAACGATCAAGAGGTTGTTGGGTGAGGGTGCGATTGGACAGCTCATGTCGATTCAACATAATGAGAATGTAGCGTACTGGCATCAAGCACACAGCTTTGTTAGAGGCAATTGGCGCAAAGCTGCCGAATCCAGTCCGATGATTTTGGCCAAATCCTGCCATGACCTGGATATCATTCTATGGTTGGCAGGAGCGGATTGCACGCATGTATCCTCATTTGGATCTTTGTCTCATTTTAAAAAGGAAAATGCCCCAGAGGGAGCACCGCAGCGATGCTTGGACGGATGCCCGGTTTCGGATCAATGTCTATACTATGCGCCTAACGTGTATCTGACGGACGATATATATTGGCCTACTTCTGCGATCAGCGATGATCTTAGCTTGGAAGCCCGCACCAAAGCGCTGCAAGAAGGGCCGTACGGCAGATGCGTGTATCATTGCGACAATGATGTCGTTGACCATCAAGTGGTCAATCTGGCATTTGCCAACGAAGTGACGGCTGCTTTTACGATGAGCGCATTTACGAAAGATTGCAGCAGAACGCTGAAATTGATGGGAACGAAAGGCGAAATTCGCGGTGCGATGGAGAAAAATGAGATCGAAGTGATCGATTTCGCAACAGGCACAGCTACGCAAATCGCACTTGAAATCCCTGGCGGACACATCGGGCACGGTGGCGGGGATTTCGGTCTGATTCGTGATTTCATTAAGCTGGTTCAAGAGGACAGTAAAGGGGATGGATTGACATCTGCGGCTCAATCGGTGCAGAGCCACTTGATGGCATTTGCGGCGGAGCGGTCAAGGCTGGATCGAAAGGTTGTTGCTTTGAAGGAGTTCTGGGAAGTGAATGAAATAAATGAAGCGTAAAGCAGGCTTAGGCAAATGGATGACCGCAGTAGTTTTCGTGCTCACTGCGGTTACTCTCGTTGGTTGGGCAAAGGGGAATTTATTAGTAGTTCAAGCAAGAAGCGATGACATGGCTTGGGTCAATGAGATTCCCATTAGCGTCGTTGAATTTAATAAGTCATTGCGCAAGAATAGGGCCAACTTTGGTAAAACGTCAGGGGATGCATGGAAGAAAAAGGCGCTCGACGACAGCGTGAGCATTAAAATGCAACAAATCATTGCGCAGGAAAACGGTGTATGGTCAGATATTAGCTATCCGAGTTTTTTGCAGCAGTGGAAGCGGGAAAATGAAAGAAGACAGCAAGCCATCCAGAACAAACAGGCTGTGTTCGGACCAACCCAGTATAGCGAGGATGGCTATTTTGAATATATGCTCAGCAATGCCAATATAGCGGTGAAGAAGAAAATGCAAGAACGGGAAGCGGCGGGATTAGCGGATGGCGAAGGTCTGAAGGCCTTTTATGAGAGGAAGAAAGATTCGTTATATGCGTCACCCGGTTCTGTGAAGGTGCAGCAGGTTGTGCTGACTTTTCTTGATGCTAATCATCAAGTTTCTTTGAAAGAAAAGAAACGGCAGGAGATGGAAGAGGTGAAGGCTAAGCTTTCATCTGGGGCAGATTGGGAAGAGGTTGCTAAAGCATATATGCCGGAGGGAGCGGTTTCCGTGCAGCAATTTGCTGCAAACAACATTAGACAAAATCTAAGAAGTCCTGCCGCACAAGCAGCACTGAAGTTGAAGCTTCAGGAAATAAGCGATGTCATTGAAGAGAATGGCAGCTATATCCTCATGAAATGTGTTGAGAAAAGCGAGCCCGGTTCCGCTTATACCCCGTTTGAGGAAATCAAGGAACAAATCCTCAAAGATTATATAGAGGACAAATATAAGGAGGAGCTTCAAACAAGGATTTCGCAAGCGCGAATTAAGGTAAATGACAGGCTTTATCAAGCTGTGAAAGTTGGTGAATGAGAAGTTGTAATTCGTGTGTTGTAAGCGCTTCAAATAAATCCATTGAGGGATCATATGCGAGGCATTACATAAACAAAATTGGAAGGAAGGTGTTTTATGTCCAAATGGACGGCAAGGAAAATCATCAGCCTGATCGTTGCGACCGTTATGCTTCTCAGCCTGAGTGTTGCAACGCCGCCAACTGCTGAGGCAGCTGGAACGACCTACTACGTAGATAATGCGGGAGGCAATGACAGCAACAGCGGAACGAGTACGTCCGCAGCGTGGCAATCTTTGGCGAAGGTGAATGCCACAAGCTTTGCTCCCGGGGACCGCATTTTATTCAAGGCAGGCGGCAGCTGGAGCGGTCAGCTATGGCCCAAAGGTTCCGGTGCCAGCGGAAGTCCGATCGTCATTGACCAGTACGGGACGGGCAGCAAGCCGCTTATCGCTGGCGTAACTACGGAGCTGTCAACCGTGCTTTTGAAAAACCAGCAGTATTGGGAAATTAACAATTTGGAAGTGACCAATCCGTTTGCTGGGCCTTTAACCAATAGTGCGCGTGGTGAACGGCGTGGTGTTTATATTTTAAATGAGGAAAGCGGGATTTTGCATCATATTTATGTGAAAAATATGAACATCCACGATGTGGATGGGATCTATACAACGCGCGCCGGGGGCATTATTTTCGATTCTGTAGGATCGAATGTGCCGAGCGCTTTCGATGAAATTCTTATCGATGGCAATGTATTGACGGATGTGGATGCTTACGGAATTTACATCAGTTCCAATTGTATTCTTCGCTATGGGATGAGTGATTTATGGCCTTGGGTGCCTAAGCCTTACGGACCGTGGACACCGACGACCAATCTGAGAATCTCCAACAATACAATCATTCGACCAGCTACGGGCGGAATAGCTTGGAACGTGACGGACGGGGCAGTCGTTGAGCGCAACACGGTTCAAGAAGCTACCTATCTGGCAACGAATGCATCGATCTGGTGGGCCTATTCGGATCGTAACGTCGTGCAATTCAACGAGTCGTTCGGAAGTCATAATGGCGCCGAGGACGGCGAGGGATTTGACGTTGATGCGGGGAACATTGGCTCGCTGGTTCAGTATAACTACAGCCATGATAATGCAGGCGGTTTTATGCTTTTTGTGAATGATACGTACTACACGGTCGATACGGTTGTCAGGTATAATATCAGCCAAAACGACAAAAGAAGCATTTACAGGTACAGCGGTTCGATTAAAAATGTGACAAATCACAATAATACGATCTATGTAGGCAGCCAATCCGGCAATCCGGTTATGAGCGATTATTTCACGAAGACCTCAGGCTCTCCGACCAACATTAAAAACTATAACAACGCTTATTACAGCGCAGGAGATCGCGGATGGAATCTGACGGGTCAATCATTTGATTACAACGCCTATTATGGCGGCAGTACACTGGTCAGCTCAGATACGCACAAAGTGACGAGTGATCCGAAGTTTGTCAGCCCAGGCAGCGGAGGCAACGGCATGAATTCGGTGAGCGGATACCAGCTGCAGCCCACTTCTCCGTTGATTGGCGCCGGTGTTCCCATTACATTGAATGGTGACAGAGACTACTTCGGAAATAGTTTGTATAACGGAGACCCTGATATCGGTGCCCACGAGTACCAAGGTTCCGTGCCTCCGGCAACGAACAAGGCACCGGTCGCGTATCCGACGATAGCCAAAGCAGCAGCCGATGATCTGGCTTCGCGTGCTCTGGCAAGCACGACATTCGCATCTTTAAACGCGACGACCGCCGTGATCCGAAATATCAACGACACGTATTATGACTATGCTTGGTCAAGCAGCACGACGCCAACGTTTCCGAACTATATCACGCTCAATTTCGGCGGGGCTCAGGTGACGGCCAATCAATTGAAACTAAATACGAGGTTTGGCCAGGGGCAGGGGATAACGAACTTCGATCTTGAATACTATAACGGCTCGGCATGGCTGCCCATTCAATCGGGGATCAATCTCACATGGGCTTCCAACACCAGCGCCGATGAAATCAAGACCGTCAGCTTTGCGCCAACAACCTTCGCACAACTCAGATTGAAGGTCAATAGCGGAAACCATCAGTGGGGGAACATAGCGGTGAATGAATTGGAGCTGTACAACGCCCAGGCTAACGCTGCGGCTTCAGCAGCGGCAAGTACCACGTTCCCGGCGGGGAATGCCGGAGCAATCACCAATATTAACGATAACAGCGACTCCACAGCGTGGTCCAGCGCGACCTCGTTTACATTCCCGCAGTACATTACGCTGGACTTCGGGAGCAGTTCCGTCACCACGAGCAAGCTCAGCTTAGCCACCCATTTCGGCATCGGCCAAGGAATTACGAATGTGGATGTCGAGTATTTCAACGGCACCAGCTGGGCAGCAGCGCTATCTAATGCGGCTATCGCCTGGGGGCTTAACACCAGTACAGTGGAGACGAGAGATGTTGTTTTTCCTACGGTTACAACGAGCAAAATGAGGCTGAAGGTTAATAATGGGAACCGCCAGTGGGGCAATATTGCGTTGAATGAACTGCGTGTGTGGTCGAATTGATTTGCTGAGAAACTAGGAAGTACATGCAGCAAGACCCCTTGTCCGCAGTTTCTGCCGGACGAAGGGGTCTTCATGCTAATGATCCAGTTTTCACTATGAGCTTTGCTTATTTTTGCTTCGTTCTCTTCTTACTGGTTGTCCTTCTTTGTCCGTCGTGCATTGCATTTGAATAGGACATGTAGCACAATCGGTGGTTTTAAAAAAGTGATGGTAACCTTCTTTTTTGTTATTATGCGCTAGACACGTTACAAGATTACCAAGAGAAACTTGAGATTTTTCATTTTGAATCGGATGTTTTTCCATAGACAGAACCTCCGTCACTAAGACACAAGTGTTGACAAATCATTAGCTGGTTTATTAAAAGAACTTCAAGTTCTCATACGTCCTGCCGAGCACCGATTGCGTATCGCCTTTTAACCAGCTATCCAAAATAGTGCTGTACACAGAGCGGAAATCCACTTGGTATTTTAAATCTCCCTCATCCAGATCGCTTAGGCTCGGATAGGCGCCATAAAGGCCGCCTTTCACTTGACCGCCTAGAACAAACACCAGTCCGGCCGCGCCATGGTCAGTACCTAGATTGCCGTTCTCCTTGACTCTGCGTCCAAACTCGGAATATACCATGACAGCAACTTTATTTGCCAGTCCATGTTTTTCTAGATCTTCATAAAACGCGCCAAGAGACTGATCAAACACTTCCAGCAAGGCGGCGTGCTGTTCTTTCTCATTGTTATGATCGTCAAAACCGGCAAGTTGTGTGTGGAACACCCTTGTACCGGATTTGCCGGCGAGCAATCTGGTAATCCCCTGAAGAGTACCTGCAAAGCCATGGTCTGGATACTTGACGCCAGCCACATAATTGCCAAGCATCATTTGAATCGCTTTCGAACTTTGTTCTGCATCCCGGCCGTATTGGCAAACGACTCGCAAAGACTCTATATTGTTGGAAGGAGTCGCATAGATTTCCTTAAAAGTTTGATTTATTCTGTTATCTCCCGCCAAGATCTCGTAGCCCCCAATTGATCCAGGGCGGAAAGTTCTGGATTCAAACGCCCCTTTCCCTGCCATTTGCATGGCCCTTAGCGGATTTTTATTTCCTGTAAGCGATGATTCGACATAACGCGCCAGCCAGCCGGAAGTACTGATTGTCTCCGGTATCGCGGTTTGCCATATGGCCGTAGAGCGGAAATGAGAACGGCTCGGCTGCGGATAACCGACACCCTGCACAATAGCCAGCTTCTTGGTGTCATAGAATCGCTTGAGGTTTACTAGCTTGGGATGAAGGCCCATCTGATTATTCAAAGTGAGCACTTCAGACTGTTTATAAGCGAGGGTTTTCCTGTTATCATAATACAGTCCTTGTCCGTACGGAATAAGCGTGTTCAGGGCGTCATTGCCGCCGTCCAGTTGAACGACAACAAGTACCTTTTCCTCATCGATTAACCCACCCGCACTTTGCGCAAATAGCGGACCGCTTGTTGGCAGCAATACTTCGCCTAATCCCAAAGTTGCAAACATCGCTGTGCCCTTCATTAAAAAATCGCGTCTTGTCAATTTCATAACGTACACCTCCTTGATTATTTCATCTGGGCTTCCGGACTCATAAGGACAAGCTGCAGCAAACCTTTCATTCCTTCAAGCGGTTGGCTCGAATTTATGATGATATCGTTGACATACGATCTTAAGCCTGCCCTCGTACTCACCGACAATTCCGCAATGCCAAACCGCGTGCACCACATATCTATCCATGCATCCGGATTGGCAGGTTGAGCAGGTTTGAACTCGCTAGTATTAATACCTTCAAAAGTCCAGGCTATGGTACCTGCGAAACGGTAACGTCCATACAATCCGCTCATCCAATCCTCCCCTCCAGCCCAGCCAGCCACATCCGGAGGCGAATAGAGCTCCTGGCCCATACCGCCAACAACATAGGAGCTATTATTGGCTTCTACACGCGATTTAAGAGCTCGAAGCGTACCAGCAACGTAATCGGCCGGCGCTTTGATAACAGCCATACGATACTTGGGATTGTAAAATTCCGTTGAATTAAATAGATTCTGCAGCACTTCGCCTATCGTATTCATCGTCTTGATATTGTTCGCCACTTGATCGATCCAGAGCTGGTCAGGCTTGTCCACGGCAAAGTATCTGAGCAGCTTTTTCGCCAAAAATTTCGGAAAAGCCGGATGGCCCAAGACCACATTAACTGCCTCCGTATAACCCAGTTTGCCGGTTACGCCAAGTACTGTTTTAGTTCCTGAATCGAAAAATGATTGCTTAAAAAACGCTGTAACGCCGTTGTCATCCCAACCCGTAAGTGCGCGTGCCAGTTCTTTCACGTCCTGCTCCGAATAATTGCCAATTCCGAGGGTGAAAAGCTCCATCAATTCACGAGCATAATTCTCGTTCGGCGCACTCTTATTACTGTTGAGCAAATCGAGCCATTTTAACATTGCCGGATCTAAGCCGATTTTATGAACAAGTTCCCTGAAATTGCCTAGCGCATATTGGCGTAACAATGTATTCTGATTTAACATTTTGGGAACATGGTTAACTTTATACTGCGCCGTAGCGAAATGCCCATGCCAGAACAGTGTCATCTTCTCTACAAGCGGAGCTTGTGAGTAAGCCATACGGTAAATCCAGTATTGTGAATGATCTGTTATTCTGGAACCTGTAGGTCTTCTTTTGAGATAAATCACCCACATATCATTAAAATCATCCAACGCTTCCGGTTGGTCCGTCAGCGATATGCCCGCTACTAAACGCCTTACCGACTCCTGACGTCCAAGCCGGACGCAGGCTGCAATCTCCTCAGGCGTACCGCCAAAGCTTGCCCGATTAAGCAAATGTATTGCCTCACGATAAGTCCAAGCACTCATAATGTTCCTCCCGTCTCGAATGAAATAAATATGGAAAGAGAGGCCATCTCGACATCGTATCGTTCTGCTTGCGAGATAGCCTCTTAGCTGTTAAAAAATCTTCAAATTCTCATAGGTCTTGCCAAGCACCGACTGCGTATCTCCCTTTAACCAGCTCTCCAGGATTGTGCTGTACACAGACCGGAAGTCCACGTGGCATTTCATATCTCCGCCATCAAGGTTGGTTAAGCTCGGATAGGCGCCATAAAGTCCGCCCTTCACCCGGCCGCCGAAAACAAACACCGGCTGCGCCGTACCATGGTCAGTGCCCTGATTACCGTTCTCCTTGATTTTACGTCCAAACTCGGAATACACCAATACGGCAACCCTGTTATAAAACCCATTTTTATCCAAATCTTCAACAAATGCGCCTATAGACTGGTCTACCTCTCCCAACAATTTAGCGTGTTGGTAAAGCTCATGATGATGATCGTCAAAACCACCTTGCGACGCTGTGAACACCCTTGTGCCCGTTTTGCAGGCCATTAACTTAACGATTCCCTGAAGACTATTAGCAAGGCCTAGGTCTGGATACTGTACGCCTGGTACATAATTGCTAATCTTCGATTGAATATAACCTGCAGCTTCCATTGTTGCTCTCGCGTGATCGCCAATGACTCGCAATTGCTCCATATTGTTGTTAGAAGCATGGATTTCATTAAAAGCTTGCTTAAATCTGTTTAACTCCAACACAGGGATGTCAGGAGAAAAGATATGGTAGCTGTCAACATTATAAATACCGCCAATCTTCGTGGCTGTTAACGGAGTATCGCCTGGTTTAAGCGATGATTGGATATACCGTGATATCCAACTGGTGGTACGGGCTTTACCGACTTTCTCCGGTTGCGCTGTACGCCATACGTCCATTGAATGGAAGTGAGAAAGGTTCGGGTTCGGATAACCGACTCCCTGTACAATCGCCAGCTTCTTGTTGTCATATAATTTCTTCAGATTCACAAGTTTTGGATGGAGTCCCACCTGATTATCCAATGCGAGCACGTCAGATTGTTTGTAAGCGAGAGTCGGCCTCGCATCATAGTAGGTTCCTTGTGCATATGGAATCAGCGTGTTAAGTCCGTCATTACCGCCATCCAAATAAATGGAGACAAATAACGTTTCATCGCCCGCCCCCTCCGCACCTTGCGCAAAAATCGATCCGCCTGTTGGCAGCAGCACCTCGCCTAATCCCAACGTTGCAAACATTGCTGTTCCTTTTATTAAAAAATCGCGTCTTGATAACTTCATTTCGCACACCTCCCTCAATTATTTCATTTGCATTTCAGGACATAAGAGGACAAGCCGCATCAAACCGCGCATCCCAGCAAGTGGTTGGCTCGAATTTATGATGGTGTCCTTCACATATGATCGTAAGCCCGCCCTCGTATTCTGCGATAGCTCCGCAATGCCAAACCGTTTGCACCACACATCGATCCATGCATCGGGATCGGCAGGCTGAGCAGGTTTAAACTCGCTTTTATTAATATCCGTTTTTGCGGCTATGTTGCCTGAAAAAGAATAACGCGACATCAATCCTTCCAGCCAAGCTTCTCCTCCCGGCCAGCCGGCCACATTCGGCGGCATGAAGAGAAACTGACCCATATACTTTGCGGCTTCGGAGGAATCACTGGCGAAGACATACATTTGAAGTGCCCGGATCGTACCGGCGACATAATCTGCCGGCGCTTTAATTACAGCCATGCGATACTTTGGATTATAAAATTCATTTGAAGTAAATAGCTCCTGCAGTACTTCGCCCATCGTTTTCATCTTGCTGATATTGTTAGCAACATGATCGATCCAGACCTGGTCAGGATTGTCCACGGCAAAAAATCTGAGCAGCTTTTTCGCCATGAACTTCGGATAAGCAGGCTGGCTCAAAATGATATTAACCGCCTCCGTATAGCCCAAATTGCCGGTTACTCCTAACAGGGTTTTGGTGCCTTTATCGACCCAATAATCTTGGATAAACGCTGGGTCCCCAAACCTCCAACCCGTAAACGCGCGCGCCAGTTCTTTCACATCCTGCTCCGTAAAATTGCGAATTCCAAGGGTGAAAATTTCCATAAATTCACGAGCATAATTTTCGTTCGGCGCATCTTTCCTGCTTCTGTCTAAATCGAGGTATACCATCATAGCCCGGTCTTTGCCGATTTTATGAGCAAGTTCTCTGAAATCGCCCAGCGCATATTGGCGAAGCAGTCTATTTTGCACTTGCATGAACCGCGTTTCGTCAACTTTAGACTCCGCCGAAGTAAAGTGCCCATGCCAGAATAGCGTCATCTTCTCCACAAGCGGAAATTGCGAGTAAGCCATACGGTAAATCCAATACTGTGCCCAATCCGAAATTCTGTTTTCTAAAAGCGGCCTTTTTTTATCTGCCTCCCGGTACATTGTATTAAACTCAGCCAACTCTTCGTTCTTGCCCGTCAGCGATATTCCGCCTATTAAACGCCTAACGGACTCTTTACAGCCAAGTCGGACACAAGCTGCAATCTCCTCTGGCGTACCGCCAAAGCCGGCACGGTTAAGTAAATGAACTGCCTCTTTATAAGTCCAAGCACTCATAATTTCCCTCCTGTCACTAATTGAAATCAAAAAATATTCAAATTCTCATAAGTCTTGCCGAGCACCGACTGCGTATCGCCTTTTAGCCAACTCTCTAGGATGGTGCTGTACACAGATCGGAAATCCACCTGATATTTCAAATCCCCATAAGAGAGGTCGGTCAGGCTCGGATAAGCGCCATAGAGGCCGCCTTTCACTTTGCCGCCGAGTACAAACATCGGCGCAGCCGCACCATGATCAGTGCCTGCGCTGCCATTCTCCTTGACTCTGCGCCCAAATTCGGAGAACACCATAACAGCAACTCGATGCGCCGCCCCTTGCACGACTAAATCATCATAGAAAGCGCCTAGCGCCTGATCTAAATCAGCAAGTAATTCGGCATGTTGCACTCTCTCATCCAGATGATCGTCAAAGCCGCCAGTCACGATATTGAATACCCTTGTACCGGATTTGCCTGCGATTAACTTGGCGATCGTTTGTAAACCGCCAGCTATTCCCCTGTATGGATATTGGACACTGTTCACATAGCCGCCATTCATCGCTTGGACCGCTTCCACGGTATTCAGCGTCTCCTGACCTCGCTGGCATGTGATGCGCAGCGCCTCCATATGATTCTGAACGCCATACATGCCGAGATAGGCTTGATTTAATCTGTTTTTGTCCAACACCGGCGTATCGGAACTGAAGATTTGGAAGCTCTCAAGAGAGCCAAGAACAGGAAAGCTTAAATTGTCAGAATGAAAAGCCAGATCGTTTCCGCCTATTTGCACCGCCCTTAGGGGATTGACATTGCCTCTAAGCGATGATTCGACATAACGTGCCAGCCAGCCAGAGCTAATCACTTTCGCCGGTTCTGCCGTCTGCCAGATTTCCATCGAGCGGAAGTGGGAAAGGTTCGGATTCGGATAACCGACTCCCTGAATAACAGCCAGTTTATTGGCGTCATACAATCTTTTTAAATTCTTAAGGCTTGGGTGGAGTCCCACTTGATTATTCAAAGCGAGCACTTCAGACTGTTGGTAAGCCAGAGTGGGCCTTGCATCATAATAAGCTCCTTGTCCGTATGGAATCAGCGTGTTGATGCCGTCATTGCCGCCTCCCAATTGAACGACCACAAGCACCGTTTCACCATCGGCAGGTTCTTGCGCAAATAGCGACCCCCCTGTTGGCAGCAATACTTCGCCTAATCCCAAAGTTGCAAACATCGCTGTTCCTTTAAGTAAGAAATCGCGTCTCGATAATTTCATCTATACACACCTCCTCAATTATTTCATTTGCGATTCAGGACTCATAAGGACAAGCTGCATTAAACCGCGCATCCCTGTAATTGGTTGACTTGAATTCACAACGGTATCGTTGGCATAGGATCTTAAGCTTGTCTTCGTACTTGGCGACAGCTCTCCGATGCCAAACCGCTTACACCACATAGCTAACCAATCATCAGGATTGCTAGGCTGAGCAGGCTTGAACTCGCTGGAATTAAGCTTGGAATCACTCATACTTCTGGCAATCATGCTTGCAAACTGATGCCGTCCAACCATTCTGTCCGAATTCAGCCAGGAATCGCCGCCATCCCAACCGGACACATCCGGTGGATTATAGAGTTCCTGCCCCATACTTTTAGCTGGCAGGTAAGAGTTATGCTCATTGATTGTCAATCCAAGCGCTCGAAACGTACTGACGACATACTCCGTTGGCGACTTGAATAAACGTTTGCGATACCTTTGTTTATAAAACTCATTTGAATTAAATAACTCTTGCAGCACTTCGCCAATCGTATTCTTCGTTCGAATACTGTTAGCCACAAGCTCAATCCAGAAAGAGGGAGGATTAGCCGTCGCAAAGAATTTAAGCAGCTTGGTAGCAAGAAATATCGGATACGCCTGCTGTTTCAGGATGATTTCAACCGCTTCCGTATAACCCAGGTTGCCTGTCGTACCAAGCAGCGTTTTGACGCCTGGGTCGTACCAGTTCGCATTGAAACTCGCTTGCGAATTTATAATTCTCCAGCCGGTAAAAGCGCGCGCCAGTTCTTTCACATCCTGTTCCGAATAATGGCCTATGCCGAGTGTAAAAAGTTCCATCAATTCACGAGAATAGTTCTCATTGGGCGCCTCTTTTTTACTTCTATTCATGTCAAGCCAGAACATCATGGCAGGGTCTTTGCCGATCTTCTGCACAAGCTCTTTGAAATTGCCTAGCGCATACTGGCGAAATAGAACGTTTTGCTGGTACATCGGGAGCATATCGTCGACTTTATAGAAAGCCGTAGCGAAATGACCATGCCAAAACAGTGTCATCTTCTCCACGAGCGGCGCTTGTGTATTAACCATGAGGTACAGCCAATATTGCTGTTGATCGTAAATTCTAGAAGCGGTAAGCGGTCGCTTGCCCCCAGGCCGCCCCTCCCGAGTCATTAGATTAAAATTTACCAGAGCTTCCGGCTTGTCCGTCAATGAGATCCCACTTAGCAGACGTCTCACCGATTCTTGACGGCCAAGCTGAATGCAGGCTGTAAATTCCTCCGGCGTACCGCCAAAGCTGGCTCGATGCAGCAGGTGTACAGCATCTTCATAAGTCATACCCATAAATTTTCCTCCCGTCTTAAATGAAATACATCAATGATGGTAATAAAGTGCGCTTTGACATCACTTATTTCAGTAGGCACCTCCTCATTTGGTGTTATTTCGCTGTGTAAATTTTTAAATATTCAGATAATTATCACCGGAATTTCATTGCAAAAGGGTTTTCATCCGTGATGTCCCTAAATTACCATAATATAGGTGGATGTGATATAACGAAAAGCTCCAAAAGTATAAACAAAAAAAATGAGAAACCCATTTAAAGTCGATTTAATAGAGATTTCCCTATACTTGCCGGGAGTAATCCCTTCGTATTTTTTGAAAAGTCTGAAAAAGGTATTAACTTCACTGAATCCCACCAAATTTGAAATGTCATTCAGGGAATGTTTTTGTACTAAAATCAGTTCTTTCGCATGCGCAATGCGTACCTTGTTGATGACATCAAGCAGGCCTTCGCCAGTTTGATCTTTGAATAGCTTGGATAGATAAGTGGACTTGATCTCGAAATAGTGCCCGACCTTTGTAATGTTTAAGTCTGAATCCCGGTGATGTTCCTGAATGAATGCCAACACATTCTGGGTTAATTCTTTCAAATCTTGCTGTCTTATTTGAAGCCTGTTCGATTTGCAAGTGGTGAGCGTGCTATCGCAAATTTTCTTAATCAAATTCGTCAATTGCATCAACATATCCTGGATACTTTCGGATTCAGTCAAATGTTCAATGACTGCCATGCTTGCTGCATACTCATCTTCTGTGGGATCGCTTATTTCGCAAAGAGCCTTTGCTACGGTGCTAAGCAGATTAAACTTCAGGCAACGGGCAAAGGGAAGGGTTACTGGATGGATGTTCAAATTCCGTTCGACAACGGCATCCAGTGTTTTCTTGGCTTTGGCATAATCACCCGCTTTAATCGCATTTATTAATACTTGTTCCATCATTAAAGGATAGTAGTACCCCTTGAAAGGTTCATCTGAGGGATCTTGTCGAATGTCAGTATAAGAAATAATTTGCTTGCTGCCCAAGATAAGTTTGTGCTCCAAAGCATTCAAAGACTCTTGATACGCATCTGAGATTCCTAGGATGGATCGGTGGAGGCTGCTAATGGAAATCGTTAGATCGATTTGATACTTATTTTTCAACAATTGCTGCATTTCGATTGCCATCTTACGCAGTTTCGATACGTTAGCATGATCGGTTGGGTCGATACTTCTAAGATTTACCATACAGGCCAGCAGATCGTTAATTTCTACCACATATCCCACGTGCTCAACATTAATTAAATCAGCAGCTACTGTGGACACGATGGATCGAACCCGTTTGATTTTCTCTTTTTCGTCTATGCATGGATTGTTCTCAACATAAAAGTGGGCTTCAATATGAAGGGTAAACACAGCAAAGATATCGCTGCTGAAACGAATTTCGAACATTTTCAGACTTTCCTCCAAATAAAATTGGTTGTCCAAACGGCCTTGTAACAACCGTCTGATAAAGTCCAGGCGAAGCAGGTTATATTGATCCGGTTTCCAGTAAAGCAATATACTCAAGCCGATTGTGAACAGTAAAATGGTCATATAGGAAAACGACTGTGTTAAAAAAATTCTTCGCCTTTTTTGCCCTATGCATTTGATCATCGTTTCCCTCCTCATTTGGATAGACTAAAGAAGCAAGATAGAATTCACCTCCATTATAAAAAAATCATCGAAAAACAAACATCATTGTCCTTATATGTTATAAAAAGGGTTAATAAGTGCATTTTCTCACATTAAATGGAAAAATTCTACTGAAACTTGGGAATTAAAAAAGATGACCCCTGTTGAATACAGGAATCATCTTCTGTCGCTAGCCGTGGCTGTAATCAAAGGCCTGTCCGCACTTTTTGTCGGAAGGTTAGACTTTCTTGTTATCAAACTCTACAGGATCGGCCGCGTCTTTACTATCAGAAATAAGCTCTCTGGCCGAGTTCTTAAACTCAAACAGCGTACGTCCGACAGCCCGACCTAGTTCCGGTAGTTTGGATGGACCGAACATCACCAGAACAACAACTAAGATTAGCATGAGACCCGGAATTCCAATATTTTGAAGCATAAATCATCAACTCCGTTTCATTTTGTTTAGATTACACATTAAACATATCCATTTGTGACCCGTATCGTCACTAGTTTGTGTAAGAGGGCATGACATAAATATTACTTATACCAAGATAATAATGGATGATTTGATGCAGGAATGCCAGAGTGATAGAGTTGATTTAAGATATTTTGTACTGAACTCATATGTTGGCAGGAAAGGTTGGATAACGATGATGTCAAAAATAATGAAAAATAAAGTCATCCAGATCGGCGTGGTCAGCGAATTGACGGGATTATCGGAAAGACAAATACGCTACTATGAGGATCGCAAGCTTGTTTTTCCGGAAAGAAGCAGAGGCGGTGTTCGCAAATACTCGTTTGAAGATATTCAAATTATAATGGAGATTCATTCGAAAATGTCGAATGGCTTTCACACATTAGAGCTTAAACGAATGATGGCTGGTTCGTAACATCAAAAAAGATTGTGGAGGTGTCTTGCATGCCACGGGAAAAAGAGATATCGTTGATCGATCATTTATCTGAACTTAGAACACGTATTATCCGGATTGTGATTATCCTAGCTCTTACGATGATTGGTGGCTTTTTCGCAGCTCAAAGAATTTTTCTGTATTTCAAGGAAGCGCCTCCCGCTGCGAACATAAGCTGGCATGTGTTCTCACCCGTAGATGGGATTCGGATCTACATGATGATCGCATTTGTTATTGCGCTTACAATTACACTTCCTTATATCCTTTTTCAAATCTGGGGCTTCGTGAAGGAAGGTCTTACGATGGCGGAACAAAGCGCCACGCTCCGCTATATCCCGTACACACTTCTTTGTTTTATCATTGGACTTTCCTTTGCCTACTTCATTGTCTTCCCCATGAGCATGACATTCACGAACCGTATTTCAGAAAATCTTGGATTGACCCAAACCTATGGTGTCGCTCAATATTTCAGTTTTATGATTAACATCGTTCTGCCGCTGTCCATTGCCTTCGAATTGCCTATTGTCGTTATGTTTCTGACTCGAATTCGATTGCTTAATCCCAAGCTTCTGCATAAATTCCGCAGGTACGCCTATCTGGTGCTGATCATCACAGCCAGTCTCATCTCGCCGCCCGATCTGGTATCTCATCTCATGGTAGCTATCCCGTTGTTTGCGTTATACGAAATCAGCATCTTGCTTTCCCGTTTCGTTATACGCGATCAAATGAAAAAGCAAAACAGGTTCAACACAGAGGGCCCGTTACTATTAAAATAGGTCTCTGCTATCATTGCTTTACTCCCATATATGGCATATATTAACACTAATATGAATATTCGGGGGGGAGATACAATGAGGATCGAACAATTGCTTTTTTTAATCGAGATCAACCAATCAGGTTCTATTTCCCTGGCAGCCGAGAAACTACATATTACCCAACCGAATATCTCACAAGCGATTGTATCGCTCGAGAGAGAGTTGGGTGTCAAGCTTTTTATCCGCTCTCGTCTTGGAGCTGTACCTACGGAAGAAGGCAAACTGGTCATTGCCAAGGCAGAGGAGATCATCAACAAATTACAAGAACTTAGGGAGTCCGTCGGCCACGATGCCGGAGAACTCTCGGGATTGCTCTCCATTGCTTCCGTTCATAGCTTTTGCCTAAGCGTATTGCCCGAGACGCTAGCGATTTTCAAAGAAAAGCATTCGGCAGTCGCGTTGGAAATGCTGGAACTTGATTATTTGCAAATTGTTCAGGAAGTGTTATCCGGGAACGTCGATATTGGCTTCATTGCGGTGTCCAAGCACTATACAGAGACCAATAAACTATTGACTTTGGAAAAGTTAATGGACAATCGAATTATGGCTTGTGTAGGCCGAAATTCCCCTTTCGCTCACCGGGGCAGCATCTCGATAAACGAACTGGTTGATCAACCTATTATCCTGAACTCCGAATACGTCATAGAAAAGTTGAAACAATATGGGGAGCCGAATATTTTGTTTAAGCTGGGAAATTCGGAAGCGGCCAAACGCATCATCACGGAAGGCATTGCCATTGGTTTCTATACAGAAATCGGCTTGAAATATGATCCCTACATCCTTACAGGCAGTACAGTTGCCTTGGAAATTACTGGAGATGACATGGAGGTGTCATTCTGCTCGATAAGATTAAAAAATCGGCATCAGTCCATGGCGTGCAAAAAATTTGTCAAAGAGCTGAAAGCCATTATTGCAACAAGTTGATACGGAGTAAGAACATACCCCTTGTCTGCAGCTTCTGCTGACGAAGGGGTATTCATGGGCGATGAATCTTGTCGTAATTCAGGCTGTCTTGAAAAGCGGTCTAGTTAGTTTATTGCTACTCTTACCGCGTAAATATAATTGCCGGAAACCGTAAAAGGAATCGTGCTGCCGTTAAGGCTAACCGTTGTAACTCCAGGGGCATAAATCTTGATTGCAGATACAGCATTAGGATCGTTTGCTGCTACTAAATTAGAACCAGCAATGTCCAAGGTTGTTCCCTTCCAATCGACAGCAATATGATCGATGACTCCTGGGGATGAGATTATTTCAGTGCCGCCTTTTTTGAAAATCTTACCCGATTTCAGGAGCGCGGTTTTCATGAGTCCTGTGCTTTGTGATTTCTCCGCATAAGCAAGCTTCCCGTTAAATTCAAACGTGTCAAAACTGCGCGCCGTCTGCGGAACTTCTTCGTGAGACAAGTAGTAGTAGCCCGAAACTCCGGCGTCTCCGATATTGTCAATCTTGATCGAACTGGCTATGGTTGTTGGAACGGAAGGCAGAGTGGCAAGGCGGCTGACCTGGATGTCGCGGTTATCGCCGCTTGCGGTCGGATACAAGACCGTATCGAAGGTCGTATCACCGGAAACATTTTTCGTATAGGAAGCTTACGTGGCATCAGTGACCGAATACTGTACGTCTGAAAAATACCCATTATCGAGCGTGGCAACCAATTGCCCCGGATCGGCCGGAACAACCTGAATATTTCCGTTGGTGTCATTAAATGTAGTTGTGACTTTATTCGTAATCGGCTTCTTTGTCGGATTTGCCGAGGGCAGGAAATGCCAAGTCTGCTGAAACTTGTTCACTTTGGTCGGAGCCTGCACATAGTCGGAAACGATCGAGTAGGAAGATTTTAGAAACAGGACGTCGCGGTAATGCTTGAATCCAGCCGTGTTCCGCGTAATGCCTTCCAGGAAATTGAATTTTTTGTTATCGGTCCACATTTGAAGTGCTGCCTCCGTTATATTCGGAGTCGCATCGTTGAATTCAATTGTATTATGCGACTCCGCTGAGTAGCGCAGCCAGTTGGAAATCGGATTACTCGTATAGGTATAAGTGCCTGGATCAACAAGCAGTCTTCTGCCATAAGCGTAATAATCTATTGCATTATCATCGGTATGCCGATGTGCCGCGTCTTGTTTGAGATTCATGAACAAATAGCGGTCATTCGGCAGCCAGCCGCTGCGCATGACGGCAAGTTTGCTTTCCGGATACAGAACCGACGTGTAGGAAGGCGGCGTTCCTTGCGCTCCGGACGTTCCTATATAAAGGAAGGTTTGATCGTTGTAACCGCTAGCCGCCCGTTTCAGAAACTCTCTGCTGCTGTTATACCTGCCGTCGCCGAAATTGGGCAACGAGACGCTCGGATTCGAAAGGTCGGCCATATATTTGGCTAAACTTCGTATTTTGTTATCAAATTCAGCGCTTAAAGTTATCCCGTCTGCGATGGCGGTCTGTTTAAATTCCAAAAAGTTATTGGCCATACTCAATGCATAGCTGCTTGTCGATTCGATATAAGAGCCGTCGCTTCGAATAGAGGAAGTGGCTAATTGATTCATTCGCACATTAGCTGTGGAATACCACACATCCGCATCGGCAAATTCTGGGTAATATTTGACAATGTTGTACATGCTATTTGTTTGGGCCATTCCGAAGTTATGGCCGTCTCTAAAGGCTTCAGGTGTATTCAGGTAGTCTGCCGTTTTCCAAATCGTTTTCAAAATATCCGTACTGGCTGAAGCATTCATGGAAGGGCTGCCCTTCAACGCTTGATAGGCTTTTATCCAATTGCCAATCCGAATAGAGGCATCGAAGCTTCTCGGAAAAGATGCGGAACCTCTGGCACCGCCGTATGAATCGGCATCGCGTATGAAATCGAGCATATAATCAATATATTTGGCCGCATAGGTTTCCGTCCTCGTTGCCTGATATTGAGCAATCAGAGGCTCCAACCAGTGAAATCGAGTAATTTGATATCTGTATTCGCTTTCCGCCGTGTTCACCCCCGGACCCTTCCAGTCCGTTCCGGAAGACAACCCTTGCCACGAAAAGGTCTTTCCTGCATGGTTCGCATAAGTGATCGTATTCTCATTCCAGGCCGTATCTCCTGATTGATAGATCATCAAGTCGACGCTTCCGCTTGATTGGGTATTTCCTGACAGATGAAGCGAAGCAGCCGTGACCGTCCCTTTAATCGATGCCAAATCAAACGTCAGATAAGCTTTACGCGTATCCGAATCATAGGGAGAGCCGGATTCCTGTACCTGGAGAAGCGTCTCGCCCGCATGGATGGTCGTATCGTTGCCGCGAATGAAAGTATCCTTGATTGGAGTCAAATCTGCTGTCTGGACGGTTGATCCACTTGTATACTGGACCGACAGAGTGGGGCGGCATTGGGCAATAGCAGTTTGTGAGCAATCCTGTTCGCGGCTGTAAATATTTGCGCGATTCGCGCCCTTATGACGGCCCATTAACATATAAGTGAGCTTGGAGCCAACGGCGCCTTTTACAGTAGAAAGCATGTTCGTGCTGTACTTCGATGGCTTGTCGGCAACTGTAAAGGTCGTCAAGTAGTACTCTTTAAGCGGCGTTATGATTTGATCCATCAAGATCGGAACCAGGTTGGCATTGGCGCCAAAATTAGTTGGCGCAGTCGGAGCGCTTCGATTTTTGAAGTAGTTCAGCAGCTCTGTTTGGGCCTGTGCGTAATTTCCCGATTTTACATTCGATTCTACCGGGCTTAAGCCCGGAAAGCCTGCATATTTCAGTTTGCCGGGCGTGGACCATGTCCTGTTCGTTCCATTCCACACGCCAAAAAATGCTTCATCGGTCACATTGCTTGCTCCGTTAGCTGCCGCTTGCGCAAGGGGAGTGCTTGAAACCAACGGGAAAAGCAATTGCGAGAAGCATAGCAGATACAGAACAATAGGGATAAAAACTTTCTTCTTCAAAGACGTTGCATGCTTCATAATTTCCCTCCTTTTGATGGTGAAACAGATGATCCTCCAATGGAATGATGAAGCGGTGCGGAACTCCATTCTGCTCCGAATAATTGCCAATCCTGAGGGTGACCGCCAAAGGCAGCTCGATTAAGCCAATACACGCCTCTTCATAAGTCTAAGCACCCATAAATTCCCCCCTATCTTGTAAAATACTTCAGTTGGATCAGGCACCGCCTCCCATCGTATTAATACTATTCGGAATAAAAAAAACTAAATTTTCAGATAATTTATACCGCCAAATAATATCATTAAAGGATTATAATCCTTTATATCCCTAAATTATCATAAAACAGGTAATCGAAATATAACGAAAAGCTACAAAAGTATAAACAAAAAGTATAAGAAACCCGTTTAAAGTCGATTTAATAGAGATTTCCCTATACGGAATGCCAACACATAGCATAGAGCCTTTGCTACGATTCGCAGGTAGGATATTGACACTACTAAAGTAGAAAACAGGAAGAAAACCATAAAATAAAGGCGAATTCCCATTCAAATTGAATGTAAATTCGCCTTTACAGGAATCATCGGTATTAACGTCGCAAAATAATCGGCAATTGCTTGACCCCGAACATAATCCAACTGTCGATCCGCTCCAAGGGCTGTGAGTGATCGAGTCGGAATTCAGGGAACCGCCGGAGCAGCGTTTGCATGGCTATTTTACTTTCCAAACGGGCTAGTTGCGCGCCTAAACAGAAGTGAATGCCGTGACCAAAGGCGAGATGGGGATTCGGATTGCGGTGGATATCGAAGATTTCCGGATGCTCGAAGATAGCTTCATCATGGTTGGCCGAGCCAATCCAGATGTTGACTATTTGGCCAGGAGTCAGCGTTTGCCCGCGTAGAACCGTTGTCTGCGTTACCGTTCTTATCATCGTTTGAACAGGTGAACAGTAACGAAGAACCTCTTCAAGCGCTTGTGGGATCAAGGTATTATCCGCTTTGAGTTGTGTTTTTGCATCCGGATGATCGTCGAAGAGAAGCATGGCTGAAGAAATCAAGTTGGTTGTGGTCTCATTTCCCGCTACAAGCAGCAGAATGCAAAAACCGATCACTTCCACATCGCTTAATTGTGCTCCTTCTTCATTGGCGCGCACAAGATTGCTAATCAAATCGTCCTGAGGTTCCAGTCGCCGCCTATCAGCAATTTCGCTAAAATAGACACTCATCTCTTGCTGGCATTGATAATAGCCATCGGAATCGTTCCCAACCAGTGCATCCGACCACGCTTTGAAACGCTCACGATCTTCCGGTGGAATGCCCAGCATTTCGGCAATAACGATAATCGGCAGTGGGCTCGCATAGTCAGGCAGACCATCGACCTTGGCGTTTGTTTCCATCTGATCGCATAACGCTTCCGCTATCGCCTCAATTTTAGCTGTTAGTCCTTGGATGATCCGAGGCGTGAAAGCCTGAGATACAAGCATCCGCAATCGCCGATGTTTGGGCGGATCCTGTCTCAGAATACTCGACTCAATGGGATCATTCACGGATTCTACACCTTGCGAGGAAAACAGGTCGTGACGAGTGAAAATCATTTTAACATCTTCATATTTGAAAACATTCCATGTTGTTTTTTCTTTATTTAACGACACCGGAGAGGAATCGCGCATGTCTTTAAAATAAGATAACGGAATCAGTTCGTTTAAAGCGGAAGCTGAATTTTCCCCATTCATTCACATCACCATGCTTTCATTCAATTTTCACTTAAACTGACTAATCAGTACAATAAAATCAAAAAAAGGTGAATTACTCACCTGCAGTCATAATCAACCCCGACGTAATGATTGTGTAGAAGAATCGTTCCATATGCTCACGAGACAATTCATGCCTATTGCTCATAAAATAATTAGCTGCGCTGTCGAGCATCCCGACAATGCCTGCGGCGGCTAACTTGCAGTTAACATCGCGAAGCAAGCCTTCTTGCTTGCCTTCTTCCAAAACCTCAGCAAGAAAATGTATGTAGTCTATTCTCAGGTTTTTCAATTCCTCCAGCACTTCCTGGTCGATGCCATTGGATAATTCATTAAAAACAATATGAGCTAATCCGCTGGACTCCAAAAAGAGATCGAGATTGTGCCTAACAATTCGTCTAATTTGTTCTTCGAGAGTGAGATTAGCCTGAAGATCGGCGCGAATTTTATCAATAACCTCCTGGAAGCCTTCTACAACAAGTGTTTTAAACAATTGGGCTTTACCTGGAAAGTGATAGTAGAGAGTTCCTTTGGCTACATTCGCTCTCAGGGCGATTTCGTCCATGCTTGCCCGATGGTATCCGTTCTCTGAAAATACGTCAACTGCTGCATGGATGATTTTCTCTTTGCTCAATGAGGATGCTCCTTTCGTCACGCGATTGAATAAACTGACTGGTCAGTACAAAATAAGTGTAACATATTGGTAAATGAAGAGTCAATATAGCCGAAGTCAAAGTTGGTTGCAATAATGGCGATTAATCAATTAAAAAGTCGGGATTGTCCATAACTAGGTCGAGATAATAAATTTTATCCTCATCTTATTTCCAATATTATGGTATTAAGCGAATTGATTAAAAAATGTAGAGGAGCGGTGACGTGCCTGTTTTCATGAGAGGGGGGATGCCCAGCACAATTTATGCTTCTTTGACGCTTAAAAGTTAAAGCGTTTTAAGATTGTACATCCAGTAAATAGGAGGGAAAATCTATGAATGTTGCCAAAGCGATCAGGAAATTATTTTTCTTAATGTTAGCGCTTTTATTCGTTGCAGCCGGTACGCCAATGGCTCAGGTAGGAACAGCAAAAGCAGCCGAAGTGGAAGTAGGAGCGGATGTTACAGCAGACTCTTTAAGAGCCGCAACAAGTGTGTTCCCGTTAAGCCAGAACTGGAATATTCAGTCATCAGCTATTGCAACCGCAAGCGGATCGAAAATTTCAACATCCGGCTTCGCAACATCCGGTTGGTTCGGCACGACGGTTCCCAATACCGTTCTGGGAGCGTTAGTCAATGCCGGCAATATTAAAGATCCCTACATTGGCCAGAATATGGCTTATATCGACGAAAGCAGATTCACAGTGCCATGGTGGTATCGCACGGAATTTACACTGCCAGCGTCAGAGGCCGGCAAGAAAATCGCCGTCAATTTCCAAGGCATCAACTATAAAGCGGACATTTGGATCAATGGCAAACAAATCGCCAACAGTTCGGATACCATCGGCTCCTTCCGCAGCTATGAATTGGATATTACCGATTATGTAACCGCTGATGGTACAACCAAAAACACGCTCGCCGTTCAAGTCACACGGCCTGATTATTTGAAAGATTTGACGATCTATTGGGTGGACTGGGTCCCAAGGCCGGCAGATAACAACATGGGACTGTGGCGCGATGTTCTTATTAAAACCAGCGACACAGTAAAAACGCGCAACCCGTTTGTTACCTCAACAGTGGATGCCAATCTTGCTGCCGCTCATCTCAACGCCTATGTGGAATTAAGCAATACGAGCAAAGCAGACGTAACAGGGTCCGTTTATGCCATCATTAAAGACCCTTCAGGCGCTGCCGTTACGAGTATTTCGAAGACTGTTACTGTAAAAGCCGCAGCCAAGGATCAGGAAGTTTCCTTCCTAGGGATCAATGTCGCCAGTCCTCAGCTCTGGTGGCCGATCAATATGGGCGATCACCCGTTGTATACCGTCGACTTTAGTTTTAAGGCAAACGGCAAGGTATCCGATAGTGTGGTACAAAAATTCGGAATCCGTGAAGTTTCAACGGAAATGAATGTATCCCCTTCCAATTCGGTTGATCCGCCGCTCAAAGATATGGTGCAATTCTATGTAAACCACAAGCCTGTTCTCATCAAGGCGGGGGGATATTCGCCTACAGATCTTCTTCTGCGTCGTGATCAGAATGCGAACAACGCGGTCGTTCAATACGTCAAAGATATGGGCCTGAACACCATTCGCGACGAAGGCAAGTTCAATGATGATCAGCTGCTCCAGCTTTTGGACGAGAACGGTATCCTGTTCATGGCGGGCTGGGTATGCTGCGACAGATGGCAGCAGCCTGCTTCCTTCACGGATAACGAAGCGAAAATTGCCGGAGCATCCCTATACTCGCAGCTTCGCGAATTAAGAGTACATCCGAGCATGATTGCTTGGTTGAACGGAAGCGATAATCCGCCTTCGTATGGCAATATGGACGGTCAGCCGCCAGGCTCGACGGTAGCGCGCGGTAAATTTATCGAGCAGATGTATCTGGATTTGGAACATCAGATGCATTGGGAGGATTTCAGCGCTATCATCTCAAGCGCCTCTGCCAAGGTTGCGGAATTAACCGGTACGGTGGGCGGTATGCACATGGATGCTACCTATGATTACGCGCCGCCGGCGATGTATTTCGAAGATATGAAGTTAGGCGGAGCAATCGGATTTACATCGGAAGCAGGTCCTGGACCAAGCTTGCCTGTCACCGAAACCTTAAAGAAAATTTTACCGGCAAGCGCACTCTGGCCTTACAACGTAGGTGGAGACAACTATCAACAATGGAATTACCATGCATCGAGAGAAGCCTTCGGGAAGCTAGACGTATTCCAGAAAGCGCTGGACAGCCACTATGGATCATCCAATAACTTGGAAGAATTCAATATTAAAGCGCAAGTGCAGCAATATGACGCACAGCGCGCACAATTCGAAGCCGTGAACGCCAACAAATACACCAAAGCGTCAGGCTGGATTCAATGGATGCTCAACAATTCATTCCCAAGCTTATACTGGAATCTATTCGACTTTTATTTGAATCCGAACGGCTCTTACTTCGGGGTCAAGAAAGCGAATGAGCCAGTACACATCATGTTCGATTACGCTTCCAAGGAAGTTAAGATTCTCAACAGTACGAAAGATGCTTACTCGGGCTTGAAAGCTAGTGTTAAAGTTTACAATATCGACAGCACTAAAGTGTATGACAAAGCATTCAATAACCTGAACGTTTCTCCCGATGGAGCAAGTCCAGCTGTGGGCGGAACGCCTAAAAAGGTCGGTTATGAAACCATCAATTTCGGTGGCAAAATCAAGACGGCGAGCGGCATTACCATTGTGAACAAACTGAATGAAGATTCGCTTAATCTATCTCCTACCTATTTCATTCGTTTGGAATTGCGCGATGCGAGCAATCAGCTGATCAGTGTGAACACCTACGCCCAAACGAAGAAAAAAGATCTGGTCAGATATCAGAATCATGATTGGAATTACACGCCTCAAGATCAATATGCCGACTTCACGGAATTACAAAGCTTGAACCCCGTTGACCTGCAACTCGTCAGCAGCAAGGCTGTGACAACAGGTTCTCAACAAACGCTCACATATACGGTCAAAAATAACGGCAGCTCCATTGCTTTCGCAGTTTTCGCCAAGATCAAGAAAGGCACGGGAGGCGATCTTGTAGCACCGGTCAAAATGGAGGACAACTATTTCGTCTTGCTGCCAGGCGAACAAAGAACCCTTACGGCCGAGTATGCTGTCTCCGATTTAAACGGAGCTGCACCGGTCATCTCGCTGGATTGCTATAATAACATCATCACGAAGAAAACTCCGACGCCAACAACGCTCGATCTGGCCAAAGGGAAAAAGACAGCTGTATCGTCTACAGAGTCCGCGTCCTTCCCGGCGAAGAATGCTGTGGATGATAGCGTGTTCACCGAATGGCAAAGCAATTCGAAAGACGCATCCGGCAGCGATCCGCAGTGGCTTTCGGTCGATCTCGGAGCGTCTAAAACAATCAATCGAACCATCACCAGATGGGGCTTTGAAAACTATGCGCAAGAGATCAAAATCCAAGTATCCGATGACAACAAAACATGGCAGACTGTCGCTACGGCAACAAATCCATACGGTTCGACAGTGAGCGATATTGCTTTTAATACCGTCACCAAGCGTTATGTGAAAATTGTCATGTCCGGCAAGCGGCCCGGTGCTCCGCAAGTAGGCAGCGGCGGATCAGGGCAAGGATTCACCGGATTGGCTGCTGTCCCTGCAGCCAAATCTTTTAAAATCGGTGCGTTTGAGGTCTATGGATCCAACTGATTTCATCTATAAGGGGCCTAGCCTCCAAAACCACGTTAAACGTGGGGCTGGGGGCTTTTTTATGCTTTAAAGTAATGAAACGTTTCAGCTAGATTACAAAACAATGACCGTTCTCCGAAAATACGTCAACTGCTGCATGGATGATTTTTCTCTTTGCTCAATGAGTTGGATTGTGGATTTGTGTGGAAAAAGTTAGTGAATATTTAATGTTATTCTAAATTTCGACAACAAATTTCGACAGTTATCGACTTCGAATTTAAAATACAATAATAAAAACAAAGTAATAAAAGTAAAAACACCTTAATTATGTGTTAATTATTGGTTTTTTCTGATTTTCTCTCCTATTTTAGTCTTCAGGTCACCTTCCCTGCTTTTCATTCATTTCCGTAAACCTCCAGAGCTTGCCAATCATAGTTCTCTATTTCTATTCCAAATATATTGAAACGTAATTTGCAAATACATGAAAATTCTACGAAAGGGGGTGCAATTTGTTTAGGTTTTTTAAGTAAACCTTTTGATTTCATCTACTAAAAAAGAAAAGAGGACGAAGCATGAAACGAACAAAAGGATTTATCCCCGTGGTTTTGATTTCATCCATGCTGATGATGTCAAGCGCAGCCTTGGCCAACAGTGAAACATCACTACCTTTAAACGCACAAAAAATGTTAAGCAGTAAGGAAGACCGTGTAACCACAGTGCAAGAACAAGTATATATTCAGGAACCAGCCAAAATTCAAGAAATGAATGGAAGAAAGAATGAGAAAAGGTACATTGTCGGTCTGAAGAAAAACGTGGAATCTGAGAGCTTTAAAGCCAGAAAAGGGCTGCAAAAAAAGAAGGGAAAGAAATTATCTTCATCAAATTCACTGGGTTTAAGTTTGGATGTGTATGAAGTTCAGAGCTTACAGAGCGATACGAACATCGCTTATATTGAACCTGATTCGGAGGTAAACATCGCTTCCATTGGTCCTGTAAACAGAGAGCGAGCATCATCAAATGTTAGACAGAAAAACCAAGAACAAATTCCATGGGGAATCCATGCTGTCGGAGCCGATCTGCTGACCGAAAAGAATCAGCGAGGAAACGCTATTCGAATTGCGATTTTGGATACGGGAATAAGTGATCATCCAGATCTGCAAGTAAAAGGCGGAGTCTCTTTTGTCGAAGGTGTCACCGGATATCAGGATGATAACGGACATGGCACCCATGTGGCCGGCACGATAGCTGCCTTAGATAACCGTATTGGCGTTATTGGCGTGGCCCCTCAATCGGAAATATTCGCTGTGAAAGTCCTGAATCAAACCGGTACAGGAACATATAGTCAAGTAATTCAGGGAATTGAATGGGCCATTCAGAATCGAATGAATATTATTTCCATAAGTTTTGGTGGGAGTGACAACAGCAGAGCCTTGCACGAGGCCATTCAAGCAGCAACGGAGCAGGGCATCTTGGTCGTAGCAGCTGCAGGCAACAGCGGTAAAGGCGCTGAGACGGAGACTTACCCTGCTTTATATCCAGAAACCATCTCCGTAGGTGCTGTTACCAAGCAACATTTGCGGGCGGATTATTCCAGTTCAGGGAATGAGATCGATTTGGTCGCGCCAGGCTCGGAAATCCTCAGTACGACAAGTGATCAAGACTACGGCAATCTTAGCGGTACTTCGATGGCTGCGCCCCATGTTACAGGATCGCTAGCAGCCTTGTGGTCTGCCCATAAGAATTGGACAGGCGAACAAGTTAAAAACAAACTTTTTGAGACGGCTACCAGGTTGGGAGGCAATCAGGAGTACGGGCATGGACTTGTTAATCTAGCCAGAGCGCTTGGGGTTATCGACAAGCCGATCCCTCCAGCAGTTGCAGGTCCTATAGAGACTTCCTCGCAAGATCCTCTCATTCAATGGGACCGGGAATTGCTGCAAATCAATAACAGACTTCTTGGATTGAAGAAGCTGGCTTTGAAAGAGAACAATATCGAAGCGGCCAAGAAGATTGAGGACCATTACAACGAGCTGTTAATTGAAAACTTAATTTTGCATAGCGGGATGACACCCGTAGTTCCTCCAGATGCTGAAACCACGGTTGGACAATCGGTTTATTCGAGTGTGAATTCTAGTGTTTATGCTAATTTTGAAATCAGGAAAGATCAATTTGATGGCCTGAAATTAAAATATCAGGAGAGCGTGAATGAATTTCAAGCATTATTGCCTAATTATGTGGATGAAGATCCGGCTGTTTCTATATTGGATAATCGCTTGTATCTAAATTTGTATAAAGATGTATCTCTTGGGGTAGGGGAATCCTATTATTATTCTTTTGTACCTGAAAATACAGGTATGTATAAAATTTACACCGGACCCTTTGGGGGGTATGGTGCTCCTAATGATACGGAGTTAATCCTGTTTACTGACTGGCAGTTAACCAATCAGATAGCTAGCAACAATGATGCCAATGGATCAGTATTCTCTGAAATGAATGTAATGCTAACGAAAAATACGGAGTATTATGTAAAGATTCTACCCTATTCAGGTGCGGTAAACGCCAGATTATCCGTTAGTTCGTCATGGGATACACTTGATTTGCTAACCACAGTGGATGTGGATTTATCTGCGAACGAAAGTAAAGTGTTCCGTTTTTCGCCGGCTTCATACGGTACATACGGGTTCTCTACAAAAAATTTTGAAGTGAACGGTACAGATAAAACGATGCTTAATATGTATAGCGATAAGAATTTGACCAATTTAATTGCTTTTAAGGGTGATGGCAGTCCTTCGGCCGTATTGTTTTCAAGAGTAAATATGATTCCAGGGGAAATTTATTATATAAAGGTTTCTGGTTTTAACGGAAGTCCAATTCATACACAGCTTTCTGTTTCAAAAAATGCTGTTAATTATATAGATATATCAGCAGGATCTAATATCAATATTCATAAACCTGAATTAATTCCAGAATTTTTTCAATTTACTCCTGACATTTCGGGAGGTTATAGAATTACTTTCAATCGATATAATTATGTTGAATATAGTAAGCCAACAATCCTGATTTATTCGCAGTCCAATCTAACTGGCTTACTAATAGAAGAACATAGTACTGAGGTTTTGGATATCTTTGAAGCAGGAGTGACCTATTATATCGTATTTCGAGAATCTATAGGGCGTGCCATTTATGCAAATATCTCAATTCCTTTAAAATACCGTGACACGGCTCCTCCCACGGCTCCAAGCGGTTTGAAAATTAGTGGATCTACAGCAAATTCCATGACACTAAGTTGGACAGCATCAACAGACAATGTAGGAGTAGCAGGTTATGACATCTACCAGGGAGCTATGCTTGTAGGCTCTGTAAACGGAGCGACAACTACCTTTACCGTGGCGGGATTAACAGCCAATACAACTTATTCATTTAGTGTGAAATCAAAAGATGGGTCAGGTAATCTATCGGCTGCAAGTGGTGCCATAAATGCAATCATTGACACGCTAGCCCCGACAGTTCCAAGTAATATAGTAATAAGCGGAAAAACGAATAATACGATTAAGCTCACATGGACAGCATCGACAGACAACGTAGGGATAGCAGGTTATGACATCTACCAGGGAGCTATGCTTGTAGGCTCTGTAAACGGAGCGACAACTACCTTTACCGTGGCGGGACTAACAGCCAATACAACTTATTCATTTAGTGTGAAATCAAAAGATGGATCAGGTAATCTATCGGCTGCAAGTGGTGCCATAAATGCAATCATTGACACGCTAGCCCCGACAGTTCCAAGTAATGTAGTAATAAGCGGAAAAACGAATAGTACGATTACGCTCACATGGACAACATCGACAGACAATGTAGGGGTGACAGGTTATGACATCTACAGTGGGTCAACGTTAACTGGAAGTGTGAATGGTAGTACGACAACGTATACGGTAACAGTTCTTTCAGCAAATACGCTTAATATTTTAACTGTTAAGGCGAAGGACGGCGCAGGCAACTTATCTTTATCGAGCAATGCGATAAGTGTATTTCTAAATGGAAAACTGACATACACCTATGATTCGAGAGGGAGACTGACTTCCATCAGCATTACATCAACAGGTCAGATCATTAAAACATTTGTTTATGATAATAATGGGAATTTAATTTCAAAGTAACACTAGAACGTAAAGTCTAGTCATATTATTTTCACTTATTGCGCCCATATTTTAGCGGCAGAAGGTATTTCTAATTAGCAAACAAATACCACCCACAAGTTGGAAAGGAAGATAACCATTGAAAAAATATAGTAAGAGGTTCAAAATTATAGTTTCCGTTTTGTTAATCGTTGTCGTAGTCAGTAGTTTAGCTCTACCAGTATTAGCAGATAGCAATATCATTTCTGGAGGTCTCAGCAAAGTAGGAAGTGTACTCCGTTCCAATGAACCTTCAAAGAAAGTTGAGCGGGAAGAAGAAAAACCACAAACACTTACACAAGATATTACTACACCAAAGGAAACGGACAATCAAGTTGAAGCTATTAAAGCAAAAGCTGCAGAAAACCGAAAACATCGTCTAAAGCAACAAGACGAGTTTAACTATGCCCAAAAAGACGTGGAGGAACTCTTACTAAGTGGAGCTACACTGGAAGACATCTATCGTTCAGATGAAATTGGTAACCAGTTGCTTGTCAATCCAAAAGAGCTGATTAAAACGAAACGTGCAGGAAAAGAAAATTGGGATGACATAGAAAAAGATGTGACAGAACAGAAGCAAAAGCAACTTAAAACGCTTATAAAGAAACATGCTAATCTTGAGAAAAAGTTTGCAGGTAAAACTATAAGTGATGCAGAAAAGCTGGAAATCCTTCAACAGGTAGAGACGAATCCTGACCTAGTATCTGACGATATTATTGCAACTTTTAAAGAGGAAGGTCGTTCAGGACTTCAAAAGCTTCATGATAAGAATTCGAAGGGCAAAGGAGGGAAGTAACCATGAAAAAGAGTCTTATTTTCCTTAGTGGATTCTTCGCATTTCTCATCGTTACAGTGCTTTCTTCCCATCATGCTTATGCGGATGTATTTGGTACTGATGCAGTCATGAATGGACTTATTACCCAGCAGCAAATTAACCAAACTCAAAAGCCACAATTTTCAGATCATAATGGTTCCAGTGAAGCGATTGATCCTGCTACTGGTGCGCTTACGTGGAAGCAGAATAATATTCATCTTCCAGGTAGAGAAGGGCTTGATCTAGATATTGGGATATTGTATCAAAGTAACTATAGCTTTGGATATACGAGAAAATACAATGTTTCTGGCAATATTCAAAAATATAATTATCTGAATAGTCGATACGATTTGGGAATAGGATGGTCGTTTCGTTTTCCTTCTTTACAATTGCAGGATGGTTATATGTATTATCATAACGGAGAAGGTTCCATTTATCGTGTGGATTTCAGTGCAACAGGTACTGCAGAAAGCTATACGCATTTACTAGGTTATCAAGGAAAAGACTTGCGTTTTGTACAAGATCCCGCTAACACTTTTTCTAATGGACAGGCTAATTCTGCTTATTATTTAGAGTATGCGAGCATGAAACGTGAATATTTTGCATCAGACGGTCGCTTGCTGGGGATAGTAGACCGATTTGGAAATAAAATTACATTCTCTCACCTAGATCGCCTAATGTACGACGGTCAAACATATAAAGTGATCGATTCAATTACCGATACAGTCGGTAGAATGGTGAGTTTTACCTATGACACTAACCTACAGACAACAACGGATCCTAACTTTAATGGGGAGAAAACCGTTATTTCGGTTAAAGACCCTGGTGGTAGTGTCGTTCAATCAGTTACGTACACGAAATGGCGTTCTAAAAGTACATTTAATGGGAATCCGGATGGGTATAAGCCTTTTTTATCAAGTATTCAAAATCAAGCTGGAGATTACCTTTCTTTTGATTATGCTGTAGATTCAAGTACCAATATGTATTATAGCGGTAAGTTTGATTACATTAAAAAATATCTTGATAGTTACTCTGGCTGGAATTCCAATTTTCTTTTAAATACTGTATCTTACCCCAACTCCAAGATCAAGTACCAGTATGAAAAAGTCACTCGAAACTTAGGAACTAGCGGCGTTGGGGAAGAGTTTCGCATCATAAGTCGCAAAGATGTGTTGAAAACGGATAATAATCAAATAAATTACACTTACAATGGCGACTATACTGGCTATCCTACGTACTACGATCAAAATAATCTCCCGAGCACCTATACGTTTTCATCAACATCAACATTGCAAAGTACGACGAGTACGAATGGACTACAAACCATTTCAACTTTTAACGGACTCAAGCAGCCTAAATCGACGGAGACAAAAACTTCTAATGGGGAGCGTAAAATATCTACCAACCTTGCCTTTCATTCGACTTTTACATATTTACCAACAAGTATTCAAATGGCAGACTACGCGGTAGGCGACACTGATATAACAGCAAATAAACTCTTTGTGAATAAAGCTTATAATGTATGGGGCGGTCTGCAAAGCGAGACGCAACCACTAACTCAGACACAATTAAACGATGCAGCCACACAAAGTAAATATACAACTACGTACGCGTATGAACTGACCTATAACCAATTACAATCTAAATCGTGGTATCAAAATGTGAGCGATACGAGTGCTTCATCAGAAAGTTACTTCTATGATACGAACGGGAGGCTAAAAACTTACACAAATCCTAAGAGTGAGATGACCAACACATGTTACGATATCATGGATGCTAACGGTACTATTACATCGAGTTGTACAGGTGCTGCTACTCCATTACTTGGTAAAGTACAAAAAGTTACCTCAACGAAAACATTGGATAACGGGAAGACAGCGAAAACAGTCACAATTTTCGGATCAGATACGGGCTATGCGTACCCTAGTGAAACGGAGAGCATCTTTAATACAACCAATGATAGTGGTCAAAGTGTTACTCAAACTGTAAAGAAAAAGATGACTTATTACATCGGGACAGGATTATTGAAAGATGTGACCGATGAGAATACTAACAAAACAGCGTATATCTATGATGCGTTAGGTCGTACGACGGAGGTGAAGTACCCTACCTTTAAGAATTTGAATGGTGGACAATACGACGTTTCGGATGTGTTTATTTATAACAACTCCACAAGTTCACAACTCTATGATTCTACGAATCTCGGTATTTCAAGCTTACAGGTACGCTCTTATCGGAAATATACCCAAAAATCAAATAATGCTATTACCTTCTTAAATGAACAATACGAGTTTCATGATGGTTTAGGTAACTTGCGAATTAAACAGTTTATTGATCCGAATACAGGTGCGTGGAAGTTTAATCAATACCACTACGATGATCTTTCAAGAGTAAATTATTCCATCGACCCTATGGGGAATACGTCTACCGCGAATTACGATGCATGGGGCAGACAAAATGAAGTGTCAGATGTATATGGCAATCTGTACGAGACCGAATATAATCTCAAAGCACGTCGATCCACTCATTACTTTGTCGCGGCAGCAGATGTTAGTGCATATCGAACTAATTCGGGGCAAAACAATCTGAAATCCAGCTACGTTGAACGAGATGCGGATCAATGGGGACGTCTGCTGACAACTCGTGCTTATAAGGATTGGCCGAATCAGACCCAACCGGTAACGGAATCTTATATGTACGATATTTTAGGGAATGTAACTACGTATATCGATCGGAAGAAAAACTTTAATGCAGATGGTGTAACGAGAAAGTACACCTACGATAAGCTGAATCGTCTGGTCACGTTGAAGGATGCCATGGGACAATTAACCAATTACCAGTACGATACAGGAGGAAACTTGCAACAGGTTTCCATGCAGAGCAGTTCTTCCGATACGGCAGCAATACTTAACACGAAGCAATACAACGAAGTTGGAGGACTCATACAGAAGACCGATCCATCCAATTTAAGCGAAACCTACACGTACAATAATATGGGCTTGCTAAACAAACATACGGATCGCAATGGCACGATCTTTACCAATCAGTATGATGAACAGAATCGTCTTACCGTCAGTACGGTATCCGCTAGTGGCACAACACTTTCAAGTAAGTCGATTATCGGCAGTAACGGCATCATGTATGATAAGGCAGAAACGTATTTGAATGGAACCAGTACGGGAAACATGACAACAGGCATGGACAACATGAAACGATTGACTTCCATTAGCATGTCCGGTACTAATTACAGTTCGAATTTGTCACTTGCCTATGATAGTAACAGTCGTGTTACTAGACAAACAAATAACCTTTCAAGTTATAATGTGAACTTTCGCTATGACAAACAGCGGATGGATAAGGTTCAAGTGGATGGTCAATCCACTGCTAATACAGCTGATACTGTTAATGCATCGTATGAATATTACGCAAATGGACAAGTAAAGACCATTACGTACCCGACACTGTCAGACGGTTCAGTATTAAAGACAGTTAACACGTATGACGCGTTGAATCGGCTACATACAGTAACGAACACTAAAGGCAACACGACTCTGTCAATCTATTCATATGAGTACGATGATAATAATAACATCACGTCTAAGACAGAGACTGTGAATCAGGTTACAAACACTACGAATTACTCGTACGACGCTTTAAATCGATTACGTAGGATTAACAGACAAGATGGAAGCACAGCGAGTTATATGTACGATTTGAAAGGTAACCGTTCGACCCTGCAAGACAGCGCTATGAATCTCTCCTTACCTGATACAGGCTACACGTATGATTTACTCAATCGATTGACTAGTGTTACAAGTGGCACCATTACAACATCGTTTGCTTACGCGCCTAATAACTTGCGTTACAAGAAAACTTCTGGTACGCAAACAGTACAGTATCAATACAATGCAAACGGACAAGTGATTTCAGAAAGTGACGGAAACAATACAGTTAAAGCTAACTACATCCGAGGCGACCGCTTATTGGCGAAAAAAGAGACAAGCACAAGTAAGATGTATTATTATTTATACAATGGTCATGGGGATGTTGTGCAGATCGTTGATGCGAATGGTACGACTGTGAATCAATATCAGTATGACGAATGGGGAAATATCGTGAACAAGACCGAAGGTATTTCCAACTCATTCAAGTATGCTGGGGAGCAGTATGATGATGAGACAGGGCTGTACTATTTAAGGGCGCGGTTCTATGATCCAAGCGTTGGTAGATTCATAAACGAGGATTCGTATGAGGGGCAGATAAATAATCCGCTGTCGTTGAACCTTTATACTTATGTGGAGAATAATCCTCTGATCTACTCTGATCCGACAGGACACGTTAAAAATTCAGATAATGCAGATTTAATTAAGTTAACCAAAGATCAATCAGACAAATGGATGACTGCTAATAACACAGAATGTGTGAGTCTGAGTTGTAAATGGAACAGGGTGCAAGATATGATGAATGCTGAAAAAAAAGCTGATCAAATAAGAAGTGAATACTATTACTCTAAGAATCAAAAATTGGCAGATGATATTAAATATAAATATGTTCCTGTTGCGAACCATGATTTGGTCTCAGATAATGGACAGAAAACAACAGTTAGTGTTTTATCCACTGGTCAGGTATTTTACGATGAAAACCCTAAATATTCCTATTGGGAACAAAGTAACAAAACTAGCTCATTTGAGTATTGGGAGGCAAAGACTACAAAGGCTGTAATTGGTTACGGAATTGGTTTGCTGGTCGCTAAACAATTTGGCGGGAAGAGCCTTGAGCATCCTACTGGTTTTACTGCTGGTATATTGAGCGAGGCTTGGATGCCTGAAAATCCAGATGTTGGTGAAAGAAGAACCATAATTTATCGTACCGACATTGAAACCCAGAATACACAGCAACTTATTGTAGTCACCAAAGGTTATAATGTAATTGATTATAGATATTGGAGTGATTACAAGTGATAAACTCAAAGGTAGTATTTTATTTTTCAGTGCTATTAGTCATTGGAGCATTTTTTATAATCGAGAGCAACTGGCTCGGTAAATTTATTTTCTTAATCTATCTTTTTACTGTCTATTTATTTTCGAAATTACGTAATAAGAAAATTGCTGTGTCATTATCAATACTATTATTGATAATGGTTGCCATTCTAAAGATAATTCAAGTAATATAAAGCTAATAAACATTAATTAGACCGCCCTGCGACTATCGCTCAGCGGTCTTTTTTTCCATCCCTGTATGGCCTAACAACTCCAATGGGATTTTTTTGCCACTCCGGTGGGAAGTTAGTTACAGACCTAGTTAATGCTGGAAGTTAAAATAACTGTCAAATCCATATTTAAATAAAACACTATTAGAAGGAGAGGACGCGGTTTGAATAGATTGTATGTAGCAGGATTAATTATCTAAAGTTTTTAATAGAATCAATTTCATAATGTTTTTGAATGTGGCTTGTGCTATACGAAATTTGACGTTCTGTTTTTTTAAAAAATTAAGCCGCAATCTTGTGGGATTGGTTTTTTCTAACACGGTCTACTGTTAATTTG
>NZ_BMHE01000004.1:30996-326902 GCF_014640555.1 Paenibacillus marchantiophytorum | reverse complement strand
TTATTCCTAAGAATCCGCAGTGTGATCTCCACTCTACAAAAACAAGCTCGCCCAATTTTCGACTCTCTTTTCCGTGCATTTCGGGGGCAATTTATTTTCAACTAACTGATACCTAAGTAGTTACTTGGGATAAGATTGAAATTCAGCGTTAAAGCGACGTCTGAGGCTAAAGCGGGAGCTGTAACGCTGAAAAACAGCGTTAACTGGTTAAACAGAGCCGCCTCACAATCAATTTGTCTTTCTAATGAACTGGATGATGCTTATAGATGAAAAAATGGCTACTCTGGCGATCTAATGAACTGGAAAGACGTAATGGAGCAGCTTATAGGCGGAATTGCGAGTGTTTTCATAAAATAACGCATTAATTCATTAGATTTTCCGTATGAACGATTTTGATCAAATAGCGGTTATTGAGTTCGTAAGGTGCTTGATCTATTTTCGTAATTTTATCTGATAGTAAAGATGACGAAAACCTGATCTCAAGAATAACTTGATCTCAGGTTTTCGCCTTGGAGATATACCTTTTAAATGAAGGATATGCTTAATTCTAGTTATTTTTTAGAAATATCGTTGAAATACACCACTTCTTCAGTTGATATCGTTTTTACTAGTTGTGGCGAGGCCCAATATTGAGCATTATATTTAATAACGTCACCCGATGCCAGTACTTCAACAATGTGGCTGGATCCCCATATTTGCTCAGTTTGCTGGTCTAATCCGAGTGCTAGAGATCAAACTCATTACGATTAACAAAAGATGAAACCCCATCGCCACAATCAATCCAGATTGCATCGTCATCCCGGCAGCTTGACAAATAACGAGGATGGAACCTCCTATCCCAATAACCACGCCCGGTGTAAAAGAATCCGCAAATTGCAGATTTGCCGAAGTTTTGCCAACTCCTTCTTCCCCTGTTTGGGAAAATGCCACAACGCCGCTAATAGGGTGCGCCAATCCAATTCCGATTCCCGCTATGATTTGTCCAATAACCGCAACAGTAACTGTTACAACGGGTACCCAAAATACGAAGGCAATCCCAATTGCAAGCAGCAGCACGCCTAGGGTAATTCTTGTATGACGTCCACGACCCTGGTCTGCCGAATCCCAAAGTCCTTGCAGATAAGCAATGAGGCACCAACTCAGTGCAGCGCTCGCTACAATTAACCCAGCCTGAGAAGGAGTAATACCTTTCACATTTATTAAAGCTAATACTAAGAAATTCTGTGTACTTGCATAGGCAGCGAAGAATAGCCCACGTGTTGCTAGAATGGCTGGCATGCCTCTTCTCAAAGAAAGAGTTCCCTTGGGCAGCAGTTTGCGCAGCGGATATACCATTAGTACTAAGCCGATAATGACTAAAATAAGCCCAGTAATTACCGGCAGCATGCTAAGACCAACTAAGAAAATCCCCGTACCTATCGTTAATAGTAACGCCATCCATGTAGCTGCAGCTCCGTTGTCCCCTTGTGTGCCTTGTGTTTTTAATTTCCTGAAAGCAGGTAAGCTAAGCAGAGCTGAAAGAACCAGTATCGGTAATATTCCCCAGAAAACAAATCTCCAGGACCACTGGTCTGCGATAAGACCTGCGACGTATGGACCAATCATAGACGGTAGAACATAGGCTGTTCCGAATGCCCCAAGTATTTTGGCGCGTAATTCATCGGGGTAACTCAAGGATATTGCCGTGTACACACAAGTCATCATAGCACCTGCACCTAGGCCCTGCATGGCTCGCGCCAAAATCATGATGTACATATCGCTTGCTGTCGCGGCAACGATCAGTCCGACGATAAACAAAAGAAGCGCGAAAGTGAACGGTGCTGCTGGCCCTTTTCTATCAATGATACGACCGACGACCAAGGTGCCAATAATTTGCGCAAGCAGATAGGTACTGAATATCCAGCCAAATAGGTCAATGCCATTCAAGTCGCCAGCAATGGAAGGGGCGATCGTAGTTACCGATAAGCCTTCAAATCCAACTGCCATCACGGACAGTATAATTCCTATGGACAGTGCAAAATAACGCGGGCTGAAAATGCTTTGATGATTAGACATGAGAGATAACCTCCAAAAATAATTGTTTTGTGTACAAGGCAGCCGAATACTTAGTAAACATTTTTGTTTATAAAGCCAAAGGTACAGTTTGGTTTTGACTTTGTCAACATTTATATTTAAAATGTAGGGAGTGTTGTAGATCCATTTGCTTAATAAGGAGGGGCCGCCATGAGCCGGAATCAAACGAATAAGGATTCCTCAACTAGAACTCGAAGAGGGATCATCGATCTGCTAAAGCAGCAGGGGGGGATGGATGTTATGGCACTATCCTCCGAATTTATGCTATCTGGAATGGCTATTCGTCAGCATTTAAATGCCTTGAAAGAAGAAGGATTTGTTACGCATGAAGAAGAAGTCCGCCCCATGGGTAGGCCTACAAAGCTATGGAGATTAACGCCCGAAGCTAATCGATTCTTTCCAAGCGGCTATTCGGAGTTGTCAGTTAGTCTGATCAATTCGATGAAAGAGGCTTTTGGGAATGAGGGGTTAGACAAGCTGTTGGCTGTCCGGGATAAGAATATGCAAGAGCAATATCTTCAGCACCTTGGGAACGCATCGGGCGTAAAAGAGAAACTGGAGGAACTAGCCAATATTCGAACAAATGAAGGCTATATGGCCGAGATTAAGGATCAAGGCGATGGGAGTTTTTTATTTATTGAGAAGCATTGTCCGATTTGTGAGGCTGCTGCCGTTTGTACCGGGCTATGTAAGAATGAGTTGAATTTATTTCAATCCATCCTCGGAAGTAATGTTCTTATCGAACGTGTAGAGCATATTTTGGCGGGTGGGAGAAATTGTGTATATAGGGTTAAGGAATATGAGTAAACGTGGGGAGAAATGTGGGCTTTTTGATTTATGTGCAAAGGGGTTCGATGCTTGCCTATTCGTCACGCAAAGGACCGTCAGGATTATCCTGACGGTTTGCTGACAGCTAGAATGTTAGTGCGCTTGAATTATCTTTTTTAATTCCTCGATTGAAATTCCGGTAAACTCAGAGACGGATTCCATATCCATTCCTTTGGAAAGCATTTTGGCGGCTACTTCAAGCTTGCCTTCAATCTTGCCTTTCAATTCGCCTTCTTCTCTTGCACCTTCCCGCAAAGAAGCTTCATCATGCAATGCTTTTTGTCTCATTTCATAAAGCCGACGAGCTTCAGCATCCTGACTAAGGAATTCCAACACAGCCATTGCTTTACCAAGTTCAGGGTCCTGCATTTTCAAAACCTCCCAATTTTCTGTATTGTCACTTTTGAGAAAAAGCAACCAATTTACTAAACCGCCTGAAGGAGTTGTTTGATGATGGTTGAGCTTAGAGAGTTCAAGAAAATGAATTTCCAAATCATCCGTTAATGGGAGCCCACTAATATCCTCCCTTAAATGGAAGATGTTATGATACTGTTCATTCGGTAGGATAGAGAAGTTAAGAATATTGATAGTAACACACTTTTTTAGCTTTTTATAGGATTGTCCTTCTTCAAGCTGGCTCGCGTACTGTTTACTCCAATAATACAATGTGCGTTTTTCATTGTCATAGCGGTTAAATAATTGCATTTCGATATTAATCAGTTTGCCTTCCGCTGTTTTCGCTTGAATGTCGAAGATGGATTGTTTATCTTGAGGCGAGTCTTTATCTGTGTAGGGATTCATAAGTATGATTTCTGTAAGAGGAGGCTCTCCGGCATCTTGAAAGGTTCTGTTAAGAAAAGCCAAAAGGAGATCCTTGTTGTCTTCGCTGCCGAATATGCGTTTAAAGACAAAATCGATCTTTGGGTCTAGCAAATCTCTCATGAAGATCAGCTCCTATTCAGTTTAATTATATCATGAAGATTCTATAAAGCTTCATTTTTTGTCAGATCTGCTAATTTACTTGTGTTCGCATAAAGCGATTTGGCGAGCAACCACTTTTTAAACAAAAAGAAAGCTTTATATTAGAAGGTGAATACATACTTCACAAGCGAGGAGGGAGCGACTCCACGGATGCAATCCCATGGTTCTGTCGCGCAAATGCGATGCATGTACAAACCTATATCCCGAAGGCTCCATTGTCAGGTTTTGTGGATTATTTCTGGTATTTCGAAGGATATGGTCCGCCTCATTCGAAGGAGCTCGCGCTGCCTGATGGTTCGATTGAACTTCCGACCGCTGATTCGACACCCGGCTGTTAGCTTCACGCTTAATGAGTTTCAGAGTTTGCCGCATAGAAGCCCTCTCTCCGATGTGATCGGACAAATCGGTTTAAGCCATAGGGGATTTATCCAGATTTTCAAAGAAGAAGTGGGAATGACGCCGAAGCTCTTCTGTCGCCTTCGCCGCTTTCGGGAGGTGTTGAACCGGATAGACCGCACCAATGATTAATGCAACGCCATTCCTCTGGATCAAGAATGCTGCTGAGGCGATTGAATTCTATAAGAAGGCTTTCGGTGCGGTTGAGCAATATCGTTTGACAGAGCCGGGAGGCAAAGTGGCTCATGCGGAAATTACAATTGGCGGAGCCAAGATATCTCTAGCAGGTGAATATCCGGATTACGGTATTCTGGGGCCGGAAACGCTCGGGAGTACGACGGTCGGTATCCAACTTCAAGTCGAAGATGCGGATAAGCTGTTCCAACAGGCGATTGCGGCAGGAGCCATAGTTGTTAATCCGATGATGGATCAATTCTACGGTGATCGAGCTGGAAGTGTAAAGGATCCGTTCGGACATTATTGGATGATTTATACGACTATTGAAAACGTGAGCCCGGAAGAAATGCAGAAGCGATTCCTCGCTATGTTTGAAACTTAAGTGTGGGATAAATCTTACGAACTCCTACACCGGAAGAATGAAAGCGCAGTTGACGGTGAAAGACCGCGATTCGTATAATTTAGCTATGACTATTCCCATTATATCTACTAAATTATACATCCCTCCTTCACGGCCGAATGTGGTTGTCCGGCCTCGTTTAATCGAGCGGATGAGCGAAGGGCTGCACCGTAAACTTACTGTCATTTCTGCCTCGGCAGGATTTGGCAAAACAACACTTCTCAGCGAATGGCTCGCTGTTTGTGATCGACCTGTTGCATGGCTATCCATGGATGAGGGGGAGAACGATCCCGCCTGTTTTCTGACCTACCTATTTGCTTCGTTGCAGTCGATTGCAACAAGTAGGGGAGACGGCGTGTTCGGCTTCCTGCAATCTCCTCAACTTCCACCAATGGAGTCGATGATAACAACGCTGATTAATGAAGTCTCCTTTATTCAAAATCATTTTGTTCTCGTGCTAGATGATTATCATGTGATCAAAGCGGGACCGATTGATCAGGCGATCGCCCTATTAATAGAGCGCATGCCGCCACAGATGCATCTGGTTATCGCTACCCGTGAAGATCCGCGTCTGCCGCTGGCACGTTTACGTGTCCGGGATCAATTGACGGAAGTCCGCGCCATAGATTTGCGTTTTACCGCTTCGGAAGCAGGCGAATTTATGGATCAGGTGATGGGATTACAACTCTCTAAGAAAGACATCACCTTGCTTGAATCTCGAACAGAAGGCTGGGTTGCCGGTTTGCAATTAGCTGCTCTTTCCATAAAGGGACAATCAGATGCTTCCAGCTTCATCCAGTCTTTTGGCGGCAGCCACCATTTCATTGTCGACTACTTGGTAGAAGAAGTGCTGCAGCAGCAATCTGCGAGCGTTCTGACTTTCTTGTTAAGCACATCCATCCTCGACCGATTGTGTGGTCCTCTATGCGACGCGGTTCTTGGTAGTCGTCTTGGAGGATACCCCGCTTCCTCATCATCCGGGCAAGAGATCTTAGAATATCTCGAACAAGCCAACTTGTTCATCGTTCCATTGGACAGCGCAAGGAGTTGGTATCGCTATCACCATCTTTTTGGCGATTTGCTGCGAACGCGGCTGCAACAGAGTATAGGTGCATCCGATGCGGCAGAACTGCATATTCGTGCCAGTGAATGGTACGAGGATAATGGTCAAGAGATCGAAGCTTTTCACCATGCTGTCACTGCCCATGATATTGAACGCGCTGCTCGTCTGGTCGAGGGGAAAGGGGTGCCTTTGCTTTTTCGGGGAGCCGTGGCGCCAGTACGGAATTGGCTGGATTCGCTGTCAAAAGAGGAGCTGGATGCAAGACCTTCGCTGTGGGCGATCTATGCCTCATCTTTGCTGTTGGGGGGCCAAACGACAGGTGTAGAGCAGAAACTTCAGTCCGCTGAAAGAGCTCTGCAAGGAGCAGAACAAGGAGCTGAACAAGACGCTAAAAATCTGGATACGATCGGACATATTGCGGCTATACGGGCTACGCTGGCTGTCAGCAAGCACGAGGCAGCGACGATCATTGCCGAGTCGAATCGAGCCCTTGCTTACCTGCACCCCGACAACTTGCCTGTCCGCACGGCCACTATCTGGTCGCTTGGATACGCTTACCATCTTCAGGGCGACCGCGCTGCAGCCAGTAAGGCTTATACGGAAGCACTTTCCAACAGCCAAATGATCGGACATGTCACAATCACCATCTTGGCTTCTCTCGGCTTAGGAAACATACAAGTTCAAGAAAACCAGCTACCTTTGGCCGCAGAGACATTTCAGCAGGTACTGCAATTGGCTGGCGATCCTCCTTTGGCAATTGCCTGTGAAGCGCATCTAGGCTTAGCGCGAATCTTCTATGAATGGGACGATCTGGAGGCAGCTGAGCGGCATGGACAACAGAACGTTCTTATGGCGCGGCAGTTTGCGGACACAGATAGAGTTATTGCAGGTGAAGTGTTTCTTGCGAGGCTCATGCTTACACAGGGAAAGGTGAGTGGAGCCGCTGCTCTATTAACTAAAGCAGACCATCTTGCTCGTCAACACAATTATGGGAATCAGATGCCGATTATCGCTGACTTACAAGTGCTTGTGCATCTTCAACAAGGCAATCTGGCGGCAGCTGCGCATTTGGCAGAGAAGAACGGACTGACTATCAGCCAGGCGAGGGTCCATTTAGCAAAGGGGAACACGACCCTGGCATTAAGGCTGCTCGAGTCCAAACAATCGGAGCTGAAAGATGAAAAGCTCAAGAGCACCGTTCTAATGGCGGTTGCGCTGCATTGGCTAGGTGATAAAGGGAAAGCTGCGCCAATTCTGCTAGACGCGCTGGCAATGGCTGAGCCCGGCGGCTTCATCCGCACCTTTGTCGACGAAGGTACACCGATGAATAGGCTGCTGTGCGAAGTGGCGGATCAAGGAATCAGGTCGGATTATATAGACAAGCTGCTGGCTGTATTCGAAGCTGAAGTTGAGGTGAGAGTGGTTCCCTCTGGAAGTTCGCTTATTGAGCCGCTGAGCGGGCGTGAGCTGGAAGTTCTGAAGCTAATTGCCCAAGGACTTTCAAATGGCCAAATTAGCGAGCGTCTGTTTCTTTCACTTAGTACGGTCAAAGGGCATAACCAACATATTTTTGACAAACTGCAAGTCAAACGGCGTACCGAAGCTGTCGCACAGGCTCGTAAGTTAGGTTTGCTGTAGACTTCATGCGCAGAACAGTACTTTAGTATCTGTATGCCGTACCGTTTTGCCGCTACACTCCTTGTAAATGGACGTTTAGGGGGAAGCACATGAGAGCGATTGTCTGCACAAAATACGGATCACCGGATGTCCTGAAACTCCAAGAGGTAGATAAGCCTACGCCTAAGGACAATGAAGTGTTGATAAAAGTCTATGCGACGACTGTTACATCAGGGGATTGCAGAATCCGCAGTTTTAGAAGCCCATTCTTGTTCTGGATTCCAATGAGGATCATGATAGGTTTGAGAAAACCGAGAAAACCGATTCTGGGTTTGGAATTAGCGGGCGAGATTGAAGCAATAGGCAAAGATGTGACCGGATTCCAAATAGGTGACCAGGTTTATGCTTTAAATGGGATGCGTTTTGGTGCTCATGCTGAGTACGCCTGTCTGCCTGCAAACGGGGAAGTGACGCTCAAACCAACGAACATGACGTATGAGGAAGCTGCTGCTATTCCTTTTGGCGGAACTTCAGCCTTGCATTTTCTTCGAAAAGCAGGTATCCAGAGCCGTAAGAAAGTTCTTATCTATGGGGCCTCCGGAGCAGTTGGAACAGCAGCTGTTCAGCTTGCCAAGCATTATGGTGCAGAAGTTACCGGTGTATGCAGCACGGCCAATGTTGCATTGGTGAGGTCTTTGGGAGCAGATCAAGTAGTGGATTACACGCAGGAAGATTTCGCACAAAGTGGGCAGCATTACGATATCATCTTAGATGCTGTTGGGAAAATCTCCAAAGCGAATTGCAAGACCGCGTTGACACCGAATGGGGTCTACGTGTCTGTTGAGGGATCTGGGGTAGCCAAGGTAAGCAAAGAAGATTTGATATTCCTCAAAGAGCTCGCAGAATCAGGGAAGATACAACCCGTCATCGACCGCCGCTATTCGCTAGAGCAAGTTCCTGAAGCCCATAGTTACGTGGAAAAAGGACGCAAAAAAGGAAATGTAGTCATACAGGTAAGAAATGAATGAATTAGAGAGCCTACATTATTATAATTGACGTATGTCAATGCTAATTTTAAAAACCAAACTTTATATACCTCCTCTTAGGTCTAAATTTGTCGCACGCCCACGGTTAATTAACCGGTTGAATGAGGGTTTGCACTGTAAACTGCTGAGGCAGCTGGGCAGCCAGAAAGTCCGGTTTATGGCTACAGGTTTGCGGCCTTCAAGCCAAAAAATCAAAGATCTTAACTTCCTCAGAGAGCTTGCCGAAGCGAATCAAATTAAGCCAGCCATAGATAGACGTTATCCGCTAGAACAGATGGCCGAGGCTCATAGATACGTCGAAAAAGGACATAACAAAGGCAATGTCGTCATCACATTATAAAAAGAAAAATAAACAGTCTGCATAGCTAGAAAGATAGCTGTGTAGGCTGTTTTTAAGTTCTTTCGCTATCCTTTCGGCACAATTCGACGCACAATTAAGTGGAAAGACATATTGAAGATGAGTAGGAGGCATGAAATAATGAATGTAATTAATTGGTAACCAAGGGGGCTTTCTATGTGAATTCACCATCGCTTGATAGGCAGCTTAATCGTACTAGCACTTAGTGTAGGAATTGTTGCCCTGCCTGCTTCTGCGGAAATAAAAGTAGATCCGTTGCTGCAGACAAATGAACGGAACGCTTACGGCCTCCGTCACACCAAGCTATGCCTCCAATTTGAAAGTAGCCTGGAAAAGCAGCAATCCCAACATCCCTTCTGTAGACGCCAAAGGGAATATTAAGGCGCTTATTCCCGGTTCAGTAACCATTACCGCAAGCGCTGATGCCGGGATTACGGATCAGAGTAAAATAACTGTCACGGAAGGAACTGCGGTGAAGCCTGATCCCACGGATACGGGGGTCACAGCAAGCCCTTTTACGGATACGAAGGGACACTGGGCAAGCGCTGAGATTGCCAACGCTTATGAGCTTAAAGTGGCTAGCGGCTATCCTGACTTTACATTCAGACCGGATGCAAGCATCACGCGATCCGAATTTACCGTTATGCTTATGAACGGCTTGAAACCTGTTCAGGAGGGTGACCCGCTTACGTTCGGCGATACGAACACGATCGAGGACTGGGCGGCAAAGGCAGTGAAACAAGCTGTCAAACTAGGAATCATCAGCGGCTATCCAGATGGGACCTTTCATCCGACTTCCAACATTACCCATGCCGAAATGATCTCCATGGTCGTGAAGGCATTGGGTAATGCGCTTACCGCAGGACTTTCCACGAATTATGCGGACGATGCCGACATTCCGGATTGGGCCAAACCGGCGGCCGTCATCTCGGGCAAAAATAAGCTCCTTGGCGGCACGCAAGGCAATCATTTTGCCCCATCTGCCTTAACGACCAGGGCGGAAGCTGTGGCAGCCATTGTGCGAATGCTGGGGTTGAAACCATAGGGGGCTGGTTTTACCTCAAGGTACAAATTGACTTGATAACCTAGCCGCCGGCTGGGTTATTTTATATGCTTTTAGAGAAAAGCGGAGGCTTATCAAAGGGAATGGATGACTGATATCGTCATAATATGGTAGTATTAGGAAATTGAAAGGAGAGTTTACTGTGTTACTTAAATTTTTGGCTTTTGGTTTGTTATGGCGTCTTGTAGGCAATCCGTTTATTGCCCTTCTAATCTTATTAATCATACTCTATGTGTTAGATAGAAGATTTGTCGGATTAACGCCAAATATTTTTAAGCCGTTCCAGTTGAACCGCCGGGCTGCACGGCTGCGCAGTGATTTGCATGCGAACAAGCATAATACCTCAGCGAAGCTGGAGTTGGCACGCATCTTACTTGAACGCAAAAAGTATCGTGAAGCACTTCCCTACTTGGAACAAACTTTAGAGATTATGGAAGATTCAGCGGATGTCCACTATGAAGTAGGTCTATGTTATTTAAAACTAGGGGATCTGGCCAAAGGCGAGAGCTTCATGCTCAAAGCTATAGAATTGAATCCGCGCGTCAAATTCGGCGAAGCCTACCTCCGATTAGGCGAGGCATTGGCTCCTGCGGACCCGAGCCGTGCGGCTGCCTTCATTGAGCAGTTCCGTGATCTGCATTCCTCCTCGGTGGAAGCTTATTACCGGCTCGGTCAGCTGTATACGCAGCTCGGTCGTACAGAAGACGCCAAGCGCGCGTATCGCGAGGCGCTCGATATTTACCGCGGCTTGCCGCGTTACAGCCGCAGACAGCAGCGGCGTTGGGCGCTGTTAGCGCGGTTTAAATAGGAAGAACCTGAGGTTCAGCGCCTCAGGTTCTTCTTATTAACTATGCGCGTATAAAGCAGCACGATCAGCCAGGAGCCGATCAGCCCGATGAATATGGAGCCGATTGTGTGCCAATCATACAGCCCAATCGACGATTTCTGATCGGGTCTGGTTTGATCCCAGAGTGTCAGCAAGGCTGGATGGAAGAGGTAGATTCCGAAAGAAGCCGTGCCGATGGAGGTGGCGAAACGACTTAGGCTGGTTTCTTTCACAAGCAATTGGCGCGCCCCCAGATCAACGCATAGCGGCATAGCCAAACAATAGGCAAGCAGCGCCAATTCAAACCAGGTATTTTCAAGAGAAATAAGGCTATATTGATGAAGAAGCAGCAGTACGGTATAAGTGGTCCCAGTCAGCACCGCGAAGGTCCAAATCCATCTTCGGTACTGATTGGCCCAGTTGATGATGGCTGAATAATGAATCCCCATAAAAGCGCCGAACGCGAATAATGCCGTATAACTGATAAACAAAGAGGCATATTCAGGGATTGGCGTAATCCAATGGTGAAAGCTATAGCCTGCCGCTTGCAGGCCAATTCCTAGAGGGATTAAAAGTCGACGAATGCGATTTGAGCGTTTTACGAGCGTCATCATCCATGGGAATAGGAGATAGAACTGAACAATGATGACCATATAATAGAGATGATAGCTGGCATTTCCAGATAGCAATAGTTTAACGACATAAATCACATCGAAATGAATCGTTCCGTGAAACATAAACTGGTTATACAAATAGTAAAAAATAGACCAAAGCACGTAGGGAATCAGAATCTTACGCAGTCGTTTCGTCCAGAAAGTACGAGACATGCCCGGCTCCCATCGGTCGTAGTAGGTGTAGAAAAGGACAACACCGCTGATCCAGATGAACAAAGGAACCGTGAATAAACTGGCCTGGTTGAGTGTGAAGAAGACAGCTTGAGAAACGGTGCCTAGAGGCAATAAAGTCGCCCCAGAGGTTCCGTGTATGAGCAGGACAGCTAGGATTGCAATTGCGCGTACGATGTCGATTTCTGGAAGTTTGGGTCTAGATAACATTGGGGAAGTCTCCTTTTTTCACTTTTTTCACTGTATCATGAAAGAATTAACAGGACAACAACATCCTTAGCAGGTGAGTCAGGCTGCTTGCTTGACGCTTCCTAGCTGCCCGCGATACACTGAGAGAAGATTGAAACAAGAAGTCAAGAGGGTGAAGAACATGAGCTATGAATATGTCATGCAGGCGATATTGTTAGTGTTTTTAGTTATTATTACTTTTTTTGCAATGGTAATTTGGACGAAATGGCGTAAAAGAGGACGGAGATAGCCGTATGTACTTTATTAATCATGAACAAATTGATCAAAGAATTCAGTTTCTGTCTTCTTTAGCAGAAGCTAGCAACCAGTTGAAACAGCAGTGGGAGCGCGACACGAATGATCTTGTTTGGCAGCTTGCCCAAGAGCGTGTGCTTCATTTGGCTATCGAAACGGTGACGGATATTGGAAGTTTACTAATTGACGCTTTTATATTGCGAGATGCGAGCAGTTATGAGGATATTCTCGAAATTGTCCATGGTGAAGGGGCTTACTCGGAACCATTGAAAGAAACGCTGCTGCAGCTTGTGAAGCTGAGGAAGCCGCTCGTTCAAGATTATGCAGAATGGAATCGTCAGGATTTAAATCCGCTAATCCCTCTATTGCCAGCGGTTTTTGAGGAATTTGCTTCCAGTGTTAGCGCATTTATCAAGCACGAATTGGAATAACATACATAGTTGTTTCTTAATTTACTTATTGGTTATGTTGCTGTAAAATGATTCTAACGATAGTCTGAGGGTAGGTGAGCCAATGAATCAAGCACTTGAAACATCCACACGTAAAGTGATTCTTTCTATGCTCAAGACTCAAGGGCCTCTAAGTGTTCATGACATGTCCAAACAGCTGGGGATAACAGAAATGGCCGTCAGACGTCATATTCATTCCTTGGAGAAAGACGATTTGCTCGAAACAAAGCTTGTCCGGCAGGCGATGGGCAGACCGACGAATGTTTACACATTAGCCCCGCTAGCTGACGAATTATTTCCCAAGAAATATATGCAGCTAACGATAGATTTACTGGATGAATTGCTCGAAGGCGAAGGTCATGAGAAAATAGATCGGCTTTTTGAAGGCAGACAAGAGAAGCTTCAATCTCGCTATGAGGCACGAATGCAAGAGAAGAGCTTAGAACAACGGGTTGCTGAGCTTGCACTCATTCAGAATGAGAATGGTTATATGGTGGATTGGTCACAGGTAGACGAAGGCGAGTTTGTGTTCAGCGAGCATAACTGTCCGATTACACAAGTGGCGAATGTATTTCAACAAGCTTGCCGATGCGAGCTAGCGCTTTTTCAGCATTTGCTTGACGCCAATGTGGAACGAACGGAATGCTTGGCCAAGGGCGGCAATAAATGTTTATATATCATAACGCAAAATAAATAGTCATCCATGGAGTGTAATGCTCAAGTGGATGATTTTTTTATTGGCGAACACCGATAGCGCATCTGCGATTACCCGGAGCTGCTTATTTGTGTTCTTATTTTTACCCAATTATTTTGCGTAAGACTATTCAAAAATTTTGTCGAATTGTCGATAAATATTTAAAAGCAGCAGATAGAGAGTGGGGAGATTAATTATGATGTGGTTGCGTAACCGGAAATTGTCTTTTAAATTAGGAGTCGCGATTGGTTTGGTGCTTCTCTTAGCTTTTGGAAGCTTGATTGGTGTGAATCTCAAACAAATCTACAGCACCAGCTTGAGTCAGGGAGAATCGGAGGCGAAAGAGGCTTCGTCAGCCGTATCCAATAACTTTCAGAAACAGGTGAATGAGACCGTTGCGTCCTTGTCGACGCTTCGCAGTGTGGTTCTAGAAGCAAGTACTTCCAAGTCATTGACACGCGAGGAAGTAGTCCGGATTTTTAATGCGGAATTGGTTGAGCATAAAAAGATGTTAGCCTTTTATACGCTGTGGGAGCCTAATGCATTCGATAAGAAAGATGCAGCAAATATCAAAAAACTGCCCTATGACGACAGCACAGGCCGCTTCATTCCCTATGTGGTAAGAGTTGATGACAAAATTGATGTCCAGCCCTTATTGGATTATGAAAAAGAAGGCGCAGGAGATTACTATCAGATCGCCAAAAAGACGAAAAAAAATACGTGGATTGAGCCGTATCTATATCCCATCAGCGGGAAAGATGTCTTAATTACCTCATTGATTATGCCGATTATGGACAAGCAGGGCAATTTCCTTGGCATCGTAGGGGCGGATATGGCGCTTAGCGATTTGCAAAAGCAAATTGAACAACTAAAACCACTCGGCGGCTACGCATCGATGGTCTCGGCAGCTGGAAGCTATGTTGCGAATGGAACTTCACCCGAGAAAGTGAGCAAATCTTATAGCGAGAATCCGGAAGCAGCAGCCATTTGGGAAGGTGTTCAAAAAGGGGAACGTTCCTCTTATATGAAGGGAAGCAACGGAGAGGATCTTCACTTATTTACGCCTATACAACTTGACGGCTCAGATCACGCTTGGTATATGGAATCTGTTATTTCCAAGCAAACGATTTTGCAAGCTTTTAACGAAGGACTGACCCTTTCTCTGATCATTGCGATTTCGGCTTTAATTATTCTGGCTGTCATTATGTTCCTTATTGTTCGGATGTTTGTTCTGAGTCCAATACAAGCAGTAAGCCGACTTTCCGTGAAGCTAGCGGAAGGCGAATTTACCGAGAAGCTGACGGTCAAAGGCAGAGATGAGTTCGGACTGATGTCGGAACAGTTTAATACAATGGTAGACAAGCTGCGTATGATGATTCACACAGTGACTGAGCATGCCATGTCGGTTGGCGCAACGTCGGAAGAACTGAATGCCAGTGCCGAACAAACAAGTAGGGCCGCCGAAACAATCGCGATTTCTATTCAGGAGATGGCTAGCGGCTCCGAGACGCAACTAATCGATGCGCAGGAAACGGCACGAGCAATGATGGAAATGGCAATCGGTGTTCAGAAAATTGCTGAATCTACCGCGATCGTGACGGACTCCACAGAGGATGTAAGAGTCAAAACAACGGCAGGGAATGACAACATCCAAATGGCGGTTCGCCAAATGGGCTTTTTGAAAGAGAAAGTCGAAGAAACTTCTATCGTAATTCGCCGCCTAGGTGAGCGTTCGGAAGCGATCGGGAGTATCATTGGTGTTATCTCCGGGATCAGCAAGCAAACGAACTTATTAGCGCTTAATGCAGCTATTGAAGCATCAAGAGCGGGCGAGCATGGCAAAGGCTTCGCCGTGGTAGCCGCGGAAGTTCGCAAGCTTGCCGAGCAGTCTAACGCAGCTTCTCATCAAATCGCAGAATTAATTAGTGAAATCAGTGAAGATACGAAGTTAGCCGTGAAAAGCATGGATCAAGGGACAACGGAAGTAACCAAGGGTGTTCAAGTCGTAACCGAAAGCGGCGCGATTTTCGCCTCTATTACAGTGGACATGACACAGGTTCATCAACAAATTCAAGAAGTTTCAGCGGCGTCAGAGCAAATGTCAGCAAGCACGGAGCAGGTTTTGGCGACAGTGGAACAACTGGCAAGCATTGCAAGAAGTTCAACGCACAATGCGCAAAATGTAGCTGCAGCTTCCGAAGAACAGTTAGCCACAATGGAAGAAATCAGTGCTTCATCGGAGGCCTTGGGCCATCTTGTACAGGAACTGGTAGATTTACTTGCCCGATTTAAAGTGTAATGGATGAAAGGCTGTCTCACAAGGTTATCTTGTGAGCGGCCTTTTTTGCATGATGAGCATTGGTAGTAATGATCAAGGCAAGGAATAACCCCAGCTGCTTCGCACAGAGATAAGGGAACTTCAAGCTGCTATATTCTAGCGAAAAGCGTTACTTACGCAGGTTGGAACTACAGTTCACTAATCTAGTCAATAGTCTCATACGGCATCTAATGAACTGTATGATTCTTATAGGCGAGAAAAAGGCTGCTTTGAGGATTTAGTGAACTGGATTGGCGCTATCGAGCAAATTTGAGGCGTAAAGGTGAACGTTTGCTTGATATAGCGGTTCTGGCATTCATTAGATTTTCAGAATGAGTGATTTTGGCCGTATAACGGTTATTGAGTTCGTAAAGGGGCTTGGGCTTGCCTCAAGGTGCATTGATTTGGCGACCTAGCCGCAGGCTAGGTCACTATCACAGCCCCAGGCCTAATTCCCGGCCTCGACCTCCATAGGGTTGCAAGATCTTTTATCCACGCTGTCAGCACCTGAAAATTTTTTGGTTTTTTTTGTGTCAAAACAAGCAGCAGCTACTTATACTGTACTAATTCATAGGCATTCGTCTAGAAGCCAAGACGCAGCACGCATGTTTTACAGCTCTCAGGAGGTGCCCGATATGACATGGATCGAAATCAGTATTGTGGGTTCAGCAGTTGCTTTTGTTCTGCTTATTGCCTTTGCTGTACGTTTGTTGATAGCTGCAACACATGCGATTCGTCAAGTGCATGATGCTATTATTCAAATAAAACAGCAGGCAGCGGCAACAGCTGAGCAAGCCGAGCAACTTTTTAAACAAACAGGGCAACTTACTGAAGAGGTGCACATGCAGGTGCTGGCACTAGAGCCAACAATCCAATCCATCGGGAAGGCAGGAGCCTCTATAGGGGATGTCGCTTCTGTCCTTCGCAAAGCCTCACAAGTGATGAATGAATCGATTCATGGTGCGGAAAGGGTCGTAAATACCCACCACAAACGTATTCAAGATGCCATGGAGTGGGCAACGACGGGTTTCGAGCTGTGGCAAAGATGGCAGGCGCATCGGAATGCCAAATCAGACCATTAAGGAGTGGATGTCACATGTCCAATGAAAAAAAAGGAAAAGATCTCCTCATCGGAGCCGTGGTAGGCGGCTTACTAGGAGCAGCAACAGCGCTGTTATTTGCGCCAAAATCCGGTCGTGAACTTCGAAGCGACATCGCGGGGCAAGCACAAGTCGTAAGCGATAAGACTGTGCATATCGCCAGTACAGTAGGTCAAAAAACACAAGACGTTGCCAAGAGCGTTAGCTCTACAACAACAGAACTAGTAGGCAAAGCCAAAGATGCGGCTTCCAGTGTCGTAGGAACGGTTCGTTCATGGAAAGAAACGAAGCATACGGATTTCGTCGATGATATCGCAGCTTCCGAAGCCGCAGAAGATTTGGTTATCGTAGGAAATCGCTAAACAAAAGCCTCCACATCCGTTTAACACACGGATTGGAGGCTTTTTGCTATTTGCATATTTACCATTTCGAAGGGTCAATTTTGCTGATATCCAAACCTTCCCAAACATTTTTGATAGGAGCCGATTCCGGATGGTCATAAAGCAGCCACGCAGTCGGGAGGTAACGTTCTCCATATTCGCTGGAAGGTTTATTAATAATGTCATTGTTATGCACGAGAACGGTGGATGCGCCACCATCCAGATTAGCCGCAGTGACGGCGCCGTGGGCAAGGAAAATTTGCTGCACATCATACAAGGTTGCCCCGATGCTATGTTTCTGCCTGCCATCAATGATGGCGAATAGAATTGAGCCGTCTTTGGTTTGCGCCATACTCGTTCGCGGCGCGATGCCCCATCCATCGGCTTGACTTTTGATTTGTCCAACCCCGTTGACGATAAACCGCGGACTGAAGGAAACAGCTTCCTTGACGCCCATTTCAACAAGTTCGGATACTTTATATTTGCCTGCAATCATGCGGCCTTCTTTATCAATCCCGACGACCTGCACCGTTCCATTCATACCTTTGTCATTATAAAAGATTTTGCCGCCGGACATGACGATTCCTTCGGGCTGAAACCCGTTGCCTTCCCAATTGGGATCGATGAATCCACCGCCATTGACGCCGAGAATTGCGCCGGTTCGTTTGACCATGGAAGAGACTTTCTCACCTTTGCCGACTTTCTCAGGAACGGCAATCCGCAGTTTTTTGGGATCCGAAATCGTCACAAGCTGGCCTTTGAAATTAGTGCCTGAGATCGGTTCAATCTTGACCAATTCTTTCTTCTCAATAACTGGCGTTTTTACATTGGGACTGGGCTGGATTTGAACAATCCCTTTATCCTTTTCATTGCCCATTTCATCAAATTGTTTCCAGTAGGCTTCCACACGTTTCTGCAATTCCGTGGAGCCAATTAAATATTTGGCCCAATCCCTGTGTTGGGTTGTGATTAACGTGTCCGCCATCATTAATCGGACAGTGGAGCCGGAGGAAGTCAGGAAGAACCAACATAAGCCGATAACCGAAAAGCTGGATAACGTTAAAAATGTATATAAGATAATGCTTGCTCCTGCAGACCTTTTTCTTCGCTTACTCGTTAAGCGTGACTGCACGGAGGCGGTTTGTTGGACAGCCATGTCTAATTTACCAATCCTCTCTACCACAGAAATCAAATGTTAATTCCCTTGAATAGACGAAAAGAAAGGAGAAAAAGTTCCACGATTGCTTGAACTTATCTCCTTCTTTTACGAATTTTCTTTAGCTGGGGAATTTTAAAGAAGAGAAGCGCGATTCCGTTGCACTGGCATTTCGGTCATATTGATATTCCAAACCTTTGCCCGTATTGCGGGCGACGCTGCGAATGAGCAGATCGTGATATTTCTTCTGACGAATCGCCGCGATGACGACATATTTGCCTACGCCCAGTGGATCGAAGTAAAGCTTGCCTTCTCGTTCCACATATTTCTGCACATGATTCAAATTGACGAACAGGTCCGTATCCATTTTCTTAAATCCTTGCTCCTCCAACTGATCCAGGAAATGACTGAAATCGAGTAAGGAATTCACGCTTCGGCTCAATTGACCAAGGCGTGTATGGTAGATCATTTCTTTGGTGCTTACTTCGATAAATAAAGTATCCGCCATCTCAACCTGATCTTGTTCGCCAGATTCAGCTTTAGGTTCTTGTTCATTTTCAAGATATCCGGCTTTCGACATTAAGTCTGTGTAGGAAATGTTGTAGGCATCCGACAGCTTCTTCAACGTGATTGGTGATGGATTGATTTTCTCATTCGTCGAACGGTTGCGCTCTAATTCAAGGTCTCTGATATAGGCATGCGAAAGCCCGCTTTTGTGGGCTGCTTCTCGCAAGGACATTTTACCGCGCAAACTTTCCAAAAACTTTCCGAATCCTTCTAATTGTTTCATAATGAATCCCTCCATATGTATCATATTGTAATTGAGTTTGCGTGAAATGAAAATGATTAAGGCACGAAATGGTGCTATTTTCCTCAAATTCCTACTCCAAGGGGCAGCGTGCATATTTAGACGCATCAATTGGTAAATTAGAAGCAACATCTTGGAAAGAGGCTGATGGCATGGCAAGAGATTTACCTATCGGAAATGGCAATGTGCTCATTAATTATGATGCTGCTTATAATATTCGTGACATGTATTACCCTTTAGTAGGTCAAGAGAATCAATCTAGTGATCATCTTTCACATTTTGGTATATGGAGTCCTGAAGGATTCTTCTGGATCGATCAACCTGAAGTGTCAAAAAAGCAGATGTACCTGGAAGATTCCTTAGTTACCAACGTGGAATGCGTGCACGAAAGATTAGGTCTAAGTTTTAATATACGAGATGGTGTGGACGTTCAGCAAAATATTTTTTTGCGAAAAATGAAAATCGAAAACCGCTTTGACACGGAAAGAGAGATCAAGCTCTACTTCCATCTGGATTTGCAAATCTATGGAAATGGTGTCGGGGATACGATTTATTATGATCCGGAACTGCAATCGCTGCTCTTTTATAAAGGCCATCGCTATATGTCGTTATCCTGCTACTCGCCCGATCAAGAGAAATCAGCGCCGAGCGGTTATGCTACAGGGCAAAAAGGGATTCATGGCTTGGAAGGCACTTGGCGTGATGCGGAAGATGGCCACCTGGGTGGAAATCCAATCGCGCAAGGCTCTGTGGATGGCATTATCGAAATGACGCTGAAAATCCCTGCTAAAAGTACGAAAGAGGCCTGGTTCTGGATCTGTTTTGGCAAAACGAAGCAAGAGGTCGAACGCTTGGAGCGACTGCTCAGGGCGGCGAAGCCCCAAACTTTATTGCAGCGCACACACGATCATTGGGTCAAATGGGTCAATCAAGACCCGCATCAGCTGTCGCTGCTCAAGCCAGATTTGGCCACCTTTTATAAGCGATGTTTGTTGATTACCAGAACGAATATCGACAATCGGGGGGCTATCATTGCCGCGAACGATTCTGACATTTTGAAATTTGCCAAAGATACGTATTCGTATATGTGGCCCCGCGATGGTGCTTTGGTGTCGCATGCGCTTGACCGGGCAGGCTATCATGATTTGGCCAGAAAGTTTTTTGACTTCTGTATCAGAGTGCTTACACCAGAAGGCTATTTGATGCATAAATACAACCCGGACAGTTCGGTTGGTTCCAGCTGGCATCCGTGGGTAGATGGGCAAGGCAAGAAACAGCTGGCGATTCAAGAAGATGAGACGGCACTGGTTCTATATACGCTGTGGCATCATCATAAGCTGGCCGGAACGTTGGAGCAATCCCGCGAGGATTATGAGAAATTCGTGAAGCCGACGGCCGACTTTCTCGTTCATTACCGAGATGCCTCAGGCCTCCCATTGCCTTCCTATGACCTGTGGGAAGAGCGTTATGGGGTTCTGGCATTCACGGTCTCTTCCGTTTATGCAGGGCTGGTTGCAGCAGCGCGCTTCGCCGAGTTTCACCAAGATAAAGCTCGTGCTGTTTATTATGCTGATATCGCTGAATTGGTGAAGAAAGCAGCTGAGCAGCAGCTTTTTGCACCCGAACAGAATCGCTTCCTAAGGGCCTTATATTGGAGCTATGAGGAAAATAAGTATATACCGGACTATACGATGGATATGAGCATGTATGCCTTATTTGATTTTGGGTTATTTGAATTGGGTGACCCGCGGCTCATTGCTACGATGCAGTTGTTGAAAGAAAAGCTGTGGGTACATACCGATATAGGGGGTATCGCCCGTTATGAGAACGACTATTATCATCAGGTTACGAATGATATTTCGCAAGTTCCCGGAAATCCATGGTTCATCTGTACGCTTTGGTACGCAGAGTGGCTTGTTGCGTCAGCGCAAACGGTTCAAGATCTGGTAGAAGCCGAGGATTTAATGCGCTGGGCGATCAAGCATGCTTTGCCATCTGGCGTTATGGCTGAACAAGTACAACCATATACCGGAGAGCCAATGTCCGTATCGCCGCTGACATGGTCGCATGCTTCTTATATCAAAGTTGCACAAGAATATTTGTCCAAGCTCAAGCAGTTGACCTCCAATAGCCCCAAGTCAAGTATTGACGCAAGTGAGGATAAAGTGCTGGAACCCGTTATTCACTAGCTGGGAGGAATCAGTGATGAGAGTAGTACGAGTCAAAAATGTTCGGCAGGGGACCCCTTCGATTGTCCTTGAAACAATGCCGGACCCAGCGCTAGCGCATCCGCAGGAAGTGCTTGTCAAGGTGCTGGCCGTAGGGCTGGATGGGACGGATAAAGAAATAGTAAAAGAGAAATATGGCGTGCCGCCGGAAGGCGAGGATGACTTAACGACCGGACACGAGTCGCTTGGCGTTGTGATGGAGGCAGGGGCAGACAGCGGCTTCCGCAAGGGGGATCTGGTGACCGCGATTGTGAGGCGGCCCTGCCGCAACCAGCGCTGCGTGAATTGCCGCAACGGTCACTCGGACTTCTGTCAGACGGGCGAGTATGTGGAACGCGGCATCAAGGGAGCCAACGGCTTCCTCTCCGAGTTCTACAAGGAGGAAGGCCGATACTTGGTGCAGGTTCCCGTGGACCTGCTGCAGCACGGGATGCTCGTCGAGCCGCAAAGCATCGTCGAGAAAGTATGGGACCAGGTGCTGCGCGTCCAGCAGCGCCTGATCTGGGAGCCGCAGAGAGCACTGGTTCTCGGCTCAGGGCCCTTGGGGCTGCTCGCCGCGATCACCTGCCGGCTGCTGGGGCTTGAGGTGTTGGTGTGGTCGATGTCGCCACAGGACAGTCTGCAAGCGCAGCTTGTGAAGGACATCGGCGGCTCGTACCAGCAGGCCGGCGCAGCAGGCAGCGCCGCGACTTTGACGGCTTATGCCGAGAGCATCGGCAAGCCGCTGGATTTCATTCTCGAATGTACGGGCTACAGCCCGCTTGCCTTCGAGGCCATGTCTATCCTAGCGCCCAACGGTGTGTTGGCGCTGCTGGGGGTTACGCCAGCTGATCGGCAGCTGGAGATTTCATCCGACATGCTCAATCAGAGCATGGTGCTGGAGAACAAATGCGTGCTGGGTTCAGTGAACGCAGCGCGCAAAGATTTTGAAACCGCCATCTACCGCCTGCAGCAGATGGAGAAGCAGTACCCCGGCTGGCTGAATCGGTTGGTCACCAACCGTATGGATCTGGACGCCGTGCCGCAGCTTGATTTTGCCACCATCGAGATTAAGGCGGTGGTTGACCTGGTTCCTGTGGAACAATGGCGTGGCCTTGTGGAACAAACGAATGAAGTAGCCTATAGTTTCTCGGTATAAGTGAGTGGTTGTACGTGGCGGCTAGTGGGCAGAAGGATGCCCGCGTGCCGCTTTTTTATGTTTTGGAGTGATCGCAGAGATACGCCAGCTGCCTCGCGGGGAGGTAAGGGAACTACAGTCCGCTATTCTAGCCAAAAGTGCCCATATCGCGGGGGTGAGGGAACTACAGTCTGCTATTTTGCTATTTCATGGGAAATTCAGCGCTTTTCACGGAAATAAGGCCCTGTAGTTCCGCTAATACCCTCGCATCCCTGCTTTTTGACCAAATAGCGTCCTAGAGTTCCCTTACGATCCCTCCAAATCGAAAGCGTGATCCGCAGCTAACCCATTTTGAGAGTAACATGTTATGTTAGACTTCTTTTCTATAATTTTCTATAATAAGGGGGAAGGGGAGGACGAATATTGATGTCGAATAAATGGTTAAGAGATAATGGGATGCACATTTCGTGGCTCATTGCTTTAATTGCTACTTTGGGAAGTCTGTATTTTTCTGAGATTATGCATTTTTTACCTTGTAAATTATGCTGGTATCAACGCATTCTTATGTATCCTCTTGCGATTATTTTGGGGATTGCTGCTGTGCGCAGAGACTATAAGCTAACGATTTATGTTCTGCCTTTGACGATCTGGGGAGCTTGTATCTCCATTTATCACGTCTTGCTGCAATCAGGTGTTTTTCATGAATCAGCTACGGGCTGCGGCCCTGTTCCTTGTGATGTGGATTACTTGAATTGGCTTGGATTTATTACAATTCCGATGCTTGCTGGAACAGCTTTTATCCTGATCAGCATCCTCCAATATTTGACGTATCGCGCCACGAAATAAGACGTTTTTTTCCGAATAGGCAGGTAATTTGTCTGGTGCTGTCGAAATGAGAATGAGCAATTTCATTCCATAACGAGGTGCTCTCATGAAGCCAATTACTAAAAGCGCTGCACTGCTGATCCTTTTTAGTGCTACATTGATCGGCTGTGCAGACAAAAGCCTGCTCCCCACAGCTTCAAGTCCAATTCCAACGGCAACGCCGCAAGCAACGGCAGCTGCAACGCCAACACCTACAAGTAAACCAACGGCAACACCTGTGCCGACACCTAAAGCTACAACTGCCCCAACGCCATCGCCCGTGTCAACGGCAACACCTGTGCCAACTGCTACTCCAAAATCATCTGTCGTAGGTACGAATCCCAAGCCGTCAGCAGCCGAGAAGGTTCCTTATTCTTGGTACTACATGAAAAAGAAAACAGGGCAAGTGCCCGATTTTCCGAAAGAAACGAAATCATTCACCGCAGATCAGAAAGCCGTATGGGTGGGCACCGGTAAAAAAGTCTACTTAACGATCGATGCAGGTGGTCCTTTGATCGAGGTCGATCTCATGCTGAAATCACTCAAAGAAAATGGTGTGAAAGCCAACTTCTTTATTTCAGGAAACAACATCAAGAAAAATCCTGATTATTTGAAAAAGATTGTTGCTGACGGTCACTTCGTTGCCAACCATACAATGACGCACAAAGATTTCAATGAGCTGAGCGATGATCAGATTCGTAAGGAAATAACGGATTTTGAAGCTTTATACAAACAATTGACAGGGAAAGAAGTCGAGAAATATTTCCGCTTCCCTTTTGGAAGTTACAATATGCACAACCTTAGCTTAGTATCCAGTATGGGCTATACGTCTGTCTTCTGGTCCACAGCCATGCGCGATTGGGAACCAAGAGCGAACGGAGCTGAGGATCCTTACAATGACATTATGAACAATTTGCACGATGGCAATGTGATTTTGATGCATCAGGGCTCTGAGGAAAATATGCAGGCGCTAGCTCGTATTTGCAAAGAGATTAAGAAGAAAGGCTACGAATTCGGCCTTGTGAATGAGCTCGAGTCCAAAAAATAGGGGACAGACCAGAAAACCGATTACTTCACCCAGGTACCTTTCAGCTTGTACGTTCATATTCTATCCAAGTGGTTCCGTAATTCATTAAGCGGCAAAGGAAGCGGATAGGTGTGCAGCAAGCGATAGCCGTACTGGACTCCGGAGTCGGAGGATTAACCGTTGTAAAAGAAGTCATGAGACAGCTGCCGCAAGAAAAAGTCATTTATTTCGGAGATACAGCACGAAGTCCTTATGGTCCTCGCTCTGCCGGAGAAGTGCGCAAATTCACACGACAAATCGTTGACTATTTAGTACAATTTAATCCTAAAATGATTGTTATCGCTTGCAATACAGCGACTGCAGTTGCCATAGACGATATCCGTGAGCGCGTATCAATTCCTGTGCTTGGCGTCATTTCGCCAGGCGCCAGAGCGGCCATCAAGCATACTAAAAGTGGAATTATCGGGGTTATTGGTACGGATGGAACGATTCGAAGTAAAGCCTATGAACAGGCGTTAAGACTTATTTCTCCGCAAATTCAGGTCTATAGCCAGCCGTGCCCTTTGTTAGCGCCTTTCGTTGAACAAGGGATGTTCGATCCTACTCGCTCGCTAGAGGTGGTTGAACAATCACTTAGACCGTTGGCAGGAAAGCCTATGGATTGTTTAATTCTGGGCTGTACGCATTATCCATTCCTGACGGAAGCGATCTCAAGTGTCATGGGGCCGGACGTTACGTTGATTTCTTCCGCAGACGAGACTGCAAGAGAAATCAGTACAATCCTTTATCATCAGAACTTACTGGCTTCGTCTGGATTCCTCCCGATTCATCAATTTTTCTGCAGCGGTGAGCCTGAACGTTTCAAGAAAATTGCCGAAGGCTGGCTCAAAGAGCAGATCTCCATAACACCAGTCGTATGGCAGGTGCCGACGATTATTTAATTGAACGAGCGAAATAGACCCGATTGGGTCTATTTTGCTTTGTTGGTGATGCCGCATGATTCTTAGGCTGACGGCATATTCATATCCTACGAAGTAGATAACTGAGCTGTGAGGTGGTCATATGTTAGGATACGGATATGCAACACTTTGGGAGGAATTGAATCGACTTGGCAAGATATATCCTTTCCTGCATTTTGAAATGATTGGTGAAAGTGTTATGGGGAAACGCATCCCTGCGCTGCGAATTGGCGCGGGAGCGAGAGAACTGCATATGAATGCAGCGTTTCATGCGAATGAATGGATTACGACGCCGCTGCTGATGCAGTTTGTGGAGGATCTGGCTTGTGCTTACGCCCGAGGTACGGCTTGGCAGGGCAGCAATATTAGACGGCTTCTTGCCGAATATTCCTTATGGATAGTCCCGATGGTGAACCCCGATGGCGTGGATCTCGTTCTACAAGGGGTCACGGAAGATCATCCGTACCGTGAGATACTGTTGGAGTGGAACGGCGACAGCTTGGATTTCAGCAATTGGAAAGCGAATATCCGCGGGGTAGATTTGAATGACCAGTTCCCGGCACATTGGGAAGATGAGGCTGCCCGCAGAGGTCAATTGGGACCGGGGGAGCGGGATTACGGCGGGGAAGCCCCACTGACTGAGCCGGAGGCTTTAGCGATGGCTCAGTTTACGGAGAATCACGCTTTTGAACTCGTCTTGGCATTACATACGCAAGGTAGAGAAATATATTGGAATTACCGCGGCTATGAACCGCCAGAGTCTGAATCCTATGCAGAGCGATTGTCGCTCGCAAGCAATTATAAAGCTGTTAAGCTGACAGATAGTGACGCAGGCTACAAGGACTGGTATATCCAACAGTTTCGCAAGCCCGGTTTCACGATTGAAGTCGGCTGTGGGGAGAATCCCCTGCCAATAGAAACATTTTCTTCCCTCTATTCAGAAATTGTGCCGATTCTATTAACTGCTTTAGATTTGCAAGCTGTCAGTCGGTAGACAAGTAGCTTGAACTTGACCTTGCCCCCCCAAGAACCGTTCCGACCAAGCTTCATATACTGAAGGGAGGAAATTGTTGGGAGGCGTGAATATGGCACCACCTAAAGGGAAGGGCAAGGTATCCAAGAAGAAGGTACTGTCATCCAGAGCGCAGTACACGATGAGAATGGTAGAATCATCGACATGCGCCGTTTGCAAGACACCTTGCACAAGAGGACTTCATTATTTATCTTTAATGTCTCAGCCAGGGGCTGTGGGTAAAGGGGTTCCGTGCATTTTGACAAGACGCAAATTAAATTAATGAAAAAGTCCATGCTTCCCAAAAGGAGGCATGGACTTTTCGCTTATTTATGACCTTTTCCACTTTTCTGATCCTGAGTGCGTGTTGTTGTGTTTTTGCTGCTTTGTCCTTGTTGTTTATGACCTTCAGACATTGTGTTTCACCTCTTGAGTACGTTTTGGGAGTGCGAGATTATTATGAGCATTCGAATGGATTTGATACGATAAAAAATAAAAGCCCTGACCAGACGATATACATCGTTAGTCAGGACGATAAGCCGAATAGATCTATACAATTAATGGTTGGGAGTGAGCAGCTTGTCTTCCAATGTTTGTTTCAGCTTCTTGATGGCATCTGTTTCTAGCTTGTGGTTCTGACTAAATTTGGCTCCCGTTAAAGCAAGCGCTTCCTTAACAGTCATCTCTACGCGAATAACTTCTTCGCCTTGCGAGATTTGAATGGATTTTTGGCCCATTTTCATCACTCCTATGTCAACTTTTTGAAGTGAAAACCTTGATTTGTCGCACTTTTAATATAACATATCATGTCAGGTTAAACAAGGGTTATTAAGACCTATTTTATAAAGAAAATAATGTCGCACGATGGTTACTGGCCTACCTTTTCGGCCGCATCCACGGTGTGCTTGAGCAGCATGGCTATGGTTACCGGACCTACGCCGCCTGGAACAGGTGTAATCGCACTCGACTTCGTGAGACAGGCCTCATAATCGACATCGCCGATATTCCCTGAATTGTATCCGGCATCGATGACAACGGCGCCTTCTTTGATCCAAGATCCTTGAACAAAGGCTGGTTTGCCTACCGCAGCAACAAGAATATCTGCTAATCCAACGATATGATCGAGACCGACTGTCCGGGAATGACAGATGGTGACCGTTGCGTTTCGGTTCAAAAGCATTAGGGAAACAGGCTTGCCAAGAATGGGGCTGCGGCCAATAACGACGGCATGCTTGCCTTCGATAGGGATTTGATAATCATCCAGTATGGCTAGGATCGCCGCAGGGGTGCAGGAAGGAAAGCTTGCTTCGCCAAAAGCATTTTGCGCAAAGCCCAGCATCGTAACGCCATCCACATCTTTATGAATGCTAATGGCTTCAAAGGCGGCTCTTTCGTCAATTTGAGGCGGAACCGGATGCTGTAACAGAATGCCGTGAACATAGGAATCTTGGTTCATTTCATGGATGACGGCAATAAGCTCTTCCGTTGTCGTCGTTTGCGCGAGATGAATGCGTCTGGATTGAATCCCTAAGCGGCGGCAGGCATTGCCTTTCATGCGCACATAGGTTTCCGAAGACGGATCATCACCAACCAGGATGGTGACCAGACAAGGCTGGATGCCTTTTGCCGCTAATTGGCTGACTCTAATGGCTAAATCTTGTTGGATCTGATGGGCAACGCGGGTACCGTCCAATAACAATTTGTCTGAATTCATCTTGCCACAACCCTTCGAATGGATGATAAAAACACAAAGAGGCAAGGGGATGACTCCCCTTACCTCTGCCCAGGCGTACGGCATATGCATCAATGTGCTTCCCCATGGATATCCATGTTCCGCCAGTTACACATTAACTTTCAATTATTTTTATCATAATCGTAGGCCCAATAAAACGCAAGCTTAGCATCTAGATCATCCATATTAAGTATAGCAGCGAATTTCCAAGATTTCAGCTCGCTCAGAGCCATTCGTAGCCTCAATGAGAACACGGATTCGATCCGTTGTCACAGGGGCTGTCAGCACATGAACATGATGCCGAGTGTGATTGTCAGTTCCTTCTGCTACGGTAGTCCACTCACCACTCGTGAATGCTTGTAGTTTATAAGATTTAACGAGTTCCGGGATTATTTCAAAATCGGTTCGATGATGGTGCAGGTTAATCAAATCTTCATTGACATCATCATTGAATGTAAGATGCACGCTCTGAATGTGGACAGCTTCTGTCCAGCTCACTTCAAGCCATTGGGGCTCGGAGACTTGTAAGGAAGTTGATGACCATGCATGAGGTCCGCCATAAGGACGCTTATAGCCATCAGCAGCTTTATCCGGTGTAAATGCCTTCGTAGGCGAGAGCAAGCGGAAACAGATAGGGCTTCGAACGAATTGGTACTGACGCCAGTCCACCACGGGCTGGTGATGATGCATATCGCCGAAATCAGCCGACTTCTCGCTGCCGTAGGCGAATGAATGGACCCCAGTCTGCGGTTGGGCGGATTGATGAACAGAAACAGCGGGATTGTTTTTCAGAATAATAAAAGCATTCTGCGCCGTTTCTGGGTGCCACGCAAGCGGAGCCTTCACCCAATGCTGTGTTCCCTGCGGGACGGCAACTTGGATGGAACTCACCAGACTTGCTGGAACGTAGTTCTGCGGCTTTCCTGTGCTCCAAAGCTCAACAGTCAGCTCAGTAGCTTCGGAAGCGTCTAAGAGCAGTTCTACGCCTTCTATGAACGGATCTACCGGCAAGAGTAAAGCAACGTGTTTATCCAATGACAGGATAGACGCAGATTGCTCCAGTGCAAGCTGTGTCAGCGTGCTGGAGGCGCTCACGGCGGCAGCGCTGCGCACGAGATCGGCTGCATCCGTGTTCTTCACGCCGAGCACAGCAGCATCCTGGCGCAGCAGCGTTTGCTGCAGCTCGCCCAGGTGGCCGTCGTGCAGCTCGCGAGGCGAGATGCCCTTCGCCGCGCAAAGCGCGGCTCCCGTGCCGGCGGCTTCGCCGATGACAGCGCAGGTTGCCATAACGCGCGTAGTGCCGAAGGCCACGTGGGACGCGCTGATGTTGCGTCCAGCCATCAACATATTCGTCACGTTGACGGAGTAGAGGGAGCGGAACGGAATATGGTAGCTGCCATCCATATGCATATGCTTGGAGCCGCTCACTGTGGCATACATGCCTTGCGGCGGATGCAGGTCAATGGACCAACCGCCGAAAGCAACGCGGTCAGCGAACAGTTCCTGGGCGATAACATCGTTCTGATTCAGCACGTAGTCCCCAACGAAACGACGATATTCCCGCTTGCCTGGCAAGGAACCGATCCATTCGAGCGTGAGATTGTCGCTGTCGAATTGACCGGAATTTTTGATGTAATTCCATATCCCGTAAATAACGGAGGACAACTCGTCGCGAATGCGTTCATTATCATGAACAGTATCCAGTTCACCGCCCCATTCAATCCACCAATACGAACAGCCATTATCCCCGCTGCGAATGACACGTTTCATGGGGATTGAAGTCTGCGTGATATCTTTGGCGAAGCTAGGTGCGATATATTTAACCGGACGGCCAGCATCCTTTGTGTAGAACAACAGCGTACTTCCGAGCGTGATGTCATCTTGGACAAGCGGAGCCCATTCTTCGTTGAATTCCTCTTGGGCCTCGCGGCCAATACGAAACTTGGCGCCAGCCAAGAACCCTACAAGGCCATCCCCCGTGCAGTCGAGGTAAACGCGGCTGTCAAAGCGAATCCGACGTTCAGATCCCATCATCCAGCCCGTGACGGAGCGGATCGTACGACTGTGTTCATCCCCATCTGCTTCAACTTCATGAACATCTGTATTTAAGAAAAGTGTAATATTCTTTTCTGCTTTCACTTTTTCAAGCACAATCAGATCCCAGATATAAGGGTTTCCATCGATATTGCGGTACTGATTTTCGACAAACAACTCGCCCATAATGCCAGTTTCACGCGCATTGCGGTGTACACCATGGGAAGTGGCGCCGCATACCCATACGCGAACTTCACTGCTGGCGTTTCCGCCAAGTACCGGACGATTCTGAACAAGAGAGACAGTTTGACCTAATCGGGCTGCTGCAACAGCCGCGCAAACGCCTGCTAAACCGCCGCCAACTACGGTAATATCGGATGATACGATTTCTTGTTTCATAACTAAGCACCTCGCTGTTGAATGGAATGTATTTGATTTCATCATAAAATAAATGATTCCCAATGAACATGCAGAGAGTTACAATAAGCATATACTTTATTTCATTATCAGGGAGGCTGTTGGATGCGCTCTCACGATCTGTCATTGAAACTTCTTGGGCATGTATACTGGCATAAGAAGACGGAGTTCATGTTGGAAGTAGATGATTACCCGCTTTGGACGTTATTTGCGGTAGAAGAAGGTCGGTTTGCTTATCGAATAGGTGAGCATCAAGGTGAAGCCAGTTTCGGAGATTTGGTGCTATGTCCACCTCAAACAGCTTTCCACCGCCAAACATTGGAGCCCCTTTCCTTTCATTTCTTGCAGTTTATGTGGCTGTCAGAACGAAGCACAGAGGAAGAAGGCGATTGGGCTGGCAAGCTGTCGATTCAAGATAAAGATCGATTACTCTCCAATTATCGCTATCTAAGACAACTGCAGGGTTGGGACGAAGAGAGCACGATGCATAGACAGCATATGGTGAATGATCTGATTCGTATCGTTGCCATGGAGCGGGCGCTAAGCGATGACACGATTTCTGAATCGGATGAGCTCATGGAGGATGCGCGCAGGTTTCTACTGGAGCATGCCTACGAACGCTTATCCATGTTGGATGTGGCTGTAAGTCTGGGCCTGACCGCTGTCCAATTTACCCGTAAATTTCGCCGAGCCTTTGCCCAGACACCGTCCGAATTTCTGAATGAAATTCGCCTTACGCGAGCTCGGCATCTCCTCGAGGGCTCGGCCTTAACCTTGGATGCCATAGCCGCGAAGTGCGGGTATGAGAATGGTTTTTATTTGAGCCGCGTCTTCACGCAGAAGATCGGCATGGCGCCATCGGTCTATCGCAGCAGACACCGTGTATAAAAGAAGAGCCTTGATCTCCGGTTATGGAACCGAATCTCAAGGCTCTTGTTCATTTAAGGTCCGTCGTAGGGAAGTCGGCCTTCGACGTATTCATCCTCAGGCTTGCGAATCCAGCGCTGTAAATATCCTTGCGTATGTAAGGCTTTAATCAAGATGATCAGGACAGGGGAGAGAATCACGCCTGCAATCCCAAACAGAGAAAGCGAGAGAATCATAAAGGCTAGGGTTGTAAAAGCCGATACGCCCAAGGATTCCCCAGTAATCTTGGGCTCCATGATTTGCCTGACGAGAATCACGACAAGCAAGATGGCGCTGAGCCAGATTGCTAGTGTCGTTTGACCAACAATGAAGAGATAGATAATCCATGGGATGAACAAGGTCGACACGCCCAGCAATGGCAGCACATCAAAGATGGCTGACAAGAGCGAGATGGAGAAGGCGTTGTTGACGCCTAGAGAGAGTAACGCAATGAAGACAACGACGAACGTCAAGGTAATCAGTTTAGCTTGTGCTTTTATGTAAGAGACAATGCCTTTCACCACGTTCTCCTTGAGGAAAAAGAAGACGGATTTGAAGGTTTTGGGTGTCTTTTCACCGGCAATGCGTTTCCAGGAATCAATTTCGATACTGAGGAAATACGCCAAGATGATGCCGACGATAAAATTAAACATAAAGGTCGAGAAAGAGGTGAGTTTCGTCACCAAGCCAGATAGAACGGCGATGATGAATTTGGAGGCGTTGCCAGCGAATTGTCCGGCATAGTCTTTGGCTTTGGTGATGACATCGGGCGGCAGTGTTTGGAAGCGATCATTCAATTCACTGATTTTATGTACAATTTGATCATTGAAAATAGCCTGATAATCATCGACTTTATCGACAAGACTCATGATTTGACTGGTAAAAATAACGACGGCACCTGCCAATGCGCCCAAAATTATCAAGACAAACAGCAGCGTGGAAATGGCGGATGCAATTGACTTGCGCATTCCTTTGCGATGCAAAAACCTAGCGAAAGGCTCGATCATCATAAAAATGATCAGAGCCAGAAAGATAGGCGTTGCGATGCGGTACAGATAGCTGAATAACAGCATGAATAGATATACAGTTAGAACAATGAGAGCAATGTCAAAGGCTGTTCTCCAATATTTCCTGTAAAAAGAAAGCATGCATGTTCCTCCGGCATCATGATTGTTCGGTTAAAATAATCGGGCCTTCACTTGTAATGGCAATCGTATGCTCATATTGGGCAGATAGGCTGCCGTCATAAGTTCTAGCTGTCCACCCATCGGCATCGACCTTGGAATGGTATTTCCCGACATTCAACATCGGCTCAATCGTGAAAACCATCCCTTCCTTAATGCGCGGGCCTTTGCCGGCAGGTCCATAGTGAGGGACTTGCGGTTCTTCATGCATTTCGGAGCCGATGCCGTGTCCGATAAAATCTCTGACAACGGAGAAGCCTTGTGCTTCGGCATATGCTTGAATGGCATGGGCCACATCGCCGATGCGGTTGCCGGGGATGGCTTTCTCAATCCCTTTGTAGAGTGATTCCTTCGTGACGTTCAATAATTTCTCAGCGATCGGCGAGATGGTTCCGACTGCATAGGACCAAGCAGAATCAGCCAACCAGCCGTCTATACGAACAACCATATCAATAGTGACAATATCGCCGTCTTGAAGCGGTTCTTTTTTCGGAAAACCATGGCAAATCACGTCGTTGACGGAAGCGCATGTCGCATATTGATAACCATGATAGCCCTTTTGCTCGGGCGTAGCACCGTTTTTGGCTAGAAAACTCTCGACGAATTGGTCAATTTCCCAGGTGGTGATGCCTGGACGAATCATTTTAGCGATTTCTTTGTGGCAATCAGCCAGAATACGGCCGGCTCTGCCCATTTTTTCAATTTCTTCTTTGGTCTTGATGGTAATCATGACGTTCCACTCCTCTGACGATATTCTTACATTATGTCCATTTTGCTGACCATAGCTTCATTTCTTTTAATATTTGATGCAAATCCTCGCCTTTTGGTGTCAGCGTATACTCGACCGTAACAGGCACAGTAGGGTAAGCCATTCTTTCCAAGACCCCATGCTCTTCCAGGTGCCTAAGAATATCTGTCAATGACTTGGGACTAATGCCCGTGACTTGGCGCTGCAGCTCACCGAATCGCTTCGTTCCGCAAAACAATTCTCGCAGCACGAGAAACGCCCATTTGCCGCCAATCACTTCAAGTGTACGTTCAATGGAGCATGCAATTTCTTTGGGTACTTTCGGAATATAGTTGCTGAGTGGAGCGACTTTTTCATTCTCTAGGGTTGACATAAGTTCGCTTCCTTTCAATGTATAATACCCGACACTAACGTAGAGGTAAGTAAGTAACCAGCCTGTATTTAGTGTCAATTGTTTTCACTACTATGTATTTTAAAGTTCAGGCCATGAATTAGCAAGACTTACGTACTTTGTTTGCGTCGAGAGATGTTTACGAAGGTTCCATGGACAAAGGTTGATTTCGTGCCTTAGATTCTTTACAATAAGAAATAAAATTATAGTTTCAGGAGATGTGTACATATGAACGTCAAAATTTCTCGTAACGCAGCAAAAGTTCTTCAATTGGAGCTTGATAAAGAAGAAAACAAAGGTTTGTTAGTTCGTGTACAAGTGACTCATTCCCATGGTGACCACGCTCACTACGGTTTAGGTCTTGACGATAAATCAGAAAATGACGTCCTTGTCAGCACGGATAAAGGGATTGATGTGATTTTGGATAAAACGGAGCCGTTGCTCGATGGCATCCGCATTGATTACTTCTATACGCCGGAAGAAGGCTTCATGATTACAAACCCAAGCAAGGGGAATCACGGAGATCACTAATGCGCAATGATATTCGCATTTGTGATAAATGCAAACACATGAAAGTGAAGTCCGCCCTTTCAAAAATAAGCGTCATTGCTCCGGAAACTGAGGTCAAAGTAGCTTGTAAATCGTATTGCGGCCCTTGTTCTCGCTTTGCTTTTATTTTCATTAATGGCCGCTATGTAACAGCTCCTACGGAAGATGAAGCCATTGAAAAGGCAAAAAAATATGTGAAATAACCAAAAAGCATCCGCTCATTCTGTGAGCAGGATGCTTTTTGCATTAGATAAGGCTGAATCCATGCGGATAAGTGTCGATAAGGAAATAAGCCATCGGATCTTGTTTGGAGTAAACGCGGAGTTACTCCAGCTGCCTCGCGGAGGAAAGGGAACTACAGTGCGCTATTTTAGCAAAAAGTGGTTTTATCGCGAGCGAGAGGGAACTGCAGTGCGCTATTTTGTTGTTTGAAGGGGAATTCAGCGCTTTTCGCGGAAATAAGACCCTGTAGTTCCGCTATGACCCTAGAATCCCTGCTATTTGCCTAAATAGCGTACTGTAGTTCCCCTTAACAGGATTTGTCCGCTTCGAAGAAGCTGATCTCTCAGGGCGGCGAAGCCGTTTTGATAATTTAAGCTTGGACAGCGGATTTCTCAAGCAGTTTACGAATTTGCTCATCGATTTTACTTGGTTTTGTAGTAGGGGAGAAGCGTTTGAGGACGCGGCCATCTTGATCAACGAGAAACTTCGTGAAGTTCCATTTAATGCCTGAGCCAAATATACCGGAAGTCTGTTGTTTCAGGTGGCGGTACAAAGGATGCGCGTCGGATCCGTTCACATTAATTTTGGAAAACAGGGGGAAGTTGACGCCGAAATTTAATTGGCAAGCCTGTTGAACCTGTGCATCGTCACCGGGTTCCTGATCCATGAATTGATTGCATGGAAAACCCAGCACGCTGAAACCTTGATCTTTATAGGTGTCGTGGAGCTCTTGAAGTCCTATAAATTGGGGAGCCAATCCACAATTCGTTGCCGTATTGACGATAAGCAGTACTTGACCTTTGTAGTCAGCAAGGGATTTCTCTTCACCGCGGATCGTTCGAACCGTAAATTGATGAACGTTCAAAAGGATCACCTTCTCCTATTTATTTTGTACAAATTAATTGTACACAACTTTTAGTCGGATTGCAAAGATTAATTTATTTACAAAACATTCATATCTCTCTAACACTGTGCGAATAGACAAGCCGTAAGCTAATCTCAAAGGAAGATATCAAATCATTGGAGGGTTAAAATGAAAAGATTTTTTAGAAGAAAACGCTTGCTCTTATTGTTTGCCGCTATGGGTACCTTAACCAGTGCAACTGTTGTCGCAGCAGGTCCGGCAGCGCTGGAAGCTATTGCGGTAAAGTTTCCAATAACATCCGGTGGCAAAACGCTAACCCTCGACAAAGATCCCGTTGTCATTGACGGCAGTACCTATGTACCCCTTCGCGCGATTGGTGAAGCACTTGGGAAGCAAGTGGAATGGAATGAATGGAATCAGTCTATTTCCCTCAAGGATATTCCGAAAGTGACAGGGAAATTTGAGTGGAAAAATGCGCCTGTTCTGGACAAAGGGATTCAAGAAGGCGGCTTCTCCGGTCTAGTGCATTTGCCCAAAGATGCTCCCGATACGTTCTATGCGCTTGCGGATCGCGGACCTAATGGTGAAATAGGCAAAGATAAATTACGCACATTCCCTATTGAAAGTTATGTTCCTCGCTTGTACAAATTCAAAATTGCGAACGGTACGATTGAAATTCTGGAGACGATTAAACTCTCCTTGCCGGACGGCAAAATCGATAAAGTAAGCAAGACCAAATACATAACAGGTTTGCCGAACCTAGACGGAACGGACGAAGTGCCTTACGATGAGAAAGGGGCAACGAAACTTTCCTACGATCCGGACGGATTGGACTTGGAAGGTATCACCTACAGCCCATCGGATGATACGTTTTGGATTTCGGATGAATACCGGCCATCCATTCTTCAAGTTAAACGCGATGGAACGATTCTGGGCCGCTATGTGCCAAAAGGTGCCAAAGAGAAATTAGTGCAGGCCGGCGCACAAATCCCTATTTTCGATACGCTGCCTGAGGTTTACAACAAACGTATTGCCAACCGCGGCTTCGAAGGTGTGACGATTTCACCAGACGGTAAATTCCTATATACTTCCATTCAAAGTCCAATGGCTAATCCGGATAAAAAAACAGGGGAAGCCTCCAGAAATCTGCGTATTCTTAAGATGGATCTGGCGACGAAACAAATCGTTGGTGAGTATGTGTATGTGGCCGAACAAGCGGGAATGTTTGTGAAAGTGAATCAAAAAGATATCGTCATCAGCGATATGTCGGCACTTTCGAGTGATGTGCTGTTGGTGGATGAGCGTGATAAAAACGCGGGCGCTGATGCTCAGTTGAAGAGGATCTACAAATCCGATTTCTCGAAAGCAACGAATATTTTGGGGAAAGAGGCCAGCAATAACTTGGAAGGGCTATCCATTCAACAGTTGAAGAATCAAGGGATTCAGCCTGTAAGCAAAGAGTTGATCGTTGATATTGCCAAACTTGGCTATCCCTATGAGAAGATCGAAGGACTAGCGGTCGTTGACAAAAATACGATTGCCATTGTCAACGATAACGATTTCGGTATCAGCTATGATGAAAAAGGCGTATTGACGTTGACAGGAGCTCCCACACAATTGCAACTTATTCAAGTAACGGATGACTTATCTACCAAATAGTTGGATAAACGAAACCCAGGTTAACGAGCTGTGCTCGCGGACCTGGGTTTTCTATTCAAACGATATCGGCAAGCGCTTTTTCTACGTCTATGTACTTGAATGTAAATCCATTCGCAAGAAGAACGTGCGGGAGCACCTTTTGGCCGTCTAAGAGAAGGGTGGACAATTCGCCGAAAATCAGCTTCAGCACGAAAGCGGGGAGCGGGAATAGATTAGGTCTATGCATCGCTTTCCCTAATGCCCGTCCGAATGCTAGATTGGTCACCGGATTCGGCGCTGTGGCATTAACCGGTCCAACGATGGCATCGTTCATGATGCAGAAATCGATTAATCGCACCATATCTTCAATATGGATCCATGAGAGCCACTGCTTGCCGCTGCCTATTCGGCCGCCAACGCCAAGCTTGTAAGGCAGAGCCATTTTGGGAAAAGCGCCTTCTTGGCCATCGAGCACAAGTCCTACGCGCACTTTGACGATTCTGGGTCCTTTGATTTGATCTGCCGCGTGTTCCCACTGCTCGACGACACCTGATAAAAAATCGACTTGACGATGAGGACTTCGCTCATCGAATGTCTCTGTCTCTGAAGTACCGTAGACGGACATCCCAGAAGCATTGACAACCACTTTTGGTTTGGTGGTCAACCTTTCAACGAGCTGTGCAACCTGTTCAGCGGCCTTAATGCGTGATTGGACAATGCGCTCTTTGGCTTTGGGGGTCCATCGTTGATTAATGGATTCTCCAGCAAGATTGACGATCGCATCCAAGCCTTCGAGGTCTTGTGAAGAGGTTCGCAGTTGCTCCCAGGTTATAGTACGCGCATGCGGGCTCACAGCTTGGGCTGAACGGGAAATATTGATTAATTCATGGCCTTGCTGCTGCAAATGTGAGATCAATCGCTTGCCAATAAAGCCGCTGCCGCCGGTAACTGCAATTTTCATCGATCAGCACCTCCTTACGAGTATTATAGGTGTTGCAACCTCTATTTTCCAACGATTGTTATTCTTCGATTTACATAGATGTGTTATATTGGAAATAAGGAGGGATGCTCATGTTTCGTTTTTTATTCGGGAAATCATCCAAACCGCCCAAGCGCAATCGTCCTGGGAAATCCAAACCTAGTTATCGCGCAGCAGATTTACCGCAAGGGCTTGGTTTGCAAGCCGGCATTCCATTAGCTCGTCTAGTCGCTAAATTGGACAGCGCACTTCCGCCTGATTATGTAGAAAGACTCCAATATCGTGTCAAAATTGAACACCCGCTTATGAGTGATGATGAGTTTTCCTGTAAATGGTTTGAATTGAAACGATTTTTCCTCATGAATCTGATCTTAAAGCGAACCCCGATGTTCAGCCATGAAATCGACGCTATTTGGCACGAGATGCTGATGTTCACACGGGAATATCAACGCTTCGGAGAGCAATTCGCTGGTGGCGTTATTCACCATGCGCCAGAGCGCGAACCAAAGGAAATGCCGGGAGAGCGCGCATGGTTTGACTGGGTGTATGCGCATTTATTTGAATTTACGCCAACCAGCGCCCGCTGTTGGAATGGCTTTTTCCGTAATCCGTTGGATAAGGAACGAACAGACTTGCTTCGCGGCGGGAACGAAGAGGAGATCGCCGAGCTGTGGTTTGATATGGAGCAAGCGAAGCGATATCCCGAAGTGGCTGAAACGATCGGCTTGCTCGTAGCGCAAGCGATCTCGGAAGCCGAGAAGGCCGCGAACAGCCGCAGGTTTGAGGATACAGGCTGGCAGAACTCCTTATCCGGGCCTAACAGTATGGTCTACTTGGCTGGCGCGATGATGTTCTTCTCCATCAGCGAAGCCCACGATTACACGAGCGGCATGGACTCGTATATGCCTGAGAATCAAGAAGATACAGGGAAAGACAGAACCTCCAACTGCTCGGCGTCAGGCTGCGGTGGCAACAGCAGTGGCGACAATAGCGGCGACACCAGCTCCGGCGGTGATTCTGGCAGCAGCAGCAATTGCAGTTCCGGATCGGGTTCCTCCTGCTCATCTTCCAGCTGCGGTTCTAGCTGCAGCAGCTAGCCATTAGACCCAAATCAATCAGAGACTGTTCTCAAGGTGTTCGACACTTGAAGACGGTCTTTTTTGTTGTGCGCTCTACATCCAACAAAAACCAATAAATCGAAGACACCAATCGCCAATTTTCGTGTATAATTGGAATTCGATGTTCATTTGATTGACCGTCGGTAAATAAAGTGGTGATAGGAGTCTCTTTACATGAATCGGTTGCGTGGTTTTCTTGGTTCTTATCATCCCATTGTGCATACGCTGCTGTTGGGAACGGTGATGGCTAGGGCAGCGTCATCGATGAGCTTGCCTTTTCTTGCCATCTATTTGGCTAGACATTCGTCCATGAGTCCCGTCATGATAGGAGTCGTTATCGGGATGGGCTCTCTGGCAGGAACGGTCGGCGGTTTTATTGGCGGGACATTATCTGACCGATTTGGCCGAAGAATTATTATGTTAACCGCACTATTCGGCTGGGCGTTCGTATTTCTTGGCTTCAGTGTCGTTAAATTACCGCTGCTGTTCATGCTGCTCAATATGCTGAACGGGCTGTGCCGGTCCTTCTATGAACCGGTATCGCAGGCCTTGATGGCAGATCTGACAGAACCTGCGAAGCGACTCAGCGTATTCTCACTACGCTATATGGCCATCAATGTTGGGGTTGCTGTTGGTCCATTGTTAGGTGCTTTTTTTGCCACCTGGAGCGGCTCGCTTCCTTTTATGATCACCGGTATCATTTATTTTATCTATGCCGTTACCCTGTATGCCCTGTTAAGCAAGTTTGGCATAAAAAAAATCGAAGGCGAGAAGAAATCACCTGTTACTTTTGGTTCTGCATGGCGTGTCATTCGCAATGATATGACTTTTCGCTACTATATTCTAGGCGGTATTATTGGCGCAATCGGCTACTCGCAGGTCATGGTGACACTTTCGCAATATTTGGAAAAAAGCTTTGTGGATGGCGTCAAAATGTTTGCCATTCTGATGAGCGTTAATGCAATTGTTGTAATTGTCATGCAAATTCCGCTTACGCGCTGGTCTGAGAAGTATACGCCGCTTGCAGCTATCGTTTTTGGCAATTTGATGTTTGCCTTAGGCGATATTGGATTTGCGATGTCGCATTCGCTTATTTGGCTCATTGTTTCGATGAGTATTTTTACATTGGGTGAGATCTTGAATTACCCGGCAGCGAATATGTTGATTGACAAATTAGCGCCTGAGCATATGCGAGGGACGTATTTTGGTGCCCAAACCTTAACGAACGTCGGTCACTTTATGGGGCCATGGATTGGTGGATTTTTGCTTGTTTCCTATGGGGGCAGCACGTTGTTCAACATCATGGCAGTAATTACAATGGCGGGTTCCATTTTCTACTGGAAAGGCACGATTCGTCAAAGGTTGCCGAAAAATACGTCGAAAAAAGAAATTTTATGAAAATAATTGAAAAAATAGTTCTTGAGAACTATTCGAATTCAAAACAACTTCCCTTATTCTTGAGAGTGTAGATCATTTAAACCAAATTCAACCGATACAACATGTTACACATCTCGACAAAGGCAAAGCTGACGAAAGTCAGTGACGCAAAGCTAAAGGGGCTTCCTTGTCCTGAAACGGACTCATTGCCAGCCAGCTGCCGAACGATTGGGTATTCAACATAGAACCCCTCCGATCGGATTAATCGTGGGGTTTTTCTCTGTCATAACCAAATACGAATAAAGGAGGACCAAGCAGCATGCAGTCTGAACTACATGAAGAGCAAAAAGTAACTTCGCTATGTGGTAATCATGTTGCCCGTTTGGTGCCGTCTTCAGACGGACCAAAGCTGATGATTAATCGAGAAGAATATGCCTTGAATGAAAATTGCTGGGATGTTGAAATGTTTCATGGGAGAAGCAACAGCATCTTGATTTTCTACTGGAAAGGCGAAGTTAAGCTATCCGTAAAGATACCGCCTATTGCTCAAATCGAAGCATTTTTGACTAGGCTTTATCAATGTTTGTCTTCCAAGTTAAGAACGGTGCAGCCGATTTAGGCGTACCGTTCTTTTTTTCAGCATTTAAGACTTTATCAGTTTTGGAGTGAACGGGGAGTTACCGGGCCGCCTCGCGCGGGAGGGAACTACAGTGTGCTATTCTGGCGAAAAGTGTCAGTATTGCGAGTTAGAGGGAACTACAGTCCGCTATTTTGCTGTTGGATGGGGAATTCAGCTCTTCTCGTGGAAATAAGGTACTGGAGTTCCCTTAATGCCCAAGTATACCGCCTTTTTACCTAAATAGCGTCCTACAGTTCCCTTTATAGACGGGGTACTCCCTATTGGCCGAATAAGGTTATTGAGTTCGTAAGGAAGCTTGTGAAGATGCATTGACTTAAAGACCTAGCCGCAGGCTAGGTCTTTCCTTGCTGCTAGCGGAAGTGTTCTCCGCAAGACAAAAGCATTGTCACGAAACGACAGAAGCTGATATAATAATAAACGATAAGGTAAGTAGTGCAAAAGAACTACGATTAGGGGGCTACACGAGCATGAGATTAATTACACGTTCGGATTTTGATGGTCTGGTATGTGCGATGCTTTTCAAAAAAATGAATATGGTGGATGAAATGAAATTCGTCCATCCCAAAGATATGCAGGACGGTTTGATTGAAGTTACGGAGAACGATATTTTGGCCAATGTCCCCTATGTAGCTGGGTGTGGTCTATGGTTTGATCACCATTCCAGTGAACTTGAACGTATGGGCGAGAAGGTAGCGTACAAAGGTGAAACGCGGATTGCCCCAAGTGCGGCGCGTGTCGTTTATGATTACTATGGCGGCCAAGAAACCTTTGGCGATATCGATGATATTATGCAAGGCGTAGACAAAGCGGATTCGGCACAATTTAGCAAAGAGGATATTTTGAATCCAAGCGGTTGGGACCTGTTGTCCTTTATTATGGATGCCCGCACAGGCCTCGGTCGCTATCGCGATTATGCAATCAGCAATTATCAACTCATGGAAGAACTGGTCGAGCACTGTGCGACGAAATCTGTTCATGAAATCATGGAACTGCCTGATGTGAAGGAGCGCGTGGCACGTTACCTGGAATTGGACGTTCTCTATCGCGACATGCTGCAAACCTATACACATACCGAAGGCAATGTCATTATTACGGATCTGCGTAATGTAGAGACCATTTATCCAGGCAATCGTTTCATGGTATACGCCCTTTATCCGGAGCAAAATGTATCGATTTGGATTGTCGATGGCCGCAATAAACAAAACTGTGTATTCGCGTGCGGTCATAGTATTGTCAATCGCTCCTCCAAGACGAATATCGGAAACTTGATGCTCCAAAATGGGGGCGGAGGTCACCAAGCTGCGGGGACTTGTCAGGTGGATTATGACCAAGCTGAGGATGTATTGAAGCAAATAGTTGCAACGATGAGAGCAGAGGGTTAATTCATAAAACCAACCGCAGGACAGGAACCTCCCTGATTGCGGTTTTTGACTAGATATCGGCATAGGAGGCATCTCTATGAGATTGGATAAGTGTGAAGGAATTGCAGGCTAAGGGAATTGAGGTGGAGCCGGTGTTTATTGATTCGATTACAGGAGATAAATACACATTTTTTGCAGATCCAGACGGGCTGCCTTTGGAGTTGGTGGAACATGTCTAGCGACAATAGGAGAACGACGGAGCAGGAGCCCAAATTGAGCTTTGCCAAAGGCTGTCTGTGGAGTCTTGTTGTGATGATCCCTGTTTGGGCTATTTTTATTTGGTTCTTTTTCTTTAAATAGAACTCTTTGTTAGCTTGATTGGATGAGAACTGCTATCGGCAGGCTGATCGAATGAGCGACAAAGGTTTTTTTTTATTTTTTTGTATAGGGTATGGGGGTATGGTATATTCTAAAGGGGTGAATTTAATTATATGAAAACAATTTTAATTGTTGATGATGAAGAAAAAATTCGTGAAGTGGTTGCGTCCTATTTGCAAAATGAGGGCTATCGGGCTATTCAGTCCGAAACAGGGAACAAAGCACTTGAACTCGTTCGAGGTGGCAATGTGGATCTACTCATTCTGGATCTGATGCTGCCGGACATGTCCGGTGAAGATGTATGCAGGGCGATACGGCAGTTTTCTCCAGTTCCTGTCATCATGCTAACAGCGAAGGTTTCGGAGGATGACCGCGTCCAAGGCTTAACACTCGGTGCCGATGATTATGTCTTGAAGCCTTTTAGCCCACGTGAACTAACAGCAAGAGTCAAAGCTATACTTCGTCGCACGCAGGATGATACGCTTCTTGCAGAAATCATCTCGTTTCATCATGAGGATCTCGTCATTCGGCCAATGAAGCATGAAGTTTATAAAATCGGCAAACGGCTAAATCTGACTCCCAATGAATATAAATTGCTGCTGATTCTGGCACATCATCCTAACCGAACTTTTACACGGGAGGAACTCGTCGAAAAAGTGCTCGGTTTTGATTTTGAGGGCGATCATCGATCGATCGATCAACATGTCAAAAACCTCCGTCAAAAAATAGAAACGGATCCCAAAAAGCCTCAATACATCGTTACCGTCTACTCCATAGGTTATCGGTTTACGGGAGGGGAATCATCGTGAAAGGATTATACGCACGGATTGTCATCGCGTTTATTAGCATAGCGTCCGGTGTTTTGCTCATCTCAACCATAGCGTTTATCGTAGCGACACATTACCACTTCTCCCTGTATCAATCACAAACGATGGAGATGAACTCACCGACATTTGATGCCCATTTTGAGCAGGCATTAGTACAGTCTGTTCTTTGGTCTGCCATCCTGTGCATATTGCTCTCCGTTCTGATAAGTCTTTTGGTCGCCAAGAGGATCACAGCTCCGCTCATACAAATGAAAAAGGTCGCAGAGCGCATGGCGCAAGGAGAGCTCAGCACAAGAACGACAGTCAAAGGCAAGGACGAAATCGCCGATCTGGGGGGCTCCCTTAATCATCTTGCTGAACAACTGATGCTTCAGGAGCAGTTGCGTAAAACGATGACGGCTGATGTGGCGCATGAATTAAGAACGCCGCTTGCAACACTCAAAAGCCATATGGAAGCGATGATAGATGGCGTTTGGACGCCAAGTCCCGAGCGACTGGAGTCTTGTTATGAGGAGATTGAACGTTTGCGATTCCTGGTAGGCGATTTAGAGCAATTAACGGAAATGGAGTCCCCCCATTTCAGGCTGAAGCTGCATCAAGAAAATGTAGCAGTCATTGTTCAACGCAATATCGAAGCGATTCGGGCTTCTTTTGACCAAAAGGGAGTTCATCTTGTATTTGAAGGTTTAACTAACGTTGAAACTGTACTGGATAGGCAGCGTTTAGGTCAAATTGTGGTGAACCTTTTAACGAATGCGCTAAAGTTTACGCCCCAAGGGGGGAAGGTCTCTGTTGAAGTGAAGGAAGAACAACACTCCGTGATCATTCTTGTATCGGATACTGGAATTGGAATTAAAGGAGAGGATCTACGTTTTGTATTTGAACGGTTCTACCGCGCAGAGAAATCCCGGGATCGTAAATCAGGCGGGAGTGGGATTGGATTAACGATTGTAAACAAATTGGTGGAAGCGCATGGAGGAACTATTCGAATGGAAAGTCGTGTTGGTGAAGGAACAATGGTAGAGATATATATTCCTAAGATTTTAGTGTAGATCTAGATAAGATCTATGTAAGTCTACATAAGATCTACACAAGCATCTTTTATAATAAAGGTTATCAGGAGGAGTGACTTAGATCTCAGATCAAAGATCTCATAAGAATTTGAGGAGGAAATTATGAAAAAAATAGCCATTTCAATTCTGCTTACGGCTGCTCTCTTAACGGCATGCGCTAAATCAGGAGGTTCGATGGACCATAGTGCTATGACGAAAGAGGCAGGTTCCACGCAAGCAGAGAATGTCCAAGCGCAGTTTAAGCTTTCTAGTGACAAGACAATGCCGAAGCAAGATACTATGATTACGATAAAAATTCAGGATAAAGACGGCAAATCAATTGAAAAATTTGATACCGTGCATGAGAAACAGATGCACTTTATCATTGTCAGCAAAGACTTATCTTTCTTTAATCACATTCACCCGGATTATAAAGGAAAAGGTGAATTTACCGTTACCACGCAATTTCCGACTGCAGGCGAGTTCAAGGTGATCGCCGATATCACGCCAACGGGTATGGGAGCAATGAGCAAGAGCCAATGGGTGACAGTTCAAGGTGACCTTCCTGCTCAAAAACCAATTGAACCTGATGCTTCATTAACTAAAGTGGTGGACGGTAAGGAAGTAACACTTTCAATTGATCACCTTATGGCGGGCATGGAACTGAACTTGAACTTCAATATCAAAGACGCTCAGACGAAGAAGCCAGTAACGGATCTGCAGCCTTACTTAGGAGCAGTTGGACACGTTGTGATCTTAACGCAAGATGCAGAGAATTACCTGCACGTGCATCCGACAGATGAGAAAGCGTCGGGACCGGATGCCAAATTTATGACGACATTCCCGCACAGCGGTGTATATAAGATTTGGGGACAATTCCAGCAAAACGGTAAAGTATTTACGGTACCTTTTGTTGTGAAAGTACCTTAATGATTGGAGAAGGAGCTAAGCGGCTTGATATGCTTAGCTCCTTTTTATCTAATGAACCGGATGATGCTTATATACCGAAAAATAGCTGCTTTGGCGATTTAATGAACTGAGTTGGCGCTATCCAGCATTTTATAGGCGGAATGGTAATCATTTGCTTGATATAACGCATCTGGAAATCGTTAGATTTTCAGAATGAGCGATTTTGATCGAATAAGGGTTATTGAGTTCGTAAAGGGGCAATCGGAGAACAGCATGATGAATGGCAGCCTCTCATCAGCGGTGGAGGATTTTTGATGGTTCGTTAGCTCACGACGCGCGGCGGTGTTTACTCTCCTGATGATGTTTGATCAGGTTCGAGAATCTGCTAAGCCTGCCGCAGCCCCAATCTACGGACCATTAATACCGATCACATCATTTCTTTTCAGGTAGCGCCCCTCTACATACATTGGAATGGAGATGGCGGTTCCATTCTCTTTACGGACAGCGTGCATGTGTAAATGAGGCTCAAAAGAGTTTCCAGAGTTTCCAACCCTAGCCAATTCCTGTCCTTCTTCCACGGTGTCCCCGCTTCTCACAACAATGCTTCCGGGCTTCAAATGCATTAAATAAACATAAACACCTTGACGCTCGATGACAACTAGATTTCCTAAGTGGTCCTTATCTGGACTTTTATAAGGCTGGTCTATTAAGTCGTCCACTACTTTTACGACTTTACCACGCAGTGGACTATAAACAATTTCATTGTATATCTCAAACTCATTTAATGGATGAGAAGAACCAAATAACCTCTTTGTCGCCCCGAGTTTGTTTAGCTTGACAATATCGATAGCGTGCTTTTGAAACAAATCCGTGTAATGGTAGTTGATAGCTTCGTTCTTGCCTCCATGCAAGATATAATACGTGCCGGTGGACTTGAATGGTAGCGCCAAGCTTATTCCACGCTCATTTTCAGGAGCTTTAAGTATATTTAAGAAATAGCTTGTTATTATCAGTTGAAGTATCGAAATGATTATAAGTAACACCCTTGGCAACCACATGCTTTTTTTGTGTAATGTAGGTTCTCTTTTCACTTCAAATATACAGCTTAGAAAAATGGATATTCCTAGAATAATTAGGTACATGTTTTTAAGGTAGACACTATATTCTCCCCATGCAGCGGTTATATATAGCCAAGTAAAGTAGCTGACAGAGAAAGTAACATATAATAGCCAATTCAAAATGGACCTAAAAGGATAGTATACTAGTAAAAGTATAAGGAAAGGGATAACGAACATTTTTATCATCTGTATCAAATCCATTCATACCAGAAAATTATTTCTAACGCTCAATTCATCGCAGCATCCTCGTGACCAAAACATCACTCTGTTAATTTGCATTTGAAGCAAGCTTCTCGATGACCTTATTTCTAAACTCGTCATCCCGCATCATCGTCGCCAGAAAGTCATCGAACTTGTTTCTCAACCATAAGTTCTCTGTTCCCGTTGAATCGTTAAGGAAGGCCGCAATTTCTAACGTTTCACCGTTTTTCTTGCATCCATACATGGCCGAAGTAACAACAAATAGTGTAGTCCCACCTTTGAACCCGATCCTAGTATATTGGGATTTTGCGGAGGGTTGTTTTCCTACCAAACGATCCAAAATTTTTTGAACGTCGGGGGGGAAATAGGTGGCGCTATTGATTTTATTCATTAAAGAAGCATATTCTTTCGTTGTTCCGCTGGGCAATCGCTCGGACTCCAGCTTTTGAATGCTTCTTTTGAAGCCCTCTTTTCTGTTCAATGTTTTGATCGTGGCTGAATCAGACTCATTTTTTAGAATGTTATGCAGTATATAAGCATAGGATATATATTCCTCTTGACTCATTTCAAGCATACGCTTGATTAATCGTTTACCCTGCAACCCTTCTTTATCATGTACATACATCGATACAAGCATGGCCGAAGAAATCGGGAATATGGAGGTATGGTTCAACATCCCCAGTTCTGACAAGCTTGCATTAATTCTATCTCCTCCAAGCAGCTCAAATATATATTCCGTACAAGCATTCGAACTGAACTGAATCATTCCTCTTGCGATTTCGTCCAGGGTCAATTCATTGTCGGCTTCAAGATAATCCTTCAAATCGTATTTCCAGCTTGAATGAGCTCCTCCATCCGTGCCAGGAATATAGTATCTCTCAACATCATTGAGGCTGACTAGCGTTTCAGGATCAATGAGCCCATGAGCTGCTTGGTTGGCATACTCCACTGCAAGAATTAATTTAACAGTACTGGCTAGTGGCATGACTTTGTCTGAATTATATTCAAGAACAGGTTGGTCGTTATGCAAAATGTATAATGAGCTATAGACTCTATTTTTCGCAAAATAGGTCAGTACATGCTGTGCGGTTTTTTTATTATCCGAATATTGCAGAATAGCTGCTAATGCAAAAAAGGCGATGATAAGCAGACACACGGCAAGAACTGTCCAAATGACAACAGGCAATATTGATCCCTCCAGTAACAACAATTTATTTGTTAACCTGCTCTCGCATACACATATCTGTACAGTGATTCGGCGAAACGATAACTCTTCTTTTCGCAATAAAATCATAACAAGCCTGCCCGATCCCGAAATACTTCGATGCTATTAAAAAAGGCAACAACGGCCAATACATTATAATTCGCTTCGCTAACTGAATAATCGAATCAATCCCATCTACAACGACAGAACTTTTTAATTTCTTGCTGTGCATGCGAGCTTCGAGTCTAGTAATATCTAAAGAATAAGAAGTAATAGTTTCGGGTTCTCTAAACGAGACAAATTGAACCAAATTAAACATATCCATCTTCTCGCAATTCGTCTTCACTTGCTGACACATGGAACACCAACCGTCGTAAAAAACTACAATTTTATGCTCGTATAAATATTGATGACCTAATCTGGAAGTCCTCTTCATCAGTTTATCTTTCATCAAAAAGTACTTATTAGTCATGCACGTATATAACTTTCGATAGTCTGCATCGGTAAATAACAAGGCCTCCATCGAGATCATAGTGATCGAGAACGTAATGAGCCCCATTCCAATGCCAATACCTAGATGAAACATCATAATAGCCAGAACAATGACGATCTTCGAAAATTTATTAAACAATAAAAAGGGAAACGAGATTTTTATAATGATGCTTAAATACGTAGCGATGATGGACAAATATACGAAATGGTCGGAAAAGCTTGTTAATACCGGTCTGGAAAAAGCTTTCACTTGGGATATGTAGTAAATCGCTGTTCCATTATTCCACATGCTTCCAATGATCTGATAGAACCCGGAAGTAAAATACACAATGCATAGCTGGATAATACACATCATGATTGAAAAATTGTGAAGTATGCTTACAAATTTATTAGCAGCTTTTTTACGATTGGCATCAACCGAAAAATATTCCGTACAATTAGCAAATAACAGGTAAAAGAGAGCAACACACATTAAATTATCGCCCCCGTCACCGATATACATCGTTCTTTTATATAAGGAATAATAAAAGATAAAATTGAGGATTGAAAAAATCTTTCCCCGATAACCTATCGTATATAAAAAAGCAAACGCAATTCCTAAATGAAAAATGATATCAAAATAAAATAAATTATCACTTAAATTATATAAGGAATATGTAGAATCTTTAATCTCATTGTCAATAATATTAAAACCGACACCGCTCCATAGAAAGTACCTCTGAGTGTAGTGTATTAAATAATAATACAAAATGAGAGCACCAAATATAAATCTTAAAATACTTGCACCAATTAAAAATCTATCCTTAATAAAGAAACGAATGATACGGTCTATACTAGTAGTCATGAAACCTCCCCGTTTAAAATAATTTAATGACTTCTTCATCTACTTTTTTCCAATCAAGAACGACGTCGTCTATGATCTTCGGGTCAAAATTGGCTTCATTTCGTTTTGAAAATGGAATGGTATCATAGATCATGACTCGAACACGTATTGCTTCAACTGATTCATTAGGATAAACTGCTTTGACATAAGAGGAGGCATATCTGTAAAGTTCCTCTTCTCCCCTCTTTTTCTTGGTTTTCTCTTCATTTTTTATTATTTTTACGATCTCATCTTGACTAGTCTGATCTGTATCCTTATTTTTTTCGATAGCTTTCATATACTCCACAACGTATTCATCCTGATGCTGTCCATAGTAATCCGTTACCATACCTTCGATAATCCTAACGATTCTATTGTATGGAGTGAATGGATCTTCGTTGTTTTTATTGATTATGGGCGTTGTTAGATCAATCCATTGATCTTCTTTATTGTCAACTCCATTCGCCTTTTTTACTTGCAGAAAGACATAGGAGTTTCTTTTTATAGGTTCAGGAGCAAACAAATGCCAATTTTGAACAAAAAAAATAGAGGTGTATTTGATTAAAAAAGGTCGGTTAGCCATAGAAATAGGATTACTTGGTCCAACGGAGAGTAAAATTATTAAAAAATGAAATACGACAAATAGGCTTAAAACAATGATTAATGAAAATACACTCATCTTCCTCATACCTGATCTCCCTCTTTTTAAGAAGGAGCGTACCGTAGTTAGTACACTCCTTCTTGGCAATCATTATTTACTTATCAAAGATAATATCTGTACCTTCCTGAACCAACTTATCGTTTGTTGCACCGAATGCATCCGACAAATTGCCTAGTACCTCTGGTGCATAGTGTTTAGCGGCTTCGGTTCCGTAAACATATGCTTTTTGTGCAGCGTTTCCTACTGCTTTTGCAGCTTGAGCTACTGCTTTCACTGCACTTGCCAGTGCCAAAGGTTGAACTTCTTGATCATTAATGGAAGTGCTTGGTGGAGCAATTGTCACTTCATTTGTCGGCAATTGGCTGGTTGATTCTGATGCATAAGCACTAGTTCCCATAACAGCCAGAGACAGTAAACCAATAATTAGTATTTTTTTCATATTATCACCTCCTAAAATATAATTATCATTCTATGAGAAATAATAATTTAAGTCAACAAATTTTTCCATTAATAGACACACATCCCAATATTGGTTTTACAGGATGAGATAATTGGTCAGCCTAACAGCGATAAATTAAGCGAAGCTTACGCCTTATTAAACATTTTGGTAAAATAGAGATATGGACTCGAATCTCTTAAAACAAATCCTTCCGATCAATATCAGTATTTAGAGTAAGTGTTGCTAATGAGGTGCAAAAATTTAATGAATGTGACGAACCTACAATTGGTTTCAAAGTTTTAGTGTGTGAAGGATGCGATGACATACGGAAAGTATGCTTTTGATGTAAAAATTGTTTATGTATATTTACTTTAATTGATAACCAAAGGGGGGAGTTGCCCATGCATCAACCGCTGCAAATCAGGAGCTTTATCGGAACACATGACAAAGATTGGGAGGATCTGTCCTTCTTTCGTCACGATAGCTTGGAGATTACGGTTATTATGGAAGGACGCGGCTTGTTTCGTTATAAGGACCAGCAATTTGACGTGGACACGGGACAAGTGGTACTTATTCCCTCCGACTTCCCTCATTCCTTCCATGCGGTAACCGCTATTCGTTTCGGGGTGGTGCTGATGGATGGGCTGCCCAAGGGAACAAGGTCTTGGTTTGACAAGCTGATCACGGGTAACGTTCCGCGAATCATTTCGTTATCGCGTTTGGACCGGGAACAGTACGAGCTTCTCTTTCGCCAGTGGCTGCGGATTTACTCCGCCCCGTTGAAAGAACGTGAAGAGAACTATTTGACGTGGATTCAAGTATTGTCGCTATTTATTTATGAGCATTCGCAGCCAGAACAGCAAGCGCTTTCCATCACGCATGCCGCTGATTACATTAGGCAAAACCTGCAAAGAGGCATACAGATTTCCGACCTGGCTCAAATAGCAGGGCTTTCGGAGGAAGGATTTCGCAAACAATTCCATAAGGTGTACGGCATGACGCCCAAACGGTACCAGCAGATGTCTAAGCTGACTGAAGCCAAATGGCTGCTAAGCTCGTCGGACAAAGACATGCAGTCCATTTCAGAACTTATTGGTTTCTCAGGCCTGCATGCTTTTTCCGGGTGGTTTAAAAAACTCGAGGGACAATCCCCGACGGAGTGGAAAAAATTACAACGCATGTATCATCACTAATTCGTATTAAGCGTGTTTTTGAGTAAATTCTGTTTGTTTTTGGCTAACGACTTTCAGGTTCCCTTCCATTATGATTTAAGCATGCAGTTACTCATAATAAGCGAAGGGGAAATGAAACATGAATGTGCAAATCGGACAACGATCTTTGGAAATGGGAGGGCCTTACCTGACTGAACTAAGGAGCTCCAACGATATTATGAATGATACGGAAGCGTTAAGGGAACGGCTTGCGGAAGACGGATATTTGCTAATTCGCGGTTTACACGATAGAAATCAAGTGCTTTCAGCGAGAACGGAATTTCTGCAAAGCATGCAGGAGATGGGACGGCTTGACCCTGCTGCCCCGCTGGAGGAAGGTATAATCGGCGGAGAAAATAAGGGCGCAATGTGGGGGAAGAGCGCTGACGAACTGAAGGATTCGTTTCCACAGTTTCTTAACGTAGTAAACAGCTCCAAGGTTATGGATTTCTTCGAACGGCTGTTATTGGGGCCAGCCCTGACCTACGATTATAAATGGCCACGGGCCGTCGGTCATGGCGGAAATACGGGAGCACATTATGATATCGTTTACATGGGAAGAGGGACCAAAAATGTATATACGATGTGGACGCCATTTGGGGACACCTCGCTTGAATTGGGAACGTTAGCTTTATGTCTTGGTTCGCAGCATTTTGACAAAATTAAGCAAACCTATGGAGAGATGGACGTAGACCGTGATAACGTGGCAACCGGCTGGTTTTCCGAAGATCCGGTCGAAATCGTCGATACCTTCGGCGGCCAATGGGCGACTACAACCTTCGAGGCTGGAGATGCGATTATTTTCGGTATGTATATGATGCACGCTTCATTAAACAATACGACTAACCGCTACCGACTTAGCGCGGATACTCGTTATCAGCTTGCGGTGGAACCTACGGACGAAAGATGGATGGGCAGCAAGCCCAAAGGGCATTACGCTTGGGGCAAAACGCCGCCAAAAACAGTTGATCAAGCACGCAAAGAATGGGGCGTCTAACAAACCGGAGGAATGTGAATATGCAATTTAAAATGTTCAAAGCATTATGGGGGATGGAGGGATCTTTGGAGGAACAGTTCGAGCGTATACACCAAGCCGGTTATAAAGGGATCGAAGCATCCTTGCCGGCGCCCGAACATGCCAATAGATTCCGGGAATTACTGGACGAGTACCAGTTGGATTATATTGCGATGGTGTTCTCGTCTAAGGATAACCATGCGGGATCTTTTGAGCGAAGTGTGGAGCAAGCGGCCGGGTTCAATCCGATCCTGATCAACTCGCACAGCGCGAAGGATTCGATGCCTTGGAGAGAGCAAATCGATTTCTTTACAAATGCAATAGCCGTCGAGCAGCGGATCAGCATTCCGATTGGACACGAGACACATCGGGGTCGCGCCATGTTTACCCCTTGGGGGACGGCTGACTTGTTAAAGGAACTGCCCGATTTGCGCGTGACGGCAGATTTCAGTCATTGGTGCTGTGTGTGCGAATCCCTCCTTGAGGATCAAGCTGCGAATCTTAGCATTGTCATGGAAAGGGTCATTCATATCCACGGCCGCATCGGTTATGCGCAAGGGCCACAGGTGCCTCACCCGGCTGCCCCGGAAAATGGGCTTGAGCTTCAAGCACATGAGGGGTGGTGGCGGCAAATTGCCGAGCAGCATGGTGCTAAAGGCCGGGCCGGTATCACTTTTACACCGGAATTCGGCCCGCCGGGCTATATGCATACGCTGCCTTTTACCAACCAGCCAGTTGCTGATCTGTGGGATGTTTGTCTGTGGATGGCGAACCATATGAGCAAGAGACAGGAAGAATGGTTCTCAATTTGATGGTTTAGCAATGAATTCACTGGGGGCATAACGCTCCATATCGAGAAATCGCTCGATATGGAGCTTTTTTGTTAGCTCGGATAAGGTATGTGTTGCTAAGCTAGGTTTTTGTTGCAAGAAGTACTCTAAGTCAATATATATTTATTGTTTTACGATAAATATGTATTGACTTAGAGTATTTAAGGGATTATTATAAAGGTGCGAAGGGCGTATTTATATAGCTTTTCCTAGTCGGAAGTTATCATACTTAATAAAGGAGTGTATACGATGAAAAAGAAATATCTATTAGCATCTTCACCCATGGTTTTAGGGGTCATTTGTATGATTAGTTACTTTATGATCGGTTCAAAAGCAGAACCGGATGGTACGTTGGTTGAACATTTCTTCCTGGTTCCATTAAGTTATCTTCTTGTTTTTAGCAGTATCCTTATTTTTTTAGCTATGGCTATAAGGTCAATCTTGAAAAGAAAAAAATAAAAGTTATTTAGGAGGAATGAAAATTGGATGGTATCGTAGTCAAATTAGAAAACGTCCATAAAAAGATAGGAAATCATGAAATTATTCGTGGTCTTTCTTTTGCAGTTAGAGAAGGTGAGATTTATGGCTTTCTAGGACCGAATGGGAGTGGTAAAACGACAACTATTCGAATGATGACAGGTCTTATTCATATGACAAAAGGTGATATTACCGTGTGCGGTCATAGTATTCGTACAGCGCGTGAAAAAGCGTTGGAGCAAATCGGAGCCATTGTTGAAAATCCTGAGTTATATGAGTATATGACAGGCATGCAGAATTTAAAGCATTTTGCCAATATGGCTGTTACGTCTATTAGTAAAGAGCGTATTGCAGAGATTGTAAAGCTTGTAGATTTAGAACAGGCCATTCATAAAAAAGTAAAAACATATTCACTTGGAATGAAGCAACGCCTTGGTATTGCGCAGGCTTTATTGCATAAACCGAAGATATTAATTTTAGATGAACCAACGAATGGATTAGATCCAGCGGGTATTCGGCAAATACGTAATTATTTACAGCGTTTAGCGAAAGAAGAAAATATTGCGGTAATCGTATCAAGTCATTTATTAAGTGAGATTGAACTTATGTGTGACCGTGTTGTTATTATTAAGGATGGACAATTCATACAGGAGTACAACTTACATGAAAAAGCAAAAAGTGAAGATACCATTCAAGTGGCTTTTGAAGTTGATGGTGTAGAAAAAGCAAGTACCATCATAAAAGGCAGCATAAAAGATGGCACTATTCTTACATTCATCACAAAAGAAGAAATTCCACAGCTTGTTGAGCAATTGGTCAATGCTAATGTGCGTGTTTATGGCATAACGGTTCAAAATAAAACATTGGAAGATGAATTCTTAATGATTACGGGTGAGGAGAGTCGTCATGCTTAGATTGATTCAAAATGAATTTTTAAAATTACATGCTAAAAAAAGTATGTACGTCTTTATTGGTGTGTTAGTTTTGTTAGAGCTTGCAGCAGCATTTGCCATTAAACCATGGATGCCATTAGCAGAAAAATTTACAGGTTTTTTATCATTCTCAAATACTGTGTTTGTGCCTATTGTACTGCTTACGACAATCTTTGGGATTGCAATAGCGTCTCGTGTAGTTAGTGAGGAGTTTCAAACCGGAACCATTAAACAGTTACTTATTCGACCTAGAAAACGCATTACTATCTTACTTTCCAAATATTTTACAGTGGTATTTGTATTGATTTTTGTGTGCAGTATAGCCTTGCTGCTTTCGATGGCAATTGGGATTGTACTCTTTGGTAGGGGGAAAGAGGAGTTAACATTTGTTATGTTGCTAAAAATAGTATGTTATCAAATATTACCAATGCTATTTTATCCAACCGTTTCATTTTTTCTTGCAAACTTTTTCAGAAAATCAGTTTTACCATTAATTATTGCCCTATTTATTTTCTTCTTAGAAGGCGTAATTGTGAAATTCTTGCCAATGATGTTTAAAAAATACTTGATATTTTCTCATTTAGATTTAGCCATGTATGACAGTAATATACTTATTAATGGGGGAGCTATGCCACCGTCTCTCGATTTCAACTTTACAGCTTCATTATTATTTGTAAGTTTACACTTTGTAGTATTACTGATTGTATCTAGCACTTTATTCCAAAAACGTGATGTCCTATAGTATATAGGTGCTAAGGGAGGGAGGTTTTTTTATGAGACAGAAAGAATTATCAGCGTGGTTAAAATTGATCATTATTATTTGCGGATTATTTGGTCTGTTGTTTTGCTTGTATATTGGTCCTGAAACTGGAAGAGGAATTTTACTGGATTCAGGAAATAGGCAGGAGTTATATCACCCCTTTGTTGCTTTCATTTGGATTACAGGCATTCCATTTTTTACTTCTTTAGTGTTAGGATGGCGGATATGTTCGTGTATTGGATCTGATCAAGCCTTTACCTTTACAAATGCAGATAGATTGAAAATAGTAAGCATATTATCAATGATTGAAGGTATTTTGTACGTTGGTGCACTCCTATATCTTTTGATAGTCGGGAGTTATCACATGAACATTGTAGTTATTCTTTTACTGATTCTATTCTTCTCTGTCGTTATTTCTGTATTTACTTCCATGCTTTCTCATTTAGTTAGAAATGCTAGTGAAATAAGCCAGGATAACGATCTAACGATTTGAGGTGTAATATAATGTCTATTATAGTAAATTTGGATGTCATGCTGGCCAAAAGAAAAATGAGTGTGACAGAATTATCCGAGAAATTAGGGATTACAATGGCCAATGTATCTATATTAAAAAACGGAAAAGTAAGAGCTATTAAATTTTCAACGTTAGAAAAGATATGTGAAGTTCTGGAATGTCAACCAGGTGACATTTTAGTATTTCAAAAAAATTAAAGCAAAGCGACTGCTTTTTGTATTTAATCGTAAAATTTTGGTGGATTATCGAAAAATATTGAAATACTCGTTTAATTTAAGATGGTACATTTGAATGAGACAGCGGTACGCTGCTCAGGTGGGAGTTGGATTTGTGCCGAGTACGGATCATCCGGAGATAAATAAAATACTTGAATACGTGAACAACAACTATGACAAGGAACTTACGCTCAGGGGGATGGCTAAGTACGTTAACATGTGCGAGCAAGTAGGTTTTGTTCATCTGAATTATTTCCTGAAGCAGTTCAAGAAAAGGACAGGTGCAACCCCATCGGAATTCCGCGTAAGTAAAAAGACAGAACGGATAAACAGCTAGAGTGGGAGGAGGCAGAACCGAAGTATATCAACTTTACCACAAGACATGACTCATTCAGTTGACTTGTATACAAGTATACATGTATAATCAAAATAAAAAACATGCTAAACAACTTGAAAGCAGCATGAAGACGAGAGAAGGTTAGCGTATGGCGTTGCAAGAATTATCAACCAACAGAAAAACTTTGGGGATTAAAGCCTATCAAGCTATTCGTGATGAGATCATCAGTTTGCAAATTAAACCAGGTGAAATGATTTATGAAAACGGTATCTCTGCACAGTTAGGTGTAAGTCGTACGCCTGTTCGTGAAGCATTTAATATGCTGCTTAAAGATGAGTTGATTGAAATTCTTCCGCAAAAAGGAGCACAAGTTGCACTAATTTCGCAGCAGAAAGTTGCTGAAGCTCAGTATGTACGAGAATGTTTAGAGGTAAGTACGTTCAAAATAGTGGCAAGCATGTGGAATAGTAAGGAAGCCAAGTTTCGAGAACTAGAAGATGAAATCAATAACATCATTAATCAACAAGAGCAGGCTGTCGCTGAGCAAAATTATGTTTCTTTTGTTGCTTTGGATGGGCAATTTCATGAAAAAATTCTTAGTGTGATAGAGAATCGCACTGTTCTTGTTGTTATGAATCAGATGAGAGCTCACTTGAATCGCATGAGGTATTTGGAATTACTGGAAGCCCGTCATGAACAAATCGGTATAGATCAGCATAAGGAGATTTTTGCAGCAATCAGAGCAAACGATCCATCTAAGACGGAAATATTGTTAGCTTGGCATTTGCGAATTCTTGATGATGTGAGACCTGATATCATTAAAAAGTATTCCCATTTTTTTAAAGAGAGCTGACAAATTTTTTTATAATAACTTGTATACAAGTATTCAAGGGTGAAGTAATATACAAACTTCGTTTTATGGGGGCTAACTTAGATGAAAAGTATCCGATGTTCACAACCGAATAAATTAGAAATGGTTCAAGCCAATAAGCCTATGCGGCGGTCGGGAGAGGTCTTGATTCAAATTAAAGCGATTGGTGTTTGCGGGACGGATTACCATGCATACAGAGGCAAACAACCTTTCTTTACGTATCCGAGAGTACTTGGGCATGAGATTGCAGCGGAAATTGTAGAGATTGATCCAAACCCATCTGACATGAAACCAGGAGATTCAGTTACGATAATTCCTTATCTACATTGTGGAACATGCATCGCTTGCCGGAATGGCAAATCCAATGCTTGTGCAAATTTACAGGTTATCGGTGTGCATAAGGACGGTGGAATGAGTGAATTTCTAGCCGTTCCGCTCGACAAAATTGTAAAGACAGCGAACATGACCTTGCAGCAGACGGTGATCATTGAACCAATGGCTATTGGCGCTCATGCGATAAGACGGGCTAATTTGAAACAGAATGAGTTTGTTCTTGTTATTGGTGCTGGCCCCATAGGAATGGCGGTAATGAAGTTTGCTAAATTGGCAGGCGCCAAAGTCATTGCGATGGATTTCAATCAGGAACGATTGGATTTCAGTAAACGGTGGGCGAATATCGACTATGTGATCAATGCTACAACTGATGCTATGGAAGATCTTATTCGCTGGACGGATGGTGATATGGTTCCAACAGTCATTGATGCAACTGGCAGCGCAAAATCTATGGAAAATTCGTTTAAGTATGCCTCACACGGAGGGAGAGTCGTTTTAGTCAGTTTGATTCAAGGAGAAATTAGCATTCATTATCCAGAGTTTCATAGAAAAGAATTGTCCTTACATGGAAGCCGAGCAGCTACGAAAGAAGATTTTGAGTATGTGATTACATGCATGGAAAATGAATGGATTGATGCAGAGTCATTTATCTCTCATCGTGCACACTTTGACGATGCTATAGATGCCTTTCAACACTGGTTGAATCCCGAAAGCTGCGTTATCAAAGCGATTATAGAATTGTAAAAGGGGAATTATTATGAAAATTGATTATGTAATTACCACTGCATACCGAGTGCCGCCAAGCGTAGTATGGGAAGATGCGACGAACCGTGTAGATGCACTGGAATTCATCGTTGTTGAGATCCATACGGATACTGGATTAGTGGGTACAGGTTTAAGTTATACGGTAGATATTGGTGGTACGGCAATCAAGACGCTGATTGAAGATTATCTCGTTAATTTGATTGTTGGCATGAATCCGCTTCACTACGAAGCAATTTGGCAAAAATTGCAACGTCAATCCAGACGGCTTGGATTAGGCGTAAACACGATGGGAATAGCTGCGATTGATATCGCGGTGTGGGATTTAATGGGAAAATACTACAAACAGCCGCTGTATAAATTACTTGGCGGGGCAAGAGAAAGCATTCCTTCTTACATAAGTGAAATTAATTTAAGCAGCGAAGATACGGTACAAGATTTGTCGGATCGCATTGAGAGCTACATCGATATGGGGTATCAAACGATTAAAATTAAAATAGGAAAGGAAGATTTGGAAGAGGATATTGAACGAATCAGGAAAGTTCAAGAATGTCTAGGGCCTCATGGCAAGGTCTTGGTTGACTTGAACCAGAAGTGGAACGCTGCCGAAGCTTTGACGAAAGCTGCGAAGCTGGATCATTTGAATCTTGGATGGATCGAAGAACCGATGCTGTATCATGACATTCAAGGCCATAGGCGGTTGAAGAATGCGATACGTACGCCGATTGCACTCGGTGAAAGTTTATACAGCAAATATCAATTCCTTGAGTATTTGAAAGCGGATGCCGTAGATATTGTACAAGCGGATGTGGCATTCGTAGGCGGCATTACGGAATGGCACAAAATTGCACATCTTGCTGGTGCATTCGGCAAACTTGTTGCCCCGCATTTTATGATGGAGTTATCCCTTCACTTACTATGTGGAGTATCCAATAGCTATATGTTAGAGAATGTAGTAGGAGGATCTTTAACAGAATTAGGAATATTGGAAACGCCAATTCAGATAACGAATGGGATAGGAATTCCTTCGGATGTACCAGGGCACGGCATTATATTTAACAAAGAAGCACTATCTGTTTATCACCTGGATTCAGCAGTCGTCCGGCAAGTATTTGCAGGCGGTAGTAAATAATCGTGCATAAAGAGGGGATAGAAATGAAGTCAACACATGATCATCTTATGGGCAGGACAGCAGTAATTAGTGGTGGAAGCGGCGTATTATGCCAAGCAATGGCCAAAGAACTGGCGTCATATGGAGTGAACATCGTCATATTGAATCGGACGGAAGAGAACGGTCGCAAGGTGGCCGAGGACATTGAACGGATGGGCGGTAAAGCGATAGCTTTGGCGTGCGACGTGGTCAATTTGGAAAGTGTCAAGAGAGCAGAACAGCAAGTTCAGGATACATTTGGATTTTGTGACATTCTCATTAATGGAGCAGGCGGCGGGCATCCCCAAGGCAACACCACGAATGAAACACTACAATTGGCGGATTTGGCTAATAGCGAGATTTCAACATTATTTGATATAACGGAAGACGGATTTCGTCATGTACTTGATCTTAATTTAATGGGGACATGGATCCCTACGCAAATTTTTAGCAAGCATATGATTAATCGGCAAGGAGCTGTCATTATTAATATTTCTTCGATGGCAGCGCCACGTCCAGCAACCAAAGTTCCGGCATACAGCGCATCCAAAGCAGCTGTCGATAATTTAACGAAGTGGTTGGCCGTTTATTTAGCGGAAGTAGGGATCCGAGTTAACGCCATCGCGCCTGGTTTTTTCCTGACTGACCAAAATCGAAGAATGCTCCTCCACGAGGACGGTTCCCTTACCGAGCGTTCCCAAAAAATTATTGCGCACACGCCCATGGGAAGATTCGGGAAGCCGGAGGATCTCATAGGTACGCTAATGTGGCTAGTAAATGAAAAGACGTTCGGGTTTGTAAGCGGTATCACGGTGCCGGTAGATGGAGGATTTATGGCGTACTCGGGTGTGTAAACCAAACGTGTAATGTGGAGACACCTAATCTTGCGTTTGTATTGAAAGGAGAAAGTGAGTCATGATCAGACGTGGATCGGTTATTAAAGTTAAACCAGAGTGCCTCAAAGAATATGTAAAACTACATGCGAATCCATGGGAAGCTGTTAATCAAAAGATTAAACAATGCAACATTCAAAACTATTCTATTTACTACAAAGACGGCTATTTATTTAGTTATTATGAATATACAGGAAACGATTTCGTTGCGGATATGCAGAAGATGGCTGAAGACCCCGCGACGCAGGGATGGTGGAAACTGACAGATCCGTGTCAAGAACCGCTGGATACAAGAAAAGAGGGAGAATGGTGGGCTGCAATGGATGAAGTCTTTCATTTGGATTAGCATTGAATTTTTCTCTGCTTTTTCTGCTAAATCCAAATATCTTGAAAGAATTACCGAAAATTGATGAACTATTCGTAACTTTGAAGATGGTACACTAATCTTGTTAAAAGTAAATCGATATTCATTGAGGAGTAGAGACGCTATGAACTTCCATTCTATGATGCTTCCTGTACCAACGACAAATGCTATATTTCAGTTGAATGGTTACCATGTATGGTGCCCGACGGTGGCAAAAGGTCCTGACGGACGCTATCATATGCTATTCTCGTGCTGGCCTTCTGCGAGCGGGCATGATGCATGGGTGTCCCAATCCATAGTAGGCTATGCGGTTTCGGACAACCCGCTGGGCCCCTTTGAATTTCAGAACATCGTTCTGCAGGGCAGCGGAGGCAAGGGGTGGGATGCCGATGTCATCCATAACCCGACAATGATCGCTTATGGGAATAAGTATTATTTGTACTATATGGGCAACTATGGAAATGGCGAGTATTGGGATCATCGCAATCACCAGCGAATTGGAGTAGCTGAAGCCGATCATCCGGGAGGGCCTTGGCGTCGCTCGACACAGCCTGTAATAGATGTTAGTCCTGGATCCTGGGATCATTTAGTGGTCAATAATCCTACAGTAGCCGTAACGGCGGAAGGTAAGATCGTAATGGTGTACAAAGGCGTAGGGCAAGGCGAGTTGCCTAAAGGGGGAGCAGTTGTTTGCGGAGTAGCCGTTGCCGATCATCCGCTGGGTCCATTCCGCAAGGTGGCTGGCCCTATTATGGTCAATCCTGAGAATGATTGGTCAGTGGAAGATCCTTTTATTTGGTTCCAGGATGATCGCTTTTATGCGCTCGTCAAAGACTTTCAAGGATATTTCACGGGAACAGGTGAAAGCTCTGTCGCGCTATTCGAGTCAGGAGACGGCATAGATTGGGGGCCATCGGAGCATTCACTTGCTTTCAAACGTGAAATTGCTTGGTCGGACGGTACGGTTCAACCCGTAGCGGCAATGGAACGTCCGCAGCTGCTGTTTGAAGATGGGTGTCCTATCGTTCTATACTGCGCGGTTGCTGTCGATCCTGACAGAGAGATTTGTTTTAATGTTAGTATTCCATTGAAATCGTCGGAAGAATGAGTGCATGCTCATATTTAGGGAACGGCTATTATCATATCAGAAACGTAGGCAGCGGAGATTTATTGGATGTCAGGGGAGCGTCTTCATCCGATGGTGCCAATGTTATTCAATGGCCGAGCAATTACGGGTGGAACCAAGAGTGGGAACTTGTTGGAACTGGTGAAAAGGACCCGGTGAAAAATTAAAAACCGAGGCAGTGGCAAGTACTTGGATATGGCCTCTTCCAGATACGAAAAAAAGACGGTTTTTTGTAGCTATTTTTAGCATTCAACAAAAACGGGGCGTCCAGCAGTCAGTTTTCACTGACTTTCTGGACAGCCCCGTGGCGTTATTAATGAGCAATAATCCATCGCTGATTGGCGCCGCCCGTATAATCCCACTGGATAGCCTGCCCGCCGTCGGATGTCGACCATCCCGACATATCCAAGTACTTGCCGCTGCCACGGTTAATAATGTAGGACGAATGACCCCTATCGATACCGGTTGGGACAACTTTCCACTCTTGGTTCAGCCCGCCATTATCCGGCCATTGAATCACATTGGCCCCATTTGACGTAGACGCTCCGCTGACATCCAATAAATCTCCGCTATTTACGTTTCTGATGTGATAGTAGTCATTGCCTAAACTTTCCAAATACCACATTTGATCACTGGCCTCGGAACCCCAGGTATAGGACCATTGTATAATACTCGCACCGTCCGCTTGTTTATCCCATCCACTCACTCCTAATATTTTACCACTATTTATATTTGAAATGTGCTGAGCTACCGGCGTGCCAGTAGCATGCGTCGTCTGAGTAAATGCAGCAGGCGCTGCGGATCCAATAAATACAAGTGCCAGAATCGCTATCAACCATTTCCTCATGAGTAATCGTTTCATAAGATAAGTTCACTCCTATCATATTTTTTTACTAAGTTGCCGACCTAACTCGTTCAAAAAATAGATTTAATGGCCAGAAGACAGTTCATGCTACTATCGCGCTTTTAGCGTATGGAGAGTTTGCGATGGTGATGTCACCTCCTTTGGCTTAGAAGTAAGTAAAATTAAATAAAGGAAGAAAATTACTTTTAAAGTATATATTGCTTTTAAAGGGAACGTCAATCAAATCTTGAAGAACGATTCTGCAACGCATTCACATGTTAGGTTTGTTTACCTCCTTCCCCCAAAGCCATGAACATTTTTGTCATGCAAGTAAGGAATACCCCAAAAATATCAATGAAAAGAGCAATGCTACTAGTGTAAGATGAAATTGAAATTAATTCCAAATAAAGAATTTTCAAGATGATTACATGATTCCCGCACCAAGATGCCTCACGATTTGTTGCCAGTCTGTTTCTAGTCGCCTATTTATTTTCTTGCGGTCAATTTTCAAGCTTAGGATTGAAATTATGTATCAAGAATTTGGAGGAAGATGATTATGAAGCATTCAATCGTTGTTCCAGTCAATCAGGATTTTAACATTCTAACTTTGTTTACGGAATCCCTTATGAAGAGCATTGGTCCTTCGTCCCAAATCATATTTATCAACGATGGTTCTGGGCAAAAGGTTCAAGAGCTGCTGGAGCGGCTTCAGCGGGAAGCGCCTGCTGGGGTAAAGATCGAAATTATTCGTCATGAATATCCAAGAGGTTGTGCGGTTTCGATTAACGAAGCTTTGTCCATGGTCGAAGGTGACTATATTCATTTGCTTGATTCCGATATTATTCTTAATCCGAATTGGCAAGAGAAGATGGAGGCAACACTGAACAGCAGCCCGACGATTGGGATGGCCGGTGGCGTGCTGCTCTATCCGCAGACGGGAGGCATTCAGCACTGCGGCATTACGTTTGCTGATACGATTGGACGGCATTTGTTTCTGAATGCGACGCTGGAAGACATTCCGCAGGAGATATTTAACGTGCAAATGGTTGTATTTGCGATGTTCGCGATGAAGCGGGAAGTATTTGAGAAAGTCGGTTATCTGGACGAGAAGTTTTTCAACGGTTATGAAGATTTCGACTATCAGATGAGAGCGAAGGTCGCCGGTTATTCAACCGTTATTAATCCGGAGATTCGTGCTTACCACTGGGAAAGAAGCAGCGGCATTCATCGAAGCTTCAATCGGAAAAACAACTTGGCAAGGTTTTGGAAAAAGTGGGGAAATGATATATATAGTGATATTTGGGATTTTACGTTTTCTAATTTAAAAAGTCGGCTAGCTTCCAACAATTTAAAACACGGATTGGCCTTCACAGGAATTGACTTGGCTGAGGTGCGCAGCGATGCGGAGACGTTCTGGGATCAACTGCGAAAGTCAGGTTTGGTGTCATTGACGGATGTGCACGATTACTCGAGTCGCTTTCAGTCCAATGGCTCGATCTGGCTCCCGCAAGTGCTGGGCAAGGAACTAATCCATTCTTCGTCAAGACTATTGTTTCTGGTGGATAATTTCACTCGGTTACTCGACAACCGATATTGGATTGAGATACGGCGCAATGCCTCGTCTGAGGATTTAATCATTGATTTATATGGAAATGTCGTTATGATCAACCAAATTTACGAGAGCTGCTGGCCAGGGACGAAGGTTCGATAGTCAGGGGGTGTAATAATGGAAGAGACCATAGAGCAAATAAATTTTACTAGGAGCTTGGAATGGCTGGAGCAAGCTGCTGCAATTATTCCCGGCGGCTGCAGCACGCTTGCCAAAAGTCCTGAACGGTTGTTTCCGGGTTATACGGCATTATGTTGTGCGGAAGCGAAGGGTTCGAGATTTACAGATTTGGATGGTCATGTATGGTTAGATTGCGAGATGGCCATGGGGACGGTGTCCTGGGGGCATGCCCGAGAAGAAGTGAATGAGGCCATTATCAGGCAGCTGGCCAAAGGAACGAGTTTCTCGACAGCGTCAGACTTGGAGTTGGAAGCGGCTAAGCTGATATTGAAGCGATTTGGCGGGCGCTACAAGTCATTGAAGTTTGCGAAGGGTGGAGCAGACGTCGTTAGTGCAGCAGTACGTGCGGCCAGAGCCTATAGCGGCAAGTCGAAGGTTATTGCAACGGCTTATCATGGTTGGCACGATTGGTCTTCTTACGGTTATTACGGGCAAGAGGACGCAGCGCTGGGAATACCTTCCTCTATCCGTGATACGACAACCTGGGTGAATGGCGGTTCACAAGCCATCATGGATTTGTTGGCTTCGGAAGCTGACAATGTGGCTTGTATTGTACTATGTCCGAACGAGTGGGAGAAGGAAGAACTGAGCAAAGTTGTAGCTGACTGTAATCAGCGGAAGGTAACTGTTATTTTTGATGAAGTCACGTCGGGGATAAGGATGGGCAAGCAGGCAACGGCAGGTGAATTCGATGTTTGGCCTGACATCCTGTGTCTGTCCAAAGGAATGGCGAATGGACTGCCACTGGCTGTCATTATGGGCGGTGATCCTTGGATGACCTTGCTGGCTGACATCAAGTTCAGCTCTGCCCATGCCAGTGAAGCGATTGCTTTCGCAGCGCTTATCGCTTGCGAGGAGTTGATGGAGCAAGCGCCAGTCTGGCCGAGCTGGCGAGACCCTGCATCTTCCATGATGAAACAGCTGAAAGAACTCATGGTGTCGCTCGAATTGCATGATCTCGAGCTGCAAGGAACTTACGCAAGTTTTTGTATACGTCAGCCAAGCAAGCCTCATTTCTATCAAGATCCGTTTCGCGAGTTTTTAGTTAAACATCTGGCGGCAGATGGCATTTTTAGCAAAGGTTATTTCGTGTTTTCTGATTCTCATACCAAGGATGATTTCGATTGTGTCCAGACGTCGATTGAGTCTGCCTTGCGATTATGGCACGAAGCCAATGAAGCACTTGCGAATGATAAAAGGAGGAATGAATGATGAAGGCACTGGTATATACGGCTCCCAAAACCGTAGAACTGATGGAGATGGATCAACCGGAAATTCAATCAGCGACACAGGTGAAAGTAAAGATTTATGGATCAGGTATTTGTGGAACAGACTTAAACGTCATCAAAGGAAAAATATTTGCCAATGCGGGCACGGTTATCGGGCATGAAGGGGTAGGCACGGTGGTTGAGGTAGGCGAGCGGGTCAGGAGCGTTAGCGTAGGCGACCGCGTTATTGTTGATCCGACACAAGCTTGCGGTGTCTGCCACTTTTGCCGCATGAGTCAATTTTGCTACTGTGAAAATTTTGAAGAGCATCAGGTAGGAATGACGATTCACGGCACTTTCGCGGAATATTATGTCGGAGAAGAGAAATACATGTACAAGATACCGGATACGATGAGCTGGGAATCGGCCATGCTGATTGAACCGCTCGGTTGTGTGCTCAATACGTTCCTCAAAGCAAATATTAAGCCCAGTGATTCGGTGCTTGTTCTGGGTTCCGGAGCGATCGGATCTTTGTGCCAACTTGTTAGTAAGCGTCTTGGTCGACTGACAGTCGGGACAGAGCCGGACGATTACCGCCGTAGTTTTGCAAGCGAGATTGCCGATCATGTGTTCCATCCTGCGGAGATGACCGCCCAATCGGTCTTGGCTGTGAACAATGGTCGCAAGTTTGATATCGTCGTTGATGCGGTAGGCAATCAATTGCATATGGCGCTTGATTATATTGGAAAAGGCGGACGGATTATCCCGATGGGCTACAACGAGCAGTATGAGGTCACCATTCGTCCAACCGATTTCATCAATAACGGTGTGAACATCATCGGGCAGGTGGCCGTTCATCAAATTGTTGGCATGGCACTTCAGTTCGCCCAAAGCATGCCTGAACTGGAACGGATGATCACGTCAAGGGTGGCGTTGGAGCAATATGAACAGGCATTCAACGAAACGATGGGTTACCATATGCGTACAGGCGAACTGCGTCCGATGAGCTCAGTGAAAACTATTTTAGTATGTTAGGGTGAAAGTATGAACTTTGCAAAGTTTCGTCAGCTCCCCGACAATCCCCGGTATTCCATCTGGCTGGAGCCGTTGTGGGCGATTCCTGGTACGATTGTTTTGTTTTATGCCCCCTTATATATGAAGGGGGCAGGCTTGAGCGACATTCAAATCGGTATTCTGAACTCGGTTAATTTGTACTTCTCTTTCATGTTTCAGATGTTTGCGGGAGCTGTGACGAATAAATGGGGCAGAAAACGGACGACCCTTCTGTTCGACCTCATATCTTGGAGTATCCCGATGTTTATTTGGGCATTTTCAAACAATTTCTGGTTGTTTCTCATTGCCTACTTATTAAATGCAAGTTCCAAATTTGTCACCGTCGCGTTCAATTTGCTGATCATCGAGGATGTGGATGAGAAGCAGCGATCACTTGTCTTTGCCATTATGAATATGATTATTATTTCCGCTGGCGTATTGGCCCCTCTTGCAGGAGGGGTTATTCACAAATATGGCATTATGCCGACGATAAGCGTCGTTTATTTCATTGGTGGCATCAGTATGACCGTGCTGTTCGTGGTACGGAATTACTTGACCAAAGAGACTGAGGCGGGAGAAGTGATGATTCAGGCGTATAGCGATACCCATATTATCCGTGGGGTTGTGCAAAGTTTCCGCTTATTCGGTCAATCGATGCGCAATCGCCAGATGTTGCCAATTATTTTAATAACGATTATTTCGAATATTATTCTACAGCTGAACTTTTTTCAGGTTATTTATTTAAAAGAGCAGCTTGGCTTTGGTGACAGGATGATCTCCTGGATTCCTTTCATTACGGCTGTAACGACGATACTTGTATACAGCGCAGCCATGCCTCGAGTGAAAGAACGCAATGAAGCATCGTATGTGAAGCTGTCGTTAGCTGTTTGTGCAGCAGGATCGTTGCTGTTTTTATTTATTCCTGCAGGCAGCGTGCTCATGCTCATTATTGTGACAACCGTTCTCGCGGCTGGAACTTTTTTGCTCTTAACTTTCAGGGATTCCCTTCTCATGAACAAGCTTGGGCAGTATGACAAAGCGGATTTGTATTCATCCATCCAAGTCGTCATGTCGATTGCAGCGATTCCATGGGGGTATATTTCCGGGCTCGTTTATAACTTCAAGCCTTCTTTGCTGTTTATTATTATTTTTATCGGCTATGCCAGTTTATTGGCCTTGGCTTACCCTATAGGTAAAGGGAACGGCAAGCGGGCCCAACAATCACTAACGATGGGAGAAGAACAATGATTTCAAATCTATTTGCTGAAGCAACAAGAAAACAACTGGAGTGGCTCAATCTTCCAGAGCGATATACGTATTCCGAGGATGGCGGACTTGCGATTGAAGCCCCGCCTAAATCAGATTTTTTTCAAGATCCGGCGGGCAGGCATTTTGCCGACTCAGCACCGTTCTTGTACTGGCCTGCTGGAGATTCTTTTGAATTGACAACACGGCTTCGTGTCGATATGCGGCATATCTATGATTCCGGTTGTTTAATGGTCATGGTGAATGAACGAAACTGGGCCAAGTTGTGCTTTGAATTCAATGGTCAACATGCGACTATCGTGTCTGTCGTTACAAGGGATGGCGTATCCGATGATTGCAATTCGGAGCGTGTAGCTGTGGAGAATCCTTACCTGCGCGTTATCAAACAAAACGAATGTGTTACTTTTTCGTATTCACACGATGGCGTCAATTGGACGCTCATTCGATACTTTGGCATGCAGAACTCCGAGGCATGCCTGGCGGGAGTTGTGGCGCAGTCGCCGCAAGGGGCAGGCTGCTTGGTGGAATTCGACTATTTGGCGTTCCAAGATGCGCATAACGAAAGCCGATTTTAAGTTAAGTCTGAGGGGGGGATATAAAATGTTGAAAGCCGCTATATTTGATTTTGATGGCTTGCTGCTAGATACAGAAACGCCGTGGTATCACGTGTTCAAAGAGGTGTACGCCCTGTATGGCTTGGAGTTGCCGATGGAGCTATGGGCGCGCCATGTCGGCTCTTCTTTAGAAGCTTTTAATCCCTACGCCTATTTGAAAGAGCATGCAAATGAGCCGATTGATCTTGTACAGATACAGTCGCATTTGGAAATGAGATATGAGCAGCGAATGGAAAATGCCCAGCTGAGACCAGGGGTATTGAAGATATTGCACAAGGCGAGTGAGCGCGGTATCAAATTAGCCGTTGCTTCAAGCTCGGCTCACGACTGGGTGAGCCGTTATTTGAAATCGTTTGGGCTGATGTCGCTCTTCGATGAGGTGGTTACATCTGATGATGTGCAGAAAGTGAAGCCGGATCCTGAGTTGTACAAACTGGCGATGCGCAAATTAGGCGTAAGCGCATTTGAAACGATTGCTTTCGAAGATTCACCCAATGGCTTGAAGGCTGCCAATGGGGCAGGCATCCGGTGCATCATTGTACCCAATGAGGTCACCAAGGAACTGGAATTCCCGCAGTATGAGAGAAGACTTAATTCCCTGTTGGAATTCGATCTCGATCAGTTCATGTTCCAAAACGGGCGGTCCGATCCGGCGTAAAAGAGGATGTAATCTCCCTACCTTGACGAATCAACATACAGATTCGTCCGGGTTTATTTTATTTTGCCAACAAAATTTATCAATTGAAAGCACAAAAATTATCATGTGAAAGCGTGTCCAATCTCTCTAGAATTAGGCTTACAAAGGATGATCTAAGGGGAAAACTTAGTCATTACATCATCATAGATCAAGGAATGAGGGGTAGCAAGTGAGTAACATGATGCAAAAGAGAGTGCTTGTAATTTCTTTTCTGGCGTTGCCGGTTGGATTATTGCTGTTATTTCTGATTTACCCAACAGTGAAGCTGTTTGAATACAGTATGACTGACTGGAATGGGATCAGCAGGGGATTTCATTTTGTAGGATTTGAGAATTATATGAAAGCGCTCAAAATGTCGCAGGTTTGGCAATCGCTTTCGAACAACTGGCTTTATTTTATCATCCATGCGCTGTTGATTCCGTTTGAGATTTTATTAGCGGTTATGCTAAATGCCAAAATGAGAGCCAGTGAATTTTTTCGCTCTATCATCTTATTGCCCTACATTATTAATGGCGTCGCTGTCGCTTACATTTTCAGCTATTTGTACAACCCGGTGAACGGGCCGATCAACGAGCTGTTAACAGCTGTCGGTCTCGAAGGATGGATTCATAACTGGTTGAGTGATGTGAAAATTGTAAACTATTCGCTTGTTGCTATCTCGCTATGGCGGTTTGCAGGGTTTCATATCATCTTATTTCTCGCGGGTGTCCAATCTATTCCGAACGATCTGTATGAAGCCGCTACCATTGATGGAGCAAATAAAATACAGCAGATTCGTTTTATCGTTCTGCCTGGTATTCGACGTGTCATTGAAATTATCTTGTTCCTGAATATTCGCGGAGCACTCCAAGTATTCGATATTCCTTTCCTGGTTACACAAGGCGGTCCGGGAACTTCCAGCAGTACGTTCACCATTTTTACCATCAATACAGCATTTAAGTTTAATAGTTATGGGTTAGCGTCGGCAATGGCGATTATTTTGATGGTTATGATCATCGCATTCAGTTTCATTCAAAACTTATTGATCCGTGAGAAGGGAGAAAAATCATCATGAGCATGTCCCAAACAGAGATTGCCATCAAGCCAAACAAATTGGAAAAGGCTAAAATGCTTTCCCTCCTCGGTAAAACGCTTTATTATGTCATTCTCGCTCTCATTACATTAATTATATTCGTGCCGCTGCTTGTCGTTGTTTTCGCTGCTTTCAAAACATCGCCGGAGCTCGCTGCAACATCGCCGTTTTCATTTCCGAAGAGCTTGTCGTTTCACAATTTCGCCGTTGCATTCGAGAAAGCGAACATGCTGGTTGGATTGATTAACTCCCTTAGCGTTACGGTATCAAGCGTTGTCATTAATGCCATCCTCGGAGCAATGACGGCATTCGTGTTGAATCGATTTAATTTCCGTTTCAAAAAAACGATCTTTCTGTTATTTATTGTGGCATCTATCGTACCTGCCTATACAACAGAAGTAGCCCGTTTTCAGACCATTAAGTCATTAGGATTGTATAACACAATTTTTGCTCCGCTTATTATTTACGCGGGTACGGATTTGATGCAAATTTTCATTTACTTGCAGTTCATTGAGAAAATATCCAAGCAATTGGATGAAAGCGCACTTCTGGATGGCGCCTCCTATTTCCGGATTTTCCGCTCCATTCTTTTCCCGCTCTTGCTTCCGGCAACGGCTACGCTGGCGATTATCAAAGCCGTTGATATTATGAATGACATGTATATTCCCTATCTGTATATGCCATCTAAGAAGCTAAGCACGTTATCAACCGCTTTGATGACGTTTGTAGGCGAACGGGGTACCTACTGGAATGAGCTATCAGCCGCAATTATTTTGGTCATGATTCCAACCCTTGTGATTTACTTGGTTTTGCGTAAGTTTATTTTTGCCGGGCTCATGGATGGTGCGATGAAAGAGTAGGTCTGTTCGATTATACAATATGGGGGTATATGCAATGATTAATGACAAACTGCCATACATATATTATGGCGGCGATTATAATCCTGACCAATGGCCTGAAGAAGTGTGGCAGGAAGATATGAGATTGTTTAAACTGGCGGGCATTAATATCGTGACGCTGCCTGTGTTCAGTTGGGCGAAGCTGCAGCTTTCGGAGGATGTTTACGATTTCGAGTGGCTGGATAAAATCATAGACACCGTTTCGAAGGAAGGCATTTTCCTGTGCTTAGCTACCTCAACTGCAGCACAGCCTGCCTGGATGTCGCGGCTGTATCCTGAAGTGCTTCCCGTCGATATTGACGGGAGAAAGCGAACGCATGGCTCTCGCGTTAACTTCTGCCCAAACAGCAATGTGTACCGGAAGTTCTCTCAGCGCTTGGCGAGCAAATTGGCAGAACGGTACGGGAATCACCCTTCTTTGCTTGTTTGGCACATCGGCAACGAATATGGTCCGCATTGCTACTGCGACACTTGCGCCTCAGCTTTCCGAACTTGGCTGCAAAATAAATACGGTTCTTTAGAAGTCGTAAATAGTGTGTGGAACATGAGTTTCTGGTCTCATACGGTCTATGAATGGGATGAAATTGTCCTGCCTACGAATTTGAACGGGAATAATAAATGCTTCCAAGGTATCGCACTGGATTATAAGAGATTCATGTCCGATGCGATCTTAGAATGCTATCAAGGCGAATATGACACGATTAAAGCGATCACGCCGGAAATCAAGATTACATCGAATATATGGGGACTTTTTAACGGTCTGGATTTAAAGAAATGGGCAGATCGTATGGATGTTGTCTCTTGGGACAGTTATCCTCAAATGAATGAGCCGATGAGCAACGTAGCGATGAGACATGATTACATGAGAGGGCTAAAAGATGGACAGCCTTTCATGCTGATGGAGCAGACGCCAAGCCAGCAGAACTGGCAGCCCTACAATAGTCTCAAAAGGCCTGGTGTTATGCGCCTTTGGAGTTATCAGGCGATAGCGCGTGGAGCGGATACGGTGATGTTTTTCCAATTGCGCCGTTCTGTCGGCGCATGCGAAAAGTATCACGGAGCTTTGATTGCTCATGCGGGTCATGAGCACACAAGGGTGTTTAAAGAGTGTACGCAATTGGGACAAGAGCTGCTCGCATTGGGAGATACGCTGCTGGATTCTGTAACAGAGTCCAAAGTAGCGCTGCTGTTTGATATTGATACATGGAATGCGGTAGAAATGACCAGTGGTCCGAACGTTGATCTCGATTATCTCAAGCAAGCGCAGAAATACTACAAGGCATTCTATGATTTAAACGTTAATGTAGATGTCATTAGTCCGCTTAGCGACTTTTCCAAGTATGAGTTAGTAATTGCTCCAGTCATGTATATGATGAAACCTGGCGTGAGCGAACGGCTGAGGTCATTTGTGATCATGGGGGGAACGTTCGTTACATCATTCTTCAGCGGGATTGTGAATGAGAACGATCTTGTCACACTCGGCGGCTATCCAGGTGAATTGCGTGACCTGCTGGGGATTTGGGTTGAGGAAATAGATGCGCTTCAGCCAGATATGACGAACACCATTATCATGCCCTCATCGTTCGGAAAGCTTCGAGGAGAATACGAATGCGGACTCTTATGTGACTTGCTCCATCTTGAAGGAGCAGAGGCTCTTGCCTTCTATGGACGTGATTTCTACGCTGGCATGCCGGCAGTCACTCTCAATAAATTCGGGCTGGGAGAAGCGTTCTATGTAGCAACAGACCCTGATCCTAAATTTTTGGCGGAGTTCAGCCAAACGCTGTGCGAGCGCTTGAATTTGCAGCCGGCTCATCAAGCACCTTATGGTGTTGAGATGAAGAGCAGACAGAAAGAAGGAAGAACGTACACGTTTGTCTTGAATCACAATGCTTATGAATCTGTGATTTTATTAAATGAAGGAACTTATAAGGATTTATTGTCTCACCGATTCTACGAACGTACGTTGGTGCTAGAGCCGCAAGGGGTAGCTATTTTGGAAGAATTGTTCTTATGATTTCCTAAGGGAAGGCAGTCCTGTCTTCCCTTGATTTTCCTTCCTATATTTAGGAGGCGAATGGAAGTATTAGGCTGTTGACGCAGAAAGTATTTAAACTTATGATGACGGTAGTTGATGTCGTATTCTGCCGAAATTAGGGTTAAATAGTTAGTGAAAGCGTAACAACTTTGACACACTGGGTGTCCCAGTTATCCCGTCAGATGTGGGAATATGTAATAACATGCCTAGTTGTTACTTGATAACCGGGGGGGGGAACCCAGCAGTGAGTATGTTTAAAAAGAGATGGCCAATTACATCGATCCTTTACGTGATGTTTTTTTTCGTTATTGTGATGCCTATTGTGTTGGTTGCGTTGTTGTCATTACGAAAGTATACCGATATTTTGCTGACGAATATTACCTCGCGTACGATGCAGACATTGGAACAAGTATCCTATACCATTGATCAGGAAAAAAGCAGATATATCAGGACGGTTGCCGCTATTGCCTCGGATAATAATGTCATTTCCCTTGCCACTTCCTTTCATCGCAGCACAGAATCCAAAGATCAATTCAACTATTCCTTCCAATTAGAAAACCAATTGAAAAGTTACTTGCACGATATGCCAGATGTTGTTTCGGCGATGTTCGTCTATCGCGACGGGGGCGCCTACTTTTTTGAGGGTACGCATTTTCATAACATCGACACGCGGATCAACGAAAATTATTTGAAGGCGACGCTGCTGTATCACAAAACGCTGCAAAATCAAGGGCGAGTACAGTTATTCGGCTCTGAAGAGAATGTATTGATTGAGTCGAATGATAAATATATTTTATCGGCAGCCATTGCTCCTACGTATGAAAGGTCATTTAGCGATGTTGAAATGATCTATTTTGTGATACAAGCCAAGGTGTTCGAGAACCTGGCTGAATCCACGTCCAATCAAAACGGCAGCTTTATTATCCTTGATGGAAACGGAAATATCATGTTGGATACGAGCAAAGATAAAAATCAAAACATCGAAAAGCAAGCGATCGAACAAGCCCAAGATAAGAAAAGCGGCAACTTTAAAACAATGGCTGATAATGAACAAATGTCTGTTACCTTCCTGACTATGGAGCGAACGGAATGGAAAATTATTTATATTACTCCGTATGATCAGATGACTTCCGAGGTCAAGCAAATTTATAAATTTATTATGAATGTATCTGCGGCTGGCTTGGTCATCTTTTTGATTGTATCCTTTTTTCTAGTTCGTAGTATCGTAGGTCCAATCAAATCATTAATCTATCAAATGAATAGAATGAAAAGCGGTTCCTTTCAAGTTAATTTGGACCTCTCAGGGCCATTGGAAATTTATTCGTTAGGAAAAACATTTCAAAATATGACAGTGCGCATCCAGGAGCTCATCGTTGAAAGGCAAGAACAGGAAAAGCTGAAAAACCGTGCAGAGATCGATGCGCTTCAATCGCAAATTAATCCGCACTTTCTGGTGAATACCCTTAATGCCATAAAAATAATGGCGATGCTGTCCAAAGCCACGAATCTGGTTGAAATGACGGATTCTCTGATCAAATTGTTATCTTCTACCTTCCATCGCGGCGGCTCTTACATTCAATTGTTTGATGAGATGCAGAGCCTGGAGAAATATATTCATATTATGAAAGTTCGTTATGGTGACCGCTTTAAGGTTGAATACGATTTAGATGAAAGTGTGACAGACACTTACATTCTCAAGCTGCTTTTGCAGCCTATTTTGGAAAATGCGATTATTCACGGATTTTACGGCAAAGAAGCGATGGGGATCGTCAAAATTACAGGCAGAAAATATAGCGGTCAACTCGTCATGACAATCACTGACAATGGCAAGGGCATGGAGCAGAAGACGATGGAAGCTTTGCTGCAAGAGAAAAAAGTGGAATCGCTATGCGGTATTGGTATTGCCAATGTCAATGATCGGATTCGCTTAAATTACGGAGAACCCTATGGGCTCGAGATTAACAGTAAACTGGGTGTTGGAACAGAGGTCACTATCGTATTGCCCCTCTTGACCAATAATCCGGATCAACCTTCGATTAGCTTGACTGACGGAAAATCTGCTTAACCCGCTCATTACCGGCAGCGATAACGTTAATTTATCCAGAAGAATAGAGAAATGGATAAAGGGGGGCGTGTCATATCCTATGAAATTTTGCTTATACGATACCAAATATGATCGAATTATTCTCATCGAAAAAAGCTTTCTTTCCGCTTTGGAGTTGAAGGATAGATTTGGGATGTCTGTAGATATTGCCATTCTGCCAATCTTGTCAAAGAAAGAATACATGTCTTTTCCCAGTTCGTTTCGCGGAGAAGTTAGCGGTCGTTCTTACTTACTTTACGAAGTTCCAGGTGTCATCGAGCAAAGGTATGATCAGGTTATTGTTCAGGAGTAAAACGGTCATATCGGCTTTTATTCAGATTGGGGATGAAAAAAAATGTTTAGAGTAATGATCGTCGATGACGAGCCGCTAGTGAGACTAGCCATGAGTGCGATTATTCCGTGGAGTGATCTGGACTGCGAGGTGGTAGCTGAGGCTGCAGATGGTCATGAAGCATGGGAACGAATATCGGGGCAGCAGGACGTTGATTTAATGATTGTCGATATGAGCATGCCGATTATGGATGCCCTTACGCTCCTGTCCAAGCTGCAGGAAGCGAATTTAGCTAACTCGCCAGTGAGTATTGTGTTGAGCGCCTATTCAGACTTTGATTTCGTGCGAAAAGCGTTTCTGCTAGGGGCTGTGGATTATATTATGAAAGCTGATCTTGATCCAGAACATATCGTTCCGGTCATTGAGAAAGCGCTTATTCAGTTAAAAGAAAAAACGATTTCTTCCGCAAGAATGAGTAAAACCAATAGGGACGCCGATCTCAAGCAGCGAGAAATATGGCTCCGCGGACTGTTATGCGATAAAGATTATCTCTATAGTCCCAATCTGGCGCAGGACGACTCTTTTTCGAAATGGATGCTCCAATTTACGAACTTTCAGCATGTCCTTGTATCCGTGATGCCGGATAAACAAAATCGGATAACGGATATGCCGCTGCAAGGCGGTTCGGACAATGATGAGCATGTAGGCAGGATTATTAAACAAGGGATGGAGATCGTCAAGCACCCCTATGAATTACTGCAAATTAATGGGGATGAATATGCCATTCTTCTATGTTATGAGTCATCGACAAGCTTCTTGAATTTGCGGGGACGTGTAATTGAACTCCTCGATTCTTTGCGCAATACGGTCAAAAACTTTATTAATGTTTCGCTGTCCATCGGAGTAGCGGAGTCATGCACAGACTGGAAAAGCTGGCATCTTAGATATAGTCAGGCGAGCAGCCTGGCCAATCTGCGATTCTCGGAAGGCCCTGGGCGCGTGTATTATTCTGAAACGGTAAGCGTGAACGAAAGACAGCTGCCTACGCCGTATGATTACTCGGTGATGATGTATCTCATGGATAAGGGAGACCGCAAGTGGCAGCAGCAATTGTACACGGGGTTAAGTCAATTGAGCGATATGCCCCATGTAACGTTGGAAAGCTCGCTCCCTATTTATGAAGAACTGATTTGGAATATAGGCGCATTACTGCATGCAAAAGGGATGAATTGGACGCATGTGATAGAAACGCGGCGAAGACCTTACGAAATTGTTGAACAATTCACGTTCCGTGAAGATTTACATGAGTGGATTGAGAAGCTTGTATTTCGCCTAGCAGATTTGCTGCATCCTGACAAAATACGTGAAGAAAACCCGCAGCGGTTAGTGGAGAGAGTCAAGCGTTACGTAGAGAAGAATTATTGCAATTCAATTACGCTTGGTCAAGTTAGCGAATGGGCACAAGTGACAGAGAGCCATCTCAGTAAACAGTTCGTCAAAGAAACGGGTGAGCATTTTATTGAATATGTGACAAAACTGCGGATCAATGAGGCAACAAGGCTAATCGAAACCGACATGAAAATGTATGAGATTGCCGTGAAAGTGGGGTATGAGAACCCGGAACATTTCAGCCGTGTGTTTAAAAAATATCGGGGGATGAGCCCTCAGAAATACCGGGACAACTATGCAAGAAAAAAAGAGTGAGCACAAAATTTATCAAACTAATGACTAAATATATCAATGAAAGCGTATTCCGAATTTATGTAAGATAAGATTGTAAATAAGAACTTACGTAATCTTGAGGGGGTTAAGAAAGACTATGAAAAAAAGACTAGTAACATCTGTACTTTCAATTGCCTTGACGTTTGGATTAGCAGGTTGCAGCACCAATACGACGACTACTGCGGGTAGCAGCGCTTCACCTGCTCCCACGGCAGCAAACAACACGAAAGAGAATGCGATTACATTAAAACTTGCGATGTGGGATAGCGATAGCGAATTCCTGGATAGCTGGACTAAAAAGGTCAAAGAGTTTTCCACCGTTATGCCGAACGTGAAAATGGAAGTCGAAACGTTCAAAAGTGATGGCGATTACTTGCAAGCGATGAAAGTAAGATTAGCCGCTAATGAGCTGCCTGATATTATTGAATTGAAGCCGAATTTCATCAGTGATTTCAAAGCGGAACTTCTTCCACTGAATGACCTGAGCGTTACAGCCAAAAATACGAAAGCCAAGCAATATGCTGTTGATGGTAAAATTCTAGCTTTGCCTGTTATCTCGTTCCCTGAACTTGTTTACTATCATCCGAGTGTATTTAAAGAGCTGGGCTTAAGCGTTCCAACAACGTGGGAGCAGTTTGTAAGCGTATTAACGACGATCAAAAAGAGCGGGAAATATCAGCCGTATGCCATGGGTGGCAAGGATTCCTGGCCGAACTATCCGTTTAACGAATTCATGCCGATATTAGCATCCGGTGACGCAAACTACTACGACAAAATTGCCGGAATGGACAAACCTTTTGATAAAGGTACGCCATTCTATAAAGCTTACACGGATATTCAAACCCTGTATGATGCCAAAGTCATGGGCGCTGATCCGCTAGGTTTGAGCAATGACCAAGCAACAGGATTGTTTGAAGCGAAAAAGGCAGCAGTGATTGCTGCAGGACTTTGGTACTTGCCGCAATACAAATCCAAAGTTGGCAACACGGATGACTTAGCAGCATTCGCACTGCCAACTCGTCATTCGGAGTCGGAGCCGCTGAAAGTGATGACTTTCACGGATAACTTCTTCGGTATTTACAACAAATCCAAAAACGCAGAAGCAGCTAAGAAATTCCAAGAGTGGATGTTCTCCTCGGATGCTTACTCCTTCTATGTGAACAAGAAGCAAGCGAACTCCGTTATGGAGGGTGTTAAAGCCGATGTTCCGTTCCTGACTGAGTTCTACAAAGCTAACAAAGTGGAAGAATTCAGCTTTCTTCCAGGCGGAGAGAACTTCAATAAATATGTAAACTCGATCCAATTGGATTGGAAGAAGCTTGGTCAAGAAATGATGGGCGGAACGCCGCTGGATAAGATTGCTAACGATCTGAATGATAAATGGACAAAAGCAAGAGCAAGTAAGTAAGGTTCACGCTTGAGAATGGGAGAGGGATGCAGGGCATCTCCTCCCCTTATTATGGGGAATTGATGTAAATCAAATCCCGTTTTTTTTGAAAAGCCCGGTAAGCGTTTCCAAATTATGGTTCCGATGGTTATGCCATCAAAGAAGGAGGTTATCTGAATGACTACAAAAGTTGGAAGAAAGTTATTTGCTTCATGCCTTGCTTTGTCTTTAGTATCACCGGCATTTTACGGGTTAACGGCGCAAGAGGCGAGTGCGGCAACGACTACGATTGATCTAGATCCAAGCAACATGCAGCAATCATGGGACGGATGGGGAACATCGCTCGCGTGGTTTGCCAATATAACCGGGGGCTGGGAAGATACAACCAGAAATGCACTGGCCGATGCGCTTTACTCTCCAGCAGGATTGAATTTAAATATTGCCAGATATAATATTGGCGGCGGTGAAAATCCTGCTTACGAGACGATGCGCCAAGGTGGCGAAGTTCCGGGGTTCTCACCATCCCAAGGTGTATGGGATTGGTCGCAAGATGCCAATCAGCGTTGGTGGCTTCAAGCCGCGAAAGCAAGAGGCGCTAATCAATTGGAGGCGTTCTCAAATTCGGCTCCCTACTATATGACGGTCAGCGGAAGCACAACGGGAAATAGGGATTCTGGGAAAGACAACTTGAAACCAGAGGAATATGATAATTTTGCTGCCTATATGGCGGGCGTTGTAAAGCATTTCAAAGAGAATTGGAATATTGATTTCAATTACCTTTCCCCTATGAACGAACCTAACACAAAGTACTGGGGATTTAACGGGGGCCAAGAAGGTTCGCATTATGACGTTGCCTCGCAAATGAAGCTCATTAATACAACCCGCGCGAAACTGGATGCTGAGGGTCTGCAATCCGTTAAAGTTGCGGCCATGGATGAATCGATTCTTGATACCTTCGTATCCAATTGGAATTCGTATGATGAAACTACGAAAGAGAATGTCGGGAAAATGAACACCCACTCCTACGGCGGTTCGGATCGATACGGAATCAGAAATCAAGCCAAAGCGGCGGGCAAGCCGTTATGGATGTCTGAAGTGGATCTTGGTCCTTCAGGAGTTGCTCATAATCACGACGATTTTGAACCGGCATTGGCTTTATCAGAAAGAATTATGACGGACATCACATGGCTTGAGCCTAAGGGGTGGGTCCTCTGGCAAGCGATTGAGAGCGAGAAAAACATGCAGAAGGACAAGGAGAATATGAATTGGGGTCTCCTTCATGCTGATTTCGATACGCAACAGTGGTGGTACACGAAGAAGTATTATGCTATGCAGCAGTTCAGTAAATTCATCCCACAGGGCTCCAGATTCATCGCAGATAACAATGACAACACGTTAGCCGCTTATGATCCTGCCAAGAATAAAATCTATGTTGTATACAGAAATGCAAGTGCGACTAATGAAGATATTTCATTGAACATGTCTCAGTTTAATACGGTCACCGGGAATGCAACGCCTTATGTATCCTCTGCCACGGAGAATGTCGCCCAGAAGGCAGATGTACCCGTCTTGGATAAAACTCTCCACACAACCGTTGGAGCAAAATCGATTACAACCTTCGTCATTGACGGAGCTTCCTATACAAGCAGCACGGTTATTCCTCAGAGCGAAATGAGCGCGACGGCAAGCAGCGCTCAATCCGGAGAAGAGCCTGCGAATACACTGGATGGGAATAACTCAACCAAATGGCACACGTCTTGGGATCCTTACGATGGAGGTCCGCACACGATTACTTACGATCTTGGAGCATCTTATGATGATGTCTACCAGGTGCGCTACTTACCAAGGCAAGATGCCGATTGGAATGGCGTTATTACCAAGTATACGGTTGAAGTGAGTACTGATGGTACCGTTTTCAATCCTGTTGCACAAGGCACATGGAAGAATGATAAGTCGGAGAAAACCGCAACTTTCTCGTCGGCATCTGCAAGATATGTAAGGTTAAAGGCGGATGAAACGAACGGATCGGGAGCCCAGTATGCATCGGCTGCTGAGATCAATATTATGAGAAAGTCCAATTTCACAGCAGATACGCTAGCACTCGCGAATGCGATTACCAGAGCTGATGACTTTATCGAAGCAAATGCAGCAAGTGTAGACACAACGAAATTGAAGACGTTAGTTGACGAAGCCACTGCGGTTAAATCCAACACGTTTGCGAGCCAGGAAGACATAGCTCAGATATTAATTAAACTAAATGCTGAGTATAGCTTGGTGTTCAAGTCCGTTGAGACTGGGATCATTCCGCAAAGCCAAATGACGGCAACGTCTGACAGTTCGGCATCAGGTGAAGGACCGGGGGGGACGCTGGATGGAGATTCCGGAACGAACTGGCACACGGCATGGGACAGCTCTTATTCGGCACTGCCGCACTCCATTACTTTTAACTTAGGCAAAGCGTATGGGGGTGTTAATAAGCTGAAATACTTGCCGCGGCAAGATGCTGATTGGAATGGTGTTGTTACTAAGTTCGAAATATCCGTGAGCACTGACGGTACCGCTTTCACCAAAGTGGCTGAAGGAACCTGGGACGCGGACAAAACCGAGAAAACAGCAACCTTTGACGCAAAGGGCGCATCTTATGTGAAGTTCACTGCGCTTGAGTCAAGAAGCGATGCGGGCAAGCAGTATGCATCGGCTGCTGAGTTCAACATCTTCAACAAGAATGGATTTAGAATCGACAAGACCAGCCTTACAGGAGCGATTAGCGATGCCGATGCGTTCATTCGCGGCTTCCATGAAGATCATTCCTACCTTATTGATGTGCAAAAGCTGCTTGATCAAGCCCCAGCGCTGCTGAGTAGTCCAACAGCGACACAGGAAGTACTCGATAAGCTAGCGGGCCAAATTAGAGCCGAAATGGCAAAAATTAATGTCGGTGAGAAAATGATTAACGGGATTCGGCTCTTCTATGAACCGGAAGCATATCAAGGGAATCCTTCCAGTCTCATGCTGGATAACAACAATTCAACTTTCTACGAATCAAACTGGGATGGAAATGGAAGGAAATATAAATCAGGCGATTATATCATTATAGATTTGGGACAGAGCATTGCAGATGTTGGCAAGATTTTGGTTACACCAAGGCAAGATAAAGCGAACGGCAGAATTAAACAGTTTAAAATTTATTTGAGCGATAGCAATTTATCGGGAAAAGCGTCAAATGGCACGCAAAAATATCTGGATGACAATTTCCAATTTACAGCAAACGGCACTTTTGACGCAACCAGTTCAAGTGCTCAATCGGCTACATTCAAATCGGGCAAAGCGAGATATGTTGCCATTCAGGCCATAACCACGGGTGGTGACGGCAATACGCTCAGTACAGCAGAAATTGCTGTTAGTCAGAAGCGAGGAACTGCTTTCAACACAAGCAGCTTGCAAACTGCTATTAACCGCTTGCGGACGGTTTCGGGGATAAGTCCTAAAGTGGAAGCTACGATTGAAAATCAAGTTGCAGAGATAGGTGCTCTTAGCGACTTAACGGAGGAAAGTATTGCCTACTACACTGGAGTTCTGCAGGATTTATACAATTTATATCTGAGCTTGGGCAAAGTCGATTCCATTGAAAGCGGTAAATTATGGCTGGATACGGAAGGCGTGCCGATTCAGGCTCATGGCGGAGGAATTCTGTATAACGAGAAGAACAAAATGTACTACTGGTACGGCGAAGACAAATCGGCAGATAATGTGGGTTCGGGTTATGTACCAGTAACAGGCGTTCACGCATACTCTTCTAAAGATTTGTACAACTGGAAAAATGAAGGGATTGTATTGCCGGTATTCAACAACCCGCAGCTTGGCAAAGATGAACTGCCTGCCGGAGATCTGCTATTGTACTTGAGCGAAAATTCGGAGACGTATAAGACTAGCGGGGAACCATTCGACCCTAAGCGTGTTGTTACGATTACGAACAGAGATGGCGACTATACTAAATCAATGAAATCGCCGATCAATTCGTTGAGCAAATATAATTCGAATGAACGCATAAATGAGCTTAATGCCTTGTATAAGGACAAAACGAATGCCGAGAAGCAAGTAATGTATAAAGATTTCAACTGGGATAAAGTTGTTGAACGTCCGAAGGTTGTTTACAACAAGAAAACGGACAAATATGTGATGTGGTGGCACCAAGACGGACCGATCGCTGGTGAATATTGGGCGGCGGAAGGCGGCGTTGCGATCAGCGATTCGCCAACAGGTCCATTTAAATTTCTGGGTACATCCAGATTGCCCAATAATGGATGGGGCGGCGGCGAAGGCGAAGGCATGCTGCGCGATATGACGTTGTTCGTCGATGATGACGACAAAGGATACCTCATCTACGCATCCGAAGGTAACGGAACGGAGATTGTTATGCAGTTGAATGATGACTATACCGGACCTGCGAAGAACGAGAGAAACCAGTCGCTGGAAGGCGTTCACTGGGCTAAAGCTGTCTGGAATCATCGAGAGGCTCCGGCGATCTTCAAGCAAGACGGCGTGTATTATATGATTACCTCAGGTACTAAAGGCTGGGAACCAGTAGCAGCCCAATATCATAGAGCGACCAATATTTTAGGTCCATGGGAAGATAAAGACAACCCGGCCAGGGGCTATAATAACGACAAGACATTCTTCAGTCAAAGTACTTTTGTGCTTCCGTATAGGGATGCAAATGGAGATATCGTTTCGAATAAGTTCATCTTTATGGGGGATCGTTGGAATGCTTCGAATCTAAAAGATTCCAGATATGTATGGCTGCCGATCGATGTGAACACGCAAGACAATACAATTGGATTCTGGTGGCAAGATGAGTGGGATTTCTCTTACTTCCAGCCAGGCAAGAAAGTGATTTTCAACAGTAATGGTGGTGACGCGGTTCGAACTATTTTCGGAGTGTCGGAAGGTTCGAAAATAACGAAGCCAACGGATCCGACAAGAACCGGATATCTATTTGCAGGCTGGTATCAAAATTCAGCCTTGACTATTCCATGGGATTTCACAGTGAATACGGTTCAAGGGACAGATATTACGCTTTTTGCGAAATGGGAGCAAACCGTAGTAACAACTGTATTGCCGGTAAGCGTTGTTACAGTTACTTATGTTAAACCTGTTCTGCCTACGGAGGTAACGGTCGTTTATAACGATAACGCTACGGCCAATAAATCGGTTCAATGGAACGCGATTGATCGTTCTCAGTATGCGGCGGTTGGCATCTTTACCGTGAACGGAGCCGTAGATGGCACATCCATACTTGCTGTTGCTAACGTGACGGTAACAGAAGGAGTCTACTACGAGAAAGAAGTGCTTAAAGCGCTTATCGCGAACGTTAAAGGCAAGCTGAATATAGCCGTGGAAGGATCGGAAGTCGGCAAGTATCCGGTTGGTTCGAAACAAACATTGCAAACGGCCATCGATCAAGCACAGCAGGTTGTAGATAATGATTCTGCGACTAAGCCGCAATTTGAACAAGCAACGGCATCTTTGAACGCTGCACTGCAAGCATTTGAAGCTTCGGTGATCAAAGAGGTGCTCGTACTAAGCATCAAAATTGATAGCGCATCAGATGTCATTAACTTAAATGGTGGAAGTCTTCAATTATATGCTTCGGTGTCACCGACAACTGCCACGAATGCAACAGTGACATGGGCTGTATACGAGAGAGACGGTACGGCAACGGATAAAGCGTCCATCAATCAATCCGGCGTATTGACTGTTTCGAAAGTCGGCGTAGTGAAAGTGGTGGCAACAGCGAATGACCGTTCAGGAGTCGTAAGTGAGAAATTAATTTCAATCACTAGCGACCAATATCGAGGTGGCGGCGGTGGCGGCGGTGGCGGCGGTGGCCCAACTGCACCAATCGAAAAAGAAGATCCAGCGCAATATGTGCTGAAAGATTCGGAACTTCGGATTGACCCTGCACAAGACGGGCAAACAGCTGTAACGGCGATCATCAATCGTGAACGGCTAGCTCAGAAATTGGCAGATCTCCACAAAACAGCAAATAGTTCTGTTCTCAATTTTGAAATTCCTGGAGAGCATGCATCGAACGCCATACAATTGCCGCTTCAGGTCTTGTATAACGGGTACAAAGAAAATCCAGGAACTATTTTGACGGTACACAGTCATTTAGGCACGTATGATTTGCCGCTTTCGATCCTCAAACGTGAGGATGTTGCGAGCCTTGCTAATGCGGAAGACGCAAGTCTGATCGTTCGCATGGATAAAGTGAAGGCGCAGCATAAAGAGCAATTCGAACAATCGCTTACAGATAAAGGTCTGGAACGCGTAAGCGATATTATCGATTACAAAGTGATTCTGAAAACCAAGGACAAAGAAGTAGAGATTACGAACTTTGGCAACAGCTTTATCACACGTGTAATGAACGTAAATGGTGTCATTCAAGATTCTTCCGCTGCTACAGCGGTAGCTTTTGATCCGGTTACTGGCAAACTGCGGTTTGTACCGTCTGTGTTCGCCGTGAAAGACGGCAAGACTGAAGTGACGGTTATCCGTAATACGAACAGTATGTACACGATCGTTGAAAACAAGAAAACATTTGACGATATGAAAGGACACTGGGCGCAAAAGGATGTTGAGAATCTAGCTTCCAAAATGGTGATCGACGGAACAACGGATCGCACGTATACGCCGGAAATGCAAGTCACTCGGGCTCAGTTTGCAGCACTTCTCGTAAGAGGACTGGGGTTACCGACGGAAACAACGCCATCTGTCTTTACAGATGTTGCTGCCACACAGTGGTATGCATCAGAAGTAGGTACAGCCGCGAAGTACGGCTTGGTTCAAGGTGTAGGCGAAGGCAAATTCAACCCGGATCAACTGATTACGAGAGAGCAAATGGTCGTCATGATGATGAAAGCTGTTGCGCTCGTTCAGGGAGAAGCGAAACCGGAAGCTGCGACGAATACCTCATTTGCCGATCAAGACCAGTTGTCGGACTATGCCCGCGGCGCGGTAGCAGATGCCGCTGACAAAGGATTGGTACATGGGAAAACAGCAACAAGCTTTGCTCCACAAGATGTAGCCACTCGCGCAGAGGCTGCGGTCATTATTAAACAAGCGATGCAATATTTGAAATTGATTAATTAGTACCAAATAGCTCGATAATCTGATCTCGGTTCAACTAAAAATTGAGCCGAGATCAGGTTTTATTATTGTCAATGAACAATCAACAGGGGGGAAGCAGATGAAGGTAATAAAAAAAAACTTTTGCGAAGCGCACGGTTGTAAGCGCTTTATCATTGATTTTTTTGAAACAATTTTGTATTTAAATGTAAGTAACAACTAGAGATTATAGGAGGGGAATTCATTGTTTAAGAAGATTTCAACAAGCGTAGGACTTATATTTATGCTATTTTTTGCAACAGTTGCCCCCGTTTTTGCGAGTACAAATAGTCAAAACACAGCAAACCCCGTTGTCAATGATAGTTACACGAATCAGAAAAACTATGTGGATCTCAGGTTCGGCATGTTTATCCACTATAATATGGGAACCTATCACGATCAGGAATGGGTGACGCCAGGACAAGATCCACTATCTTTTAATCCTGAGCATGTGAATACAGACCAATGGGCGCAAGCCGCCAAATCCGCAGGCATCAAATATACCGTTCTAACGACCAAGCACCATGACGGATTTGCCCTGTGGCCAACCAAATATGGCAATTATAATGTGATGAACAGCTCCTACAAGAAAGATATCGTAAGGCAATATGTAGATTCTATGCGTGCTCAAAAAATTCTGCCTGGGCTATACTTCTCCATTTGGGATCGTCAGCAAGGTATTCAAAAGGGTTCCGTCAGCAGAGCGGATATCGAATTTATTAAAGGGCAACTAACCGAGCTGCTGACGAATTACGGCGAAATTCCGGTTCTAATTATCGACGGCTGGGCTTGGGAGATGGGGCATAATGAAGTTTCATACCAAGAAATTCGTGATTTGATTAAGCGACTACAGCCTAATATTCTTATTGTGGATCACAATGGACAAACGCAGCCATGGGATGAGGACATTATTTATTTTGAAGAACCTAAGGGCGTTTGGGCGCCTTCCAACAATGCGTATGCCGCTAACCAGGGCATGCCGCTCGTGTCCAGTCAATGGTTCTGGCACAATTGGATGACCAATACAGAGCCGGCAAGCGTGCAGAATATTGTGCAGGATCATCTCGGTTATTTGGAACCGCGTTATACAAACTTTTTGCTCAACGTTTCACCGAACCCGGATGGGGAGTTAGATAACAACGTAGTCAATCGATTGGGGGAGATCGGACAAGCATGGAAGCCGAATGAATCTCGTCCTCCACTGCCGGAACAGCCAATCGTGATGGAGCATCCGATTACAGCTAATTCGGCAACGGCTACTAGCGGGAATGCAAGCAATGCGATTGATGGCCTTATGGATTATGTAAACGACACTTACTCTGAGACTGTTTGGCAAACCAACACATCTTTGCCTCAATCCATTACATTGGATTTGGGCTACACGTACAACAACATTAATATGTTGAATTACCTGCCTTCGCAAAATTTATCACAAGGTATGATTACTGACTATACGTTATACGTGAGCGAAGACGGAACGAACTTCACTTCGGTTACTAGCGGAACATGGGATGGGGACAAGACCATGAAACGTGTGACTTTCCCATCGCAAACAGCACGCTATTTGAAAATGGAAGTGAATTCGGCCGTAGGCGGCTTCGCTGCTGCAGGCGAACTGGCCGTCGGCTCTCACACCAATGAAGTTCCAACGCGGACGGGGATTGACTCCTTTGATGTCAACACGTTGTATCGCATCGTCAATAAAGCGACCAGCAAAGTATTGGGAGTTGGGAATTCGCCAGCGAATGGAGCGGCTGTTGCCGGGCGAACCCAATCGGGTGCATTGGATCAGCAATGGGTTATCGATGATTTAGGTCTGGGCAAATATAAGATTGTCAATAAACAAAGCGGACGAGTTATGGATGTTGCAGACGAGAGTAAATTGCCTGGGAAATCAGTCATTCAATGGACAGATTCTGAAACTGCTGCAGATCCTACAGCGATAAACCAGCAGTGGGCTATCTCCAATGTTGGCAATGGCTATTTTAAAATTACAAGCATGAACAGCCAGTTGGCCTTGGAGAACAGCAACGGTTCTGCAGCTGACGGAAATCCGGTTGTTCAAAACACCTATACAGGAAGCGACAGTCAATTATGGAAAGTGGAAAAACTGCCTTCTCTGATTAAAAATGTGAAAGTGAATGGAGTGCCGGTCAATGGCCTTAATTCTGAGAATCGTACGACGAAGCTGACTATTTTGAGGGAGAAAAACCAGGAAGTTCCAACAGTTACAGTGGACAAAGCATCTGAAGACGTGCAGTTGGCAATCCACCCAGCCGACAGCTTGCCAGGCGCGACGACCATTACAGCTACAGCTGACGGCGGAGCGACACAGGAAGTCTACACGCTGAACTTTGAACTGGTGGATCGTTATGCGAGCGACCTGGAATGGTTAAGTGCAGCTTCAGGCTGGTTAACTGTTAAGAAGGATAAAAGCCTGGACGGAAATGCGATAAGATTAATGGGCAATAGCGGCGCTATAACGTACGAAAAGGGCTTTGGCGTCCATGCTGCTTCAAGAATTATGTTTGACATTTCGGGTAAAAATTATGAGTCCTTCACTGCTCTTGTCGGAGTCGACCAAGAAATGGCCAAATCGCCGTCTTACGCGGATGTGGAATTCAAGGTGCTTGTAGACGGCGTAGAGAAATTTGCGAGCGGAGTAATGAAGGTTACCGACGTGGCTAAACCGGTCGATGTCCGTGTAGCTGGCGCAAGCATTGTGGAACTGGTTGTTACGCAGAGCGATAACGATAATAGCGAGGATCATGCAAGCTGGGCCAATGCCACATTTAGAATTGCGGAGGGCAAATCCGAACAGAAGGACGAATTGCCTGAAGTGGACTATTTGAGCGATCTGAACTGGTTAAGCGCATCCTCGGGCTGGTTGGATGTTAAGAAAGACAAGAGCATCGCCGGCAATGCGATTGTATTGAAGAATGGGGCCGAGGATCTCTCCTTTGCCAAAGGCCTTGGGACTCATGCTAATTCAGTGATCAAATATGATCTTACTAGAGCAAATTATGAAACCTTCTCCGCCTTCATTGGCGTAGATAAGGAAGTGAATGGCGGAAGCTACAATGGCTCGATACAGTTTAACGTGTCCGGAGTGAAGAACGATGGCACGATCGAATCGCTTTACTCCGGAAGTGTGTTGAGAGAGGCGGATAATGCCCAATTTGTGAAGGTGAATGTTAAGGGTTATAAAGAGCTAATATTGGATGTTACGGATTCCGGCAATGGAAACAGCGAGGATCACGGCGATTGGGCGGATGCCAAGCTGACGAAGCTGACTGTTGAAGCGACACCCGTGATCTCGGGCGTTATGCCAGTAAACGTGGTTACGGCTACGTATGTTCCGCCGGTTCTGCCTGCAAGTGTCACAGTTGTGTATAACAATGCGACAACTGCCGATAAGTCGGTTCAGTGGGATCTGGTAGATTCGTCTAAGTATAAAATAGCGGGCCATTTTATCGTGAATGGTACTGTAGATGGCACAGTCATACCTGCTGTAGCTAACATTACGGTTACTGAAAACACGTATAGAGCTGATCTTGTGGCGCTAATCGCGAATGCCCAAGTTCAATATGATTTTGCTGTAGTAGGAACAGCAGTCGGCAATTACCCTGCAAGCTCGAAAGCAACCTTGCAAGCAGCAATCGCACATGCGCAGCAACTTGTAGACCTGAATGTTGCTACTAAACAGGAATTCGAAGCTGAAACGGCAGCGTTGAACACCGCACTGCAAGCGTTTGTGTTAACAAAGATTGGGCAGGTGAACGTAGAATCGATCGCTATTACAAGTTCGACGACGACGATTTCCGCGAAGAGCGGAACCCTTCAATTACAGGCGGCGGTGCTCCCTGCCAATGCTGCGAATAAGTCGGTAACTTGGGCTGTCTATGAAACGGATGGCAGAACAACTACGGATAAAGCAATAATAGACGTAAACGGTTTGTTGGCAGCTGTGAAGGATGGAATCGTAAAAGTGGTTGCAACATCAAACGACGGTTCGCTGGTCTTTGGAAACAAAGTCATTACGATATCCGGGCAAAATGGCAATCCAGGCACTAACCCTGGATCTGGCAGTTCCAGTGGTTCTGGCAATCCAACCGCACCGCCGGTGAAAGAAGATCCAACTAAGTACGTACCCAAGGATACGGAACTTAGGGTCGAACCTGTACAAGAAAGTCAAACAGCTGTAACGGCAATCATCAATCGCGAACGACTGGCGCAGAAATTAGCAGATCTTAAAGCTGCGGGCAGCTCTATCCTAAATTTCGAGATACCAAGCGAGTTTGAAAGGAATGCCGTACAATTGCCGCTGGATATTTTGTATAACAGTCTTAAAGAAAATAAAGAAACGGTCCTGACGCTCAGAAGCCATCTGGGATCATACAACCTGCCGCTGTCCGCCCTGAACCGTGAGGATGTTGCGAGTTTGGCAAATGCCGAAGGCGCGACGCTAATCATTCGCATGGATAAAGCGAAATCGCAGCATGAACAGCAGTTTGATCAATCCATCTCAGAAAATGATATGAAACGCGTAAGCGATATGATCGATTATAAAGTGATTCTGAAAGCCAAGGATAAAGAAGTTGAAATTACGAACTTTGGCAGCCGTTTTATCTCACGCGTGATGAATGTAGACGGAGTCATTCAAGATTCTTCTATTGCGACAGCGGTCGTTTACGATCCGATCACAGGAGAGCTGAAGTTTGTACCATCGGTATTCACTGTGAAAAACGGCAAGACAGAAGTAACCATAACCCGAAATACGAACAGTCTGTATGCGATCGTTCAAAACAAGAAAACATTTGACGATATGAACGGACACTGGGCGCAGAAAGATGTTGAGACCCTAGCTTCCAAAATGGTGATCGACGGAACAACGGATCGCACGTATACGCCGGAAATGCAAGTGACTCGGGCTCAGTTTGCAGCGCTTCTCGTAAGAGGACTGGGGTTACGGGCAGAGACGACGCCATCCGTATTTACCGATGTTGCTGTCACCCAGTGGTATGCCTCAGAAGTAGGTACAGCCGCGAAGTACGGCTTGGTTCAAGGTGTAGGTGAGGGTCGATTCAACCCGGATCAACGGATTACGAGAGAGCAAATGGTCGTCATGATGATGAAAGCTGTCCATCTCGTTCAGGGAGAATCAAAACCGGAAGCTGCGAAGAATGCCCCATTTGCCGATCAAGACCAGTTCTCGGACTATGCCCGCAGCGCTGTAGCAGAAGCTGCCAGCAAAGGTTTGGTTCATGGGAAAACAAATACAACATTCGCACCTCAAGATGCAGCTACTCGCGCAGAGGCTGCGGTAATTATTAAACAAGCGATGCAATATTTGAAATTGATTAATTAATACCAAATAGCTCTATATCCTGATCTTGGTTCAATCATTTATTGAGCCGAGATCAGGACATTATTATTGTCGGTAAAAATCAATTTGTTTAATGAGAAGACATTGTGGTCCTGTGGTCTGGTTCTTCTCCGTGCTCGGTTTACGGAAAGCTTCACGAGCGCGGTACATTCGTCTACTTTTAGGAGCAATAAGTTAAAAAAATTGTTGGAAGAGATCAAATTATTTCAAAGGAGATCTTTGGATGCAAAAGAATGCTTCTCTATTCAAACTTATGACCGCTTACATTTTGTCAATACTTATGCTTGCTTCGCTGCTCCCAGTTTCGTCTTATGCTTCTCAGAATCCATCCCAAACATGTACGAAATCGGTTCCTAGCGATAATGCTTTAGTGAATCTTCAATCCGCAAGCCAGTTAGTTGATCGGTGGTTAGGCTGTCAGCATGCAGGTCAGATTATTATAAAATCTCTATCCCCTTCGCCGGACGGCAAAGATACATTTGAAATTAGTCCAGGGGTTGACCAAACGATTACGCTTGCTGGTACGAACACGAGTACATTGTTAATGGGATTTAACTGGTACCTCAAATATGTAGCAAACGCAGATATCTCCTTCAATGAGGTGCAGTTGAATTTGCCTGCGGTATTGCCGCAGCCCGCTGGGGTTATTCGCAAGAGCGCTAACGTTGCCAATCGATTCGGATTGAACGATACGGACGAAGGCTATAACGATCCTTACGAAGATTGGGCGCATTGGGAGAAGAAAATTGATACGCTAGCTATGCAAGGGATCAATCAGGTTCTCGTCTATCCAGGGCAGGAAGCGGTTTATTTCAAAGCCTTCCAGGAATTCGGTTATACGAAGCAGGAATTGCTCAATTGGATACCGCAGCCTGCACACCAGCCTTGGTGGTTGATGCAGAACATGCACAGCTTCCCTTCAGCGATTACGGAGAGCTTGATTGAAAAACGGATACAGCTCGGCAGGAAGATTGCTGATCGCTTGAGAGAACTCGGCATGACACCGGTTTTCCCAGGATATTTCGGAACGGTTCCTCCGAATTTTAACGCCAAAAGCCCAGGCAACGCGGCCAATATCGTGGCGCAAGGAACCTGGTGCGGATTCCAGCGTCCGGATTGGCTTGCTCCGACTGATGCCCGGTTTAATACTGTTGCGGCGGCTTTCTACAGACATCAAAGCGAGATGTTCGGCGATACGACGATGTTTAAAATGGATCTGCTGCATGAAGGCGGTGTATCAGGCAATGTCGACATCGGGCTTGCATCCAAGGCGGTGCAAGATGCTATGACGGCTGCTCATCCCGGTGCGATCTGGGTCATTCTGGGGTGGGGAGGAGATAATCCTCGTGCGGCAACCATTGACGGAATCGATAAAAGCAGAATGTTGGTTTTGGATGGAAATTCCGATTTGATCTTCGCTGACCGGGATAAGGACTGGAAGGGAACGCCATATGCTTTCGGTACGATCTGGAATTTCGGTGGTCATACGAATTTGGGAACGAGTCTTTCCGTTTGGAATACGAGGTTTTTTGAATTATTAAACAAGCCGGGCAGCGCGCTTAAAGGGATCGCTTTGTTGCCGGAGGCATTAAACAATAACCCGGCTGCAGTCGAATTCTTTACGGAAATGGCATGGCATGACCAGCCGCTTGATCTGAACGCATGGATCAAACAATACGCCAAAGCGCGTTACGGCGCTTCCGACCCTAATGCCGAGGCCGCATGGCAGAAAATATTGGCATCGGTTTACAGTCTGCCTGCGACCAATTCCAGCGACGAAAATCAGTCAAGCAGAGGCATGACCTCTCTTTATGAAGTTGAACCAAGCTTAACGGCATCGCCTGGACCGCTTTACTACAATTCAAACGTTTTGGCGAGCGCGCTTCCAGATCTCCTGAAAGTTCGTCCTGAATTGAGGAACACCAGCACTTATCAATATGATCTGATGACGGTCGTTCAGGAAATGTTGTCCGGCAAGGGACGCGAAGTGCTGTCGAAAATCAAAGAGGCTTACGATGCCCACGATACAATCAAGTTTAATGAGCTGACGGATACTTTTCTTCACTATATTCAAGTCACAGACGCAGCGGCTGCGACGAACAAGCAGATGATGCTCGGCAACTGGCTGGAGAATGCCAAGAGGTGGGCGTCCAACGATGAGGAGCGCAACAATTTGGAGTATGACGCCCGGTCGATCGTAACGGTGTGGGGTGGAAATATTTACGATTATGCCCGCCGTCAATATGCAGGACTTGTTGGAGATTACTACTATTCTCGCTGGAATGCCTACTTCAATTCGCTGAAAGCGGCACTGAATACGGGAACGGCGACATCATTGCCGAACTGGGGCGACTACGGAAGAGCCTGGGCCAATCAGACGAACGTATATCCATCCGAACCGACTGGCAATATCTATACAATTGCTCAAGATTTGTATATCGAGCTCGCCAATGAGGTTAATTTGGCCAAAGGCAAGACACTCACAGCCAGCACGTTATTCAATACGAACGGACAAAACCCGCAAAGCGCCGTAGATGGCAGCATCGTGACAACAGATTATGCTGAATACGGTACGGAGAGTCGATCGCCGAACTGGATGCAGGTGGATTTAGGGAAATCCTATTTGCTTTCCTCCATCAATCTGTGGAGATATTATGCAGATAACAGAAAATATTTCGATACAGTGATCGCCGTATCCAATGATCCGAGTTTTGCGAAGGAGAATGTGACCGTTGTCTACAATGCCGACAAAAACAACGTTCACGGATTTGGAGCGGGAACGGAAGTTGAGTATGCGGAAACTTCTTCCGGCAAAGCGTTTGCTACAGGGCCGGTTTCGGCGAGATATGTCCGAGTATACGCCAATGGCAACTCAACGAATAGCAGCTCGCTTACAGTAGGGCAAAAAAGCCATGTCGTTGAGCTAGAAGTATTCGGTATGTACATCGAGCTCCCGGATGATCCTGTTAACTTGGCCAATGGCAAGACGCTCACAGCCAATACAGCATTCAATAATAATGGACTAAACCCGGACAGCGCTGTAGATGGCAGTATCGAGATTACAGGTTATTCAGAATATGGCACAGAGAGCCGGTCCCCGAACTGGATGCAGGTGGATTTAGGGAAATCCTATTTACTTTCCTCCATCAATCTGTGGAGATATTATGCAGATAACAGAAAATATTTCGATACAGTGATCGCCGTATCCAATGATCCGAGTTTTGCGAAGGAGAATGTGATTGTTGTCTACAATGCCGACAAAAACAACGTTCACGGATTTGGAGCGGGAACGGAAGTTGATTATGCGGAAACTTCTTCCGGCAAAGCGTTTGCTACGCAGCCGGTATCGGCGAGATATGTCCGAGTATACGCCAATGGCAACTCAACGAATAACAGCTCGCTTACAGTAGGACAAAAAAGCCATGTGGTCGAGCTAGAAGTATTCGGTAAAGAAGATTTGGTTCAATCGATTACAGTCACGAGCCCATCGCCTACGATCACAGTAAAGGGCGGAAGCCTTCCATTAAGCGCAATGGTGCTTCCGACGAATGCGAGGAATCAATCAGTGACATGGGCTGTCTATGAAGTGGGTGGAGCGGCAACGGATAAAGCGATCATCAATCCGATTGGCTTGCTGAAGGCCGTGAAGGATGGGACGGTGAAGGTGGTTGCCACAGCAACGGACGGTTCAGCCGTATTTGGAGTAAAGTCTATTGAAATAAGCGGTCAAACGGACGTTGTTGATCCAGGCACAGATCCAGTGGATGTTGCCACGATTAACATCACAAGCTTAGGTAATGTGTCGACGATTTCCGCGAAGAGCGGAACCCTTCAATTACAAGCGGCGGTGCTCCCTGTCAATGCTGCGAATAAGTCAGTAACTTGGGCTGTATACGAAGCGAATGGCGCAACAGCAACGGATAAAGCGCTCATCAATCTATCAGGCATACTGACGGCCGTTAAGGATGGGACGGTGAAGGTAGTTGCCACAGCAACGGATGGTTCAGCCGTCTTTGGAGTAAAGACTATTTCAATATCCGGGCAAAATGGCAATCCAGGCACTAACCCTGGATCTGGCAGTTCCAGCGGTTCTGGCAATCCAACCGCACCGCCGGTGAAAGAAGATCCAACTAAGTACGTACCCAAGGATACGGAACTTAGGGTCGAGCCTGTACAAGAAAGTCAAACAGCTGTAACGGCAATCATCAATCGCGAACGACTCGCGCAGAAATTAGCAGATCTTAAAGCTGCGGGCAGCTCTATCCTAAATTTCGAGATACCAAGCGAGTATGAAAGGAATGCCGTACAATTGCCGCTGGATATTTTGTCTAACAGTCTTAAAGAGAATAAAGAAACTGTCCTGACCCTAAGAAGCCATCTGGGATCATATAACCTGCCGCTGTCCGCCCTGAACCGTGAGGATGTTGCGAGTTTGGCAAATACAGAAGGCGCGACGCTGATCATTCGCATGGATAAAGCGAAATCGCAGCATGAACAGCAATTTGATCAATCCATCTCAGAAAATGGTATGAAACGCGTAAGCGATATGATCGATTACAAAGTGATTCTGAAAGCCAAGGACCAAGAAGTTGAAATTACGAACTTCGGCAATCGTTTTATCACACGCGTGATGAATGTAGACGGCACCATTCAAGATTCTTCGAGTGCGACTGCGGTCGTTTACGATCCGGCATCAGGAGAGCTGAAGTTTGTGCCATCGGTGTTTAGTGTGAAGAACGGCAAGACAGAAGCAACCATAACCCGTAATACGAACAGCCTGTATGCGATCGTGCAAAACAAGAAAACATTTGCCGATATGAACGGACACTGGGCACAGAAAGATGTGGAGACTCTGGCCTCCAAAATGGTGATCGACGGAACAACGGACCGCACGTATACGCCAGAAATGCAAGTCACTCGGGCTCAGTTTGCAGCGCTTCTCGTAAGAGGACTTGGCTTGCAGGCAGAGTCGACGCCATCCGTATTTACCGATGTTGCTGCCACCCAGTGGTATGCATCAGAAGTAGGTACTGCCGCGAAGTACGGCTTGGTTCAAGGTGTGGGCGAGGGCCAATTCAACCCGGATCAGCTAATTACGAGAGAGCAAATGGTCGTCATGATGATGAAAGCTGTCCATCTCGTTCAGGGAGAATCTCAACCGGAAGCTGCGAAGAATGCCCCATTTGCCGATCAAGACCAGTTGTCGGACTATGCCCGCAGCGCGGTAGCGGAAGCCGTGAGCAAAGGTTTGGTTCATGGGAAAACAAATACAACATTCTCACCTCAAGAGGCAGCCACTCGAGCAGAGGCTGCAGTGCTCATCAAACAATCGATGCAATATTTGAAGTTGATTAATTAATGCGAAACATCTGTATGTAAACTCAATTCAACGAGTACATCCGTTCCGAGCTTGGTGTTACTTCAGAAATTGAAGGCTGCAGGAGCGGATGGCGTTGTGAAGAGAAGCAAGCACAAATCGACGAATGGAGTTCATCTAAGAAATAACAATGCAGTACAGTTGGAAGGAGAATTTATTATTACGCAAGTCTCCTTCCCCTTAATTTAGGAATTAAAGGGGGATATGACTGAAGTATCTACAAATGATTTGAACGAAAAACGATTTTGATGCAGTCTGGCTTTTCATAAAGGGAGCTTTAGTACGGTCATTGATTTTCCAGATACGTATGCAGGAGCGCCGATCGCTTCTTTGTCATCCGATTACTTCGAACTAAAGGTTCAAGTAGTTCCAATAAATAAAGCGCTTTCTTTCTTGTTGATGCCTGTTAAAAAGGACAGAAAATGAATTGAATATAAAAGGACAGTAGATTTTTCTGACGGATTCATAAAAGTACAGTTATTTTTTGATATTTAAGAAAAATGAGCAGTATATTGCTTCACTCTCCTGTGATATATAAAGTGTGTGGCCATGCAACAATCAATACGATTCAAATAAACGTAAAGGAGTTCAACCGGGTCAACGCGGTAATCAGACAAGCTATTATTGAATTTCACCGTATAATCCGAGGATGAGCTTTGCATGTTGGAAACAATGATTGAATGCAAAATTATAAAGTGGATGATACCATGAGTGTAAGCGTTTTCTTTAATTTACCATAAATTTTAAAGAGTATCCAATTTATAGTAAATTGGCTTTGCCCATGGGTCGTCAGGCATGGCGGATTCTCTCGGCTAAGGCAGGAGCAACAGAGGCATTCAATAATAGACTGCTTCAAAGTGACGATTACGTCACGAGTAAGAAGGGGAAAACTGTGCATTTGCCCAATCATTGGACAGGACCCGTCTTTACGGCTGAAGCGCTTGAGAACGGCCAAGTGGCGGTTCAATCGTTCACCGTACGAGTGTATCGTCAGTGATTGGTGTGAAGGGTGGAACCCTTGAATTAAGAAACAATCGATCAAAGTAAACGATTCACCTACAAAATGTGCTTTCAAGAGCACTGCCAATGACTATTAAACGGAGGGATCAAAATGAAATCGAAGGCTAAAAAAATCATAAGAAATTCAGTGTTGCTATCGCTTTCATTAAGTGTACTTAGCGCATCTTTCATCTCTAACTTGTTTATACAGAATGTCTCCGCATCCGTTGCGCTTACGAATAACACGGAGCAGGAATGGAATGAGCTTTCTGGAATCCTTTCCAACACTTATGGCGAGTGGAATACGCCGTCATATTCGGGAGCCATATCCTCGCAAATGCCCGATACAGCTATTCTAGGCAATGGAGATGTCGGGGTTACTTCCTATGGAGACAGCAAGACGAAACAATTTCTAGTATCCAAGGGTGATTTCTGGAGTGCTGGAACGATGAATAGTGATAACAGCACGAAGATTATTACACTGGGCGGCATCAAAATCAGAGAAAAAACACCTGATCACGGATTGGATTTGGCGCTCGGCAAGCCTGTAACTGAGAGTAGTCATCACGATGATTTCGTCTCTAGTCGGGTCACGGATGGCATTGTGGGGACAAGTGATGCTAGTTCGTGGGTATCGTCTCCTGGAAGTCCGCAATGGATTAGTGTCGACTTTGGAGAGATCATCTCCTTTTCGAGATATGTGATTCAACACGGTGGAGCGGCAAGATCAGACAGACAAGATTGGAATACCAAAAGTTTCAAGGTTCAAGTAACAAGTGATGCTGTGATTACAGGGGCAACCGTCTGGACGGATATCGATGCCATCACCAACAATTCAGCAGCGATCACAGATAAATTATTGGCAGCACCTGTACAAGCCCGTCAGATGAGAGTGTATATAACAGAGGGGACTCAAACTGGCGGTGATGGAAGGAGCCGACTAGCTGAAGTCGAGGTATATAACCCAACTGTGGACAGTGTTTGGGATGATCCCCAGAAGAGTTCATTGGCTTTAAATGCTGCGGCAACTGCTAGTTCGACACATGATTCTTTTTCCCCGAGTCTTTCTGTAAACGGGGCTTCTCAGACCAATCAAGACGCTGATCACGAAAATATGTGGACGTCCGCTGTAGGTAACAGCCAATGGATTTCCTATGATTTGGGCAGCGTGAAAACATTCGATCGATGGGTCGTCAGGCACGGGGGATTTGCCCGTATGGATAAGCCTGAATGGAACATGCAAGATTTTAAACTTCAGATTAGCTCTGATGGAGTGACGTGGACCGATGTTGAATCCATCGTGGGCAATACAGAATCCATTACGGATAGAATCTTAGTCAATCCAGTTTCATCTCGTTACGTTCGTCTTCTTATTACAAAAGCAACGCAGGCTACAACAACGGATTCAGCCAATAATCCCAGGGCGCGCATCGCTCAGTTTGAACTTTATCATAATAGCAATTTTAGCAGTATCCTTTCGCCGGTTTCTTTCAATGAAATTCAAGATATTCAACATGCTGAAATTAGAACGCAAATGCCGCTTGTAGGCCAATCAATGAAGATGCAAACATGGGTGTCTGCAACGGACAACACGTTCATCACGGAAATTGTTTCAACGGGCAATAAAGCGGTCAATTTAGAAGTGGTGACGTGGGCCAAGAATGACAATGCTTTATATCCAGCGGATGCAGGGAATGATGCCAGCAGCGCATGGGCCTCGCGGAAAACCGATAATCAAGCGAAGAGCAACCCTAAATCATGGACATCTGAAGCGGTGCTCTTGACCAAGCTTATAGGAGCGAGCAGCTACGTTGCTTCGTCTAATCAAGAGCAAGCCGAAGGTGTACTAAAATTTACCTTGCAACCGAATCAACCGGTTCAAATCGTTACGTCCGTTGGAGGGGGAGGCCAAACCTACGACAATATGGATGTGTTGAAGCAAGCCAAGTCTCCGCTTCATCAGGCGAAGGATCAGCTTGGCCAATACAACAGTGCAGGAGATATTGCCGCGCTCCATGATCGACACTTGGATTGGTGGAAAAGTTACTGGTTAAAATCGTACATCAACCTTGATAATACGGATGCGAACTTATCCAAGATCGAGAGATACTATTATGGATCTCAGTACATTTTAGGGTCAACTGTGAGGGAAGGTAAGTTAGCTCCCGGCTTGTACGGGATTTGGAGAACGACAGACGATCCTCTTTGGTCAGGTGATTACCATTTGAATTATAATTTTTTTGGCCCTGTTTACGGTTCCTATTCGAGCAATAGACCCGATCAAGGCCTGCCAATGGTTGATGCCCTTTGGGATTTCATGCCTGAAGGCGAAAGAAGAGCGCGAGAAGAAATGACATTAATTGCGAACCATGCTCCACCAGAAGCTTGGCAGTATATCCAGAACAGGGGTTTAGCCTCCGGGATAGACGGAGCCCTGTTGTATCCGGTAAGCATCGGACCTTGGGGAAGCGCTCCTGAAGGCCCAAGCTATATCGGTCAAACCATTGATGCTGCGTATGGCGCAACACAGTTCATTTCTTACTACAGATATACGCAGAATGAGCAATTTTTGAAAGAAAAGTTGGTTCCGTACCTTGAAAAAGTAGCTAAATTTTACGAATCGTGGTTAGAAAAAGAAGACGATGGGCAAGGCGGATACCGCTACATCGCCTATGATGGCTATCATGAGTATACGTTTGCTAAAAATTCAGGCGTAACATCAGGTCTTGCTTGGAATGTATTTAATATGCTTACAGAAGCTGTGGCTGTTCTGGGTGAGAATCAATTGGGGGTATCACAGCAAAGAGCTGATCTGTGGAAAGATATACGTGATCATATGGCCGAGACCCCAACCATGCAAAGGAATGGACAGACCGTATATGCTTTGGCAGATAACGGGGATTTCTGGCCGAATAGCGGCAATGTTGAACTTGAATTTATTCATCCTGGGGAAAGACTTGGATTTAATTCTGATCCTCAGAAGCTGCAAATTGCAAGGAATACGTTAACACAGAAAGCCCATACATTTGGACAAATCAACAATACGCCAAAAGCGTATACACAGGCTGCTAGAGTAGGGTATCCTGCGCAAAGTATAATCGATTACTTTTTGCAGCAAACCTATCCAGCCATAGCTCAGAATTTCAGAATACCTGATAATAATCACGGCATCGAGAAGGCGGGGGCGACGGAAGCCTTTAATAACCTGTTGTTGCAAAGTGATAACTATGTGATCAAAGTTTTTCCTGATTGGGTGCAAAACAAGGATGCTAAATTTGTAAGGCTTAGGGAGAAAGGCGCATTTCTTGTTTCATCGGAATACAAAGGAGCAACGCAAGAGGTTCAATATGTTGACATCACCAGTGAAAAAGGAAAAGATCTCTCCGTTATGAACCCGTGGCCGGGAAAAGAGGTAGAGGTCTATGAAGATGGGGTAAGGATTGAAGCAACGAAGAGTACGAATCATTCAGGTGAGATCTACACGGTGCCTACCAAAGCAAATTCCTCCTATGTTTTGAAGCAAACAGGTGGAGTGCGCCAAGTGACGCTTGAAAGTATTACACCATCTACAGCAGTCACTGACATTAAGATGGGCACGGCAAAGACGGCAGCAGCGTTAGGGTTGCCTTCTACGGTTGAAATAGTGACGAACCAAACACAAGCGCAAGCAGTTGTCGTTTGGGATTTAACCAACGCAAGCTACGATCCAACGCTTAAAAATCACCAGACATTTACAGTAGGCGGTAGTGTAACTTTGCCTAACGGTATTGAGAATCCGAATGGTGTATCCTTGTTAACTAGCATTAAAGTTACTGTAAATAAAGTACCTCAGTCGCAAATGACAGCTACAGCGACAAGCGAGGAATCGGGAAAAGATGTGGCCTCCAATGCGATTGACGGCGACCCGCAGACGATCTGGCATACGAAATGGAATCAATCCGACGTGCTGCCGCAATCGATTACGTTAAACCTTGGAGGAACCTACAACAAGATTAATAAAGTTACGGTATTGCCAAGGCCAGAAGGCGGCAACGGTAATATTACCGGCTACAATATGTATGCAAGTACGGATGGAACGACCTTTACCAAGGTTGCGACTGGAAGCTGGGCAAACGACGCTGCCGAGAAAACCGTAACCTTCACTCCAACCGATGCATCGTATGTCAAGGTCGAAGTGACATCGGGCAACGGCGGGTGGGCGACGGCTGCGGAAATCAATGTATTTGCTAGTCCAATTGTGGAAGATATTCCGATTAAGGTGCAATTGATCACGATCTCTAGCGCATCGGCAAGTATCGGCGCCAAGGGAGGCACGCTTCAATTGGATGCTGCAGTTCTTCCTGCGAATGCGACGAACAAGTCTGTAACATGGGCTGTCTACGAAAATGATGGCACGACAGCAACGGATAAAGCGACAATTGGCGCAACCGGTCGGTTGACAGCTGTCAAAGACGGCGTCGTGAAAGTAGTCGCAACGGCAGCGGATGGTTCCGGTGTTCATGGGGTAAAAGGTATTACCCTAAGCGGTCAAACGGATATTATTGATCCAGGTACTGATCCTGTGAAAGTGGCGTCGATTAACATCACAAGCGCGTCGACGGTTATTGCCGTGAAGGGCGGAAGCCTTTCATTAAGCGCAGCAGTGCTGCCGATTAACGCGACGAATACGTCGGTGACTTGGGCTGTCTATGAAGCGAATGGCGCTGCGACGGATAAAGCGATTATCGATCAAACCGGCTTGCTCAAGGCCGTGAAGGATGGAAATGTGAAAGTCGTTGCAGCGGCAACCGACGGTTCAGGGGTTCGCGGGGAAATCATGATAACAATCAGCGGACAAAATAGCACTTCCAACCCTGGCACTGGTTCTAGTTCGAGTTCTGGCAATCCAACTACACCGCCAGTGAAAGAAGATCCAACTAAGTACGTACCCAAGGATACGGAACTTAGGATCGAGCCTGTTCAAGAAAGTCAAACAGCGATAACGGCAATTATCAATCGCGAACGACTCTCGCAGAAATTAGCAGATCTTAAAGCTGCGGGTAGCTCTATCCTTAATTTCGAGATACCTGGAGAGTATGGAAAGAATGCCGCAGAGCTGCCGCTGGATATTTTGTACAACAGGATGAAAGAAAATAAAGAAACGGTTCTGACCCTAAGTAGCCATCTTGGTTCTTATAACCTGCCGCTGTCCATTTTGAACCGTGAGGATGTTGCGAGTTTGGCAAATGCCGAAGGCGCGACGTTAATCATTCGCATGGATGAAGCGAAATCGCAGCAAGAACAGCAATTTGATCAATCCATCGCTAAGGAAGGTATGAAACGCGTAAGCGATATGATCGATTACAAAGTAATTCTGAAAGCCAAGGACCAAGAAGTTGAGATTGCGAACTTTGGCAACCGTTTCATCACACGCGTGATGAATGTTGACGGAGCTATTCAAGATGCTTCGATTGCGACTGCGGTCGTTTACGATCCAGCAACAGGAGAACTTAAATTTGTGCCATCGGTGTTCACTGTGAAGAACGGCAAGACAGAAGCAACCATAACCCGTAATACGAACAGCCTGTATGCGATCGTTCAAAACAAGAAAACATTTGCCGATATGAACGGACACTGGGCACAGAAAGATGTCGAGACCCTAGCTTCCAAAATGGTGATCGACGGAACAACGGACCTTACGTATACACCGGAAATGCAAGTGACTCGGGCTCAGTTTGCAGCGCTTCTCGTTAGAGGACTTGGCTTGCAGGCAGAGTCGACGCCATCCGTATTTACAGATGTAGCTGCCACGCAGTGGTATGCCTCAGAAGTAGGTACAGCCGCGAAGTACGGCTTGGTTCAAGGTGTGGGCGAGGGCCGATTCAACCCGGATCAGCTCATTACGAGAGAGCAAATGGTCGTCATGATGATGAAAGCTGTCCAGCTTGTTCAGGGAGAATCGCAACAGGAAGCTGCGGCGAATACCCGATTTGCCGATCGAGATCAGCTGTCAGACTATGCCCGCAGCGCGGTAGCAGAAGCCTTCAGCAAAGGTTTGGTTCATGGGAAAACAGCAACAACCTTCGCACCGCAAGATGCAGCCACTCGAGCAGAGGCTGCCGTGCTGATCAAACAAGCGATGCAATATTTGAAATTAATAAATTAAATAAGCTTTGAAACATGTGCTAGGCTCAACGATTTGTTGAGTTTAGCACCGTTTTTGGTAAGGGGAGGGTGGAGTGAATCCAATTCGCTTTTTCAAAAAGAGTATTTTCAATAAAATAATGATCTCATTCCTGTTCGTCATGATTATACCTACCTCATCTATCAGCATAAGCTCATACTTCATATCCGTGAAAATACTAAAAGAGAAAGTAAGCGATTCCTTTCACGAAAACCTCTTATATATTGGAAGTTCTATTGAAAAGGATTTATCGGAAATCGAAAAAATAACCGAATTAATCTTTATTAACGAAGATATTCAGCAGGCTATTAGTGCGGATAATACCAATCCATTGGACTACTATGCTAATTATAAGAAAGTGGATCAGGTTATGAATAATTTAGCGTTTTATTCCAATTATTATAAATACGTCACTTCTCTTTTTATTTTTGGCATGAACGGAAGTGATTTTAGATATGGGAATGGGAGTGATGCTTACGCTATTGATACGAAACAGCTGCTAGCTTCGAATTGGTATAAACAATCGGAGGATCTAGGCGGGAACGTGCTTTGGATTGGCGTGCATGACAATGATAATAAGTCAAGAATGACTCAGTTTAAACAGGTATTTTCACTCGCCAGATTGATTAGGGATTTTAACAACAGGAACATTGGAAGCTTATATTTGAGTTTAAATACGAATGTTTTTACGGATATATTAAGCAAGGCATCCCCCGATACACAAAGTCAATTGTATGTCGTCGATCAGCTTGGGAAAATTGTTTACCCGCAAGAGAAGCTCGCCCAGAGTCTTGAGTCGGACGGCATTATTCTGCCTAAAGAAAAGAATTTTTCGAACTTCGAGATCAAGAAAAACGGGAAATCCTATTTGGTATCTAATTATGATTTGGATAAGTATGGCTGGAAAATCGTGCAAATGGTTCCTCTCGAACTATTAACGAAGGATAATAAAGTTGTATTTAAAATCACTACCGCGGTATGTATTCTTTCCTTGCTGTTCTCAGGAGTGCTTTGGTTTTTTATTTCAGCGGGGATTGTAAAACCTATCAAAAAATTAACGTTAACAATGAAAGATGTGAAAGGCTCCAATCTGCTGGTGAAATCCAATATTTCCAATACCGATGAGATTGGTTTGCTTAGTGTCAACTTTAATTACATGATTGAGCGCATTAATTCGCTTTTTAGCCAAGCAGTAGAGGAAGAAGCTATGAAAAGAAAAGCGGAAATCAAGGCGCTGCAAGGACAAATCACACCTCACTTTCTATACAATACCTTGAATACAATCAGATGGATGGCTATCATTCAAAAGTCAGATGGCATTAAAGAGGTTGTAGATGCCCTGGGTAGATTATTGAAGAATACATTTAAAGAGCAAAGCTCGCTGACTACAGTAAGTGAAGAATTGAGCATGATCAAGGATTATATTTATATTCAACAAACGCGATATCGTGAGAAATTTCAGGTTTTGTATGAAATAGATGAACAACTGCTTCATAAGAAGTGTGTCAAATTCATTTTACAGCCGATCGTGGAGAACGCCATATTCCATGGGATTGAACCGCGGGAAGAGCCTGGTTTTATTAGAATTAAGATATTTACTGATTATGCTACACTCCAAATAACAGTTGAAGACAGCGGGGTAGGAATGTCGGCTTATCAGATATCCCGAATATTGGGGAGTAGTTTCAGAGTGGAAGATTCCTTGGGCGGAATTGGTGTACATAATGTAAACCTTCGCATCAAAATGATCTGCGGCGCCCTATATGGCATTCAGATTGATAGTCAATTAGGTGTTTATACGAAAGTTCATATCGTTCTTCCGCTGGATATCATTGAATAATCTTTGCATAAGCAGGTGGTGAAAAAGATGCTGAAAATATTAATCGTTGATGATGAAGCGCTTGTCAGGATAGGGATTAAAACGATTCTCCCATGGGAAGAATTGGGATTCGAGCTTGTGGGTGAAGCGGAAAATGGGAAAAAAGCATTAGAGATGGCCAGAGCCTATTCACCTGATATTATTTTGACAGATATTAAAATGCCTGTGATGACGGGGATTGAATTAATTAAGCAATTAAGGCAAGAGAATCATCCGGCGAAATTTATCGTATTAAGCGCGTATGATGACTTGGTTTATGTCAAGGAAGCCATGAAGCATGGGGCGGAAGATTATATGTTGAAACTTGAGTTGGAGCCCGTGCAATTGATTCAGATTATGAAAGAGTTAAGTCTTTCAATAGCAGCTGCAAAAGATAGGATTGGGAATGCGGCTATTGCACAAGAATATCCAATTATACATACAGCTCTGCATAAAGAAAAGTTTTTCAAAGATATGCTTTTAGGTGTTATTCAGAATAGCGCTGAAATGTTGCAGCAAGTAAATAGGCTTAATTTGAATTTCTTGGAAAAAAACCTGAGTTGTTTGATCGTCGAGGTCGATGATTTGACTATTTATGATAAATATGGGGAAGCGCCTCATTTGCTTGATTATTCTATTCTCAACATCTTAGAGGAGGTTTTATCCAGTTATGCGTACGGGCATGTGGCCAGTATTCATCCCAAACAATTTGTCGCTATTTTCACGTTCAAGAAAAACGAGAGGGAGGATAGCGGCGAAAGGCTGCATGAGCTGACAACCAATATGAGGACTTCATTGCGAAAATATTTGAACGCATCTGTTTGCATGGGGATTAGCAATGACCACCCCAATTATATATACATTAAGCAAGCCTTCAATGAAGCGAAAGAAGCAATTAACTATAAATTTATCTTACCGAGAGGGAGCGATATTTATTATTGTGATATGAAACGAATGTCGATACAAGAAAACGAGGATATTTCGGCAGAAATGAGAAAGGTTGAATTCGCACTGCTGGATGGAGACATTAAGGCGATTAAGGATGCTTTAGATTTATTCATACAGAAAATGCATCAATCCAATAACCTAACGAAGGAATTATTAACTGGTTTGTGCTATTCCATTTATTATTTATTTCAGACCTTTATGGAAAAATTCAAACTAACAGGCAAAAATATCGTAAATAAAGAGATGTACACAGATATAAATACAATGAATTTAAAGGTTGATTTCATCGAATGGATTCATCATCTCAAGCAGCGTTTTACTGAGCAGTTGATAGATAACAATGAGAATATGCGGGTGTTTACAACCAAACAATTTATCAATAAGCATTACAAAGAAGACCTTTCCTTGGAAAGGATTGCCGAATATTTGCAGTTGTCTACAGCTTATTTAAGCAATCTTTATAAAAAAGAGACAGGCCAAAATTTAATTGAATACATGACGGAAGTTAGGATCAGTCAAGCAAAGTTCTTATTAAAAACGACGGATTTGAAAATCGCTGAAATCGCGCGAGAAGTAGGTTACTCGGATGAATATTATTTTAGTAAAGTATTCAAAAAGAACGTCGGAGAGTCTCCTATCAAGTATAAAAATTTGTCAACACCGGAGAAGATCTAGAAGATTTGATCTGGATTAGTCTTTCAGCTTACGCAGCGGGTTTCTGATTAATCAGAGGGTGTGCTGGTTCCAAAGACAAGAATATTCTGGTTAAATATGTTACTGCGGAAAATGCGTCAAGCGGTTAAATATCTGGATGCTCCAACCAATGTGACGGTTACTCCTGGGGTTAATAGCTTAACTGTCAATGCCGATGTAAGCAATCAAGCTGTGAATCAAGCTGTGAAGAACAGTATTATCAACGGTTATGAGGATGGTACTTTCCGACCGGAACAGCCTGTTACCCGTGTTGAAATGGCAGTTATGATTGTTCGAGCTCTTGGACTTAAGCTTGTATCGGATGAAGGACTATTATTTAGTGATTCAGAGCAGGTGCCTCAATGGGCGCGTCCTTACGTTGCAACTGCTTATGCCGCTGGCCTTATTCACGGCAGAGACAATAATGAATTCGCGCCTAACGATGAAGCAACAAGAGCGGAAGCTACAATCCTTATTTTGGGCATGCTGAAAATAAAATGACAAACATAAATACTGTCCTATGGTCAAGAGATGACTGTAGGACAGTATTTATTTACATATAAGAGTTTATATCTTTTGAAGTGAACGCGGAGTTACTCTAGCCGCCCGGTGCGAACAGAGGGAGGGAACTACAGTCCGCTATTCTAGCCAAAAGTGTCATTTTCGGGAGGTTGAGGGAACTACAGTCCGCTATTTTGCTGTTATATGGGAATTTTGATACTTTTTATGGAAATAAGACCCTGTAGTTCCTCTATTACCCTCGCATCCCTACTTTTTGCCTAATTAGCGTCCCCTAGTTCCCTTACTAGGTTTTGCCGCTAAGAAGAGGCTGATTAATCAGGGCGGCGAAGCCGTTTTTCTTATGGAATCCCGGATTGCCGTTGTAGGATGAGAACTTACACGCTGCGCAGCGTATATAATTTACCTGCCTCGGTATCGAAGCGGATGATACCCTCCATCACAACTTCGTAAGGTACATTCGTGCCTTCCGATTCGACCGAGAGCGAAATTCCCTTCGTGCGAATACGGCAGCTGCCGCCGAATTGCGCTTCGATTTCCGCTTCTTGAAGAGCGCCCCCTGCCCACGATAGACTAACGCTCATCGCGCCTCTTGCTCGGAGGCCCTTCACGAAGCCGGTCGGCCATGCATCCGGCAAGGCGGGCAGCAGTGAAATCTCGCCGGCATGAGATTGAACCAGCATCTCCGCCACGCCGGCGGTAAATCCAAAGTTGCCGTCGATTTGAAAAGGAGGGTGGGCATCGAACAAGTTGGCGTAAACCCCGCCGTGATGATAGTTCGTCTCGTTCTCCTTCACCAACTGCAGCAAATTGGAGATGAGCGCAAGCGTTCGGTTCCCGTCCTGAAAACGGGCCCACAAACAAATTTTCCAAGCCAGACTCCAGCCTGTCCCGTCATCACCGCGCCGCTCCAAGGAGGTTCTTGCTGCCAGAAACAGCTCAGGCGTTGCCAGTTCCGTCAATTGACGGCCAGGGTAGATTCCGAACAAGTGCGAGACATGGCGGTGATGCACATCCTCGTCATCCCAATCCTTCGACCATTCCTGAAGGTGGCCGATCTCGCCGATTCCCATCGGCTTCAGTTTCTCGCGCGCTGCTGCCATCTCAGCTCTAAGGGGCTCGTCAACGTTCAAAATGGCCGAAGCCTCGATACTGCTCGTCAACAAATCCCATATTAACGACATATCCATCGTCGTTGCCTGACTGACCGCTGCCATCTGCCCATCGGCAGTTACAAACTTATGCTCCGGCGAGGTGGAGGGCGATGTGACTAGATGGCCGTTGTCGTCAGGGTGCAGCCAATCCAGACAGAAAAGCACCGCTTCTCTCATAATCGGATAAGCCTGCTCACGCAGATAACGTTCATCTTGGGTGAACGCGTAGTGCTCCCAGAGGTGCTGGCACAGCCAAGCAGCCGACATCGGCCATAGCGCCCACACCGGATCGCCTTGGCCATAGTCCCCGACAGGCGCTGACTGGCACCAGATGTCTGCGTTATGATGCGCAACCCAGCCTCTGCAGCCGTAATTCACTTCCGCCGTTTTCCGGCCGTTGTTAGACAAATTCTGTATGTATCCGAGAAGCGGCTCGTGACATTCGGATAAATGGCACGTTTCCGCTAGCCAGTAATTCATCTCGGTATTAATGTTCAACGTCCAATTGCTGCTCCATGGCGGGCGCAATTCTTTGTTCCAAATGCCCTGCAGGTTGGCCGGCTGCGACCCTGCGCGCGAGCTTGCGATGAGCAAGTATCGGCCATAATGAAACAGCAGTTCAACGAGCCCGGCATCCGTCGCCCCATACTCGGCGATTCTCCGGTCAGTCGGCAGCCGCTCTGCCGCCTCGGAAGCGCCAAGCCTCAGTTCCACACGATTAAATAATGCCGTGTAATCATCGATATGAGCTTGCCGTAGTTGCTCATAGGATTTGGCCATCGCGCTCTGCAGCCGATCCTCATTGGCGGCAGCTACTTCCCTGCTTCCCTTGGCAGGCGGCTTGTCATATCCTTGGAAGCTGGTTTCCGCGCTGAACAGCAGTGTAACCGCCTTGGCGCTTTGAATATGAAGTCCGTCATGATCAATCGTATAAGCGCCGCCCTCAAGTTGAACGCCAATACGCCCCTCGAACCGCATGGCTTCCGTTGTTTCGGGTTCACCATATACGACGGGATGATCCGTATCATAGTAATTAGGATCAACATGCTCCGGGCAAATACCTTGCAAATACAGATGATCTGCCGTAAAGCTTGTTCGATACGGATGCGGGCTATCCAGCCGCGCTGTGAAATCGAGAGCGCCCGGAGCGCTTGCCTCAATACGGATCACAATGACTTGGTCCGGATAGGAAGCAAACATTTCGCGCGTATACGTAATATCCCCAATCCGGTACACCACCCTAGCGATGGCATCTGTCAAATCCAAGCTGCGCTCATAGGCCTGAACCACGCCGCCGTGACGGAACTTCAGGTGAAGATCGCCAAGCGGCATATAGGATTGATTGTAAGGCCCCATCATCTCCTTGCTCTTCTTGTCCGCTTCCGCGTAACGCCCTTCTGCTATAAGCCCGCGTACTTCGGAGAGAACGCGCTTCGCGTTCGGATTGTTTGCGTCGACAGGACCTCGGCCTGACCACAGGGTATCTTCATTTAACTGCAAATGTTCGGCTTCCGGATCGCCAAAAACCATAGCGCCCAGTCGGCCATTTCCGATAGGAAGCGCTTCGGTCCACGCTTTTGCGCAGCTTAGATAATGCAATTTCAAAGGTAACAGCTCCTTTTTTACGATTGGAATATGCTCACTCCAACTACATCACAAAATCGCCAGCTGGAATAAGGACATTACTAAGGTACTTTGGAATAAAGTTAACAAGAATGATTCAGCCGCGGGAAGTCACCTGCCAGAGTGCAAAAAAAACCATTTTTTCTTTATATTTTACAAATCGAATGATATTCCATTGGACAGATGATGAGAAAGGTTAAAAATTCGAAAGATATTACATTTGAACGGCAGTCTTAAACAATTATAGTAAAGATGCATCAGACAACCAAACGAAGAGGGGTATGATAAAAGTGGGGAAATTAAATAGCAGAAAGGCAAGCGTTTCGTTAGTCATCATTGGAATGATCGGCTTGTCTCTAGCAGGTTGCAGCAGCAAGAATGAGGCAGGCGGCGCATCAAGCTCGGTCCCAACGGTTTCTCCAGCTAGTACGGAAATGGCCGCACCTGCTGCCAAAAAGGAACCCGTAACCCTCAAATGGTATTCGACTTCGGGAAATGCCAATTTGCCTGCTACAAAGACATTATTAGCGGATTATAAGGCATATTCCGGCAACACAGTGGAGTTAGAAACCGTTGCTGGTGATGGAGATGTCATCTACAAGAAGATCGATATTGATCTTTCGACGTCTGGGACGGTAGATGTTATCCCTCTTCAGAACCCAATCATACATGCTAAATACGCAAACAGTGGGTTTCTCCTTCCCTTGAATGATATTTATAAGGATACAGGGGTTGATTATGAGAAGAAATTCGGGAAATATTTAACCAAATTCAGCGATAAAGTTTACATGCTGCCAACTGGGGCTGGAACATGGGCCGTATTTTATAATAAAAAGATTTTTGATGATGCCAAAGTGCCTTATCCGAAGGGCGAATGGACATGGATTCAATATGTGGAAACAGCCCAAAAACTAACAGATCCAAGCAAAGGGATCTACGGTTCAAGCTTCCCTGATTATGATAATACCTTTTATTTATTAGCTGCCCAAAGAGGAATTAGCGGTTATAAAGCGGATGGGACATCGAATTATGATGATCCTGCGTTTAAAGAATCTTTACAGTGGTTGGGTGATCTGGGAAATAAATTAAAAATTCAACCGAGCTGGCTTGAAACAAAGGCAAAGAAAATTCCTTATGATGCCTTTATGAACGGGAAGTATGCGATGCAATTTACCGGTACATGGTTTGCCTTTGCGCCGATAGACATGAAGACCTATCCGCGCGATTGGAAGGTCGGTGTCACGCAGCCGCCAGTTGATCCTAATGGAAAGAACATGATCGGCATTACTTCAGGAAATGGCATCAATAAATATTCCAAACATCCTAAGGAAGCAGCAGATTTCGTGAATTGGCTTGCAGACAATCAATATAAATATGGCGGGTCCGGAACGCCAGCGCGTGTGGATTTAACCAAAGAAGATACGGACAAGATTTTTCAAGAAATGGCAGCCAAATTCCCTGCTGCAGATGGGATTACGACGGAGGATCTCAAGGACGTGTTTTTGACGCCTAATCTGGGTCTCAAGCCAGAGAAAATTACGGGTTCGATTGCTGCGGAATATGGAAAAATTATTTTACAGGAGGGCGAGTCGTATCTTGTAGGACAAAAACCACTGGATGATGCGATTAAAGCAATCAAATCTCGTGCAGACGAAGCTATTGAAAAGGCTAAAACATTGAAAAATTAATCATGTAATCAATTCGCAAGGGGCACTTCTGAAGATAGGGTGCTCCTTTGTTTGTAGGAGGAGTCATATGGAGAAACAAGAGGCACGAGCCGCTTTGGTATTTGTTTTACCGTTTTTTATTGGATTTCTCATTTTTCAATTTGTGCCTTTATTTTATGCCTTTTTTATAAGCTTCGTGGACTTGAATAATTTCAAACCATTAAATGCGGTCCAGTGGGTGGGCTTAGCCAACTATAAGGCTATCTGGAATGACCCGATTGCAATCTCATCTTATCTCAAAAGTTTTTATTATACCCTCCTCTATGTACCCTGCCTTACGGCCGTGGGATTTATTGCTGCTGTGCTTTTGAATAAACATTTCTATTTAAAGAACTTTAGCCGATCTTTGTTTTTAATGCCTTATGTGGCTAACATCGTTGCGATCTCGATGGTGTTTTCCTTGCTGTTCGATCCATTCGGAGGGGGTGTGAATGCCTTGCTCAAGGTACTCGGGATTGTTAATCCACCCTTATGGTTTGCTAGTAGCAAAATGGCAATTCCCACAACGGCGATGGTCGCCGTCTGGTTGAATTTCCCTTTTCAAATGATTGTCTATTTGGCGGCATTACAAGGTGTATCCAAGGATTTATACGAAGCTGCTGACATGGATGGGGCATCGAAGCTTACCAAATTGGTTCGTATTACCTTGCCGATTGTCTCTCCTACAAGCTTTTTTTTGATCATAACAGCGACGATCGGATCTTTTCAAAATTTCACGATTTTCAACGCACTGACCAAAGGCGGACCTGGGACAGCTTCCCGTGTGAGTTCGCTCAATATCTATGAAGAGGCTTTCTCATTCAATCACTACAGTTATGCTGCAGCACAAGCAATCGTCCTGTTTCTGATTATTATGGTTATTTCAGTGATCCAATGGGGAGGGCAGAGGAAATGGGTGCATTATTAATCGCAAAACATTCTACACAGCCGTACAGCAATAAAAGTAGTCGATCTATCGCTACTCTTTCTTACTCCATATTTGTATTGATTGTAGCGTTAATGATGATGTTTCCTTTTATCTTTATGATATCTGCTTCTCTTAAAACGACTGCTCAAGCGTTTAACGAACCGCTTAAACATCTGATTCCCGATCAGATTTATTGGGGAAATTATCAAACTTTACTAACCTCGCCGAATTACTTTCTCTGGATCGGAAATTCATTGAAAGTGGTGGCCTTATCGATTGTATTGCGCGGGATCGTCGTTACTATGGCCGCATATGCCTTTGCCAGATTGCATTTTAAAGGAAGAAATATCCTGCTGCTTATCTCCTTGACCACATTAGCTATTCCACCCGATACAACAATCGTAGCCAGATTTCTAATCTATAAGTATATGCATTTAATCAACACGCATTGGGCGCTAATTATTCCAGCTGTGTTTGATGTCTTCTTTTTATTTCTTTTGAGACAATTTTTCATGGGGATTCCCAAAGAGCTCACGGAAGCAGCCATCATTGACGGATGCTCCCATTATCGTGTTTATTTTCGGATCATCCTCCCCCTTGCGGTTCCTGCTTTGATGACAATGATTGTATTCTCTTTCGTTTATATTTGGAATGACTATGCAACTCCTTTTATCTTTATTTCAAGCGAGAAGAAGCAAATGGTAACCGTCGGACTTCAATACTTTTCAACGCAGTATGGCTCTAATTATTCACTTCAAATGGCTGGTGCTGCGTTTGTTATCTTATTGCCAATCCTGCTTTTCGTTTTTGCTCAAAAGTTTTTTGTGGAAGGCATCACTTCAAGCGGTATCAAAGGATAACCATTGAAATGAGGTTTAATGATGAATGTATTTAATGAATTGAACAATAAGCGAAACCCTCATTTACGTTTAAGCTTAATCATAGTTTTCGTTGTTTTGATGATAGGATGTGCCTTTATTGGTAGGGGAAATTCAGTAGTGAAGGAGGATATTGTTGCTACCGTGGATGGAGAACCTGTTCAAAGACGCGAATTTGTCGCGTTTTTGAATCAACATCGTGGCGATACGACTTTACCTTTACCTACATTAAAAGAGAAAGCGCTGCAAGAACTGATTCATGTGAAAGTCATTCAAATCGAAGGAAAGAAGAGAGGCTTTATTCCATCTGCGCTGTACTCTGACTTTGTAGTTGATCTGGAAAAAGAGAATGAACGCAGAATGGATGCCATAGCTAATAAACAAGTGATTTATGGACCCCGCCAATACAATGAGCAAACCTACTATGCAGAAATCGTTAACAACTTGAACCATCGATTGAAGGATGACTTGGCTGAACATCATTTCGATATGTCGGATGTTAAGCTTCGTGAATTTTATGAAGCCAATAAGGAAGCATATGCCTCAAAACTGGATAACATCAAACTGAAAGAGATCATTGAGACGACAAACAACAGGGAATCTTTGGATCGCATGCAGCATGTTATGATTCGTATCCAGAATGGAGAGAGCTTCGATCGGATTTATGAAGAAAGGATGACGGAAGGCACTTCAACGAGAGAGGAGAGTGTGAATGAGACCAACGCAAGGGATCTTGCCAAATATAGAGATGCCTTATACCGTGCTGCGATGAAGCTTAACGTTGGGGAAGTAAGTGAGATTATCGCAGATCGCGGAGGCTATATTCTAATCAAGTGTGTAGAGAGGGGGAAATCAGGCTACAAGGAATTTCAAGAGGTAAGCTCGGAGATAAAACTTAACTATATAGATAGCGAGTATGATCAATATGTCAGTCAGCTTGAAAAACAGGCGGTAGTGAAGATGAATGCGTCATATGATCAAATAGGTTTGGAAACTGAGTAATACGGGAAGTCCTGTCTTCAAGTAATTGGGATCCGATAATTTGTAAGCGCTTTATTAATTTAGAGGAGGCGTTAATGATATGAAGACTATGAATCCTGCTGGCAGGAATCGGAAAATTCTTTTTATCGTTTTTTTTGCTCTATTCTTGGGAGGGCTTATGGCTCAAGGCAAGGCACATGCAGCTAATCAAATCTATTATGTTGATCCTGCGGGGAATGATGCCAATAACGGAACTAGCATTAGCACGCCTTGGAAAACATTAACGAAGGTCAATGCAACAACGTTTACATCCGGTGACAAAATATTATTCAAAGCAGGCAGCAGTTGGACGGGACAATTGTATCCCAAAGGTTCTGGATCAAATGGAAGCCCTATCCTTATTGATCAATATGGAAGCGGCAGCAAACCGCTTATTAACGGTAATGGAGCAGGCGCTACGGTGTATTTATACAATCAGCAATATTGGGAAATTCAAAATTTAGAGATAAAAAATTATAACGGTGTTAACTCCAATCGGCGCGGGATTGAAATCGTAAGTAAAGATATAGGCACTCTAAACCATATTTACATCAAAAACAATAATGTTCATGATGTCTGGGGAGATAACACCAAAGATACCAACGGAAGTGCGGGAATCTTGTTTGTCTCCAGAGGAACCGTTTCATCGAATTTCAATGACGTATGGATTGACAACAATATTGTTGGTCCGGATGTAGACCGAACAGGAATCGGTTTCGCCTCTGAATTCTGGTGCAGATCGGGCGTTGGATGTACATCTGCCCCTAACTGGTATGCAAGCACCAATGTTGTTATATCCAACAACTATGTGCAAGATATTGGCGGAGATGGCATTGTACCTCAAGAAACACTTGGAGCGGTGGTGCAATACAATACGGTTAATGGTTTTAATATGCGTTCAGGAAGCTACAATGCAGGGATCTGGCCATGGAATGCTGATAACACAATCATTCAATATAATGAGGCATATGGCGGACATACGACACTTGACGGCACGGGGTTTGATTCTGATTTTGGTTGTACGGGAACGATCATTCAATATAACTACAGCCATGATAATGACGGTGGTTTCCTTTTGCTTATGGGGACAGATGTGGGGACGGATGATCAAGTGACGATTCGTTATAATATTTCGCAGAATGACAAAAGGGGCATACTGGTCTTTGCAAGCGGCAATCCAACCAACCTTCAGATCTACAATAATGATTTTTACGTTGGACGTGGAACGGGGACGGAAATTATAACAACGGCAGGCAACGCAGGGAATCATGCTTGGGGGATGTTCAACAATATTATTTATAATTTAGATAGTGGAGGGTACAGTTCTGGTGTAGGAGGAAGGACGTCGGATTACAATCTATATTATGGAAATCATCCGGCAAGTGAGCCAAATGAGGCTCATAAAATGGTTTCAGATGCCATGTTTGTTAATCCAGGAAGTGGTACGAACGGTAGAACGACTGTTGACGGCTATAAATTACTACAGGGCTCGCCGGCGTTTGGGTCAGGTGTTCTTATCAACAACAATGGGGGAAAAGATTATTGGGGCAATGCCGTCTCGTCTACCAGCGCACCAAACCGAGGAGCTTATAATGGAGCTGGGATTGCAGGGAGTCTTAACAAAGTATCTAATCCAGGTTTTGAATCAGGCGTATTGTCTCCATGGACGAATTGGAATACGGCAAGTGTTGTTAGCACTAATTCCAGGAGTGGAGGCAAAGCGCTGCAGTTAAGCGGAGGTCCAGGCTCGGCGGAACAAGTCATCTATTTGAATCCGAATACGACGTATACGTTGACAGGCTATGCAAAGACTTCCAACAGTTCGGAGCCTGTATCCATCGGTGTGAAAAATTATGGAGGTGCTGAAACAGCGGTTAGCCTTTCCAGCACATCCTACACACTTGGAACAGTTACCTTCACAACAGGCCCGACCAATACCACGGCAACGATATATGTATACAAACCTGCAGGCGCAAATTCCGCTTGGGGGGATGACTTTAATGTCCAATCAGCAGGGATAACGATAAATGGAAGTGTTCTGGGAAGGACCTTCGATGGTGAAGGTGTCCTGAGCGGGGGAGGGGGAAATACAAGATTATTAATCGATTATCCCGAGCCTTATCGCAGCGATATTCTTGATTATTTATTCAAACCTAATTTTGGCGCGGGCTATACGCATCTTAAGGTTGAGGTGGGAGGAGATATGAATTCCACCTCAGGCACTGAACCAAGTCATGCAAGAACACTAGCTGAGAATTCTGCACCGAATATGAACCGTGGGTATGAACTTTGGTTGATGAGTGAAGCCAAGAAACGCAATCCCAATATTGTGCTTAGTATTTTAGAATGGGGAGCTCCGCAGTGGATCGGCAATATGTGGTCACAAAACAATGCGGACTATTTGGTTAGTTATATTAAAGGCGCTAAGTCTGTATGGGGCCTGGACATCAATTATGTAGGGGGAAGTCAGAACGAGAGCTTCAATGGTACATCGCAGCAAGCAAGGGACTATATCGTTAACATCCTCAGACCTACTTTGAATAATAACGGATTAAGCAATGTCAAGATTATAGCACCTGATATTCTTAGCAGTGATTGGGCGTTTGCGGATGGAATTGCAACCGACACGGCATTGAAAAACGCTGTCAGTGTGATCGGCTATCATTATGTGAATGGAATCTCCACTGCGAATGCTCAAAACTCAGGGCTTCCCATTTGGGAAAGCGAGGGTTGGACCGGAGTTGGAGACTGGAATGGGTCTTACAATTTGGCCAAAGAAATGAATGACAACTACATCAAAGCTAAACTTACGGCGACTAATGTCTGGCATCTCAGTAATTCGGCTTATGACAATCTATCTTGGCCGAGTTCAGGAATCTTGATTGCCAATTCTCCTTGGTCCGGCAATTACAAGGTGCAGCCTGCGGTTTGGGCGGCGGCTCATACGACTCAATTCACAAAGCCGGGATGGAATTATCTCGATAGCGGAACAGGGATAACAACTGGCAATACTTCGTATGTGACCATGAAACAGCCGGATTCAAGCGGAAATTACAGCATAATTATGGTCACTGGCGGGGCGTTCGAAACGATGAAGTTCAATCTCACAGGTGGTTTATCTACGGGAACGATTCATGTTTGGAAATCCAATAGTACGCAGCAATTCATCCAACAAAGTGATATAACGCCATCTGGCGGCTCATTTTCTATTAATATTGAGCCTAACGCCATCTATTCTTTAACAACGACGACTGGTCAACAGAAAGGAGTAGCGGCACATGCCATTCCGACAGCATCCGCTTTTCCTAATCCATACAGCGAGAACTTTGAGAGCTATGCCGTCGGAACTACACCCAAATATACGCAAGATGAGCACGGTGCGTTCGAAGTCAGCAACAAGTTCGGAGGAACTGGCAAAGCTTTACGCCAAGTCATAACAGGACCGCTGCTTCAGTGGAACGCATGGGGAGAACCGATCAGCAATAGTGCATTTACCGAATTCGGAAATTTGTCATGGCGGGATTATGATTACAGCGCTGATGTATTAATTGAAAATTCCGGAACCGTTTCTATCATCGGTAGAGTAGGAACTCAAAATCGAAACGCTCCACAGGATAACAAATTGAAAGGATACAAATTAGTTGTTGACCAAAGTGGGAACTGGAAACTTGTCATAGGTGCTCCGGATACGAATAGTGAAAACCAACTGGCATCCGGCGTCGTTCCATTGTCTGCTAACACATGGCACAATTTAAAGCTTAGCTTTCACGATACCACTATCAAGGCTTATATCGATTCACAACTGGTTGCTTCCATTACCGACAATACGTTCCTTTATGGACTGGTTGGACTAGGTAGCGGCTGGAATTATGCTCAGTACGACAATATATCTGTGATTACCGATCCGCTTAGACCTAATCTAGCCCTAGGCAAGTCAGTGAGCGCTGATAGTGAAGAAACTAGCAAAGGAAATGTGGCCTCTAATGGAAACGACGGCAATACGGATACCCGTTGGACAGCGAATGACGGGAACCTGAACCACTCGTGGAAAGTAGATTTGGGCAGCGGCACCAACATGACGGGGACTGAAGTCTTATGGGAACATAACAATGTGTACAAATACAAAATTGAGGTTTCGAACGATAATTTGAATTGGACCACGGTTTCTGACAAGACAGGGAATACGAATCCCAATCAAACGCAGGCCGATAATTTCACAGCAAGCGGCAGATATGTGAGAATTACTGTGACAGGGTTAGCCTCCAATGAATGGGCAAGTTTTTATGAGTTTAGGGTGTTTGGTCTCTAACAGATACTGTTCCTGTGAGTCTGGAATGCAATATATGAAATTGATTAATTCCAGCACTAGCTCCGCTGTGGGGCATAGGGACTTAGATTTACATTAGAGTTGATCGTAAACTGACCTGACTAAAGGTAAATAGGATCCTCTATTATCCGGTTTTGGCCAAAATTAAGGGATCATGGCCGCCGTGACAGCAAATAAGTGTTATATTATAGTCGTACAAGTTATAAAGAGCCGTCACTATGGGAAGAATATAGCATTTAACTCCACATAGGGTTGATAGCCAAACGAAGTTGTGATCTATTTGACAATGAGAGGAGTATGAAAGTTGGATTCACTTTGGTTGGAGTATGCATGGGCATTGTTAATACTTATCGGATTGGAAGGTTTGTTATCTGCGGATAATGCCCTTGTTCTGGCTGTAATCGCGAAGCATTTACCCGAGGAAGAGAAAAAGAAAGCCATCAACTATGGAATCATTATGGCGTTTGTTTTCCGCTTCGCCGCTCTGTTTGCGATATCATTTATTGCGAACGTCTGGCAAATACAGGCGATAGGTGCTGCTTACCTGCTATATCTCGGTTTAAAGCACATCATCAAAGCGCGTTTCTTCAAGGAAAATGAGAACATTCGCAGTGACATCAAGAAAGATTCCGCTGCAAAAAGTTTTTGGCCAACCGTCGGAAAAATTGCTATTGCGGATCTGGCATTTGCGATTGATTCCATTCTTGCCGCAGTAGCACTGGCACTTGGTCTCCCGGATTCACCTCTTGATGATTTCGGTGGAATGGACGGAGGGAAATTCCTGGTTGTCGTGCTTGGCGGAATCGCAGGGCTCATTCTGATCAAATTTGCGGCCACATGGTTTGTGAAACTGCTTGCTGAGCGGCCAGCACTAGAGACCACGGCTTATGCGATCGTGGCATGGGTCGGTGTAAAGCTCGCTGTAATTACCCTTGCCCATGAAGATATTGGTGTGTTAGATCATTATTTCCCGCATAGCACAATCTGGACCCTTATCTTCTATGGTGTCTTGATTGCAATAGCCATTTTCGGTTGGTTTGCTCCAGTAAGTAAAAAACACTCACAAGCGGATCAACTTTAGTTCTTACATCCGACAGCCAGATATATAAGTATTTCGGGAAAGTGTGCTGATTTCCCTTGGTCCGGATAAATTAAAAGAAATGTAAGCCTGGTTAGCGGAGCGGAGTTGAAGCACCGAATGGTAGGCGGATCCGAGGCCATCCCATAAGTCATAAAATGACTGAGGGGATGGCCTCTCTTTGCCGCTAGAGCGGAATATTGCAGTAATGATTATCTTCCTTTAATTTTTCTTAACGAATTTGACCGCATCCGCAGCGGTATACCCTGTATCTGCCGCCGATATTTGTACATAACTTCCATAATTCAAGTTATACGTACCAATCAAATGCCATGCCTCATGAGCGTGATTCCCTTATGATTCTCTCTTCCAGTAACTGAAGGTTCCAAGAGTTATCGGTATAGTTTAGTGGTTCGCTGCCTTCTCTTAAAGCCAAGCGCTGATCGCCTACGATAATGGGAATGCGGCTGTTATCGAGCAGTGGAATATCGGCGACGGCGTCTCCCATGCTGAGGAGATGAATGGCATCGGGAGACCGGAAGAGTGGATGACTTAGGATGCGTTCTTTGTTTAGACCGTAATTGCAAGCAACGCGCCCTGTTAGGACATGGTGTTGAATATCTAGCTCGAAGGCGAAAATTCCGCGGATGCCGAACGGCTTAGCGTAAGCTTTCAGCACGTCGAACGGTGCGCCGCTGACGAGATAAACGTAGATGCTATATTTGTTCAACAATTGGAATAACGCCTTGGCTTTGTCGAAGATCGCAGGCTCGTCTACGGGGAAGAAGGTTTGGACGGCTTCCCTGTATTCCGCGGCCGAGCAACCGGCCAGCTCCCGCGCGAACGATTCGCAGGTACGCTCCGTGTAATCGGAGTACGAGATCGCGTTTGCCAGATAGAGCATCTCCAGTTCTCTGAAGACGCGAAGAAGTCGGTCTGAGACGATCCCCTTTGCATGCAAATGATCGGCTAGTCCGTATATGGTATAGCCGCGGTGCATCGTATTATCCCAATCGATCAGAGCGTAGTATTGCATGGCGGATCCTCCTCATTTAAGTTAATCTTCTATTAATATTTACATAAAAAAGAAGAAAATGCTTGACCCTCCAGCTACATGGAGGGTTATTATTATTTTATAACAATGTAAGTTTATCGGAATAGGTGTTTTTAAACATTCGATAACTCAGAGGAAAGGACGTTAAAGATGCAAAGAAATTTCTGGGTAGCGCTGATTCTCGGAGCCATGACCGCGATCATGTTAACAGGGTGCGGAAGCAACAAGCAAGAGCAAGCGGAAGGAGACAAGTTAAAACCGGTCAGCGTCATTCTCGACTGGACGCCGAATACGAATCACACCGGCCTATATGTCGCATTGGAGAAGGGTTACTACAAAGCCAAAGGCTTGGATGTAGAAATCGTGCAACCGTCTGAAGGCACGACGGCAACGTTAGTGGCCGTGGGTAAAGGCGACTTCGGCGTCAGTTACCAGGAGGATGTGACCTATGCGCTGACCGGCAAAGATCCTCTGCCGATCAAAGCGATCGCGACGATCATCCAACATAACACCTCGGGCTTCGCAGCTCCTAAGGGTAAGAACATTAAGAACGTGAAGGATTTCGAAGGCAAGGTTTACGGAGGCTGGGGATCTCCATCGGAAGAAGCGATTCTCAAAGCCCTGATGGAGAAAAACGGAGCCGACTTCGGCAAGCTTGATCTTGTGAATCTGGGAAGCGACAATTTCTTCGCCGCAACGGAGAAAAACGTCGACTTCACGTGGATTTTCGAAGGGTGGACCGGAATCGAGGCGAAGATCAGAGGGATTGATCTCACCTATATTCCGGCAAGGGAACTCGATCCTGCCTTGGACTATTACACGCCTATCTTAATTACGGGTACTAATACGATTGCCAACGATCCAGATAAGGTTAGCAAATTCCTGAAGGCGACGGCCGAGGGCTACCGCTACGCGATCGACCATCCGGAAGAGAGCGCCGATATTTTGTTGAAGTACGCTCCGGAGATCGACAAGAAGCTGACTATGGAGAGCCAGAAGTATTTGGCCGCTCAATATATCGCGGATGCGCCACGATGGGGAGAAATGAAAGATGGGATATGGAGCGCCTATGCACAATTCCTGAAGAGTAAGGGGCTTATCCCCAAGGAGTTGAATACGGCGGATGCCTTCACGAACGAATTCCTACCGAAGTAATGATAACGTAGCTTTTACACCTTAACGAAAAGGAAGTCGATTATATGAGACACCTCAAGGTCATGCTTGAATATTTCTACCCGTGGACGAATTCGGCGGGATTGTATTATGCGCGGGAGCAAGGTTGGTACCGGGAGGCCGGTTTGGATGTTGAGTTCACGGTGTACGATCCCGAGAGGGGAGACACGCTAGCCTATATCGCGCGAGGCGAGGCGGACTACGGCATATTCCCGAGCAATCGGCTATTGGTGCAAAGGGAAACTCAGCCGACAGTCGTAGGTGTCGCTGCGATTAATCATCGGGGGATGGAAACCGTTCAGACAGTGCGAAGCACGGGAATCCGGCGGCCGGCCGATCTCGGAGGCAAACGGGTCGCGATGAATCCTACGCCGCGAGGACTCGCTATGATCAGGCAACTGGTCCGCGTCGACGGCGGAGATCCGGATGCAATTATCGTGGTTGATAGCGGAACGCGAGAACTGACGCCGGAAGCGATTGCCGCCGGCGAAGCGGACGCGACTTTCGGAAGTTACTGGGCTTGGGAAATTCTCATGGACACCAGGGTTCCGGAAGAGGAGCGAATCGTATGGCCCGTAGATGAAATCGGGGCACCTCATTATCACAGCTATTTGTTGGGGACTCAGGAGGAAGCGACGCAACGCGATCCCGAAACCGTCCGAGCTTTTCTCGCCGCGACGGAGAGAGGGTATCGGGCTATCTTGGCCGATCCAGCAAAAGCTCTGTCCATCTACGAACGCATCATCCCTTACTTTCCGGTCAAGCTAGTCGAGCGCTCGCTTCCACTCATTGCAAGCACCTGGTTGCATGACGGCGTCTGGGGAACGCAGCGAACGGAATTGCTCGCGCCCTATGCGGAGTGGCTTGCGGACCACGGAATCCTGCGCGATAGGAATGGTTGGCAGACGGCTTGCACGAACGAGTTCCTCTCTCGGGAGGGTCGGGAATGAACGAGCAAACGAACCTGATGGATCTTCGCTCCCACGGCATGGGCACAACTCTCGTTCGTCCCGATTGGGCGCCGATTACTCTGGAGGAGACCAACCGGCTCTTGAGCCGTTACCCCGATTTAGGAGAAGCGACGGCTCTAGACTGGTATAGTCCTCGCCCGTTTTCTAGCGCTACGATTGCGGCGACGGCGGAAGAACGTTTGTTTGTGAAGCGGCATCATGACTCCGTGAGGGACGTGGAAGGCCTTAACGAGGAGCACCGTTTTATTCGTCACTTGCGAAGTTGCGGCATACGGACAAGCGATGTTCTAACGGGTTTTGACGGTCGGACGGCTTATGCGATGGAGGATTGGACCTACGAGATTCATCGGCTGGCGAGTGGCATCGACTTGTATCGAGATGCCGTTTCATGGAGTCCTTTCCTTTGTGTGCCGCATGCCCATGCGGCTGGAGAGGCGCTCGCCCGGGTACATCTGGCAGCGGAGAGCTTCGATGCTCCGGCGAGGAAGGACCGGGCGCTCGTATCGAGTTTTTCGATCTTCGCCTCCGCGGATCCTCGTAAGGAGTTCGCGACCTTCATCGCCAAGCGGCAGGCTTTATCAAATTATCTCGCCGGCCGACCTTGGGATCGGGACATGGAGACGGTGTTCCTGCCGCTTCATGACCGGCTCGCCCCTTTGCTCGGCGAGCTACATCCGCTATGGACGCACAACGATTGGCATTCCTCCAATCTATTGTGGAGAGTGGGGAGCGGAGAGGCGAGAGTCGAATCCGTCCTCGACTTCGGTCTCGCAGACCGAACGAATGCGGTTTACGATCTTGCCACAGCTATCGAGCGGAATGTAATCGAATGGCTTGCCATGGACGACGATGCGCGGAACGATCTCGTGCACTATGATCAACTGGAGGCTTTGCTGGAAGGCTATGAGTCGGTTCGTCCCTTAAGCGACGGCGAATCGGCAGCGCTTGCGGCCATGCTGCCGCTGGTGCACGCGGAATTCGCGCTGTCGGAGATCGACTACTTCGCCGGCATCGTTCAATCAGTCGAGAATGCGGACTTGGCGTATGACAGCTTCTGGGTGGGCCATGCCAAGTGGTTCGAACAACCTGAGGGACGGGAGTTGATCGCCTATCTGGAACTGCGGCACCTACGCGGAAGCGCGGTTTCAAGCCGTTAGCATTGACAGGTTATTGAGATCCTGATAATTTATAACTAAACATATTGGAATTATCATATTTAATGAAACTTCAATGGTTCAAGACCATATTGCCCTATCCGGTGTATGATCTTTTTGGTAATCGAGCAGACAACAGCAAAGGCGTGACAACCTATGGATAGACTTAGAAATATGGATCAACGGCTATATCCTATCGCTACCCTCATCATCGCCGTGTTTTTGTGGCAACTGATCGTGACCTTGGGTAACCTACCCATGTATATATTGCCTTCGCCACTGGATACGGTGAACGCTCTCGTCGACGACTTCGGCACGATCGCCGGTCATGCCGGAACGACCCTTTACGAATCCGTCCTCGGTTTTGCCCTGTCCATCGCGCTAGCGTTCGTACTCGGCATTCTGATGGATAGCTTCACGATCGTCAAGAAATCGTTATATCCGATTCTAATCGTCTCCCAGACGATTCCGACGATTGCTATTACTCCGCTGCTCATTATCTGGTTCGGGTTCGGTATCCTGCCGAAAATTCTCATTATCGTTATGGTTTGCTTTTTCCCGATCTGTATCAGTTTGGTGGACGGGTTCGAGAAGGTGGATAAAGATTATCAGAACTTATTCCGATCGTTCAAGGCTTCCAAGCTCCAGACCTTCGTGCATTTGAAGCTGCCCTACGCGCTTGTGAATTTCTTCTCCGGTCTTAAGATCGCCGCGACCTATATGATTATGGCGGCAATTATCGGCGAGTGGCAGGGCGGGACGAAGGGCATCGGGGTCTATATGGTGCGTACGAAAAATGCCTACGCCCTCGATAAAGTGTTCGCCGCCATTCTCGTCATCGTCATAATCAGCGTTGTATTCATTTATCTCATCGATTTTATCACCAAAAAAACGACTCACTGGAAGTAGCGGAGGTTAACGATGGAAGCACTGCAGAGAAAGGCCGCGCCAAGCGATCGCGAAGATGAAAGCTTGATCCGTCTGGAGCATATCGGCAAGTCCTATGACGCTACGGAAGTATTGAGGGATGTTTCCCTGAACATACAAAAGGGAGAATTCGTATCCGTGTTAGGACCGAGCGGCTCGGGGAAGAGCACGCTCTTCAATATTATTAATGGACTGGTTCCAACCGATCGGGGAACGTTGCGGGTGAACGGGGAAATCGGCTACATGCAGCAGAAGGATCTGTTGCTTCCGTGGAAGAGCGTGCTGGACAACATCGTGCTTCCTTTGGATCTGAAGGGGCTGGATAAGAAGGCCTCCCGCCTGAAGGCGGAATCGCTCATCGACCGGGTGGGGTTGAGAGGGTATGAGCACCGTTACCCGAGCCAGCTATCCGGCGGCATGAAGCAGAGAGCGAGTTTCCTGCGTACGTTCCTTGCATCTGGCGAGATCATGCTGCTAGACGAACCGTTCGGCGCGTTGGATTCGATCACCAAGGGAGGAATGCAAACCTGGCTGCTTGAGGTTCAGGAGGCGCTGAACGTTACGATTCTTTTTATCACACACGATATCGAAGAAGCGATCTTTCTATCCGACCGAATTTACGTGTTATCTTCCAGGCCCGGGGGCGTGAAGCAAGAGATCGTCGTCGGTTTTCACGGCGAGAACAAGCGGGAGAGGCTGCTCGCGGCCGAACTTCTGCGATTGAAAGAGGCTATTAAGGCTCTGCTGTAACAAAAAGATAGACGGAGAAAAGAGGGATACGCATGGAATGGTACACCATAGGGGAAGTGTCGAAGCAGTGCAATATCCCGATCCGAACGCTTCGTTATTACGACGATATCGGCTTGTTGATGCCGGACCGGATATCGGCGGAAACCAACTATCGCTACTATTCCAAGGAGAGCATGCGGAAGATTCCGCTTGTTAAATATTACAAGCAGCTCGGGTTCAAGCTGGAAGACATCGGCCGTATGCTGGAGCGTCCGAACTTCAACGTTCTGGAGGACTATATGGCCAAGGAATTGCTGATCGTCGAGAAGCAGATGACCGAGCTGCAAAAGAAGCATTTTGCCATTCAGGAATGGCAGCAGCTCTTGAAGCAAGGTGAGACGCTCCTAGCGGAATCCCAAGAAGAGAAGAAGATCGAGGTGGCGAGCTTTCCGCTCTATCGGACGATGAAGTTCCGTTACGAGATTCAGGACCGTCAAGCCGCCGATATCGAGGTTCTCTACAGCAATATCTTCGTCGAGCTGTGCAATCGGAATAACGTGTTCGCATATGGGCCGTTCATACTGTTCTTCGACGATTTCAGCCAACGCGTGAATCAGACATTTACCGGAGTGGACTGCTATACGGCCGTCATCGAGGATGAAACGAATGCAGCGTTAACGACGGAAGTCGGGGGTTTCCAAGCTTTAAGCGTTGTGCATAAAGGGGATTACCGATCGATCGGCGAAACGTACCGTAAAGTCCAAGATTGGGCGGAACGAAGGGGAGTTCTACTGCAAGGGGCTTCCTACGAGAGATACATCATCGATCCGTGGAGCACCACGGTGAGCGATAATTACATTACCGAACTCATTCTTCCTATCGGAGGGTCCGAAAATGTCTAATCTGATCACCTCATCCGAAGCGTTCGCGCGACTTGGAGATCCTAACGTCGTATTCGCGGACGTTCGATTCGTGTTAGGCGAACTTGAATCGGGGCACGAAGCGTATAAATTAAGCCATATTCCGGGAGCGGTTTTCTTTGATCTGAACGCGGATCTGTCCGGTCCGAAGGAGACGCACGGAGGCGGCCACCCGTTGCCTCATCCTGACTTGTTTGCGGATAAGCTGGGACGGGCAAGCATCGACGAACATACGGAAGTCATCGTCTACGACGACCAGGGAGGAAGCATCGCTTCGCGACTTTGGTGGATGCTGAAGCACGCCGGGCATGAGCGCGTGAAGTTGCTGGTTGGCGGCTTCTCGGGCTGGCTAGCCGAAGGTTACCCCGTAACGGATGAAGCATCGCATTCCGTACTTAAACGCTTTGTCCCGCGGTTTGACGAGAGATGGCAAGCGTCGATGGCAGATGTTAAGGTGGGAATAGGCAGCGAGGGTCGCGTATTGATCGACTCGCGGATTCCCAAGCGCTATACGGGCGAGGATGCGACGAAATATTTGAAGGCGGGTCACATCCCCGGGGCGATTAACCACTATTGGGAAAACGGCTCCCCCGACGGTAGATTTCTCGATGCGAACGCGCAGAAGGAGCGCTTCCGGGACATCGATACCGACCGGGAAATCATCGTTTACTGCGGCGCTGGCGTCACCGCTTGCCCGAACGTGCTGGCCTTGACCGAAGCGGGCTACACCCGCGTGAAGCTCTATGTGGGGAGCTGGAGCGATTGGATTTCATATAGCGAGAATCCGATTGCGACGGGGGAAGAGTAAGAGCTGAGAGGCCGCTTCGGCCGCGGGTTGGAGGGTTGTGACAGGTATTGAGGCAAGTGACCTGATGCAGCCCTTTTTGGCGTTCTCGTTCAACAGCAAACAAGAACCCGACGAAAGCAGTTGCAAGCAGCCCGGAGCCAGCTACAGCCCGGCAGTCGGAACAGGTTGATGTTGAACGGACGATGTTGTGAATTTACATGACACTCACTGTGCTCATCCGTACGCGAAGCAACTCACGTTTCTATTCTGGCTTTTCGATCATTCAAGAGTGGGCTAGAGTATCCTTTGTTTTATTCTGTGTGGCACTGTATTTCGAAAGGAAATCGAGCCTCTTACTAGAAGAGAACGTTACGTGCTGCTGACTCCTATCATGCTAATTCGAGAAGTGTTTAAGTAGCTTTACCCAGATTGGCATCGTGAAGCTGAGTATATCTATTGTTAAAAAAACGAGTCCAATGATTTCTATTCCACGTGCCTTCGGCTAGAAGAAAATATTTTTGTCTATCAAGGGAGAGCTGTAAGAGCGAATTCATCCACTGCTCTACTTCGGGTCTTCCTGAATACCAAAAGACTTCGCCCGTATCGATTCCGATACAGTTCGTGCAATTATCATAGAGCAAACTGATATCATCGGCAAATAAAGGTTTTCTTCCCTTATTGATGTCTTCGGGCATCAACCTTTGCAATGCTTCTATCAGCTTTTCAGTTGTATTTGCGGGATCATTTCTAAGGGGATCAAGATATAATCTGTAACTAAATATTTAGTATCCCAGTATTTGCGATTTGCACAGGCGTACTTGAATCCGTAGAAGCAGCAATGCACCCGGTATCTAATGAACCGAATGTCACCAGCGCCAGCGTTCCGGGCAAAAACATCTTTGCAAGCCAAGTTGGCTTAACCAATTTCAACTTCATTAAAATTCCTCCTTGTGAAAATGTTCTGGATTTTTGCTCTCATTTCCAATTTCACAGCCGAACTTCAATGTCTGAATGTCTTTGTGCTAAAAATTTTTATCAAAAATTTAAATGATTGTGTGAAAGAAGCCATGATGCTCCCTATTCTTTTCTCGTGCCTCACCAGCTGATGGGGATAAAAACAAAGGAACTAAGCGATGACAAGCCGCTTAGTTCCTTTGTTTGTTAGGGATTAAGGATAACATGTTTTGGAGTTGAGGTTGGGGGAACTACAGGGCGCTATTCTAGCTAAAAGTGTCATTTTCGGGAGGGGGAGGGAACTACAGTACGCTATTTTGCCGTTTCATGGGAATTTTCAGCGTTTTCGTGGAAATAAGACCCTGTAGTTCCGCTAATACCCACGCATCCCTACTTTTTGCCTAATTAGCGTCCTCTAGTTCCCTTACAAGGTTTTGCCGCTAAGAAGAGACTGATCTATCGGGACGGCGGAGCCGATTTTCTCATGCATTAGCTTCCAAAGTAAGCATTCTGATACACGTAGGGACTCGTTGGCTCCTTTTGTGTATCGATCGTTTTGGCAACGATCGTTAATACGTCTTTACCGTCAATATGACGTTTCTCAATGGTGCCGAGAGCGACTGCATACATATCGTTTTTCCATTGTTCGGGGGTATCGGTCTCTACCAGAATGGCAAGCGGCACAGAGTCTGCGACACAGCACCGCATCGAGAATCTTCCCAAGGCGAATTGGTTTTTGTTCATGGTGTCGAGGCGGTAAACATAACCTGCGATCTGCACCTTTTTGCCGATAAATTGATCCTGATACAAGTCCAGTGATGTCAGCGATTCAATGTAAAAATCGTCGTTAATCATAATGAGGGGCTGGATGAACATATCCGAAGCACGCTTGGCATAAGGCTTGGTGTAAGCATTAAACGGAAAAGTCTGTCCCGTATCCAGTTGAATCCTATCATTCGGAGGCTGGTTCCGAATGGCATCGACATTATTAACGAGAATGCTCGAAGGAGTCAAATTCAGCCCTTTTTTAGCGGCCATTTGACTACCCAGCACCGCATTGGGAAACGAAAACGCAAGCACAAGCGGAATGATCAAAGCCCCATACATCATCATAACACCTGGTTTCCAGTGATGGTGGCTATGTGACGAGCAAGTACAAGCGAATGCCTCCGCTTTCTTTTTGGACATGACATCACGTACCGCCAAATAAAGCTGGTGCATAGCCAGCACGTACATGCCAACAGCAAGACTTTTCACCCAGAGATCCATGCTCGGAGCCACATAATAGATCAGCGCATCCGCACGGCTAATCTGGACAATAAAAATAACGAAGGCGATCAAGACCGCAGCTCTAATCGTTCGATGCGCAAACACGGACCAAATTTGTCTCATTCTCCTGCCTCCCATTTTATAAGTACGTATACAGCCGATCGAATGCGACCGATCCCAGAAGAACGACAACGGCTGAAATGAGCATAACTGTCAAAACGGTTTTGAGTCGGAACACTTTGAGCAGCATCAATGTGCTTTTGATATCCAGCATGGCGCCAAACACGAGAAAAGCGAGTACGGAGCCCAAGCTGAAATCGGGAATGAACGTAGCGCCAACGAACGCATCTGCGGTGGAACAAATGGAAAGGACATAGGCGAGTCCCATCATAAACAAATGCGGAGCCCAATCTCCATCGCTTAATGTGAGCAGCCATTTCTTGTTGACCATTGTTTGAAGCAATGCTGTTACGGTAGCGCCTAAGACTAGAAATTTGCCTACATCAAACATTTCAATGGCGGCATGTTCCAGCATTTCATGCCATTTCTTTGTCCAAGATGCTTTCGGCGCTTTGTTGGAAAGCGGACGCTTGACGCTTTTTTTACCTGAAGCGACAGGCTCATGACCATTATTCACCGGATTGCGAAGCGCAGAATCACGGACACCTCGAGCCGCCCACACCCCGATAAGAGCCGCTGCAGCGAAAGCCAGCGCCATGCGGGAGACAGCCATCTGAGGCTGAGCCCGAAACGCCACGAACGTGGACGTAAACACAACCGGATTGATGACCGGCCCGGCCATCATAAATACAAGGCCGATATAAGGCGGCATGCCTTTGCGGATCAGCCGGTGCACCACGGGAATGATTCCACATTCGCAAAGCGGGAAGATGATGCCCAGCAAACAGCCGAAAAGGATGCCGGGAATTGTTTTCTTCGGTATCCATCGCTGTAGTGCCTGATCGCTTATGAAGGTTTGCAGCAGGGCGGAAATGATGACGCCAAGCAGAATAAAAGGAAACGACTCCAGTAAAATACCGATGACCATGGTGCGAAAGTCGCTTAGAAAACTCATGAAGCCGCCCTCCTTTGCAAAAAGTAACAATCTGTGTTAGTGTCTTTTGTTTGTTTGTTGTGTGTTTGGTTTGATATTATCATTGAAATGTTAGTTCAACAACAACTATTCATTAAGAAATTGTAAAAAACATTGAAATTAAATTTGAATTGTAAAGTCTATGTAAACTTATATAACAATAGAGAAGAGAAAAATTCTGAATTTTCTATAATAAATGAGGAATTTTTGGCCAAACACAAATTATGTCATGATTCATGACATTAATATCATTGACACACAACCAAACACAACATATAATTTGAGTATAAAACAACCAAAAGAAACTAAAAGCAATTATTTATGAATAAAACAGGTTGTTTTTATGTTTGTTCTTGTGCTAAAACGATGCGGGGGGGATCTTTGGTCGAAGGTCGATCAGTGGAAACAGCAATTAGCACCCAGAGAGTACTAAATGAAACTAGAGAGAAGCGTGTGTGAAGTATCGGAATGAACAGATTCTAACCAGGAGAGGAATCAGAACAATGAAAAAATTAACTGGAAGTCTGATCGTCATCGTAACAGCGGTATCTTTATTAACGGCATGCGGCAAAACTGCAACCATTAAAGAGACACCATCCGGAGTTGCCGCAAGTCCAGCAGGAACTGTGAGTTTGGATACAACCAGCAAGGAATTGACCGTGTATACGGCACTGGAAGACGATATTATCAAGAACTATCTGATTAGTTACAAAGCGAAGTATCCGGACATCAAACTTAACATTGTCCGAGATTCGACAGGTGTCATCACAGCCAAGCTGCTGGCCGAGAAAGACAATCCGCAAGCAGACGTTGTTTGGGGGGTAGCGGCAACAAGCCTGCTGGTGCTTGATCAGAACAATCAATTGGAGCCCTACGCTCCGCAGGGCGTAGATCGTATACTTCCTGAATTTAAAGATAAAAATGTACCGGCGCATTGGGTAGGCATTGATGCTTGGGAAACAGCATTCATCGTTAACAAAACAGAGATGGCTAAACGTAAATTGCCTATTCCTGAAACTTATGCGGATTTAATTAAACCGGAATATAAAGGGCTCATTACAATGCCGAACCCGTCTTCCTCGGGGACAGGCTTCCTGACCGTATCTGGATTACTCCAATTGGAAGGCAAAGATAAAGCTTGGGACTATATGAACAAACTTCACGATAATATCGGCATGTATGTTCACTCCGGATCGAAACCGGCTAAATTGGCTGGCACAGGTGAGTATCCTATCGGCATTTCCTTCGGATATCGGGGATTACAAGAGAAAAAGAATGGTTCCCCCGTTGAAGTCGTATTCCCCAAAGAAGGTTCTGGGTGGGACGTAGAAGCCAATGCACTCATCAAGAAGAAAACAATGAAACAAGTGTCACAGAAGTTCCTGGATTGGGCCATTACGGACGAAGCCATGCTGGAGTACAACAAAAACTATGCGATCTTGGCTGTCAAAACAGACGCTTCCAAACTTCCGGAAGGTTACAAGGTGGACCCGATCAAACAATTGATCAAAAACGATTTAAATGAAGCAGCAAAAAATCGTGAAAGTATTTTGGCTGAATGGGATAAACGTTACAACACGAAGAGCGAGCCGAAAAAATAGTCAAGCGAGTTAAGGGAGCGGCTGATTTCTGGCCCCATCGCGGTTAGCGGCCGCTTCCTTCTCATTCTAAGTTCAAGGAGGCAGCATATGTCAGAAGCCTATTTATCCATTCAAGGTGTGAACAAAACATTCGACTCCTTTACAGCACTCAGAGACATAAACATCGATATTCAAAAAAATGAATTTATTTGCTTGCTGGGTCCAAGCGGCTGCGGTAAAACAACATTGCTGCGTATTATCGCTGGTCTCGAAAAAACGACGCGCGGGCGAGTCACGGTTGGGGGCAAGGATATTACGGCTCTGCCGCCATCCAAACGAAACTTCGGGATGGTCTTTCAATCCTACGCCTTATTTCCGAATTTAACAGCTCATCAGAATGTGGCCTACGGACTGCAAGGAAGAAATCTATCGAAGAAGGAGATCAGCGATAAAGTAAGCGAGGCGCTGTCACTGGTTGATCTGCTGCATTTGAAAGACCGCTATCCTGCTCAGCTTTCGGGCGGACAACAGCAGCGAGTTGCACTTGCTAGAGCTTGCGTCCTATCGCCGGATTTTCTCCTGCTTGATGAACCGCTATCTGCATTAGATGCCAAAGTTCGGACCAAGCTGCGAGAAGAAATATGTAATTTGCAGAAGAAACTAGGCATTACAACGATTATGGTTACCCATGATCAAGAAGAAGCTTTGACTATGGCAGATCGAATTGTCGTTATGAATAATGCTGAAATTATGCAGGTCGGTACCCCTCAGCAAGTGTATGATCAACCGGAATCACCTTTTGTGGCTGATTTCATCGGTTCCATTAATTTCTTGACCTATGGGCCCCCGAAAGGGAATATTCCCCGCACTAGTTTCGCTGTCAGGCCCGAACATATTCGTATATCTTCTCCAGGTTCAGGCTTTCAAGCTGTCGTCAAGCATATGGAGTTCAGAGGTCCGTTCTATAGATTGCAATTGCAGCCAATCCGTGATTTAAGAGATTTGCTCGGAAATCAACTGCTCTCGGTGGATGTATCCTCACAGCATGCGCACAAACTGAACTTAATGAAGTTTGCCGAAGTTTCTGTTGAGTTTCCGCAAGAGAGAGTGATTTCATTTACGCCAGATGCCGGAGTGACTGCGTGATGGAGAAGCAATCTTCTGGATGGACACCGCCTGTTCGCCGAAACTGGGGAGAACTCATCAATCTGCAAAATATTCTTATCGTTGCACTTGTCATTACGTTGTCCACAACGACACTAGTGCCACTCTGTTTATTATTCAGCAAAGCCTTTTTCAATTCGAATGCGGAATTCATCGGAATTCATAATTTCATCAAATACTTCACGACGCCATCCTTGGCGCAGTCCTTATGGAATACGATATGGGTTTCTCTGCTTTCCACCGCAATTGCCGTCACCCTAGCCTTCCTGTATGCATATGGAATTAGCCGAACGACCATTCGCGGCAAAGCTTACTTGCATTATGTTGCGATGCTGCCGCTTTTTGAGCCAACCATGATGCATGGAATCGCTTTAACGTATCTTTTTGGCAATCAAGGAATCGTGACAAAGGGCTTTTTCGGATTATTGCCAAGCGGTATCAGCATTCCGATTTATGGTCCTGTAGGCATCGTTATTTCCGAGGTCATCTACTTGTTTCCTCAAGCATTCCTTATTTTCATTACGGCATTGTCCATCACGGACCAACGGTTGTATGAAGCTGCAGAAACATTAGGCGCGAGCAAGACGAAAATGTTTCTGACCGTGACCTTGCCATCGATCAAATATGGACTTATAAGCGCGATTTTCGTTTGCTTCACAGCCTGCTTTACAGATTTCGGGGCGCCGCAAGCAATCGGGGGCAAATTCAACGTATTGGCGACAGATATTTATAAGCAAGTCATCGGACAGCAAAATATGTCGATGGGCGCCACCGTTGGTATTTTGCTAACGATTCCGGCTATTATCGCCTTTGTGGTGGATCGAATGGTGGAGCGCAAACAGCGTTCTATGCTTTCTTCCAAGTCGACTCCTTACCGGATTGCTGCTGGAAAATTGCGTGATAGATTCTACCAAATCTTTGGGTTGTTTATTTCAATTGCGATACTTATTCCATTAATTACCATTGTTTGTGCTTCATTGATCAAAGTTTGGCCCTATAATTTAAGTTTTAGTTTCAAACATTATGATTTCTCCCATGTAGCAGGTTCCGGACTTGACCCGTTCTGGACTAGTTTAAAGGTATCGTTCCTTACCGCAATAGTCGGAACGTTCATTACTTTCTTATTCGCTTATTTGATCGAGAAATCGCGTCATTTGAACGGACTTAGGCAGATTGGCTATTTCCTGTCCGTGCTGCCGCTTGCCCTGCCTGGTATGGTAATAGGTTTGGCTTACATTTTCTTCTTTAATAATCCGAACAATCCCTTGAATTGGGTTTACGGAACGATGATCATCCTTGTGCTGGCCAATATCACTCACTTCTATGGCGTGCCTTTCATCACAGCGACGACGGCGCTCAAGAAACTGGATAAAGAATTCGAACTCGTTTCTGAATCGATGCGCGTACCGTTCTACCGAACACTGCTGAAAGTAACGGTTCCGATGTGTTTGCCAGCCATCATTGAAATTGCCATGTACTTCTTTGTCAACGCAATGGTTACCGTTTCGGCCGTCGTGTTTCTACGGTCTGCGGATTTGAATCTAGCTGCCGTTGCCCTGGTCAGTATGGAGGATGCAGGTGATGTTGCAGCCGCCGCTGCTATGGCGGTGCTCATCGTAATTACGAATATTATCGTGAGACTGCTTTACACGATCCTTTCGAAGAAGGTAAGAAGGAAAACAGATGCATGGCAAGTTCGCCAATAGTCGTTGCCTGCAAGGGGGTTACCGTTCATGTCATTAATCGGTGAATCGCGTAAGGAGTATATTCTTAATCAGATCAATTCGGAAGGCAAAGTGATTACCCATGAGCTGGTGGATGTGTTCCAAGTTTCGTCCGAGACTGTACGCAGGTATTTGGAGGATCTTGAGGAGACTAACCAGTTAAAGCGGGTCTACGGCGGCGCGGTGAAAATTAGTCGTTCCCGTGAAGAACCTTCCCATTTGAACAGGGAAGTCCTGCATGTGGACGAAAAGCGTAAAATTGGCCAGGCGGCTGCCTTGCTCGTCGAGGACAATGAAGTGATTTTCATTGATGACGGCTCGACGACCCTGCAGATGATCGAGCATCTGCTGCATAAGCAAGATCTCACGATTTTGACCAACTCCATTCCTGCGCTCTTTTCGCTCATTGATTATAAAAATAGAGATCTCTACTCGGGAGAAATATTTTTCATCGGAGGCAAAGTAAGCTCGCTGCAATCCAGAGTTGTCGGCTCATTGGCCGAGAAACTGGTGGAACATTTCTATGCAGACAAAGCGTTTATCTCCATCGATGGGATAATGATCGACAAAGGGATCACATCGTTTGATGAAGAGCGCGGTCAATTAGTGAGGAAGATGATGGAGCATGCCAAAATGAGCGTTGTGGTTGCCGACCATTCCAAAATTGGTATGGTGCAATTTTATAAAATGTCCGATTTGAAAGAAATCGATGTCATTGTCAGTGGAGTTCCAGCACCGGAAGAATGGAAAGCTGAGTTAGATCGCGTAAGTGTAGAGTGGATCGCATCGGAATAACAATAATTTATGGACTGTGAGAGGGATGGTTAGGATGGCGAAAAAAGTTGAAGGTCAAATTCAAGCCGTTATTTTTGATTGGGCAGGTACGATGGTTGATTTCGGGTGTTTCGCGCCGCTCGAAGTGTTTCTCCGAATCTTTGAGAAGCGGGGCATTGCCATTACCGCAGAAGAAGCGCGGGGCCCGATGGGATTATTGAAGTGGGATCATATCCAAACGTTATGCGGCATACCGCGAATTGCGCAGTTATGGAAGGAGCAATTCGGGGCTCTGCCGACAGATGCCGATGTGGATGACTTGTATGCCGATTTCGAGCCGCTGCTTTTTGAAATTTTACCCCAGTACACGGACCCGATTCCTGGTGCTCTGGATTTGATGAAGGAGCTGCGGGCCAGAGGGCTGAAAATAGGCTCAACAACCGGATATACAAGGGAAATGATGGATATTGTGAGTCGAGAAGCCAAATTGAAAGGATATGAGCCGGATTCCTTGGTGACTCCTTCTGAAGTGAGGGCGGGGAGACCACATCCCTGGATGTGTTACCTAAATGCCATGAATTTAGGGGTTTATCCGTTTAAGGCGATTGTCAAAGTCGGCGATACGATCAGCGATATACAGGAAGGTGTCAATGCCGGGGCATGGAGTGTTGGCGTCGTGAAAGGCGGAAGCGAGCTCGGCCTTACCGAGGAGGAAGTGAACACGCTGCCGGCTGAAGAATTGGAAGCGAAAATGGCTGTCGTTGAGAAACGTTTCTTTGAAGCCGGAGCTCATTACGTGATCCCGACGATCGGCGATCTTGTGCATGTCATTGATGACATTAACGTGCGTATGGCTGGAGGCGACCAATAGATGAACAAAGCGAAGGAGAGTATCACGATGAATATTGAGCTGATCGAAGACAACCCATATTTACTTCTGACGCCAGGACCGCTTTCCACTAGTAAAAGGGTAAAGGCGGCTATGCTGAAAGACTGGTGTACATGGGATGATGACTATAATCGAATTGTCCAGGATATTCGGACCAGACTTGTTCGACTAGCAACCAAAGAGGCTTCGTTTTATTCCTCCGTTCTGATGCAAGGCAGCGGCTCATTTTGCGTGGAAGCTGTCATCGGAAGCGTTATTCCGCAGCATGGCAAAATCCTTGTTATGGCTAATGGCGCATATGGCCAGCGGATGGCACATATGGCCAAAATGCTGAATATTCCGCTCGTCCTCTTGGATAACGGAGAGGTTGCTCCTCCGGATTTGAATCAATTGGAATCCTTGCTGCAAGAAGATGCGGATATTACGCACGTAGCTGTTGTTCATTGCGAAACGACGACAGGCATGTTAAACCCGATTGAAGCCGTAGGCCGCATAGCAAAAAAATATAACAAAACCTATATTGTAGATGCCATGAGCTCCTTTGGCGGAATTCCGATGGATATGGCGGATCTGCAAATTGATTTCCTGATCAGCAGCGCGAACAAGTGCATTCAAGGAGTGCCTGGATTCGGCTTCGTTATCGCCAAGATCGATGAATTGGAAAAGTGCGCAGGCTGGGCCCGTTCGCATTCTCTCGATTTGTACGATCAATGGGACAAAATGGAACATTACAACGGCAAATGGCGGTTCACCTCTCCGACTCACGTCGTCCGTGCTTTCTACGAAGCTCTGAAAGAACTAGCAGATGAAGGTGGCATTGTCGCCAGATACAATCGATACAAAACTAGCCAGCGAGCGCTCGTCAAAGGAATGAAACTGCTCGGTTTCGAAACGCTGCTGCCCGAGCAGCTGCAGTCGCCAATCATCACATCCTTCTTATATCCCGAAAGCGAAGCTTTCCAGTTCCAGACTTTATATGAGAAATTGAAGCGCAGAGGCTTTGTTATTTATCCGGGGAAAATTACGAATGCGAATACGTTCCGGATCGGCAACATCGGGGAAGTACAGGTAGACGATATGATTCGTCTAGTGGATGCGATACAGCAAGAAAAATTTTGGACATAACCAAGGGAGATGAATGAGCATGATTATTGGCGTACCGAAAGAAATTAAAAACAATGAGAATCGAGTGGGGATTACACCTGCGGGCGTTGCTTCTTTTAGACAGCATGGGCATGAGGTTTGGATTGAGGCCGGCGCTGGTTGGGGGAGCGGCTTTGCAAACGAAGATTATATTGAAGCAGGCGCCAAAATAGTGCCCTTCGCAGCGGATGCTTGGTCGGCGGAGATGGTTCTTAAAGTAAAAGAACCGCTTGAAGACGAGTACGTGTATTTTCGGGAAGGATTAATTCTATTCACTTACTTGCATCTTGCGGCAGAATCCGAGTTGACCCGAGCGTTAACGGATAAGAAAGTGATAGCCATCGCCTATGAAACCATTCAATTAAGCAATGGATCGCTGCCGCTGCTGACGCCGATGAGTGAAGTCGCGGGCCGGATGTCGATTCAAATCGGCGCCCAATTCCTTGAGAAGTCCAAAGGAGGAAAAGGAATTCTTCTAGGCGGTGTTCCTGGCGTAGCACCAGCTGAAGTTGTGATTATTGGCGGCGGTGTGGTGGGGACGCAAGCGGCCAAAATGGCCATTGGCTTGGGCGCAAGCGTGACGCTGCTTGATGTGAATGCGGAGCGGCTGCGCCAGCTGGATGATCAATTTCAGGGTCGTCTGCGCACATTAATGTCGCATGGCAGCAATATTGCAGAGGCTGTTAAGAAAGCGGACCTGCTGATCGGTGCGGTACTGATTCCAGGCAGCCGCGCGCCGCGGCTCGTGACAGAAGCTGTCGTGAAAACGATGAAACCTGGTTCCGTTATCGTGGATGTAGCCATTGATCAAGGCGGATCGATTGAAACCATCGACCGGATTACAACACATAGCAACCCGACATACGTGAAGCACGGCGTTGTGCATTATGCAGTTGCCAATATGCCTGGAGCGGTTGCCCAGACATCCACAGTCGCATTAACGAACGTCACGATAGGCTATGGCTTGCAGATTGCGAATAAAGGCTATCGTGAAGCCGGATTGCAGCATAAAGATTTGGCCAAAGGTTTCAACACAATTGAGGGCAAAATTACGTATAAAGCAGTTGCTGAAGCGCAGGGGTATCCCTATGTTGAGATCGATAGCGTTCTCAAAGATCTGCCTATATCCGTATAGAAAACCTCGTATGCTGCCAGAAACGAGAAAAGTGGGGGAAGTGCCGTGTTGATGTCTCACTTTATTATCAAACTAGCTATAGCTCTATTTCTTGGCATGCTGATTGGCATTGACCGACAGCTGAAGCATAAGCCTGTAGGCATGAAGACCAACATGGTCATTGCTGTTGCAAGTTGTTTGATTACGTTGGTCTCCATCGAGTCAGTAAGCAAGTTTTCCATTCCTGGCCACACCAATATGGATCCGATGCGGCTCGCTGCACAAATTGTGAGCGGCGTCGGATTCTTGGGTGCAGGCGTTATTTTAAGAAAAAGCAATGATGAAATTTCCGGGTTGACCACAGCTTCGATGGTATGGTCAGCCTCTGCGCTGGGCATAGCAACGGGAGCCGGGTACTATCTCCAGGCCTTTGTAGCCGTTATCTTCATTATTCTGTCCGTTAATTTGTTCCCCGTCCTTATTAAGTTAATCGGTCCCCGTTCACTCAAACAAAGATATTTGGAAGTAAGAATTGTTTTTCATGAAAGCCAGGATCCCAATGTGATTTTTCAAAAGTTGAAAGAATTAAACATGCAGGTCGAGCGCGTTAAAGTGAAAGATGTGGAAGGAAGCTCCAATCAGCTGGAATTGAAGTTGCTAACGTATGAGAAAGTGCAGGCGACGGACGTTTATTCCTTGTTGAAATCAGTTGAACATGTTTCTTTTGTGGAAATTGAGAGCAGGTAATTGAATTGTCAAACTCGAGCTATCCTCAGAAGATACGTGCCGGATGAACATACAAACCGTGCGGAAGCAGCGCAAGCGATTTACAATCTGCTGAAATAAATATTGAAAGATCGCCAACCACCTGTACCATTACGGAGGTTGGCGATTTTTTTTGTATCCTCGCGCAGATAAGGGAACGTCAGTACGCTATTTTATCCCGAATAGCCCTTTTTGTTCGCGAAGGGGAACTGTAAGCCTCTATTTCGCCAATATTCGCAGAAAGACCCATATTTATCTGAAATAAGACCCTGTAGTTCCGCTTCGTTCCCAGAAAATGCACATTTGGCTAAAATAGTGGCCTGTACTTCCTTTAACAGTGGCAACCAAGGAGTAAGCAACTATAAACACTCACACCTTGGAATGTCCTTTCAGTTCGATATATTTACAAAATCACCATATGAAATTAATTTTCCGCAAACAAATAAGCAATAAAATAAAACTAAACATAAACAAAAACAATTAAAAAAAGTGGTTTTAAATGTTTTTTCATTATAAATGATCAGAAGGAGGACTTACATATTGAATGCCAAAAAATTCGTATCCGCATTAATGGTATGCACCATCGCTTGTTCTGTGGTTTATTCAGGCGGGATAAGTTTAATCCCGGTCGCATCGGCAACCGTCACGGTAGATAAGCCAGTGCCCTCAGTGCCGGCAGGCCGCTATGAGCAAACAGTAAATGTTACCCTTACCTCCACGACGCAAGGTGCAGACATCTATTACACGCTCGACGGTACTTTGCCTGACGAATCCAGCCTCAAATTTAACGGGACGCCGATTGCTCTCACGGAATCGACGAACATCTCGGCTATTGCCTTGAAAGACGGTGTTTGGAGTACTGCAAGGACGTACGGTTACATCATTAAAACATCCGAACAACCGCTGCTGAAATTTGCAGCGATGTCTGATCTTCATATCGGAACGAACACACCAGCGGATAAACTTAGTACGAAAGCACGGTACACCAGCAACTTTGATGTGATGTCTTCCATTTTCAAGCCGGATGCCATTGTTATCGGAGGCGATTTAATCAATGATAATAACGATGGCAAAGGACCGGATCATACATTTGTTCATGAAGTTTTACAGGAGCAAATGGCAAGAAAAGGTTGGGGGAGTATGCCTGTACAGATCGCCATCGGCAATCATGACGCTAGCGTAGCGGATGTCAAAGCTGGATATCCGGATGAATGGTTCACGAGTCAGTCGAACGGTTATTATGAGAAGACAATCAAGGACTATTCCTTTTTCTTCTTGAACGGGAACAGCTACAATGGTGACACGAATCAACGGAATTGGTTGAAGGGGAGACTCGCAGCGTTGATGAGCGATCCGGCAAACCTAAACAAGCCGATCTTTATTACTTTGCATCATCCGGTTACTGCTACTGTCATGGACGGACAGCAATCTACCAATTCGAACTTGTATACAGATTTGCAAAATTTTCCGCAAGTTATCGTCTTGTCCGGTCACTCGCATTTGAATATTAACGATGACCGTTCCATTTACCAGAAAGACTTTACAGCGATTAATTTGGGGTCCATGTCTTATGTGGAGACAGAGGGTGGGTATGCTGCTGTCACACATGAAGGTCTAATGGCTGGTCGTGACCAATTTCCTGTTAATCAATCGGAATTTATTGAGGTATACCAGGATCGCATAGAGATTGAGCGAGTGGAGTATAACGGTGATCCAGGCTCCATCATTAATGGAGGTAATTGGCAAGGAATAGGAAGAGAAGGAGCGGGCACCCCGCCTCCGTACTCCAGTGCCGGCGCATTAGCAGGAAAGAAATGGGTTGTGAAGCTGCGAGGCAATTCCAATGCGGAAATTAAAAGCAACTTCACGTACACAACAAGCAACCGCAACAAAACAGCGCCTCAATTCCCGGCGAACCCCGAGATCAAAGTGCTGCCGGGAGTGAATAACGTACCGGTGCTTTCTTTCCGACAAGCCAAAGACGATCAGTCCATGCATCACTATGAAATCAAGCTGTTGAACCAGAGAACGGCTGAAACAGTGAAATCATTCAACGTGTTGTCGGATTATTATTTTTCGCCGATTCCGAATAAAATGAATATTCCGATGGCCGACTTGGAGCCGGCAACCTCCTATGTGGTCAACGTGACAGCGGTGGATGTTTATGGCAACAAAAGCACTCCTGTGCAATCTACCTACCGGACCGGAGGCACGGCGCCGGGATTGACACCGATTGACCCAAATACGATGTGGAATCAGCTCGTGTCTAATATGAAATTCGATGGCAATCTGAATGAGGAAGCTAGCGGGGTAACCGGTAAGGCTGCCCAAAGCGGTGATGTCACTTTCGTCTCAGGTAAATCTGGTCAAGCCGTCAAAATTGCAGCTGGCAATGCCAATTATGTGGACCTTGGCGTGCGAGACGACTTGAAGTTCGGAAATGGTAGCTTCACGATCTCGTTCTGGCATATGGGCGATTTGGCCGGGGATCAGACGGTTCTCGCCAATAAAAACTGGAATTCGGGTGGGAATCTAGGCTGGTATGTCGGACCTGCTACTACGAACTACATGAGCCTTAACATGGCGGCTGGAGGAAATCGTATTGATTTTTCAGCTCAAAATGTGGGAGTAGAGTGGCACTACTTCACGTTATCGGTAGACAGGATCAACAAGACAGCCTCAACGTATGTGGACGGTGTTGTGAAGGCAACCAAGGACATTTCTGCATTAGGCACAGCCAGTCTGGATACTTCTTTTAACATTATTCTCGGAGCAGATGGCAATAAGGGAAATGGAGGAGCAGAAGTTACGCTGGATGATTTGAAAATCTGGAAGCGTGCTCTGACTGCTACGGAAGCCAAAGCGCTATCCGATTCTTATAAAGAAGAGACGACAGAGAATATATACAATTTCAATCAATTGACGTCAAAACTTCAAGAAGCTGAGCAATTCGCAGCGCAAATTGCGGGTACAACAGGACTATCTCTTCCTGTACAGGTGCAAAATGAGCTAACGTCTCAAATTGTTGCAGCCAAATCTTTGACATCGGGTTCTGGTGCAACGGTAATCGATCAGGCTTATCTGGATTTGATTTGGGCGTTAAAAGCAGCGCAGGGTGCTGTCGTATATACATTCTTACCCAAAACAAATTTCTCCCTGCAATCTTACAGTTCATATGCCGAAAATGACAATGATGAAGCGAAAAACATCCTGGACGGGCAAGAGACGACGATTTGGCATTCCAACTATGAGGCACCGGCTGATCCTTTCCCGCACTGGGTCATTATTGATATGAAGAATACGAATAAGATCAATGGTGTTCAGAGAAAGAGCCGTACCAATCAATCGTATATGGCATTCCCTAAAACGTTTGAATTGTACGCCTCGGATAATCTGGATGATTTGAAGAATCCTGCTTTCCTAGATAATGCGGCTAACAAGGCTGTCGGCACGTTTGGCAAGACCTGGGCAGGCACGGTTTATAAGGATTATGTTTCTTTGGATAAAACACTGCAGGGCCGGTATGTGAAATTTGTCGTGACTGGAACCTATGATCAGGCCGCAATCTATACCAGTATGAGCGAAATTGATTTTACTGGTGAAAAGGCTTTAAGCGGGGATGCAGCTTTAACCGAATTGAAAGTCAATGGCGCTGCGATCAGCGGCTTCGAGCCGGATAAGCTCGGGTATGCGATATCGGTGCCGTACGAGACGACTGTGGCAACCGTGACATATTCGAAAGCGGACCCTGCTGCAACCGTAGCGGTGAGTGGCGGCAAGAATTTGGTTGTCGGTGATAATACAGTCACTGTTAAAGTGACGTCGCAAGACAGTACAGTGAAGGCTTATACCATCGTAGTAACCAGACAACCTCAACCGCTATCGTCCGACAGTTCTTTAATCGATCTGAGCGTGAACGGAACGGCGGTGAGTGGATTCGCAGGGGATAAGTTCGACTATGCGATGTTGGTACCCTATGAGACGACGGTTACAAATGTGACCTATACGAAAGCGAATTCTGCTTCAACCTTAGCGGTGAGTGGCGGCCAGAATTTGATCGTCGGCGATAATCCAGTCACCGTTAAGGTGACGTCGCAAGATGGTACCCGCCAAAGTACGTATACGCTAGTAGTAACCAGACAACCTCAATCGGCATCGTCCAACGCAACGCTGCGGGATCTGCAGGTGAATGGAGTGACAGTGAGCGGCTTTGCACCGGACAAGCTGAACTACTCCATGGATGTTCCTTACAGCACAACTGTGGCCACTGTGACTTATTCGGTTTATCATACTGCAGCTAAGGCCGCTGTCACAGGGAGCAGCAGCTTAAATGTTGGCTCCAATGTGATTACCGTTAAGGTGACGGCACAGAATGGTACGATCAATGAATATGGCATTACGGTAAATCGTTCGTCAAGTTCAAATTTAGATCCGGGACCATCCGAATCTTCAGGGCCATCGACAACGCCGGATAAACCGAAGTTGCCAGAAGATGCAGTAACTATCAAGGACGATGACTTGAAGGACGGTCAGTCCTCCGTATCTGTCGAATTACCGGAAGGGAAGAATCGCCTGATTATTGGGGTTGAGCAGGCTGAACAGCTTGAAGGACGCCCTTTGCAAGTTCAGGCTCCGAACGTCAAACTGACCGTTCCTGGTGAACTTTTGAAATCCGCAAGCAGCCTGCTGCCGACACCTGATGACAAGGCTGAGGTTACCGTGAAAATCGAACCGGTTGCAGCAGCGCAAGCAGAGCGGACTCTACAGGAAGCAAGCCGCAAAGACAACGCGAATTACAAGTTGGGCGGACAAATGGTTGATCTCTCGATCTTCGCGACCAACGCTGAGGGCAAACAGTTTGCCCTGGATAAGCTTGAGAAACCTGTCACGATGACGTTCCCAATTCCAGCGGGAATGAATCCGAAACTGGCTGGCATCTACGAGATTAAGAAAGACGGAAGCCTTGTCTACCTGGGCGGAAAGCGTGTTAATGGAAATACCGCTATCGAAGTCGGGACTGATCGACTTAGCCAATACGCCGTGCTTTCTTTGGAGAAGAATTACAATGACGTGACGGATAAGCACTGGGCATTCGCGACAATTCGAGAGCTGTCAGCCCAGCATATCGTTAACGGGGCAACGGACGCAACCTTTGCGCCTGGCAAAGACATATCCCGCGCCGAGTTCGCAGCTTTGCTCGCCCGGACGCTAGGTCTTTCATCTGCTGATACGTCTCCGTTCGGTGATGTGACAGCGAAAGACTGGTATGCGAAGGAAGTAGCTGCCGCCTATAAAGCCGGCATTATTTCTGGCAATGAGCAGCAAGCTTTTGAACCGAATCGCAGCATCACCAGAGAAGAGATGGCTGTTATGCTCGTCCGCGCTTATGAGCACCGGACAGGCGCCAAACTCAAGCCATCCTCAGAAGCAAGTTCGGATGCATCCGAGATCAGTGATTGGGCCCTGCCTTTTGTGAACAGCGCGCTGAAAGCGAGGCTGCTCTCCGGCCGCCAAGAAGGGCTGTTCGTACCGGATGAACATACAACCCGTGCGGAAGCTGCACAAGCGATCTACAACCTGCTGAAATAGACATAAGAAGATCGCCAACCACCTAATCGCTAACCAAAATACGATCAGGGATGGAGGGCGATCTTTTTTTGTAACTTCATAGGATAAGGGAACGTCAGTACGCTATTTTAACCAAAATAGCCGTTTTCGTTCGCGAAGGGGAACTGTAAGCCTCTATTACGCCAATATTCGTGAAAAGACTCGTATTTACCCTGAATAAGACCCTGTAGTTCCGCTTCGTTCCTAGAAACTGCACATTTACCTAATATAGCGGGCTGTAGTTCCCTTAACAGGGGGCTTCCAAAGTAATATGAGCTTTTTTGAAAAAATCTATTTACAGGGAGGACTTCTCGTGTTGAATGCCAAGAAATTCATATCCGTATTTATGGCCTGCACCATCGCTTGCTTTGTTGTTTATTCAGCGGGAGCAGGTTTTATCCCGGCTGCCGTGGCCGCCGTCACTGTCGATAAGCCTGTGCCTTCCATCCCAGGAGGCCGCTATGAGCAATCCATCAACGTTGAGCTTACCACCACGACTCCAGGGGCAGACATCTATTATACGCTGGACGGTACATTGCCTGACGAAACCAGCCTCAAATATAATGGAACACCGATCGTTCTCACGGCATCGGCGAACGTTTCGGTAATTGCTATGAAAGATGACGACTGGAGTACAGCCGGGACTTACGGCTATATCATTAAGACTACCGAAAAGCCACTGTTGAAATTCGCTGCGATGGGTGACGTCCATATGGCGCCGGGTACAGCTGAGGATGATGCCAATAATCGAGCCAGATGGGTGAGTAATTTTGATGTTCTCGGTTCTGTCCTGCCTAATCCGGATGCCATCGTTTTTGCCGGTGATATGATTAATGATAATAACTTTAACACGGGTCAACATCATTCGTTCGTTTACGATATTTTAAAAACACAGATGGAAAGAAAAGGCTGGAGCGGTATGCAAATGCAGATTGCGATCGGCAACCATGACGCACGCGTCTCTGATGTGCAAAAAGGTTATCCGGCGGATTGGTTCACGAGCCAATCGAACGGTTATTACGAGAAGATAATCAAAGGGTATTCCTTCTTATTCGTGAACGCGAACAACTACAACGGAGACACGACACAAAGAAACTGGCTGAAGGGACGGCTCGCTGCGATAACTGCTGATCCGGCAAATCGCAATAAGCCGATCTTCCTTACTTTGCACCATCCGGTTGCCGGAACGGTCATGGATGGGCAGCAGGCTTCCAATGAGAACCTGAATACGGATCTGAAGGATTTTCCGCAAGTTGTTGTATTATCGGGTCACTCTCACTTGAACATTAATGATGAGCGCTCGATATTCCAGAAGGACTTCACCGTGATCAATGTCGGATCTATGTCGTATTTGGAGACGGAATACGGGTATTCCATGGTCACGAAAGAAGGAGAACTGAATGAGACAGCTTTATTCTCAGGGACTCAATCCCCAGTCATAGAGGTGTATCAGGATCGTATAGAGATCGAGCGTATTGAGTATCAATGGGGTAAAGGTTCTAATGTCCCGGCTTTCAACAGTGCCGGCGCATTAGCGGGTAAGAAGTGGGTCGTGAAATTAAAAGGCAACACTAACGAAGAAATCAAAAGCAATTTTACGTACAAGCCGCAAAACCGCAACAAAGTAGCGCCGGTGTTCCCGACGAACCTGGATATGAAAGTAGAAAAGAGAGCGGATAACGTGCCCGTGCTCTCGTTCAAGCAAGCCAAGGACGATGACTCCATGCATCATTACGAAGCCACAGTGTATGACTATAGAACGGCTCAAGTAGAAAAGACGTATAATGTTTTGTCGGATTTTTACTTCACACCGATCCCGAATAACATGAATATTCCTATGAAGGATCTCAATCCGGCAAAGTCTTATCTGATATCCGTAAAGGCAACGGATGCTACTGGCAACTCAAGCGCTCCGGTGCAAATACTCTATGCTTCTCAAGTTGCACCGCCGGCGCCGACGCCGATTGACCCAACTACGATGTGGAATCAGCTCGTATCGGATATGAAATTCGAAGACAATCTGAATGAGGATGCTGCGGGCGCAAGCGGCTTGGCTTCTCAGGTTGGTACGGTCTCCTACGTGACGGGCAAATCTGGACAAGCTGTCAGCATTGCATCAGGCAATGCCAATTATGTCGATCTTGGTGATAGATCGGACTTGAAGTTCGGAAATGGCGACTTCACGGTCTCATTCTGGCATAAGGGTGATTTGGCAGGAGATCAAACAGTCCTTTCCAACAAAAATTGGAATTCAGGCGGGAATCTAGGCTGGTACATTGGCCCTGCGATTTCGAACAACATGACCCTTAATTTGGCTAATGGGGTCGGAAATCGTGTCGATACTACAGCTGCAAGCGTAGGAAAAGACTGGCACTATTTTACGATATCGGTAAACAGGGCAAGTCATACAGCATCAACGTATGTTGACGGTATTAAGCAAGCCACGGGCGACATTTCCACATTGGGAACATCCAGCTTGGATACCAATTTCCACATCATTCTCGGTGCAGATGGCAATAAAAGCAATGGCGGTGCGACCGTTACGCTGGACGATCTGAAAATATGGAAACGCGCCCTGTCCGCGACGGAAGCCAAAGCGCTCTCCGACTCGTATCAGTCGGCCAATTTGTACAACTTCAGTCAGTTGACATCCAAAATTCAGGAAGCAGAGCAATTCGCTGCGCATGTTGCAGGAATAACTGGTGCATCTCTCCCAGCACAAGTGCAAACGGAATTGACAGCTAAGCTTGCTGCCGCAAAAGCCGTGATTTCAGGATCTGAAGCAGCTGTGATTGATCAGGTTTATATCGATCTGATGTGGGCGCTCCAAACGGCCCAAGCTAAACTCAACTACACATTCATCACGAAAAAGAATTTTTCTATCGATTCATTCAGTTCTTACGCAGACAATGAGGGTGCTTTTGCGAGCAACATTCTCGACGATTCGTTATCATCCATTTGGCATTCCAAATGGCAGTCGCCCGTGCCTGATTTCCCTCATTGGGTCATCATTGATATGAAGAGCACGCATAGTATCAATGGAATTAACAGAAAGAGCCGTCTCAGCCAAGGCGATATGGGATTCCCTAAAACGTTTGAATTATACGCCTCGGACAATTTGGCCGACTTGAAGAACTCTGCTTACTTGGCCAACCCGGCCAACAAGGTTACCGGCACATTCGGCACGACATGGACAGGTAATGTTTATTCGGATTATGCTTCACTTGGCAAAACCTTGAATGGTCGTTATGTGAAATTCGTCGTTACGTCAACGTATAATACCAACGGGGCGAAGTTTACCAGCATGAGTGAAATCGATTTTACCGGTACTAAGTTTAATGCCACCTTCGATCAGTTGACCGCAACAATTCAGGAAGCGGAGAATTTCATTGCTCATCTTGCAGGAGCTCCGGGATTATCTATTCCTGTTCAAATGAAAAGTGAACTGATGACGAAGCTTGCTGCCGCAAGAGCTATAGCTTCCGGTTCCGAAGCCGCAGTGATTGATCAGGCTTATATGGATTTGAATTCGGCCTTGAAAGCTGCCCAGAACAACATAGTTTACACATTCATGCCGAAAACCGATTTCTCAATCGATTCTTTCAGTTCCGTCGACTTGGGAAATAACAACGCGAGCAACATTCTCGACGGTTCTGAAGCCTCCATTTGGCATTCCAGATGGGAAACCCCTGCTGCGCCATTCCCGCATTGGGTCATTATCGATATGAAGAAGACGAATAAGATCAATGGTATTCAGAGAAAGAGCCGTACTAGACAAGCTGATTTGGGATTCCCGAAAACGTTTGAACTGTACGCTTCGGATAACCTGAATGACTTGAAGGATACTGCCTTCCTGGGGAATACGGCTAACAAGGTTACTGGAACGTTCGGACAAACCTGGACGGGTACGGTTTACAAGGATTATCTTTCTTTGGACAAGCCTGTGCAGGGCAGGTATGTGAAATTCGTCGTTACCAGTACGTACAACACTGATACTTCCTTGACATTTACCAGCATGAGCGAAATTGATTTTACCGGTGAAAAGATTACGGAGAATGATGCGAGTTTAAAAGATTTGAAAGTTGGTGGCGTTTCTCTCAGTGGCTTTGCGCCGGATAAGTTCGACTATGCTTTGCCAGTGCCGTATGAAACAACGGTGACCACTGTCACCTACATGGCGGCAAGTCCTTCTGCCACGGTAGTAGTGAGTGGCGGAGAGAATTTGGTTGTCGGCAGCAACCCGGTAACCGTAACGGTTGCGGCGCAAGACGGTACAATGAAGGTTTACCGTATTGCGGTAACCAGACAAGCACAAGCGCTGTCGTCTGACGCTTCTTTGCTTGATTTGCGCGTGAACGGAACGACACTGAACGGTTTCGCTCCTGACAAGCTCGACTACGCGTTGTTGGTGCCGTATGAAACAACGGTGAGCACAGTCACCTACACGGAGGCAAGTCCTTTTGCCACGGTAGTAGTGAATGGCGGCGAGAATATGGTTGTCGGCAGCAACCCGATGACCGTAACGGTTGCGGCGCAAGACGGCACAATGAAGGTTTACCGTATTGCGGTAACCAGACAAGCACAAGCGCTGTCGTCTGACGCTTCTTTGCTTGATTTGCGCGTGAACGGAACGACACTGAACGGTTTCGCTCCTGACAAGCTCGACTACGCGTTGTCGGTGCCGTATGAAACAACGGTGAGCACAGTCACCTACACGGCGGCAAGTCCTGCTGCAACGGTAGCGGTGAATGGCGGCGAGAATATGGTTGTCGGCAGCAACCCGGTAACCGTAACGGTTGCGGCGCAAGACGGTACAATGAAGGTTTACCGTATTGCGGTAAGCAGACAAGCGCAAGCGCTGTCGTCTGACGCTTATTTGCTTGATTTGCGCGTGAACGGAACGACAGCGGACGGTTTCGCTCCGGACAAGCTCGACTATGCGTTGTCGGTACCATATGAAACAACGGTGACCACTGTCACCTACATGGTGGCAAGTCCTTTTGCCACGGTAGTAGTGAGTGGCGGCGAGAATATGGTTGTCGGCAGCAACCTGGTGACCGTTACAGTTACGGCGCAGGACAGCACGTTCAAGCGATATGACATTACGGTAAAACGATTGTCAAATTCAGATCCAGATCCAGGTTCAGATCCAGGTCCTGATCAATCGGGACCATCGACAACGCCGAATAAACCGGAGCTGCCGAAAGACGCAGTAGTTATCAAGAACGAAGACATGAAGGACGGTCAGTCAACGGTATCCGTCGAACTACCGGAAGGAAAGAATCGCCTGATTATTCCGGTGGAGCAGGCCAAGCAGCTTAACGGACGCTCACTGCAAGTTCAGGATGAGAATGTCAAATTGACCGTTCCCGGTGAACTGTTGAAATCCGCAAGCAATCTGCTGCCTGCACCTGACGACAAGGCTGAGATTACCGTAAGCATCGAAGCGGTTGAAGCAGCCCAAGCAGAGCGGACACTGAAAGAAGCAAGCCGCAAGGAAGGTGGTATCTATAAACTTGGCGGACAGATGGTTGATCTCTCGATCTTCGCGACCGATGCTGACGGCAAACAGTTTGCCTTGGCTAAGCTTGCGAAGCCTGTCACGATGACGTTCCCGATTCCTGCGGGAATGGATTCTAAGCTGGCGGGTATCTACGAGATTAAGGAAGACGGAAGTCTTGTCTACTTGGGTGGAAAGCGTGTTAGCGGAAATACGGCAATCGAAGTCGGTATTGATCGACTTAGCCAATATGCCGTGCTTTCTTTGGAGAAAACGTACAATGACGTGACCAACCAGCACTGGGCATTCTCGACAATTCGAGAGCTGTCCGCCCAGCATATCGTGAATGGGGCGGTGGATGCGACCTTCGCGCCTGGCAAAGACATATCCCGCGCTGAGTTCGCAGCTTTGCTCACCCGGACGTTAGGTCTTTCATCTGCTGATACGTCTCCGTTCGGTGATGTGACAGAGAAGGACTGGTATGCGAAGGAAGTGGCTGCCGCCTATAAAGCGGGAATTATTTCTGGCAATGAGCAGCGAGCTTTCGAACCGAATCGCAGCATTACTAGAGAAGAGATGGCTGTTATGCTTGTACGCGCTTATGAGCACCGGACAGGATCGAAACTTGAGACATCCTCAGAAGCAAGTTCGGATGCATCCGAGATCAGCGATTGGGCTCTGCCTTTCGTGAACAGCGCGCTGCAAGCGAAGCTGCTCTCCGGGCGTCAAGAAGGGCTATTCGTACCGGATGAACATACAACTCGTGCGGAAGCAGCGCAAGCGATCTACAACCTGCTGAAATAGACATACCAATATCGCCAACCACCTATATAATCAGGAGGTTGGCGATATTTTTTTGTAACCTCGAGCGGATAAGGGAACGTCTGTACGCTATTTTACCCCAAATAACCCTTTGTGTTCGCGTAGGGGAACTGTAAGCCTCTATTTCGCCAATTTTCGTAGAAAGACTCGTATTTACCTGAAATAAGACCCTGTAGTTCCGCTTCGTTCCCAGAAACTGCACATTTACCTAATATAGCGGCCTGTAGTTCCCGCCAACCACCTGTACGACTAGGGAGGTTGGCGGTCTTTCATTTTAACCTCGCGCAGACGCCGGAAACCTCTTGTATGGCCATGGCTAGATTTGGAAATAATTTGATCTATTGGGGGGATCGAAGTGAATTTTTTCCGAAAACTATTATCGGAGCATCATGGAGAGAAAGTTAGAGCCCATGCCGGTTTGAATAGCAACCAACAAGTAAGGATCCCTTTAACAAATCATTTACATTCAAATTTGAATAAAATTAAAGAAATTATCGGAAACAGCAGCGATTTGATCATCAAGGAATTCCTGATTGGCAATGGTTCTATCCAAATGGCGGTCGTCTACACAGATGGCCTGGCGGATAAGAATACGCTGGACCAGTATGTCCTGGACCCGTTGATGATCGGAATCAAGCAAGATGCAGAGGTTAGCGCAGAACTATTAGCTCATCCTGACCCGATGAAATTGTTGAAGGAGTCTGTATTAACAGTCGAAGGCCTTGTCGATGTCACGGATTTCGAAGCGTTAATATTGGCGGTGTTATCCGGGGATTGCGTCATTTTAATGGAAAACAGGGATCGGGCAATGGTTGCCGGTACCCGCGGCTGGGAGCACCGAGGGGTTGAAGAGCCCTCCGCGCAATCGCTTATCCGGGGACCGCGTGAGGGTTTCACGGAATCTTTGCGTATTAATACAGCTATGATTCGGCGTAAAATCAAAGATCCCAGACTATGGCTGGAATCCAGAGAGATCGGCAGCGTAACGCGAACCGAAGTAGCGGTCATGTATCTCAAAGGGATAGCTGATGATAGTGTCATTGAAGAAGTGAGGCAGCGATTGGACCGCATTGATATAGACGGCATATTGGAAAGCGGCTATATCGAAGAATATATTCAGGATGAAACGTGGTCGCCCTTTCCGACACTACTAAACACCGAGCGCCCCGATGTGATCGCCGCAGGTTTATTAGAGGGGCGCGTAGCCATTATTATCGGCGGCACCCCGTTTGTTTTGTTGGTACCAGCGCTGTTTGTCCAATATTTTCAATCCGCAGAGGATTATTACCAACGCTGGGACATCAGCACGCTTATCCGTTTGATTCGATATCTTTGTTTCTTAATCACTTTGATGGGGCCTTCCCTGTACGTTGCCGTGACGACGTTTCATCAGGAAATGATTCCGACTAACCTGCTTGTTAGTCTGATGGCCCAACGGGAAGGTGTGCCTTTTCCGGCTTTTCTTGAGGCGTTGATGATGGAGATCACTTTCGAAATCTTGCGGGAGGCAGGTGTCCGAATGCCCAGGGCTGTCGGCTCGGCTATTTCAATCGTCGGCACGCTGGTCATTGGACAAGCGGCAGTTCAGGCAGGCATCGTTTCTGCGGCAATGGTCATTGTGGTATCGATTACAGCGATGGCTAGCTTTGTAATCCCAGCGTACAACATGGCTATCTCCATTCGTATACTTAGGTTTCCACTAATGGCGCTTGGGGCGACGTTCGGTTTGTATGGGATCGTCCTTGGCGTCATTTTGATCGTGCTGCATTTGTGCAGCCTTCAGTCTTTCGGAGTACCCTATATGAGCTCTCTAGCTCCATTTCATTTGTCAGAGCAGAAAGACACTTTATTCAGGCTTCCAAGGTGGGCAATGGTTTCACGTCCCTATTCCATAACTAGAAAAAATCGAAGGTCAGACGAAGAAGAAGATTCGCCAACCATGAACAACCTTCACTAGGAGAGGAAGTACGCCATCTTGATCAGAAAGTTCTCAGGTTTATTGCTTTCGCTCGTGCTAATGGTCCTGTTAACAGGCTGTTGGAATAGTCGGGAATTAAACCAGCTCGCAGTCGCGGTCGGTTTAGGTATTGATAAAGTGGGAGATATGTATAAGATCTCTGCACAGGTTATTGTACCCAGTACGGTTGCCGAAAGCGGCAAACCAGGCAGTGCCTCCGTTGTTTTGTTTAAAGCGGAGGGGAAAACAGTGCTTGAGGCTCTCGGAAGAATGACGACGGTTGCCCCGCGTAAAATTTATTTGGCCCATGTTCGCGTGCTTGTCTTGGGAGAGGAACTGGCGAAGGACGGCATTTCCAAGCCATTGGAGATGTTGTCGAGGGATCAAGAGTCCCGAACCGATTTCTATATCGTTGTAGCCAAAAATTCTTCGGCGGAGAATGTGCTGAAGGTGCTGACCCCTCTTGAGAAGATCCCTGCGAATAGATTGTATTCCTCATTAAAGACGTCTGCAGAATTGTGGGCTCCGACCATAACGGTTACCTTGGACAAGCTCATTCAAGAAATGGTTACGGAAGGGAAAACGCCCGTTTTATCCGTAATCGAAGTAGTTGGAGTCAAGGAGACCAATGGAAGTAAACAGAATGCGGAGAACATTGATCCGCCATCGCAATTAAGGTATACAGGTTTGGCGTATTTCCGTAAAGATAAGTTGGATGGTTGGATGAATGAGGAAGACAGCAAAGTGTACAACTATATGACGAATCACATCGATAAGACAGTTGGTGTGATTAGCTGCCCGAATGGCGGGAACATATCGTTAAAAGTCATCCGCTCCAAAACCAGGTTGAAAGGGAAAGTCATCAACGGGAAGCCCCAAATCAATGCGGAAATTCAAGCTGAAACGAGTATTGGTCAAGTCGAGTGTGAGATAGATCTAGTAGATCCTTCTACGATTGATATGCTTGAAAAATCTGCTGAAAAGCAATTGGAGAAATTGGTTTTGGGTTCGGTACTTAAGGTGCAGAAACGCACCAAGTTGGATATCTACGGGTTTGGTGTTTTGATTCATCGTGATAATCCAAAAGGTTGGAAAGATTTAAAGAACGATTGGGATACCAACATTGCAACTCTCGATGTAAACGTAAAGGTGGATGTTAAAATCAGGCGCTTGGGCACGAAGGGGAATTCGTTCCTACAAGATATTAAGGAGTAATCGATGTGTGGGGTGTATTAGTAGTACTCATAGTTTCGTTAGGTATATACATACTGGAAACCAAGCCTCTATGGCGCAAACAATTGCGAAAGGAAGCATGGACATACAGTATTTTGCTTTTCATTGGTGTGGCAATCAATGTCACACAAATCCTTCGTATCAAACTCCCTAATCCGCTTGATGCTATGATTTTCATTTATAAGCCCATTAGCGATGCGGTGTTCGGTTTCTTACAATAGCTTGGAAGAGGTGAGGTAGATGCTGGAATTGGATAAGGGAATGATCAGCGCGCGCCAATTTACGATCATCGTTATTCTTCTCATGATTGGCGACTCCATTCTGATTATGCCTTCAGATGTGGCTAGCAATGCTCATCAAGATGCCTGGATAGCAGGACTGCTCGGAATCGGTTATGGCTTGATGGCTACCTGGAACTTTACCTTGCTGGGAGGACTTTATCCCAAGCTTTCCCTTATTCAATATACACCGATTATTGCAGGGAAATGGCTGGGGGCCGTTATAAATATTATTTTTTTGATCTACTTTATGCTGACAACGATGGCGGTCTCTTGGGAAATAGGTGATTTTATAACCAGCAATGTCATGCCTGAAACGCCGATAGAGGTTGTCGAGCTGCTGTTTTATGGGGTAATGATTTTCGCTGTGCGGCTTGGGCTTGGGCCAATTATACGGGCTGGGGAAGTTTTCTTTCCATGGGTCATACTCATTTTGCTAGTGTTGATATTCATGCTAGCCCCGGCAATGGAGCTTAGTCAGGTGAAGCCGATAATGGAACACGGGGTAAAACCTGTGTTGCTAGGCATGCTGCAGGCAGGCACATTTCCGTTCGTGGAATTGTTCTGTTTGCTCATGATCATACCTCATATTAAAGATAGCGAAAAAGTAAGAAAAAACTTCCTAATCGGAGCTCTACTAGGTGGCATTGCACTAGAAATCTTATTGTCGCAAAGTATCCTTGTACTCGGTGAATATTTGACTGGGAATACGCTATATGTCAGCTATGCCCTAGCCAAACAAGTGAATGTAGGTAATTTTCTGCAAAGAGTAGAATCGCTAATCGCTGTTCTGTGGATTATTACCACGTTTATTAAAACAACGATTCACTTTTACGCGTTAAATGTAGGGATAGCCCAATTCCTGAAGCTGAAGGATTATAAGATACTAACCATTCCTACCGCTGCGATTTGTTATGCCTTGATCTTTCTATCAGCACCGAATACAACCTATTTTAACGAAGTGGCTTCTAAACAGTGGCCTTTTTACGATATGACGATTGGTTTAGCTATCCCGCTACTTTTATTAGTGGTTTATTTCATTCGGAAAAATAAGTTGAAGCGTATGAGTGGTATGAATACATGAAAATACTTCTAACTCTGCATAATATACGCAGAGGTGACGAATATGTGGCATATGATGTTGGAAGTTCTATCGGATTGGAAAACACTCTTATGGGCATCTTTATCCTTTATGATCCCATTTAGTGCCACGAAATTATTTGGTTGGTTTTTCCGAAAGGAAGGGTCCAATCGAGGTTGGAGCCAAGAAGACAATACCACGTTAGCAAGCAATCCCGCTCCAGCCCCCGAGAACTTGCCTCGAAAGTTGTGGAAGGATTGGCCGCCACGCGATATTTTGGGCGAAAATCTACAATTAAATTTAACGATTCTGGGCGATCAGTTAGGTGACAATACGGATTTTTCCATCCGTGAATTTAAAATTGGACATACAGAGATTCATGCGGCAATCGTTTATATCAATAAAATATCCGACATGAAGACCATCCAAGAGTTTGTTCTAAAACCATTAATGATGAATCTTGGTCATATGGATATTTCAAAACGGGAAGCAAGCTGCGATTTCAAACAGTATGTTAAAGATCATGTCTTGCCACTCTGCACAATAAACGAAATACAATCCTTATATCAGGTCATTGAAGGGGTGTTGACAGGAGCAACAGCTTTACTCATTGAGGGTATTCCCGGCGGCTTGATGCTAGGGACTGGATCCACAGTCCCGCAGAATTTCGAAGAACCAACTTCAGAAGCGCTTGTGCGCGGACCCAAGATCGGCTTTGTCAACGCATTGGACGAGAATATTTCGCTGTTGCGTATGAGGGCATCCGATCCCAATTTGCGAATGTTGAAATGCGAAGTAGGAGAACGGAATAAGAAGAATTTGGTCATTTCTTATGTGGATGGCATCGCCGATCCGAACTTGGTGGATGAAGTGAAACGCAGAATTGAGAGTATCAAGATCGATGACCCGCTTGATTCCAGTTATATTGAACAATTAATTGAAGATAACTTCATGTCGCCATTTCCCCAGGTGCAAAGTACAGAACGACCGGATCGCGTCATAGCTTCACTGTTGGAAGGCAGAGTTGCCATTCTAACAGACGGAACCTCCTATGTTTCCATCGTGCCAGTAACGTTCAGCATGCTTTTGCAGTCGCCAGAAGATTATTATGTTCGATGGATTCCGGCAACTTTGATTCGCCTCTTGCGCTTTTTTGCGGCGTTTATGGCTTTACTTGGACCAGCCATCTATATTTCCTTCTTATCCTTTCATCAAGGTCTGATTCCGACCAAGCTTGCTATTTCCATGGCGGGCACGCGGGAGGGAGTTCCCTTTTCGCCATTTTTAGAAGCATTAATCATGGAAGTCGTTATTGAAGTCTTGCGTGAAGCAGGACTTAGGTTGCCCAAACCCGTTGGGCAGACGGTGGGACTTGTCGGAGGTTTGGTTATTGGACAAGCGGCCGTTGAAGCAGGCATCGCCAGTCCGCAAATGGTCATTGTTGTTTCGTTAACCGCGATCTCATCGTTTGCTATTCCCCAATATGATGCGGGGATCGCCCTGCGAATGCTGCGCTTTGTTGCCATGTTTTCGGCGGCACTACTTGGGATTTATGGCGTTGTCATGTTTACCCTGTTTCTCGCTATTCATTTTGTCAAACTCAAATGTTTTGGTATACCTTATGCCTCGCCCATGGTTCCCTATCGGTTGAATGATTGGAAAGACTTTTTGATACGTGCTCCCCTCTCGATGATGAAATTGCGGCCGCAGATGATGAATGTACAGGACCAAACACGGCAAAGGGAAGACCCGAAGGAAGGGAAATGAGTGCATGATCCATCCTAATGACCGTATTACGACACCGCAAGCCTCCGTAATCTTAGCCAACATTCTCTTGGGTGTGGGCATCTTGACGTTACCTAGATTATTAGCGGATAAGATGAAGACCCCCGACGGATGGATAACTGTGATCGTTGGAGGCCTGATCTCGTTTGGTTTTGGGTTGATAATGGTTAAACTCTGTCAGAGGTTCCCTGGGAAAACTTTTTTCGAATACAGCCAATTCATTATGGGGAAATGGGTGGGGCGCGCGCTTAATGTAGGGATAATCGTTTACTTTGCACTCTTTGCAGCATATGAAATTCGTGATATGTCAGAGATCATCAAGTATCTCTTGCTGGAACAAACTCCCAAAGAGTTCACTATTCTTGTCTTGATGTGCGTTGGCGTCTATCTTACTTCCGGAGGGATGAATCCCATTGCGCGAATGCTGGAACTAATTCTACCTTTCACTTTAGTTATTATTCTCTTTAGCTTTTCGTTAAGCTTGAGACTATTTGAACTCGATAATCTGCGCCCTGTGTTGGGTATGGGACTTGGTCCTGTGCTCAAAGGATTACCCGAAACTTGGAGGTCCTTTGCAGGCATTGAAACGATGTTATTCTTTACTGCATTTATGAGCAGGCCGGAAAAAGCTGGCAAAGCACTTTTGGCTGGCATCGGGATTTCCGTGTTCATACATGTGCTTACGGTAATAACGGTCCTGGGAGGCATTCCGTTTGAACAGGTTGCGACCTTGACATGGCCTACGATTTCGATCGTCCGTTCTTATGAACTTACCGGTTTTTTCCTCGAACGATATGAGTCTTTGCTCATCGTTGTGAGGCTAGTACAAGTATTTACCGGGTATGTCATTTACCATTACATCGTTGCTCTTGGAATCTCTCAAACATTTAATAAAGAATATCATCGATATATCTTTATCGTTCTACCTGTGATTTTCATGATAGCCATGTATCCCAAAAGCATGAACCAGCTGAATGAACTCGGTGAGGTGATTGGCAGAATCTTTCTATGTATCATTTGTCTAGTTGCACCCGCACTTTTTCTTATTACTTTATTAAGGAAGATATCACATGTGCCCAAATAAATATCTCATCAGACATTGGCGTTTAGAGCTGCTCATTGTGCCTCTTCTCTTATTGACGGGTTGTTGGGATAGTAAAAACATTACGGAATTGTCGTTAGTTATCGGAGAAGCGATAGATCAAGGTGACGAAGCGCCAGTGGAGAAAAAGTTGAACGAAAAGGGCGGCGGTTATCGCAAAAAAGATTTGATCACGATAACCTGGCAAATTGTGATTCCGAAAATTGCTGCATCCAAAAACGCCTCAGCAGGCCAAAAACCATACAAAAATCATTCCATTTCAGGAGATATGATTCACCAATTTGCGAGAGAAGCTTCACTTGAATCAAAGCCGCTATTTAATCAGCATCAAAAAATGTTCGTATTCGGGGAAAAGCTGTTGCGCAGTATGGATTTGCAGACGCTAATCGACCAGCATTTTCGTGATAACGAGGTCAGGGAAAGCGGCTTTGTTCTAGTTGCCAGAGGACTTGCCAAAGATACGTTGGAGACTAAAGGGTCGGACATTCCTGTGGACCGTCTTATTCGAATTTCCAAAAATCAATACAGAAATACAAGGATACTGCCGCCGATGACCATTCAAAATGTGATGGAAAAGGTGTCCACCCATTCAAGCTTCCTGATTCAGAGCGTCGTTGCCGCCCAAGGGGAAGTGAAATTTGCGGGAGCCGCCGTGTTTAAAGGAGAGACCAACAAGCTGATCGGCTTTCTGAGCGAAGAGGAGTTGGAAGGATTGACATGGCTGACTGGAAAGAGCAAAGGAGGGGTAATCAAGACATGGGATGAGCAGAACCAGCCGTTTATTATTTATGAATTGGAATCGCTTAAGAGCCGTATTCGACCGAACGTATCAGGCGACAAGATATCTTTTCATGTCGAGATTGAATCGGTTGGCCGATTAACCGAGGACTGGCGTGAAAAAGTGGATTATTTCGATGAAGAATCCCTTCGATCGGCGGAAAAAGCGGCAGAAGAAGAAGTCATTCGACATGTCGAGATGATTATAAAAGCCATGCAAAACAAGTATCATGTAGAGGTTGCCGGGTTTGGCAATCAAATACGCATCCATTATCCCAAAGTGTGGCAAAAAGTTAAGAACAACTGGGATGATGAGTTCCGTACAATTCCTGTGACTTGCAGCGTGAAACTACAAATCAACGACTATGGCTTGAGACATATGAAAAAGTGAAAGTTTTTGTTGCACATGCCATCTTAGATCACACGGTCGAGAAACCAATAAATGCCGAACACGCCGATTATGCATGAAACGCCATAAACCGTCTGGACTTTCCAGCGAGTTTGCCCAATCTTATGAATGATCGGCAACAGAACAAGCAATACTGCCAGTTGTCCTAACTCAATTCCGAGATTGAAGGAAAACAAGGGTAAGGCAACTTCTCCGGAGAAACGACCTTCTAGAAGTCCGGCGAATCCGAAGCCATGAATAAGACCGAAGAACGCTGTAACCAGCCAACGCGATTTGTACTGCTTGCGTAATATATTTTCAGCGGCCACAAACACAATACTTAATGCGATTAAAGGTTCAATGATTGCCCCAGGAATCTCGACAATTTCCAATGCTGCTAGTACCAAAGTTATACTGTGTCCAATTGTGAAAGCCGTGATGATTTTCAAATATTCATTCCATTTCAGACGGACGATAACCAGACCTAACAAGAACAAAAGATGATCATACCCCGTGAATAGGTGCTCCATGCCAAACCAAATATAATTCCATGCCAGTAATAGCCAATCGGGAATCGAAAATTCCAACATTATTTTTTGCTCCTTTTTATAAAGAGGTAAGATTCGATTGTTTTTGTCGAAATTATGCTCTTTCTTCGAACCGTCGATGTATGTAACTGTTACAAAGTTGCGATGTAACGGACTTACGTTGAACAAGAGGTCATAGGTAACAACCAGTTCATCGATTTTCTTCTCAAACGTATAGTCAAGGTTCAACTTAACCATCGGAATTCCTGGACCTTGTTGAGAAATTTCCATAGACTCAAATTTCGACTGCAAATCGGCATCATCCGCTTTGATGGACAACGATCGTGCCACGAACTTCTCTAAATCGGGTTTCACCTGATTTGCTTCTTCTATTGTAACTGCACCGTCTCGATTCAGATCCAGATTAAGAATCGGACTCAATTCATCTGGGAGAAGCAACAGCTCGTACCGTAAACCGTCCTCCTTGAGTGTTATGTTAGAAAAACCGACATCCAAGTTGTGCGCCATTGCCGTTTCCGGCTGAAGAAGCATCCACGCCTGTGAAGTCAAAAGCGGATTGACTGGTAATGCTGCTGTCAAGATGAAGCAAACCATTGTGCAGGCCATTACGGCAGCAACTTTTTTGGGGGTTTTCATCGAGGAATTTCCTCCTTTGTTTGTGTGGTGATAAACAACATAAACAAACAAATTATTTTCATACATTTCATGTATTTTATTGTTATTAATATGAATTCTAGTGGGTTCTCAAGGGTATGTCAATAAAGTTTACATGAACTTAATATTCTTAATTTGCTTTTCCTGATTTGGAGCCTGAAATGATGATGCCCAAATACGACAAAAGCGGTGTTCAAACAATGAACAAAGATGGAATGGACTTGTCCGACCTTGTTTTCATTTTTACAGTGGAATAAATGCAAAAAGAAGAGGTTTCCCTCTTCTTCATGAGCAGGCATTATGTGAGACCATCATTACCATGCAAAAGCCATAGTGATAATAACCAAAAGAATAAAGAGAACAAGAACTTCTGCTACATTATTGCGGCGATACCCTTCTGCTACTGCTACTCCCATATCGATCCACTCCTTGATTGAATTTATATTACTCTTTATGATATGACAATATTTACTCTTTGATTGGACATCTATACAAGGGTATTTGAACATTTTTTAGTTGTTCCACAATTCTATTGCCCAGGGCAACGCCTAACAAAACTCCATATTCGAATCATTTAATTCCATTTATAATTAAAAGTAAGAAGAATATAATTAGACTACGAAAAGCGAGGGGGAAAATTGATGTCTTTAATAGAATTCGGCATTGTAGGCAGAGGGTGGAGAGCCGATTATTATTTGCGGATTGCAAAATTACTGCCTCACCGTTTCGCCGTCCGTGCGATGCTAGTCCGTGACGAGGAACGAGGCAGGGAGATCGAAGAGGAATGGGGCGTGAAAACCTACCGTGATATCGAATCTTTCGTTTCAAGCGGGCCTCTCATGTTCGCGGTTGTTTCCGTTTCTAGGGATGCCATGCCTACCTGCACATTAGAACTGGCAAAAAGGAACATTCCGATATTGACAGAAACACCTCCGGCTGATGACATCCCAGGAATGATTGCCTTATATGAGTCGTTGCGTAAACTCAAAGGGCGCGTACAGGTAGCTGAACAATATTTGTATCAGCCAATGCATGCTGCACGTATTGCTTTTGTGAGATCAGGTAAACTGGGGGACGTTTCTCAGGTACAAGTATCGGCCGCTCACGGTTATCATGGCATCAGCCTGATTCGAAAGATGCTTGGCATTAATTTCGAGAACGCCATCATCAGGGGACAGAGATTTACCTCAAATATCGTGAAAGGTCCAGGGCGTTATGGGCCTCCCGAAAGTGAAGTGATTGGCGATTCGGTGCAGGATATCGCTACTCTTCGATTCGGAAACCAACTGGCTCTGTTTGATTTTACAGGTGATCAGTATTTCTCTTGGATTCGCCATAATCGTGTCCTCGTTCGCGGAAGCCATGGAGAAGTAACGGACGAAACGTTCCGGTATTTGAGGGATTATAAGACACCTGTCTACGGCAATTTCCGAAGAGTTGATACCGGTCATAACGGTAACTTGGAAGGGTATTATCACCAAGGGATTACAGCAAATGAAGATTGGGTGTATGCAAACCCATTCGTTCCCGGGCGTTTATCCGACGATGAGATCGCCATTGCTACGAGCTTGACTAAGATGGCGGACTATTTGCAGGGTGGACCGTCATGCTATGATTTGGCAGAGGCGATGCAGGATAATTATTTATCGATCATGATGCAGTCGGCTATCGAATCGGGAGAGGAACTGACGACGACAACTCAACCTTGGGCGAAACAATAAAAGGCCCTGACCGTCAGGTCAGAGCAGAGCAGAGCAGGTGCGGAATCTGTGATTCCCTATACACCTTCTTAACAACCAAAAGCCCACGGATAAATGCCGCACAAAGGATCGCTTTTCAATAGATTCAGGTTTGGACCGATATTAGTCCAACCCACTAAATCTTGTGGAGATACAACAAGCAATTGTAAGCCTGTAGGAGTAAGTGATACGAGTGTCGCAGCTTGTGATAAAGAGTTGTATCCAGCAAAGAGAACCGTTTGTGGAACACCTGCAATTGTTGTTCGGTAATAATGACCAGGCGTGCTGTTTACCAACCAAGATACTGGAGCGAAATGCGTTGGTAATCGAGACGGCAACACGGACGGGTAAGGCACGTAATGTGAAGGATAATTGTAACTCATTGATCAGTTTCCTCATTTCATGGTTGAATTGCATACCCTACAGGTATATGCCTATTTACTGTAATTTGTTACATTATTTGTGTTAATATTGATGAATGAGCAAGAAATGAAAAAAATCGAAGTTGATGATTACAGCGCTACTTGAGCAATAGCCCAAAAAGCCTTGAAGGGAAATCCCCTCAAGGCTTTTTTGAATTATAAGAGTTTTTTGGGAATGAACGCGGAGTTACTCCAGCTACTTCGCACGGAGGGACTACAGCGCGCTGTTCTAGCCAAAAGAGTCATTATAGGGAGTTTGAGGGAACTACAGTACGCTATAATTCTGAAAACCGCCATATTCCAGGCTAGAGGGAACTACGATCCGCTATTTCACCGTTTCCCGGTTGGAATCAGCAGGTTCCGCTTAAATAGCGGATCTCAGTTCCTTTTCATGTTACTTTTACCCCAGTTTCCGCCGGTTAGCGTATCATAGTTCCTTTTCACACGACGCTCTCTGTCATCGCAAAGCCCAAAGGGAACTACGATCCGCTAGAATGTTAAAAACCGTTATGAAGATGCTCATCTCTAAAGGCGGCAAAGCCGCTTTCTTGGCTATTTATCGTGCCGACGTGGCGGAAGCGGGCCGAGATATTGGAACAGATTGCATTCGATCCGTCCGTTAAACAGCTTGCGCTTCTTATCCGCGCGGCGATTCATATAATGCTCGAGCTGTGTGCTCGGGCTCAAGATGAACAAGCTCCATGACGGCATTGGAGCGGTAAGTGCGCCGAGCTGGCGCAGCGCCACCTCGACATCCTGGGCTTCACCAAGCCGCTCCCCATAGGGAGGGTTGGTGATTAAGCAGCCATAGTCGCCGCGCGGGCGAGCTTTGAGCACAGGTTCCACGCGAAGCTGGAACTGTTTGGTCAAGCCTGCGGCTTTGGCTGCCGCCTCTGCCACTTCGATGGCAGAGGGATCGATGTCACTGCCGATGATGTTTAGCGGAACATCGTCTTTGACGAGATCGAAGGCCTCGTCGCGGGCCTTGTCCCAGAGCTTGCGCGGGATCATGCCCCACGCCTCGCTAGGGAAGCTGCGCCGCAGTCCTGGCGCGATATTCCAACCGATCATCGCCGCCTCGATCGGGATGGTTCCCGACCCGCAGAACGGGTCGTAGAGCGGCCGCTCTACATTCCAGCGGCTTAGCAGGATCATCGCCGCGGCCATCGTTTCTTTCAGCGGAGCTTCGGTAACTAGCTTGCGGTAGCCGCGCTTATGCAGACTAGCACCTGTCGTGTCGATGGTCAGCGTTGCAATATCGCCGAGCAGGGCAACTTCAATAACGTAGCGGGCTCCATTCTCTGGAAACCACTCTGTTCCGTAACGAAGCTTCATTTTCTCAACGACGGCTTTCTTAACGATTCCTTGGCAAGCGGGAACGCTCGATAGTTGTGACTTATGGGAACGCCCTTCGACAGGGAATTCAGCATCGTTCGGAATCCAGTCCGGCCAAGCGAGTGCCTTCGCACCTTCGAATAGCTCATCGAAAGTCAGCGCTTTAAACTGGCCCATGAGAATCAGGATACGATCAGCGGTCCGCAGCCATAGATTGGCGCGGCAGATGGCTAGCTCATCGCCTAGGAAGCGGACACGGCCATTCTCGACGGTTACTTCCGTGTAGCCAAGATCACGAATCTCGCGGGCAACGATAGCTTCAAGTCCCATCGGGCAAGTTGCAATTAATTCTAATTGTTGTGGCATAGTTGAATTCCTTCCATCCGGGTTGTACATCGCTCATAAAACTCATACAATTAACAAGTATAGGACAAATAGGTTACACTTACAAACGAAAAACGCAAAGTGCAAGCTTTCGTTTCAGAAGGAGGAACATCAAGATGGAAATAGTAACGCCTGAAAGCTACTCAGAAGGCTTATATGAGGAAGATGCGGTGCTGGAACGTGTGAAGGCAGTCATCCGCAATAAAAATATGCCAGAAATATCGATTGCTCCGGGGTATGGCCGATTGCTGACGATGCTGGTCTCGATGATCGGTGCCAAAAAAGTATTAGAAATAGGAGCTCTGGGCGGATACAGCGGAATTTGTTTGGCTAGAGGCCTGAAGGAAGGCGGCAAGCTGGTATCGCTTGAATTAAAGCAGGAATTTGCCGATGTCGCCAAGCAAAATGTAGACGATGCCGGACTTGGGCATTATGTCGAGTATCGGATCGGTGAGGCCCTCGTGCATTTAAAGTCATCGCTCGAACAAGGAGAACGATTCGATTTCTTCTTTATCGATGCAGACAAGGTGAATTATCCGAACTACTTGGAACTGGCCATCCAATTGGCCAATCCGGGGGCTGTTATTGCCGGTGATAACACACTGATGAGAGGTAAAGTCATCGATGCGGCGCAAACCAAGGCCTCCGTCCAAGCGATTCGAAAGTTTAATGAGACGATTGCTCGGGATCCAAGGTTAGAGAGCACCGTACTGCCCGCGTATGACGGCTTGGCTTTGGCACGGGTGAAATAGACGATCAAACAAAAGCGCTGTGGAGCCTGCTGGCTTACAGCGCTTTTGTTTGTCTAGATCAAGAAGCTTTTTGGTCGATTATAGAGAGGTTTGATTCATTTTGCTTATTGGGTGTAGCTGGTTTTAGCTGCGTAATGGGAGTGATAGGCTGAGGTGATGAAATTGGATTCGTAATGTGCTGCTTCTTGAAGGGAATAGCGCTCATGCCATTCCAATAAATAAACAGAACTTCTGCACAGAGAACAATTAACACAATTTTGCGCCAGTTCAACTTCATGAATGAGTTCCTCACTTTCAATGATACTTTCATATTACCATAAAGTGGAAGATGTTCCCATTATAAATTCTGCGATTTGAATGATATCCCTTATTTGTGGACTAAACCAGTAGTAATCTCAAGTTCGTATCGCTCACTTTCAGGCATTTGTGCCTTGTAAGCCAACTGAACAGCAAGATTGATATCATAAGGAACACGGACAAATTGAATGGCGAACCCAACTTGTTCGCTGCTGTCTGTTTCTCCTTCCAGTACGCAATAGCCCGCCTGTGGAATACCGTCATAGGGGGTTCCTACGCTTCCCACGTTGAAAAGCATAAGCCCGCTATTAGGACGATGATCAGAGCGTTTCTCTGAGGGGTTCTTGAGTGTTAGAAGATATGGAATATGGATGTCGCCATAACCCACGATATCCGGCTGCTTTCCGTCAGTTGCTGCAATCATCTCGGTATTTATAAACATAGCTAAGCGTTCTGTCTTGGATGCTTTACGTTTCACGCGGTGATAAACACTTTGTGCTGAAGCATGAAAGAAGCGAAAGTGCTTGCCGCTGACATGCAAGTCAACGGAGAAGGGGAGCTGCTTCAAATAAGCTAGCCGCTCTGGACCAAGCTGCTGCTGATGCCATAAGCCTGTTGGAAGTTCTTGGGGAAGTGTAATGCCCAAATCCCAGTTCCCCTGCACCACGGCTTCACATGCTTCTTTAATCCGGTCAACCACAGCCGCCGAATCAGGACCTTTGCCGACAAGATCGCCCAGACAGATGATGCGTTCAATTTTGCGGCGGTGGATATCGGTAAGCACAGCTTCAAGGGCTGGCAAATTTCCATGAATATCTGAAATGATCGCAATTTTCTCTAGCATACTTGTTCCCTTTCTAATAAATCTCCTATGAACACCTATGAACATATCTATTGCTTCTGTTATACCACACGGCGCCCAATCTGCAAATGTTCACGCCATACGATTACCCAAGGCGAGCTTCATCTGTTATAATTTGTAGGGGGAAAGGGGAATGTTTTGAATGGAATCCAGACAAGAACGTCACCGTAAACCGAAAAAAGAGCGTACTTCTACGAAGAAAGCGCCGCTTAAGGTCATTGGTGGCCTAACGCTTGCCGCAGTCGCATGTTTTGCTATTGGTATTGGCATTTCCCATTGGTCCAACCAGAGTAAATCAACGCCAGATGCGGAGTCGGCTGCATCACCAGTGGCCGTGGCATCACCTCCAACAATGAAACCAACAGCTACTGCAAGCGCGCAACCTACTGTGAAACCAAGTCCCGAGCAAACAGCGAAGGCCATTATCGCATCACCGGTTCCTACCGCTTCAGACACGTCTTCAGCTCGTGGCGGGCAAGTGAAGTTATCGTTTGTAGGCGATGTCATTATGGCTTCCAAAGTGGAAGATATCTTGACACAGAAGGGCTATGACTATCCCTACCTCCAAGTGAAGGACCTACTAAGCAAACCTGATTTTACAATTGCAAATTTAGAAACACCCATAACGAACAGGGGCACGGTGCAAAAGAAGGATTACGTTTATCGTTCTTCGCCGCTAGCCTTGCCGCCATTCAAAGCTGCGGGATTCGATATTGTGAATTTGGCTAATAACCATGTGATGGATTACGGCCCGGAGGGTTTGCAGGATACGATAGATGCACTTGATCAAGAGGGCATCCAGCATGTGGGTGTGGGTAAAGGTGTAGAGGAAGCTTATAAACCTGTCATTGTTGAAAAGGATGGCGTCAAGATCGCGTTCTTTGGCTTCAGCCGCGTTGTGCCGGAAGCTTCATGGAAAGCGGCAGCGGGTCATCTCGGTGTAGCGGAAACTTACAACTACAAGCCGCCTGTGGAAGCGATAGAGAAGGCCAAGGCAAGTGCTGATCTCGTCGTCGTCATGGCCCACTGGGGTGTTGAGCGAAGTGATAATCCGGACAAAAATCAAAAGGATTTGGCGCATCGATACATCGATGCCGGTGCTGACTTGGTTGTCGGCGGTCATCCGCATGTGATGCAGGGCTTTGAGCAGTACAAGGGCAAGTGGATAGCTTACAGTTTGGGGAATTTTATTTTCACGACGAATGACACGCCCAAAACGTGGGAAACCGTTATTATGGAAGCAGCTTGTTCCAAAGACAAGTCATGCAATATTCATTTAGTGCCCATTATAACCAAATCGGCGCAGCCCGCGCCCATGAATTTCGAAGATGGAGCCAAGCTGTTTGAACGTTTGACCCAAATCTCGATTGGAGCACGTGTGGATAACCAAGGAAATGTGAGTAAGAAATAAGCCGGAGGAGTAATCACATGACAGAAGCAATTCGCAATATTTATTGTGTTGGACGCAATTATCGCGCCCATGCCGCGGAGTTGGGGAATGATGTCCCAGATCAGCCTATGATATTTACCAAACCAACGCATGCGCTTGTCGAAATCAATGGAGGCGAATTAACACTTCCTGGCGATCAAGGCGAGATTCACTATGAGACGGAGCTTGTTTTACATATTGCAAAGCCATATGCCGCAGGGATTAAAGTCGATGACATTGTCGATAAATATGCGCTGGGCATCGACTTTACATTGCGCGACGTTCAAAATGTGATTAAGAAAAAAGGCCAGCCTTGGCTGCCTGCCAAAGGGTTTCTCAATTCCGCGCCAATCAGCTCTTTCCGACCTTTTCCTGGGGCAGCGAAATTGACGGAAACGAATTTTCAATTGCGCCAGAATGGCCAAGTCGTTCAGAATGGCAACATCAGCAACATGATCTTCGATCTGCAAACAATTATTGATTATATTGCTGCACATTATGGTCTTGGTGAAGGCGACATTATTTATACAGGCACACCGGAGGGAGTAGGTCCCGTTAGCAATGGGGATCGGTTGGAGCTCACTTGGGACGATGAGGTATTCGCAGCAGTGACCATTCTCATTTAGTAATTGAAAAGGCAGTCTCAAAAAGTCAAAGATGACTTTAGAGACTGCCTTTTGTTATAGGTGTTATTTATCCGTGAGATCCTCCAAAGCCGTATCGGAAAATTCTTCGCGAATGCGGAGGATGTTCGGTAATTGTTCGAAGAAGACGTCTACAAGTTGGGGATCAAAATGTTGACCTCGCTCTTCCTTGAAGAGCTCCAAGATACGATCAAGTTCCCAGGCTTTCTTATAGACTCTTTCACTGCCAAGAGCGTCGAAAACATCGGCGAGTGCTGTAATTCGACCCAAAATGTGGATCGCGTCGCCGCTTATTCCTCGTGGATAGCCGCGTCCGTTCCATTTCTCATGATGTTCATGAGCGACAATTGCCGCTGTTTTAAGGATGCTGCGGTTGGAATTTTTAAGTAGATTGTAGCCAACTAGCGTATGATTCTGCATGATTTTGAATTCATCATCCGTCAACTTCCCAGGCTTATTCAAGATGCTGTCCGGAATGCCAACTTTGCCGATATCATGCATGGGTGAAGCCATTCGCAGCAATTCTGCTTCTTCCTGACTCATGCCGAGTCCTAGCGCTAATAGATAAGAGTACTCAGCTACACGCTTTACGTGATTGCCGGTTTCTTTGGACCTGCTCTCGCCAATTTCCCCCATTCGGATAATAAGTTCCTTCTGCGTTTCCTCAATCTCGTTCGTCAGCAATACGGATTCCAATGACTTGCCTGCATAGGAGGATGCCAAGGTTAAATATTCCATGTCTTTATCTGAGAATTGCTTGCCGGCGGTCAGTTTGTTGATGGCTTGGTAGGCGCCCATAATTTCGCCCTGGCTATTACGAAACGGAATGACCATGAGGGCTTTGGTACGATAACCCGTTTGTTGATCGGTTCGCAAAGCACCGCTTATGAGGTAGGTTTTATATTCTTCATTCGTGTAGGCGTCATCAATAAACACCGCTTTATCATAGGTTACCGCATACCCGACAAGGCCGGCAGTGCTTGGAATACGAATCTCATCAAGGCCGTGGGCCACTTTGGACCACAGTTCATTCTTGGTCGTATCCAGCAGCCAAACCGTACAGCGATCAGAGACAATCATCTCGCGTCCCATGTCAGCCATCAATAACAGCAAATTGTCCAGCACGCGTTCATTGGCAATTTTGGCTGCATAGTCAAAAATGACACGCAGCATTTCTTGAGGATCTAAATCTTCTTTTTCGGATTTTAAATTGAAGTGTTCGTGCTCCATGTCAGCCTCCTTGCATATCGCATTTATTTTACCATATATTCCGTAATTGTAGGTGGCATTCCTGCTAGAAAACACGGTTTTTGATTGAATTTGTCGAAATTTAATGTTGCCTTAATAATTAGGAAGTTGAGAATAAACTTGTGCTACAATGAATGTCATAGCATCCAGAAAGCAACTTGCTCGTCAAGTGTTATTTATAAATTTTGGAAGAAGGTGCTGAAATTGGCATGGGTGTGGGGATTAATAGGAAGCTTGGTTATCGCAGGCGCAGCGTATTGGCGGAAGTCTCTGTCACTCTCTGGTCTGATTTCTGCCGTAGTGCTTGGGACTACCATGTTTGCGTTAGGCAGCCTAGCGTGGTTTGGGACGCTGATTGCTTTTTTTATTTCTTCAACACTCCTCTCTAAATTCAAACATCGTCGCAAAGCTGCTGTGGAGAGCGGTTATGCCAAAGGGGGGAGACGTGACGCAGGCCAAGTTGCGGCCAATGGCGGTCTTGGATTGCTGCTGTGTTTGGGACATGCCATATGGCCAGATCCCGTTTGGTGGATGCTGTTCGTAGGGGTTATGGCGACGGTTAATGCAGATACATGGGCTACTGAAATTGGCGGATTGAGCAAAGCCGCGCCGCGCTCCATCTTGAATGGTCGACAAGTCTTGGCTGGAACATCCGGTGGTGTTACGGGATTAGGCTTGCTAGCCTCTGTACTCGGAGGTTCTTTCATTGGAATCATTGGCGGCTGTTTCAGTCAAATAGGAGATAGAAGCCTTGATTTGTACGAATTGCTGACTCTAGTCATCGTGGGAGCACTATCTGGCTTATTGGGATCGCTGGCTGACTCTTGGCTGGGCGCAACGGTTCAGGTCATGTATCGCTGTCAGATATGCGGGAAGACGATTGAGAAGAAGGTTCACTGTGACCAACAAGCCATTCAAATTCGCGGCATGCGGACCGTGACCAATGATAGGGTCAATGCCATTTCATCGCTCATCGGCGGTTTGGCCTGTTTGGGCATTAGCCTGTTGTTGTAAATGAAATAAACAACCCTGTTGCCTCTGGGCAGCGGAGTTGTTTGGCGTAAACCTATTGCACGGCAGGAGGCTTGGATTCGTTAAGCGTAATTTCCGGTGTTGACGGCTCAACAGTTGCAGGCATAAGCGCTTCCTGCAATTGTTTCTCGAGTTGGCGGACTTTACGTTGAAGCTTGTACTGACGTACCATGCCGAAGAGTCCCACGATCAAGCCACCTAGCAGTGTAGAGGTTAGAATAACAAGGATTAAAGGCGTGGATGTCTGGGCGAACATGAAATTAACCTGTACAGGATCCACATTAATGACAGCAAATACAGCAGTTATAAGGGCGAATACTAAAGCAGAAATCAGGATCCATTGCATCTTCATCCGCTATACATCCTTTCATGAGGAAGAGGTTGCGGGCATTGGCCGACAACCTCTCTCTGAGCAATTACTTCGTTAACTGTTCCATTTGATCGAGCAGTGAACTGAACACGCTCATCGCTTGTTTGATAGGTTCCGGAGTCGACATATCTACGCCAGCCTTCTTCAGGATGTTCAGCGAGTAGTCGCTGCCGCCGCTTTTCAGGAAGCCTAAGTAGCGATCGACTGCTGGCTGGCCTTCATCCAGAATTTGCTTGGCAAAACTGGTCGCAGCAGAGAAGCCTGTTGCATACTTATATACATAAAAGCTGTTGTAGAAATGAGGAATACGCGCCCATTCCATCTCAATATCCTGATCAACGACCATGTCCTTGCCATGGTAGAGCTTATTCAGACCATAGTAGATTTCACTGAACTCCTGGGGAGTCAGAGATTCGCCTTGCTCTGTTTTCTCATGCGTAATCATTTCGAATTCTGCAAACATCGTTTGGCGGAATACCGTCGTGCGGAACTGATCAGCGTAATAAGTCAACAGATAAAGCTTTTCTTTGGGATCTGTCACACGTTTCAGTAGGTAATCCATAAGTAAAGCTTCATTAAGCGTAGAAGCAACTTCAGCTAAGAAAATTGTATACTGCGCGTAACGGTACGCCTGAGTTTCGTCAGATAAATAAGAATGGATGGCGTGACCCATTTCGTGTGTCAACGTAAACATGCTGTTCAAGTTGTCTTTATGGTTCAGCAAAACGTACGGATGTGTGCCAAATGCACCCCAACTATAAGCGCCGTTCCGTTTGTTTTTATTTTCGTACACATCGATCCAGTGATTATCAAAGCCGTCTTGCAAGATTTTCAAGTAATTCTCGCCCAGTGGGGCTAAACTTTTCTTGATTTCTTCCTTGGCTTGTTGATACGTAATGTCCATTTTGAACTCTTCAACGAGCGGTGCAAAGAGATCATACATATGTAATTCATCGACTTTCAGCAGCTTTTTACGCAGTTTCAAATAACGTTGAAGCTCAGGAAGCGAGTCGTGAATTGTGGCGATTAAGTTGGTATATACTTCCTTCTTGATATTGTCGCCGAACAATGTGGATTCAAGAACAGAAGGATAGTGGCGAGCTTTGGTATAGAAAATATTCTTATTGATATTCGCGCTCAGCGTAGCGCCAATTGTATTCTTATGACTGCGGTAAGTTTCGTACACGGCATGGAACGCATTTTTCCGCACTTCCGGATCGCGGCTTTCCAAGAATTGAATGTAGCTGCCGTGCGTGAGTTCAACTTCTTCGCCTTTTTCATTTTTGATTTTGGGGAACTTCAAATCGGCGTTGTTCAACATGCCGAAGATCGTGCTGGGAGCTCCAGCCATATTGCCGGCTTGGGCTAACAAAGCTTCTTGTTCCTTAGTCAGCGTGTGAGGCTTCTGACGAATCATTTCTTCCAGTGTATCTTTGTAAAAGGTTAAAGTGGGATCGTCAACCAACTGTTCAAGCTTTTCATCCGACAAACTGAGAATTTCAGGAGAAATAAAGGAGAGTGATTCTCCGACTTCAACACTGATTTTTTTGGCTTTATCCGATAATGCTTGATAAGTTGGCTCTGCTGTATCTTCATGATGTTTCATGTTGGCGTACACATACAGTCTTTCTGTTTTCAGAGAGACTTCATCTTCCAACTCGAAACATTGCTTCACTGTAGCGGGATCGCTAAGTTTACCTTGGAAGGCGCTGATTTTGCCAAGCGAGTTCTTCACACTTTGAAATTCCTGTTCCCAAGCCTTCTGGTCGGCGTATAAATCCTCCAAATGCCAGCGGTGCTCGGCAGGTACTTGCTTGCGTTCCAATATTTGAGTCATTGGAGCCCTCCTGTTCTTGTTTTGAGTTTGGGGTACTTGGTTTTCCTTTGCATGCAAATCGGCTGTGGGGATTGAAGTCAGAAGAAGTCCCATTGCCGCAGTCACATAGATCCAGCGCATCACGGTCACTCCCGGCGTATGCCCATGGGGAGATCCAGAAGAAATCCCATATCATGGTTTTCACCTAGTATGACCGTTAACCCATTCAATTATGATTATATGAAAAAGCTGGAAGGAAGTAAATTTACACTCCTGCTCCAAAGAAGCTAATCAAGATCAGGACAAACGATAACGACACCATAACAATGGCCAGCAAGGCAAGGTAACGTTTCATTTGTGCCGGTAGGCTGTCTTTTTTCATGATTAAAATGATCGCTAGGCAGAAGGAGACGAGTACGAAAGTAATAATAGATCCGGAATTGGTCATTGGAGAATCATCCTTATCCCTATAGAGTATGACGCTTGCTCACAAGCGCATGATACTAAGTTTCGCTGCGAACAGGCAAACTCCTTTTTCAGCCGGCATGCGGCATGGATTCGTCCGAATTTTCACCGTCGTCATCTGTCTCAGCTTTGACGAGAATTAATTTGCCGCGAGCATCCATTTTGACCGTATAACGATCTTCTGGAGACATTTGCGCCTCTTTGCTTAATTCCTTCGGCAATGTTAATTGTCCGCGCTCTCCGACTTCGACCAAATATCCAACCATTTTGGCCCATTTGCCTGCGGCAAGTACAATGACAATAAGTAAACCGATGAACAACCATTTGCCAAGCGGGTTAGAATCGAAATAAGGGGCAAGGAAATTCTCGCCGGTAATCATTTTACCTGCTGTTAAAGCAAGCACACCTGAGCCGATATAAACGATCCAAGGATAGGTCTCAATCCATTTAATGAATAAAGTGCTTCCCCAAACGACGATTGGCACGCTGACCAGAAGACCGATAATAACAAGCAAGAAATTTCCGTGTGCAGCTCCGGCTACGGCGATTACATTATCTAGACCCATAACCGCATCGGCAATAATAATCGTTCGGATCGCTGCCCACATACTGTCTTTGGCTTGCATGTTTTCGTGATTTTTCTTTTCGCTGAGCAGTTTATAGGAAATCCAGAGGAGCAGAATTCCACCAACTAGCAGCAGACCGGGAATCTTCAATAATGTAACGACAACAAGTGTAGCCAATGCGCGGATGACGATCGCACCGACGGTACCCCAGAGGATGACTTTCTTTTGTGTTTCCTTTTTCAAATTGCGGGCGGCCATTCCGATGACAATCGCGTTGTCGCCTGCTAAAACCAAATCAATAAGAATAATACTGAGCAATGAGACAAAAAAACCTGTTGATAACCAATCCATAATCGAACACTCCCTTAGCAAATTTTTGAAAAAAAATAGAGCCTGACACCGATGGACGGTGAAGGCTCTAATTCATCAAAAAAGACCTTCACCAATAAAACATGGCAAAGGTCTTGCTAACAACGTTGTCGTTGCCAATAAAGCCGGGATCTGATGAGGATCCGAATTGACGACTTTACTGTATCAGCTACTCCCCTTTGGAGTAAACGCTATGAAATTATATCTTTATTATAAGAAGACTAGATGAGAAAGTCAAGGCATTGGGACCATAGGATTGGACAGCTTGGACTAAACGGCTTTGAAAGCATCCATAATGGCTTGCCATTCTTCCTCTGTACCTTGGAATTTATCCTTCGCAAATCGCTCATTGGCCCAGTGAAGCATGGCTGGACGACCGATGAACGTATGGCATTCTTCGCCCCATTGGTCACTGATTTCGGTCAGGACGATTTTGGTTCCTTGGACCTCGACATTCAGCATGTTCCATTTGTCTTTTTTGTAGATGGTATGTTTCTTAAAAGGTTGATTTGACACTGTTTTTCCTCATTTCTGCATTGAACGCAAAGATATAGGCAATCGTACCATAAATAAGGCCGATTTCCAAACAAGTTGTCTCTAAAATTTCTGTTGCAGGGCAAGTTTAACCTGTGATAAAATTCTCCTAATCCTTTCCATAGGGAACGGACCAACAGGCAATTAGAACGAATGATGAGCTGAGCAGAGGAGAGATGAGCATGGAAACAAAGCGTGTTTATGAACAGGTAGGGGTCGCTATGACCTCAAGATCGTATGCCGAATATGAGAAAATGTTTATGCTGCAAACCGAGGATTTAGTTGGCAAGCGAGTCTTGGATGTGGCGGGTGGCGCCTCTTCGTTTACTGCCGAAGCAAGGCAAGCTGGTATTAAGGCTGAAGCGGCTGATCCGCTGTACGAGAAATCCGCTGAAGGCATATCGCAGCACGGCATGCAAGAGATTGAACTCGTAGCTGCCAAGATGGAGAAATTGCAGGATGTATATGACTGGAGCTACTATGGTTCTGTAGAGAACCATAAGGCCGGACGAATCGAGGGTCTCCGAAGATTTGTGGAGGACTTCTCTCGCGAAGATGCGGCTTCCAGGTATCACGTTTCCTATTTGCCTTCGCTGCCATTCGAGGAAGCAACCTTCGACTTGGTTGTGTGCAGCCACTTTATGTTTCTCTATGAGGAACAGTTTGACTTTGACTTTCATCAAGCAGCGATTAGAGAGCTTCTCAGGGTCTGCAAACCAGGCGGAGAATTACGGATTTATCCGTTGCTCAATTTTCGGACTGTTGAATATAGCAGGCTTACAGATTTAATGAATGGACTGCAATCGGATGGCTTTTTGGCCGAAAAAAGGCAAGCGAACTTACCTTTTTTACCGAATTCCAAGCAATATTTATGCATAAGCAAACCTGTCCCTGCATAAGCGCAAAACGTTGGTACATCAACAAATTTTAGCTTATCCACCGTGTTTTGAGCGTTGATTTTACGAGGTCGGAATGGTATAATTTTCTTATTCGTCACAGATGGCGATATTTTTAGGAGGTTGTTCATTTGAAGGGTACAGTTAAATGGTTTAACGCAGAAAAAGGCTACGGTTTCATTTCTGTAGATGGAGGCGACGATGTATTCGTACACTTCTCCGCAATTCAGGGCGAAGGATTCAAAACATTAGAAGAAGGCCAATCCGTTGAGTTCGATATTACTCAAGGCAACCGTGGTCCTCAAGCAGCTAACGTCACCAAATTATAAGAAACTGGGAGATCCCCACTTATAAATAGTGCCATAGCACAAACAAAGAAGACAGCATTCCGATTCATTCGGGGCTGTCTTTTTTTTATATTTTGGCCGTTAGTCGAGCCGAGAGTGTCCTTATCGCGAGGTTGAGGGAACTAGAGGGAACTACAGTGCGCTATTGGAGCCAAAAGTGTCAATATCGCAAGGTTGAGGGAACTACAGTGCGTTATTTTGCTGTTTGTTGGGAAAATCGGCGCTTTTCGTGGAAATAAGATACTGTAGTTCCGCTTCCACCCCAACATCCCTGCTATTTGACTAAATAGCGTACTGTAGTTCCCCCTTAACAGGAGTTGTCGCTTGGAAGAGGCTCAGCTCTCATCGCGCAGCTCTGTCGTGCATAGCTCTCGCCGAGCTCTCATCGCGCAGCTCTGTCGCGTATCGCTCCCGCGCAGCTCTCATCGCGCAGCTCTGTCGCGCATCGCTCCCGCGCAGCTCTCAGGGCCGCGAAACCGTGTTTCTCACTTCCGTTTATTGCGGCGGGAATAAACCATGCCACAAAATGTCAATAATTTGTTTAGCGGCTTCGCTTTCATAGGGGAACATTTTGTTGCCGCTGCCATCCCGAGCATGGCCCATCATCAGCAGCGAGGTATAAGCACGGGCAATAACGCGAGCATCAACCGGGCCGATTTCTCCGGATGCGGCAGACTTGTTGAATTCGGCTTCCAACGCATCGAGGATTCCTTGTTCGGATTTGCGCATCGCGACCATTTGTTCTTCTGAGAGGGTCGCCTCCATTTTACGCATGAAGGAATGGAGATCGAAGTCAATGGCTTTCAAATGGGCTTCAGTGATGTCTAAGAGCCTGTCACGCAGGGAAGCGGGTTGACTTAAACGCAACAAGGTAACTTTTCTGACATTTTCCATGAGTTGAATCATCGATGCCGTCAGCAGATCGGACTTGGATGGATAATAATAATAGACAGAAGCTTTGGTCACTTCGCACTCTTTGGCGACGTCATCCATGGAAACTGACTCGTAGCCTTTGGAGAGAAATAGCCGAATAGCCGTCCTTAGTATTTTTTGAGTGAGGGGTACTTCCCCTTGGGCAGCACGCGGTCTACCGAGCGGTTTTGTCTTTTTGTCCATAGCAATCACTCCTGAAAAAAATGAAAATAAAAAAGATGTTGATTAATTAACTATATAGTATATATAATTAATTGCGTGCTTCAAAATAACCATATCACGTCAAATAAGTACGGGGAGAGATGTTCCAATATGCATGAGAATCCGCTATTCAGCAAGCTGGGAGCGATCGTAGCCGGTCGTCGCAGCAAATGGATTACTTTGATCGTTTGGGTTTTACTAACTGGAATTTTATCTGTCTTTTTGCCTAACGTCAATTCACAAGAAAATAATGGTGCCAGTAAGCTGCCTATCGACTCTGCGTCGCTTCAAGCGAGCGATACGATGCGCGCGCAATTCCCAAGCGATGAAGGCGTACCTGCATTGGTCGTCTGGTACCGGGCAGCAGGATTAACAGATCCGGACATCGCCGCCATCCAGAAGATTGCGAAACAGTTGACGGATACGCCACTCACTGCACAAAAAGGCTTGCCGCCGCTGCACCAAATGCCTGCGCAAGCTGTGAAAGCGATGCTTTCGAAAGATGGCACTTTATTGGTTCTGCCGATTTCCTTTAACGAAGGGACAGAAACCGACGTGCTGCAAGCGGACTTGAAGAAACTGCAAGAAACAGCAGCAAATCAGCTGGGAAGCGATCCGTTCGCCCTTAAAGGTGACGAAGCAGGACTGCATGCCCGGATTACCGGCCCTGTCGGTATTCAAACGGATGCTACCGCCTTGTTCAAAGGGGCTGACTTTGCCCTGCTTCTAGCTACGGTTCTTCTCGTGCTGATCCTGTTGATCGTCTTATATCGTTCCCCAATTCTCGCTATCATTCCTCTGGTTGGGGTGGGTTTTGCCTATGGCATCATTTCGCCGATTCTTGGCTTTCTGGCCAAACAAGGCTGGATTACTGTAGACGCGCAATCGATTTCGATTATGACCGTGTTATTGTTCGGCGCTGGAACAGACTATTGCCTTTTCTTTGTGGCCAGATATCGGCAAGCTTTATTGGAAGAGAAAGACAAGTACGCAGCGCTGCGCGTCTCTTTCGGAGGCGCTACAGGGGCCATAGGGATGAGCGGCTTAACGGTTATCGTTTCATTGCTTGCTTTGCTTTTTGCCCATTACGGGTCCAATCATCGCTTTGCGATCCCGTTCAGCGTAGCTATTTTCATTATGGCTGTAGCCAGTTTAACCCTGGTTCCTGCTTTGCTCGCTATTATAGGGCGCGTTTCCTTCTTCCCGTTTATTCCGTTGACGCCTGAAATGCGTGCTGAGAAAGAAGCTCGCAAAGGGAGGAAGATTCGTGTGCAGAAGCCGGTCGGCAAGATGAGTGCTGCACTGGGACACATCGTCACAGAGAAACCTAAAAGCGTTCTTGCAGTCAGTCTAATTATTCTAATTGCGCTTGCCGCTTTTGCACCGCAGATTAAATTTACGTATAACATTTTGGAATCTTTCCCATCAACCATGCCGTCTCGCGAAGGATTTACGCTGCTTTCCGAGCATGTTTCGCCAGGCTCGCTTGCTCCGGTGAAAATCATTGTCAACACTGAGGGGAAAGCAGCGGATGTGCAGGGAGCCCTATCGAAGCTTCCCTATGTAGAGTCTGTTTCTAAGCCCGTAGACAGTAAAAAGGATGCCGCATACAAAGCCTATGAACTGATCTTTAAAGAAGATCCCTATGCGCTCACATCGATTGATCGCATTCCAGAAATCCGTTCAACAACGGAACAGAAGCTGCAAGAAGCGGGATTGTCGAAGCCGCAAGTCTGGGTAGGCGGTGAAACCGCCACGCAATATGACACTAAAAGTGTTGTAGAACGCGACACGTACATTGTTATTCCGGTTGTTATCATCGTCATTGCCTTACTGCTGCTTATCTATTTGCGCTCGATTGTCGCGATGGTCTATCTCATTGCTACGGTCCTGCTTTCGTACTTCTCTGCTTTGGGAGCAGGGTGGCTCATTCTCCACTATTTCATGGATACTTCGGCCATCCAAGGATTAATCCCGCTCTATGCATTCGTATTCCTCGTGGCTTTGGGGGAGGATTACAATATATTTATGGTATCAAGCATTTGGCAGGAACGAAATCGATTGAAGCTCAGGGATGCTATCCGGCTTGGTGTCAGTACGACGAGCAGCGTCATTACATCAGCGGGACTTATTCTGGCAGGAACCTTTGCTGTATTGGCCTCATTGCCCATTCAAGTGCTGGTCCAATTTGGTGTCATTTGCGCCATTGGCGTTATTCTGGATACTTTTATTGTAAGGCCATTCCTTGTGCCTTCGATTACCATGCTGCTGGGAGATTTGTCTTTCTGGCCTGGTAAAATCAAACAACAACCGCAGAACAGTTTGCAGAAGTAAGCTAAGCCTACCTAAAAAGGCCTCCAATTCCACTTGTCCAGTGGTTTTGGAGGCCTTTTGGTTTTGAAGAACTGACTAACTGTCATATTTAATCCGGGGGTCGGCCAGCGAATACAGAATATCCGTGAGGAGATTAGTTAGAAGCACGATGATAGCAGCCACGAGATTGAGTCCCATTAAGATAGGATAATCCCGGGAAAGAATGGATAAGAACGTTAGTCTGCCAATGCCTGGCCATTGGAATATTTGTTCAATCACAATGCTTCCACCGAGCAAAATAGGAATTTCGGCCGCGATGACGGTAATAATTGGAACCAAAGCATTGCGCAGCGCGTGTTTGTTGATTACAACGAAGGCATGCAGCCCTTTGGCATGCGCGGTGCGCATATAATCTTGTTTCAAGACTTCGAGCATGCTGGAGCGTATATAGCGCACTTTCTTGCCGGCGACGACGCTGCCAAGTACAAGCACGGGGAGCACCAAATGAATGAGCCGATCCCGTAAGTCCCCCTCATAACCCAAAGTCACCATGCCGCCAGTTGGCAGAAGATGGAGTTTGACTGCGATGACGTAGATGAGGGTTAAACTTAAGAAAAATTGCGGAACAGAGACGCTGATGAAGGAAAAGCCGGTCATTAAGTAATCAAATTTCGTATTTTGCTTCAAGGCGCTTAGAATACCGATGGGGATGGCAATAAGGAGCCCGAATAGCAAGGAGGCAGCGGCTAGCAGCAGCGTAGGACCCAACCGTTCTGCGATGATATGGAGGACAGGCGCGTGGGAGCTGAATGAGTAGCCCAGATTCCCCTGCAGCAAGGCGCCTAACCATTTGATATATTGCGTGAAGAGCGGGGCATTCAGTCCTAGCAGTTCTTTCCGCGCTTGAATGAGCTCCCTGGGTGTATCAGGGTCGATGAACAGCTCAACTGGATTCCCAGGGGCCAAATTAATGATAATAAAATTAAGGATCGTTATGCCTAGCAAGACCAGCAAGGATATGAGGAGACGACGAACAATATACGGTGCCATAGGATTTACCTCCATAAGTATTGCCGATCAGTATGTGGAAACTTCCTCAATTCCTTTGCTTTTCTTGCGGGCTATTTCTCGGCGAACGATAGGGGCTACTTCGGTCGCCAGCAATTGGATTGTCGTGGCCACGTTCTCGTAGGGAAGCTCGCCGATGTCGACTTGTAGAATAAAGCGGTTATGTCCGATCAGCTCATGCTGAAACAAGATTTTCTCCGCAATCTGTTCAGGCGTTCCTACCGCAAGCCCCTCCTGCGGGGCTGTTACTTTAGCCGGGTCAATATGAGGGATGCCCTCATTAATTTTGGGCAGAAAGCGCCCCACATAATTCTCATAATAGCGAGAGAATTCTCGCCATGCCTGCCCAGGTTCCGAAGCGATGCAGCCGTGGCTTGCAACCGCTATGGGCAATCTGGAAGCATCGTGCCCCGCTTGCAGTCCGGCTTGTCTGTATGCCTCTGCCATGGATTTAAGCCTTGCTGGATCGCCTGTGAGCAAGGCAAACAGGGCTCCTCTGCCTAGCTTGCCCGCCCTTACAGCGCTCTCTAAGGTACCGCCCATACCCAACCATACGGGCAATCCCTTCTGAAGAGGGCGGGGAACGATGGCAGCATTCGTGAGGCCAGAACGGAATTGCCCCTTCCAAGTTACGTTTTCATTCTCCACACATTGCAGCAGCAGATCGATCTTTTCATCGAAAAGGGTTTCATAGCTGGCAAGATCGTAGCCGAATAAGTCGTAAGCATCCAGCGAATTTTTGGCACCGCGACCTGCGACGATTTCGGCGCGGCCGGCTGACAGCAGGTCAACCGTTGCATAATCCTCGAATACGCGGACAGGATCCAGGATGCTAAGAACGGTTGTCATGCTCGTTAACTTGATGCGCTGGGTCACTTGCGCGATAGCCGCTAACACGACGGCGGGAGAGGAGATCGCGAAATCAGGTTTATGGTGCTCGCCAAGCCCGAATACATCAAGACCAACCTCGTCGGCAAGCTTGGCTGCCGCGATGATATCCTGTAATCTTCTCGCAGGGCTTCTTTTCTGTCTGGATACGGGGTCTGCAAGCAAATCCCCAAAGGTGTAAACGCCAAATTCAAATTCTTTGGCAAGAGGTTGGACGACATTGCTGCTCATAAGGGCTTCCTCCTATTTTAAATCCCATTCATTGACATTGTTGAACATCCCTAGTCGCAGAGGTTTACCAACAAGAACCTTCTTAGAAACGGCTGCAATTTTCTTCTCCGTATAGAGACTAAGGTGAGGAAGATCGGTATGGTGGATCTCCTGCAACTGATCGTAGATAACCTTTCGTTTAGCGGGATCTGTTTCGGATTCCCCAAGGGTAATTAATTCATCTGCTTGCGGATTTTTGTAGCGCGTATAGTTATTGGCGCTGTCGCTTTTTAAATTCGAGAAGTAAGAGCTTGGGTCGATAAAGAAACTTGTATTGTAAATCGCGATATCATAATCAAATTTGCGTACCTTGGCGATCAAGGAAGGATAGTCGTATTTCTCCGCTTGCACCTTGAAACCGGATTTCTCCAGATTTTCCACCAATAACTCGGATGCATGCTGGCGGATGGCGTTACCTGTAGGAATTAAGACGCGGAGGGGTTTGTTGACGTCCCAATTCGATTCTTTTAGCAAAGCTTTTGCCTTGTCCGGCTGGTAGGTAAACAACTCAATTCGTTTGTTGTAGTTAGGATGGTTGGCGGGTATAGGGCCATCGACAACACTGCCTTGTCCTTTCAGCAGTTGGCTGACGAGAAGCTCCCGATTGAGCGCGTACGGGATAGCCTGCCTAACTTTCAGAGGCACGGTTTCGGTATTGAAAAAAGCAACAAGCGGCTCAGCGGATTCGGAAACGGATACGTCAAAATTAGGCAAAGCTTTCACTTTCTCCAGCTCAGTGATAGGAATTGTGCCAAATGGCAAAGTATTCATATGCAGCTCGCCCGTCTGCAACTGCGGCAATATCGTTTCAGCCGCAACATCTTTGAAAAATATTTTGTCCAGTTTAGGCACGCCACGATAGTAGGAGGTGTTCTTCGCTACCTCAACGTAAGCGCCTTTGACAAACTTGACGAATTTGAACGGACCGATCGTCACTTCAGGGTTTTGAAAGTAAGGGTGAGCATTGATTTGTTCCACGGGCACATCCTTCAAAATATGTTTGGGGATGAAGTAGATCTTGTTGGCAAAGCGCTCCTGCAGAACGGTCAAAGCGATCGGCTGCTTCGTTTTGAGCTCGAAGGTCGTACTGTCAATGACTTTAATGCCGCTGATCGCAGATTTGTCCGAATCCAGTTTGCCAGCCGCATTCAGGCCTTCAATGAAGCTGAAATTAAAGGTCGTATCCACCTTTGCATTCAGGGCTGTTTGCAATGTGAACGCAACATCGTCCGCCGTAAATGGCTGACCATCGCTCCATTTGGCAGCAGGGTCTAGCTTGAAAATAAATGTCTGATTATCTTTGGTTTCAATGGATTTGGCCAGCTTCGGTACAAATTCGAGGTTATCATTCAGATCGTACAAAGGGTCGTTAAAGAGACTGATGACAATAGTTGATGCCCCACTGCCCTGATTATTAATGGGGCTTACCGTTAGCGTTGGACTAAAGGTTGGAATGTAAATGATTTTTTGGCCTTCTGAACTTGTGCCTGTAGGCTTCGGAGAGGTCTCGCTCGTTGTCGTTCCAGTAGTCTGCGAGCTGCAGGCTGCAAGAATGAGCAGCAGTGTTGCCAATAGGAAAAGCATAGCATTGCGGTGTGTACGTTGAATTGACAAAATATATCCCTCCATATGTTTGAACAGCGGCTGTTCGTTGCAGCCGTTTTTCTTTATTTTGACTATTCGTACTATTCCAACTGAAATAGTAGATATTAATCATTCCCAAAGTATAGAGAACTCTAATTTCAATATCCAATATCAAAATTCTAATGATTTATATTGTTCCAAACCTAATAATCAATCCGAACAATACCAAATTCTGGATAGAAAACTTCTATTAGACAGTTGTAAATCGGCAGTGGTAAATTAAGGGACATAATTCACACTTCGTTTATAGGATTAATCAATTATGAGGAGGTTTATTCGAATGAAATCTGTTCATCGCAACACCCTGCTGTATGTACTGCTTGCACTCATGCTGGTGATCTCCGCTTGTGGCGCTTCCGGGCCTACACCATCGCCATCAGCATCATCAGCTCCTGCAACGACAACCAAAGCATCCGATTCCCCTCAAACTCAGGGAGGAAAGGCAGTGTATGTGGGTATCGTCAACGCTCCGATTACGGTAAATCAGATCAATGACCAAGGCGATTCCGCTTCGGATAACGTCATTGCGCTAATTAATGATTCATTGCTCGATCTGAATGAAAAGTTTGAATTCTTGCCCAAGTTGGCCAAATCGGTTGAAACCAAGGACAATCAAACGTTCACGGTTAAGCTGGACCCCGCAGCCAAATGGAATGACGGGAAGCCTTTCACGACGGCCGATGTTGCCTTTACCCTGCAAACCGCTTTGCATCCCAAAGTAGAAACGAATTTCAAGTTGAATTTTATTGAAGGCGTGAACGAAGCGGGGAAGCTCGTGGAAGGAAAAACAGAAATCAGCGGGCTGAAGATCATCGATGAGAAGACTTTTGAAATAAAAACAAAGACACCTGTGGATCCCCTTATTTTCAAAGAGCGTTTCGGAACCAAGGTGTTCTTCCTGCCTCAGCATGTTCTGAAAAATGTAGCTCCAGAGCAGTTGGCAACTCATCCCTATTTCCAGAAACCTGATGTGACCATTGGCGCGTTCAAGTTCACTAATTTTGTGAAGGGGCAGTATGTAGAAGTTGTTAAAAACACGAACTATTATCGCGATGTCGCCAAACTGGATAAAATATTCATTAAAGTTCTGCCTGCGACCAATCTGGTTGCCCAACTGCAAACTGGTGAAATTCAGCTGAATTCCGTGCCTGTTGGACTTATTCCGATTACCGATTATGAGAAGGTGAAAGGTTTCCCTAATGTAGAGCTTGTATCGGGCAACCCCTCTGTTCCACCGGAGATTTTTTTTAACACTGAAAAAATCAGCGACCCGAAGGTTCGTCAGGCCATTGCCTATGCCCTCAACCGGAATCTGATTGTCGATCAACTGCTCAAAGGGCAAGGGGAAATTATTGATGGCGGCATTCCGAGCTACCACCCTTACTACAACAAAGATATTCCGAAATATACCTATGATCCTGACAAAGCGAAGAAGCTGCTTCAAGAAGCCAAATGGGACACAAGCAAGCCGATTCAATTCCTAATTCCTGTGGGCAACAAAATTCGAGAGCAAGCAGCTGATATTCTGGCGCAAAATTTAACGGCTGTTGGGCTCAAAGTGGACGTCCAGAAATTTGATTTCGCGACATTAATTCAGAAGGTGCGCAAAGGCGAATACGATATCACTATTTTTACGCGTGATTTCTATATCGAGCCGAGCTCTTACTTTACCGGGTTCAAAAGCGATAATGCGAGCAATATCACGAAGTACAAAAACCCGATTGCCGATGAATTGATTACGAAAGGAGAGACGGAGTCCGATCCGGCCAAGCGCAAGGATATTTATAATAAGCTTCAGGATACGCTGCATCAGGATTTGCCGTCGATTGCTGTTTATTCGGAGAAACGACTTCTGGCGGTAACGAAAAACGTGATCGTGGGCAAACCGCTGGATATCGGAATGTTTAACAATGTGAATCAATGGGATTTGAAGAAATAAGGATGCCGAGGTGATTGTCGATGGGAAAGAAGCAATTGGTCGATTGGTTGGATGAAAATAAGAAGACGTTCGAGAACCAGGCTTTGCAAATATGGAACCGTCCAGAGGTCGCGTATACGGAGGCATTTGCTTCCAAACTGCAAATTTCCGTGCTGCGGGACGCTGGGTTTACTGTCCTGTCAGGTGTAGGTGACGTGCCGACAGCCTTCGTTGCCGAATATGGCTACGGCTCACCCACTATTGGCATTCTGGGCGAATTTGACGCTTTACCGGGACTGTCCCAGAAGGTAAGCTCTGTTCGGGAGCCGCTTATTGTCAATGGCCCAGGTCACGGGTGCGGCCATAACCTTCTCGGGACTGCAGGTGTGGAGGCCGTGATCGCTCTCAAGGAGCGCCTTGCCGAGGAGAAATTGACAGGGACCATTCGCTATTACGGCTGCCCGGCGGAAGAAGTGCTTTCCGGGAAGACATTCATGGCACGCGCTGGCGTATTCGATGATCTGGATGCTGCCTTAACGTGGCATCCCGGTCATTCCAACACCCCGTGGAACATTCCGAGTTCGGCGCTTACTTCGGTTGAGTTTTTCTTCACAGGCAGAGCCGCTCATGCTGGCGCTGCCCCGCATCTGGGTCGAAGCGCGCTGGATGCTGTTGAGTTGACGAACATTGGGGCGAACTACTTGCGGGAGCACGTTATTGACGGTTCTCGGATTCATTACACCATTACCAATGGCGGTGAAGCGCCTAATATCGTTCCAGACAAGGCGAGTGTTTGGTACTACTTGCGTGGAGCGAATCGAGCTCATGTTGATGAATTGCTTGAGCGGCAGGTCAAGATTGCTCAAGGCGCTGCCCTTATGACTGAAACGGAAGTTACCTGGGAGATTAAAGCCGGCGCTTATGATCTTAATGTGAATGAAACCTTAAATGATCTGCTATTTAACCAGAAAGATGAAGCGGGGCCACTTCTGTTCACAGAGGAAGATTTGGCGTTAGCGGGTGCATTGGCTGCAACACTGGAGCCTTCTTTGCAGCAATACGCTAAGAAACGGCAGAAGGAACTGGGCTTGGCAGAAGATGACCTTCTGCCTACCGCATTCGTTAATTATAAGCCAACAGGCTCAGTTACCGGCGGGGGCTCTACCGATGTGGGCGATGTATCCTGGATTACCCCAACGGGTCAAATCATGACAACTTGCGCCCCGTTTGGTGTTCAGGTGCATACTTGGCAGGCGACGGCTGCCTTCGGCTCATCGATCGGATTAAAAGGCATGCATCATGCCGCCAAGCTGTTGGCACTATCCACCTATGAGCTGCTGACGGATGGAGGGAACTTGTTAAGTCTGGCTCAAGCTGAGTTTCAAAAAAAGACGCAAGGGAAGCCGTACCTGCCAGCTATTCCTGAAGAGGTCAAAGCGCCAATTCTCGTTTGAGGCTATTTCATAAGAAAAGACGGTGTGGAAGATGACGTATTTGCTGGAAATTGACCGGCTCCAGACGGTCTTTCGGACGGGACAGGAAGAAGTAATATCAGTCGATGAGATCAGCTTCAAGCTTAAACCTGGCGAAACCATCGGTATTGTTGGAGAATCCGGCTGCGGGAAAAGTGTAACTTCCTTATCTGTCATGGGGCTTCTGGGTCAAAATGGGCGAATTAAACAAGGCGAGATTCGCTTCGATGGCTCGAACTTGGTTGATCGGCCAGAATCCGAGCTGCGCCGTTTAAGAGGGAAAGATATGTCTATGATTTTTCAGGAGCCGATGAGCTCGTTAAATCCTGTTCTGACCATTGGGAACCAACTGTTAGAAATGATTCGGCAGCATACCAGCCTCTCGCGCAAAGAAGCGAAGGCTTATGCGATCCAAATGCTTCGCAAAGTCGGCCTTCCCCGTGCTGAAGATGTTATGGATGTATACCCCCATACGCTTTCAGGCGGCATGCGTCAACGGATCATGATCGCGATGGCCTTATCCTGCAAGCCCAAGCTGCTCATTGCGGATGAGCCCACGACTGCGCTTGATGTGACGATTCAAGCGCAGATTCTCGCGCTTATGAAGGAACTTCGCGAGGAGAGCGGCGCTGCGATTATGCTCATAACGCATGATCTGGGTGTTGTTGCCGAAATGGCGGACAAAGTAGTTGTGATGTATGCCGGCCAGATCGTAGAGGAAGCGGATGTGTTCACGCTGTTTCGGGAGCCGCAGCATCCCTATACGAAGGGGCTTCTAAACTCCATTCCCCGTGTGGAAGGAGAGGGGGAGCGGCTGACAGCCATTCCTGGCACGGTTCCGTCCATTCAGCGAATGCCCTCTGGCTGCCGTTTCCATACCCGCTGTACGCTGGCAACTGAGCGATGTCAGCAGCAGCAGCCTGACCTCCAAGCAATCGACCATGAGCATCTTGTGAGATGTTGGGTCGCTCAGGAGCAGGCTGCGGTTCAACCCCTTATCCCACATCCTCAGGAGGTCGGCGTATGACAACGAATATCCCCTTGCTGCAAATCGATCGACTAAAGACATACTATCCAATAAAAAAAGGCGTTTTATCTCGGACAGTGGGGCACGTCAGAGCAGTTGACGATGTGAGTCTTACGATTTACGAAGGCGAAACGGTTGGACTCGTTGGTGAATCGGGCTGCGGCAAATCAACGATCGGCCGCTCGATTGTACGGCTGGAAGACCCTTTCGAGGGCCGTATCCTTTTTCAAAATGAAGATATTACACATATTTCACAAAGAGCACTGAAGCCGATTCGCACTCGTCTGCAAATCATTTTTCAAGACCCATTTTCCTCACTGAATCCCCGCCAAAGAATCAATGACATCTTGGCTGAGCCGTTCATTGCTCATCGCTTGGTGGACAGACATCGCGTGCAGGGGGAGGTGGATCGGCTGCTTGATTTGGTTGGCTTGCCGCGTGCCTACAAGATGAGATATCCGCATGAGTTTTCCGGAGGCCAGCGCCAACGGATTGGGATTGCCCGAGCAATTTCGTTTCAGCCCAAGCTGGTTGTGTGTGATGAGCCCGTGTCGGCTCTGGATGTATCCATTCAGGCGCAAATTCTGAATTTGCTTGCGGATTTGCAGAAGGAGCTGAAGCTGACCTACTTATTCATTGCTCATGGTATCGGAGCAGTCCAATATATCAGCACACGGGTTGCCGTCATGTATTTAGGCAAAATAGTTGAAATTGGATATAAGGAAGAATTATTTAAACGTCCTAAGCATCCGTACACCCATATCCTGCTGAATGCCTATCCGACGCCCGATCCAACCTTGCGTTCGAATAAGCGGCTTATTATTCAAGGGGACGTGCCCAGTCCGGCTAATCCGCCTGCTGGCTGCCGTTTTCATACGCGCTGCCCGTATGTTCAGGAGCTTTGCCAACACGAAGAACCGCCGCTGACACCTGGAGCGCATGCGGTTGCTTGTCATTTTCCAATAAATTAGAATAGATTTTCCGTGGCCCGGGATTGGCCAGTTGACCATGCAATTGATTCTTTCACGCGATTATCCAACGTTGATGGGCTTGAATTTTGCAGCAAGAATTAATAACGACTAATTCGGAGGTAATTGGTTATGGCTTTATCTGAGTATCAACTGAAAAAGGGTCCCTTACAGCCGACCTTCATCGAGCTAATGGAAGATGAGCAAGCGACGGATAGTGCTTTGCGGCAGTTCTGGCTCCGCTTTGCAAGGCACAAGTTGGCAGTAGCAGGTCTGTTCGTTACTCTGCTGCTCGTTGTGATTGCCATACTGGCTCCGCTGATCTCTCCGCATGATCCCAAAGAGGTGACAGCAATCTTCTCCGCGAAGCCATCGGCGGTACATTGGCTGGGGACGGATCAGGTCGGCCGAGATGTGCTAAGCCGCCTCATCTATGCGACAAGAGTTTCACTCATCGTCGGGTTTGTTACCGTTTCGCTATACGTGACCTTCGGTACGCTGGTCGGCATCGTGTCCGCCTATTTTGGCGGCTGGCTGGATATGGCTGTCATGCGGATTACGGACATGTTCATGGCTTTTCCTTTTCTGATGGTTACCTTGGTCATCATCAGTGTTCTGGGATCGAATATGACTACGATCATTCTGGTCTTAGCCTTGTTCTCTTGGCCTGGCGTGGCCAGACTGGTTAGAGGAAGCGTGCTGTCGATCAAACAGCTCGATTATGTGAAGGCTGGTGTAGCTCTTGGACTGAGCACACCGCGAATATTATTTCAGCATATTTTTCCTAATGCAATCGGTCCTATCATTGTTAATGCTACGTTCGGCATTGCCTCAGCGATTATGAGCGAAGCTGGGCTCAGCTTCCTGGGCATGGGAGTCAAGCCCCCGACAGCAAGCTGGGGCAATATGCTGACAGATGCACAGTCCTTGACGGTGCTGACAGATCAGCCATGGCTCTGGGTTCCGCCGGGTGCGATGATTTTATTTACTGTGCTTGCGATTAATTTCGTTGGAGACGGGCTGCGTGACGCTCTGGATGCCAGACAATAAGCAGGAAGAGGCTGCCCCAATAAGGTTGAAAACCTTGAGGGCAGCCTCTTCCTGCTATTTGTTTAAGGGCTATCTTTAATCAATGATTTGAAGAATATCGTCGATTTCTTTGCGAGCTAATTTCCCCGGACGCTCTTTGGGGTGTCCAAGGGCGATTACCATATTGATTTGACACTCTTCCGGAATGTCCAAGTAGGCACGAATCTGATCCTGCGCAAGCAGCACAGGGCCTGTCATAGGGCATGTAGCCAAGCCTCTGGCGTGAGCGGCGAGCATCAGGTTCTGGGAGGCCAGACAAGAGCTCTTGATGCCTTCCTCAGCCCATACATGCTCTTCAACAAGTTGAATCGGGTCAAAGATGCGATCGCGGAACTTCGACGCGTAAGGTGTTGCCAAACAAATGATTAAAACCGGCGCACCGGAGAAGGCAGTCGCATAAGGGCCAAATGATTTCACCAGTAAGCGTGCTTCTCTGGAAAGGCCTTTTTGCTCTGCATCCGCTGCACGCGAGTGAAGTTGATCCCACGTTAGTTGTTCGATGTGTTTAATTTTGTCGGTATTTCGTATCGCCACGAACTTCCACGTTTGGGAATTCGTATCGCTTGGCGCATAGCGGGCGCAATCGATAATTTCACGAATATCCTCCGTAGAAACGGCTTGCTCTGTAAAATTACGGACACTGCGGCGTTCTAAAACAATCGCTTTGAAATCGTCATAATTCATATGAAACCTATACCTGCCTTTGCAACTCAATTTGACCTAATACTTAATACTTGGTACTAAGACTTTATGCATATTATAAGGCACTTGTTATTGCAGCACAACTGTATCGCCTTCGTTCAGGCCCTTGACGACTTCTGTTTTCTCCGGAGTTTCCATGCCGATTTCGATTTCACGGCGCTCTACGCCTTGCGGCGTCTGCAGCATCACATAATAAATCTCTTTTTCGTGCATCACAGCTAACGTCGGCACGACGAGGGTACTTGTTTTTCGTTCCGTTTCAATCGTACCGGTGAGGCTTAAGCCGGCGATGAGTTGATCGCTTTGTTCTAAGGAAATGGTAACCTCAAATTGCGCGGAACCAGAGCCTTGATCCGTGCCGGATTTAGCAAATTTGGATACTTTTTCAACCTTGCCTTGGAGTTTCTTTGATTTCAGTGCTTCAACTTTGACTTGCACCAGCATGCCTGGCTTGATCCGGAACACATCGAACTCACCCACCGTACTGACTAGTTTCAGTTTGGTTAAATCGACAATTTTGCCGATTCGCACGCTTTCTTCAACTGATTTAGGGATTTTGGCAGAATCCTCAAACAGGAAAATGCCATCTTCCGGGGCCGTGTAGGAAGCTTGCTCCACTTTCTCTTGCTTCTTTGCGAGCTGAAGCTGAATGGAGGAATCTTTCACCTCGTTGAGCTGATCTTGAATTTTACGAGCTTCGACTGCGGCGAAGCGGCTTCTGGCGTCATCTTCGCCAACCGCTCCCGCGGCTACGCCGGTTGAATCGCCTTGCGGTCCGGCAGCTTTGAAGTTGGCCAGATCTGCTTCCAACTTTTGCTTTTTCAAGGTTGTTTGGAGGCTGGCAATTTCAGTCCTGAGCGGAGTGGCATCCAGCTCGAATAACAGCTGACCTTTGGTCACTTGAGCGCCGTCTGCCATATTCCATGCCTTCACCTCGCCTGTGAAAGGAGCGTAGACGCGCGTTTCTTTTTCGTACGATGATTTTCCTTTGACTTCAATACTATTAATCAAGTCTTCTTTGGTTACTTTAAATTGCAGAACATTCATGATCGATGCAGCATCCATATCCTTGGCACTTTTTTGCTTGGGATGGCTGCTAACATAGAGAAAGCTGCTGATACCGCAGACGATGATTGCAGAAAGAAGCAGGATCCATGTTTTCTTTTTCCTCATACCGGTAATCTCCTATTCTCGTTTAATAGCGGTTAAAGCATCTGTTCGGGAAGCTTTCACTGCGGGATACAGCCCGGATAAAACCCCAGTCATTATGGCAAAAAACATACCGACAGGGAGAATCCAGAAGCTGATAAATAAAATTTCCGCGGGTTCCGCTGAACCCGTGGAGCCGAATCGGATAATGATGAGATTGATGCCCCAGATCACCCAATAGGAGAGGAGAATGCCGACGAAACCTCCGAGCATGCCGAGCAGAGTCGACTCGACAATAAACATATTGCGGATTTGGCTTAAATTCGCGCCAAGTACTTTCATAATGCCGATTTGTCTGCGGCGCTGATGGGTGGACATGGTCATGGCAACGACAATCGATATCGAAGCAACGAACAAAACAAACAGGCCAACACCAGTGAGCAGCAGACGGATAATGGCGAATTGGCCTTTCATCCGATCTTCCTGAAACAAATTAGTTTGCGTATTCAGCTGGAGCTTTTTGATCCATTCATCCACTTGTTTCACATTGGTGCTGCTGTCGACCTTCACTTTGACTTCCGAATAACGCGGCTGCCCATTCGTAGTTGCTTTGTTTAGCGACTCTAGGATTTTGAGACCTGTTTGATGCGAGACATAGGCTGTTTTGTTGCCTTGCAGCATATATGCGGGCAATCCATCGGGCTTTTGGAGTATCCCTGACACACGAACTGTCATTTCCATCGTTGGCTTGACGGAAGCTCCGTTTTGGTTGTCAGACTGTCCTCGATCATTATTCGCTTTCAGCAGAAGTTGTTTCTGATATAGCGGATAAGGGAGCACATCCATTTGACGAAACGTTTCGGATTGTTCCTTGCTTGGATTTTGCTGCATGAGTTTATTGCGGACTTCTATTGTTTTGCTATCCATGACGCCGAGTGTGGCCCCGTAGCCTAGCACAATCTGAGTGTTCTGATCGCCTGGACCTCCCTGTTGAAATTTGGCGTCGAAATCTTCCAACGCATTCAGCTCGGTTGCTTTAAGATCCAGGTAGCTTTGTTTGCCATCATCAACCGTAAAGCTGAATGAACCTAAGTCTTGAAAGCTTGCAACGGATTTCACATGTGGAAAAGTACGTATAAGATCGAGTTTACTAGCTGTTAACGCAGCTGCGCTTTTTGGATCTCCGCCTTGATTTACGATCATTATTTCATCTGTCTTGAGATAAAAGCTCAACTGTTTTTGACTGTAATGCTGAATCGATTCGCCAAAGCCGAGAGCTACTATGATGGAGGCGGAACCGATGGCTATGCCAACCGTACATAGTGCAGTTACTACTCTGCGCCGCTGCAGCTGATCCCAGCCAAGACGAAGGTAATCCCTAAGCTTCATCCGGCCTCACCTTCCTGTTTGTGTTGTTCTACCAGATAGCCATCGCGGAGCTGCAAAATACGCTGCGTGCGGCCTGCTACCTCAAGCTCGTGGGTGACGATTACGAAGGTGATACCTGAGTTCTGGTTCAAATCTATCAACAGATCGATAATCTCTTTCTCTGTTTTGGTATCCAGATTCCCTGTAGGTTCATCGGCGAAGACGATCGCCGGTTTGGTAATCAAGGAACGTGCAATACTAACACGCTGCTGCTGTCCCCCGGATAGTTGCGAAGGAAACATTTCGGATTTGTCCCCGATACCGACTTGCTGCAGGAGTGCCATGGCCCTTTGTTTGCGTTCTTGGCTTGGGGTGCTTTGGAAAACTAAAGGGAGCTCGACGTTCTCGCGGACGGTTAGATGAGGGATTAATTCATAAGATTGGAAAATAAATCCGATATGCGTACGTCGAAATTCCGCCAAGCGGTTTTCGTTCATTTTCTCAATAGCTTGTCCAGCGATTAAAATACTTCCGTGGGTAGGCTTCATGAGGCCTGCCATTAAGTTCAACAGCGTAGATTTTCCTGAGCCGGAGCTGCCGAGCAGAGCAACCATCTCTCCTTGCTCTACTCGGAAATTAAGCTCATGAAGAACGTGGGTTTCTTCTTGCCCTGTGCGGAAGCTGTGAGATAACCCTGCAATGGTTAACACGTAACCAGTCCCTTCTTTTTACAAATTCATTACCTGCCTGGCAGGCTTTCGTTGTTTTGGAACAGGTGTGTGCCCAGGAATCCAATCGTTGCGACGATGGATAGACATGCGGCAAACACATAGACGGTGCTCCCGCCAGCAGCATCAAATATCCAGCCGCCGAATGTTCCGCTAATGAGGCCGGCAATGCTGGACCAAGCTACCGCAAAAATAGCTTGCCCCGAGGATCTGTACTCATCGGGAATCAGTTGGCTGATGTAGCGATTAGCTGTGAAAAGGAAAATACCGAACGTTAGGCTGTGCAGCATTTGGATCCAAATGACCCAGCTAGGATCTTGAATGGAACTCATGATGAAAAAACGCAAGGCATAGATGAGGCCGGCAAAGGCCAGCAAAGGTAATTCTTTGAACCGGTGACCATGCTTGCTCAGGAAGAAGAAGACTGGAATTTCACTGAGTGCCGATGTCATCCAGGCATAGCCAATGAGCGAATCCGAAGCGCCGAGCTGCCTCATGTAGAGCGCTAAGAAACCGTCATTGAAGCGATGAGAGACTGACATGATGATAACGAGCACCAGAAACCAGATGAACTTTCTATTGCGCAGAATATCCACTACGCCGCTAAAGGCCATCTTCTTGCCGCCTTGACGGGCATCTTTGAGCAAGAATACGATCACAAGCGTACACGCAATCGTGAATAGGCATAGAATCGGCGTAAGACCTGTTCCGTAGTGTCTGAGAAGCAGTCCAAATCCTCCTGCAGACACAGCGAAGCCGATAGAACCATAAACTCGAAAGGATGCGTAGCTCTTGCCGCTAGTTCGAATACTGAGCATGATTTGACTGTCATTCAACGAGTTTACAGGCTGTTGGAAAAAGAAAAATGAGGCTAAACAAACGTACAATAGCGAAAACCAACCTGCGGTAAACACAAGGATGGCCGTCACTAATTGCCCCAGGATGAGAATAATCATGATTTTCTTAATCGTTTGGAAACGATCGCTCAGGAAACCCCACAATAGGTTGGTTGCAATGCCAATGAGCGGCCCGATGGCGTACAGCAAACCGATTTGGATTTTGGAATATCCCTTGTAATCAAAGTAAAGCGGGAAAAAAGTAACGACAATTCCCATCGTCATAAAAAAAGCAAACGTGAACAGACGCAATAGCGAATCATCTGATTGTATAGGTATAGACGTACGCATAGGAGGCTATCACTCGATTTCTTACAAATTTTTCGAAAAAATACTTGGTTGCTGATCTTCAGCGGTTCGTTTCAGCACATAAACGACTACAACGAGTTCGGCTAACATCCCGACAGATTGCGCTAATGCACCAATCATTCCGTTCCAGTCAGGGACGAATACAATGGAAATGAACAGTGTTAAGATCGTTGTTATAGCATTCGCAGATTGGGAAAAAACCATGATTTTTGTTTGACCGCGCAGCATAATGATGCCATTCATATAATCAAGCCAAGGAAACACTATCGTCATGATCATAAATATACGCATCGCACGCAGGCTGGCATGCATAAGTTCGTTGTTTACTCCCATAACATGGGTCATAAACCAAGGCCCCAGTGCTGTATACGCCAGAATGGCGATAAGTGTTCCAGGAATAAAACTGAGCAATAAGATGAAACGGAAGACGTTATGCGCATCTTTGCGATAGAAGTTTAAAACGATTTGATGAATATAGGAAAAAAAGCTTAGCACAAGTTGGGTTAAAGAGCCTGCAATCGCAAAAGAGGAAATCGCCAAATGGATGTGCGTTGTTTTTCCTAAAATCGCATTGATCGCAGGACCGATGACAACAGCAATGACAGATGAATACAACAAAGGTTTATAGAAACTGAAGATCTGTTTCTTGGTCTCGATCGGATGGCCGGGCGCTTTCTCCGGAATTACCTTGCGCAGCAGACTTGATCCTTCCCATATAGCGACAATTGCTTCAATCACCATGCCTACAAGAAAAATAATAGCCCCAACACGTCCGCTGGAGACATTATCTGTTGTGATAAAGTAAAGTGACAATAGATACATCGCGAGGATGCGCACGCACATTCCGATCGTCAACCACTTGGTTCGCATATTAAAAATAATAATGCCATGAAATAAGCAGCGTAATCCTGAGAAAATACTTACGTACATGAGAATGCGATAGACACTTAACGTAGTTTCTAATAATTCGCGTTCTACGCCAAAGAAATAAAGAAAAACCCATTCTCCTACAGGGGTGTAGCATATAATGAGACCAAGCAAAATAATGCAGGCAAATACATAAGAACTGACCGCAGCCATCGCTCGAAAGGATATGCGATCTCGTACGAGGGCGGAACAAGCTTGTCGCAGCAGGACGACTGGTTTTTCTGTCAAGCCTAGCAGGCTCAGAGGGAGTGCATAGCTGGCGATGACCATTTCGGAGTTATCCGCACGGGCCAAAGTGCTGTTAATAATAACATGCGAGAGGGTAACAAGTGTTGCCGAAAGTCCGAGGGGTAGAAAAAAGGAGATGAGCTGTTTCCATGAGATGTTCTCTTTCACTGTCGAAACTATCATCTAAATCTCTCCTAACTAAATTTCCCTTCTAAAACATTATTTTAGTATACCAGAAAATGAAATCAGGTTGACATACAATTTTAACTGGAAACCAAAGGTTTGAAGTGATACATTTAAAGGTAGAATGTTTCATGATAACGACTTAGTCGTTAGGCACGGCAAGGAGGTAACACATAGGAATGGATGGCTATTTTCATTATAATGACAGGTTAGGCATTGAGACTCCCGTTTTGGATGTCGAATGGGAATCTTACCCTTCAGAGGTTCGCGTTGAAATTTTACTGCATTGGGAACAAATTCGCGGTGCGATCCCGGACCGTATCATGAAGCTGGAGGCTTCGATTATTTATAAACAAAATCAGCTGGACAGAGAAGACGATTTTCCAACCTCATGCCGGTTAAATTCCGAAATCGCTGATCTGGCTTCTATCATAAATGATCTTCACCTTTGGTTCCGTGTTAATCAGGATTTGGAATCGAAGACCCACCATTAATGGTTGTTAATGAAAGGGAGAGTGACTGGCATGCATAGCCATAAAGATGGGGCCACTTGGCTGGAAGCTATTGCGAAGCCGTTGTTGGAGCATTTACCAGCCCTATATCCGATTGAAGAATGGGATGTAGCCATGGATGATAGGATTGACGCGCTGTTGCCAAATATGATGACACTTGGAAGTCCTGAGCAAGAGCCTTATGGTCAGGCGATCAAAGCGGGCCTCTATTTGCTCAATGAGAGTCTTGATAAATCACATGATATTGCCCAGGAAATTACGAATGCAACAGGCAGTTATTGGCATGCTTTGATGCATCGGATGGAGGGTGATTACAGCAATGCGAAATACTGGTTTAACGATGTCGGTCATCATCCTATTTTTTCTAACTTAATTGGTTGTGTAAGAGATTATTTAACGGTCAAAGATTTAGTCGAATTAGACAATGATGCGCTTTGTCAAAAGCTTGAAGTGCTGATCACTTCGCCTGTGTGGAATCCCTGTGTATTCATCGATGTAGTAGAGCTGCAAGTGTCATTGGTTCAAAATCCTACGGTCGATGGTTGGTTGCGCCATATTCAACGTTATGAGATGCAGCTGCTGCTTCAGTATTGTTACGAACAAAGTTGTGGAGGAAGTCTGCTTGAAGCAATTGGACAAAAGTAGCATAAAGGTTCCGCAAGGCCCACTCCGTTTGATGCTAAGGGTATATCGATACATCTTGCCTGATGTCAGTGAACAACTGGCTATATGGAAATCGAAAGCGGCCAATATCCCCGATCTGGAACTGCAGACACAAGCATTGGCCAGTATCGCAACGAAACAATTCCATTGCCAAGGCGGTGCTGTGTATGCGGCAGCTAACTTGCCAATGCGTCATGTCCTTATCCCACTTATCGTTGCTTTCCAGACCATCAGCGACTATCTAGATAATCTTTGTGATCGCAGCACTTCGCTCGATCCGTTGGATTTCCGTCAACTTCATCAATCCATGCTGGACGCTGTCAACCCTGCCAAGCCCTTGAACGATTATTATGCTTACAGGCAGGAGAAAGAGGACGGAAACTATTTGGCTGATCTGGTTATGAAGTGTCAGAGCTGTATCGATAGCCTGCCTTCTTATGCCAAAGTAGCTGATCAGGTACGTGAATTTGTTGGCTTGTATTGCGATTTGCAAGTGTACAAGCATATTCGCAAGGATATGCGGGAGCAGGAACTGCACCAATGGTGGGAACAACATCATCATAACTATAGTCAAATCTCATGGAATGAGTTTGCAGCAGCTACGGGGTCCACGCTAGGCATGTTTATGCTTTTTCTTGCTGCATGCGATCCTCAATTGAGCGACGGGCAGGTTCATTCAATTCGAGATGCCTATTTCCCTTATGTATGCGGACTTCATATTCTGCTTGATTATTTAATTGATCAGGAAGAAGACATACAGGGGGGAGATTTGAATTTTTGCACGTATTATCCTTCCATGGATGTTACAGTGGAGAGAATTGCCTTTATTGTGCAAGAGGCTCGCAGTAAAATTTTGTTCTTGGAACATCCGCGATTTCATCGTATGATAATCGAAGGTTTGCTTGCACTGTATTTATCCGATCCCAAGGTCAACGGTCAGCAGCAAGTGAAGAACGTATCGAAGCGTCTTATGAAAAATAGTCCATTAACAAGGTTGTTTTTCTGGCTAAATAGCATGTTTATTCGAACGACATCATGAATGTCAGGCACAAGAAATTGAAGGAGGAAATGAAATGTCAGCAGTAAAGTCAATTGCAGTATTAACTAGTGGAGGAGATTCACAGGGCATGAATGCAGCCGTACGTGCGGTTGTAAGAAGCGCGCTTTTCCATGGCCTAGAAGTCTTTGCCGTACAACGTGGGTACCATGGTCTAATCAATGATGATATTCGTCAAATGGATTTGCGCAGCGTAGGCGATATCATTCAACGTGGGGGAACGATTCTGCAGACGGCGCGCTGCAAAGAGTTTATGACACCGGAAGGTCAACAGATCGCAGCGGATAACTTGCGTAAACGCGGAATCGACGGATTGGTCGTTATCGGGGGAGACGGTTCCTACCAAGGAGCGAACAAGCTTAGTAAATTAGGTATCAAAACGATGGGATTGCCAGGCACGATTGACAACGACATCCCGTTCACTGATTTCACAATCGGTTTTGATACAGCGGTTAGTATTGTGGTGGATGCGATCAACAAGCTTCGCGACACGATGACTTCCCATGAGCGTTCCTCTGTTGTTGAAGTAATGGGACGCCATTGTGGAGAGATCGCTCTGTATGCTGGACTAGCTAGTGGCGCAGAAACGATTATCGTACCCGAAGTAGAAGTTGATCTTCATGAGGTAGCGACACGGATGAAAGATAATTTTGCTCATGGCAAACGCCATAGTATCATTCTGGTGGCAGAGGGAGCGGGCAACGGCGACGGGATTGCCAAAGAAATTACGAAGGTTGTTGGTATTGAGCCTCGCGTAACGGTTCTTGGCCATATTCAACGTGGTGGAGCGCCTACGCACAATGACCGTATTTTAGCTTCCCGACTGGGAGATTTTGCTGTTCGCAGACTGATGGAGGGCGATTCCTCCAAAGCTTGCGGCGTGATCAAAGGCGAATTAGTCGCAACGGATATTGAGTTGGTTGTGAATACGAAACGAGAGTTCAATATGGAACTTTACGAATTGGCAAGCCGCTTATCGCAATAATTCGATGGTACGATTTAACTATTGACCATTGGTTTAACTTTGGCTATAATAACGAACAACGTACAAATCGACATTAGGTCTGTGAAGAGCATCCAACTCGGAGACGTTTGTGATCGGAACAGCTAAGGCAGCTTGGTTGTTCTCTAAATAGACCGGCACCGCCCGTTATCGCGGAACCAAGCGGATGAAGAGGTATCTATCTTCATCAAGTTGGGTGGCACCGCGAGCAGAACGCTCCTCGTCCCAATCGGACAAGGGCGTTTTTTGTCTTTTTCTCACATTCGAAAAGGGAAGCGGTGGATCACATGTTGGATATGAAATGGATTCGTAATCATCCGGATGAAGTGAAAGAAGCAGCCATCAAGAAAGGGATCAATTGTCCCTTGGATGAGCTGCTTGAGGTCGAAGCGCAGAAGAAGAAGCTGCAGCAGCTAGTCGATCAGCAGCGAACCGAGCGCAACCGGGCATCTGCTCTGATTGCCAAGCTGATGGCGCAGCAGGAACTTGCGCAGGCCGAAGCTATGAAAGAGGATGTGCGAAGCTGCAACCAGACGCTCACAGAGCACGAGGAGGAGCTTGCGAAGCTGGAGGAGCGATTGAAGCTCCTGCTGCTGACCGTTCCGAATTTAGCTTCGCCGGATACGCCGCTTGGCGCTTCGGATCAAGATAATGTTGTGATTAAAGAAGTCGGGCAGCCGACAGTCTTTGAATTCGCGGCCCGCGACCATATGCAAATCGGTGAGGATTTGGATTTAGTTGATTTTCCTCGCGGAGTTAAGGTGGCAGGCAGCCGTAATTATTATTTGAAGGGAATGGGACTGTATTTGCACAGAGCCGTCCAACAGTTGGCGATTGATCTGTTGAGCGATCGAGGCTTTACAGTGATGGATGTTCCGTTAATGGTGCGGGAGGAGACCCTTGTGAATGCAGCTTTCTTCCCGGCTGGCAAAGAGCAAACCTATGAATTGTCGGACGATAAATGGTTGGTTGGCACATCGGAGGGACCTTTGGTTTCGTACTATGCCAATGAAATTGTGGATTTGTCCAAAGGTCCAGTCCAACTGGCCGCCGTTTCGAACTGTTTCCGCCAAGAAGCAGGATCGGCAGGAAGGGATGTTCGCGGCTTATATCGGGTACATCAATTTGCCAAAGTAGAGCAAGTGATTCTTTGTGAGAATGATCCTGTTGCTGCGGAACGTTGGTTGGAGCGAATCACGAGAAACGCTGAGGATATTCTGGAGCTGCTTGAGCTGCCTTATCGAATTGTTGCCGTCTGCGCAGGAGATATGGGGGCCAAGAACTACAAGCAATTCGACATCGAAACGTGGATGCCAAGCCGCCAAGCTTACGGTGAAACCCATTCATCGTCGAGCCTGCTCGATTATCAAGCGCGTCGCAGCGGACTTAGATACCGGGATCAGAACGGTGAGCTTCGCTATTGTTACACGCTGAACAATACAGCTGTTGCCACACCGCGGATCCTGATCCCTTTGCTCGAAAATCACCAACAAGCGGATGGCTCCATCTACATTCCCAAGGCGCTGAGGCCCTATATGAGAGGGCTTGAAGCTATTCCGGCTCCATAACAAAGAACCTTCTTCCTGCGATGTTTCGCACAGGGAGAAGGTTCTTTGTGTTGATTAGGTTAATAGCCTTCTTTTAAATTAACGATATTCATCATTTCGCCGCCATCCAGAAAAGCTCTTACGTTGTGATAAAAGATGGAGGAAGCGCGTTCCGTATAATGAGCGGAGGCTCCTGCAATATGCGGTGTAAGTATGACATTCTCCAAAGTCCAGAAAGGTGAAGTGACTGGAAGCGGCTCCTGTTCAAATACATCAAGCGCTGCCCCGGCTAGGCTGCCCTCTTGCAGTGCGGATATCAAAGCTTCCTCGTCAATCACATCGCCGCGCGCAAGATTAATTAGGAAAGCGCTGGGCTTCATAAGCGCAAGGTGCTCCTTCGTAATAAAGCCTCTTGTTTTGGCCGTACTTGGAAGTAGGAGAACAACGAAGTCGCTTTGGGAGAGTAAAGTCGTCAGACCGTCTTCGCCGCTATAGGTTGCATCACATGCAGGCTGAGGATCGCCTGAACGATTAAGCCCGATAACCTTCATATCAAAAGCTTTGGCCTTGCGAGCGACAGCTTCGCCAATGGCGCCTGCACCGATAATCCCCAGCGTTTTGCCATGCAATTCACCAACCTGAATATGATGGCTCCATATTTTATTTTGTTTTTGTTCGTGGAATAAATTGGCTTTGCGCACCCATTGCAGCATCAGGCTAAGCGTGAATTCACTCATCTGGATGGTATGCACGCCGCGGGCATTCGTGAGGACAATATGACGCTCAGCCAGTTCTTGAAGAGGCAGCTTGTCGACGCCTGCGGATAAGGTTTGCAGCCATTGCAGCTTAACAGCCAACTTCATCATGTCTGGATTCATGCGTCCCGCCGTAACGATAACATCTGCGTCAGCGATTTCTTGTTCAGCTCCGCTCGATGATTTGAACCACTGAAACTGACTTCTTGCTTTTAAATCTTCCGGCATTTGTTCGATCATCTTCGTCAAATCCATCCCAGTGATGGCAACAATCTTCATTTTATCCTCAACTCCCGTAAATTTGAATGTACATAGCCGTCGTTGTTCTGGTAACATGAACCTGTCCCTATGATAAAACAAAACAAAAAGGAAAGTAAACTTGTCCTTATAATCCAAACACCCTGAGAGCTTCAGTGCCCTCAGGGTGTCTATATGCCAATCTTAGTAATTCACATTAGGCGTATAATTATTATTGGCATTCCATAGCAGAAATTCATCGACGCCATTTTCTTTCAGGGCGCGGATCTGTTCCTCTACTTCATGTTTGCCATACTTGATGTAGCCAGGTATCCAGGAGGCCGTGAAATCTTGAATCCAAGGTCGAATAATCGGTTTCCAGCCCTTTTTATCAATAACTTCCAGTTTCTTGTTCGTGTCTTTGGAAGCGCCGTTGATCGTGGCAAAAGGGGCGGCATCCGGCACTTTGGAGCCGAACCAACCGGTACTGTAATGACTTGGATAAATCATTGGGGCAATAACATCGACATTTTGTGAAATTTTCTCAAAATCTTGACCAATGCCCTCGGCAGCTGGAACAGATGCGGCATAACCGAAAATATCAACAGAAACGCGTGCGCCAAGCGGCTCGATTTGTTCTTTGGCGTATTTGACGAAAGAAGCAACAGCATCGATCCGGGAGCGATCATCTTTGGTGTATTTCAGTGTGTCCGCTCTTTTTTCAAAGCCTTCCGGGAATCGCACATAATCAAATTGAATTTCTTTGAAGCCAGCTTTAATAGCTTCCTTCGCGACTGCGATGTTGTAATCCCAGACTTCCTTGTTATAGGGATTCACGAAACTATCGGGCTGAGTCTTGCCATTGTTCCATAATGAACCGTCTGGGTTGATGAAGGACCACTCTGGTTTTTTCTTGGCGAGAATGGTGTCCTTGAAAACAACGATGCGGGCAATCGGATAAATCTTATGCTCATTGAGTGTCGTCATTAACCCTGGCATGTTGCCAATGATTTTCTGTGTGGTTCCCATAGCATCGAGATCCGGATTACCCGTCTCCCAGGTGATGTAGCCCCAATCATCCTTGACATCGATGACTAGTGAATTCAGCTCCGTATCATCCAGAAGCTTCACAAGAGTAGTAAGGCGAGCACCTCCGGCACTATGAGCAGTGGAATAGATACCTTTCACTTTGGGAGCATCCTTCTGTGGATCTTGCTTATTCACGGGATCGAGTGGGTGAGAGCCTTCCGATGGTGCAGGTTGAACGATAGCAACGGCATTTTTCGCGTTAAGTGAAGCTTGCACAAGCTGTTCAAAGTTAGCATCAGGATTAGCGGCTGTAACGTTGCCCCAAATAAGGGCGAGTGAAGCAAGTAAAATTTCCATGATGTATAAGTCCTCTCCTATCTTGTACTTCTTTTATTATAAAGCAAGCTGTAAACTACGCACAGAGGAAATTTGTAGAGGAATGTAGAAAGAAGGTAGAATCCTGTTGAAGCGAGATCGACAAATTATTTCATTATCCGGTGTTAATTTCTTCTACTATGCGTCGAGTGCTATTCTGCTGCCTTATTTGCCTTTGTACTTGCAAAACAAGGGGTATTCTGCCGGTGAAATCGGCATGCTGATGATGATCGGACCTTTTATCTCAATCTTTGCTCAGCCGTTTTGGGGCTATGTGAGCGATCGTTTTAATTCGGTTAAAAACATCGTTTTCCTGCTCTGGGTCCTTTCCTTGCTTGGCAGTATTGGACTCTTTCTCACGAACGGCTTCGCGCTAACGCTTGGTTTCATCTTACTGTTATATTTCTTTCTGCTGCCTTCCATCCCGCTTATTGATAACTTGGTTGTGAAATCAACGATGAGTCGTGGGAAATCCTATGGGTCCGTTCGATTGTGGGGTTCCATTGGATTTTCAAGTGTTGCACTAGTATCAGGTCTATTGCTCGACAAATTAGGCGGAGTTTCCAGTATCCCTTATTTTTACTGGGTTCTATGGATTTTTCCTTTCCTGCTGCTTGCCTTTATCAAAGATGAGAAGAGCACGGGACAGCGGATCACGTTAAGTGCAATCAGCATTATTTTCAAAAATAAAAGCTTCCTATGGTTCATGCTGATGATCCTCTTAATTTCCATTCCCCACCGGATGAATGATGCTTTGCTTGGCCTCTATCTTAGCAAGCTGGGAGCAACCGATGCGATGGTGAGCTGGGCCTGGGCTATAGCGGCTTGCAGCGAAATCCCGATATTTGCGCTTATTAATCGCTATATGCATCGTTATCATGAATTAACCCTCTTAGGGATTGCCTCAATCTTATATACCCTGCGTTGGATCTTTTATATCTTCGTTAGCGATCCATGGGTATTGATTGGTTTGCAGGTGACGCATATGCTTACGTTCGCTGTATTGTGGATTGTCGCAGTTCAGTACGTTGTTAGACTGCTGCCCGAACAATTTGGTTCAACAGGGCAATCGATTCTAGCTATGGTGTTTATGGGACTTGCGGGCATCATTGGCGGATCGGTAGGGGGATGGTTGAGTGAAGAATGGGGAGGTGCAAGTATGTATATATTTGCCACCATCATGTCCGCGGTAGCGGCATGTCTATTTCTTGGTACGCAAGCCTTTATGCGAGGCAAAAATATATAAAAAAACACCCGGACGCCAAACGGCACCGGGTGTTATGTACATTATTTGGGACCTTGTCCTGAGTCGGTATTCGTAACTTCTGCAGGATTGACTTCCTTGCGAACGGATGCAGGTTGGTCCTCAATTGTGGAATTTCCGCCATTTCCGCTCGTTGCATCTTTGAATTCACGAAACATTTTGCCGAATCCTCTGCCGAGCTCTGGCAATTTATTAGGCCCAAACAAAAGTAGGGCAACAATTGCAACTAAAATTATGTGCCAAGGTGATAATGCTCCCATGCTAGACACCTCCAGTAATTTATGTTTAGCTCTAGTATAGCATGCTCTTATCATAACCTATACACCCTAAATATTACAAACTCAATAACTTTGAAAAAAAAGTTGGTAAAAGTCAAAGAAAGACGCCCTGTTAATGATACAGGGCGTCTTTATGATGTTCTGTAATACTGAATTGAATAATTTCCATGACATCTTCTGCTTCGAGCGCCTCGATACCAAAGCGGAGGACGATCTCGGAGTCCAGCTCACAGCTGGTTAAGAAGGGGTATAATTCCGGTGTTAATTTCATTACAATCCTGGATAATTTCACTGTCTCCACAAGCATCACCCTTCCAATCAAGAGATTAGAAAAAGAACTACGCCTGAACCATTTAAGTTAACAACCAGAACTATATGAAATTACAATCATTATAACACAATTCACACTGGAATAAAGAGGCGAATGCAATGAATCATTATTTAAGTTTGCGGAATTCGCCGACGACACCAACGGTTTCTACGATATTCACGAATGCTTTTGGGTCAATCTGTTTAATTATTCGTTTTAATTCAACAAGCTCATAACGGGTAATGACGGTCATCAACATATCGTGCTGCTGCTTCGTATAAGCGCCTTCCGTCTTCACTAATGTGACGCCTCGAGGGAGGGACAATAGCTCGTTAATCAATTCGTCCTTCTGTTTCGTAACAATAAAAGCAGTCACCTTGACATGGCGGATATGTATAGTATCAACGACCTTGCCACTAATATAGATTGCTAACATGGAAAACAGAGCCAGATCCCAGTTATGCTTGAAATATCCTAAGGCAACAATAACAACGCCGTTCATGGAAGATAGAATTGTGCCAAGGGGGAAATCGAATTTGCGCGTCAAAATTAAGCCGACAATATCGAAGCCGCCGCTGGAACCGCCAATTCTCAAGGTAATTCCGCTTCCAATTCCGATTAAAACGCCACCAAATACAGCGCCGAGGATAGGCTCTTGAGCTACATAACTGGTCGGAATAACTTGCATCAACCATACCGTTAAGATAACCGAAGCGACACTAATCATGATGAATCTGCGTCCGATGGAGACCAATCCCCAAATCATCAACGGCAAGTTGAATAATAAATACAAGAAGCCAATGTTGAAATTCGTAAAATAACCGATAATCATGGCAAATCCAGAAACGCCGCCGCTAAGCAGCTGGTGAGGGATGAGAAACATGTTGAAGCCAACCGCGACAAGCAGCGCGCCAACTAGAATGACAAGGACATCTAGCGCTTTTTTCAAAAAAAATCACCTCTAAAATAGTATGCAGCATATTGCAAGTATAATTCATTCTTTCAAAACTTCAATCATTATTTAACCTACGTTCAATTAAAAAATGGGAATAAAAAAGCTGCGTCCTTGTTCAAGGACAACAGCTGTGTTTATTAACGTCTCTTAAACGAACCTGATCGCGAGCTGGTGCTGGGTTTACTGCTGTTGCTGCTGGAGGGCTTCGTTACCTTATTGGTCGTAGAACCATCGTTCTTACGTGTTGCAGAGCTGCTTCCGGTATTGGAAGAGCCAGTACCCGTGCCTGTTTTGAAAGTGCCTGTGCGATCGGATGTTGTAGGTTTCTTATCCTTGGATGTGTCGGTTGTTGGTGCGGTCGAGTTGCCATTTCCGGCATTATAGGTAGGTGTCCGCGTATACCCTTTATAATCATAACCGCCTCTGTTATTGAACCAACTGCCGCCAAACAACGATTGGAGCAATGTAGCGGTCAAATAGCCTTGTAAAAAAGAAGAGTCATAATGCGTCTTGGCATATTGGATACTGTCAATCTGGACGAGCGTGTTTGTACTATCTTTTGGATCCTTTTGAATATTAATAACTTTATCAGTATAGATCAGAAACATCTGATCTTCGGATTCCTTGCTTTTTTCCTTGGGTGTTTCTTTCGCAGCAATCTCTGATGCTACAACGGGAACACTTTTGCCTTCAACAGAATACACCTTGGATAGATTGCTGCCCTTGCCATCGACGCTTACGAGAGGGTACTGATCTTTGACATAACGCCCGGCATCAGCGCCACACGCGGTAAGAAGGGTGATGATCAGTAGGAATGAAAGCCATGATGTCCATCTTTTCACTTTGCAGTAGTCCCTCCTCTCCAAACTTTACTAAATGATAACATAGGTTGTTTAAGGCGTCGATTTCAAAAATTTGATTTGATTGCCAGGGGTACGCTCGCCTTCCAGTGCGATAAATTTGCCGTCCTGCCATTGCAAGAAGAAAAATCTGCGATCCGGTCCGAAATAGCGCCAAAATACAACGTCATCCCCGTTGCGGAAATCGGTATTGCCTTCCGTCTGCGTCACATCGTTCCGATGAAACTCCAAATCAAAAGTTACATTTTCATCAAGCTCCAGCCGAGTAGGCACATCGTTAGGGTCATCCAAAGCGCCTTCAACGAAGCTGCAAAGGAAACAATCATAGGTTCGCCCTTTTTCCACGATTAGACACTGAATATTTCTGCCACTTTGTAAATAATAAGCGTAGCGGTGAGGCGCGAACCCGCGATCAAAATATATGACTTTACCGGATACGACGTACTCTTCTAAGTCTACATTGACAATATCGCCAACTCGAGCATCTTCGAGAGGATTGCCAACTGCTGTTGTTGGAGGTACTTCTTTATTGCTGCGCAGGATATTGCTTACACGTTTGAAAATGGACATTGTGAACGCTCCTCTATTCCGTTTATTGTTCTAAAATGTAATACGCTTTACTCATCCGTAAGGTTTCGCTCGGCTTTTGAAAGACGCCTCTGGAAATTTGTATATGACTTGTGCTATAATATTTTAGATGTTCTTAAGGGCGGCCAATTGGATCATGGAAGATGATAAATCGAAAGTGTATTCCACCAAGAAACTATAGATACGGATAGGAAGTCGTACTTAAGGGTAAAAAAGATACAAGGCATTAGCCTGCCCTGTACAAAAGGAGATTGAATATATTTGAAAACATTTCAAGAGTTTGGTTTAGAACCGGCGATTTTACGCGCTGTTACGGAGATGGGTTTTGAAGAATCCACACCAATCCAAGAGAAAACAATTCCATTAGCAATGGAAGGCCGGGATTTGATCGGTCAAGCACAAACCGGTACTGGTAAAACAGCAGCTTTCGGTATTCCGCTTATTCACAAAATCAATACCAAAGAAGAGCGCATCTCTGCTCTTATTATGTGTCCAACGCGGGAACTTGCCATTCAGGTTGCGGAAGAGATTGAAAAACTCGGTCGTTTCAAAGGCATTCGTTCATTACCGATTTACGGTGGACAGGATATCGTTAAGCAAATTCGCGCTTTGAAAAAGAAACCACAAATTATTATTGGTACACCAGGTCGTTTACTTGACCATATCAACCGCAAAACCATCAAACTTGATGATGTTCAAACGGTTATTCTGGATGAAGCAGATGAAATGCTCGATATGGGCTTTATGGATGATATCCAATCCATCTTGAAATTAGTACCAGAAGAACGCCACACCATGTTGTTCTCTGCTACAATGCCGTCGAACATTCAAAAATTGGCTCAACAGTTCTTGCGCAACCCAGAACATGTATCGGTTATCCCGAAACATGTTAGTGCGCCCCTGATTGACCAAGCTTACATTGAATTACATGAGAAACAAAAATTCGAAGCACTAAGCCGCTTGATTGACATGGAAGCTCCAGATCTTGCCATCATCTTCGGCCGTACCAAACGCCGGGTTGACGAATTAGCAGAAGCTCTACAAAAAAGAGGGTATGCTGCTGAAGGTCTTCATGGTGACTTGTCCCAAAATCAACGCGATAATGTCATGAGAAAATTCCGTGATGGCAGCATTGACGTACTCGTTGCAACAGACGTTGCCGCTCGTGGTCTCGATGTTTCCGGCGTAACACACGTTATTAACTTTGACCTTCCGCAAGATCCAGAAAGCTACGTTCACCGTATTGGTCGTACAGGCCGCGCGGGTAAAGAAGGTACAGCTTGGACTTTCGTTACACCAAGAGAAATCGATCACTTGCACTTCATTGAGAAAGTGACTCGTCACAAAATCAGCAAAAAACCTTTGCCTAGCTTGGCTGAAGCCATCGAAGGCAAACAAAAAATGACAGCTGAGCGTATTCTTGATGTCTTACAAAATGATACGCAAGGCGAATTCAAAGGTCTGGCTATTCAAATGTTGGAGCAATATGATTCCGTTAATCTTCTTGCAGCAGCTATGAAGCTTCTGACAGGCGACAAAAAGGAATCGAATATTGAGTTAACACCAGAGGATCCGATTCGTGCAAGAAAGAAAAAATTCGACGTGCGCAGCTCAGGCCGACGCGTTGGCGGTGGATACAGTTCAGGATCCAGTTCATCAGGTTCAGGCGATCGTCGTCAAGGTGGCGGATACAGCTCAGGCGGTTCCAGCAGCTCGAATTCCCGTTACCCGCGCAAAGATAGCAGAGACTATGGTTCAAACAGAGAAGGCGGAAGCAGTTCCACTTCCAGAAATCGCGAATACGGCAGCAACAATTCCGGAAACCGTGATCGTTCCAGAGCTCCGCGCAAAAGCGAAGACACGCTTGTAAACAAATAAGGCTGTTAAGCCTAATAAATAAAGGCGAAGATCCCTTGGGATCTTCGCCTTTTTATGGTTGCTAATGAAAAGAGCAAAATGGCATCTGCAGATATTCCGACGGGTTGAGACATGGTATCAACCTCCTGCATAATAGACGGCTACCTATAAATTAAAAAATAGGCTATAATTAAACATATAGTAAAGTAAGACAAGGTAAGACAAGGTAAGACAAGGTAAGACAATATCGTTTGAAGTAGCGTAGATAATCAACGTAGAAAGTTTCCTGAAGGAAACGCTAAGGAGGAAGCGGTTTTGGAGTTTAGAGGTGTTATGGGAGGGCTATACAGAATATCAGAATGGATTATGCGTCTATCGGTAATCAATCTGTTGTGGCTGATATGTTCGATCCCGGTTTTCTTTTTTGCATTTATGGGTTTGGTGAGTCCATCACCTGATGCTTTGAAGTCCATGTTGCCAATACTTGCTATTTTGGCACCGTTTACTTTGTTTCCCGCAACCTCTGCTATGTTCGCTGTAGCCAGGAAATGGGTTACTGGGGAAGAGGATGTTCCGTTATTAAAAACGTTCTTCCGCAGCTACAAAGAAAATTACCTGCAAAGCATGGTTGGCGGTATTTTCTTTGTGATCATTTTCGTGGTTATTGCAGTCAATTATTTCTTCTACTTAAAACAGGGGAGCTCGCTTAGGGTACTAGCCATATTATTCATTGCTTTTACGGTTATTATCATTATTTCCTTGTTTAATTTCTTTTCTATAATGGTGCATTTGCACATGAAAATTTTCCAAATTCTAAAGAATTCAATTCTAATTACCATTGGCAATCCCATCAACTCAATTGTTTTATTGATTTGCAATGGTGTTATTCTCTACATTTGCTTGACCAAGTTTAATTTCTTCCTGGTTGTATTCTTTATGGGAAGCATCATGGCCACATTTTCTTTCTGGCAGTTCAACCGGAGCTTCACGAAGCTGCAAACGAAGCAGCAAGCGCTTGAAGAAAAAGAACAGCAGCGGCTCGCTGAGGCAGAGGCTGTAGCGGAAGCAGAGAAAGAACAAAGTGATTCAGATAATGGTGACGAGCCGATTGAAATTAGCTTGCATAAAAAAGACGAGAATGAAAAGAATAAAGAATAATCCTGCCAGTTGATTATCAGCCGGTAGGGCACTATAATAAGAACTACAAAAGAATCCTGCGATGTTCGTAACGGTTTTAAGTTGTTTTAAACCAATGACTGTTTCTAGGGAGACCTACATTGAAGTGTGGCTGACATGCCCTCGAAAGGGGACCTCAAATACACCTCTGCGGACACCCACCTGCGAGAGCGGGTTTGAAGCACGAAAACCGGACGGCATAGGCGGGTTTTTTTGTGCCCATTTCGCTGCATGCGAATTGGGGAAAGCGAAGTTGATTACAAAAGCCTCGAATCCGTGAAGTGGATTCGAGGCTTTTTTGGGTTGTGAGGCGTGAGAAGCCCAATTCCATTGATTATTGTGGCTGTGTACATGAAGGTTGGGGCTGTGCGATTAGCTAGGGGGAGCTGAGAGTGACTCATTGTGATTCGTAGGGACTCGAGGTGACTTCAAGTGACTCCGAGTGACTCCGAGTGGCTTCAAGTGACTCCGAGCAACTTCCACAAACTCCAAGTGAATCTAAGTGAATCTAAGTGACTTCGAGTGACTCCGAGTAACTCCGAGTGACTCTAACTGACTCCGAGTAACTCCAAGTCTCAAATAACCTGTAGGTGGCTGGAGTCAATAGGAGTCGGATGGTGCCCAGCCGGATTAACGCAATCCGACTGGCGGATACTTGAATATCGAAGCAAAGGGAACTATGTTCCCTTATTAATCATTCGAACAGCTATTTGGCTGGTCAGACGGAACTATGATACGCTAATTTGCTTATTCTAGTGGTATTTCACCCTTGAGTAGGGGAATAAGGGAACGTAGTTCCCTTTCAGCTTGTAATTTGTTCGAATTGAGCCGAATAGAGGATCATAGTTCCTTTTCGCAATAACTTTTCGGGAAATTTCCTTAGTTGTTAGGCAAACTAATGTCCAGCTAAGTCGCTTAACTGGTGAAAAGTATGCTGAAGAGTGCCATAAAGGCCGCGGTATATGGTGTAATAGGCTTCATATTGCTTATGATTCTCGGCATTAGGTTCAATGCGATCCGTAATGCGAATCCATCTCTCGCATAGCGCGGTGATGTCTTCCTGCAGCACGCCGGAAGCTGCCATAATAGCAGCGCCATAGGCAGGGCCGTCTGTTGAATTGACTGTGACGACAGGGATTCCAAAAATGTCAGCGATCATTTGACGCCAGAAGGGGCTCCTGGCGCCTCCGCCACTCACACGGAGTTCGGATACCTCGATACCCGATTCACGAATGAGCTGAAGGGAGTCGCGCAGGCCGAAGGTGATGCCTTCTAGGACGGCACGAGTCAGATGGGCTTTCTCGTGGCGAAGGTTTAGACCTATGAAGGCGCCGCGTGCCTTAGGATCAGGGTGTGGCGTGCGCTCCCCGGATAGATAAGGCAAGAACAAGAGGCCTTCGCTTCCCAGGGGTGCTGTGGCTGCTTCAGACGTCAGGATTTCGTAGACGTCTGTGTCTTCTTGCCGCGCGCGCTCTTGTTCTTCGTGCGCGAAGTGGTTGCGCCACCACTGGAAGGAGCCGCCTGCGGCCAGCATAACGCCCATACGGTGCCATTTGCCCGGCACACCGTGACAGAACGAATGAAGCCGGAACGCTTCATCGACTTGGTAGGTGTCGTCGTGGACGAAGACGACACCGGACGTGCCGAGCGCCACCGAGGCAATGCCTTGGCGCACGACGCCGACACCAACGGCGCCGCAGGCTTGGTCGCCGCCGCCGGCAACGATAGGCGTGCCGGCGGCTAGCCCGGTTAGGCTGGCTGCTTCCGGCAGCAGGTGGCCGGCTACGTCGCCGGACTCGAAGAGCGGCGGCAGCCATTCGAGCGGGATCGCAAGCCGCTCAGCGACGGTTTGCGACCAGCTGCGATTGGCCACATCGAGCAGCAGTGTGCCGCTGGCGTCGGCCACATCTATGCCGAATGCCCCCGTCAGGCGCAGCCTGACGTAGTCTTTCGGCAGGAGCAGATGCCGCACGCGGCTGTAATGCTCCGGCTCATGCTGCCGGAGCCAAATGACCTTGGGCGCCGTGAAGCCAGTCAGCGCCCGATTGCCAGTCAGTCGACCGAGTTCGGCAGCGCCGACGGTCGACTCGATGTAAGCGCACTGTTCCGCCGTGCGCTGGTCGCACCAGAGCAGTGCAGGCCGTATGACCTGCTGCGCTTCATCCAAGAAGACCGACCCATGCATCTGGCCGGAGAAGCCAATCCCCGCGACAGCGTCGCCTGCGGTGTTGGTTTTGGCTAGCAGAGCGCGAATCCCTTCGATGGTGGCATTCCACCAATCCTCAGGCTCCTGCTCGGCCCAGCCGGGATGCGGCTGTTGAAGTGGATACTCAACACTATGACTGCCAATCACAAGCCCGTTGTTATCGACGAGTATACATTTGATAGCAGAAGTCCCTAAATCCAAACCCAAAAAATAGGACACGCGAATTCACCCTTTGTAAGTTTTTATATAAATCCTTATCCATCTTTGTTTGTTTAATAAATATACAAAGATTCTTAACTAATCATATTCGCACAAATTCAATAAAATCCTTCTTTGAGCTTGAATTATTTGTCGGAATTAGTTCCAGATGAGATGCATCTCGTGCCACTGGATGCCGCCATGCTCAGATTTAGAGGGTGCCATATAATGAAAGCCGTGTTTCTCATAGAAAGGAATTAAGTGCTCTTCACACATCAGAACAATGCCCTTCAGGTGATCACTCTGAGCAATTCGAATGATGTGTTGGAGCAGGGCGGTAGCAACGCCTTGTCTTTGGTGCAATGGGTGGACGGCAATGGTTAGGATGCACCAATAGGAACCATTCGCAGCAGATTGAATACCTTGTTTAATACTTTCATCTGCCAAATCAATGTGATTAAGCTTTATTCCGTTGGTTACGCCAATGATGGTAGGCACAGTTTCAATACCAGTCATCTCGGCGACAAGGAAATAAGCTCCGAAAGCTTCTTTTCGTAGTAGAAAGGCTTCCGGGCTTGCGGCGGCCTCCTTCGTATAAACGCTTCGTTCTATCTCGTAAGATTGGTTCAAATCGGAATCAGTCACAACAGGTCGAATTCGCATAATGGGTATCTCCTCATTAATTTTTCCCATGGTAAAAACTATTTCGTATGCACATAACTGTTTACCTATAGCATATAATAAAATTATGTAGTATAATTCAACTAAATAAGTTTCCTTAGTACAACATTATTGGTCTCGCGAAAGAAGGAAAAAACATGGAAGCAGCCTATAAGAAACCAGAGCAGGAGCAGAGTGGATGGAAAAGTAAGTCTTCTATGCCCAGCCTGCCAGAAGTTCATCAGAGCATGAACGTGCCTAAGAAAGCAGGATTTTTCCGCAAGTTGCTCGCATTTATGGGTCCTGGCTACCTCGTAGCGGTTGGGTATATGGATCCAGGAAATTGGGCAACCGATTTGGCTGGTGGATCTCAATTTGGATATACCTTGTTGTCTGTTATTTTAATTTCTAATCTAATGGCGATTCTCCTGCAAGCTTTGTCTGGACGCCTTGGTATTGTTACTGGCAGGGATTTAGCGCAAGCGTGCAGGGATCATTATAGTAAACCTGTCTCTTTTGCCCTTTGGTTGTTATGTGAAATCGCCATTGCGGCTTGTGATTTGGCGGAAGTTATTGGGGCAGCTATCGCTTTGAATTTATTGTTTGGCATGCCGCTAATATACGGCGTTATTCTTACTTCGATAGATGTCTTATTGGTTCTTCTGCTGCAGAAAAAAGGTTTTCGCTATATTGAAGCTATGGTTATTAGCTTGATGGCATTAATTACAATCTGTTTCGTCATGGAACTCATCTTCTCGAGACCTGACTTTGCAGCGGTAGCAGCCGGTTTTATTCCTAAAACAGAGATCGTATCGAATCCGGCCATGTTATATATTGCCCTAGGTATTCTGGGGGCAACCGTTATGCCGCACAATTTATACCTCCACTCCTCCATTGTGCAAACTCGTAAAATTGAGCCAACAATTGAGGGGAAACGAGAAGCAATCAAATTTTCAACGATTGATACGACGATAGCCTTAATGCTTGCTTTGTTCGTGAATGCTGCGATACTGATCTTGTCCGCGGCGGCGTTCCATTCAGCGGGTAAAGAAGTGGCCGAAATTCAAGATGCGTATCACCTTCTCGGTCCCATGCTTGGAACAGGCGCAGCGAGTATTCTCTTTGCAGTAGCGCTTTTGGCATCAGGTCAAAACTCTACGCTAACAGGGACATTAGCCGGTCAGATCGTTATGGAAGGTTTTCTGAATATTCGCTTGTCGCCTTGGCTGCGTAGATTGATTACAAGGATGATTGCGATTGTCCCTGCGGTCATTGTTATTGGGATTTATGGGGAAAGCGGTGCGACTGATCTGCTTGTTCTAAGTCAAGTTATTCTTTCCCTACAATTATCTTTTGCCGTAATTCCACTAGTTAAGTTTACTTCGGACCGCAAAAAAATGGGTGTTCTCGTGACCCCGAAATGGATGATTATCTTAAGTTGGATAGTTGCAGTCGTGATAGCTGGCTTGAATGCTTACTTGCTGTACAGCACTTTTTTTGGTTAATAAAATAATGGAATTCCCCCTGATTTCATTTTCCCTCTTTTTCTTACGCCTAAACAATGGTAAGATAGAGAGCAGTGTAGAAATGGCATGTGGTCTAGATGCACTTCATTGAAGGGGGAAAAGGCTTTTGCTTAAGAGAACTTTAATAGGATTACTTCGCAGTCATGAAACGACCGGAGATAAAGCCAAAGATCCTTTGCTGAAAACAAGGTACTATAAGCTTCCTAAAGAACAAGTATGGGAAGAAGTTACTGCCGTTTTAAAGAAGACACCAGGATATAAACTTCTTCACGAAGTTCAAAATGTTGGTGAAATTCTAGCAGAACGCAAAACAATGACGGGTCGAACGCAAGACGTTACTTTAACTCTATTTGGCATTAATCCGGTAAAAACAGCGGTAGATATTTATTCGGCTTCCCGTGGCTCGATGGGGGATCTGGGTTCCAATTATCGCACCATTATAGATATTTATAAACAATTAGATCGTAAACTGGCTTCATATAAGATTGAAGGATAATAAAAACAGCAGGGAAGCTAGGCCTCCTTGCTGTTTTATTTATGTCTATTATACTAATTTTTTAACAGCTTCAACAGCCGCTTCGTAGTTAGGGTGAGATGTCATTTCGCCGAGATACTCAACGTATTGAACGGTATCGTTAGCATCGATAACGAATATGGAGCGCATATCCAGTTGAAGCTCTTTAATTAATACGCCGTAAGCTTCGCCAAAGGATTTTGTTTTATAGTCAGACAAAGTTACGACTTTGTCGATTCCAGCAGCACCGCACCAGCGGGATTGTGCAAAAGGAAGATCCACGCTGACCGTAAGAACAGCCACATTGTCGCCAAGGCCAGCTGCTTCTTCATTGAAACGACGAGTTTGTGCATCACAAACGCCTGTATCGAGGGAAGGAACAACGCTGATCAATTTTACTTTGCCAGCATAATCAGCAAGAGTAACTTGCGTCATCAAATCTTTGTTTACTGTGAAGTTTGGCGCTTTGTCACCAACTTTGATTTCGGGTCCTACCAAAGTAATTGGATTGCTTTTAAAGGTAGCTACACCAGTACGTTCTTGAGCCATTTGAACAGTTCCTCCTTTATTTTCCATGCAAATTAACAACTTACTTATTATAAGCTTTTTGAACTTAGGTTGTCCAATCGTTGCCGCGAAGCTATAATTTAAATGCGGATAGCAAGTTACAAGCATCATGAAAATGTAAGAAAAGTCGGAGGATTCATCAAGTGGAATTAAGACAATTGCAATACTTTGTAAAAGTGGCTAGAAAACAGCATGTCACCCAAGCGGCAGAAGAGATGCATGTAGCACAATCTGCGGTAAGCAGACAAATTCATTTGCTGGAAGAAGAGTTGGGTGTAAATTTATTTGTGCAAAAAGGTCGCAACCTTCATCTGACTTCCGTGGGTCATTTATTTCTGAGTCGAATTGAAGGGATATTAACAGATTTGGAACGTGCGGTTGGTGAAATGCATGAATTCCTCGATCCGGAAGCCGGAGAGATTCGCATTGGCTTCCCCCATAGCTTGGTCATCAACTTGCTTCCTGCTGTTGTGGCTTCCTTCAAGAAAGATCACCCCAATGTGAAATTTAGGCTGCGGCAGGGGACGTATGCCTCGTTAATACGCGATGTAACTCGCGGAGAGATTGATTTGGCTTTCATCTCGCCATTCCCGGAGTCGCATGAGCATGTGTCGGGAGAAATTTTGCTTACCGAAGAACTCTATGCCATTATTCCTTCTAATCATATCCTTGCTGAGTATACGTCGATACGATTAGAGCAACTGAAGCACGAGTCTTTCGTTATGTTCAGCGAAGAATATACCCTTCGCGCAATTGTGATGGAGGCTTGCTTGAAAGCGGGCTTCGTTCCAAAGATCGAATTCGAGGGTGAAGAGACGGATACGATACGAGGCCTTGTGGCTGCGGGGATGGGTGTGAGTTTGCTGCCGTCGATGGCTTTGATAGAAGGCGGGCAAATGCAGCCGACGAAAATTCGCGTCACGGATCCTCAGGTAACTAGAACGGTAGGGCTGATTTGCCGCAAAGGTGAGAAGCTGCCGTTGGTGGCAGAAGTGTTCAGACGGTTTCTTTACGAATATTTCCAATAGAAAAGCTCTCTTGGTGTGTGCATGGGCACGACACGAGGAGAGCTTTTTTTGTGTTAATCATTATTGTTGCGACCGCTAAATATCATAATATACTTCAGAAGCTCGAGGACGGAGATCAACGCTGCGGCGACATACGTAAGCGCGGCTGCGTTCAAGACCTTGGCTACGCCACGTTCTTCTTCATTAGAGATGAACCCTTCGGAAACCATTAAATCACGGGCTCTGGAGCTCGCATTGAATTCTACGGGCAAGGTAACTAATTGGAATGCCACGGCAGCTGCGAAGAAAAGGATACCCACACCAAGCAGCCAAGGGATCTGTTGGAAGATAAAACCCGCTATGATCAGTATAGGGGCTACTCCCGATGCGAAATTGACGACTGGGAACATGTAGTGTCTAGCGACAAGCATAGGATAATGGACTTTGTGCTGAATCGCGTGCCCGACTTCATGACAGGCAACGGAGATAGCCGATATGGAGCTTTCGTAATAAACAGGTTCAGATAATCGGACAACTCGGGATAAGGGGTCATAATGGTCGGTGAGCGTCCCTCGCACCGCTTCAACGGGTACATCATACAGTCCATTGGCATCTAGCATGCGTCTGGCAGCTTGGGCGCCTGTCATCCCTGAGTAGACAGGAACACTAGACCATTTGTTGAATGTGCCTCTGACCCGGAACGAAGCCCACATCGAAAGCACGAATGCAATAATAATGAGAAAATCCATGGGATGAAAGAACATAATATACGCCTCCGTAATTTGTTATGAGAACGGATTTTTACCTAGAAGAACAATTAATGCTTCAATACAAGCAGCAGTGGGTTGTGTAAGGATGCGATAGAGCTTTTTCATTTGATTGGGCTTCAATTGATTGATAATGGGCCCGAGTTCTTTGGCTTCCTTCATTAACTGTTCCAGATGGAGTTGAATGGATGTCAGCTTATCTCTCACAGTATCATCGGGAGATACCTTGCTCCACTGTTGAAGATTCGTTCTGATTTCCTCTAAGGTATATTTCTCGTTCTTCATGGTTTCAATACGTTTGAGTCGATTCAAAGTTTCATCACTATAAAGACGGTAGTTGGTATCTGATCTTTTCTCGGGCTCAATTAATTTCAACTTGGTGTAGTAATCAATGGTTCGAGAACTGACATCGGCAAGTTTGGCGAGTTCTCCGATTTTATAAAGTTTCTCATTCCCCATACTAAGTTCACCTCTACTCCAATGATATGTACGACTTCCTTCTTATAGTAATGATACCTGATTACAAACCGTACAGTCAAACGTCATACTTGTGAAAGCTGACATGGGTATTTAAGCGATTTCCTAACATTTAAGGCTTGCTATGAGCGAAAACACGAATTATGCCTGTTCCATGTCAGGTTATTTTTCGCTTTTTTCAATTTTTTAGCGAAAATCCTATTGTCAAACCCAAATAACCTGTATATAATGACATTAAGAGTTTCATTATATGTTACTTAATCTAACATTAAAGGAAGTGGTCGTATGGTTAAGAAGTTGTTGTTAGCTTTCGGCGTTATGGCATTATTGTTCCCTACTCTCGCGTTTGCTGCAGAAGAAGCAACAATACCCCAACTTCAAAGTGCAATCGATGCTGTTTGGGTCATGTTAGCTGCAATTTTGGTTATCTTTATGCAAGCTGGATTTGCTTTATTAGAAGCGGGGTCAACTAGAATGAAAAATGCCGGTCACGTAGCCGGTAAAACAATTTTAACTTTTGGATTATGCGCCATTGCCTTCTGGGCTGTCGGCTTCGGTTTCGCCTTCGGTGACGGCAATGCTTTCTTCGGAACAACAGGATTCTTCGTGACAGGGCTTGAAGATCAAGCTACCGCGGCATTCGGATCCTTGTCTGCCTCCGATGTGCCAATCGGCATCAAGTTCTTGTTCCAATTAGCTTTCGCAGGTGTATCCCTGGCGATTGCGTGGGGCGGATTTGCTGAAAGAGCGAAGCTTCCGGTTTACTTCATCTTCGGTATTCTATTCACAGTCGTGATTTATCCGATCGTAGCTCACTGGGTATGGGGCGGCGGCTGGTTGAGCAAATTGGGTATGCAAGATTTCGCTGGTTCCACGGTTGTTCACTTACAAGGTGCAACGGCAGCATTAGTAGCAACAATCTTGTTAAAACCACGTATTGGCAAATATAATAAAGATAAAACGCCAAACTTGATTCCCGGTCACAACCAAGTATTGTCGGTTCTAGGTGTTATCATTCTTTGGATCGGTTGGTTCGGTTTCAACCCAGGCAGCACACTCAGCGCTATGGGCGACGGATTCTTCGGTTATATCGCTCTGACAACGAACATGGCTGCTGCGGCAGGCGGTGTTGCGGCTCTGGTTATTTCCTGGATGTACTTTGGTAAAGCGGATATTCCTAGCATGTTGAACGGTGTTCTTGCAGCGCTCGTTGCGATTACAGCAGCTTGTGCGTTCGTAGATACATGGGCAGCTATCGTCATAGGTGCAGTTGCGGGTATTGTTACTTTCTTCACAGCACAATGGTTCGAAAGAGCTGGAATCGACGATCCGATCTACGCGTTCTCTGTACATGGGATTGCTGGTATCTGGGGTACACTTTCCACTGGTTTGTTCGCTACACCTGAACTTTCTGCCAAAGTTGGCGTCGGCGGTGCAGGCTTATTCTATGGCGGTGGCTTACACCAATTGGGCATTCAAGCGTTAGGCGTATTCGGTGCATTGGCGTTCGTACTTGTTCTTTCCTTCATTATCTTAGGCATTCTTAAAGCAACTGTTGGTCTTCGTGTTACAGAAGAAGAAGAAATTATCGGTCTGGATCTGTCTGAACACGGTTCATATGGTTACCCAGAACAAATGAAAAAAGCAGCTCAAAACGGCGTGTCCGTTTGATAACGACCACATAACTTTCTACTAGAGCAAAGGGGATGCAACATGAATCATCTCTCAATGGAACAGATCCTGGAACGTATCTATCAATCTGAACAATTTGATGAGATGCGTATAACCAGAGATCAGGTGCATGAGATGTTTCGGGAGCATCTCCTTTTCTCTCATTCTCCCGAACTAGGACGCCAAATTAATAAGATCCATGACTGCTTAATTCAAAGAACGATCGAACTTGCGGAACACATATTGGAGGATGAAGGTTTTGGGAAACCGCCTGTTCCTTATGCGTTTATCTTGTTTGGCAGCGGGGGGAGAAGGGAACAAACGCTTTGGAGCGACCAGGACAATGGGCTCATTTATGAAGCGAGCGAACAGCAAACGGAAGAAGAATTGGATGTGTATTTTAGTAAACTTGTGGATTGTATTCTTCGTGGTCTGGATATGCTAGGTTATCCGCCTTGTGAGGGGAATGTCATCTCGAGTAATAAACAGTGGCGAAAGCCTTATAGCGCCTATATGGAAATGCTGCTGGCCTGGTTTCAGGAACCTGAATGGGAAAATGTTCGCTATTTGCTTATTTTGGCGGATATGCGCTGCATTTATGGATCACAAGATTTGGTGGATAAACTAAAGCATGGTTTTCTTGCGTATGTGGAAGAGCACCCTGCGATATTAAATGACCTGTTATCCAATACGCTTCATCACAAAATTTCGTTAGGTGTATTCGGACATCTCATAACGGAACGATATGGCGAAGATGCAGGGGGTTTCGATATCAAATATGGCGCGTACATCCCCATTGTGAATGGGATTCGCTTGCTGGCTATTCAGGCTGGGATCCAAAGTTCATCAACGATGGACCGAATTAGAGAACTGAAAGAGCAGGGTCATATTCCTGAGACTTTGGCTGATGAATGGCAAGAAGCGTTCGCTATCGCGCTTAAACTAAGAGATTTGACGCGGTATCAAGTTGAAAATGAGATGTATACGACCCGCGGCAAGCTGGGAGCCGAACAACTGACCAAAGAAATTAAGCAGCAGTTGAAAGATTGTTTGCGTACAGGGATTGAATTGCAAAAGTATGTCAAAAAGTCAATCGTTTCACACATAGACAGAGAAAAAGGTTAGATCATGGGTTTTGGGGTTCAATGTGTTGTGAGGGAGGGTTCGGCATGAAAGATATGCGTCCGGCTGGCCGAATGTGGCATTTGTATAAAATGGGTGGGCTTACACCGGCCCTTACGTCTATGTTTAATGTGCAAAGTGCGCAGCAGATGGCTTTTATACGTTCGATGCTGAAAGAGCAGCGGAAGGATTCCTTATTCGAGATACCACTGCATTCGATGGAAATCGTTGTTTTTGATTTGGAGACGACAGGATTTTCGCCCTACAATGGTGATGAGATTATTTCGTTCGGTGGCGTGTCTGTCATTGGTGGTGAAGTGCAGCGAGACAAAGCGTTCTACAGTATGGTGAATCCTAAGCGCAAGATACCCGAAGAGATCGTTAAGTTAACTGGGATTACGAATGAAATGGTGGCTGATGCCCCTGATTTAATCGTCGTTTTGAGCGACTTCTTGGAGTTTGTCCAACAAAGAATATTGGTTGCTCATGCAACTGGCCACGATAAAAATTTCTTGAATTCCGCGCTTTGGCGAACTTCCAAAGTAAGTTTATCGCACCGAGTTCTTGATACAATGATGATCGCCAAATGGCTCATGCCCAAAAGAAAGAACTTGAGCTTGGATTCTCTGCTTCATGCCTATGAAATTCCAGTGACAACCCGTCACCATGCACTTGAGGATTCTTTGATGACAGCCGAGCTGTGGTCCAGGTTCATGGAGGAAATCAAATCGAGAAATGTAGATACATTAGGTGATTTATATGCGTTGTTAAGCCATCACTAACCGATGACAAACGAAAGTTTGTGATAGGTAGTAGGAGTGGCTTTTTTTGTTTCGTAAATTTGCAATTCCGGGAAATGGGGCTTTTGCAGCGACAAGATCCAATGGGTTGGGATGTCGTGCCAGAGGGTCTGAAGATCCCGTTGAGAAGGGAGGGGCGGAGCAGTTGGATGGGAATGGAAGATGCCGACTATAGGCTGCTGTTTATCGGTTAGATAAGGAATCATTTCAGCAGGATGCATCTCAAAATGAGTGAGAGGGTGCGAGGAGATATTTCGCATAGCAACGAATGAGATGACGTCAATGTTCACACCTCTAGATGGAATTGGAGAGCCGAGAATGAAGCCGCATGCTTCTTCGGGCTGCTGCTTAAGGGAGTAATTAATGATGCCATGATAGAGTTTGTCAGGGATGTGAACAATCATGTTCTAGCTGCACCTCGCCATCTTGAATCGTGATCGGATGAAAGTAAGTATATCACGATTTCTCAGGCATATCCCCACTTGGTTTAATGCAAAAAAAGACGAGTATGAGCATCAAAAGTGCCATGGAAGAGACGGTGGTAAAGATTGTTTTGTGGGAGATGGACATCAGCCATCCGAACAAAGGGGGGCCGAAAGCAACGCCAATGAAACGGAGGCTATTGTATAAGGAAGTGATCATCCCGCGTTGATCGCGTTCCACGGAGCCGGTAATGAGTGTATTCAAACATGGAAGCAGAAGGCCTGTCCCGATCCCGCTGAGTGTCAGCAATCCAATGAAGACATAGAGATTTGAGTTTAAGAAAATGGCAAAAGCTAACGCCACGGTCATGAGGGTGAGTCCGATATTCATCAACCAACGCATGAGTGTTCCGTTTTGTTTGATTTTGGCCCCGGTGGTATAAGAGGTAATGACCATGCCGAGGAGCGGGATTGCGAGAACGAATCCTTTGCGAACGCCTTCAATACGGTAAGGTTCTTCTTCGAGAATTTGCGAGAGATAAAAGAGCACGCCAAACAGAATAAATAGGGTGATGGAACCGGCGAAAAACGCAGGGATGAGCCAACGCCCTTTTTGCCGCAGGATATCTCGGATCTGCCCTAAATAAATACGAAGAGGATCGGCTTTCTGCTCTCTTGGAGGTTCTTTAATTAGGAAGATGACAGCGAGCAAGGATAGCACGCAAAATATTGGGAATGCGAAAAAAGGCGCATACCAAGTGATTAAGGCGAGCAAGGAGCCGATAATGGGGCTTACGACTTTACCTGTTCCGTTGGACGCTTCGATAAGTCCCAATGCTTTGCTGGCTTGTCCGCCTTTGTATAAGTCGCCAACTAAAGCCATTGCGATAGGGGCTGTACCAGCCGCTCCTAAGCCTTGGATTGCTCGGGCAGTAATAAGGATGGGGTACGAATTCCAAACCGCTGCAAACACTGCTAGAACGCCTGCAGCCCCATAAACAATGAGTGAAGGGATGATGACGGCTTTGCGTGTGAAACGGTCGGATAAATACCCTGAGACGGGGATGATAAGTCCGGCTGAAATGGAAAATAAGGTGATGACGAGTGAGCTTTGGAAGCGTGAGATCCCCATCTTCTCCTGCATGTCAGGTAAGATAGGGACGAGCATGGAATTGCCTAAGACAAGGACGAGTGGAATCGTGGCGATCGCAATATAGACCCAGATTGAACCCTTGTTTGCTTCTTCATTCGTATCCATGAGGTATCCTTTCCGCACTTGAGGTAGGTTTACTTTTCCCAGTTTTGGAGAAAGCATACTTTGTTCACAAGCTCGATGTTGGAATTTCTGCGGAATTGGGGATAATATAGATATCGTGGAGGTGAGCAAGCTTTTGAAAAAAAATAGTATCGTTATTGTGCTGGTTCTTCTATTGGCGGGCATTGCGATTTATCAAAATGTGCAGCGTGAAAATAAACAAACACTGATGCCGACTGAACAAGCGCCGCAAGTGAATTTCCTGGCGCCTTCGTTTACTTTGCAGGGACTCGATGGCAAGGAGTATACGATTGGCGGGGAAAGAGAGAAACCGTTATTAGTCAATTTCTGGGCCTCCTGGTGTGGACCTTGTGAAGAAGAGGCGCCGGATTTGGTGGAAGTATATAACAAATATCAAGGGCAATTCGATCTCTATGCGGTGAATGTGACGCCTGGGGATAAAATGGACAATATCAAGAAATTCGTTGAAACTTATAAATTTCCGTTTCCCGTTTTATTGGATAAGAAAGGGACCAACGCTGAGAATTACCGTGTTGTAGCGATACCAACCAGCTTCCTGATTGACAAGAACGGGGTCGTTCGCGAGGTGATTCATGTGCTATCAGCCAAGGATCTGGATAAGAAGATAGCCGGACTGATCAAAGGATGATCAAAAAAAGCTGCAAGTCGGCCCTGGTGGCTCGATCTTGCAGCTTTTTGGTTGGCAAATTAGTGGTTCACTAAGCCGAGTTGCTCGTTTTTTTCTTTGTTCGTTGGCTCGATACGCTGTCTGCTGATCAGAGCATAGCGCAAGCTGTCAACCAGCGCATACCAACTGGCTTCAATAATATTGCTGGACACACCTAGCGTGTTCCAGGATGTTTTGAAATCCGTCGATTCCATCAAGACGCGAACTTTACCGGCTGTTGCGTCTTTCTCGTCGAGGACGCGCACTTTGTAGTCGGACAGATGGACATTCTTGATGTCCGGATAGTACTGAATCAACGCTTTGCGCAGAGCGTTATCAAGCGCGTTGACCGGGCCATTGCCTTCGGCGGCCGTGTAGATGGTCTCGCCATGCACTTTCACCTTCACGATGGCTTCGGAGACAACGGAGTGATGGGCGGATTTTTCGACGAGCATTTTGAAGGATTCAAGCGTGAATATCTCTTCAAGTCCTTCAAACGCTTCACGCAGCAGCAATTCTAAAGTGGCATCTGCGCCTTCGAATTGGTAGCCCTGGTGCTCGAGGTCTTTGATCCGCTCAATGACCTCTTTGGTTTTCTGTGGATCCTTGTTGAAATCCAAATTGAGCTCTTGCGCTTTGACCAATACATTGCTCTGACCAGCAAGCTCTGATACCAATACACGCTGCTTGTTGCCGACTAGTTCAGGCTTGGTGTGCTCATATGTGCTGGCATCTTTCAGAATCGCTGATACATGGATACCGCCTTTGTGGGCAAAAGCGGCATTGCCAACATAGGGTTGATTAACTGGCATATGCATATTAGCGATTTCGCTGATATATCTGGATACCGATGTCAACGATTTCAACTGATCTTCCGAGATGACATGATAACCAAGTTTCAATTGAAGGTTAGGGATGATGGAGCTAAGATTGGCGTTGCCGCAGCGCTCGCCATAGCCATTAATCGTACCTTGAACTTGTCCTGCGCCAGCTTGCACAGCGGCAAGACTATTAGCTACACCCAACTCGCAATCGTTATGGGCGTGTATGCCTACAGGTGTGGAGATGTGCTGTTTCACTGTTGTTACGATGGTTGTGACTTCCCCTGGTAAGGAACCGCCATTGGTATCACAAAGGACAATCCAATCAGCTCCGGCGTCCTGGGCCTTTTTGATCGTTTGCAGAGCGTAATCGGCATTGTTCTTGTACCCGTCGAAGAAATGCTCGGCATCATAGATGACTTCAAGACCCTTGCTTTTCAGATACTGCACGGAATCAAAGATCATGGCCAGATTCTCTTCGAGTGTCGTTTGGATCGCAGTCGTGACATGGAAATCCCAGGACTTTCCGAAGATCGTCGCCACTTGTGCGCCGGATTCAACAAGTCTGTTCAAATTGATGTCATCAGCAGCTAAGGAATCCTTGCGCCGCGTGCTGCCAAAGGCCGTAATTTTGGCATTCGTAAATTTCATGTCACGAGCTCGCTCAAAGAATTCGATATCTTTGCTGTTGCTGCCCGGCCATCCGCCTTCAATATAATGAACCCCAAGCTCGTCGAGCTTGCGGGCGATTTTGATTTTGTCCTCGACAGATAGGCTGATGCCTTCTCCTTGCGTTCCGTCTCGTAGTGTGGTGTCGAAGATTTTGACTGATGTTGGCATGGGTTCCTCCTTCAAAAGCTAGCAAAGTGACTTCGTTGTTAGATGTGCTGGTGTCTAAGCTTGCTTTAAAGCGCTAATGTATAATTTACGATTATACCATAAGATTATGGGTAAGGACATCATAACGCAAAAATACGTTTGCTTGAAACAATATTTTTTTGTATGCTGAAAATGGCTCTGGTCTAACGTCTTGGAGCATGGGAGGGAATGTGAAATGGTGACAGTGGGGCATCATTATCCCAAACTAGGTAGAGTCATTTTGCATATTGATATGAATGCGTTCTATTGTTCTGTCCATGAGGCCGTTGAGCCTGAGTTATATAAAGGCAAGCCCATTGCTGTTGCTGGAAGTGTTGAACTTCGCAAAGGAATAATTGTTACTTCATCTTATACAGCGCGAGGAATGGGGATCAAAACGGGTATGCAGGTTAGGCAAGCCCTGAAAATATGCCCGGATTTGATATTGATTCGACCTGACTTTGATTTGTATCGCGATTTCTCCCGACGATTTATGCAGATAGCTTATAGTTATTCGCCTATGGTGGAATCCATGTCCATTGATGAATGTTTTGTGGATATAACGGGTTCCAAACAGTTTGGAACGCCTATGGATATCGCGAGCAGCATTCAGAAACGTATTATGAAGGAATTGAAGCTGCCCTGCTCGATTGGTGTTGCGCCGAATAAGCTGCTTGCCAAGATGGGCTCTGATATGAAGAAGCCGAATGGGATTTCTGTGCTTCGCATTCGTGATGTGCCGCATGTACTGTGGGATAAACCTTGCAATTATTTGTATGGCATAGGTAAAAAGACCGCCGATAAATTAGAGAAACTCGGTATTCATACTTTAGGCCAATTAGCGTCTGCGGATGAGTTGTTATTGTCGAAGCAATTCGGAGTTCTCGGTCCTCATCTGAAACGATCGGCGAATGGCATTGATCCCTCTCTCGTAAATCCGGAGCAGGAACAAAGCAAATCGATTGGCCACACCACGACGCTGCCGCGAGACTACACAGACAGAAAAGAAATTCATCGTGTTTTCCTCAATCTGGCCGATCAAGTAGCGAGAAGGCTGCGCAAGCAGGAGCTGATGTCCTTGACGATCCAGATTACGATTCGCGATCCTGACATGAGAACGATCACGCGTTCGGTAACGCTCCCGACGGCGACAGAGCATATGGATGATATTTATAAAACGGCGTGTGAGTTGTATGATCATCAGTGGGAAGATGGCAAACCGGTACGATTGTTGGGAATTACCCTGCAGAATTTAACGATGAAAGAAGAGACCTTCATTCAATTGGATTTGTTTGATTATGAGAAGCAGCCACGGCGCGAGCATTTGAACAAAATTATGGACGGGCTGCGTGATAAATTCGGGGAAAGCGCGATTCTGACCGCAGGGATGATGAGTGATGATCCGTCCGCTTTTATACGAAATCATAAGGCTAGAGGCACTTCCTTGCAGATGGATCATTTGAAAAAAAATCCGCTTCATAAGGAAGAGGAGAAGTGATAAGGAATGGCGCATTGCATTGGCTTTGCCGGTTATTCCAATAGCGGGAAAACAACGTTGATTGCTAAGCTGGTGGTCGAAATGAAGCAGCGCGGCTATCGAATTGCTGTAATGAAACATGATGCTCATGGACATTATAAAGAAGCCGCGGGAGCGGATTCGTCGATCTATGTTGGCTCGGGAGCTGATGCCGTGATTACGCTATCCCCGAACATGATTCATACGTATGAGAAAAGGGGTAATGTAAGTTTAGAGGAGCAGTTAACGGCTTACTCGCACATGGATTTTATTTTTGTAGAAGGTTTTAAAAAGGAAAAGCATCCAAAGATTGCTTTATTTCGTACAATAGAACAAAGAGAAATCGTTCATCATCTTGAGCCAAGTCCTATTGCTATTGTGACGGATTTGGAAGACGCTGAGAGCTATTATCCGCATATCCCTTCTATGAATTTAAATGAAGTGGCACGTATTGCGGATTTTATCGAACATTATTTTGGCGGGAATCTATTTTAAGGTTTGAACTTTGTCCGTATTTATATTATATTTTACAATGAGGATAATTTGAGGAGGAGTAGAAATCATGGCAAAGTATACATTTGTTGATAAAGATACTTGCATCGCTTGCGGCGCATGCGGAGCTACAGCTCCAGACATCTATGATTATGATGATGAAGGTTTGGCAGAAGTGATTTTTGACGGAGACGGAAACAAAGGGGTAGTTGAAATCCCTGAAGATCTATTTGATGACCTACAAGATGCACAAGATGGCTGTCCGACAGATTCCATCAAAGTTGCGGATGCACCTTTTAGCTAATCATTAAACTCCTATCATGTGAAGTCATTCACAGTATGTCGAAAGAGCTCAGTTCCTGCGAAGGGATTGGGCTCTTTTTTTGCTACAATTTGTATTTATTTGTAACAATTCATTGCCATTTCCTACCCGTCATCTTACAATGAAACTAGTATTCAAAAGGGAGGATCTTATGGGTAAGAAGAAATGGATTCAAACTTTGGCGGCGGGACTCTTATTGATGTTGTTGTCGACATATTTCTACACGGTGAATTCGAGCGGTTTGTTTTATTTTGTCGAAGGGCCGCTTCAAGATAGTTTGCGAAAATCGAAGTCAGTTGATGAGCGTCAGCCTGAGGATCGCATAAAAATTGTCAAGATTGATGAAAAGTCATTAAAAGCAATTGGGAAGTTTCCATGGGATCGATCGACCTATGCCCAATTGATTGAGAAGCTGGAACAATCCGGTGCCGCGGCGATCGGGATTGACGTTGTTTTGGCGGAACCTTCGAAAAACCCCGCAGACGATAAGGCGTTAGCCGATGTATTGGCCAAATATCACAATGTGATAATGCCTGTACAAATTAATTATCCCTCAAAGCAGCAAGAAGCAGGTGATCTTGTACCTGAGAAAGTCGACTACCCCACTACCACTTTAACGACCAATAGACAGCAAATGGCACACATTAATGTGTTTGTTGATAAGGATGGCAAAGCTCGGAAGCTGCCCGTTGGGTTGCCGGATGAGAATGGAACATACATACCTGCATTTAGTGTCGCGCTCGCTAACCTCGTGCTGGATGAACAGAACAAAGTTAAACGAGACGATGCAACGGGACAATGGAAGCAAGGCAGTATTGTTTTGCCTACGAATGAACGAAATCAAGTAACCACGGAATTTTTCACCTTGCCAAGGCAGAAAGTGGATGCGACAACAGGCTATGAGCTGCTCTCTTTCGTTGATGTTATGAATAGCAAAAAGCCTTTGCCTCTGGAAGGAAGCATCGTACTGGTAGGTCCATTTGTTACAGCTATGCAAGATGAGTATCCGACTCCTATTAGTTCTGTAAAAATGTTTGGGATTGAAATTCATGCGAATATGATTCAAACGTTGCTAGAGAGCAAATATTACAAAGATGCAAGCAAGCCGGTTGGCGTGGGGATTATTGTGCTTGTTTCTCTAATAGCCCTTTTCTTATTTGAGAGATTCAGAGGAAAGACGGCGCTCTTTATCTTCCTTGGAATGTTTGTTGTTTACGGTGGCGTATGGCTCCTTTTCTATATTGCTGGCTCTACGTTCGCGCCGCTAGTTTATCCGCAATTTGCGCTGGTGACCATTTATATCTGGTCGTTGGTAAGCCATTATCTAGAAGAGCGCAAGGAACGCAACCGTGTGACGGGCATTTTCGGAAGATTCGTCTCTAAGACTGTCGTGGACGAACTTCTCCAATCTGGTGAAGATGTGAAGCTAGGCGGAAGCCGTAAAGATATCTCGCTTATTTTCGTTGATATTCGAGGATTTACACCGATGTCTGAAAAGTTGGAGCCTGAGCAAGTTATTCAAGTGTTGAATGAGTATTTGGATGTCTGTACGAAAGCTATTTTCAAGTTCAATGGGACACTGGATAAGTTCATTGGCGATGGTGTTATGGCGATGTTTGGTGCGCCGATTGAATATGAGAATCATCCGGAGATGGCTGTTCGTGCAGCGATCGAAATGAAGTCGCAAGCTGATATTCTTGAGCAAAAATTGATCAAAAACTACGGTATTGGCGTGAAGTTTGGTCTTGGGATCAACAGCGGCCCTGCTGTAGTCGGGAATATCGGTTCGGAGGATTTGAGGCTTGATTACACGGCTATCGGGGATACCGTCAACTTGTCAGCGCGTTTGGAGTCAAATGCCAAACCAGGACAGATTCTGATTAGCGAACAAACGTATGAGCGAGTCAAGCACCTGTTCGAAATTGAATCCATAGGTGAGATCAAAGTCAAAGGGAAAGAAAAACCGGTTGCGGTGTATGAAGTTATCGGAAATCTGTAAGCCAGGATACATAGGGAGGAATTTAGTATGGAACTATCCAAGAAATCATCTGTATCTTTATTTTTAAGTTTTTGTCTCGTTTTTAGTTTGATTTCGGTTTTGCTGGTGAAACCGGTTGATGCCAAAACTGTCCGCGTCGCTGTTGTAGCTTCGCTGTCCGGGGATGTTACGATCAAAAAAGGCGGAGGATCCAAGTCCTATGATGCCTACGAAAGTATGAGTCTTAATCAAGGGGATACGGTGTATACAGGCGAAGGTTCAAGCGTGACGCTGAACTTAAGCAATGGGGATTCAGAGATTACTCTTGGGGCTAACTCCGAGATTAACGTATCTGATCTGAGTTCTTCGGATGGCGGCAAAAAGTCCAAGCTTAAAGTGTGGGCTGGCTCCATGTGGGTAAAAGTCAAATCATTGGCTGGATCCAATGACGAGTTTGAAGTTGAAACGCCAACGGCCGTCATGGGCGTACGGGGCACTCAGTTTTTCGTAGGTGTTGATCCAATCACGGGCAAAATCAAAATGGCTGTAGGCGCAGGGAACGTTTCGGCTTCTACGGTAACAACGAATGCCGATTCAACACAATCGTTTTCAATTACATACCTGTATCCGACCCAACAAATCTCTCTGGATTCCAGAGATGAAACCAAAGATCTATCCTTGAAAGTAGAATTTATAGATATTGATAAATTTATTGAAGAGGCTTCACGTGAAGTGATTCAAGAGCTAATTAAAAGCAAAGCAGCGATTGATAAAGAAAATGATGCTTTCATTGCCAAGAAATCCAAGGAAATCGCAGACGGCAAGTTTGTTGATGATCAAACATCTTTGGTTATCAAAGATCAGGCAGAGCTCGATAAAGTGAAGCAAAATTTAGATAACTTGATTGGCAATATCGCGAAAAAGGCGGTTGCCGATAAAAAGATTGATAAAGATGATATGAATAAAATCATTGATGAAGCGAACAAAAAAATCAGTGATGAAAATAGAAAGCTGGATTTGAACAAAGTCAAAGAGTTGGACAAAACAGCGGGTGTTGATGCGGAGAAAGAAAAGCAAAAATTAATGGAGCTTCAAAAGCTTGAATCCGAAAAGTTGAAGAAGAAGCAAGAGGAAGCGAAGAAGCTAGATGAGGTCAAGAAGAAACTGGCAGCTGCGCTTAAAGCGCTGGAAGACGAGAAAGCGAGATTAGCAGCGGCGAATAAAGCGGCACAAGTGAAGCAGACCGCAGATGCTGAAGTGATCTTGAAGAATGGGAATAAAGCGCCTGAAACAACTACTGGGGGTCCTGGAACTGGTTCTGGTTCTGATCCTGGATCTGGTTCGGAACCAACTGTGATTCCGGCAGTTAGTTTAGGGGCTACGTTAGATCCAAACTCTTCCAATTTTAATTTAGATATTTATTTAAGTGATTTCGTTAATACGAATGATATTTATGGCGTAGAAGTTCATTTGCTTTATGGCTTTGGTGGTGCGAACTATGGAAATGCGCCAGCGATTAATGGTGAAATATTTAACAGCGCTACTAGCGCAGATAATATTAGTGAGCACATAGATGCTAATAACGTTGAACTCATTTACACGGCAACCAATTTCGGAAGTCAACCCAATAATATTTCGGTTGTCGGTAAGAAGAAACTAGCATCGATCCCGATGTATGGTGCAGGGACACACACCATTAAGGTTGGTAAAATTGTAGCTGTTCGCAAAAATGGCAGTTCCGTTCAGAATGTTGCTGTTCCATACACCATCAACCCATCTATTACTTTTACGGCAAATAATTCACGTCCCTAAACGTTATTTAGAATCGTTAGAATCAAAAGGAGAAATCAATGAAACCACTCAAACATGTATTCGTTTCATCTCTCATAGCGGCAACCTTTCTTGGAGGTTCGTCGGCTCTGGCAGCAGGATTGTCTGCTGATGCTCTTCTTTCAAGCAATGGCCGAATTCTTTCGGATGTATCCACATTCGCAGGAAGTGGCGATTTCGAAGATCACAATGGAGCTGCGTTAAGCGCTGCTTTTCGGGCTCCAGGCAGTGTCGTGCAATTGGCAGACGGCAGTATTCTAGTTGCTGACACTCGCAATCATCAGATTCGTAAAATAGCAGGTGGAAATGTTACGACTTTTGCAGGTCCTGAACTTATTGTCTCGAAGAACAGCAATGGCTTCCCAACAGGAGGGTTGCTGGATGGCAAGGCAAACGAAGCATTTTTTAACGAACCGACGGGACTTGCTGTTGATGCCAAAGGGAATGTCTATGTAGCCGATTCAGGCAACAATGCCATTCGCAGAATCGATGCGAACGGGCAAGTGACGACATTAGCTGGTAATGGTGTCCTCGGAAATAAAGACGGCAAAGGCGCTTCAGCAAGCTTCAATCATCCAACGGATGTAGCGGTAACTGCGGATGGGATCGTATACGTCGCTGATTCTTTGAATCATGTGATTCGTAAAATCGCCGTGGATGGCAGTGTGTCCACGTTGAATGCGGCTACGGGACGTGCTATCGAGATTCGTCCAGGCGAAGCATCTTTTGCCGGCGAATATCAAGATGGCAGCTTGTTAACAGCGAAGTTCAATGAGCCGAGCGGATTAGCTTTGGATAGTAAAGGGAATCTGTATGTAAGTGATACGGGGAACCAACGCATTCGTTATATTGACTTGAAAGCTGGGACAGTGAGTACACTTGCAGGTTCAACTTCTGGAGATGTATTGTACGCCAAAAATGAGCTCTATGCGTCTGGTGATTATGCTGATGGCGATGCACTCAAAGCGAAGTTCGATTTCCCCAAAGGGCTAGCTGTAACCTCTGAAGGTGGGGTTCTTATTGCAGACAGCCTTAACCATGCGGTGCGCTATTTGCTGAATGGAAAGGTAACTACCATCGCGGGCACTGTCAAGACAGGAGAGTCAGATGGCGTGGAACAGGCCGCGGAATTCTATCGTCCAAGTGATGTCCTTGTAACGGCTCAGGGGAATATCGTCGTTGCCGATTCTTTAAATAATAAAGTTCGCAAAATTGCTCCTTATCAATTGCCAACGAATATCGGAAACGATAAGCAAGTGAAGGTTGTCAGCGGATCTAGCTTGATTTCTTTCGATGCCCAGCCTGAGTTTCAGGATGGTCGTACTATGGTTCCAGTACGCGCTATAAGCGAGACATTCGGCTATGAAGTTAAGTATGCGGAGCGAGCGGGAAAATCAATCGTGCAACTCACCAAAGGTGATGCGACGATCGAATTAACAATTGGAGAAAAGAGCATAAGCCGCAAGGATGCCGGTCACAACACGGCTGTGACCATAGAAACGGATGTTTCGCCTTACGTGAAACAAGGCCGTACGTATGTGCCAGTTCGATTCTTTGCGGAACAAATTGGCCTGGATGTACAGTGGGATGCGCCGCATCAGACAGCCATTTTACGCGCCAAATCTTATCTGAAGTAAGCAATAACCTTGCGATGGGCTAGACAAAGGGGCGCCTTTGTTCTAGCTCATTTTTTTGCGACTTCATCTCTTGGCTATTTTTGCCGATAAAGCAGTAAGAGTCTTAATTGGCAATAGGAGGTTTCTAGCTTGAAAGAGAATAATCGCAATGATCAGTTGGATCGTTTTTTCCAGCATAATCCCATCGAAGATCCTCTTTATCTCAAAAAATATGTTAAGGAACATCCTGATCATAAAATGGCATGGTATCTACTTGGTCGAGAATATGCGGCACAAGGGAAAGAAGGTAAGGCAGCCTACTGTTTTGCCCAGTCTGGGGAGATTTACGAGGCTTTTGAGCGGCAAAAGATAACGATTGAAGGTCCGCTTCCTACCTACCCTCCAAACGGCGCAAAAAAAGACATTCAGGCTCCTGCTAAGGGGAAATCAAGCGGCAAAGGGAAATGGCTGCCTGCGATGATCCTCTTATTGCTGCTAGCCGTGCCTGCCGCGATGGATTTGGCCAAGGATAATGTTCCGGGTACTCGGAATACGACGGATACGAGCAAGTCAGCTTCTGTAAAGGCGACTCCAACGCCAATTCCCCAGCAGGAAGCTGGGGGCGATAGTGCCAGTGGCGTGAAGTTATATTTGTCGGAGGGAAATTGGGGCAAGAAGCTTCAGCAAGTGCTTGCCTCCAAAAGTTCGGGAGCAGGGGAGTCTGTCATTATGGAACCTACTCTCAGTACGGACGGCAAATGGCAAGAATGGAATAAGTCTGTCAAGCCTTTGGTCAGCGTAGAATCTAACGGTACGGGCGATGGCAAGGCTTCGCTAGCCTATTACCAATCTCAAATTTGTTCCTGTCAAGTTGCAGACAGCACTTCTTTAATTCCGGCTATTACCAAATGGATGAGCGAACGGGAGCAAGCAATTGTCTTGCAGAGCGCCGTCCAAGCTTATCAAAAGAGAACCGGAGCGATGCCGGAGAAACCTGAGCAACTGACACAGCCATACCCGAACAATCTATTGCCAGGGCTTACGCCGGACATGCAGGAGGCATTCCCCCAGGTTGTCAGCAAGCTGAATGAGAGTGCGAAGGCAGGGAAACCGCAAGATACTAAACAAGTGCCTGAAGCGGGTGAATCTGCGCAACAACCAGCCAAAGAACAAGCGACATCGGCTAATTCAACGCCTAAATCGTCGGCTGACCCATTGCGAGAACCGCTCCGTATCGTGATTGACACGGACAAGCATCAGTTGGCTCTTGTGAGCGGGAATTATATCATCCGCAGCTATCCAGTTGGCTTGGGGGGAGAGAAGACGCCGCAGGGTGAGTTTGTAATCAGCGAGAAAGTGCGTAATCCTAACGGGAAATCGAATGGGGAATTCGGCAGCCGGGGCATGACTTTGTCGGATACGTTATATGCTATTCATGGAACTAACAAGCCGTCCAGTATCGGAAAAGATGAGTCGCATGGCTGTGTTCGCATGCAGCAGGCGGACGTCGAAGAGCTCTTCAATATGGTTCCTCACGAAACCAAAGTAACAATTGGCAAGGGGGTGCTGCCGCCAGATTCAGAGGGAGGCAGCAGTCCTGGAACGGGTGGTCCTGGATCTGGTGCTGGAAGAGGCAAACCGGATCAATCCTTCAATCTTCCTCTGCAAACGAAGGAAGATAATCCTGGGAAGAAGTACAAATGGCTTGACTAATTAAAAAAATCAACGTGAAGAACCGTCCTGCGATTGGCTAGGACGGTTTTGTTTAACGAGCCAGAATTAATGTGGTTTTGGGTTAGGGGGGGGGGCGAAGCTCCACCTATATTGTTGGCGTCCACCACAGATTTCTTGTTAAGTCGGTATGCGGCATCCAAGGATATCTAATGAACTGTAGGATGCTTATAGATGAGAAAATGGCTGCTTTGGCGATTTTAATGAACTGTATTGGCGCTATCGAGCAGCTTTTGGGCGGTAAAGTGAACGTTTACTTGAAATAGCGCCTCTGGAATTCATTAGATTTTCAGAATGACCGATTTTACGTGAATAAAGGGTATTGAGTTCGTAAGGGGTTTGCCTCAATGTTCATTGAATTGGAGACCTAGCCGAAGGCTAGGTTTTGGTTAATTACCAGAATGTGTTAGAAGAAACGCTTGACAATGAAATCGAAAGCGATTACAATTCAAATTGTGAAGAAATCAATCATTTCTGACATCGTCATTTGTTCAAAATGAGCAGTAAGGTCATGGCGATTATCACAACAACGAATATGGATCCTGTCCAAATGATGGCTTTCTTGTTTACTTCATCTTTGGCCTTGCGGTTCACGGTTAATGGTTTGCGTTTGGACATAAGAATCACCCTTTTCTTCGGAATTAACGATATGATCTATCATAGCATAAGTAAGCTGGATCATAGAATATGAATATGAAAAAGAAAATAAAAAAGATGTATTGACGACGATGTCATTTTATTGTAAGATTTAATCACACGAAGCACACAAAACAACTGAATATGTCAGTTTTGATAACATGTTACCGTAAGGGCATTAGTTATTGAAGAAAGCAAGTTTTTCTTCTATAACTATGCCCTTTTTATTTTTCCATTTATTGAATTGCGAAAGGGGTTGGTAGCACAAACTACTGAGGAACGTTAAACCCAGAAATTAGTTACTTCATAAATTTCAAACAAACAATCAGATTAAAAAAGGGAGAAGATGAACACATGAATATGAAGAAATGGTCAACAATGGGATTGGCTGCATCCATGGTACTTGTAGCTGCAGGCTGCGGTAAGGCAACACCAACAGAAACAACGAAACCGGCTGCTTCAACAGCTCCAACAGCAGCTGCTACGGCAGCAGCAACACCGGCTGGCGGAAAAAAATTAACCGGTGATTTTGAAATCCAGTACTTTGTCGGCGGTTATGGCGATAAATGGTGGAAAAAAGTTATTGCTGATTTCCAAGCAGCAAACCCAGAGTTGAAAATTAAAGAAAGTGCGGGACCAAAAATCAACGAGCAAATGAAACCCCGTTGGATCGCTGGTAACCCACCTGATTTCGTATATATCGATGGACCTGAATTGTTCGATCGCCAAATGGTGACGGACGGACAACTGGAAGACTTGACAGATTGGTTGAAAGACGCGAAAAACGTGGACGGCGAGAAAATTCTTGATTTGCTTGCCCAACAACCACCGCAATACGATGGCAAAATCTACAACATTCCTTTCGTTATGAGCTCATGGGGTATTTTCTATGACAAAGCGCTCTTCAAAGAAAAAGGTTGGGCTGAGCCAAAAGATTTCGAAGATTTCTTGAAAGTTAGTGAAACGATCAAGGGAGCAGGCATTAATCCATTCATTCACACAGGTAAATATCCTTACTACATCAATGGTTCCGTCTTGTACCCAGCTATCGTGTCTGCTAACAACAATGACTACAAATTGCTGCAAGATATGGCTGCAAACAACCTGGATGCATGGAAAAGCCCAGCTATTCTAAAAGGTTTGGACAAAATCGTTCAACTTCGTGACAAAGGTTACATCGACAAAGCTTCCGTTCAAATCAATCACACGGATTCCCAATCCTTGTTCCTGCAGCACAAAGATGCTTTCATTCCGAACGGTCTGTGGCTGCCAAACGAAATGGCCAAAGACGTTCCAGCTACTTTCGATTTCGGATTCATTCCATCCATCACGCAAGATAAAGGTGGAAAAGTGGTAGCTAATACTTCAACTTCAACGTTCGCAATTGCTAAAAAAGCAAAAAACAAAGATGCTGCCAAAGCATTCATGCAGTTCGTATTCTCCAAAACACAAGCATCCCAGTGGGCAGAGCTTAGTGGAGCGCCTTCAAACATTAAAGGTGACATCAGTTCTTCCAAAGCTCCTAACTTCGTTAAAGATGCAGCTAAATTCTTGTCTTCTCCTGATACCATTGTTGTTCCTACTGTTTCCTTCGCGGCTGACGTGGATAAAGCAATGCAAGATGCAACGGTTGCTTTGACTATTGGAACCATTAAACCTGATGAGTGGGTTAAACGTGTTACGGATGTTGTAGCGAAACAAAAGAAATAATAACTGAATGAAGCAGTGCGGAGAACAAGTAAGGTGCAGGCCTTAGGAGTTCTCCGCCATTTTAATGATAGGACGGTGAGGATAGAATGAAGGCCAAGTCAAAAATGTGGAAACGGAATTTGTTCATCGCTTCATTCATCATTCCGACTTTTTTGTTCTTCTGTGTATTTACGATCTACCCTGTTATACAGGCTTTGCAGAAGTCATTCTATGATTGGTCAGGAATGTCAGAGAACAGCACATTTATCGGTTTCGATAACTTTGTTGAATTATTTAAAGATCCAATTGTACTTAGAGCCATTGGAAATGACTATTTCCTCGTGGTTGGTAAAGTCATTGGCATCATGATTTTGGCGACGTTCTTCGCTGTAGCATTAACTCGTTTCAGCATAAAAGGATCCGGCTTCTTCCGGGCAATCTTCTTTATCCCAAATGTCATTTCGGTCGTTGTTATCGGTGTGCTTTGGAACTTTATCTACAATCCGCAAATTGGATTCTTGAATGCGTTCTTGTCACTCTTTACAGATCATAAGGTCGATATCACTTGGCTAGGTTTTCCACAGCACACGATCTGGATGCTATTACCTCCAACGATTTGGGCTGGTATCGGCTTCTATATGATCCTGATGATTGCTGCAATCGTGAATATTCCTGCTTCCTACTATGAGGCAGCTAATATAGATGGAGCCGGTCAATGGTCGCAATTCCGCAATATCACCATGCCGCTTATCTGGGAGCAAATTAAAGTTTCTATTGTTAACATCGTGATTACAACACTTAACGGATCTTTTGTCATCGTGCAATTGATGACGGGTGGCGGACAGCCGGATAATACGACCCAAGTTATGGGATCTTACCTGTATCGGATGGCATTTCAACAATATCATTTCGGTTATGGAGCAGCCATCGGAGTGTTGATTCTCATCATCTCCTTGATCACAACTCTTATCTTGCAGCGCGTTATGCGCCAAGAAACGATCGAAATGCATTAAAGTCATCTTAGAACCTGATTCTGAAGGAGGGGGAGCCATCGTATGGTCATCAAAAATCCGTTAGCCAAAATGCTTGTTTGGATCATTCTACTGATCTGGAGTGTAGCCGTATTGTATCCATTAATTTGGACATTACTGGACGCACTCAAAAATAATCAACAATTTTTCTTAAATGCCCCATGGGCTTTACCGAAATTCCCGCTGCTTTGGGAAAACTTCTCCTATGTTTGGAGTAAATATAACTTTAATATTTATTTCGCGAATTCCATTATCGTAACTGTTGGCAGTACACTGTTAGGCATGATTTTGGCTGCTATGACGGCCTACATTTTAGCAAGATATGATTTCAAAGGAAACAAACTCATTTTTACGATTTATATTGCTTCGATGATGATCCCTTTCGCGCTTGCGTTGATTCCACTTTTCTTTTTGCTAAGTGATTTACATTTGACGGATTCGTTAATCGGATTAATTCTCGTATATGCAGCACTGAATCTTCCATTCGGCATTTTCTTGCTCGTAGGGTTCTATAAATCATTACCGAAAGAAATTGAAGAAGCAGCCATCATTGATGGAACTTCGCATTACGGGACATTTTTCCGTGTTATGCTGCCATTGTCACAGCCTGGATTGGTTACCGTTATGATCACGAACATGCTGAACAACTGGAACGAGTATTTCCTAGGGGTTGTTATCAACAGTGACCCAACGAAATATACGCTGCCAATCGGTCTTGCTGTTATGCAAGCTGAGATGCAATATCGGACAGAGTGGGGGCCATTGTTCGCAGGACTTCTGATTACAACGGTACCTACACTGATTGTGTATATGATTTTCCAACGTCAAATTGCAAGTGGCATTACGGCTGGAGCGGTGAAATAACGGCATACTGGCTTGCATAGAAAAAACACCTTATCCTAGAGGATTTTATCCTTTCAGGAGGGTGTTCTTTCTACTATAATTGGGATATAAGCAAGAGCAAACAAGAAACGGCCAAACTTGTGGGCTTAAAGGTGAACTCATATGAGATTGATGTATATATTGCAAAAAATAGGACGTTCTTTGATGATCCCGATTGCGGTGCTGCCGGCGGCATCCATTCTCTTACGTATTGGCAAAATGACTTTTGATGATCCCTTTCTAATGCAGATGGCTCATATCTTTGAGTCTGGGGGAAGCGCGATCTTTGATAATCTGCCTTTAATTTTTGCGATTGGCATTGCCATAGGATTAACATCCGGTGATGGCATCGCTGCACTCGCGGCTACAGTTGGTTATTTGGTGTTCAACAATGTCTTGCAGCTTTTTCAAACGGGGACCAATTCTGCCGAGCGGATGGACATGGGCGTATTGGGCGGCATGCTTGTCGGCGGTTTGTCGGCGTTGTTTTTTAACAGATTCCAACACATTAAATTGCCTAAATCACTCGGATTTTTTGGGGGCAAGCGATTTGTGCCTTTACTTACATCGCTTGTGATGGTATTCCTTGGTGTCTTGATGGGAAACATCTGGCCTCCAGTACAGAAATTTATCAGTGTTATAGGCTTGTGGATTGTAGATAACGGAAATGTCGGTGTTCTCATTTATGGCATTATGAACAGGCTCTTAATTCCTACCGGGTTGCATCATATTATTAATAATATAGCATGGTTTCAAATCGGAGATTATACCACAGATACGGGCAAAATTGTCCATGGCGATATCTCGCGATTTTTCGCAGGAGACCCTGAAGCGGGAATGTTCATGACCGGTTTTTACCCCGTCATCATGTTCGGTCTTCCTGCAGCAGCATTAGCCATTATCAGAAGCTCATCTTCTGCCAATCGAACACTGATCGTGTCCGTCATGCTTAGCGCAGGGTTAACCAGCTTTTTGACGGGCATAACGGAACCCATCGAATTTGCCTTTATGTTCGTGGCACCTGGTCTCTATGTGATACATGCTGTTTTGACAGGCTTCTCCATGCTGATCATGAATATGCTCCAAGTCAAAATGGGATTTGGCTTTTCGGCTGGATTTATTGACTTTATTTTGAGTTGGCATGTATCTACAAAACCATATTGGGTTATTATCGTTGGAGCTGGGTATTTTATCTTATATTATGCAACTTTTCGTTTTTACTTGCACTTCTTCCCGTTAAAAGTGTCGAGCCGTGATGAATCTTCGGATGTCGAAGCCGAACCAGATTCTAATAAGGCTGAGTTCGTAGAAGACCGTCCCTCCCGTATTTTAAGGCATATTGGCGGAGCTGCGAATATTGTTTCCATTGATGCTTGCATAACCAGATTACGACTGTTAGTGAATGAAGATCATTTGGTCATTGATAATGAACTCAAAGAACTTGGAGCCATCGGGGTTATCAGGCTTGGCAAAGGAAATATACATGTGGTGTTTGGTACAGAATCGGAACAAATTCGTGAAAGCATTAAACCTATGCTGAGCTTACATAAAGACAAATCAGGACAAACCTAAGAACGCGGAGGTGTCTTATGATTGAAAGAACGATTATTCATGTTCTATCACATAATGTCGTGATGGCCCATTTGACATCCGGCAAAAATTCAATTGCCTTCGGCAAGGGGATTGGATTCAAGAAGACGCCGGGTATGCTTATTAATGAAGCTGAAATTACCCAGGAGTTTTTGTTGCACACGTCGGAAGTGCTCAAAAACTATGAACAAATATTAAATGCGGTTGATGTGAAAATTATCGGAATTACAGAGGAAGTCATCGCGTATGCACAAAGTATGCTCGAAGGCGACTTTTCCGAAACGATACATGCTTCTTTAGTTGATCATATTAATTTTGCCGTAGAGCGCCAAAAGCGCGGGATCTTCATTACTAACCCTTTTGCTTATGAAATCGGGTATATGTATCCAGAAGAATACAAGGTAGCTAAGAAAGCGGTTGAATTCTTGAATGACCATCTGGATGTCAAATTGCCGGAGGATGAAGTTGCTTTCCTGACGATGCATTTCAACAGTGCTCGCAAAAAAGAGCAGGCTGCAGATTCGTTAGCCGTCGTTCGAGTGGTTTCACAGACGATTGAATCGGCCAAGGAATTAGGCTTTAATTTCGATAATTCATTCTCTACCTTGCGTTTTATCAGCCATTTAAAAGGCGTCATTGAACGGGTTAAACAAAAAAAGACGCTTCAAAATTCCTTGCTGGATAAAATAAAAGAAGAGTACGGGGATACTTATGTGAAAGCAAAAGTGCTCTCCTTGATGCTCAGTGATGCGCTCCAACTCGAAGTGCCGGATGACGAAACGGGCTACTTGACGATGCATCTGGAACGAATGCTTCAGCGAACAGAAGTATAGTGTTGGTATAATGATAATGGATTCCCTTGCAACCTACATGGAGCGGGGATTTTTTGTTTGAAAAAAGGAATTTAGCCTTACAGTGGATTGCATATTTGCACATTGTCAGCTAAACTGACTGTTAGAGTCATTAGAGAACGGAGTGCATAGGACATGCTGTATAAGAATGTAGGAAAACCAATTTTGTTCCGAATGGATCCGGAAAAAGCGCATCATTTAACCATTGACGGCCTAAGTGCCGTAAGTAAATTTCCCGGAGGAAAACAACTTCTTAAAGCGATGTATGGCGTTGCCCCATCACAAGCGATGGCCCAGCAACTATGGGGTTTGCACTTTGCAAATCCGGTAGGCCTGGCAGCAGGCTTAGATAAAAATGCGAAAGCTGTCAAAGGTTTCTCACAACTTGGTTTTGGTTTCATGGAAGTTGGGACAATTACACCAAAACCACAACCGGGCAATGAGCTGCCGCGGCTATTTCGTCTTCCGGAGGACAAAGCGCTTATCAATCGGATGGGCTTCAACAATGTCGGCACGGATGAAATGGCTAGAAATCTGCAGAAGACAGGAAAACGGGAGATCCCGGTGGCCATTAATATAGGTAAAAATAAAACAACACCGAATGAACAAGCCGAAGAGGATTATCGGGCTTGTATTCGCGAGTTATATACATATGGTGACTTCTTTGTAGTGAATATTAGCTCACCAAATACACCTGATTTGCGTAATTTACAGCATGGGAATGATTTGAAGCGATTGCTCGATGCCGTCACTGCCGAAATGCAGCTTCAACAGCAAAAGAGTGCTCACGCAAGCAAACCGGTGTTGGTTAAAATCGCGCCTGATCTCACGGACGATGAACTGGAATTAACGGTGCAATCCATTAAGGAAAGTGGCGTCTCCGGCATCATCGCAACCAATACAACGCTCAGCAGAGAGGGGCTTGTGCATCAGAATCGTGAACAAGCAGGCGGGCTTAGCGGAAGCCCTCTTACGGATCGTTCCACGGAAGTTATCAGACGCGTCTATCAATTAACGGAAGGCAAGCTTCCGATTATTGGGGCGGGCGGGATTTTCACGGCTCAGGATGCCTATGACAAAATACGTGCTGGCGCGAGTTTAGTTGAGGTGTATACCGGCTTAATCTACGAAGGTCCAGGCCTATTGTCGAGAATAAATCAAGGGTTGGCAGAGTTATTAAAGAGAGATGGCTTTACTCATATTTCCCAGGCAATCGGTGCTGATCAGAACTGACTTCTTTCGAAACGGAGGATAAAAGGATGGATGGACGAGACTGGAAGAAATTTCTCCTGCCTTACGAACAAGCGGTAGAAGAGTTGAAAGTAAAATTCAAAACGTTGCGTGGCGAACTTAAAAGCAGAGAAGAGTATGCTCCTATTGAATTCGTTACAGGACGTGTCAAAAAGATATCGAGTGTACTGGAAAAAGCCAAACGGTTAAGTGTGCCAATGGATCAGTTGGAATCAGGCATCGAAGATATTGCCGGCATTCGAATTATGTGCCAGTTTGTAGAAGACATCGAACGTCTGGCAGTTCTGATCCGAAGTCGGCAAGATATGAACGTAGTCTATGAAAAAGATTATGTAACGAATAAGAAACCAAGCGGCTACCGCAGCTTTCATATCATTATTGAATACCCTGTGCAAACGGCATTAGGCATGAAACGGATATTAGCGGAAGTGCAAATTCGGACACTAGCTATGAATTTCTGGGCAACGATTGAGCATTCTTTGAATTATAAATATAAAGAGCAATTACCAGAAGATGTTAGGTCTCGCCTAAGCAAAGCGGCTGAAGCTGCATATCTATTAGATCAAGAGATGTCCAGTATACGCGGTGAAATTGTGGAATCTCAGAAGATGTTTGAGGATAACTCGAATCTCATCAATAAAGTGCTTAACAACATTCAGGAGCTTTACTTCTATTATCGTGTGCGGGAGGCTGCACAGTTTCAGCTAAGATTTAATGAAATCTGGGAAACCGAAGATGGATTAAGTGATTTGTCTGCTGATATTGAGGCTGCGATCTTCCGAGCCAAAAAAGGAGAACATAACTAATCTATGGGCTCCTATGATCGTTTATATGTCGCTTATTTGTACTATTTCAATGATCAACGGGACTATTTTGAGTGTCATGAAGTCATGGAGGAGCTCTGGCTGGAGGAAGGCCGAAGCCCTTTGTATCAAGGTCTACTGCAGGTTGCAGTAGGCCTTTATCATCATGCGAACGGGAACGTAAGCGGGTCGATTAAACTATTTAGTGCAGGCTTAGATAAGCTTGCTCCGTATCCTGCTGATTCACTTGGAATTAATTTGGGCCAATTGATTCAAGACAGTCAAGCTTACTTAGCTAAGCTGCTTCGATTCGAAACAGAACCATTCGCTCCTTATGATTTGGATATTCGAATTATGGACGAGGAGCTTGAACAGCTTCTTCAGAAAATAAAGCTGGATCCGCCTCAACATGAGCATAGCGAATAAGATTAGAAAGATTAAAACCTAGAACTGCACTTTAAGTGAAAGCTTAAAGTGCAGTTCTAGGTTTTTTATTTATGTAAAATTAAAACGATCGGTGAAAAATACATAATTTTGCAAAATATAGGGGAGACTTTGCCATAAGACATTTGTAATTTTTTAGAGCTTGGTGGTGGCGAAAGCATGAGAACATGGAAAAAAACGCTACATCAAATATTTAATCGTGAACGAATCCTTACACCGCCTGCCCAGATGCCCGATCAGCCAGAGCTTAGTCAGAATCTTTTTCAAGATACCAGCTTAAATATCGCGCAAGTGAAAAAGATTTTTGGCAATAGCTCTGATATCATAACGGGTGATCTCTGTTTGGATGTCGAGACCGATCATAGGATTGGCTATATTTTTTTGGAACAATTAGTCAATAAGGCTTTTTTTCAAGATATGATGTCTACGCTGAGCGCAAGATCGGCACAGTTGATGGAAGAGATCAATACCGGCTTCTATTTGTACCCAGACTTGGTTAAAAACATGCTTCGAACCAGCGGAGAAGTCAGAACAGTGGGGACGTTCGCCGAACTATGTGAAAATATGATGTGCGGTGAAACTATCTTATTCATCAATGGCCATCCGCTTGCCTTTTCCGTAAATACGGGAGGTGGAGATCAACGATCTGTGGAAGAGCCTTCCACGCAATCCGTTGTGAGAGGACCGCGAGACGGATTCACGGAATCAATTGGGACGAACATTTCACTCATTCGCAGGCGGATCAAGAGTCCAAATTTGTGGTTGGAAACGATGAAGATTGGCCGAGTTTCACAAACGACTGTATCCATGATGTACATTAACGGTATTGCGAGTGACAAAATTGTAGCGGAAGTACGAACAAGATTACAACGAATTGATATTGACGGCATTCTGGAAAGCGGCAATATTGAAGAGCTTATTCAAGACGAAACCTTTACGCCATTCCCCACGATGTACAATACAGAACGGCCGGATGTGGCAGCCGCTGGTCTCCTGGAGGGCCGCGTTGCCATTTTGGTGGATGGGACGCCATTTATCCTGAAAGCGCCTGCGCTGTTCGTGCAGTTTTTTCAATCGGCTGAAGACTACTATCAACGTTCCGAATTTGCTACATTGATTCGCATTTTGCGATATATATGTTTCTTTATTTCGTTGATGGCTCCCTCATTTTATATCGCCGTTACGACCTTTCATCAAGAACTTGTCCCTAGTTCTTTGCTTTTTAATTTGGCCGCACAGCGAGAAGGCATCCCTTTTCCAGCTTTTGTCGAGGCGCTCTTGATGGAGGTAACCTTCGAGATTTTGCGTGAAGCTGGGGTACGTCTGCCTAAGACGGTCGGCCAAGCTGTATCGATCGTTGGTGCCTTGGTCATCGGACAAGGTGCCGTAGATGCGGGATTGGTTTCTCCCGCCATGGTTATCGTGGTTGCGATTACCGCGATATCCAACTTCGTGATTCCAGCATTCAGCATGGGGATTCCGATCCGTATTTTACGGTTTATTCTGATGATGTTTGCCGCCACATTTGGTTTATTCGGAATTACGGTTGGATTAATCGGGATGGTGCAGCATTTGTGCACCTTGCGTTCGTTCGGTGTGCCTTACATGTCGCCAATGGCTCCTTTTGTCCTAGCAGATCAGAAAGATACCATTATCAGATTGCCGCAGTGGGGGCTTTTCTCAAGACCGCGCTTTATTAGCCCTAAGAATCAAATCCGGGAAAACAATTCTCCGCAAACGAAGCCAGAACGGGAGTAGAAGGAGGGTTCAGCCAGTATGAAGAAGGTGGGTTGTATCTTATGCATACTTACTTTGCTTGGTTGTGTACTCTCCGGCTGCTGGGATCGACATGAATTGAATGATTTGGCTATCACGGTTGGCATGGGATTCGATAAGAGTGGCAAAGAATTTTTAGTTACCTCACAAATCGTAAATCCCAATGAAGTTGCTGCCAAAAAAGGGAGTGGATACAGCACTCCGATTACCACGTTATCAGCTACTGGCGTCTCAACGCTGGAGGCTGTTCGGAAGATGACAACGATGGCTCCGCGGAAAATTTTTGCTTCTCATTTGCGGATTTTGGTGATTGGGGAAGAACTTGCCCGGCATGGCATCTCCAAAGTGATGGACGGTGTCTCCAGAGATCATGAAGTGCGTTCTGACTTCTATATCATCGTTGCCAAAGGGACAACAGCGAACAAAGTCTTGAAGATTTTAACGCCAATCGAGAGGATACCCGCCAATAAAATGTTTAAGACACTGGAAACTTCGGAGAAATCCTGGTCACCGACGGTAAGTGTTCAATTAGACCGGTTTCTAACCAATCTGGGAGATCCAACAAGAGAGGCTGTACTGACAGGATTGATCGTAACAGGAGACAGTAAAAAAGGAGAGAATAAATCAAATTTAAATCTGACCTCGCCTGGGGCCATCTTAGAGTATTCGGGGTTAGCCCTATTCAAGAAAGACAAGTTAGTGGATTGGCTGAACGAAGAAGAAAGCAAGGGCTACAACTATGTTATGGGGAATGTCAAAAGTACCATGGGACATCTGACCTGCCCGCAAGGGGATGGAACGTTATCCGTAGAAATCATCCGGGAAAAGACGAAAATGAAAGGCAAGATCGTCAATGGCAAGCCTGAGATCAATCTTAGTGTTTATTTGGAGCAGAATATCAGCGAGGTTCAGTGCCAAATTGATTTGCTGGATCCGCAAACGATAACGGAATTAGAGCAACTCGCGCAAAAAAATTTAATCAGTGTTATGCAGAGTGTTATCCAGAAAGCGAAGAAAAATAAGGCTGATATTTTTGGATTTGGAGAGGCCATTGAAGATGCAGCGCCTAAGACTTGGACACGAATAAAATCGAATTGGGAAAACGAGTTTGTAGATTTGAACGTTCATATTAGCGTTGAAGTGCAAATTCGACGTCTAGGGACCATAAATAATTCATTGATCGAGCGTTCGGAGGAGTGAAATCATTGTGCTAACTTCTATTACGACCATTATCATCAGTGCTATCATTGGTTTCCTAGAAGGTCCTTCGCTGCTGAAGAAAAAGTTAAAGCTGGAAAGCTGGATCTTCTTTACAATCCTTCTCATAGGGACCTTGCTTAGCATTCTGCTGGAATTGCGTGTGAAGCTCCCCAACCCGCTAGATTTGATTACTTATATTTATAAGCCTATAAGCGATTATGTTTTTGGTATCCTAAAGTAGAGGTGTCTGTAATGATTGAGAAAGGTAAAATCGGTGTTCATCAATTCACTATCCTCACGATTCTCTTTACAGTCGGCAGCTCTATTCTCATAGCACCTTCAGGACTTGCTTATGATGCCAAACAAGATGCTTGGATTGCGGCACTGCTCGGCTTGCTTGTCGGTTTACTTCTGGTGGTTCTGTTGTACTCGCTAGGGGGACGCTTTCCAGGCAAAACGCTCGTTACATATTGTGAAGAACTTATGGGAACATGGCTTGGCAAAGGGGTAGGTTTTCTTTACTTTTGCTTTTTCTTTATTCTCGCTGCGCTAGTTCTAAGGAACCTAGGGGACTTCATTACAACCCAGGTATTAGTGGATACGCCGTTGCAATTTACACATATCTTCTTTCTATCTATTGTCATTTTGGGGATTCGGAATGGTTTGGAAACATTCACACGAACATCAGAAATTTTTCTGCCCTGGGTGCTGCTCTTCTTCTTTTTGATGTTTATTTTCCTGCCTACGCAAGTAGATGTTAAATTCATGCAGCCTATTATGGGCTATGGCCTCAAGCCGATTGTAAGAGCTTCTGTTTCTTTGATTGGAACACCTTATTTGGAACTTGTTGTTTTCTTAATGATTATTCCATTTATTAACTCGACGAAGAAACTAGGGAAGTCATTCCTGGTTGGGGTTTCGATCGGCGGGGTGTTATTGATCCTGATATCGCTTTTTTCCATACTTGTTTTAGGTGATAAGTTAACATCCGTTCAAATGTATCCCAGTTATAGTTTGGCCAAGAAAATTAGCATCGGATCTTTCCTTGAACGTTTGGAAGTTATTATGGCTGGCATCTGGTTTATCACGATCTATTTTAAATTGACGATCTGTTTCTACGCTGCGACCTTGACGTTTGGCGAGGTGTTCAGAATGAAGGAAATCAGGCAGCTATATTTGCCACTGGGGATGATTCTGATTGTTCTTTCCATTGTCTCCTACCCCGATGTTGCCTATTTTATGAGATTTGCTACGAAAATTTGGCTTTTTTACTCGGCTACTTTCGGGTTCGTTATTCCATTAATCTTACTGGTAATAGCGATGCTGCGAAAGCGCAAATATAAGTTAAGCAAGTAAAAAAGCAGCGGATATCCGCTGCTTTTGTTGATGAATTAACCTTTATATTTTTGGAAAAAGGCTTTGAACATCTCAGGTGTGTTGCCGCCAGTTGAACCTTGCTCAGGCACACCGCCAACCATGCGATCCACTTCTACGCCATTTTTATAATAGACAAGGGTAGGTGTTGAATCGATTTTGTATTTCTGCCAGCCATCTTTGAATTCTTCTAAATTAAATTGCTTCACGTCAACATTGAGTTCTTTTTCCAAGGGAACAAGAACAGGCGTGGTGATTTTGCAATGCGGACAAGTGGAAGCGTAGTAATATTGGAAAAAAGTTTCTTTGTTCTTCAGTCTTTGATCCAAGTCCTTAGGAAGAATCAAGTTCTGATAGTTTGGATCGGTTAACTGCTTAACGGTTTCCGGGTTCAATTTGGACGCCGCTACGCCGTAAGGATTGCCCGCATTCGCTTGATCCGATGATTTGGTGGACTGTTGATTAACGAAATATAAGCCCCCGAATAAAACAACAACAATGCCAAGATAAATAAGCAGCTTCTTCATTCATGCACCTCTTTATGATGTTTACTATCTACTATCTTCTATAAAAAGTATAGCATATCCTGTTTGTATTTTGAAAATAATTGGCTGTTTGGTGACAGTTCAGCTATAATACCGATAGGTTATCGGAAGAATAGGTTAATTAATCGTTCAGATAGAGAATATAGATGAAAGAGAAGATGTTGGATGACGAAGCAGTTACCGACCCTTTTTAGGGATAAAATGATTGATTTACTGGGTGTAGAGGAATTCGAGCAATTCCTGGCATCCTATGACGAAGCGAGATTGTTTGGCATACGCGTGAATACAGCTAAGATCAGTAAAGAGGAGTTCTTGGCCAAAAGTCCATTTACACTGACCAAAGTGCCATGGGCTGCGGATGGTTACTATTATGAAGAGGGCGAGCGTCCTGGTAAACATCCTTACTATCATGCAGGCCTCTACTATATTCAGGAACCAAGCGCGATGGCTCCGGTAGAGTTGCTGGCAGCAGAGCCTGGCGAGCGAGTTCTGGATTTATGCGCAGCACCAGGAGGGAAATCGACTCAGATTGCCGCTAAGCTGCAAGGCGAAGGGGTACTTGTCGTGAACGATATTCATTCGGATCGCGTGAGGGCATTAGTTAAAAATCTGGAGTTGTCGGGCGTAAGAAATGCCGTTGTTCTAAATGAAAAACCGGAGCGGATGTTGACGGTTTTCCAGGGGTATTTTGATAAAATTTTGATCGATGCGCCTTGTTCCGGAGAAGGAATGTTTCGTAAAGAAGAAGACATGATGCAGCAGTGGGAACGTCATTCCGTCCAAGAATTTGCGCACATGCAAAGGGAATTACTCGGACAAGCAGCTGAGATGCTGGCCCCCGGAGGACGGATTGTTTATTCTACCTGCACATTTTCTCCAGAGGAGAATGAAGCGCAGATTGCTGAATTTCTGGATCGCCATGCAGATTTCCATGTTGTGCCTGTCGATCAGTTTGGCGCTGGGCATCCAGACTGGCTGAGAGCTCCTTGGTGTGAGGAAGGGGCGTATTCACCTCGCGCTTTGGCGGAGGTAGCGGGAACGGCTAGGCTTTGGCCGCATCGACTGAAGGGCGAAGGGCATTATGTGGCTGTTTTGCAGCGAGTTGGGGCGAGTGCGGGAGCCGTCAGTGCTGAGGAACTGAAGGAGCGGGTCGCGAGTGCGGGTGACGCTGACGTGGGGGTGAAGAAGCGCGGCGGCCGTGAGGCGCTGCGGGGCAAAGGGCGCGTGGAGGCAGCGCCTCACGCGGTCAGTTTGGAGCCGCTGCTGGCGTTCGCGGGCGAGCTGCTGCGCAGCGAGCCCTTCGCCGCCGCGCGGCTGGTCTGTTACGGCGAGCACGCGTATGCGTCGCCGGCGGGGCTGCCCGAGCTGCACGGACTGAAAGTCGTGCGGCCAGGCTGGTACATCGGCTCGCTGCACCGCGGCCGATTCGAACCGTCCCATGCGCTAGCCATGGGACTGCGCATGCGCGAAGCCAAGCGAGCGCTGAGCTTGGCTTCGAGCGACGAGCGAGCCCTCAGGTACCTGAAGGGCGAGACGCTCGAAGTCGCGGAGAGCGAGATTATCCGCGACCTGGAAGTGACCAAGGCAGCCAAAGGCTACTGCCTGGTCTGCATTGAAGAGCATCCCATCGGCTGGGGCAAATGGCACGATGGGATGCTCAAGAACGAATACCCGCCCGGCTGGAGGTGGAATTAATCGCCATGAAACAAACACAACGGCTCGATAAAATACTCGCCCATGTGGGCATTGGCACTCGCTCTGAGCTCAAACGCCTTGCCAAAGAAGGCGCGATTATCGTCAATGGCGCTAAAGTCAAAGATAGCGGTATGCAGGTGAATCCCGATACCGATGTCATCACAGTGAATGGAGAAACAGTCCTGTACCGTGAATTCGTTTACCTGATGATGAATAAGCCTCAAGGCGTTGTCTCTGCTACGGAAGATAATCGTGATCGCACCGTAGTTGATCTATTGGACGCAGCATATGCTCCATTCGAAGTTTTTCCTGTGGGACGACTGGATAAGGATACAGAAGGCTTCCTTTTGCTAACCAATGATGGCAAGCTTGCACATAATCTGCTTTCACCACGTAAGCATGTACCCAAAACGTACTTTGCTAAAGTGGAGTGGGAGGTTACTGAAACGGATCGTGAATCTTTTTCGCTGGGGGTCACCTTAGACGACGGTTATGAGACGCTTCCAGGTAATTTGCGCATATTGGAGGGAGGAAGTGAGTCCGAAGGGGTACATGCTGAGATTGAACTCACAATAATGGAAGGTAAATTTCATCAAGTGAAGCGTATGTTTCAAGCAATCGGCAAAAAAGTCGTCTATTTGAAACGAATCTCCATGGGACCCATCGCTCTCGATCCCTCATTGGCTTTGGGGCAAGTGAGAGAATTGAGCAAAGAGGAGCTTGTTGCTCTGCAGAATGCTCATGAATCTCAGTAAATTATGCCGGCTATGAAACCGTGCGTCTGGCACTTGGAGGGGCATAGAGGATATAACAACCAGGAAATGATAATTTAGTTGGTTGGGGTATTTTCAGTGGAAAAAATCCAATAGAATCTCTTTTTTAACCGTGTTTAACTGACTTCTATTGGAATTTGTCCAATGACACGCACGGTTTTTCGTCTAAATTCACTTTGCAGGGCTCTTCTGTTGGAGATTTTCCAATAGATCAGGTAATTTACAAATATTCACTCCAATTGCATAATGTATTCCAAAATTTTGATTTACAAAAATATAATTATATGGTATTTTTTGATTATGAGATTTTGGTAATTTCTTGCGGAAGAACCGCCTTTGTTATCGCTAAGTATTATGCGATTACAGGGCGGTTTTTTCTGTTTATGGCAGTTTGATAAACAAAATAATATAAAAAACAGCAAATGAGAAATTGAATAAGGAAGAGGGTCATGAGTTGAAAAAGAAAGTTATTTTATTCGTATGTTCAGTTATTTGTGCAGGATCGTTGGGATATGATGTTTACAACTCTCTAGCACAAGGCGTGGACCAACTTAAGGATATTTCTGGGCATTGGTCCGAGCAAGCGATTCGGGATGCAGCTAAATCTGGCTATGTGGACGGTTATGCCGATGGGAATTTTAAACCTGATACTTCCATCTCACGTGCAGAGTTTATCAAGATAATTGCTGCAGCTACAGGTGAGAAAGTTAACAAGCAAGAAGGAGATGGATGGTATAAACCTTATACAGATCGTCTGAAAGAAAAAGGTGTCATACCTGAAATATTTCCAGAGGGCTATGCGGAGCCGTTACAACGCTATGAGATGGCGATGTTATCTGTAAGAAGCACAGATAATGCGCTTAAGGGTACAATGCAAGAAGCTACATCACTGGGGTTAATTCACGGCATAAGCACAACGGATTTAGCGCCATATGGGACAAGCACCCGCGCACAAGCGATCACAGTCATTGAGCGTATTCTGGCGGTTAAACGCGGCGAGCAATTGCCCGTCGATAAGTATGCTGCTAGCAAGGCAGAGATTGATGCTACTGGCAGTAATGTTGGGACGATGCTGGGTTTGAAACCCAAGGAGATTGGGACGGTTTGGAATTATGGGGAAGGAGTTACGGTGAAGCTGAACCAGCTGATTATTGCGGATCCGAGTGATGCTGATGATCCTTATATGAAATTGGTTGATATGAGCACTTGGTACAAAGATACAATTCAAGTTGAAAATGTTGTAGTTCTGGCTAAATTTTCAGTTGCTGTAAGTGAAATTGGAGTAAGTAAAACAGGTGAGTTGCATCCTTATCAGTTATTGTACTTGCTAAATACAAATAACCAACTTCTTCTCAGAAGTCAACAACTTAAACGTTGGATTATGTTTGATAAAACACAAGTACAAGAAGGGTATGTTGCTTATTCAATAGAAAAAAAATTTGCATATAAAGAACTAGTATTTGACATTCTCAACAATCATATAGGTCTAGCAGACAATAGGGAAGGTGAGTAGTACTGCGCAGAGTAATAGTTATTATCTTACTTCTAATGATTGTTTTAGAGTTTATGTTTCAATTTTTTTATTTGGATGGAGCAAAAGCTGCTACAGGAATTCGTCTGTACTACGATTTTGAGAAAAGTGCTTATACAACTACACCAGTTGCGGCACAGTATTCATCAGCACCTAATAAAACATTTGAGCAGGATATTAGCATTTTTTTTGATGGTTCAATTGAAAGTGTTTCTTCAAGTTATCATGCTGGTCAAGGTGGTGCGGTTTCATTTACAACAAATTCAATCAAAATAACAAGTTTTGAAGGGGAAAGATCAAACTTGTATGGCAAGTCTCTCACAAAACCGATGCATCAAATTTACCGCCAACCTAAAGGAATGATTTGGGAGCATGATGCTACCAAAACACCATTTCCAATAGAATTCAATGGAGTAGTTAATGGAGCAGTATCATCGTACCCTGGGAAAATACCCATGTATGGACGTAAGAGGTACACTAACTCTCAGTTCGACTATTCTGATATTAGTACTTTTGGACCGGATTTACGTTATTCATATCAATCATCACTGTACTCTAGTAATGGAGCTAGTGGTGATAAAGTTGCTGATTATACTAAAGAAGGGTATGCAGTCACAACCGCATATAGTGTAAGTATGCCTGACAAATGGTTTTTATCAGAATCTGAAGCAAATGTAGCTGGAACAAATGCTGATATTACAGATCGTGATAAGCTAACTCAGAATTCAATAAATATTTATAATGCTGAAAAGCCTAACAACTCATATGGAGCCATCCCCTTGGCATTCGGAAAAGGGGATTCCCCTGGTAATGGTATGATTAGAACTATGATGTTGTTGGATGATACAGTTCCAGCCTTGCAGATTGAAGATGCGGACGACACAGACGGCTCAGGAGGATTACTACGCAACTACCAAATGTACGCCATAGGCCTATGGAAAGGAACAACCTACAAATACCAAATGTACATAGACGTAACCTACACCCCGCCAGTCAAACCCGATCTTGCCGCGCTTTCCATCGACGCAGGTTCCTGTGTTGCCTTGAATGTTAGTACCAACATCACGATCAAGTTTAAAAATCTAGGTATTGATATACCAAGCAGCTCCTCTTTTAGTGTAACGGTGGCTGCAGATGGTGCAGTCTTCAAAGCTTTCACCTACACCTCAGGGGTCAGTTCTGGACAAACAATTACAGAGGTGGTCCCCTTCACATTCAGTGGTACGAAAAGTATCACACTTTCTGTCGATTCCAATGATTCAATCTCCGAGTCAAGTTCAACCAACAATGTGTTGAGTCAAATGATAGTGCCCCAGTCTAGCTGCTCACCGAGTGGTGGCAATTTCAGCGGGACTACGAAAGCAGATAAACCAACAATACTGTGGAAAGAAAGCAATATTATACAAGCGGATTGGACGATTCCTTCTGGTTGTACGCCTGTGAGAGGCAGGTTTGTTTTATCGCAAGCAACAGGGGGCTATGTACAATATGGTTGGAGCACGTTGAAGGCCTCTTCTACTAGCGACAGTTCTATTTTTTCCTATGGGATGATGGGATATATCGGGTATCCAGGAAACTTGGAGAGTGGAAATGTATTAATCGAATATAAGCTTGAAGATAGCTGTGGAGGGATATCTTATTTTGGTACGGGTACTTTTACGATCGGACCTAAGCCACCCAACCGTCCTCCCCAATTTGAGATTGGCTGGTTTGCAGATATTGATTATTATAGCCGTACACCTATTATGGACGCTGTAGTGGGCGATAGACTGAATGTTCGTTTATTACCTGAAATTGCTCCAAATCACTATGATCCTGATGATGATATCGTCACTTTTGAATGGCGGTTCGCCGAAAGCGCAAGCACGTGGATAAAAAGCTTTCCATCGCAAGGTTATTTAAAAGGCGAGGATAAGTTAACTGGGCTAACTGCACCCAACTCGGTAGGCGATCATATGATTACGGCACGAATGTGTGACCCAATAGGAGCTTGCACACAAAAAGAAGCAACCATCCAAATTATGCGCCCCGAACCAATGCCATGTATAAACGTTCCTAATCGTGTCGTTCAAAATAGACCATTGCCAGCCAATGCAATAAATGGAGCTTGCAGTAAACCAGCAAAAAATAGAACAATTGCACAGCAATTTTGGACCAATAAACATCTGGTTTATCCTACTGTGGGTTTTGAAACCATAACGCTTGAAGTTACGGACAATTACGGAGTGCGAAATTTACCAGAGAATAAAGCCATTAAACAAATTCATGTTGAGGAAGACAGACCACCTGTCGCTTTAATTAATTTACCGCTGATGGCTGTTCGGGGGAATGTCCCTTTTAAGGATATGTCCTTTAGTCCAGATAACGATATCATTGTTGCTACAACAGCAAGTTATCAATATGACAGCGATAATGATGGGAATTATGAAGAGCACTCCCCCATAGCAATACCATTGATAGTTGGTGGTTATACATCGCTTCCAGCAAGTCAAGTGGGGAGATATCGAGTTACGGTTCAGACCACGGAAGACTGGGGTTTGACGGATACGAAACAGTTTCCAATTCATATTACAAATGATTCGCCAGAGGTTTCTTTTACTGTGACTAGTGCAAATCCGGAACCGCCACTTTTTAATACCATGCAAGAGAATGAGATGCTTATGGCTTTTGGAGATATATGGCAAGGTTCCAGTCTGATCCATTCAAATTTGGATAAAGTAAAGAATATTGGACTTACCTATAACACGGTGACGAAAGGTTTTACGTCTCATTACGGCAAGGCTCCTTACAACGCACCAGCTGCAAATCTTGTTTTTACACCTTCAACCGTTACACTAGGCATGAATGCGAGTCATAGCTACAACGTTCCTCAGCTTTTCAGCACTCAATTCCTTGGAAAGAGGTATGGCGTTGCCTCGATTGGTGGATTGTTGGTAACTACGCTTGTGGCTGATTCAACGGGGGGTACAATCAATGTAAATACGGGAAAACCTTATTCTCAGCCCGTTGTCAAATACGAAACAGGTATTTATTCAGGAGCGACAGCTAGTCATCCTGGGAACTATTTATCCTATGATGCCAAAGGAGGTTCCTACTCCTTAACTTGTAAATATTTTTACGCGGATTACAGCGACGACGATGATGTCTATCATTATTGGTGTGATTACACAAGAACAGGTGCCAGTGGGAATATTTCTTGGGTGAAAAGTTTTGAATATAGAAGTTATAGTGTATTAAACTACCTGCAGCTACCTACCGAATCTTATCAAGCAGGTACTTCTTCTTTTATGGAGATTAATGATGATGGGACGAAAATAAAACTTCCTGCTGCTTTGTTTAAACCCAATTATTGTTGGTACTGTGGCGGTGATTCTTCGGATTGGATTGATGTAGAAACAGGTGTGATCGTTCCGACATCTTCGGTTAGTAGACCTCCACTGACCAGTGGTGCAACATACGAAGATGCTGACGTTGTTGTTATTGGGCATAGCGACGATAACAATACATATTACAATTACAGTCGTAGTACGAATAGCAGTAATTACAGCATGGGCAATAGGGGCACCATTACTAATTATTTGACATCCTACAATAAGCACACAGGAGTGACTACAAGGCTTGACATTAGTAGTGTTCCTTACGATGATGCTGAGAGACATAGTGGTGGGGATGCCAATTATTTAAATGGCGGGGACTATACAGAAAGAAAGTCATTTCGAGATATACGGTTTACGGTTTCGGCCGATGGTTTCGTGTATGTCGTTGACGGTTTGAATAAAATAGTTATCGCCAACAAGCATGCAGTTAAGCTTGCCGAATATACCACTGCTGGAATGAGGCCTACTAATACGAAAAGTTATTCTGTCTTGTATGAAGATTATCAATTTACGATGGATGGTGCAGGTTTCGGGGCTGATGGAGAGTTTTATGTAATCGCACACGAGCGTCACTATAAGGATCGGCGTTATAATATTATGCGTACTTCATGCGGCTCTTGCAGTGCGGGTAGTTATATATCGAGTTATGATGATGATTATACGGGTTCCTACGAAAAGTATTACTATTACAGGATCAAAGGTGCAGTAGTGACGAAACCAGATTATGGTGCGAACGAGTTGGGGCAAATTTTGAAGAAGGATACGGATCTCTCGGACGCTGATTATTACTTTGATTTTATGCAGACGAATCCGAACTACAGTGTCAATTCTCCATCGGGCATTAGTTTCAGAGCACAAAATCATTCTAATATGTATAGGCTAGAAGTGATTTCCAACCGATTATCGCTATCCAAAATAATAAACGGTGCAAGAACTGAATTGCGTTCAAGTTCGATAGCTTTACATACAACAGATTTTACTAATTTTAAAATATCTGCCCGAGGCTCGAAAATAAAAGTAAGGATGGGAGCGACGCCGATTTTTGATGTTTCTGACAGTACGTTTAATTCGGGTAGTTATGGAGCATTTATTGGAGGTTTTGGCTCGCAGTTTCGTAATGTCTCGGTGAAGATTCCCATCGTCGACACCAATCAAATAAGCGATGTGGGTATAGCAGGTGAAGCGTTGACTTATCAAACGGAGTTTAATGACCCAGAATTAGATCCACACCTTAAGGTCAAGGACAAATGGCAATACGAGCATACCCATTCAGCGAAGTTTCTAGATGCCGGGGATGGCAAAAGTGGCCTCTCTGCCTTCCATGGAGAAGTTGTTACGGAGATCCAATTAAACTTTTGGACAAGGTTGGTATCTATCGGATGACTTTGTGGGGGACGGATGATCCCGCGCCTAGTGGTTATGCTTTCCCAAATTCTACCTTCGAAGCTTACCAATCGGAATCAGATCCATATGCCAGAAATGTATTGATTCACAGAAGGCCGATTAGCGTTCTTCAGGTGTCACAGGATCCTTATTATAATGTGACTTATGATGATCAAAGCTACGATCCGGATCGCTGGTTATCAGAAGGAATTTGTTCGACGGAATCTACAGGGATCAATTACTGTGCGAATAGAGGCATTCTTGATCGTAAATACGAGTACATTTTACCTGATGGCACCTCTGTTGAAGGCAAAATAAGCAGAGTAAAAGAAATGGGCATGTACACGTTCAGGGTGGCTGTCAAAGATGAATATGGCGCTTGGTCTGACTGGGCAGAAGCTTTTATTTGGCTCAATGCTCCACCGATTAATCATGTTCCTTTTGTTCAACTTACCTCACCCTCTGGTGTGGATTATGACCATCCCTCGGGATCTGCCACTACGAATCCGCTTTTTTCGTGGAAAGCTGTAGATTATGATGCTGACAGTATGATTAAGGCTTACGAAATTGATGTGCAGTATTACTGGTACGATTATTATAGCAATCCTCAGTACCGTTGGATTAGCTATAATAATCCCAATGTTGTCAGATCAGCGAATGCAATAAGTGATGGAACAGTCGTCCCTATGTCGGCCCCCTACTATATGACCTTGAACAGTAATCAAGTGTATAAAGTTAGAGTAAGGGTTCAGGATGAATTGGGGTTATGGTCTGGATGGGATGAAAAATACATGAGCAGCGGCTTTCCGCCAAATGCGTGGCTGACATACCCGAACGGAACTCGAACAAACCCAACCGCAATAACAGGAACTTCACTGATCCCATCATGGAACCAATCTGATGCTGATGCGAATACAGAATTCAAAAGTTGGCAATACCGCGTTTTGGATGAGAACGGAATGCAGCTGAAGTACACCTCTGCTGGGGGTTATTATGATGTTTCACGAAGTGGGTCCTATGAATCTGGATGCAGCGTGGATTCGGACTCTGGGTCGAGGTACGGATGTTCCTACTACACACGGTTAACTTCATGGATTGCTGAGAATCCGTTCCCCATAGGGCTGCTGCCGAATGACGGAAAACCTTTACAAAAGCAAGTTCGTGTCTACGATGGGAAGTACTGGTCTGATTGGTCAAACTCGGGTTGGTTTATGACTAATCGTCCACCAACAGCCAGCTTGGCTGTGCCCAGTGGGTCGCAGACGACGCCTACTATTTTTTCAGAGTTAAGGCCTACATTTAAGTGGAATCAATCTGATTCTGATCCGGCCACAACGTATATGTATTTCCAACTGCAGATTACGAATGAAGCCAACAACCTTATGGTTGTGGATTCCGGTCAGTTCTATCAAGGAACGATGTCTAATTCAGGAAGTTGGGTTGTGAATCAAGATTTGCCAACAGGGGGGAAGCTTCGTGTGCGTGTTCGAGTTTTTGATGGAATTGCTTGGTCTGACTATTCGGACCAAACGTGGTTTTACATAAATCGCGCACCGGCAGCAGATTTTGATTGGTCCCCTAAGCCAGTTTGGGAAGGTGATCGTGTTCGGATCGACAATTTATCAACGGATCCTGACGGTGATAAGTTATCTGCTCTATGGACGGTTGAGCACCCCGATGGGACTGTCAAACAATTTTCCACGAAAGATGTGACAGATCTCTTCTTAAATCCAGGCACGTATAAGATTTCGTTAACTGTTGCTGATAATTTTCTCTCTTCAACGGTTATCAAATGGATGACAGTACTTCCTTTAACGATTCAATCCAGTGTGAATTACACAGCTAATTGGCTGATATGGCATGAGAAAAGCGGTCATCAAACATCAGTACCTCCTAAAGAATTTTATTCTGGGGAAATTTTCATAGTATCCAGCATCAGTTCACCGGCCCCAGTGGAGGAAGTGACAGCATGGATCGATTCGACGGGGATAGATGGGCAGCCCCTTTATGTGTCTGAGCGCTTGATGGCTTTAGCAGGAGATGCGGTTTTATTTCAGGGTGAATTATTTGATCCGAAGTTTCAGTCTTTTTCAGAGGGTTTGCCGGAAGGATTACAAACGATTCATTTTCGCATCCAATATAAGAATGGGATTGTTAAATCGGAAGATATCCCGATCCAAATCATAGGGAATGTGAATAAATCAGTTGGTGTACATAGGGTTCAATAACCAATGGTCCTATGTTACAATAAAACGATCTAAACGCGAATTACAAGGAGAGCGAAAACTTTGAAATATCGACTAATTGCTCTGGATGTAGACGGAACGCTTCTAAATGACGACCATGTATTAACAGAAAAGACGATTGCAACGATTCAAGAAGTTCATGATCAAGGATGTCATATCGTCCTTTGCACAGGAAGAGCACCGGACAGCACGTTGCCTCTTCTTCAGCAATTGGGATTGGAAGGAACGATGATTACCCATAATGGGGCTGCCACGGTTTACGCTGATGAGCGGGGACTCACGTTAGTTAACGAGTTTGCTTTTACAGTGCCTGAAATTGAGCCTATGTTGAATTATGTAAGAAGGGAAGCCATTCATTTTGATGTTTGCACTTCATTCAACATGTATATTGAGCGCATAAGTGATTATGAGAAACAGATGTACAAGAAATTTTTGATTACCCCTAAGCTTGTTACGAGCGTATCAGAGCTAGGGCTGCCGATCGTCAAATATACGCTTTTTAGCCAGCCGGATGTGCTCGATCGCGTACAGCAAGATTGGGAAGAACAGCAATTATATGGACATTTGCGAATGATTCGCAGCGGAGATTTATTTATTGATGTGATGAATCCGATCGCGAATAAAGGGAATGCTTTGAAGACTTTGGCTTCGTCATTAGAGATAGATCCTAGTGAAATTATGGCCATCGGCAACTACTTCAATGATCTGGAAATGATGGATTTCGCCGGTCTTGGCGTTGCAGTAGCCAATTCTCCAGAGGGTGTTTTGCAGGCTGCGGATGTAATAACATCATCTAATAATGATGAAGGTGTGCATGAAGCTTTAATAAAGTATTGTTTGTCCTATTAAATTCCGATTAAATCCCCGGTTTTTGGGGGTTTTTGTCGTTTTGGGGGTTTTTCCATATTATTACGTATGGTAGAATGGGAGAAAGAATACTAGGTTAGGACGTGATGTGATTGGGAGAAAAGTTAAAGTCTAGGAAAAAGGGAAAAGCAATGAAGGTTGCCTTAACGACTGCGTTAGTGACGATGCCTTTCGTTGGGGGAACGCCGCTTGATGTTCACGTATCAGCCAATGAACTGCCACCACCCGTACCTGTCAACGAAATAAGTAATATGGTGATTCCTTTAAACGGATATTCGAATGTAATCGATTTGAAAACCATTTTTAGGGGACCTAGTAACAATTTTGAAATCAATTCAAGCAATTTAGCAGTTGCTAACCTTGATCAGAATTTAACTTCAGCAGGCTTGTTGAAAATTAATCCTGCTACTGTCGGGACAGCTAGTTTCACAATTAAGTATAGTAATGATGGGCTAAGATTCGTCGAAACGTTTGATGTGACCGTGGACGATACGTTAACTGCACCTAAAAACTTTGACATCGTAGAAACAGTCAAAAAAATCATTGCTAACCCGTCGCAGTATTCGGATGCTAATTCGATAAAAAATCTTCTTTCCACAATCGGCCCCGCCAAAGCCCCTGGAACTACGGAAGGCAATCATGCTCCATATCAAATTACACCAAGTTCATTTGTGACTAGTTATACGATTGACAAAAACGAGACAGACCTAGATAAACTGAAATTGAAAAATCTTCAGAGCTTTTTCGCTGATATTGACGGGGATGAAATTCAAATTTCAATCGTTAAATTAAGTGGTAATTCTGCCGACATCGTAGAGTATTACCCTGTCGAAGAAGAAGGAGGATCAGAAGAGGAACCTCAAACTCAGTGGAAAATTGATCCTAAATCAATTGGGACCAGTACCTTCAAGGTGTTCGCGCGTGATGGGAAGGGTGGGGTAGTTTCGGTTGGACCGGTTACTGTTAATATTACTGGCACAGGTACGATTAATCATCCTCCTGTTTTGAACGTAAATAATCCTTTTAATGATCGTGAAGTTACCGCTAGGAGGAACGTCTCTCTTGGAAGAGTAAAAGATTTCTTTACTGACGCAGATGGAGATAACATTTCAGTATCGTTTGCTTCTTCAAATTCTGACATTGCAACAATAATTAATGAAGAAGGAAATATTACGCTAGTGCCACACCGTGAAGGTATAGCAACATTTTCAATATCATATAGCGATGGTTACGCTCAACATGTAGGTCCAAATTTCACGGTAACTGTGAAAAATGGCTCCCCTGTATTGAATTTAACAAACAAAATTGTTCATCATTTTTCAACACATTCAAATCCAGATTACAATCCGAGCAACGCTGTTCTTCATTTATCCAATAATTCAGAGATTGATTTAAGCGAAATGTTTACAGATCCTGAAAATGATAATATGCATTATGAGATTAAAGTTTTGCATTCGGGTGGCAGCGCAGAAACATTAGGTATCGAGGGAAGCATTATTAGAAGTTCAATGATCCCTAATCACGGTGGGAGCATAGACAAGATATTTGCCTATGATTCTCAACACGAAGTACCTACTGAACTAGACGTTTCCATTAACAATAACAATTCAGGGTTATTCCCTGATAGTATCAACGGAATGGATATGTACGAATCCAATGCTGCAGGAACGAGCAGCTTCATTGTGGATTACAGAAGCAGATGGGGAATTGGAGACGACAAAAGCATTGTCAGTTTTAGATCAAAAAATCAATCATCAGTAACAGCCAGTGTCTACGAAGACCACTATTTGAAATTTGATGCTGCTTTATTGGAGGCTGACACGAGTTCAGCTATTCAAGTTTTATCTGTATTGAAGGAGTCGGAATATATCATGTATCAGAGTGATTTTACCATCAATGTGATCTCTCCCTACGATACGCAATACAGTGGTGATCCAGCTATCAGCTTTTCGCGGTTATATCCGTCTTTTGATTATGGAAAAAGATATTATGGAAGCTTCATAACTTCAGATAATAATGCAATTCTATCGTTTGAAACAGGTTCTTTTGTACGTATTTCGCAATATGATCAGATGCATACCCAAACGGTCTTTATCATAGATCCCGAATTTGGAAGTCGTAAATTTATCGTACCTTTCATCAAACCAATCCAGCCGCCACTTCCAGGGTAGTGAGTATGGATCAATTACAAGATAAGCTATCAAGTTTCCTTACGAATAAGCAGTTTGCTCTTGCGGAAACCGAACTTAAACAGGCTCTTGCCAAAAACCCGCTAGACGCGCAACTATGGGTCATGCTAGGCGAAACTCTTTTGCTTCAAAATCAAGGCCAAGCAGCCAAGCGCGTTTTCGACCGCGCTTGGCTGCTTGATCCTCAAGCGCAGTGGGCAGCCCATATTTATAAGCGGTTGGATCAACTTGCGGCTGGTGAGCCCCGCGAGGATATGGATGATCTGCTCGCGGTGCCCAAGGTCACCGTAACTGCCGCTATTTTAACTCAAAATGAAGCGTCTAATATTGCAAAATGCATCTTAGCTTTGCAGGGAGCTGTAGATGAGATTCTCCTCGTAGACTCTTCGACGGATGAGACGCGCCTTATTGCTGCTCAGTACCCTAAGGTAAAGATTGTTCCAATTACCTGGACGGACGACTTTGCCGCGGCACGCAATATAGGTCTTGAGCATGTGAAATCCGACTGGGTGATTTGGGTAGATGCGGATGATGTGTTGGTTTCTGAAGACATCGCTTCTTTGAGAGAAGCTGCAGGTGTATTTCATCATTTGGATGCGGTTCCTGCCCTGCACGTTTGGCATTTGAATCAAGTGAGTGGCACGATTCACCATGATTTCTCACAAGTTCGCATGTTTCCTATGCGCAGAGGGCTTAGATTCTATGGGCGTGTGCATGAACAAGTGGGAACTGACAAGGGGATTTTCCACAATGATATGTACCGACGCGCGGTTAAAATTAGATTGTTTCATTTCGGTTACGAACCTTCTGTCATGCAAAGCAGAGCCAAATTCGCAAGAAATCTGCGCTTGTTGAAGCTTATGACACTCGAAGAACCGGAGAACCCTGGTCATTGGTTGTATTACGGCAGGGAGTCGCTTCGCATTGGCGAAGAAAACCAGGCGTATGCCGCGTTGCTCGAGGCGGAGCGCCTGGGGCTGCAAACACCGATGTTTGGCAGGATGCCTGATGTGTATAAGTTTCTATATCAGATTATGATGGTACGCACGAATTTCACTGAAGCGGAAGCGTATTGTCACAAGCTGATTGCCAGTCATCCCGATTTTCCGGATGCTCACTATATGCTGGCTCAGGTTCGGGTGAAGCAAGCGGATGCCTTGCTGCGATTAGCGGAGATCAGCTATAAGAAATCGCTGTCCAGTTTGCCTCACTATCGTGGCAGTGTGAGTGCGGATTACAAACTCGGTGAGTGGAAGGTAGAGGTGGCTTTGGGCGAACTTGCCATGCGCTCAGGTAAATTAAGCCGAGCCAAAGGTATTTTCGTCAAGCACAGTCAACAAAAAGAAGTTAGTGAAAGGCTGAAAGCCAAAATCACTGCCATAGAAAACGAACGCCAACGATTAAATGAATCTATGAATTCATAAAAAAGAGACGGTTCCAACGTCATGACGTGGATGCCGTCTCTTTTTGCTTTTTTAAATTAAATAACAAAAGCGCTAGTGATAATAACCAATAAAATAAAGAGTACCAAGATGGCCCCGGATGAGTGTGCACCGACTGCTGACATGTGGATTTCCCTCCTTCTTGAAGCTAGTTATAAGATAGCATATGAAGCAAGGGATAAATGTGTATAGACGTTTATCCTGATTACTCATAAATTGGTCGATGTTGGGGGAATCTACAGAAGAATTATAATAAGATCTGTAGAGGAGGCGAGTAAAGTCGTGGCCGATATTATGCTTAGACCCGACCTGAAAACAGCAGGCGGCGAAGTCTGCGATATTATGTATAATGGGGAGTTTGTCGGTACGTTAACGCTAGTCTACAGGGAATCGGATCGACTTAAAGGCTCGATTCATCTGGAGCAGCAGTCGATTACGATCGCAAACAAGAAAAAGGTGTATGCGTTCGTACAATCGTATATTCAAGATGTGATTGATGCCTGTGGAATTAAGGAATGCGAGGTTTTGGTCAGTTACAGTGAGTATGACTTTGTCATTGCGACAGATCATGCTATGCAGCCAGCTATATTCGAGGTGGACAATTTGGCGGATATCCGGCAATCCCATGATGAAGCCGTCAATTATGAATGGGTGAGCGATGAGACGCGTTTCGATGACATTGATGCTGATTATGGGCTGGACCAAATGGATATGATTCAAGAGCGTAAGAAGCAGCATGGTTATGAGCTTGTTATTGTTGCGGAGAACAGAAATCGTGTAGAATATCATGTTTATGATAAGGATTCAGAGTTGGTGGCTGAAGCGTCTACGCATGTATATGGTTCGGATGTCATTGGTGATGTCATCTGGAAATTTGATCCGTTTGATGAAGAAATGGATTTGGTGACGGAGTTAGTTGTTGCCGATTTCAATGAAGATGAGACGGATACGTTCATTTTCAATATGATATATAACGGAGAAACGATTGATACGGTGGAGTTGACGCATATTGATTTATTGGATTTGGTCGAAGATATCCATAGCGATGCGACGCTTCCGCCTAATCCGGAGGATTATACGATTGTAATGGCTCGCGATGATGGGGATACGTTAACGTATGAAATCTATCAACAGTCTTATGGCGGCTTGCCAATAGGCACAGCTACGGTTGATGTCAGTTCTCGGCAGTTGACGGGGTTTATTGATTTCCGGGAACCTGGTGATTCGGATGACCGAGAGTTAATCGCTTCTTTATTACTGGACGAGCTGGATAAAGAAAAAGACTATGAAACCTTTAATGTGTCTATGCTATATCGCAATAAGCTTATCGATGAAATATGGTTTGAAACGGATCCATTCCATTAACTCACATAACAAAAGGCATGAACTCCCATACTCAGATGGAAGCCATGCCTTTTGTTCATTTTTTATTAAAAAGTGTTGGAAACGACAACTTGATCCAAGGAGAAACGGCCAGCAGATCTTGCAGGCGTAGCAGCTAATCCAAGGCTGATCAACATAACAGGTACATAGCGGGAAGGTACGTTGAAAGCTTCAACGAATTTGCCAGCATCATAACCACCCATTGGGCAAGTGTCATAGCCAAGGGATTTAGCAGCCAGCATAAGCTGCATGGCAGCCAAGGAACCATTACGGATAGCTTCATCGCGAGCGACTTGCGGATATTGGTAAGCTCCTTCGATTTGAGCTACCAAGCTGTCTTTTACGGATTGAGGAATGAAACCTGCTTCTACAGCTGGACCAAAAACAGCATCCGCATTTTTGTTAGCTTCCAGATCTCCTAGAACAGCGATAACCACAGAGCTTTCAACGATTTGTTTTTGTCCATAAGCGATTGGCAGTAATTTTTCTTTTTGAGCTTGATCGTCAATGACGAGCAGTTTCCAGTGCTGCAGGTTCCAGGAAGAAGGTGCTAAGGAAGCTCCAGTCAGGATGGCATCCAGATCAGCTTTAGGAATTTGGTGACCTGTTTGATATTGTTTGACAGAGTGACGCTCTTCCAATACTTTTAATACTTCGTTTTGTACTTGTGTGCTCATTAGGGTTTCCCTCCAGGAAATAAAAATGAATTCTTTATAGTGTGGTTTATTTACTAACAAAATATACTGTAATCATAAATGTTATAGTTAAAACTGTCAAGAGAGTCTTTCGTGATGTCGTAAAATGTTGGATAATGAAAGCATGGAAGGGGGGGGCCTCTTGAAATTGACGCAAAAAGAACTGAGTCATCTTGTTTTTCTATCCGAGGTTGTGCTCACGGGGAAGAAGAAGAGTTTGATGGATGAGACTCTGCAATGTTTGTTATATATTGTTAAATCTTTGGAGGAAGTTGAACTCCCCGATACGGTGATTCATCAGATTGAAAGCTTGACAGCTCTTATTGAATCGGATTTAAGAGATGAGAATGAGAGGATTCAGGAAATTCGCAGCCATTTGGACTGGTCGCCCAGAGCGAGAAGGAATCCATCGGATGGATTGTGAGGATGGTGCTCCTCATGCTATCATGTAGAGTACTGTTTTTTTATTATTATGAGGTGATAGATATGAGCTACGAAATCCCCAGAGATGTTCAATTGTTGGGGCGTGACATCCAAGAGAACCAATTAAAATATCACAATAAATTCGTTCTGATTTCCAAAGAGTTTACGTTTGACAGCGCACATCATTTGCATTGTTACGAGGGAAAATGTAAAAGTCTGCACGGCCATACCTACAAGCTTCAAGTTATTATGCGTGGGCAAGTGGATAGCCGGGGGATCGCGATAGATTTTGGGGATATTAAACGTATAGCCAAGGAACGGGTCATTGATCGTTTGGATCATAAATATTTGAATGATGTTCTGCCGGCTATGAATACAACCGCTGAAAATATGATCGTTTGGATGTATGAAGAAATTCACCAAGCGCTCGTGGAAGAGCAGTTGTATCCGGCGATTAAGCTGGAGGAAATTCGTTTGTGGGAGACGCCAACCAGCTACGCGGCGATCACGCGCGCCATGATGGAGGAGGATGTGTAATGCGAGATATCCGCATTCCGATGGTCGAAATCTTCGAGACTGTTGAAGGGGAAGGAACCCGTGCCGGGTTCCCGACGATCTTCGTCCGTCTTTTTGGTTGCAATCTGCGCTGTACCTGGTGTGACACCAAGTACAGCTACCCGCCGGCGGAAGCGGAGAACGTCATGACCATTGCTGAGATTGTCAGCAAGGTCAGTTCGTTCCGCTCCCGGCATATTTGCCTGACCGGCGGCGAGCCGCTCCTGTACGGCGAGAAGTCGCTCGCATTAATTGAAGCGCTCGCCGAGCTGGAGCAGGTCGATGACCTGCACATCGAGACGAATGGCGCGATCGATCTCGCGATGTTTGTGGAGCGGGTAGCATCGCCTAAGGTGCGCTACATTATGGACTTCAAGCTGCCCGACTCCGGAGAGATGGAGCAGATGATTATGAGCAATTTCGCGCTGCTGCGCGAACAGGACGAGCTTAAGTTCGTCATCGGCAGCGAGCTCGATTTCTCCACCGCGGTGAACGTGCTGGAGCAGCATCCCACGAAGGCGCTGCCAATGTTCAGCCCTGTGTGGGAGACGATGCCGCCGCATAAGCTTGTCGAGCATATGCTGAGCGCGGGCTTGTCCAAGGTGAAACTCAATATGCAGCTGCACAAAATCATTTGGGACCCGGCAATGCGAGGCGTTTAATTTAGGAAAGAGGTGCAATCGATGAGTACAAGCGAAGTGACGAAGAAAAGAGCTGTCATTATTTTGAGTGGCGGATTAGATAGTACAACCTGCATGGGGCTTGCCGAAGAGGCAGGCTATGAGCTATACCCGCTTTCTTTTGACTATGGGCAGCGTCACAAAATCGAGATTGAAAATGCTAAGCAAGTTGCTGAGCATTACGGTGTCAGCAAGCGTCATAAGATCATCAAGCTGGATTTCTTGCGTGATTTCGGTGGAAGTGCGCTAACGGATGACAGTATAGCTGTGCCTGATGTGATGAATGGGGAACAGGCCGCAGAAGGGGAGTCGGAGATTCCAGTTACGTATGTGCCTGGACGCAACCTGCTCTTCCTGTCTATTGCCACCTCCTATGCGGAAGTGACAGGTTCGGAAGCCATATATATCGGTGTCAATGCCTTGGATTACAGCGGGTATCCGGATTGTCGTCCGGAGTTTATTCATAAAGTTGAAGAAGTTATCGCTTTAGCGACGAAGGTCGGTGTAGAAGGCAAGGGCATCACGATCGAGACGCCGTTAATTGATTGGACGAAAGCGAAGATTATCGAAGAAGGCTTGAAAATCGGAGTGCCGTATGAACTTACGACATCCTGCTACAACGGAAAGACGGAAGCATGCGGCGTTTGTGACAGCTGCAGACTGCGCTTGAAAGGTTTTGAGGAAGCGGGTTCCAAAGACCCTATTCCTTATCTCGTTTAAAGCTTATGACCAGGGTCATGGTGGTTGATGACGATGCCGACATCAGAGAATTGATTCGCGTTTATTTGGTTGGTGAAGGCTTGACGGTTGTGCAGGCTAGCAATGGACAAGAAGCGCTCAAAAAGCTAGAGGCAACGCCAGCAGATCTGGTGGTGCTGGATGTCATGATGCCTTTGATGGATGGTTGGGAGCTATGCCGCGAATTAAGAGAGCGGTATAATGATCTTCCGCTGCTGATGGTAACCGCCAAAGGCGAATCTGTTCACAAGGTGAAAGGTTTCCAACTGGGTACGGATGACTACTTAGTGAAACCTTTTGATCCCGTGGAGCTGGCTTTGCGGGTCAAAGCACTGTTGAAAAGGTACCGGATCAATGCATCCCAGACCATCACATTAGGCGATGTAATCATTGATCGCTCGGCTTTCGAGGTTCGGCTCCAAGAGCAGCGTTTTGCTTTGCCTCTGAAAGAATTCGAGCTTCTGTATAAACTGGCCAGCTACCCGGCCCAAATTTTCACCAGAACCCAACTGATTGAACAAATCTGGGGGATGGATTATGAGGGCGACGAGCGAACGGTCGATGTTCATATCAAAAGATTGCGAGAGCGCTTCGAGCCGCTTACCGAGGAGTTTCATATTGCGACAATTCGCGGACTGGGCTATAGGCTTGAGGTGCGGTCATGATTAAATCCCTCTATACCAGAGTGGTTTTAACGTTCTTAGCGATTGTTGTCATAAGCGTATTGGTTGCTTTTCCGCTGGCGACTTTCATGTTCACTAATCGCCTCTCAGCGGAGGTACAAGCCGAGATGCTGGCGATGGGCAAGCAGTTGACTACCCTGACTGAAGACATACAGCCCAGTAATTTAGATGCTTTTTTATCAGGGACTAATCGGCTTAATGAGAATTATAGTTTTACCTTGTTTGACGATAAGGGACATCCCTCAACGCCAATCATGTTGGATAGAAGAGGGCTCCCACGTATTCAGGCTTCTGAAGTGGCTGCCGTCCTGGCTGGTGACATTTATAAGAGTCTCGATTATGAGGGCTCCAAAGATCCATTTAATCGGATTAAAGTTGGGGTGCCTTTTCATATCGGTGGCAAGGTGTATGCCTTATTCATCCATCCGAATATTTCGAAAGATGTGCAGCGTCAAATCCAGAAGCTTATTATTTATGTGCTTGTTATCGTGCTTGCTGTTGGAAGTCTGCTCATTCTGATTGCTTCGCGGTATTTGGTAAATCCACTCAAGAAGCTGACACTGGCGACGGAACGTTTATCCCGCGGCAATTTCAATGTTCATGTCTCTGTCAAACAGAAGGATGAACTGGGTATGTTGGCACATAGCTTTAATCATATGGCTGGCGAGCTGAAACAACTCGAACAGATGAGACAAGACTTCGTCTCGAACGTATCGCATGAAATTCAATCGCCGTTGACGTCCATTCGTGGTTTCTCCAAGGTGCTGCGCAATGCAGACCTCGATGTGTCCGAACGCGATCATTATTTGGTAATCATTGAACGAGAGAGTGAACGGTTGTCACGGCTTAGTGAAAACCTGCTCAAGTTGGCTTCGCTGGAATCGGAGCATCATCCTTTTAAACCCACTACTTACGATCTAGATGAACAACTGCGTAGAGTCGTTGTCTTCTATGAGCCGCAGTGGTCGAGTAAGCAGTTGGACTTGGACTTGGAGCTTCCTCGTGTGAAAATAACCGCAGACAGTGACCAATTAAGTCAGGTATGGATGAATTTGCTTGGCAATGCGATCAAATTCACACCTTCCGGCGGCGCGATTCGAATTCATTTGCAACCGCTGAATGATCGGATTCGGATCAGTATTCTAGATACAGGGCGGGGGATCCCGGCAGTTGATCTTGAACGCATTTTTGAGAGATTCTATAAAGCGGATGCAGCCAGAGAGCGTGAAACAGATGGAAGCGGTTTGGGGCTGGCTATCGTGCGTAAAATTGTTGAATTGCATCATGGCGTGATTGAAGTCCACAGCGAGATAGATCATGGCACACGATTTTCCGTGACGATTCCCATTATGAACTATCCGAATAAAAAGTAGACAGAGAAACCCTGACATTATTTTCAGGGTTTTTTTGGTTTGTTCATATTGGGTTCATATTGTACGTGTATCTTAGGTTAATAATCATTTGATGAGGGGAGTACAGGAATGAATCGACTTACACACTTTTCCATGAAAAATGTTTCGGCCTTATTTATAATCATGATCATGCTTTTCGTAGGCGGACTTTATTCAGCTACACAGCTTAAAGTAGAGAACATGCCGAACGTTTCTTTCCCGGTAGTTGCTGTAACGACTACGTATACAGGAGCTCCAAAGGATGTCATGGATGAAATTACCGATCCGATCGAAGAAAAGCTAGCGAATCTCGAAGATTTGGATTCGATGCAATCAACGTCGAGTGATAATTTCTCCATGGTTATCATCATGTTCAAACAAAACGTTGACATTGATAAGAAAAAACAAGCTGTGCAAGACATGTTGGCGGAAGTTAAGCTTCCTGCTACAGCGGGAGCTCCTAAGGCTTCCACATTCGGGGCAGCTTCATTCCCTTCCAACTATTTAGTTGCTTACGCCAATGACGGGGTTAGCCAGACTGAACTAGACAAGTCCTTTAAAGATAAGATCAAGCCAGGGCTTGAAGGGATTAAAGGGATTGACCACATGGACGTTATTGGCGCCAGAAGCACATCTCTGGATATTGAGCTGGATGCTTCAGCCCTTGATGTTTATGGTTTGTCACCAGGCATGGTGAGCAACGCGATTAATTCCGCCGCGGCTGCAAGTCCGATTGGCAGCGTCGAAATTAGCGGCAATAACAAAATGACGCGTGTGACCGGTAATTTATCCAGCTTGTTCGATCTAGAGCAAGTCGAGATTACAACGCCTAAAGGCGATGTTGTTTTACTTAATCAAGTGTCCAAAGTTAAGGCTATTACGGAGTCAGACTTCAATGGTCGATTGGATGGCAAACCAGCGATTGGGTTGATTTTGTACAAAGCTGGCAGTGCCAATGCGGTAGAATTCTCCGGTTCGATTGAGAAAATGATTGAAGAATGGCACACAACGCTTCCTAATATTACGTTCAAAAATACGTACAATAGTGCCGATCAAATTAAAGAATCGATCGCTGGGCTTGTCCGTGAAGGTATCGTGGGAGCCATTCTAGCCTCCTTGATGATTCTCGTTTTCCTAAGAAACGTACGGATGACGTTAATCGTTCTAGTCTCAATTCCATTGTCTATCTTGATTACCTTGTTGTTAATGTCCCAGTTGGGCTTAACCTTGAATACGATGACGCTGGGCGGTATCTTTATCGCCGTAGGACGTGTCGTCGATGACTCAATTGTCGTTATCGAGAATATTTATGCTTCCTTGGAAAAAGCGCAGGAACGCAAAGAGTCCGTTATCGCGTTAGCAACGAAGCAAGTTTCTATGGCTATTACGTCTTCAACGCTTGCCACTGTCGGCGTTTTTGCTCCACTGGCATTGGTAACCGGTGTGGTTGGCGGATTCTTTAGACCTTTTGCATTAACTATCGCTTGTGCTCTATTATCTTCCTTAATTGTTGCCTTAACCGTGATTCCGATGTTGTCCAAACTGCTTGTGCTTCGCAGTAAGCCAGGCAAGGTGCAACATGATGAAAACAAACCGACACGTTTGACAACATTCTATGAAAAAGTGTTAACGTGGAGTTTGACAAATCGCATTAAAACACTGCTTATTTCATTGCTGCTGCTCGTTGTCACGATCGCAGGAACCGTACCTTTCCTGTCCGTTGCTTTCTTGCCAGCTTCCAAACCATCGACAACACTATACTTCCAGTTGAAATTGCCGTATGCCACTTCTTTTGAGGCGACGGATGCGAAAACCAGAGAAATCGAAACCTTTTTCCTAGGTGCCAAAGATTCTACGGGTGAGCCTGTGTTTAAATTTGTTGAAGGCTTAGTCGGTTACGCTGGGAAAGATGATGAACGGATACCGTACGCATCGCAAATTTTCGTTCAATTGAATGATAAAGTTGATCCTACACTAGTAACTGCGGAAATGAAGGCTTATATCTTATCCGAATTGCCTAACGGTTCGGATGTACAGTCCAAGTCTATGGAAGGCGACTTTGGCGTTGCATCGACAGACTTCGCTTACACCTTGCAAGGTGAAGATCAATTGCAATTAGAAAAAGCGGCAGGCATAGTGAAGGAGAAGCTGCAAGCTTTCCCAGAACTTAGCGAGATTGCCGACAATTTAAGTGATGCAAAAACCGAAATTGAAATCGCTGTGGATCAGAAGAAAGCAAGAGCGTATGGCTTAAGCTCATCCTCAGTTCGAGATACAGCGCGTGCATGGATTCAGAAACAAAGTTTGGGCGACATGAAGTTTGACAATATCGTCTATACAACAACCGTATCGCTGGATAAAGTGGATAAAGATACCCTTGAGAAATTGGGCAATATCCCATTAACCGCTACAAACGGATCCAAAGTGCTGCTCAAAGAAGTTGCCAAAATCAATGAAATTAAAGGCGCAGCATCATTGGCGCGTGAAGATCAGCAGCAACTTGTCAAAGTTACAGCGAAAATTAACGATAAGAATAAAACTGCCGTCAGCACTAAGCTGAGCGCTGCATTGAAAGAAGTTCAACTGCCAGAAGGCGTAACGCCGAAAGTTACAGGCGTGTCGGACGATGTTAATGACAGCTTCAAACAATTGTTCGTTGCTATGGCAGCTGCCATCTTTGTAGTTTACTTGATCATGGTATTGGCCTTCGGTAATGCCAGCGCACCTTTTGCGATTCTATTCTCTTTACCGCTCGCTGTTATTGGGGGACTGCTCGGACTTGTTATTGCCAGAGAACCGTTGACCGTAACTTCCATGATCGGATTCCTCATGCTGATTGGTATCGTCGTGACGAACGCGATTGTCTTAATTGACAGAGCGCAGCAATTGCGCGATGAAGGTTATACCGTACGTCATGCATTGATCGAAGCAGGGAAAGTCAGACTTCGTCCGATTATTATGACGGCGGGCGCTACGATTATGGCCCTCGTGCCTTTAGCTTTAGGAATTTCCGCTGAAGGCGGGTTAATCGGTAAAGGATTGGGCGTTGTTGTTATCGGTGGTTTGATTACTTCAACATTGCTGACACTCGTTGTCGTGCCAATCATTTATGAATTGATTGAAAGCACGAAAAACCGATTCAGCAGTAAGTTCAAACGCAAAAAAGGTTCCGAACAAATAACACCAAGTACGTTAGAGGTATAGGAGGCACATAGATGATTAACGATCGTTCGCACAAAAGGAAATTCAAATATCGTGGGATGGGAGTGATCGCGCTGCTTACAGCAGCCGCGCTCCTCGCATCAGCTTGTTCAGCTCCCGGAGCAAATGGGGCTGCAACGGTTCAACTAGCTCCACGCACCGTGAAAACGGAAGATATTAAGAAGCAGAAAATTAGCAACCCTATTGAACAGGTAGCCGATGTTGCGGCAGGCACGACACTGGATGTCGTAGCCAAAGCGAACGGCGAAGTCACACAAGTGCTGAAAAGCCGCGGTGAATATGTCCAGAAGGGGGATGTCCTCTTCGTTCTGGACAATAAGGATGCCCTGTCAAACAAGCGCAAGAGCGAGCTGTCCGTAAGAAGCGCACAAGAGTCCTTGCAGCAAGCCAAGGATAACAAAGTAAATAACCGCAAAGATTTGGCGGACAATGTCACTCGTTCCCAAACAGCCTTGAAGAATGCGCAGCAGGATTATAATAAAATCCGCAATGATTTCGATGCGGGAACGGCTGTTCAACATCAGGTAGATCAAGTGAAACAAGCATTGGATAACGCACAGATGAGTCTAGATGCGGCGCAAAGCAAGCTGAGCGCTTTCGATAACTCGGATTCGATTTCCTCCATCTTGACGCAGTCGGAGTCAGCCAGCTTATCTTTGGATGATGCCACACGCGCACTTGAAAACTATGAAATCAAAGCTCCAGGCAATGGCGTGTTAACAGATTTTAATATCGTTGTTGGACAAACGGTGAATGCCGCGGCAGGCAAAGTAGGTCAAGTACAGCAAATTGATCCGATCAAAATCAAAACGGAGCTTTCTGAGACCAACTATCAGCTCACCAAAGGCAAAAAAGAACTTATTTTCTATAATCCAGATCAACCAGATAAAAAGGGCACAGCCCAAATTAGTTATTTAGCGCCTATTATGAGTGCTGCAACCAAAACGTATACGTTGGAGTTGGATGTACCGAACAGCGATCATAAACTGCAGCCAGGCAGCCGGTTCATGGTACAACTGACAACGGAAACGGAAGAGAAAGTAGTTGCAATTCCGACCTTGAGTATCATTCGTGAAGAATCGAATACCTTTGTATTTGTGAAACAAGGCGATCAATATCAGAAACGCAAAGTGAAACTGGGACGAATCAACGGCGAATATCAGGAAGTGCTAGAAGGTGTCAAAGACGGCGAGAGCTTAGTGGTAACCGGACAAAACACCTTGAAGGATGGACAAAAAGTAGATGCGGCGGCCGCTTCAGCCGCTCCTTCGGCGACACCAGCAGCGAAATAAATAACTAGATCCCTAAATCAGACATCGATGAACATTTTACAAGAAGGAGAATTCTAAATGAAAAAGAATCCATGGAAAACAAGCCTTACGGCTATCGTACTGGGTACTATGCTAGTGCAAGGCGGTATGACCGCATGGGCGGCTGATACTTCAACACCTGTGAATGCAGCGCCAACAGTAAATTACGGATTGACGGCTGATATTCGCGCAGCGATCAAAAATGTCAGTGTGACGCCTACGGCGACGGGCTCTCAGCTTGCGGTGACGGTTCGATTATATAATGGGGGAGCTACACAGAACCGTGTGCCAGAGCACGAGCTTCGCGTACAAACCACAAGCGGTGTATCATATACGCTGAAATCAAGCGCGAGCAACAAAGAATCTTTGCAGCCCAAAGAAATTGGCGAGCTCGTCTATTTGAGTGCAATTGACAGCAAAGAGATCGGGCAGATTGCCCAGCTTTCCTTCGTGAACGTGGACGTCTACTCCTATCCGAAAGTGGAGACTACGTTGCTGACTATGCCGACGAATTCCGTCTGGTATGGCGGTACGGGATCAGCCGCTCTGCTTAATCTGGGCAGCTTGACCTGGGGCCAGACATTCACACTTCCTGGTGTGAATTCGGGCTTGACGTACACGCCAGTTGAAGCTTCCATGCAGAACACAGCGACAGGCCGCGTAACCGTTGTTACGGTCTTGGCGAGCAATCCCGGTGCAGGACGTGAAACGATCCCCGCATTCCGGGTGGATGCTCAGTCCGAACAGAAGAACTATGAAGGCAAACGTGCTGAAGCAGAATCAATCTCCTTGGAAGCAGGAGAAAAGAAATACATCCATTATGCGATTCCAGTTGAAAATGGCGTGACATTGTCGAACTTGCTCGTGCTGTCCACGGACTCCTTCGTGCCTAAAGGCGGCGGTCAAGCAGCAGAAGTAGCAACGGGCAAGCTAGCGATCACATGGCCCAAAGCTGAGCAAGTGAACGCTGGTACTGTGCCATACACGATCGGAAAACCGATTTCGTTCGATAGCTTAACCAACGTGGTTGACAAGAAAACGGAAGTCTCGCTCGTTGAACTTCATCTTCATGAGAATCCAGGCGAGGGCTACCAAACCGCGGTCGCGAAATTCAAGTTAACGAACACAAGTTCAACACCGACGGCGATGCCGACATTCCAATCCGATTTGGTCAGCTCGCAAGGCGTTACGTACCAAGGTGCTCGCCAAGCGAATGTGACACCGATGTTGAACCCAGGACTTAGCTATGTGGTTAGCTACTCCTATATTGTTCCACAGTCCGAAGAGGGCACGAGCTTCACGTTGAAGCTGCTTGATGCTGCTGCCGCGGCACCTTACACGACAACGATTGCTGCTCTGCAAACGGATATTCAGAAAGAAGGAACGGAGTCCACGATTTCCATGTATCCGTTCGATTTAGTATTCAATGATGTTTCAGTGTCGACGCAAACTACGGCGCAATTAACATATACGTACAAGTTCAGACTTGATTTAGGGATTACGCAGAAAGAAAATGTTGTTGTTGATAACAATTTCTCCAAATTAAGATTTGAAATCGTGGATAGTGCGGGACGAGTTGTTGGCTCGAAGGATGCCACGTTCACTGGCGTTAACAAATTAATCAGCGGCAAGCAAACGCTGGATGCATCGAACATCACGACGGATCAATTCAGCTACCCGTTCACAGTGAACGTTTATGAAACGATCGAAACGCAAAATGGGACAGCGAAGCGTCTGGTGAAAGTAATTAAAGGATAATTACACACGGGCTTTCACGGACTTGGCATAATCCGATGGTGACATGCCAACCGTTTTCTTGAAATCTCGCGAGAAATAGTGAATGCTTGTATAGCCGAGCATCGTCGAAATCTCAGTGAAATTATAGGATTCTTCACGAATGAGTGATTTAGCTTGTTCGATTTTGAGCGACTTGAAAGTTTCCATGACCCCGGTTTGCAATTGGGATTGGAAGAGTTCTTTCAAGCGACTTTTACCCAGATGAAATGTTTGACATAGATGATCCAGGGTGAAGGATTGAGAGAGATTCGCCTGCATATAGGTAACAATTTGCTGAACAATTCGTTGTTCAGCTTTTTCTTTTTGCACAGAGGATTGCTTCACGGTTTCGGGAACACAAGATTGGCCTTGATTGCGAATTAACGTAATGAGAAGCAGTTCCAGACTGGATTTAATGACTTGTTCGGAGCCAAAGGGCGCCGACGGATTTCTTTGGAGCACATGAACGGCAGGCTGGTCAAACGGCGGGAGAAAGGCCTGAAATCCTTCCTGGATGATCAGGGACAGCATATTCCGCTCCTTGTCGCCGAGTGACATAATGCGATTCTCGAAATGGGACATGGCGGCGGATGAACAGTCGAAACAAATGACAATCAGATTCGGCGGTTTATGTTCGTGTTTCACATTGACTGTATGGAATTCCTCGGGTTTATGAAAAATAATGTTCCCTTGACGAAGCGTGTGAAGATGATCATCCGCTCGCACCTCGACTTCACCTTTATCGACATAAAGAAACTCCCAGAAGTCATGCTGTTCTCCCTCGAAGACGTAACCCTTGGCATATTCGAAATAATGAAAAGAAATCAGGTTCTGTATGGTTACAAGCTCTTGAAGCTGCATCCTTGGAAATTCCATGCTGTTCGTCCTTTCTACCTCTTGTAAATGGATACAGCCTCATTTTATCATACTCATTTTTGGAAAGTACAAATAAAACGGCTTTTTGGATAAATCTTCTCCGTCCCGGCTCTCCTATAATGAAGAGAGAGACGGAGGAGATAACGATGAAAAAAGGAATCAATATGTGGTCATTTCCGAGTTCACTAACGGTGAAACAAGCGATCACGCTAGCGAAGGAAGCAGGATTTGATGGGATTGAGCTTGCTTTAAGCGAGACTGGAGAATTAAGTCTGGAAAGCAGCGCAGAAGAAATCCAAGGTTACCTTGCGTTTGCCCAAGAGACAGGCATCGAAATCAGCAGCTTGGCAAGTGGTTTATATTGGGATTATTCCTTAACAAGCGGACAACCTCAAACGCGTGAGAAAGCCAAAAGCATCGTCAAAAAGCAGCTCGAGTTTGCTTCTATCCTGGGTGTGAATACGATTCTGGTCGTGCCTGGAGCCGTTGGGGTTGATTTCATTCCAGGTGCCGAAGTTGTTCCCTATGATCAAGCTTATGATTATGCGCTGGAAGCGTTCCAAGAGCTTGCAGCTGAAGCCGAGGCGCGCAACGTCTCCATTGGTATAGAGAATGTGTGGAACAAATTTTTATTGTCGCCTCTGGAAATGAGAGACTTTATTGATAAAATCAATTCGCCTTTTGTAGGCGCATACTTCGATGTGGGGAATGTCTTGTATGCGGGTTACCCGGAGCATTGGATTGCCATTTTGAATAAACGGATCAAGAAAGTTCATTTCAAAGATTATCGCCGCGCCGCGGGCGGGCTGCATGGTTTCGTAGATTTGCTGGCGGGCGATGTTAATTATCCGGAAGTTGTCAAAGCTCTTGAAGCCATTGGCTATAACGATTATGTGATTGCCGAGATGATTCCGAGTTATACACATCACGGTGAGCAAATTATTTTCAATACATCTGGTGCAATGGATGCAATCCTTGGGAGGAAGAAATGATGCTGAAAGTAGGATTAATCGGAGTCGGTTTCATGGGACGTACCCATATTGAGAATTATATTCGATTGGAAGCGGAAGGCGTTGCGATCAAGCTAGTCGCTTTATGTGATATTGATGCCAATAAGCTTGCGGGTCAAGGGTCTGGCGGCAATATTGAGACAACGGGATCAAGCATTGATTTCGATCAATTTCATAAATATACGAGTGTAACTGAGATGTTGGCAAATGAGCAGTTGGACTGTGTAAGCATTACACTGCCCACCTATTTGCACAAAGAAATATCCATTCAATGCTTGAATGCGGGGGTCCATGTCCTGTGTGAAAAGCCGATGGCGCTGAACGCAGAAGAGTGTCAGGAAATGATTCAGGCAGCGGAAGCGAATGAGAAGCAGTTGTTAATTGGGCAGTGTTTGCGATACTGGCCTGCCTACGTGTATCTCAAGCAAGCTGTGGAAGAACAGACATATGGCAAAGTGCTATCCGGCTATTTCTACCGCGGTGGGGCTACTCCAACTTGGGGACCGTGGCTGATCGATAAGGACAAGAGTGGCGGCGCTCTGCTCGATATGCACGTTCATGACATTGATACGATCAATTGGTTGTTCGGGAAGCCGGAATCCGTCTCCTGTTTGGCAAGGAATGTTGTGCCTGGCAGCGGGTACGATGTTGTATCCACCAACTACCTGTACGAAGATGGCAAAGTCATTAATGCGCAAGCGGACTGGACACTGGAAGGCGACTATGGCTTCGACATGCAGTTCCGTGTGAATTTCGATAAAGGCAATATCATTTTCCAAGGAAATGGCTTGAAAGTGAATGTCAATGAAGGCGCAGGTTTTGAGCCTGAGATCTCAGCTGAAATGGGCTACTACGAGGAAATTAAATATTTTGTTGGAACATTGCTTCGCGGTGAGCGTATTCCAGCGGCTACGGCTGTCAGCACTAAGGATAGCATTGAAATTGCAGTAGCAGAAATTGCCTCAGCAGATAGCCGCGGCGCATGGGTTCAAGTTAAATAATTTAAAAGTAACGAGCCTCCAAAACCATATGCGATATGGGGTTGGAGGCTTTTGGCTTGAGCACGATCGATGGATATTAGTAGCATTTGACTGAAATCGCTTACGTATCCTAAACTAAAGGCATTTGAATTGAGGGTAAGGAGCATACGAAGTGACACACACAGAAACAGTGGCATCTTGGAAAAAGCTTAGTCTGTTCGCGGTTACATGGCCGATCTTCATTGATTCCGTACTGCGGATGATGCTCGGGACGGCCGATGTATTTATGCTAAGTCGAATATCCGATCAAGTAACCGGCGCGGTTGGCTTAGCGAATGAAATTATTGTATTTTGCATTTTGATGTTTGGTTTCGTTGGCATCGGAACAAGTGTCGCCGTGGCTCAGAATTTGGGGGCAGGCCGACCGAAAGAGGCAAGTCGAATTTCAGCGCTGGCGATTACGATCAATTTAATTTTTGGCCTCATCGTCAGTATGGCGTTAGTCCTTTTTGGCGAACCCTTAATGCGTCTAATGAATTTGGATCCAGGTCAAGTAGCCATTGCGAAGAAATATTTAAGTCTTATTGGCGCTTTTATTTGGGTGGAGGCTTTATCGTACGCGATCTCCTCTGTCCTTCGCTCGAACGGTCAGACGCGAGACGTGATGTATGTGACGCTTGGCGTAAATATCATCCATATTGCAGGCAACAGCCTGCTGATCTTCGGTAATCTGGGATTCCCGGAATGGGGAGTAACCGGCGCCGCAGTGTCAACGATCGTCAGTAGATTGTTAGGACTTATCGTCCTAATCATGATCCTGTATCGTCGTATTCCAGTACGGATTCGTCTCCAAGATTACATCACTTTCGATCGCAGAATCGTGAAGCAGATATTAAGCATCGGCCTGCCTTCTGCTGGGGAACATCTGTCCTGGCAGTCGCAGTATTTGATGATCGTCAGTTTTGTGAATATTATTGGTCAGGTGGCACTAAGCACGCACGTCTATGTTATGAACGTAACGAATTATTTCATGGCGCTGGGAATGGCTATCGGAATGGGAACCGAGATCATCATTGGCCACATGGTAGGCGCCGGAGAGTATAAAGCTGCTTATCATAGACTGTTAAAAAGCTTGCGCATTACGTTTGTTGTGACTTTTGCCGTTGTCGGGATTGCCGCTATTTTCCGCAAAAGCATCTTGGGCTTATTCACGGATAATCCGGATATTATCGCAATGGGTTCAACCATTTTACTGCTCTCCGTATTGCTGGAGCCTGGCCGAACGTTCAATCTTGTCGTCATCAATTCCTTGCGGGCGGCAGGAGACGCCAAATTCCCGGTATTCATGGGCGTGCTATCCATGTGGGGCGTGGCCGTGCCGCTAGCCTACTGGCTGGGCATTCACATGGAGATGGGCTTGCTAGGGATCTGGATCGCATTTGCAGTCGATGAATGGGTGAGAGGCTTAATCATGTATCTGCGATGGAAAAGCGGTGCGTGGAAGAGTAAATCGCTGGTTAAGCCAATGGGCAGTATCGCACTAACTGAATAATCTCCAGAAAAGAGGCTGCCCTTAAGTCATTAAATTGACTTTTGAGACAACCTCTTTTTCATATAGTAGCATCAAGGAGATTTGATACCAGCATAGATATGAATCGCATCTCTCAGAAATTCAGCCGTGCCAGGCTGCTTTTCATCATAGTATGCTTTGAACCGTTCGTCGTCTACATACATTTGAGCAACGCCGGCATGAGCTTCCTTGGTGTATTCGCTCCAGTAATAGGACAACCACGTTCGATGCAAATGAGCCGCTTTCTGGGCTAGTATACCGGAAGGATCACCGGTTTGGAACGCTTCTGCCAAGGTGGACGTCACTTCGCCTGTCAATCGGGTGAGTTCTTCATGTTGTTCCTGTGTCATGTTTTTGACTTTTTGGTTGGATGTATGGATGGTTCCATCCCCATATTTCTCACGGAGTTCTTGGCCATATTTCTGTTCATTTTCCTGGATCATGTTCTGTTTAAAGCCTTCGAATTTCTCTGTATCCGTCATCGTTATTCTCCCTTCGGAACGCGCAATGGTTTTCTCCACATTCGCAATCAAAGTATTTAATTGGTTTCTTTTGTCGAGGAGTTGTTGATGATGTTCTTTAAGCGCACTGGCTCCGCTGAAGGAGGGGGCTGAGATGATTTCCTTAATACTTTCCAGACTAACGCCTAATTCTCTGTAAAAAAGAATCTGCTGCAGTCTGTCGACCTCGCCCTGACCATAGATTCGGTACCCTGATGAGTTGATTCTTGCCGGCATAAGAAGCTCAATTTCATCATAGTAACGAAGCGTTCTAGTACTTTTTTAAAATTTAATGGTAATACAATCCAGTACCATTGAATAGGATGATACAAGCCTGGGCCTGTACGTATCAACTGATGAATGGGTGATTGGATTGCAAACGATGCTTAGTTTTTTGTTGTTGGGGATTTCGCTTTCAGCGCCGATCGGCCCTATTAATGCTGCGATGCTGGATAGAGGCATCAAACGAGGCTTTCTTCATGCCTGGATGGTGGGAATCGGGGGTATGCTGGCTGACGTAGTGCTTATCGTCCTCATCTACTTCGGACTTGTCCATTTTCTGACGACACCCTTCATGAAAACATTTCTCTGGATATTCGGGGCCTTCATCTTACTCTACTCGGGCATTGAAAGTTTGATGAGCGCTGGCAAGCTGCAGGGAAATGGGAGTCAGTCGGAAGAAACGATGACCAAATCGTTCCTTTCCGGTTTCCTCATGTCGATTACTAGCCCTCTGTCGATTCTCTTCTGGGTAGGCATCTATGGGTCTGTTTTAGCTGAAACGATAGCGGTTTTTGATAGAAATCACGTGCTGTTATACACGGGGATGTTGTTCGTGGGCATTGTATTGTGGGATATTTTTATGGCGTCATTAGCCAGTACGTTCAAAAGATTTCTCACGCCGCGTTCACTTTCCGTCATATCCGTCGTCTCGGGATTATCCTTGATCGGTTTTGGCTTGCACTTTGGTTTCAAGGCTGTTCATGCGTTGGTCGGTTAGACGCGAACCTTCTTTTTCCATGTAAAGCTCATTCCGATAGCAGTTAAACTAATGACGGCCGTTAACAGGAGACTGATCCAGAAACCCGGACGGCTGGTGGGATGAAATAAAGTGCCGCTGATGGCCGCGAGAATAAGCGCAATACCCAAGTATCGCTTGATTTTCCCCCATGCGTTCAGCGGGAGTAAGCGACCTGAAGAAAGCAGGATAAATAACCAATTCAATAGCAGCATGATGCCGGCAGCCGTTGTAATGTAAGCGTATAGTTGTTCGGGCAACAACAGCGCCATAACAACCGCGGATGCGAGACCTCCGGTTGTAAAACCGATGGCAGGAAGCGGCATCTTTCTCTTGCCTTGCGTCTGTTTGGCGAATATCGCAGGCGCATCATGATCTTGAGCCATGGTGAAGAGAATCGTCGTAACCGCGAACAAAGAAGCTACCATCGTAGAGAATCCCGCTATGATTAGAATAGCATTAAAGGCATGTGGGACGAAGGGAAGCTGGTACGCGCTCAAAGCTACCTGAAAAGGGCTCACTTTTCCTTGCAAAGCAGCTAGCGGCAGCAGCGTAAGCACGAGGACTAGCGAGGCGATATATAGGATGGTCAACAGCAGAAGCATGATATTTCCTGCTTTGGGCGCGTCTTCCGGCTTCCGAAGTCTGGCCGCCATAAGTCCAAGAATTTCAATACCGCCAAAAGCATAAAAAGCATAAATAAGCGAAGACCAGGACCCGAGCAGCCCAGAAGGCAGAAAGGTCTCTTTGGTCATGGGGAAATGCGGCTTATGGCCGTTGCCTGAGATATATCCGAGGAGTGCGGCACCTGCTATCAAGAGAAACATCACGATTGCCGAAACTTTGATCCAGGCAAAAATGCGTTCAGTCCGTTCGAAGACTTGATTGCCAGCCAGAATAACGCCTAATCCAAGGACTGCATATAGACAGGCGAATACCCACATCGGAATCCCCGGAAACCAGAAGCGGGTGAATAAGGATAAAGCGGTTAATTGACTCCCCATCAATAAGAGTTCAGAACTCCAGTACACCCATCCATTTGTAAAGCCTGCCCAGCGTCCATATGCCTTTTTGGCGTAGGTTTCAAAGGAGCCTTGCTGGGGATCGGATTGTGTCATTTGAGCCAAAACATCATAGACGATATAAGTGCCTATTGCCGCGAGTATAAACATGAAAAGGACGGAACCGCCGGCCATTTGAATACCGATCCCTGAGCCGAGGAAAAAACCGGTGCCAATCGTGCATGCGACGCCCAGCAAGGATAACTGCCACCATGTCAACGTGGCGGATTGCTCTTTTTTTAGCTGCTTAGTCATAGCGCTCCCCATTGTAAAAAAGGATAATAACGTCTGTTATTATCGCTTGACCATTGGTAGAATATACATGGGGAGTTAAAGCTAAGCCATCAGCGCGAATAAGTGATCACCCTTGCTAATCACATCATAAGAAGCTAGCTTGGCGCTCGGAACATTATGACATCGCCCCGTATGCGATTCAAATGTCCACCCGTGCATGGGACATTCCAGCTCGCCATTTTCGAGTTCGACCGTATAGCCGGAATGCGGGCAAACACTGGATAGAAGTTGATATCCGTTATCTATTTCTGTCAGAAAATACGCTCTGCCCAAGAGATGAACCTCTGCAGGCAAGGTAGTAAATTGGTCTTTGGCGCCAAGTAAAATTTCTTTCATAAGGAAGTCCCCTTTTGGATGAGATATCTCATTTTATACCAAAAGAGAGCCGTAAGGCTATACAAAGGAGATTAGGAAATATGACACCGGTAACTTTATTACAGCAAGCATTTCAGCAAACCATCTACCCCGTAAGCGGTCACGGCAAAAGAAATATCCAAGTATTAAAAGAGGTTCTGAATCACTGCGAGGATGAACTGGATAGTGATAATTATGGGAGCGGACCGCTAATCGAAGACTTCCAGAACGATATGGCCCGCTTTTTTGGCAAAGAGTCTGCCGTCTTCTTTCCAAGCGGAACAATGGCCCAGCAAATTGCTTTGCGGATCTGGTGCGATGCCCAAGGGATCAAGAAGGTCGCTTACCATCCTTTGAGTCACCTGGAAATCCATGAAGAAGGCGGATTGAAGGAGCTTCATCAGATCGAAGCCATCCTTCTAACGGATCAGGACAAGCTTATTCGACTCGAAGATGTCGTACAGTTGAAGGAAGACATTGCTTGTTTGCTGCTAGAGCTGCCGCAGCGTGAAATTGGCGGGCAACTGCCTGCGTATGAAGAGTTGGTCGCTATTTCTGCTTACTGCCGTGAGAAAGGGATCAAGCTGCATCTGGACGGTGCAAGGCTCCTGGAGGTGCTGCCTTATTATCAGAAGACTGCGGCGGAGATTTGCGAGCTTTTTGACAGTGTGTATATGTCCTTCTATAAGGGGATAGGCGGGATTGCGGGAGCAATACTGGCCGGCGGCGAAGCCTTTACGAAAGAGTCGAAGGTTTGGAAAAGACGGCATGGGGGAGATTTAATCAGCCTTTATCCCTATATTCTGAGCGCAGCTTATTATTTCAAACAACGACAGTTTAAAATGGGACAATACTATGAGGAAGCGATAGAATTAGCTGCTCTGTACAACGACTGCCCTGCAGTTGAAACGCTGCCAGTAGTACCGGTAACGAACATGTTTCATGTTCATATTGGTCTCCCCAAAGCAAAGCTGGAAGCCCTCCTGGTCGCCATGTATGAGGCAACAGGGGTGGGCTTGACCGCTTATCTCAAAGAAGTGAGTGAAACGAGCTGCGCCTTTGAGGTTTGGATTGGTGATCGGTATGGGCAAGTACCGAAAAAGGAGCTTGCGCATGCTTTTGAATGGTTGAAGACGGCCTTGCGAGCCGTTTAAAATGACGCGGATAACCCCACACTGGTGCTAAGGAGCGCAAAGGGGGAGTTATTATACTTTTTACAGCGATTAAACCAAATCTCGCGCAGAACGGCGAAGAACCTTTGGATGATGAGAATTATTTCTTCGAGCCTAAGTGGGATGGTGGACGCATTCTCCTTCATAAACAGGGAAGCCGCATGGAAGCTTACACACGTGCTGGGTACAAGGTGACAGATAAATTCCCTGAATTAAAGGCAAACTCATCCTGTTACGTTCGTTGCTTTCGGAAAAGAACCTAGCCGCACAGGCTAGGTTCTTTATCTTTTTGTCTCGGATATTGCTCAGGAAGTTGATTTACTGCGCATCTTGGAGCTGAGAAGATGAATCTGTCCTTCGATGACATCGCTTGCTTTGTCAAGAAACTGAGTAATAAATTCTAGCTCTTCTGGCGTATAGGAGGCAGCTAGCTTGATCATTTCGGTATGCAGCGGATGGTATGTGCTGCTGACCTCTTCTTTATATTCATAGACGGGGACAATAATGACTTTACGACGGTCTTTAGGGTCATTTTCCCTGCGAACATACCCATTTTTTTCAAGCCGATCAATTAAAGCGGTAACGCTGCCCGTAGCAAGTCCAGTTAGCTTGGACAGCTCTCCAGCGGTGATTGGACCTTTTTCGCGTAAAATATCCACAGAGATATAGTCATTATTATATAACCCGAGTGATGCGGCAACATTTTGCTGGTATAAGACGGTTCGGGTTCCCAGCCCGCGCATGCGCAAAGTGAAATTTTCTTGCAAATCGGTGGGTTGATCTTGTTCATGACGCAACATAAGATAATCTCCTTTATGAACAACGAATAATAGAGATATTTGAACATTGAGATACTAGGATTTATAAGGTCAATCAAGTTCATTTTATCTAAATAATTAAGGATTTGCAAAGCCCATCATAGATGTGAGAGAAGCGGAGTCTGATCCTCCAGGATCGTGCTTGCTTTGCTTAAAAATTGCGTAATCAGGTCAAGCTCTTCAGCTGTATAAGAGGAAGCTAGTTTAAGCATGGCTTGATGAAGCGGGGAGTACGTAGCGTTGAATGCTTCTATCGATTCATACTCCGGAACAATAATGACTTTGCGGCGATCCTGAGGGTCATGTTGTCTGCGAACATAGCCGATCTTTTCAAGTCGATCTATCAAGGCGGTAACGCTGCCTGTAGCAAGTCCAGTCAATTTGGAGAGTTCGCCAGCTGTAATTGGCCCCTTTTCGCCCAAGATATCTACGGAAATAAAATCATTATTGTATAAACCAAGAGAAGTTGCAACATGTTGTTGATATAATACCGTTCGGGTTCCTAGTCCTCGCATACGCAAAGTGAAGTTTTCCTGAGGGTCCGTTGTTTGGTCTTGTCGATGGCTTGACAAAAGGCAAACCTCCTTTTAAAATAAAACTATCTCGATTATCAAGATATTCGTTAGACAAGATACTTGATATACGTGATAATATAATCTCATAGTATCGAAAACAGAATTAAATTGCAAAGGGAACAAAAAAATCAAATTGTTTACAATGCAATTCGTCCGTAGGTTAGGCCCATACTAAGCAGAAGATGGATTGTTAGGAACGTGAGGAGGATCAGTGTGAAAGATAAGATTGATATAATTGGAGCCCGAGAAAACAACTTGAAAAATATTTCGCTATCCATTCCAAAGTACAAGCTGGTTGTCCTAACCGGACCTTCGGGATCAGGCAAATCCACATTGGCTATGGACACACTTCAACGTGAATGCCAGAGGCAGTACCTGGACTCCATGGGGATGACTTCCGATGCCATCGGCAAGCCGAAGGTGGATGCCATTGAAGGATTATCGCCTTCCATCAGCGTCGGCCAGCATGTCACCAACCGCAACCCACGCTCTACCGTAGGTACTGTGACTGATATCTATACGTTCGTTCGGTTCATCTTCTCCAGACTTGGGGAGCGGATCTGTCCATTCTGCAGCGGCAGCATACCGCCATCATTCGAGCCGTTAGGCGCAATGGCTGAAGAAGATGAGGAGATGGATCACCTGACAACGAACTGCCCGCATTGCAAGGCAGAACTTGAGAAGCTGGGCATGTCACACTTTTCTTTCAATAAGCCGGAGGGAGCCTGTGAAGCATGCAGCGGACTAGGGCATGTGGCTAGTATTAATGAAGCGGCTGTCTTCCAAACGGAACTCAGCTTGAGCGCGGGAGGCGTTGCCTCGTTGAACGGCGTGCACCGCGATATTCAGACACGCATTCTAGTCGCGGCTGGAAAGCATTACGGCTTCGTCTTCGACCCGGATCAGCCATTGAAAGAGTACGGCGAAGTGCAGCGAGATTTGCTTTACTACGGTGTCGAGAGTGAAGCATTCAAACGCCATTATCCGCATGTGAAGGCCGCTCAAGGAACGAAATTTGAAGGTGTCATACCTAGTTTGTGGCGACGCTACAAGGAGAAGGAAGGGGATGCCGGAGGCAAGGAGAAAGAGGGCGGCTTCTTCCATGAGCAGCTGTGCCCCGAATGCCTCGGCGCTCGCCTCAAAAAAGACGTACGGCTTGTTCGAGTTGCGGAATCCTCTATCACAGAGGTATCCGAGTGGTCACTTGGCGACGTCTACGAATGGACGAAAGGGTTGCAGGAAGCGCTGCCCCCTGAAGGACTTCATCTCTTGGAGCCAATTCTTCATGACATGCCCTCGCGGCTGAGGCGGATTATGGATGTCGGACTCAGCTATCTGTCCATGAATCGGCAGACAGTGACACTGTCAGGAGGAGAAGCACAGCGTCTACGACTGGCTTCGCTCCTTGGCTCTGGTTTAACAGGCGTGCTGTATATTCTGGATGAACCAACGACAGGCCTTCATGCACGGGATACCATTGGCTTAATTCGCGTACTCCAACAGCTGCGTGATCTTGGCAATACCGTCCTTGTCATCGAACATGATGTGGAGATGATGCGTGCGGCAGATCACATTATTGATATCGGTCCAGGAGCTGGTTTACAAGGGGGAAACGTTGTAGGCGAAGGAAGCCTAGAGGATTTGATGTCGAGCGAGCTATCGGTCACTGGAGCCTATTTAAGAGCAGAAAGACTGCCAGCTCCAGCGCGCATCCGAAGGAAAGGGAGCTGGCAGCGGATTACGATCCGGGAGGCCAGCGTGCGCAATCTCGCTATTCCCGTCGTTTCTTTTCCGCTTGGCTGTCTAGTATCGGTAACTGGCGTATCCGGTTCGGGTAAATCCACGCTGGTCTTCGATATTTTGGCCCATGGAAGTTCCGTAGGCGCCGAACAACAGGGATGCAAGGAGATTGCAGGCTTGGAGCATGTGGGAAATGTTGTTATCTTTGATCAGTCGCCGATGGGGAGAATGCAGCGTTCTAATGTGGCGACTTATACCGATATGTTTACGCAGCTTCGCCAATTATTTGCTGGATTGCCTGAGGCCAAGAAACGAAAGCTGACGTCGAAGCATTTCTCATTTAATACGCCAGGAGGGCGTTGTGAGACTTGCCAAGGGCTAGGCGTACTCTCTGTAGATATGAATTTCCTTCCCGATCTGGAAGTAAAGTGTTACGATTGCAAAGGCAGAAGATTTACGGATGAAGTCCTGCAGGTTAAATATGAAGGATTGTCAATCTCGGATCTATTGAACTTGTCGGTACAGGAAAGCTTGCCAATCCTGAGGACTGAGCCTAAGATTGTCGGTTTAATTGAGATGTTGTGCGAGGTCGGACTTGGTTACCTGAAATGGGGGCAATCGGTCAAAACCTTGTCCGGCGGCGAGGGCCAGCGGATCAGACTAGCCAAAGAACTAAGCAAACCGTCCAAAAACCATACGCTCTATCTGCTCGACGAACCAACGACAGGCCTCCATCCATCGGATATTAAGCAGCTTCATACCTTGCTTAATAAACTTGTCGATACGGGAAATACTGTAGTCGTTGTTGAACACAGCCTGGAACTGATCCGGGAGTCGGATTGGGTCATTGATATCGGTCCGGAAGGAGGCACTGCGGGCGGCAAACTTGTAGCCGAAGGCACGCCAGAGCAAGTCGCCGAAGCAGCGGGTTCGTATACAGGGAAGTTTTTAAAGCGGATTTTGACGGAAGGGTTCTGATTGCCCGAGTGGAAGTCTGCTCAAGATAGAAGTTGATGAAATGTGGAGGGAACGAGAGAAAATGGTAAAAAATAATAAAATGGGCATTATTCTTGCAGGTCTTCTGTTATCCATTCTTATGGCATCTATGGATAATACGATTGTAGCCACAGCAATTGGTACGATCGTAGGGGATCTAGGTGGATTTGACAAATTAATGTGGGTGACATCAGCTTATCTGGTGGCAGAGATGGCTGGTATGCCGATTTTCGGTAAATTATCTGATATGTATGGCCGTAAGCGTTTCTTTGTCTTCGGTATTCTCGTATTCATGATTGGTTCTGCCTTGTGCGGAACCGCAGAGTCTATCGTTCAACTGAGTATTTACCGCGCGATTCAGGGGATTGGCGGCGGCGCGCTCATGCCTATCGCCTTCACGATTATGTTCGATGTTGTTCCTGCGGATAAACGCGGCAAGATGGGCGGCTTATTCGGTGCTGTGTTCGGTTTATCGAGTATTTTTGGACCTCTCCTTGGGGCATATATTACCGATTATATTCACTGGTCTTGGATTTTCTATATCAACTTACCGCTAGGCGTGATTGCATTCGTCATGATTGCTTTCTTTTACAAAGAGTCTGTTCAGCATTCCAAACAAAAAATCGATTACCTTGGCGCATTTGCCTTAGTAGCTTCCATCGTGTGTCTGATGTTTGCGCTTGAGCTTGGCGGCAAACAATACGCTTGGGATTCGAGCACGATTATAGGGTTATTCGCAGCTTTTGCTGTGCTGGTCATTGCCTTTATTTTTATCGAACGTCGCGCGGAAGAACCTATCATTACTTTCGGCATGTTCAAAAACCGGCTCTATGCAACAAGTAATCTAATGGCGATGTTTGCCGGGGCAGCGTTTATTACGGCCTCTATCTACATTCCGATCTTCATCCAAGGTGTTCTCGGCGGTTCGGCAACGAATTCGGGGCTCGTTCTGCTTCCGATGATGCTCGGTTCCGTTGTTACCGCCGCGGGTGGCGGTTCCATGCTTGCTAAGTTTAAGTATCGCTCCATTATGATTCCGACTCTAGCGCTGCTTGTTATCGGTATTGCGCTGCTCACGACGCTAACGACCGGTTCTTCGCGTTTCATCGTCACCATCTTCATGATTATGGTCGGACTTGGCATCGGCGCCTCATTCTCCGTGTTAAGCAATGCGGCGATTCACGGTTTCACGGCAAGGCAGCGCGGCTCCGCAAGCTCGACGCTCAACTTCATGCGCTCGCTCGGCATGACGCTGGGGATTACGGTATTCGGCATCATTCAAAGTCATGTGTTCACCAGTAAACTAGCTTCCATGTTTGGCAGCGGCGGTCAAATGCCTGTAGGAGTAGATTTGGGTGATCCCCGTAAAATTTTGACGCCGGAAACGAGGGGGTTAATCCCTGCGCAGGTGCTGGACAAAATTACAGAGGCCCTTTCCTCATCGATCGTTCAGACCTTTGCTTGGGCGATTATCCCATCGGTTATTGCGCTTATAGCCGCGTTTGCTATGAGTAAAGAAAAGTTTGATCCTGCTTCTGAAATGGAAGAGTATGCGGCTTCGCATTAGCGAACGTCAAGCCACGATACTAGCAAAATGTGTCATGATCGCGAGCTTGAGGGAACTAAAGTACGCTATAATTCTGAAAACGGCCATATTCCACGCCAGTGGGAACTACGATCCGCTATGTCACCATTTCTCGGTTGGAATCAGCAGATTCCGCTTAAATAGCGGATCTCAGTTCCCTTTCAGGCTACGTTTACCCTAGTTCCTTCCATTTAGCGGATCATAGTTCCTTTTCACACGACGCTCTCTGTCATTGCAAAGCCCAAAGGGAACTAGGATCCGCTATATTGCTGAAAACCGTTATGAAGACGCACATCTCTTAGGGCGGCAAAATTGCTTTTCTTATAAAATAATAGCCAGAAAGTATAAGTTTATTTAGTGGATTCTCCCTTTTTAGTTTTTTGGTAAATTTAGAAACAGGACATCCTACACCGAATTTTCTTTGATGAGAATCGCTACTATGAAGCTAATAAAAGCAAGGATGGCAAAAAGATACGTCCCGTAGTGCTGAAAGAAATCGGAAATTTCGAGATTGTGGAAACCCGAAAAAAGGGTTTAAGCTGCTCGCATGTGAAGGGTGCCAC
>NZ_BMHE01000004.1:0-30986 GCF_014640555.1 Paenibacillus marchantiophytorum | reverse complement strand
GGTGCTCTTTTCGGTGCAAGGGGCGTTTCTGCACGACGTGTTCATGCGGAGGAACGGAAGAGTGGAGCCGTGTCTTGTCTGAGGACGTATGTCAAGTCAACCATCGACGAAGGTCTAAGAGACATGTTTTTGGGGTAGGGGTGAGTGAAGCTTGTCCAGAATTTAAATGTTGGAGATTGACGCCAGTCTCCAGGCTTGGGTTGTAGGCGGCCCCATCACGATGGAGGGGTTCGATGCGATCAGATGAGATGATGATGATGATGATGATGAGGATGAGATGAGATGAGATGAGATGAGAGAGACGAGAAGCGATGATGATGATTAATGAGACGAGATGCGATGCGATGAGAACAAGGTAGCTGTGAACGTACTTATTTGTTCGAATTGCTGCTGGTTGGAGATATAAACAAGCTATTTGGCAGAATGAGATCCTCTAGCTTTGCAATCGCGCGGAGATAAGGGAAGGTCAAGCCGCGATTGTAGGAAAATGTGTCACAATAAGGATCCAGAGGGAACTACAGTCCGCTATAATACCGAAAACCGCCATATTCCACGCCAAAGGGAACTACGATCCGCTATTGCACCATTTCCCGGTTGGAATCAGCAGGTTCCGCTTAAATAGCGGATCTCAGTTCCCTTTCATGCTACGTTTACCCCAGTTCCCGCCATTTAACGGATCATAGTTCCTTTTCACACGACGATCTCTGTCATTTCAAAGCCCAAAGAGAACTTGGATCCGCTATATTGCTGAAAACCGTTATGAAGATGCTCATCTCTCGGGGCGGCAAAGCCGCTTTTCTTATTTTTGCATAAGAGGGAATCATATCCTTCCGCCTATACACGCTAAGAACTGAGCCAATCGCTGCAAATTGGAAAATGACGAGGTCCCAGCCAGCGATAGCAGAAACAGGTAAGGAGTGAGTGAAATGAAGTTGATTCCAACCCTTCCGAATGATAAATAACCACTTGAACCATTTATTTTTGTGCCGGCAACGATAGCAAATACAAGCATGAACAAGGTAACGAAGTACAAAGTCCAGGAATATTTGGCGAGTTTCGTATAATTGCCAAAGCTTATCGCGAGCATGAGGAGACCACCAACACAGACAAAAACAACTTGCTTGATGCCGATTGCAGAAAAACCACTGGAAGCTTGGGCAGCAAAAATGGCGACAAGCCCAAACATCATGAAAGCAGCTATTAAAGCAAGCAGCTTCCAATCCGTCCGAGGTCGATGGACCTGATGAAATTGCGCGCCGATAATATCGGGAGCACCCATTTGACTAATTGCTTCTTGAATGGCAGCCGTAAGCTCAACGCCTCGCTCCATTTTCTCCGTGATGATATCTTCGAGATGACTCTCTAGCTCCATACGCACTTCATGATGAACTTCCTTGGCTTGAATATGGGAGATGACCTGTTTCATAAATTCGCGGATTTCTTCATGTTGTCGATATAGCTTCATACGCTGCCACCTTCCCCGAGAACACGATCTACCGTGCTGCGAAACAGCAGCCATTCCTGTTTTTTGAGGCCGAGTTCGGCCTTGCCGCTGGGGGTAATTCGGTAATATTTGCGTTTGCGGCCATCCTTCTCGTCCCAGTAAGCTTCCACCAATTTGTCGGATTCAAGGGTGTGCAGAATAGGGTAAAGCGTCCCTTCCTTCAAGGTAAAAATACCATCCGAATTCGCTTCCATCTCCTTGGTCATTTCGTAACCATACATATCCTTGCGATTCAAAAGCGTAAGAATTAGAATGACCGTGCTGCCCTTCATAAGCTCCTTGCTGATTTTCATCCCAGGCTCCTTTCTTTGGGTATAGATTATCTATGCATCGTATATCTATGTATAAGTATAGCGATCGGCTTTTAATATGGCAAATAAAGTATGCTAAAATAGAAGGGGACTCAGTCAGTAATAACCCCAGCAATGAGTAAGAAGAGATCGACGTCTGGATGTCTAAAAATAATCGAAGAGGAGCATGTGCCTATGTATGATCATTTGGTTTCTTTTAAATTCAAGCAAAAATTGGATGCAGAAAAAGAGCAGGCACTCATTGAAACCCTGTTATCTTTTAAAAACCTTATCCCCGGTATCGTCGAAATTACTGCTGGCGTTAATGTGACAGAAGAAGTCGACAATATCCAGGGCTACACACTGGGGCTTCGAGTGACGTTTGAGAATCAAGAAGCGCTCCAGCAGTATGGACCGCATCCTGCTCATCAGCAGTTTGTCCAATCGTTGGCTGGGCTGGTTGATAATGTGATTGTGATTGACTATCCAATTAAGTAAGTTGGGAAAGGGCTTCTGAGCGGCGGGGATAGTGGCGTTAAGGTTGAAAAACAGCGTTACGGTGTGGAGGAAGCTCTATGAGGCTTCGTCACAACACAAAAAGATTGCCAGCACCTAGCCAGAATGGCTGGGAAGCAGGCAATCTTTTTGCGTTTGCGGTTAACCGTCAAGGTCATCTGCGTGGTCGAATAAGAGTCCATAGGGACTCTTATTGGGGAGGCTGTCTACAGTGCCCAAACAACGCCTACTTTATTGCGAATCATTTTTCTCGGCTTGGCGTTCCTTCCAGAAAAGGACGGTCAGCATCCGCTCGACCCATTCTTTGTCTTCAGGCGTAAGAAGAAAGCCATCGAACATGAGCTCATTTTCACGGAGAAATCGACGTAAATTAACGGGGTTGCTTTGGAAATTTTCTACGGATGGCGAGGATTCCAGATAACCTGCGATATCCATAAGCTCGGAATACGAGGTATTGAGCCCTTCGGAAAGCTTCATTAACACTTCCGGTGAGGGAATCCCGCGATTGCCATTCTCTAGTTGAGAAATATAGGCCGCAGAAACGCCCGAACGATCAGCCAATTCGCGAATGGTGAAGCCTTTCAATTTCCGCATATCTCTTAATTTATCGTAAAAATACATGAATTCTCACCCTCACAAACAAAAGTAAACATTAGTAAACAATCTAATAGTAACAGTTTACTTTAGTAATTACAATTGTTTATGCGAAATTAATTGGAAAGGGTTATTCGTATTTTTTGAAAATAAGTACGGCATTGTGCCCGCCGAATCCGAATGAACTGGACAAGCCGAAGCGCAGCTCGACTTTTCGCGCAATGAGAGGGACATAATCCAGATCACATTGGGGATCCGGGTTCTCGAGATTGATGGTTGGCGGGATCAGGCTGTCTTGCAGCGTCTTGATAAGTGCAACGGCTTCAACACCGCCAGCGGCACCAAGCATGTGCCCGATCATCGATTTATTGGCGCTGATCGGCACGTTGTAGGCGGCTTGGCCAAGCAGACGCTTAATCGCCAGCGTCTCCGAAAGATCACCTGCGATCGTGCTTGTCGCGTGCGCGTTGATCGTGTCAATTTCCTCGGCCGCAATCCCAGCGTCGGCAACAGCGTCGCGCATGGCTCGGTAGGCCCCCGAGCCCTCTGGATCGGTCGCCACGATGTGGTAGGCGTCCGAGGTTGATCCATAGCCGACGAGCTCGGCATGGATGCGGGCCCCGCGGCGCTCGGCATGCTCGAGCGACTCGATCACGAGCACGCCGGCGCCTTCGGCGGCGACGAATCCGTCGCGCTGCGCGTCGAACGGACGGCTCGCCTGCTCCGGCGCCTCACAGCGCGTCGACAGCGCCGTCGCATTGCCGAAGCCTGCCAGCGCGAGGTCGATGACCGTCGCTTCGGCGCCGCCGGCAATGACGACATCCGCGCCTCCGCGCTGGATCAGCTTCATAGCCTCGCCGATGGCATTGTTGCCCGTGGCGCAGGCTGTGACCGGGGCGAGGGACGGGCCTTTCGCCCCGAAGAGAATGCTAACCTGGGCCGCTGCCATGTTGGCAATCATCATCGGCACCACAGTCGGGCTGACACGGCTAGGTCCGCGGTTCAGCAAAGTACGATAATTGTCGAGAATCGTATGGATTCCGCCAATGCCAGAGCCGATGTAGACACCGACTCGCTCCTCATTGGTCGCATCAATCACCAGCTGCGCATCCTCGATGGCTTGCTTGGCTGCGGCAACGGCGAATTGGCAGTAGCGATCCATGCGGCGCACCTCACGCCGCCCGACGGCAGCTTCTGCATCGAAATCTCGCACAACCCCAGCAAAGTCCGTTTTATATGCTGAAATATCCATATGATCAATTGTAGTAATTCCTGATTTCCCTTCGGACAGATGACCCCAGAATGTATCGACGTCATTTCCGATCGGTGTGATGACCCCCATGCCTGTTACCACTACTCTTTTCATTTCATGTTCCTCCTTACGTGTAATGCTATTAGATTGTCACACTTGTTATCCTATTACAAGTAACTGTTTATACTGGTATAATAACTTCTAGGTTGCAAGTTTCAAGGAGGCCAAAGTTATGAACACCAAAGAACGGCTTCAAGCATTGTCTGAATTTCTGAAGGTTCATCGGGCGAGAATTCAACCAAGTGAAGCTGGCTTATTAAGCGGCAGCCGCAGGCGTACGCCGGGACTCCGGCGCGAAGAAGTCGCTACGATAGCGGGCGTCAGCACGACTTGGTATACATGGCTGGAGCAAGGAAGAGAAATCAAAATGTCGGTTCAGGTCCTGGATCGTATCGCAATGGCTTTGCAGCTTAATGAAGATGAGCGGCAGTACTTGTTCATGTTAGCGCTTGAGCAGCCAGCGCCGACTACATTTATCGATAAAAGCCCGACGATTAGCCCAGCATTGACTCGCATTCTATCGGAGCTGCACGATTGCCCCACAATTATCTCGGATCGAAGGTGTAATATTGTAGGTTGGAATCAAGCGGCTGCTGCTATATTTCTTGATTTTTCTAGGATTCCCCCTGAGCAGCGAAATATGATTTGGCTGCTTTTTACACGTAAGGAGTTGAAAGCTTTGGCGGTAAATTGGAGTGATTTCGTCAAGGGGTTTCTGGCGATGTTCCGCTCCTATTACGGGCAATATGTGGCTGACAACTGGTACAGCGAATTTATTGAGAAAATCAGTGAGCAGAACAAGGACTTTCGCACCTTCTGGGATCAAAGCGATGTCAGCACGGCACCGGATGTTTTCATTGAATTTCGACATGCCAAAGTAGGCAAAATGCTGTTCGATTTGACGACGCTTCAGGTTCAGGGGCGGACAGATTTGAGATGCAGCGTCTATACCCCAGCGCAGGATTCAGATACGGATTCCAAAATCAGACTGTTGATGAGCAAACTGGAAGAAGCCAATTAATTCCGAGCTCGAACTTATGATTACAAATGTAAACAAATCTTGTTGCATTTGTAAAAAATAATGGTATAATATTTCTAGGAGAACAAGATGGGAACGGGGAGGGTTTCATCATCATCATCAGATCCGGGAAATAGTGTTCGTTAGGGAGTGTTTACTATTGTAAACACTCATTAACTTCCATAAGGGGGCAATGGGACATGAAAATAATGGCTAAAACCGATGCATTCATTAAAGCGCGAATTATAAAGGGGTATTCCCAGAGAGAGTTGGCGAAGCATTCGGGATTAAGCCATGCTTATATCAGCTTACTGGAAAGATCAATTAAATCAGTAGGACCTGCCACAGCCAAGAAATTAAGTGATTTATTGGAGAAAGATTTAGAAGAAGTTTTTCGAATAGAGTTGCTTTAATTAAATAGGGAAGAGAACCTAGCCCAGGCTAGGTTTTTCCTATTGGAGCAGCTCAGTATCTTGGAGCTAAAAACGGCTGTGCTTATTACGATACTCTAAGGGGGTATCCCTGGTTCTCGCTTGAACATTCGATGGAAGGGAAAAAAACAGATTGACAAGTAAATATGCTCTTGTATAATCAATTATAGTGATTAGTTTCCAATTCGCCCTAATATGGTATCGATACCATAATAAAGTTAAAAGTTTGACGGTTCTATTCATTTTTTACTTTTATGTACCGGCTATTATGGAAACGATTCCATGGTATCAACTATTTTTATTTTAGATCGGAAGAGGGAGAATGTATTGAAAAAATTTGATGCTGTTGTCATTGGTGACGCCAACATAGATCTTGTTGTAGCGGGGCTAAATCAATTTCCTCAACCCGGACAAGAGACTTTTGTTACTAATATGACAAAGCATATTGGTGGCGGGGCTGCTTTGTTCGCCATCTCACTCGCTAAGCTCGGGCTACGTGTAGCATTTAACGGCGTATTGGGAGATGATGACTATGGCCGTTTTATTTTAGAAAAGTTTACTCAATATGATATCGATACCAGCTTGATTCAAACAAGTAAAACCACTCAGACAGGAATCACGATAGCGATCAATCCGGAAACGGACCGCTCATTTATTACTTATGCAGGTTCAAATTTAGAGCTCCAAATAGGCCAGTTGAATTTATCAGAGCTAGCTCAGGGTAAACATGTGCACATCACCGGGTATCGAGGAAGACAAAATCATGAAGAATTTATGAGTGTTGCCAAAACACTTAAGAAAATGGGGATCACCCTTTCTTGCGATTTGGGCTGGGATGATTCTGGTGAGTGGTTTAAGGGAGTGTTCGAATTGATGAAGCATTTCGATGTGTTTCTAATGAATGAAACAGAAGCGCTTCATTATACAGGCTTTGATACGATCGACGAAAGCTTGCGTTTTATGAGCGACTGCTGCAGTCATATTGTCGTAAAGCTCGGACCTCAAGGAGCCGTGACGATGAAGGAAAGCGTACAGACGCTCCACGCTGCCTATCCGGTTGAAACCATTGATACGACTGGCGCAGGGGACTCATTCAATGCCGGCTATTTATTTGGTTATTTGTCTGGTCAAGATGTAGAAACATGTTTAAGGTACGGAAATGCTTGTGGAGCGCTTTCTGTCGGCGCTTACGGCGGGAGCACAGGCACACCGGATCTGAGCAAGCTTGAGGCATTCTTCCTTCAATTTGCCAAACAAAAGAAAGATCAATTGGAAGCCATTTAACAGATGATGGAAAGAGACGGAGGAAGTCGATATGAAGTATTTGCATATTCACGGAGTCGGCAAAGAAATTTCTCGTTTAATTATGGGTACTGGAGATTTAAGAAAGCTGGAAGAGCCCGAGTTAACTATGCTGGATGCCTATATTGCAGCAGGCGGCAATACGTTTGATACTGCCCATCAATATCGAAATAAAGAAATAATTCTCGGTCAATGGCTCGCGGAGAAGAATTTACGAGATCAGGTCGTTATTCTGACGAAAGGCGCACATCATGATGATGGCAGTCCAGGTCCGCGTGTAAACCCGCAAGCAATCCGCAAGGATTTGACGGAGAGTCTGGAGAGGCTTGGAACTGATTATGTAGATCTATATGCTTTGCATCGGGATGATCCGAGCGTTGCCGTTGGACCTATTATGGAAGAGTTGAATGAACATATACGTGCCAAACGGATTCGTGCCATCGGTGCTTCGAACTGGGCATTCCATCGCGTTCAGGAAGCTAATGAGTATGCGGCTTCCCATAACCTTATTGGGTTTGCATTTAACAGTCCCAACCTAAGTCTTGCTAAAGCGAATGAACCAAGATGGGAGGGCTGTGTATCAGCAGACGAGGAAACTTGCCTGTGGCATGCATCCAAGCAACTTCCACTCTTGGCTTGGTCTTCACAGGCGGGCGGGTTTTTCTCAGGGAATTTCTCGCCGGATAACCGTTCTGAGGAAGAGATGGTGCGTGTTTACTACAGCGAGAACAACTGGGAGAGGTATCGCCGCGCGGTGATTCTTGCAGAAGAAAAGCGAGTAACGCCGATCCAAATTGCCTTATCGTATGTTCTTCATCAAGCTTTCCCGACTTGCGCGATTATTGGACCACGGAATCCTGAAGAGCTTCAAATTTCTATGCAATCTATGAATCTTCTCTTAACTCCTAACGAGATTGAATGGCTGGATTTAAAGAAGGAGGAATTTGCACAATGATCAAACATAAGTTAGCGGCTCAACTATACACATTAAGAAACGAAGTAAAGAAGGATTTTCCAACTGTCCTGAGAGAATTGAAAACAATGGGATGGGAGGCTGTACAAATTGATGGCTTGCACGGATATGCTGCGGCAGACATTGCAGCCGTGATGAAAGAACTCGGGTTGCAGACGGCTGGCATGCATGTTGGCTTAAATCGAATGCAAACTGATTTAGATGCAGTGCTGGAGGAAGCACGCTTATTCAATACGAGAGATTTTATTTGTCACTCGCTGCCGGATGAATTAATGAATCCTGAGGGTTATGCAAGCGTTCGCAGAGTTTTGCACGAAGTTGCTGCAAAAGTAAGCGGGAGGGGATTCCGAGTGGGATATCATAATCACGACTTTGAATTTCAAACCTTCATAGAAGGAAAGTTTGCGCTGGAGTATGTGCTGGACGACCCAACTATTTATCCGGAAATTGATACTTATTGGGTAAAAAAAGCTGATCAAGATCCGCTGTCTTTTATTCAAAAGTACCCTTTCCGGATGCCGATCCTGCACTTGAAGGATATGACGGTGGACGGTCGGAAATATTTCGCTGAAGTGGGGACCGGGTTGATTGATTTTGCGCCAATTTTGAAATGGGGATTGCATAATGGCGTGGAATGGTTTGCCGTAGAACAAGATTACTGCCCAGGGAATCCGATGGATAGCCTTGCTTTAAGTTTATCCAATTTGCTGGCGTTAGAAGAAGCTATAGGTTAAATTCGCTTTACAGAACATTTGAAATGTTGGTATTGTCAAATGAAACTGACGGGCTTATACTAATATTAATCCTACATGGTATCGATATCATAAAATCTTGGAAGACGTTTGTGATTCAATAAAATTGAAGGCACGTTTCAAATTGGTATCGATACCATACAGAATACTAAAAGGAAGATGGGATGAGATGGAAACAGATCTTTCGCAAGCTGGAATTATGAATGAGAAGAAAAAGAGCCATTCTTTTCTGGGGAAAAGAATACTGAAGCACAAGCAGCTGTATCTCATGCTCTTCCCATGTATCGCATTTTTTGTTATTTTTTCGTATATTCCGATGGGAGGGCTAATGCTTGCTTTCAAGGATTATCAGTTTAATAAAGGGATAATCGGAAGTCCTTGGGTAGGATTCTCTTATTTCAAAGCTTTTTTTAACGACTATCAAAGCGCACAACTCATTAAAAATACATTGGCTATCAGCAGCATCAAGCTTTTCATAGGACTGCCCTTTCCAATTCTACTCTCGCTGATGTTTAACGAGGTCAGAAATCGGAGATTTAGAGGTATTACACAAAGCATATCCTATCTCCCACATTTTCTTTCTTGGGTTATCGTCGTAGGTCTCATGCAGCGGATGCTCGCTCCGGATTCAGGACTGCTAAACGAGGCAATTCGATATTTCGGAGGGGACGGGAGCACTTTCTTCATGATGGAAAGCAATTACTTTTATCCACTCATGTTCGGAAGTCATGTCTGGAAAAGCATCGGATGGGATTCTATCATTTATTTGGCCGCAATGGCTGGCATTAATATGGAGTTATACGAAGCGTCTAGAATTGATGGCGCTAACAAATGGCATGAAATATGGCATGTTACTTTGCCTGGCATAAGGATGACGATATCCATTCTCTTTATTTTATCGCTGGGCAGCGTTCTGAATGCAGGGTTTGATCAGATTTATCTGATGAGAACACCAGGGAATATGCAACTGGCAGATATTCTTGATACTTATATTATTCGCGTAGGGCTTAAAGATGGTCAATATGGTTATGCAACTGCTGTTGGTTTGATGCAGGGTCTCATTGGATTATTTCTGGTCATTGGCGCCAATAAAGCTTCCAAGAAGCTTACTGATGAATCAGTATGGTAGCGTTTTCAAAACGATATGTAACGTTGATTTACACTTTAGGGTGTCTTTCATAAAATTAAAGTGAGAAGAGGAAACGAGAATGCATAAAAGAAGGGTCAAATGGTTATTAGTTCCTTTAGCAGCAACTTTACTTCTTGCCGGTTGTGAGAGTTCCAAGTCAATAGGCGGCGAAGGCGATAATGCGAAAGCATCGTCAGCTGCGAGCAAAAGTGGAAAGCCTGCAACGTGGATAGCCGACAGAACCATCAAAGGGCTCCTATTTATCGATAGTGATGATGTATCTAAAGACATTAATCCCGAAATTGCCAAAAAGCTGAAAGAGATGACGGGAATTACGCTGCAAATGGATAGCGTTAACTCGGATCATGCAATCGATGGCTTGATAGCCGGGCTTGCGTCCAACGATTTGCCTGACTTTATAGCCTTCTATTTGAATAATAGCGCGCGGCAGGAGATGCCAGTCATTTTGAAAGCTGCAAAGCAGGATATGTTCACAGACCTAACTCCTTTAATAAAAAACACCAAAGTGTACAGCAAATATATGCAGGACAAATTTTTACCTACGGATACAAAGAATGCAATCATGTTTCGTCCGGAATTTAATGGTTCTAGTTATTTTGTTCATATGAATATTGCCAGAGAAGGCGGCTATAAGGAACAGAAGTTCATTCAAGCCTCATATATTCGCAAAGACATCGCAGATGCACTGAAAATTGACCCGAAAACCATACATACAACAGATCAAGTCTACGAACTGGCTCAAAAAATCAAAGCTGGCAACTTTAAGGATAATAACGGCAAAGATATTATCCCCATTGGTCCACGATATTTTGGAAGCAGCAACAGAGAGAATGGACCTCTCTTTGACAATCTGACTTGGGGCGAGCTAGACCAAGGTTTTGCCAAAGATAAGAGTGGTAAAATTGTTCATGAAAGCAAAACAGATTATCCAATGCAACGCATCCAGCTTGTGCAAAAGCTGTTGAAAGAAAAATTAATGGCACCTGACTATTACGCCATGCAGGAAAACAGAGCAACAGAAGGAGCAATTAACCATTCATTCGGTATTATTGGTTCGATGAACAATTATCTGGATTTCGATAAAGATATGAGTTATTTGCCGCTTGGTCCTATTGATTCTGTGGATGGTCCGTATCGTATGCAAGTCGATTATAAGAGCGGTTACAATGCTTGGGCGATTCCGAAAACAACGAAAAACCCAGATGAAATTGTTAAATTCGCCGATTTCTTGGCTAGCCGTGAAGGTAAGCTGCTCTGGCAGTACGGTTTGGAAGGAAGAGACTATACGCTGGATGCCAAAGGCAATCCATTGGTCAAACAAGAAGTGCTTGATCTTAAGAAGAAAGATCCCAAAGCCGCAAAAGAACTTGGGTTTGATGGTGTAGGCAATGGCTGGGGGGCTTATCTGGGTGGTACAGATATCAACAGATTGGGTGATTTCGGTGAGATGCAGTTTGGTGATTCTGCGACGCCTAATGGGGTATCCGCACCTTTGAAAATTGCTGAATATTGGGGATTTGACGAGAAAAGGAAAAATGCCATTGTGAATGACGGTTACCGTCCGCGTGCCTTCCTGAACGAGTTCGCCAAAGGGACGGAATTGAAAACAGCCTTAACCAACTATAATGAAAGCATCATTCGCGCAATCTATGCCAAAAGTCCAGATGAGGTGCAGAAGATTCTTGAAGCTGCAAAAAAACAACTGCAGGCAGCCGGGTTGGATGATTACGAAGCATTGCTGCAGAAAAAAGACAGCGATCCAAAAACGAAAGTCATTCTCATAAATAATAATTAACATGACGATGAGTTGAGAAATCCGGTGCCCCCAACCTGGGGGCACATTTCTCAGCATGGGGAGAGATGAACGTGGGACATGAATTTTACAAGCTCTCTATAGGTGAAAAGCTATTTAAGTTCATAAATTATGCACTCATTGTACTTTTGTGCTTATCCATCCTATTACCCTTTTTGAATATACTTGCGCTTTCCTTTAATGCGGGTAAAGATGCGGAGAGAGGCGGCATTTATTTCTGGCCAAGGGTCTGGACATTTGAAAATTACAGTGAAGTGTTTAAATCGGCTAATATTGGCAGAGCTTTTGCCATATCCATATTCCGCACTTTTCTTGGGACCATAGCAGGAGTCTTATTATCCGCAATGGCGGCTTATGCCCTTAAGAGCAAGACCTTGCCTGGCGTACGTTTTTTTACTTTGATGATTTTCTTCACAATGTTATTCTCTGGCGGTATTATTCCTTACTATATACTGCTCAAAAATTTACATTTAACCAATACGATTTGGGTGTATGTCGTTCCGGTGCTTTACAGTGCTTGGAATCTAATCATTATGCGGACGTTTTTCCAGCAATTGAGCATCAGCTTAGAGGAATCGGCGAAGCTTGACGGCTGTAGTGATTTCGGTATTTTATGGCGCATTGTGCTGCCGCTTAGCAAACCTGTTCTAGCAACAATTTCGTTATTTACAGCTGTGAGCCACTGGAATGACTGGTTTACTGGCACTTTTTATATTAGAACGGCTGCTTTGAGGCCATTATCTACTTTGCTTCAGGAGATGCTGACCAAGCAGGATGCCATCCGAGAATCCCTTATGCAGACGGCTGGCTCTGATCAGATGATAATGCTTCAGCAGGTGCAACTCACCGGGGATTCCTTGAAAATGGCGACAATTATTGTGGTCGTGACACCAATTATTATCGTCTATCCATTTATTCAAAAGTATTTTGCCAAAGGTGCTATGATCGGATCTGTCAAAGAATAAATGTTTCTAAGGAGATGCATGTAATGAAAATTAGTAATCCATACAACAAGCAGGGGATTTGGTTAAGAGGCAGCTTTCATAATCACACGACTAACAGCGATGGTCATCATCCCCTTTCAACCGTGTACCGCATGTATCATGATTATGACTTTCTAGGAATTTCTGATCATGATCTCATTACTCCGCACGAGGGAGAGCGTACGATTCCAACCGTTTTCGAAGCGATTGAAGTTAGCAGTTCCCAAACACATATGCTCTTGGTAAATCCTCCAGCATCCTTGATGGAAGGCTATTCCAATGAATTTACAATAAGTAATTATCAGCGTCTCTCAGATCTATGTATCGAAAATAACGGTCTGTCCATACTTGCCCATCCGAATCGATTTTTCTCGCATTATTGGCGTCATGAAGATATACTTAGCATGAAACGTTTCAATGGTATTGAGGTCGTGAACGGCGATGGAAATCCGGAGTACGATATTGCCTTCGATAAATGGGATTTCCTATTGTCTTCAGGCCGCAAAGTGTGGGGTTTTGGCAATGACGATTCCCATGTATACGGACAAGAGAAGCGGGCTTGGAACATGGTGCTTGCGGCAGACAATACGAATGCATCTATTCTTTCGGCCATTAGGGAAGGCAGCTTCTATGTTTCTACAGGGTATGGAATTGACGCGGTGCGTGTTGAAGAAGATCAAATCACCTTTGATCTGCGATCGAGCCCATTATATGATAATATGTATAAATATGTGACGTTGTTCGGTAAAGAAGGCAGAATACTGCATGAAGAAACAGGAAAAATTAAGCAGGTGAAGTATACTTGCACAGGAGATGAAGGATATATCCGCATGGCTGTTTATTTAGAGGGTGGTTTCGGTGCCTTCTCTCAGCCGCTTTTTGTGGAAGCCTAGAGGAGAATGTTGCCAGCAGGAAGGATGAAAAATCATGGCGCCAAAGATTAAAGATGTAGCCAAAAAAGCGGGAGTCTCCGTGACGACTGTTTCTAGAGTGCTAAATGGAGAAAAATACGTCAAAGACGAGCTAAAGCTCAAAGTAAAACATGCAATTGACGAGCTAGGCTATGCGCCAAGTCATATTGCAAGAAGCTTGGTTCGAAAGAAAACGGACCTCATTGGCGTTATTGTTCCCGATCTTACGTCGAGTTTCTATTCCACCATATTAAGCAGCATTGAAGAAACGGCGAGCTTGAATGATTATAATCTTCTAGTCTGCAACATTATTGAGGATATCGATAAAGAACTTAAATATTTGAATGTATTTAAGCAAATGCGTGTAGACGGAATCATTATTATGCATGAAAAATTAAGCGATGAAATACGCAGTTTGCTTAATAAACTGGAAGTGCCCGTCATATTTTCAAGCGTTAAGCCTATAGATCAAAAATTCATTTCTCTCATTATAGATGACTATCAAGCTGCTTATGATGCCACTAATTATTTAATAGAGCTGGGGCATGAGCGAATCGCTTTTATTGGAGGCGACATGAGGGATATTACCTCAGGTCAAAACCGTTATGTGGGCTACCGAAATGCGCTCACGAACAATCATGTTAAAATCATTTATGACTATATAAAGTTTGGCGACTATAAGATGCAAAAAGGCTATGATTTGATGAAGGAAATATTGGCCTGCGAGCCCCGACCGACCGCTGTATTTGCAGTCAGTGATGATATGGCTGTCGGAGCTATGAATTGCGTGCATGATCATCAGTTGAAAGTACCTGACGATATATCCATCATCGGATTCGACGGCAGTCAGTTGACGGAACTAGTTCGTCCGAGATTAACCTCCATGGAACAGCCCATTCATGAAATGGGAAAGCTGACAGTCGAAACACTGATCCAGTTGATTGAGGATCAAGAAGGAAGCCCCGAAGAAGATTTGATACTAGGGCACAAGCTTGTTGTAAGGGACAGCTGTAAGGTAAATAAGAAAGAGGCATAGCGTTGTTGTCCGCGGCTGTATATTCAATCTATTCAACCAAGCTTGTGATGCTAGCAGCAGCCAGCGATATTCTCGGAAATGATGGCTATGGTCATTGTGTTCGAGCGTAGTTGCCTCATTATGATATCGATACCAGAGTGGGCCATTTGCCATGGAAGCGATTGGATGACGGGAGTTTCGCAAATGAAGGGATGAACCTAGAATGGCAATTGTATCGAATCCTGCTGTATGGCAGATCAATCATATGGAATTAGCATTCCGTTTGATGATGGCTCTGTTACTTGGGGGGCTCATTGGTTTTGAACGGGAGATGGGGGGGCATTCGGCAGGGTTTCGTACCCATATTCTCGTATGTTTAGGATCTGCCATGATCGTTCTCCTATCTATATACGGTTTCGCCGAATTTGCAAGTGAGCCTAATGTCAGACTCGATCCAGCGCGTCTTGCCGCTCAAGTCATCAGCGGCATCGGCTTCCTAGGTGCCGGCACCATTATGCGAACCGGTTTTTCTGTGTCGGGACTGACAACAGCCGCTTCGCTTTGGGTAGTTGCTGCAATTGGTTTGTCAGTGGGAGCAGGGTTTTATTTTGGGGCAGCCATCGGTACCGCACTTGTGGTCATTTGCTTGTTTTTCTTGAACAAGCTCGAAGCCATATTTTCAAAAACGAAAATAAGTCGTGAAATCATATTGAATATCCAACAGGAAACGGCTAAGCTTCATTATATTATCGATCAAATGAATGGTTACGGGATTCGTATTCATAAAATTGTTATCGAGACGGGGGAAACGATGTCTATCGATGAACGGCATCATCTGGTGAAGATCCGTATGCAAATTAAAATTAAACAATCGATACGCTTTGAGCAAGCACTTATGTATCTAGCGTCACTTGAAGGTGTTCGCGGTTTGGAAACGGTGCCGGCTACGTAATTGCGAGAATCAAGCAGCTAGCTAGAGAGTCTTACTGTAAAATAGTTGTGTAGATAGAAGAAAGGAAGTGTTTATTAGATGGGTGATCGATTTCCAATCATTACGGCACACTGCGGCAGTATGAACACGCTTGATCATACGCTGCATTCCGTGCTGACAGGACTTCAACTTGGTGCGGACGTCGTGGAGGAAGACATCAGAGTGACTAAGGATGGCATCCCGGTTTTGGCCCATGAGGATGAGTGGGTGACCGCTGCAGGGCGGAGATTACTCATCTCACAAACGACCTTTGAAGCCTTAAGAGAGCATAAATTTGAAGTCAATCATGGTCAACAACGAGAAATCATTCAAATTTGCAGTCTGGAAGAAGTACTGCCGCATGTCAAATCTGCTGGCAAGATTATGAATTTGGATTTGAAGGTGGACGAGAGTATTGAAGCTGTAGCTGCGTTGGTGAAGCGGCTTGACCTCGCAACCCAAGTATTCCTCTCTGGATGTAAGATGGAACGTGCACTGCTTGCTCAGCACTCTCACCCGGGACTGCGCAAGCTGCTGAATACGGACAGCGACCTGTTTAGAACACTTTCCTACAGAGATGCTGTCGTCAAAACTTGCGAGGATGCTCTTTCAGCCTCCTGTTTTGGTATCAATATTGAGCACACTATCGTTCGCCAAGAGCTTGTGGATTACGCCCAATCCGTGGATCTTCCCGTGTATGTATGGACTGTGAACGAAGAAGAACGGATGATACAGTTAGTAAATGAGGGCGTAGCGTCGATTACAACACGGAATGTGGCTGCACTGGTACAGTTGAAGCAACAGATGAAAATCTGATAAGTCCAAATACGAGAAGAAGAGACAAGCCCTTCTTCTCGTATTTGGACATTTAAGATTTTTAGACTCAATCAGTGAATTTATTATGGAAGCTTATACACTTTAATGGAGCTAATCTTATCATTCCAGCCGCCAATAGAGGAGGCGTCAGACGTGTATGCTGTCATATTTCCTTGATAGTCAGCATGCTCGAACACTTCTGCGCGATAAGGTCCTACAATTTTAATTGAAGAAACGGCATCATGGCCGACTGACGTTAACCCCATATTGGATTCATTCTGTGTGAAATGAACACTTTTTCCTTCATAGTTGCTATCTTGATAAACATAAACGCCAGGTTCATCGTCCAAGCGTTGAACACGGAGAGACGTAACTCTGTTATCACCTACTGGAAGAGAAATGATATTGGAACTGCTTGCGGTCAGAATAGATTTCGTTCCTTGGAAATTTGAATTCTCATAGAGCTCTACTTTGTAGGGCCCAACAATTTTGACCGAACTCAGCGTATCGTTGCCTATCGTATAGTCCGTTAAATTATCGGCTTCTCCCAGAATACGATTCATCCTGCCATTGTAGTCCGGGTGCTCGTATACATAGACGCCTTGATTCGTGCCATCAGGATCTTTATATTTCATGTTAAGTCTCTTAATCACATTAACAATATCGCAGTTGTTGAAGAAATCAGTCATGATGATGTTGATCCGCTGATTGGTCCAATTGCTTTGTAAACCATCCATGGCCACAGTATTGGCTGATCCTGCCACATCAGAGATGGTAGTCGTTGAAACGGTAGTTGGTGTTACGACGTTTTGCAAGACATGAAGCATATTCGGGTAGTTGCCGGCCGTATTCACTTCTGACTGAAGCGATTGCTTCATAGCTTGCGAGTTGCTTTCGTTCACCCATTGCGAGTGCAGGAAGTTTTTGCGATTCCATACCCAAGTCTCATTCATGAAGGGGCTCGGGATATCCTTTCCTGTTTCATGCGTAGTTGCGCTTGACCAATAATTATGGTCGCCATAAAGCACAATGACCCGTTTGTTTTCATTCCAAAGCTGCCCGAGGGTTGTATTTACGCCATAAGTGTTAGGAACAAGCATATTCCCCAAATGAAACTGAATGCGATCTCTTAAATAGGTATAGCTGTTTGTATTCATTTCATGGAAATGTTGGAAATCCAGAACAACGATTTCTTTGGAATTGGCATTGAGAAAAACCTTCGTCGCTTGCAGGATATCTTCCACATATTCTCCATAGAGTCCGTGCATAGTGCGGAGCGCATTATCTTGTTGGTGAAAGTTTAAGCCTGAAAACCAGAAATTAGGTCCAACGCGCAAGTCGAGGTAACGCACACCAAGATTCAATTGATCGGAAACCTTATAATCCTGAGATCTCGACTTATTCTTAAGCGGAGCGATTTGTACGGCATATTGGGCCCACTCACGAGGATTAATAATGTCGGGAGCTACGGCACTATCGAAACCGGAAGCATTAAACACCCCGGTACCGGAGTCATGAGTGCCAGGTAAAATGACATCTCGGATTGATGTATTCGCGAAGTTGGGGTTTACATTGTTTACCTGTTCCATCCAGTTACGATTGGAGGTTGAGTTGTATTCAGCATTTGCTGGAGCAACAGATGTTAGCATAAGAGCTGAAATCAGTAGAAGTGAAGCCAGAGCTTGGGAAGTAAGTTTCTTTAAGCGCATATAATATCTACTCCTTTGAGATATAATAGTTTACCTTTTTTCCCAATATGGAATCGATTCCATATTGGGGTAGACGGTGCTGTCATCAGAGTAACTTAATCCATTAGCATTCCTCCTCATCGATTACGGGTAACAACAACAACATGCCTCTGGTTGACTAAATGCGTTGCCTACTAAAGCATATTACGTAACTGCCAAAGAAATTACAATATATTCTTATGAACTTGTAAACTAAAAAATAGTTGAATTGAAGGTGAATCCATTGAGATTGATAGATATGACAGAAGGAATTTTATCGTCTGCTGATACAAAAACCCATCAAAGATATATGTTTCCTGTCTCTGAACATTGCAAGATTCTTACTTTTAATTTAGATTATTCCCCTAGTTTTTTAGAGGATGAGGAACTGTCTTGGGAAATTATTCGCCAAGGGCAGGCTAAATATGAGGAAAATATCGAACTTCTTGCAGAAGATAGTTGGAAAAAATATGTACCGTTAAAAAATTTGATAACGGTTTCACTTGATGATCCAGTGGAATTTCGTGGAGCTTGCCATCGAAAGAAGGATTCGCAGAGGTTATTTATATCAGCGGGAGAGGCTTCTCCCGGGTTGATGCCAGGGCATCTCATTGCCGGACAATGGACCATTACATTAAGCTTCCATGCCATAGTTACTGATAGATGTGAGTTTAAGCTTGAGGTGTGGGAAGAGGAGAGTGACCTATGAGTAAGAAGTGGTTGCCGTATGAGCTGCATACGCATACATATCACAGCGATGGCGAACATTCATTGTTTGAATTAGCGCAGAGCGCTAAAGAGATCGGCTTGTTTGGCATTGCGATGACGGATCACAATACGATGTCTCCGCTTTTGGAATGTGATCTCGTGGAGCAAGAAAATCATATCCATATTGTACGAGGTATGGAGTGGACGACATTTTTCGGGCATATGTTGATCATTGGCATTACTGACTATGTGGACTGGAGAGATTTAGGAATCAGGGATATTCATGTAGGCATTGAAAGAGTACATCGGCAGGATGGAATTGTCGGAATCGCCCATCCATTTCGCGTAGGCAGCCCGATGTGCACCGGTTGCTTCTGGGAGTATGAAATTACAAATTGGCACGATGTCGATTATATAGAGGTATGGTCATATACGCTGCCTTCCATTTTGACAAGTAATCAGAGAGCTTACCGAATGTGGACTGATTTATTAAACCAGGGCTATCGTATTACTGGTGTTTGTGGAAGGGATTGGCACATATCTTCGAAAAAAACGCTGGAGCCTGTTGCCGTGTCGTATTTACAGCTTGGAACACAGGAGTTAAGTGCTGATAAAGCGGTTGTTGAGGCCATTCGTACTGGTGCTGTAAGTGTGACGATGGGACCGCTTTTGTTGTTTACAATTAAATCAGCAGCAAATGGGAGTGACTTTGGTATCGGGGATGAGATACCTTTACCGCACCTTGATCTTGCATGGGAAGCAACTGTCGCGCTAGATATGTCAGAACGGGCAGATCACTGGCATTTGGATGAACAGAAATTTACGATTGTGCTGTTTGGAAATTTAGGTGTCATGGAAGAGCGTGTAATTGCTGGTCCTGTGTATTCTGTGTCATTTCCATTTCAAACCGAAGGGCTGACCTGGCTTAGAGCGGAACTGTTGGGGGTCGTTGCCAATTGCAGAACGATGATCGCTTTCACCAATCCGATCTATTTCCAAGCTGCAAATCCAGCAGCCATATGAACGACGATGGACCTAATAAGCCTCAGAAGGAAGTAAAAACTTGATAATTGCCAACAAGTCATATAAAGTTTGAGGAAGGAATTGCCGTAGGGAGGTTGTCAAGTTTGAAAAAATTAGGAATAGCACTGCTGATTGCTTCTGCGTTAGCATTCTTATCCGCTTTTACGATTCCTTTTCTCGTACATTCTGGGACGAAGATGACAGGCTGGATTGCTGGACTTCTTGTTTGCAGCGAAGTTATGTTCTGGACAGGTGGTCTAATCCTGGGGAAAGAAGTTGCGCGGAAATACAGACGGTATTTGAACCCGAAAAACTGGGGCAGCAAACCTAAGGAAATGAATAAAGATAACGAACAAACGCGCGATAGGCATTAAAAGCGCACAGGCAGAGCTGGAATTATACAGATCTGTGGACAGAGAGGATGAGCATCATGTTTACAATCACAAGTTATACTGTTGAATTGGTGAAGGACCCATTTAAGATTTTGACCGGACAGCGCTATGAATTCCTCCTTGATATTGAGGTTGAGGAAGATGACGACATGTATTCGGAAAGCGGCCTCTATATTCGAGTCATTTACAACGTAGAGGAAGATAAATCAGGCTTGTTGAAGTACGAAGTGTATGAGAAAACGACGCAGCTTTATCTCGATTTTGAGCTTGAAGATGATGAGGTTGCTAGCGTAGCGGCCTTTTGCAAAGAACATGTGCATGAAGGAAATGAGTAAAAAAATGCTTTATGCAAAGCAGTTGTTTTTGTAAGATGCATATGAAGAGGAGGGTTATTTGTGCTGGCTTCCATTTTGGTAGGACTTGTTGCACTTGAACATCTGTACATTTTAGTATTGGAAATGTTTCTTTGGACTACACCGCGCGGATTGAAGGCTTTTGGTCAGACCAAAGAGCAAGCGGAGCAATCGAAGTCGCTTGCTGCGAATCAAGGTCTCTACAACGGATTTCTGGCAGCCGGTCTGGTATGGGGGATCGTCCATCCTGATCCAGTGATCGGTCGTTCCATAGAAATCTTTTTCTTAATCTGCGTAATCATCGCTGCGCTCTATGGCGGAGCAACGGCTAAGAAATCGATCTGGCTGGTGCAAGGTTTACCCGCTGTCATTGCACTTGTTATTGTTCTATTATTGAAATAGCGAAGCGCGTTCCCTTTATAAGAGAATTTCCTAATCCCTTGAGGCAGCCCCCTTTTGTGCAAAAAAGAGTCTTTAGCGGCTCCTATTTGCACAAAAAGCGGGTTTTTTTTATGAGTAGCGGTCTTGGCTACGCATATTTAACGACCTTGTTTTTACCGCTTGTTTTGGCCTTGTACATGGCTTCATCCGCTTGTTTAATGAGTTCTTCGGCACTGACGCCATTTTTGTACTTACTGTATCCGATGCTCGCAGTAACAATCGTTTCTTTCTCAATGCGACTGCGAACCCGCTCGGCGAAAGCATCCATTTTGACACCGGGATCTGTCACCATGACGACCATTTCTTCCCCGCCATAACGACCGGCAATTCCGCAATCCTCTGCTTCTTCCTTCATAATCTGGGCGACTTGCTTGAGCACATCATCGCCCATTTGATGTCCTTGGGTATCGTTTAATTTCTTGAAATTGTCAATGTCGCTGAATAAAATGTACACAGGCAAATGACGCTGGACGTGCTGAGTGACTCGGTTATAGAAAAATTTGCGATTATACAAGCGTGTGAGCCCGTCCGTAATGGATGAATTGTAAATCGCCTGCATAAGCTCAACAACACGATCAAATAGCAGCATAAACAGCAGTAAATAGAACACAATTGGCAGCGCATTCCCTGCAATCGTGAGGATGGGCTGCGTATTGCCATACATATAGACATTAACAAGATGCACGGATTGGATGAAGAAATAAACGGTTAACGCCAACTGATATTTCATTTGTTGACCCACATAAGGGGGGATCATGTAAAAGCAAAGAAAAACTAAGACAAAAACGTATAACTCAAGGCCGATGTCCTGCAAAAGCCTGACTTGCTGAGGCGTACCGCTATACATCTGAGGCACGCTGAAGTGAAGCACAGACACAACAAACCCCATGATGATCAAGCCATAGAAGAAGATATACTGCTTGCGAAAGGTTCGATTATATAATTGGTAGATCCCAAAATTCAGCAGAACGAACGAGATAATTTTCAGCATTAACAAGGTGTAAGACGTCAAACTGGTATCAATGGCGCTGAAAGATACGTAAATTTTGAGCATATATTGTAATCCTACAATGACAAGCGAGATGGTCATCGACATGTAGCCTTTTTTGCGGCGATCCAGAAACAAGCGAAGCGAAATCACAAACATGAGTACAACGATGACAAACACAATTACATTGGATAATAAAGAAGCTAATTCACCATAGAGCAGATCAACAACGCTCATACTTTCCCCCAAGATGTCCTATTTTTCGACAAGTAGTGACTCTATTATAAAGGAAAATGTGAGAGAGGGATAGAAACGTTTGTGGAGGAGTACGGTGTTCTCTTTTCTATTCCACCTGCACCAGTTACAATAGGAAGGTAAGCTCAAGGATTTGGGAGAGGGGCTCATGCAATGAACATCTTGCAAGCATTGTTTTTCCCCCCGGAACAGCCGGGTGGGGTGTCATCCATGGTCCCGTATATTTTGGACCGATTTAATAAAAAAGGCTGGGAAATGGAATTATTTTCGTTACCTAAACGAATTCGCAACAAGGGTACGGAGGAAGTGAACTTCAGCACTTTCGATTGGCGTAAATTTGCCGGGAACCCGATTGTTGATAAATACATTCAGACCTACAAGGATTATGTATGGTGGACAAAATTAAGAATTTCCAAGAAATTCGATATTATCCATGCTCATCATCCGATTGCGGCACTAGCGATGAAGCAGATTTATCCGGATACGCCAGTCATCCTGACCATTCACTCAAGCTTTGAGAGAGAGCTGATTCTTAATAATCGCATTCAGCCAAACGGGATTGAGCATCAATTCCTGACGCAAATTTATGCCGAGCTGGAAGCTAAAGCAGATCAAATTATTACGGTTTCGAATTCGTTTAAGCAGTATATGTCCGAATACGTTCAGGATAGTGAGCGGATCGGTGTCATTCCGAATGGATTCGATGAGAAACGGTTCCGGCCGATTTCCCATGAAAATCCAGTCACGCAGTTCATTACGGTATGCCGGCTGGTGCCTGCCAAAGGGCTGGATACGCTGTTGATTGCTTGTGGTGAACTGAAAAAGCGCGGTCATCCTTTCGTGCTGCATATTATCGGAGATGGACCGAGCCGCGAAGAGTTGGAGAAGCTGGCCATCGAGCATAACATATATGAAGATACGATTTTTTACGGCTATATGCTGCATCCTGAGGAATTTATGCCGTTTTTCGATGTGTTTGTGCTGCCGTCCCGTGCTGAGGCATTCGGATCCGTATTCGCGGAGGCAGCTCTATGTTGGTTAGCGCTGATTGGTACGGATGTAGGCGGGATTGCGGAGCAAATCGAGCATGGACACAATGGCTTGCTTGTTCCTGTTGGCGATGCTATGGCATTAAGCCATGCGTTGGAGAAAGTCGTGATCGATCCTACTTTCCGATATAACTTGGCACGAACGGCTTGGGAGAAGGCGAAGAAAACCTATTCGTTGAACCGGGTGCTGCGCCAACTGAAAAGCGTTTATGAAAGCTACCCCGTCAGAGAGACGGCAAGTGAAATTGACAACGAATAAATGGGAATAGAAAGGCGTTAGATTATGAAACGACTGCGGTTTATGCATGCCGCCGACCTGCATCTGGACAGTCCGTTCAAAGGCATGTCGGCGCTGCCTGAACGAGTTCGTGAGCGAATTCGCGAATCTACGTTTGAAGCGCTCAAGGAACTCGTAGGATTAGCTATCCGCGAGCAGGTAGATTTTGTGCTCATTAGCGGAGATGTTTATGATTTATCAGATCGTTCTCTGCGCGCACAAATTCGCTTTCAGAAGGCATTGGAGCAATTAGCAGAGCACGGTATATCGACTTATGTCATTCATGGTAATCATGACCCGGAGGATGGACGCGCCGCGAAGCTGGTTTGGCCGGCAGGCGTCCATTTTTTTGCATGCGATCGGGTGGAAACAATCACGGTGGAGAAGGGCGTTCGCGGAAAGATCGCGCAAATCCATGGGATTTCTTATCGAAACGCGGCAGTCACGGATAATTTGGCGCTGCAGTTTCTACAAGGACAAGAAGCGGTATGTCAGATTGCGCTGCTGCACACGAACGTGGACGGCGATCCTGGTCATGATAATTATGCGCCTTGCCGCAAACAGGACTTGTTAGCTGCTGGCATGGATTACTGGGCGTTAGGTCATGTTCACACGAGAAATGTGCTGCATGAACACCCAGCCATTGTGTATCCAGGCAACCTCCAAGGCCGAAGTATTCGAGAAATTGGCGCACGCGGCTGCTATATCGTCGAGATGTCGGAGGATGGACGTGCTGAGTTGGCGTTCCATGCTTTGGATCGTGTGCGTTGGTTTCATGAACGGTTATCCGTTTCAGGGATACAGTCGGAGCAGGCGTTGAAAGACTTGCTTGGTGAGCAGCTAGAGCGAATTCGATCTGAAGCGGACGGCAGAGATGCTGTCGTGCGATTTGTTTTGGAAGGACGCAGCGCTGTTCATAGCCTTCTGCGCAAAGGACGGGCACTGCAAGAGTTGACTGCTGAGCTGCGATTGTCGGAAGAGGAGAGAAGCCGCTTCGTTTGGGTGGAAACGATCGAGGATCGAACGGCAAGTGAGCTGGACCTCGGGGCTCTCTTGCAGGAGTCCAGCTTTCTGGGCGATCTCCTGCGATATTCCGCTGCGCTGCAAGCAGATGAGGCTGCGCTGAACGGCTTTGCGAGCGAGGCATTGGCCGCGCTGCAGAGTCTTCCCCAGGCTGCCGGAAATGGGGCAGCCATGGAGCCTGAACGACTGCGCGAGCTGCTTCGCGCCGCAGAAGAACTAGCCGCGGACTTGCTGTCCGCGGATGGGGGGGAAAGCGGATGAGAATAGTCTCTATCCAGGTGGACGGTTTCGGCAGCCTTCGTCAGCGGCAGTTGGACACGAACAGCTCGGTTGTTGTGTTCTATGGGGCTAACGAAGCGGGCAAGAGTACGCTGATGGGCTTCGTCCGAGCGGTGCTGTTCGGCTTTCCCACGCGCCAGAACCGCTCGGAGCGTTATGAGCCGCTGGGCGGCGGCGCTCACGGAGGGGCCTTGACGCTGATGGACAGTCACGGCCAGCTTATTCGCGTCGAGCGATACGATGCGCCCGCCTCAGGCGGCAAACGTGCCTCAGCGGGGCACGTCAAGGTCACCCTCGGTGATGGCACCACCGGAGGGGAAGAACTGCTGAACACGCTGCTGGGCGGCCTGTCGGCCGACCTCTTTCGCAGCTTGTTCGCTTTCGGTTTAACCGAGCTGCAGGAGCTGCGCACCCTGCAGACCGACGAGCTCAGCGGCTATCTGTATAGCGCTGGGCTTGGCGTGAGCGGCTCGGCCATCATGGAGGCCGAGCGCAAGCTGACGGCGCAGGCCGACGGCCTGTACAGACCCCGCGGTCGCAATCAGGAGATGAACCGTCTCCTGAAAGAGCTGGAGGGGCTGGAGCAGTCGCTGCGCCGCAGCAAGGATCAAGCAGCCGACTATGATCGGCTGCAGGCAGAGCGCCGCTCCGCGGAGGCGCGCATCGCTGCGCTGGAGCAGCAGCAGGAAGCGCTGCGCGCGGAGCAGCAGAAGCTGAGCCTGGCCGGCAAGGCGCGAAGCGGATGGGTCCGCTTGCGTCAGATCGGCCAGGAACTGGCAGGGCTGCCCGCGCTGGCCAGCTTCCCCGAGCACGCTTCGGCGCGGCTCGAAGCGCTCGAGGCAGAGCTGGAGCGCGTTCATGCAGACCGAACGCGGCTTCAGCTGCGGAAGTCCGAACTAGAGAGTCAGCTTCATGCGCTGGAGATCCAGCCGAAGCTGCTGGAGCATCAAGTGGAGCTGAATCACTTGCTGGAGCAGGCTGCCGCTTATGAAGATCAGAAACGCAGCCGAGATCAATTGCTCGTGGAACAGGAACATCAACAATCGCAATTAGACAGACTGCTGAAACAAATAGATGCTCAAGGGGAAGAGAACGCGTTTGATTTGTCGGCCTTTTCAGTCTCTATCTCTCTGCGTGAGCAAATTCGCGCTTACAAAGAACAGTTTCTCCAATGCCGAGCTGATGAACTTCGTGTACAAACGGAGCTCGATAGTTTGGAACACCAGCTTGCACGGCTGCAGGAACTGATTAGAGGGATCGAGTCCGATTTACGCAAGATGCCTGCAATGATGGGGGCTGTTGATCCTCTAACAGCTTTGCAGCGGATTGCTAACGATTATGCGCAGTGGCAATGGTTAGTGCGTGACGCTGAACACCAGCAAGAACGTGAGGCGGTGCAGCAGCAATTTCAGCTAAGCCTTGAAGAAGCAGCCAAAGCCGGGAAAACAGCCGCGCGAAAGCTGCGGCAGCGAATTTTGATTATGAGCGGGATCTTGGCGATAATTGTCCCATTAGTAGTCTTATGGCAAGGTGATCTATGGCTTGCGATGCTGCTCTTTGTTGTATTTGCCGGTGCTGCCTGTTTGATCTATCTGACGGATCGTCAGCCAACAGATCAGCGTTCGGCGAGAGCGATGCCTTCTGGGTCAGATCGCAGGGAACAGCAGGCGGATCATGAGCAAGGGCTTCGCGACATCGAAAGACGCTTGCGAGAGCAAATCCAAGCCTTCGAGCAGCAGCAGGCCGGGTATCATGAGGCAGCGGCAACTGTTCATGGGTTGAAAATGACGGATCATAGTATCAAGGCCGATCTTTCTGAGTTCAAGCCGCAATTGGATGCCTGGATCAGGGAAGCGGAACAAAGCAAACAACATCTCAATGAATACCGCCGTAAGCTGGATAAGCTCCAGGAGGCGAAGGAAAACAGGCATTCTTTAGAACAGCAGGCAGACCAGCGTCAAGGGCAGCTTGAGCGAGTGGAAGAGGCGAATCAACAGCTGCAGTTGAGCTGGCGCCAGCTTCTTCAATCACTTGGATTAGCTGCCAGCTTGTCAACTGATGCGGCCATGGAATCCTTGCAATTGATTGAACATGGGCAAGAAAGTTTGCGTCAGCTTCATAAGCTTACAGCCAAAGCGGATGCTTTGGCCGTGAACATACAGCAGTACGAAGATCAAGTTGCGCAGCGGCTTGAGCTTGCGCTTGCGCGAACTGCCCGGGAAGAGCCGGTTTATGCGCTCAAAAGCTGGAAAGACAAAGAGCAGGAGCAGCTCAAGCAGCTTGCCAAGAAACAGCATAGTGAACAGCTGTTCTTTGATAATGAGCAAGATCAGCTGCTGTTGCTTGCCTCTGAACAGCGTATTCAGGAGCGGCTTAGGTTGCTTTTGCAAGAGGCGAATGCCAGAGACAGAGAAGAACTACGCATCCATCAGAGACAGCAGGAAGAGCGACGCAAGTTGGGAGAAGAGCAAAAATTGCTGGAGGCTTCTCTCGTAGCCCTGCTTAGTACTTCGCAATTTGATGCCTACACGCAGCTCTTAGATCAGAGCGGTGAAGAAGAGATGGCACAGCAATTGGCTGTGCTGCATGCACAACTAACTGAATCTTTGCGGCAGTCGAATGAGTGGCGTGAAGTCATCGGCAAGCTGGACGGGCAGATTGAGAAGCTGGAACAAGGCACAGAGCATGCTGACAAACTGCTGAAGCTTGAAGATTACAGGGCAACACTGCACGAGCAGGTGGATCAGTATGCCGTTGCTTCGTTTGCTTCCCTGCTGATGAAGAAAGCGCGGGAGGTGTATGAGCAAGAGCGTCAACCAGGCGTGCTTTTGCGAGCATCGGATTATTTGGCGCAAATGACGAATGGTGCTTTTTCACAAGTCAAAGCACCTTTTGGCGAGCAGCGCCTTGTTGCCTTCCGTGCGAACGGACAGGCTGTGGAGACGAATCAGCTGAGCCGTGGAACTGCCGAACAACTCTACTTGGCGATGCGATTTGCCCTAGTGGAGGAATATGCGGGGAAAGCGGTTTTACCACTGGTTATGGACGATATTCTCGTCAATTTCGATGAGGAACGGATGGTGAGCTGCTTGCGGGTTTTGGCAGAAATCAGCCGCAGGCATCAAGTGCTGCTGTTCACCTGTCATGGACATGTTCAAGAAGCAGCGGCGCGTGTTATTCCCGGTCATGCTTACATTAATCTTTCAATGACATGAGGTAGAGGTCATGTGAAAGCTGGAGGAATCCGAATGGAATCAGGTAGCTATAAGAAAAAAGAACATCGGGAAATTACCTATCAGGTGGGTTGGAAAAAAGGGAAGATCGCCTGGAATGAAGGGGCAGCGGATGGATTAGCCGTCAAATCAGGTAACGAAGGAGAAAATCTCAAGCTTGCTGAAGATGCTTATCTGCAACTTATTTGGCTTCCGGGGATGCGGCTTCCAAGCTGGTTCCTGTTTCCCCTCCTCTTTGCGCTTCCGGTTCTTTGTTTCAGTCTAACGCTGGTTCTGCTATATGGACTGCGTCATGGCTAATACGACGTATGCACGGATCAAGAAAGGGGGGACTTTCAGATGAATTTACTTTTTGCAATTGTTGGAGGCATATTGGGGCTTTTCGTTACTGGCGCTGCTCTCTATACAGCGTGGATGGTTTATTATCTTTGGCAGCAGCAAGCCGCATCACCGCGAGCGGTTAGCCGAGTGGACATTGCAGTTAAATACTTTTCAAGATGGACAATGATGGATTATGCCGCAGTTGCCTTGTTTGTTGTTGGACTGCTGCTTCTGCTGGCTGAGCTTTTCGCTGCGCTGCGTGATCGTGCAGGCACTGACGTGGTCAATTTTCATTTTTCGTATTTGTTATCTGGCATCATTTTTAGCACACTGGGTACGGTCTTGTTGATCGTTCGTTTGATGATTGTCTTGGGTTTTGCGCAGACAGGCGCTTTACATCGCACGATAGCGATTGCGCCAAATCATGAGGACGAGCCAGATCACGCTAATGAAGCCGAAAACCGGGTATAAGATGGAGAGCAGTGTCTTGAATCCGATTTGGCTGACCAAGTAGCTCAGTGCAAGTATGCTGAACAGCAAAACCTTAGGTTTCAACTTGGTGCGCTGCTGGAGCTGCAAAGAAAGGCCATAAGCATCCGCGATAAAAGTGGTGAAAATTTCGCCGTAAATGACGAGCAAATAGGCAAACTGCGGCGCTGAGCCCAGTCGGTTGATGATATTTCCCATGGGGATTTCATACTGGGCAATGCCTGGCATTTGCGCGGAAAGCGCATAATGTGCGGACCATAGAAGCAGCCCAATCCCAGCGCCGCCTAGGAGTCCGCCCCAGTAAAGCACGGACCGCTTCTCGATGGAAGCCCCCATAGGGACGAGTACGGCTTGGGCCATGGCTAAGTTAAAGGCGGTATAGAGGAATGGCGCAAACCCTATTTTCACCAAAGAAGCATCACTTGTTATACGCAGCCAGTTGTCTGATGACGGCGAATGCCACGTATAGATGACAATCACTAGACTGAACATGAGCATGATGGGGACAACGAAGGAATTGACGGTCATAATAGCGCCGATGCCGCGGGATAATACGAAGTACGCGAGCACAAGGGTCACTAACAGCCCTGTTTGATAAGAGAGATGCAGTTGTTCTTCGAAAACGGTTCCGCCGCCGGCTAACATAACGGTTGTGATTCCGAAGAGTACAAGCATGGTAAATAGGCTGATCCAATTTCCGATTTTGTGGCCAAACAGAACCCGATTCAGGTCTTCATAGGAAGTTGCTTTCAACTCGTGAGCCATGAGCATAAGCTTAATGCCAATCCAGATGAAGAGAACGGTAGATATAGCGATGGTTAAGGTGGCTAGACCGCCATATTGTGTGAAAAACTGCAAAATCTCTTGTCCGGATGCAAAGCCGGCGCCAACGACGGTCCCGATATAGGTAAAGGCAACTCGGACGATCTGTGATCCTGTTCGCATTTATTGCCCTACTTTCTTTGGTTTGGTATAGTACAAGGTATGTCAAGGAAGACAAGCGCATGACTGGAACTTGGGGCAAGCCTTCTTTTTTGGTAAAATAAGACTGAACAGGACGGCATCGAATTGGAGGTGTGTCTTTTGTGAAAGAAGCTCTATATGATTTTATAGGACATTACGGCTATATTGCGCTATACATATTGTTGTCTGCCGGCATTATCGGTGTACCTGTACCCGATGAAACGTTAATGGCTTTTGTTGGATCATTGACGGCACCTGGAGGACCTTTTGAGTATGGAACAACGCTGCTTGTGATTTATGCAGGAACGATGACGGGGATGATTGTCAGCTATTTCATTGGTCACCGAGTAGGAAAACCTTTCCTCTATCGTTACGGGAAGTGGTTCAAATTAACGCCAAAACGCATTGAACAAGCGGAAGGCTGGTTTCATAAGTACGGACTATGGACCGTGTTCTTTGGGTATTTTGTGCCGGGTGTGCGCCACTTCACCTGCTACTTGTCCGGTGTCAGCGGTGTCAAGTTCTATAAGTACATGCTGTATGCAGGCACGGGCGCGTTGTTATGGTGTACAACCTTCCTGACACTTGGCCACTTTATTGGAAGCAATTTGGACGGTTTGTTCCAGTTGATTCATAAGTATATGGGGATATCGTTATTCATTTTGGCGATTGTGGCTTTGGTTGGATTGGCGATTTATTTCCGCTTCCGTAAGCGGAGAGTTGTTTGAGCGTGGAAAAAAACCATGAAACTCATCCTTTTGGAGTTTCATGGTTTTTTGTTGTGTGCGGTGGTGGTGGCGGTTTAACGCTGTAAAACACGCTAAAGCTGCTGCCTCCGCTGTAACATTGTTTTTCAACCTTATATGCACCTGATTCGATGCTGTCGTGCACAAGTTCCTGCTGTAAAGCTGTTTTTCAGCCTTACAGAGGATTCCAATGGATAAATCCAATCCAACAGCCCGATGGGCGGCCAGATTCACGATTAGACGGGATTTATCCAATGTAATGAGTTTCCTCATGCCGTCTGGTGCGGAATCTTGAAGTTAGCTAGTTTAGACAGATGGTTGGGAGAACGCTGAAAGTAGATGCAAGGGAAAGTAGCTGAATCACTCGGA
>NZ_BMHE01000003.1:286294-358675 GCF_014640555.1 Paenibacillus marchantiophytorum | reverse complement strand
CTACCTGGATAAGGTCTGGGAAAACAAATTTACCGAACTCGGCGCCCTCGTCAGATTTGCTGATGATCTCGTCATTCTGTGCAAAACCAAAGAGCAGGCTATGAAGGCAATCGATGTGTTAAAAGCAGTATTTAATAAACTTGAAATAGAGATAAACACATCCAAATCAAAGCTCGTCAACCTATGGGATGACAAAGCAGGATTTGACTTTCTGGGCATGCATCACCGGAAAATCCCCAAACAGGTCAAGGGAGTAGCCCATTATATATTGCGGAGCTATCCATCGAAGAAAGCCATGAAGAAGATGAAAGAGAAGGTGAAGGAAGCCACATCGCCGCGTAACCGACTGTTCTGGACAATGAACAGAATGGTTGAAGAACTCAATCCGAAGATTCAGGGATGGAGAAATTACTACGCGATGGACGCTTTTGCCGATTTATTTCTGAATAAAATCGACTGGTACATTCGAAAGAGATTGATGCTGTTTTGGAACAAGAAATGCAATCGTCGTATGAAGCACAGTAATTCCAGATTAACGGGTATTATTGCTGAGCACTCTGGATTAAAGAAACTCGTTGGATAGGAAAGTACCGTAAAGCGGAAGAAAGAAGAACATCGGAAAGCCGGATGAGGGAAAACCTCACGTCCGGTTTGATGCAGGGGGAGCTGGAAAAGTAAAAAAGAGGGCTTCCGCCCTCCAATGAAAATTCAGTTCTCTACTCTACAGAGTTATATGTTTTGGAGTGAACGCGGAGTTGCTCCAGCCGACTTGTGCGAACAGAGGGAGGGAACTACAGTCCGCTATTCTAGCCAAAAGTATCCATATCGCGGGGGTGAGGGAACTACAATCCGCTATTTTGCTGTTTCAAGGCAAATTCAGCGTTTTTCGTGGAAATAAGACCCTGTAGTTCCGCTAATACCCTAGCATCCCTGCTATATGCCTATATAGCGTCCTATAGTTCCCTAAACAGGTTTTGTCGCTACTAAGAGGCTGATCTCTCAGGGCGGCAAAGCCGCTTTTCTCTATCTTGCGTCAAAATAAGGCATCTGAAGGTGCTTCTGTATCCCGCAGACATAAGTCTACAAAATCTCCTTCTTTAGTATCTAAATACACCGTTCCGGCCGTTATTTTTGGCGCCATAGAGTGCTTTGTCACAAGAAGAATATAGCGTTTCTAATTGTGTATCGGGATTTGGAATCAGCGTAACAACGCCTAAACTTATAGTGTAGGCTGCTGGCAGTTCAGAACTGGTTGTCCCAGCGATGGCTTGCCGGAATAATTCCGCTTTAGCAGTCGATTCTTCTATGCCCGAGCCTGGAAGCATAATAGCGAACTCATCGCCGCCATATCGCCCAAACAAATCATGTTTGCCCAAAAGGCTCGTTATCCGTTTGCATAGATCCTGCAGAACTAGATCACCCGTATCGTGCCCGTAGGTATCATTAATCGTTTTGAACTCATCGATATCGAACAGCAACAAGGAAACAGGGTTCCCTTTTTTAGCGAAACCGCTAAGAATTGTTCGAGCGTGGACAACAAACATTCGCCGATTGAGAATCCCCGTTAAATCATCATAATTCGCAAGCTTGGTTAATTCGCGATCGGCCCGTTCTTTCAATAGGAGGACAAAACCCGTATTCCCTAGAATCATGACCAGATAAAGCACTATAAAAGAAATGGTTTGATAAAAACTTGGTGTGAAAAAACCCATAAGATTATTCAAATAAAGAGCAAATACACTTCTTATAACAAGCGCTAAGCTGATTAATAGATAGACGCAACCCATCATTTTCATAAGCAAAGACGAGGCTTCGTCCTTCATCATTCGATAAGCGGGAAGAATAATGAGAATGGCTAGGCCCAAAGACCCAACGAGAATGCGCACTCGCTCAACATTGTAAAAGAAAAGACATAAGTGAAAACAGATCATGATGGCACTTGTCATGCTGATATAGAATCTTTTGGTGGACACATGAAATTGCTGCTGCAGCTTGAGCAACGCGACAGTTTCTAAGCTGAATCCGAGGAAAAGGAGAGAATTGGCTAACGATATTGTTACTGAATCAGGAATTCCACCACGCCAAATTAGGATAATCCAGGCCAGAGCTTGAACACATTTTCCAGCAAAAAAGATATTCATGGTTGTATCTTTAGGGTGTTGACTCCAATAAGCGCTAATTAAAATAACGGTAAACAGGTGCCCAATGACTAACGTGATGAAGATCGTCTTCATATCCAATAACAAATCCATATTGAACCACCATCTTATGTATGAGTTCCATGCCACTCTGAGTATAACCAATAATTCTACAATTTTCCACAAAAGTTCGCAGGAATAAACCCCAAGGTCGGGATTATTCCTGTTGCCCTTTCAATACCCAAGAAACAAATCGATAGAAAGTGTTCTCGGTGAAATCAGTCATCTCGAAACGATGCGCGTCAACGGAGTCCTCAGCCTGACTCACATCGGACGGATGCGCCGGCTCAAATTCATTCGTTATCCCTTGTTTATTGCCTGCATTGTAAGTTGTCATGGAAATGTTCCTTCCCCAATTATGTTAGTGTATAATTGTACGCAAGGAAAGAGACGACAAAAAAACCATCTCTCTCATTGAAAGAAGGTCGGTTGCACTATTCGCTCCACTAGGTCAAAGTGCCCATATAATGACCAAGCTTCATTGCGCCCTGTTATAGTTCTTAGTACACAAATTATACATCGAGTTGCTATCTCTAGTAAATACCTTATAGACTATGAAATAGATAAGAAAAAGTAAATTTACATATAAAGTATAATTTATGATAAAATTGAAAATATTTGTATGCATTTTAAATATTATAATGAGATCGTCGTCAAGTTGAGGAGAAGGTTATGAAGCAATGGATAGAATTATCTCGCCAAAGATGTAGGGATCGCGGGATGGATCCTACGAAAATATCTTCGGTGGGACTTAAATTATCAGACAATCAACTGCAAGTGGAAAAAGAACGTTATCGGGATATTCTTGCTGTCATTCAGTATTTTGCTGAAAAAATATTGTCACTCTTGGCCGGAAAGCCGCATCTGATCCTTGTTAATAACGAACAGGGGTACATCTTAGACAGCTATGGGGATGAAGGATTCAAATCAATTATCTACAATTATGGCATTCATGAGGGAATCAAATGCGACGAAGAGTTTATGGGCACGAATGTAGTCACGCTAGCTCTGCAAGAGCAGGCACCCATCCAGATCGTCGGTGAGGAACATTATCATGAGATGCTGGGAAATACGGCGTGTTATTGTGTGCCGTTCCATTTTCCCATGTATCATAATTTATCAGGGACCATTGCCATCATGACCTCGGTTGAGCACCATAATCATACTTATCTAGCGCTTCTTTCTAATATGGCTGATTCTATTGAAAGAGAATTATCGCTTCGAATGACGAATCAGAATCAAAATCTTATTCAGCAGCTTGTTGTCAATAACATGCGCAACGGCATTATTATGACCGATGAGCGCGGTATTATTACAGAGTTTAACGCCTATGCCGAGAAAATTACAGGAAGAAATCGGGAAAGTGTCATCCACACGCCTGTCTTTCCTTTCGAACATTTCGGAAGCTATTTCTATCAAGCTCTGAAGTATCGGAAGCAATTCGAAAATATAGAGCTTTCTTTCCGGTATTCCTTGGATCAGAAGAATGTGTGCCTGTTCGATTTACTTCCCATTATCAATGAAAAGGGTGAAATCTTGGGCGCTTTTGCTCAATTTCGTGATATTACGGATCGTGTTGTTCTTGAACGGCAATTCATTAATGCGGAAAAGTTCTCGGCCATCGGGAAGATGGCAGCAGGTTTAGCCCACGAAATAAGGAATCCGCTAACCTCGATTATCGGTTTTTTTCAGCTGCTTCAGAAATCTAATGATCCGCAAAAATTTCAGAATTACGTAGGACTCATCAATACGGAGCTCCAAAACATGAAGCAGTTGGTTTCTGACTTCGTTGTCATGGCAAAACCAAGCACGCCGGAGAGAAAGGCCGTAAATTTGCAAGAATTTTTGAAGGATACGATTCGGTTTATGGACAGTCAAGCCATTCTAAAAAATACATCTATCACCGCTATATATGATGAATCATTAACGATGGCTTGGATTGATCCTGCTCAAATTAAACAGGTACTCGTTAATTTGATTCAGAATGCGATAGATTCCATCGACAAAAATGGATTTATCCAGCTTTCAACGAAGATGGGTGCCAATAATAAAATGTTCCAAATCAGTATTGAAGATAACGGCGTGGGCATGACGAAGGAAGAGCTCGCGCAAATCGTAAATCCATTTTTTTCAACAAAAGAAAACGGCGTTGGACTTGGTTTATCCATCTGTTATCGGATCATTGAAAATCATAAAGGGAATATGACAGCCACATCGCGCAAGGGGATAGGAACGAAGTTCGAAGTGACGCTTCCGCTTTCTTAATCCAAGCAAAGAAAACCGTCAACCTCACTTGTTGCAAGCGGGAATGACGGTTTTTTCTATATGCAAATAGGTATTAATTTACCAAACGAATGCGCTTGTAATAATAACCAACAAAATGAAAAGCACCAAAATTGCTGTCGAAGAAGTACCTACGCCGCCTGTTCCACAACCTACGCCACCAACATAAGACATTTAAATCACCCTTTCTTTGGAGTTGCTTGTGCTACATACCTAATGTATGAATTCTCTGTCAAGATGTTTGGGCCCATGGAATGATTGTGCTGTTGTCCCTGTTGGAGCAGAAGTTGCATGTTTTTTTTGAGATCGTTTATAGTTAATCTAGGCACATATGTAGGAAATTAATGGAACCGGAGGGGAATGTCATGACAGAAGTGAAATTATCAATTGATTATGAGCAGTATGAAGAGGGTATTAAAATCAAGGATCTTCTGGAAGAGCTAGCCGCGAAACCAGAGAGTACGGAGCTAAACAGTCTCATTATCGGTGATTGGGGCGGTTCTTATGAGAATGATTCCAGCGAAATTGTCGCTGCTTTGACGCAATTGAAAGATCGTTTTCCCAAACTGCGCAAATTATTCATCGGTGATATGGGGTTCGAGGAATGCGAGGTATCTTGGATTATGCAAAGCAATCTTACCCCCATCCTAACGGAATTCCCTGAACTGGAATCATTGACGATAAAGGGAAGCACAGGGTTGGAGATAGAGCCTGTGAGTCATGCGAAGCTGCAGGAACTTGTCATTATTTGTGGCGGACTAGGCAAAAAAGTTCTTGCTAGTATTAGTCAATCCTCATTTCCGCAATTAAAAAAGCTGGAGCTTTACATGGGGGTTGAAGATTATGGGTTTGATGGTGAGCTAGCGGATATTCTTCCTCTCGTTGAACAGGGTAAATTTCCTGAATTGACGTATTTAGGTTTGAAAAATAGTGAACTTGAGGATGAGATTGCGATCGCGTTGGCAGATGCGCCAATTCTGAGTCAGCTTCATACGTTGGATTTGTCACTTGGCACGTTAACGGATAAAGGCGCTGAAGCGCTACTTGCAAGCGATCAGGTGAGGAAATTGCAATCCCTTGATCTCAGCTATCATTATATGTCAGATGACATGGTACAACGATGGAAGGCCTCTGGTCTTCCGGTTGATACAGACGAACAACAAGATGCAGATGAGGATGAAGATTATCGCTATCCTTCGCTTACGGAATAAGGCATGGCACCTATGATATTAATTGGCAACCCTGGGAATCGCCGGACGAATGGCTTGCAAGCAGCAAGAGTTAAACTTGGCATGTCCCCAGCGGTTGTCGTGCCCTATCTGGCTTTGTTAAAAGGCGAGATTTCGCTAGCCGAAGTGGCTGAACGTGAGGGCTTGCAGTTGGGGAAGACACCTTGGCTGCGTTTGGATGCACCTGGGGAAGATCATGAAGTTGAATGCGCATTAATAGCACTAGGTTCTCCGGATGCCGCAGGCTCGAATGGCGGAGATCGGTTGCTGCCATTTGGCGCGCGAAGCGATCCTGATCCTTGGTCTCAAGCGATGATCGCGGGTTTGAAGGAGCAGCCAGGTCGACTGTATCATCCATCCCAGTGGTTTCGCGGCTACGGACGCTTGCTTGCGCGGCTTGAGCAGGAAGCAGCCGAGCTATGGCCAGAAGGACAGTGGGTGAACGCGCCGCGAGACATAGTCGCTATGTTTGATAAAAGAAGGACGCATGAGGTGTTGCAAGCGGCAGGTGTGCCTGTCCCTCGGCCATTGGCTGAGCCTGATCGGATTTCGAATTGTGAAGAATTAAAGGAATTCATGATCATGCAACGGAAGCATCGGATATTCATTAAGCTAGCTTGCGGATCGGGCGCATGCGGTGTTGTCGCTTATCAAATTAATCCAGTCACTGGCGCGGAATTAGCAGTAACAACAGTTGGCGTGGAGTCTTATCTGTCCAGGCCTTCGATGTTTTATAATTCTATGAAGATTCTAACCTATTCAGACAGGAAGACGATCAGGCTCATCGTTAACTGGCTGCTTCAGCAGGGTACGCATATCGAGCAATGGATAGCGAAAGCCGCTTACGAAGAGAGGTCCTTCGATGTCCGTCAACTTGTTGTTGCCGGAGAACCCTGTCATAGCATTGCCAGGGTTAGTCGATCCCCGATTACGAACCTGCATTTGCGCAGTGAGCGGATGAGTCTGGAGGCTGTAGGATTGGATGCTAACTTGCGAAATTCCGTAGGGGTGTGCGCGGCTCAAGCGCTTGCGGCATTTCCCGATTCTTTGGTTGCTGGCGTGGATGTATTGCTGAGCCGCGGGTCATTGCGGCCCTATGTGTTAGACATCAATCCGTTCGGCGACTTGCTTTACAAGGTGCAGTTCCAAGGAGAAGACACCTATACGTGGGAACTTATGAACTGTGCTAAAGGGGAACAAATATGACAGATATGAACGCGATTATTGGCACCCATGATCTTGTCATGATTACGCTGGATACACTGCGTTATGATGCTGCTGATCTGGAGGAGTCCAATTGTCCAAACTTATGCGGTAGCGGATCTTGGGAGAAGAGGCATACGCCAGGCAGCTTTACTTATGCGGCTCATCACGCTTTTTTTGGCGGCTTTTTACCGACGCCAGCAACGCCCAACAAGGCTGAACATGTTCGTTTGTTTCACTCCAAACATACCGGGTTCAAGACGCATCCGCATACATGGCTATTCGATACACCGGATCTCGTTTCAGGCTTGCAAGCGGAAGGCTACCGAACGATCTGCATCGGCGGCGTTATTTTCTTTACCAAGAAGGTGCCGCTTGCCCGTGTGCTGCCAGGTTATTTTCAACAAAGCTACTGGCGGATGACGTTTGGCGTAACGAACCCTCGTTCCACAGAGCATCAGGTTAATCACACGATTAAACTGCTGGATCAGTTGGATGAGAAGGAGAGGCTGTTTTTATTTCTAAATGTATCTGCGATTCATGGACCTAATCACTATTACGTTAAGGGGGCCAAACGAGACTCCATAGAGACCCAACGCGCAGCACTGCGTTATGTGGACGGTGAATTAGGTCGTTTGTTCGATGTGCTGCGCAAACGGGAACGGCCTGTGTTCTGTCTGGTCTTCTCAGATCATGGCACCTGCTATGGGGAAGATGGTTATGAAGGACATCGGCTTGCGCATGAAGCTGTATGGACCGTGCCTTATCGTGAGTTTATTCTATAAAGGATGTGAGCGGAAGATGACTTCTAGCGATACTTCAAGGATCCGCAGTTGGGCTGACCATATGCGCGCAGATCCTTACCGTTCTTATTTATATGCTTATCCGCACAAAACCGCCTATCGGGAGCTGGAACCGAGCAGGCCATTGTCAGAGCTTTGGGCCCAAGAAACGGCGGAAACGTATTTCTTGTACATGCACATCCCATTTTGCGGAGCACGCTGCGGTTTCTGCAATTTGTTCACGCTGCCTGATAAAAGAACCAGCAGTCATGAGCAATACGTTGATGCACTGGAACGGCAAGCGCGCGAGTGGGATTCTTTTGCGGGTGGTAAACCATTTGCCCGGTTCGCAATCGGTGGTGGAACGCCAACCTTGCTTGAACCGCAACAGCTTGAGCGCTTATTTGGGATTGCCGAAGAAGTAATGGGGTTAGATACCCGGCAAGCGTCCATCTCTGTCGAGACATCCCCGGAAACGGTGACGGAGGCAAGGCTTCGAATCTTGCATGCGCACCACGTAGATCGAGTCAGCATGGGGATTCAAAGCTTTATTGAGGATGAATCAGCAGCCATATATCGGCCGCAGAAACCTCTTGAAGTGGAGAGAGCTCTGACCTTGTTGAAAAGCGAGCCGTTTCCAATTCTGAATTTGGATCTCATTTATGGGTTGCCGGGACAAACGGTCGCCACTTGGCTGTATTCTGTTGAGCGAACACTGGCTTATGAACCGGAAGAAGTGTTCATCTATCCCTTATATACACGTGAGCAAACCATTGTTAAACCTGAAGATATTCGCCGTGTTGGTGCTGATCTTCGAATGGACTGTTATTTGGCTGCGCGCGATCGTTTGCGAGAAGCGGGATATATCCAGCATTCCATGCGCCGATTCGCTAAACCAACTGTCTCTTCGGCCAAGCAATTGCTGCCGTATGGCTGTCAGGAAGACGGGATGGTTGGTTTAGGCTGCGGCGCACGCTCGTACACCCGTGAGCTCCATTATGCTTCACGGTACGCCGTGGATCGCCAAGCTACGGCAAGTATTATTGCCGATTATGTCGCTGCCGAGCGCCATGATAGAGCGGACTACGGCTATCAGTTGAATAAAGCGGAGCAACAGCGCCGATTTATCCTCAAAGCCATATTGCATACAGAAGGATTGGAGCTTTCAAGTTACGTTGAACGCTTCGCTAGTCAAGCTTTGGAGGATTACCCGGACCTTCACCCATTGCTGGAAAATGGTTTTGCGACGAAGACAGAAGGTATATTGCGACTGACGGATGAAGGTTTAGCGTATTCGGATGCGATCGGTGATTGGTTCATTTCTCCAGAAGTGAAGGAACGCATGGAAGGGTATGTATTCGTATGAGAGCAACCATTTATTACAGAGGCAGCTTGTCCTCTTGTAATTATGATTGTCCGTACTGTCCATTTAGCAAGAATAAAGACAATGCCGCAACTTTGGCCAAAGATCGTTCTCAACTTCTCACGTTTGTTAATTGGGTTAAAGCGCAGGAGAGAGAGGGGCATCGTCTTGCTCTATTTTTTAATCCTTACGGTGAAGGACTGGTTCATCGCTGGTATCGAGAAGCCATGATTGAGCTGTCTCAGATGCCCCATGTTGACAAAGTGGCGATCCAAACGAATTTGTCGGCAAAGCTGGACTGGACGGATGACTTGAATCCGAAGAATGCCGCCTTCTGGGCATCCTATCATCCTGGGCAAGTGGATGAGGCCTCTTTTCTGAACCAATGTTCAGAATTGCATCGACGCGGGCTTCCTTTTAGTGTGGGTTCAGTTGGTGTGAAAAGCGCTTTCTCTGCACTAGCTTCACTGCGGCAAGGTTTGCCAACAGATGTGTACATGTGGGTAAATGCCTTTAAGGATAAAAAAGACTATTACACGGCTGCCGATATCGCTTTTTTACGTGAAATCGATCCTCATTTTGAGCGGAATGCTGTGGATTATGGCAGCCAGGGCAGTCCCTGCTCGACGGGAAAAGATGTTTTCTACGTGCAAGGCGCTGGTATCGTAAAACGGTGTTACAAGGATCGCACGGTAATTGGCCATCTCTACCGTGATGGTCTGGAAGGCCTGTCCGCAGACAGGCCGTGCAGAATGAACTGCTGTGATTGTTACATCGGTTATATTCATATGCCGGAGTTGGCGCTGAGCCGCGTGTATGGGGATCATTTGTTGGAGCGTATCGCAAACGGATAGATGACAAGCCAAGCACCCTTATTGGTAAGGGGGGCTTGGTTTGTTCGTGATCAGCGGGAAGTTGATTCTGAAACCCAATATCACTCCTGGGCTGATGTGTTTCTCTTCAAAACCGCGCGGAAGCAATATAACCGTCCCCAGATATCGTTGTAAAGCGCATCTGCGGGAAGCTCGAATTGCGCATCATAGGCAAAAGCAAGCCCTGTCTCCTGCACCAATGTGCGAAACATCGTTAAGTCGATAGTCGGAAAGTCTAACGTAAGCAGGAGATAACCATCAGCTTTCAGAGTTCTTCTAAATTCTTTCAGAGCAAGCCGCATGTCCGTGAGATCCATATGTTCCACGACAGAAATACAATAGATTTTATCGAAAAAATCATCCGCATAGGGCAGGTGTGTAATGCTGGATTGAGTGAACCTGGTCCGCTTGTAATCAATAGCTTTTATTAGCTCAACAGCCTCTTCGTTGATCTCGGTTCGCACAGCATCCAATATACTTTGCTCGGAATGAATTCGCGCATCCCAATCACAGGCATAAGCTTCTTGGCATCGCTGACCTAGGGCGAATTTGAAGGGATGAGGCACTCCGCATGCAGCATCCAAGGCAATATCATGTTCATTCATGAACGATGTGCACCAAGCATATTCATAAGGACGACTCCACCAGGTTTCTGGCAATGGGTAAACAAGTTCTTGTACAGACGGATCGGATGCGAGGATAAATCGGGATTGAAGATGAGAATGGTTCGTCATTCCAAGGCCTCCTCAATAATGATGACAATGCGCAGCGGCTAGCGCTATCTTAATACCCCCTCATTCTTATGCGAATTTCGCAAGCGTTAGAAGGATTTCCTTGACTTCCCGTTCAGTGATCAGTAATATAATAAATTAATTGCATAACAGGCATTGACCAAAGACATGATTTCCTTCACGAACTGCCCAGAGAGAGAAGTTCAGGCTGAAAGCTTCTCCTGTAAACGGATGTGAAATTACCCCTTTGTAGCCGTATTGTAGAACCCGTTAAGATTAGCTTGGCGGCAGTAAACAACACCGAGTTATCTTCGATATCAGATACTAATAAGGACCTTGCTGCTGCAATCTTGGGTATTGAACCCAATTGTCAGGCAGGTCGAATTAGGGTGGAACCACGAGCTGAACGCACTCGTCCCTTCTTGGGCGAGATGCGTTTTTTTGCGTTCATATAAATCGGGAAAAAGTAGAAATGGAGGCTGCATTATGGAAATTAAAGTTTCGTTGTCGGATGGATCAATCAGGAGGTATCCGCTTGGCACCACAGTTGAACAAGTCGCTGAGTCGATAAGTATGGGCTTGAAGAAACAGGCAGTCGCCGGAAAGGAAAATGGAAAGCTCGTTGATTTGAACTATCCAATCCAGCAGGATGGCCTAATCGAAATTGTAACTCTGGATAGCAAGGAAGGTTTAGAGGTCTATAGGCATACAACCGCTCATATCATGGCTCAAGCAATTAAGCGAATTTATGGGAGCAAAGCAGTTAAGCTCGGCATAGGGCCCGTGATTGAGGATGGCTTCTATTACGATATGGATCTTGAAAAGCCGCTTTCGCCTGATGATCTAGGATTGATTGAGAAAGAGATCGAAAAAGTGATTCAAGAAAATGTGCCGATTGTCCGACGAATTGTTAGCCGGGCGGAAGCGATACACATTTTTGAAGAACTTGAAGATCCTTTGAAACTGGAGCTGATTCGTGATTTGCCTGAAGAGGCGGTCATCACCATCTATGATCAAGGTGAATTTCTGGATTTGTGCCGTGGCCCTCATCTTCCTTCAACAGGCAGAGTTAAGGCATTTAAATTGCTGAGTGTTGCTGGCGCATATTGGCGCGGAGATTCAAAGAATAAGATGCTGCAGCGCATTTATGGTACTTCCTTTCCTAAGAAGAGCCAGTTAGAAGAACATCTGCACGTCCTTGAAGAAGCGAAGAAACGCGATCACCGCAAGTTGGGCAAGGAACTCGAGCTGTTTATGTTTTCGGAAGAAGCGCCTGGCATGCCTTTCTTTTTGCCCAAGGGGATGACCATCCGCACAGAGTTGGAGAATTTTGCCCGTGAACTGCAAAGACAGCGGGATTACGATGAAGTGCGGACGCCGCTCATGATGAACAATCGTGTTTGGGAGCAATCCGGACATTGGGATCACTACAAAGAGAATATGTACTTCACGCATGTAGATGATACGAAATTTGCGCTCAAACCAATGAACTGTCCGGGACATATGCTTATTTTCAAAAATGCGCTTCACTCTTATCGGGAATTGCCTATCAGACTTTCGGAGTTTGGACAAGTGCATCGTCACGAGTATTCCGGAGCATTGAATGGGATGATGCGGGTGCGGACATTTTGCCAGGATGATGCTCATTTATTCGTTTTGCCCGAGCAAATAGAAGACGAAATTGGACGAATCATCTCGCTGATTGACCATGTCTATCAAGTACTAGGCTTTGAATATAAGGTTGAGTTGTCCACTCGTCCCGAAGATTCCATGGGCTCCGAGGAACTCTGGGATCAGGCTGAAAAGTCTTTGGCGCAAGTGCTTGATAATTTGGGCATTGATTATGTTGTTAATGAAGGCGATGGAGCTTTCTATGGTCCCAAAATTGATTTTCACATTTTGGATGCACTCAAACGAAGCTGGCAGTGCGGGACGATTCAATTGGATTTCCAGATGCCGGAGAAATTTGATCTCACTTACATCGGTGAAGATAGTCTCAAGCATCGGCCAGTGGTTATACATCGCGCTTTGTATGGCTCGATCGAGCGCTTTATCGGTATTTTGACAGAACATTTCGTTGGCGCATTTCCAGTATGGCTCTCACCGGTCCAAGCGAAAGTTCTGCCTGTCTCAGATCATTATCTGGACTATGCGTTCCAAGTGAAAAAGCAGTTAGAACAGGCTGGCATCCGTGTAGAAGTAGATGGAAGAAACGAGAAGTTGGGTTACAAAATTCGTGAAGCACAGCTTGAGAAAGCACCTTACATGCTTGTACTTGGCGAGACAGAGAAGAACTCAGAAAGCGTGGCTGTACGCAAACGGGGAGACGGAGATCTCGGCTCTGTGAGTATTCAAGCGTTCATTGAGCGAATCAAGCAAGAAATACAAGCCAAAGAACTGATTTAAAATAGCGGTACAGATAATACAGAAAAGAGTGACGATCAATGACTTGGGCATACATGACGACCGAGACGTGGGATGAAGCGCTATGGCTGCAAGCCGAAAGCGTGTATAACGAAGCATTCCCTAAGCATGGCAGGAAACCGCGAGAGCTGATCCGGCGGATGTTCCAAAGAGGCATTTGCACGCTGCATACTTGGCGCGATCCAACTCAAGTTGTTGCCATGGCGCTAACGGCGACGAATCAGGAGACCAAAGTACTCATCATTGATTATATATCTGTTCGCAAGTCTCAGCGGGGGAAAGGTCTGGGCCGAACTTGCCTAGCAGATATTCGGCATTGGGCGAAGACCCAAGGGAACTGCCGGGAGATTGTAATTGAAGTTGAAGCTGAAATGACGGAAGAAAATTTAGTTCGTATTGCCTTTTGGCAAAAGGTCGGATTTCATTTGACCGATTATGTCCACACGTATATTTGGGTTCCCGAAACTTACCGGGCTATGTATTTGGATTTAGATGAACAAACGGAACTGCCGGATGATGGGCAAACGCTATTCACTCATATTACGGCCTACCATGAAAAAGCTTATCGCGGCAAAGGGTGAGGGGCGTGTGGAGAACCAACGAACCAACCAACCAACCAACCAACCAACCAACCAACCAACCAACCAACCAACTAACCAGGAATCATTGCTAACGAACTGAATGCTGCTTATAGACAAAAAAAACGCTGCTTTTACAATCTAACGAATTGAATCGGCATTATGGAGTAGAAAATAGGTGAAAAGGTGTTTCCCTTGTCTCGCACAATAAAGTGGCAAACGGAAAAAAAGCACAATAGGAGATAAATCGGCGATTTCACATATGGTGATTGAGGTTTCAGGCTGATAAACTACTACTATTCAGAGAAATGAAAGGATTGAGCCTATGCCTTACTTATCATTAACGAGTTGGAGTTTGCACCGCAATCTGGGACCTTTGCGCTGGACACGCTGGGATGAAACAGCACGTACGACGTATACGGAGACTCAAGATCAACCAGAGCTGCTTACTTTATTGGAATTGCCGGCGACTCTAGCGGACAAGGGGTTCACTTCCGTCGAAGTGTGCCATTTTCATTTTCCGGATACAAGCACGAGCTACCTGCAGACTTTGAAGCAGTCCTTCCAACAGGCAGGCATTCGCTTTTATACGCTGCTTATTGAATATGGAGATATATCTAGTGCGGACACTGGCCGTAGAGAAGCAGATCTTGCATGGATTCAAGGCTGGATTGATATTGCAGCAAATGCTGGAGCCGAGAGGGTTCGCGTCATTGCTGGCGATGCGGAGCCTACGGATCAAGAAGCACTGGAACGCTCAGCTAACGGGCTGAGGGAGTTGGGGCAGTACGCTGCTGCGAGAGGCGTGAAAGTGGTCACTGAAAACTTCCATGCGTTAACCTCAGAGGCAGACAACTGCCTTGCCTTGTTAGAGAGATGTGGTGAAGCCATTGGATTTACTTCCGATTTCGGTAATTTTAAAGGAGCAGGCAAATATAAGGCGCTTGCCAGAACGATTCCACACAGTGAGTCCATTCATGCCAAGGCGCAAACAGATGCGGGCGGGATTCCCGATGAGGATGAGTTCATTCGCTGCATGGATATCGTAAAGAAGGCCGGTTATGAAGGTCCGATTACGCTTGTATACGACGGGCCTGGCGACATGTGGGAAGGTATTGAGCGTGTGCGTAAGCTGGCAGCGCCTTATTTCACGGTAAAATAGCACATCCCGATAAAACTTATCGGAATATAAGAAAATATAATTGACGAAGTTTAATAAAGAATGTTAATCTATGAATAGAAAAGTTCAATCCATATTAATCCTACGGATAAACAATGAAATGAATCGACAACTTCCATAAGCTTGAATTGTGACTACCGTTTAAACGGAGACGCTTTTTCTCTACCTAGAGAAAAGTGTCTTTTTTTTTACCTATCAGCTATATGGTTTTGGTTGAGATAAGGGAACTACAAGCCGCTATGCTAGCAAAAAGTGTCCTTATAGCAAGGTTGAGGGAACTACAGGGAGCTAATTCGCTGTTTGCTGGGAAATTCAGCACATTTCCTTGGAAATAAGACCCTGTAGTTCCTCTATTACCATAAAAAACCTACTATTTACCTAAATAGGGTCCTACAGTTCCCTTAATAGGACGTGTTGCTTGGTAGCACACCGATTATCTTACATTATTAAAGAGGAGTTGATCTTCATGAGCGAACCATTATTGAAAATCCAACATTTAAACAAAACGTTTCAGTCGAACAAAGGGTCTGTTCAAGCGCTGCATAACATCCAATTGCATGTAAAAGAGGGAGAGTTTATTACCGTCATTGGTCCAAGCGGCTGCGGCAAAAGCACGCTGCTCAAGATTATAGCAGGGCTGGATGTTCAATACTCTGGTGATGTTCATCTTGGCGGACAGCCGATTAAGGGGCCAGGTATCGATAAAGGATTCATTTTTCAAGAGCCGCGCCTATTCCCTTGGCTGACCGTTGAGAAAAATATCGCCGCAGATCTTTCTCTGCGGGATCCCAATGTCCGCAAAAAAGTGGATGAACTGATTGAACTAGTTCGTTTAGAGGGATTTCAGAAGTCGTTTCCTAGAGAATTGTCTGGCGGGATGGCTCAACGTGTGGCGATTGCAAGAGCGCTACTCCGGAATCCTAAGGTGCTGCTGCTTGATGAACCATTCGGAGCCTTGGATGCTTTTACGAGAACGCATATGCAGGAAGTGCTGATCGATATTTGGCAAAAAAATAAAACGACGATGATTTTTGTCACGCATGATATTGATGAGGCGATCTATTTGGGCAATCGTGTAGTCATTCTTAAACCGCGTCCTGGCGCGATTCGGAATATCGTTTCGATTGATTTGCCGATTCCCCGTAAAAAAACAACGACATCATTTCAAGAATTGCGCCTAAAGGTGCTTAGTGAATTCGAAAAGATCGAAGAGTTGGAACTCGTAGACAGCTCTGGTATCTAATAAATAGGAAGGGGGAGATTCGATGAGCCGACAAGGACAATTAGTTGGTGTTGAACTGGACACTGGACAGAAAAGGCCGCTGACAGATCGACAGGTGAGAGTCAAACAACGTATATATCGAACACTTCTTGGGGCACTTGTTCCCATAATCGTACTGATCGCGTGGCAGGTATTGGGTCAATTAGGAATTATTTCATCGCTGCTGTTTCCGACACCTATTCGAATCATCAGCGCAGGTATTCGATTAATTCAAACAGGTGAGCTTTATGACAATATCAAAATCAGTGTGGTGCGAGCGCTCTCAGGCTTCGTGTTAGGAGGATCGCTTGGACTTGCCTTCGGTATTTTCGTTGGTTTATTCCGCAAAACGGAGAGGGCGTTAGATCCAACGGTACAGATGATTCGTATGGTGCCACATCTCGCGATTGCGCCCTTATTTATTTTGTGGTTCGGGATCGGTGAAACCGCCAAGGTTTTGTTAATTGCCAAAGGAGCTTTCTTTCCGCTTTATATCAATGCTTTTCTAGGAATTCGGGGCGTAGACAATAAATTGTTTGATGTGACACGTGTGCTTGGATTTAGTAAATGGAAGCAAATTATTCGTTTAACCATACCAGGAGCGCTTCCCCATATTTTACTGGGCGTTCGAATCTCACTTGGCGTATCGTGGCTTGGTCTTGTCGTAGCGGAACTAATGGGTTCCACCTCGGGTATCGGTTATATGATGTCGGATGCGAGACAATTTTCCAAAACCCCAGTCGTTTTCGTCGGTATTCTCATTTTCGCCGTTTTCGGAATCGTGGCGGATTCGGCAGTGAGACTACTAGAACGTAAATGGCTTAGCTGGCAAGACAGTTATAAAGGAAGATAAGTGATCATTACTGAGGCATAGGAGGCGTGATGGAATGAGTAATAGTGTCAAAGCGATTCGACAAGCGCCACAAGGAATCGGGGAGTCAGAGAAGGGGGAACTGGGACTTTTTAGAATAAAATGGTATCGGGATAAACTAAATGACATCGTCATCGGTTCGATTTTGCCGTTATTAATTGTAGTTATCTGGCAGCTTTCAGGTGATTTAGGGCTGTTCTCGCCTACTTTTCTGCCTACTCCTTTGCAAATTGCTTCTGAATTCCGCACCTTAATCGTATCCGGTGAGCTCTCGCAACACTTATCGATTTCCCTGCAACGAGCGGCCATCGGTTTTGTAATTGGGGGATCGATAGGACTTGTATTCGGTTTTTTCGTTGGCTTTATTCAGAAGCTTGAATTTATGCTCGATCCGTCGTTTCAAATGCTGCGGATGATTCCCCATTTGGCGATCGCTCCGCTTATTATTTTGTGGTTTGGCTTTGGGGAAGTTTCCAAGATTGTGATCATCGCAAATGGCGCCTTTTTCCCGATGTATATTTATACATTTTTGGGTATTCGCAGTGTGGATCATAAGTGGTTCGAGGTGGCTCAAGTGCTGAATTTCAGCAAATCGAAGCAGATTTTCCGTTTAATTCTTCCGGCCTCATTGCCTAGTATTTTGTTAGGTTTACGGTTATCAGTGGCTATTTCATGGTTAGGTCTGGTGGTCGCAGAATTGATAGGCTCACAGGAAGGAATCGGTTTCCTGATCAATTATGGCAAGCAGAATTCAAGTGCTGAACTTATTTTTGTCGGTGTCATTATTTTTGCTGTGATCGGCAAACTCGTGGATTCGCTTGTGCGTTTGCTGGAAAGAAAATGGCTGAGCTGGAGAGACAGCTTTCAAGGCTAAATGAACATCAAGGGGGGAAACCAATGAGCTCAGCCGAGGTTGTAAAATGGGAGGCCGATGTCTTAGTTATCGGCGGCGGTCCCGCAGGGGCATGGGCAGCATGGAGCGCGGCCCAACAGAATGCCAAGGTGATTCTGGTCGATAAGGGCTACTTGGGATCTAGCGGAGCCACGGCTCCAGGAGGAACGAATCTCTTGTATTTACCGCCAGACCCTGAACTAAGGGAGAAGGCTGTTCAGCAGCGCTACCGAGAGAGCGGGTATTTGGCAGAACCCGCATGGATTCACCGTGTATTGGATCAAGTATATGAAAGCTTGCTGTTGGTTGAGGGTTGGGGCTATCCGTTTCGCCGGGATGAGCAAGGTGTCCCGTTGCGCGATCATTTGCAGGGACCTGAGTATATGAAAATCATGCGTCGCCAAGTGAAACGCGCGGGTGTGAAGATCTTGGATCAGTCGCCGGCGCTTGAACTGCTGGTGGATGAGAATGGCGTTGGAGGTGCTCGCGGGATATCAAGACTCGATGAGACAGAATGGGAAGTTCGCGCTAATGCCGTCGTGATTGCGACGGGCGGCTGCGCATTCCTTAGCAGAGGCTTGGGCTGCAATGTGCTGACTGGAGATGGCTTGCTTATGGCAAGCGAACTTGGCGCAGAACTATCCGGTATGGAATTTACGCGGCAATATGCGCCAAGTGCGGCATTTGGCACGGTAACTCGCGGCCGGCTGCTGAACTGGGCAACCTACACCGCGGAAGATGGAACCGTGCTGCAAGGGGGTGGTCCGCGTGCTGGTGATTTTCTGCCAACGATGCTGAGCAAGGGACCTGTCTATGCGGTGCTTAACCATGCAGATACCCCAGAGAAGCAGGAGATATTGCGCAAATCACATGCGATTTTCTTCCTGCCGCTGGATCGTGCGGGCATCGATCCTTTCAAGGAACGGTTCCCGCTGACGCTTCGCTACGAGGGAACCGTTCGCGGAACAGGCGGCATCCGCCTGACCGATGATAGCTGCGCTTCAACGGTTCCCGGCCTTTATGCCGCCGGTGACGCCGCAACCCGTGAGCGCGTCACGGGTGCGAAGTCTGGGGGAGGCGCGTTCAACGCCTCCTGGGCGATCTCTTCCGGCACGTGGGCCGGCGCCGGCGCAGCGAAGCATGCGCTGGCCTTGGGCCGCGGCGCAGCCGGAAGGGATTTGCGACCAGCAGGCCGTTATGGCCTGGTCGACAAGGAAGCGGCACCCGAGCGCATCATCGATGCGGGGGCCTTGGTCAAGGCTGTCCAGCAAGAGGTGTTCCCGCTGGACATCAATTATTTCCGCAGCGAGCCCGTGATCCGTCAATCGCTGGAGCGATTGAACGGACTGTGGGCGAGCTTGCGGGGAGCCGTGCAGCCGACGGTGCAGGGTCGGGTGCGCACGAGAGAAGTCGCGGCGATGATCGCGACAGCGCGCTGGATGTACACCGCGGCGCTGGAACGCAAGGAGACGCGTGGCTTGCATATGCTCCAAGAATACCCCGAGACAGACCCCGCACAGCAGTATCGCTTGCTGGTATCAGGGATCGATGAGATCCACATTCGCAAAGAGGAGAAGTCTGCACAGGAGGTGTTGATCCCTTGATTGAGCTTGTAAGTTCTGAACGTTGTGTAGGCTGCACGCTATGTGTGAAGGTCTGCCCTACGAATGTATTTGACAAAAATGTGGATGGGGTGCCGATCATCGCCAGGCAGGAGGATTGCCAAACCTGCTTTATTTGCGAAGCTTATTGCCCTGTAGATGCTTTGTATGTCGCGCCATTCGAAAACCCGCTGGACGCAGTGCCGAGTGAAGAAGAATTAATCCAAACAAAGCTGCTTGGCAGCTGGAGAGAAACGATTGGTTGGGGGAAAGGACGAACGACGCTAGCGGAAGTAGATACAACGCCATTCATCGATCTTATTTTACCGCCGCGCCGCTAAAATCATTATTTGTTGTCTTCTCTGGTCGGCAGTTTGTCAACGAGCCTGCCTAGCAGCTCTACCAGCATCAGCTTCTCTGCTTGCGAGAATTGCTCGAAGGGTTCGGCGAGTTTTTCTTTCCATGCTTGTTCAGTTTGCTGAATAACGGCATAACCCGCATCTGTTAAAATCACCGTCTTCACGCGTGTATCCGTTTCGCTGATTTGCCTAAGCACGAGGCCGCTTTTCTCTAATCGATCCAGCATTTGTGACATCGTGCTCTGTTGCACGTCCAATTTAACGGCGAGTTGACCGATCGTTTGATTCGCTTCATTGGAAAGATGGCGCAGAAGCAGCCATTGGACACGTGTTATGGTTCGGCTCTCAAGCCCGAATGTCGTATACCGTAGATAACGATTAACGGCAATCAGTGAGGCGGCAAGTTGATCCAGCGAATCTGGATAGTTCATGTTATTCACTCCAAAAAAAGTTATATATTCCCAAGTTTCATTTCTATTATATAGCTAACCTATATATATTTCAAATGATATTTAAGCAAATTTGCTTAAATATATGGATTTTAAATGGTTGCATATCCGAATAAAACTTAGTTGACGAATATAAATGGAGATGCTACTATGATATTATTCTTAGTAAACACCTTGGTTTTGTGGATATAATGTACAACACATCTATCGCGAACTCATTACTAGGAATGAACGATATGACTACTCGTCCAACCGTACGAACGGAGGCGTTCCTTATTAGGGATGCCTCCTTTTTGTTTTTTTGCTTGTTGACTGAAGGGTTCATATGTTGGCATTTCAATTGAGAATATTTGTTTAGGGGGCAATGGATATGGCGAAAGTATGGGAAGATAGTGAATTGCGGTTGTCTGCTGATGTTCTAGTTATTGGTGGCGGGCCATCTGGAACTTGGGCGGCCTTAACGGCTGCAACGAATGGCTCCAAAGTCATTCTGGTAGATAAAGGGTACTGCGGCACAAGCGGAGCTACGGCGCCATCAGGTACGGGCGTTTGGTATATTAAGCCGGATGAACAGCTTCGTGAGGAAGCAAGACAGAGCCGTTATCTACTCGGTGGTAAATTGGCGGAGGTTCCTTGGATGAATCGTGTGCTCGATCGCACGTATGAAAATATGAATAAATTGGGAGCGTGGGGCTACCCTTTTCCCAAAGATGATAGTGGCGATCCTTACAAAAAAGGCTTGCAAGGGCCTGAATATATGAAGCTCATGCGTAAATTGGTACAAAAAGCTGGCGTGCAAATTCTCGATCACAGTCCTGTACTTGAACTGCTCGCCGATGAACACGGTGTTGGCGGTGCGACAGGCGTGCGGACGCAAAGCGGCCAAACGTGGACGGTACGTGCCGGGGCGGTAGTGATCGCGACAGGCGGCTGTGCTTTCCTAAGCAAAGCACTAGGAACGAATGTTTTAACGGGGGATGGTTATTTGCTGGCTGCTGAAGCAGGGGCTGACTTCTCCGGCATGGAGTTCTCGAATGCGTACGCGATATGCCCGACATTCTCTTCCGTGACCAAAACAGCTTACTATCGGTATGCTTCCTTCTATTACGAAGACGGAACCATTGTGGAGGGGGCAGGTTCGCAACGCGGTCGATCGATCATTGCTCGCAATCTGCTGCAAGGTCGTCAAGTGTATGCAAGCTTGGATCAGGCGCCTGAGGATATTCGTCCACTTCTGCGCGTGAACCAAACGAATTTCTTCCTGCCTTTCGATCGGCTCGGTATCGATCCATTCAAAGATAAATTCCCGGTCACACTGCGCTTGGAAGGAACAGTTCGCGGTACAGGAGGTATTCGCATAATTGATGAGCAGTGCTCAACGATTGTGCCAGGCCTCTATGCGGCTGGAGATGCAGCTACACGAGAACTGATATGCGGAGGATTCACAGGCGGTGGCAGTCATAATGCCGCTTGGGCGATGTCATCCGGTTCGTTCGCCGGCGAGGGAGCTTCCAAGTTTGCGCGTGATCTCGGTGACAGAGCATCCAATCGCCAGTTGAGAAGTGTCTCCACCACGACATTCGCCAAAGCCGGAGGCAGTGAGGATAAAGGCAAAACGGCAGAAGCCATTCGTGCTGTGCAAGAGGAAGTAACGCCGTATGATCGTAATTTGTTCCGCACGCAAGAAGGGCTGGCTAGCTCGATCACCCGTCTGGATGGACTTTGGACAGATCTGCGCGAGCGTACGACGACCCTGGATCTGCAAGGTGTTCGCCATCGTGAAGCAACGGCTATGACAGCGACGGCTCGCTGGATGTACAATACCGCACAGGTTCGTACGGAGACCAGAGGGATGCACAAACGTGAGGATTATCCGACTTTGGATGATTCGCAGCGCTATCGGCTAATTAGCGGCGGGCTTGACCAGGTCTGGACGCAAAAGGCTGAAGTAAGCAAGGAGGCCGTTACGACATGATTGAATTGGTCAGCGAGTCCAAATGTGTAGAGTGCAATTTATGCGTGTCGGTTTGTCCAACGAACGTATTTGATCGCGGGGAGCATGGCATTCCGGTCATTGCGCGCCAAAGCGACTGCCAAACCTGCTTCATGTGCGAGTTGTATTGTCCGGCGGATGCGCTTTATGTCGCTGCGGATGCCGAAGGGCCAACGGCTGTTAGTGAAGCGCTTTTGGATGAACAAGGTTTATTGGGCGGCTATCGTGAGAAAGTAGGTTGGGGCAAAGGCCGCAAACCAGTTGCCGAGCATCCTTATATGTATGAATTAGCGAAAAGAACCGCCATAGGGTAATCCCTGTGGCTACAACCTGAGAGGAGATTGGACAATCATGACAGAGAAACAGATACAAAGAAAAAGGGGATTTTTACGGTCATCAAGTTTGGTCGTCATGTTAGCGACAATGGTTGCCTTGGTAGCGGCATGCGGCAATTCGGAAGGAGCCTCCAAGCCAGCGAACAGCAGCGCCGCAGCAACTAGCAGCGGAGCCAAAGTGCAGCCGCCAAGTGTCATCAATTATGGTTACATTGGGACGAATAAGCTTAATTTTCCGGGCGGGGCGGAAGGATGGGGCTTCTATAAAGGGATTATTCAAGAAGAATTCAAGAAATACGGCATAACGGATGTTAAACTGGTTGCTTTCCCGAACGGACCCGATCAAAGTGAATCGCTGATCAGCGGCAGACTTGATTTCGGCAGCTTGGGCGATACGCCAGCACTTCTTGCTCGTTCTACCGGAGCCAAAACAAGAGCCATTACGCAAGGGGCTACGGACAGTATCGGCTACTTGATTGGCAAGAAAGGCGGACCTCAGTCCATCGCTGATCTGAAAGGCAAAACGGTTGCGATTCAAAAGGGTTCCTTTATGCACCGTTACATTGCTGGTTTGGTGAAAGAACAGAACGTTCCGGATGTGAAATTCATCCATATGCTGCGTCCTGACGGCGAGGCTGCTCTCTCTCGTGGAGAAGTCGACGCGATGACGAACAGCGCGATCTTCGCTTTAAAGCAAATTGAACAAGGCTATCCGTTAATTGATGATGCGTCCAAACATCCCAATCTAATCGGTACCAGCATCACCGTGGCTTCTGAAGATTATCTGAAGAAATTTCCTGATTTCCAAAAAGTTTGGAATGAAGCGCGTCTCAAAGCGCTGAAGGATTTGAAGACCAAACCTGATGAATACTACCAATTTCTTTCCCAGTTAAATGGTTTTACACCAGAACTGAATAAGAAAGTTTCGCCGATTGAGACGATTAAAGATGTTAATTTTACCGATGATGGCCTCAAGCTGCTCGATGGGACGAAGAAGTTTCTAGTCGATGAGAAGCTGGCAGAGAAAGATTTTGATCTGAATCAGTGGATTCTAAAATAAACCGATATTTCGATGACGAAAGGAAATGTAAACATGACGACTACTACGCAGGCCGTTAATCAAGCTTCATTATCCCCAGAGGTTGAGGCGAATCGCTTATTCTAATCGTATGGAGCATTGGAATCGGCAATTCGCAGCGCTGCTGACGGTGCAATTGCTTGTCTCAACAGCTCATGGCATGTTCGTGGGGACTCGCTCTATTGGCATCGGTCGGTTCTTTCGCGTAATGCTCAATTGCAGGTTACACAATCCTTATTAATTCAGGCAACTGCTTCTAAACCTTAATGCCACTAGTGGTGTTGAGGTTTTTTGTTTGGCAACTTACTCATTTCTGTACTTTTCAGGCGAAAAGTCTGATATGCATAGATATCAGGTGCATAATGAGGTGAGCGATGAAGAATTATGATGCGTTTTTGTTTGCTTTACATAAAATGGAATCGCAGCTCAAACAATTGACATTTTATTTCCATGAAGGCCATGATTGTATGCAGTTGCTGCAAAATAAATTGGATGAATTGTGTGCGTTTATCAATAACGAGGAACATATCCGTGAATGGCATTTGTGGAGTCATAACGAAGAGATTCGGACTCAAGCACAGCTGCTCAGAGCTAGCTCCATTGAAGCTCTTTGTCATGTAGAGAAATATCAATCAAGACGCCTACATAGAGGAGAAAGCCAGATAAGTGACTATATTCGCAACTTATCCCACTCGGTTATAAATGAGCTCAACCTGCTGCAAATTGATCGTCAGTCTAAGGTCATATTTGTTGGTTCTGGCGCACTCCCGACCTCATCTTTGATCATTGCAGAGCATACTGGAGCTGAAGTACTCTGTTTGGATATTGATTTGGAAGCGGTTGAACTGGGAAGGCATACAGCAAGGTTGTCAGGTCTCGGCGGCAAAATTACTTTTACGAATACAAGCTTATTGGAATTAGAGTTTACGAGGAAGGCTACACATGTGTTGATTGCTTCACTTGTTAGCAATAAGCTGGAGCTGCTGGAGGAACTCAAGCAGGTCGCCCCTAAGTCAGTGAGAATTATGATGAGATACGGGAACGGTCTCAAATCGTTATTTAATTGCCCGTTGGAAGATGATTTTTCCGAAGAATGGACGCAGGGGAAAATTAGCAATCCGTCGCAGATCTATGACATACTTCTCATGGAACGTGCCAAACAAATGGGAATGGGTTCAGGATTTTGGCTGTCAATGTACCATAAATAGTATCCATTTGACTCTAGAATTGTATGTCGGACTTGTGATACTTTGGAGATGGGTTTCGAAATCAATCTGAATCCACAAGGAGAGACAGCCATGAACTTATTAATTGTGGAAGATGAAATTCGACTCAGACATGCACTCGCTAATAACATCCCTTGGGATCAACATGATATTGAGGTTGTCGGCCAAGCTGGCAATGGCAAAGAAGCTTTGCGCTTAATCGATTTGAAAAAACCGGAAATTATTTTGCTGGATTTGCAAATGCCTGAGATGGACGGCTTGACGTTGGCTAGACAGCTTCGCGAAACCGACCCCTTTCTGAAAATTATCGTATTAAGCGGTCATGATGATTTCTCCTATGCACAGCAAGCACTTGAACTTGGCGTTATGAAATATTTACTGAAGCCTGCTGGAGATGAGGAAATTCTGGGAACCGTGCTTGAAGCGGCAGAAAGGTTGAAATCCGAGCTTGAACAGCATCATAACGAAGTGGAGTTAAAGGAGAAGTGGAGGCAGCATTTGCCGCATTTGGTGAATGATTTTTTATTCGGCTGTCTGAAAGGCAAGTTCGAGCCATGGGAGATTGAGCACAAAAGCAATACGCTGCAGTTGGAATTGCCGCAGGAGGATCATTACGCCGTAGTCGTCATTGATATGGACCCGATCTCGGAAGGGGAGACGAGGTTCAGCAGGAAGGACATGTCCTTGCTGCAATTCTCGCTCGGCAGTATCACGAAGGAATTCCTCCAGCAAGAAGCGTGTTGGGTTATTTCAGATTATGCCGGCGGAACAGTCGTTATATTTCATTTAACGGGAAATGAAGCTGCTAATCTTGCGCTGCAGAAAATTAATGCCCTGACAGAGAAGCTGCTTTTTACGGTGCATAGCTGCCTCAGACTTAGCGCAAGCGCGGGCATTAGCGGATTCCTTGGCCGGCGTGAAGAGATGAACAAGCTGTATACTCAAGCTATGCGAGCGCTGCAAAACCGGATTGTGCTTGGACATGATTTGGCAATTCCGTATCGGGAAGAGCAGGGAAGAGAGGCGGAATTGCAGCTCCAGCCGAACTTGGAGAAGGCTTTGGAGATCGCGCTTGAAACAGGCGAAGCCGAGAAGGCTAGCGAAACTTTAAGCATGCTTTGGGATAGCGGAATGCGTAGTGCGGAGACACTTATGGACATGCAGGAGTATATTCTTTATTTTGGCAGCTTGTTCGTTCGTATGATCCAGAAACAGGGTTGGCCGGTGCAGGAAGTGGCTGGGGAAGACTATGTCTACTTTCACAATCATCGGGAGTTGACAGCGAAGGATCAGATTTTCTTTTGGCTGCAGCGTATGATTAAAGCGTATTTAGCTTACGCGAATCAGCGAAGAAAATCAACGAGTCATGGTGTGATTAAGACCATCCTTGGCTTGGTCGAAAATGAAATTGACCAGGAAATGACACTCCAAGCTGTAGCTGATAGATTGTACGTTAATTCCTCCTATTTGAGCCGTTTGTTCAAGCAGGAAACAGGCAAAGCTTTCTCCACTTATGTACTGGAAAGGAAAATGGAGAAAGCCAAGGCAACCCTGCAAGAAGGCGTAAGAGTCTATGATGCTGCTGCTGCTGTCGGCTATAGAGATGTGAGTTATTTTACAAGGGTATTTCGCAAATATTGGGGCGTGACACCGGGTGAGGTTCGGAATTAAACGCTCATTCACCTGCAAGTGCAAGCTTTCTCCTAGGTGGAGAAGGCTTTTTTTCTTGTTTCCTAATCGAGAAGTTATCAAAGTACCAAAACAAGTAATATAACTCTAATTCGCAAAAAATCGCCGGATGATACACTAATTACAAGACTAAGAGGCAAGAAGGAGGCGTCGTTTTGAGAGTAAAAAAGCATTATTCGCGTCAATTATGGATTGATATTCGCAAAGATTGGGACTTATATCTTGCGCTCCTTCCTGGCCTTGCCTTCCTACTGCTGTTTAAGTATACGCCGATGTATGGCATCATCATTGCCTTTAAGGATTTCAATATTTTTGAGGGAATGGCAGCAAGTCCGTGGGTAGGCTGGAAGCATTTTGAGAAGTTGATTTCATCGGAAAGTTTCTTATCTGTTTTTCAGAACACATTGATTATTTCGGTCTATAAAATTTTGTTCCTTTTCCCGCTGCCGATTATTGTAGCAATCTTGCTTAATGAATTAAGACAGGTCGCTTTTAAACGGAGTGTGCAAACGGTCATTTACTTGCCGCATTTCTTGTCATGGGTCATTGTCAGCGGTTTGTTCATTGATATTTTGTCTACGAACGGAGGCATTGTGAACAAAATGATTGTTTCGCTGGGTGGCGAACCGATTCGTTTCTTCCTGGACAGCGACATCTTTCGCTCGGTGCTTGTGACATCCGCTGGGTGGAAGGACACCGGGTGGAATACGATCATTTATTTGGCTGCCTTGGCTGGCATCGACCCTGGATTATACGAATCCGCGAAAATGGACGGGGCGAATAGATGGAAGCAAATTATTCATATCACACTGCCAGGCTTACTCCCGATCATACTGCTGATGTTTATTCTACGGCTTGGATATGTGCTGGAAGCGGGCACTGAACAAGTGCTTGTTATGTATAATCCAAGTGTCTATAACGTGGCTGACGTAATAGGCACATATGTTTACCGCATTGGGTTAGGAGAACAGGATTATAGTTTTTCGACGGCTGTAGGCGTATTCGAATCCGTGGTCGCTTTTATCTTAATCCTGACAGGTAACGGATTGGCGCGCAAATTTTTTGGGCGCGGTATCTGGTGATCGGCGCATGAAGGAGGAACAACGATGAGTGAAAACCATACCGTTAAAGGATCTATTGGGCCAAAGCCAAAACCGAGGTCGGGGTCGGGCGTCATTCGCGCCTCAACGGGAGAGCGTATTTTCCAAGTAGTAAATGTTCTCTTTTTTATCCTATTAGGTCTTTCTACAATCTTTCCGTTCATTAATTTAATTGCCAAATCGCTAAGTGGAGAAGCCGCTGTCGTTTCGGGGATGGTGACGATGTATCCGATTGATTTTCAAGTGGGGACCTACGTTTATGTGGCTAGCAATTCACTATTCTTGAACGCCTTTACGGTCTCCGTCACCGTCACGTTAATTGGATCGCTCTTGGCTCTGGTGATGACAACCCTTGCAGCTTATCCGCTGTCCAAGCCTAGATTGCGAGGACGGAAGTTTTTCATCCTATTGTACCTCTTTACGATGCTGTTTAGTGGCGGGCTAATCCCGACTTATTTACTCATGCATAAGCTTCATTTGATCGATAAACTGCCGGTGCTGTTCCTGCCCTTCATGATCAATGTCTACAACATGCTGATTATCAAAAGCTATTTTGAAAGTCTGCCTGACAGTCTGGAGGAATCGGCGAAAATTGATGGGGCCAGCAATATGAAAATTTTAGTGCGAATCATTTTGCCGCTGTCCATGCCTGTACTTGCAACGATAGCCCTTTTCTATGCGGTTACGTTCTGGAATGATTATTTTACGTCATTGATCTATATCAACTCGGCGGATTTGAAGCCCTTGCAGCTTTATTTAAAAGAGCTCTTCGTCACTTCAACCGATGCGTTCCTGAGAACGAATGTGGACGCTTCACTGAATGTATCGCCACAGTCGATTCAAGCCGCTTCCATCATTTTGGCGACACTGCCGATTATCCTCGTGTACCCTTTTTTACAGAAATATTTCGTGAAAGGCGTTCTGGTGGGCTCGGTTAAAGGCTGAATTCAAAGTAGCGACCTCATGAAGGGTGGTGGTTGGGCAGCAACCGTATGGCAAGTTAGTTTGGCTATTGACTTCTATCCAATCTTGAAATGCAAAGGGAGGCATCTGCATGTTAAAAAAATATTTAACAGTCCTATCCATTACCACGTTAGCGGCTGCACTAAGCGCTTGCGGTGGCGGCAATGAACCTGCTGGCAGCACGACAGTACCAAGTACGTCAACTTCACCAACGGCTGTTGCAGGCACAAATGCGCCTAAACCAGAATTCAAAGCGCTGCTGCAATATGCCCGGTTTGATCCCAACGCTGAGGTAGTGGCGAAATTTCTGAATGAGAAAACAGGATACAAGGTTACCTATGACATGCTGCCAGTTGAAAATCCGGATGACAAACTGAACCTGCTTATGGCCAACAAAGAACAATATGCCTTCATGCTGTTAACAGGTCCGCAGTACTCTAAGCTCGCATCTTCAGGTGCCCTTGAACCGATTGATGAGCTAGTTAACAAATATGGCACCAATATGAAAAATGTGATTTCGCAAAACTCCTGGAATGGGGCTAAGCTAAACGGTAAAATTTACGGTATTCCACAAACGGGATCAGGCACGGTCGTCAACTCCTCGCTTATTGTCCGGCAAGACTGGATGGATGAGTTAGGGCTCAAACCTCCGACTACGCGTGATGAGTTGTATACGGTGATGAAAACGATCAAAGAAAAGAAGAATGTCATGGCCATATCAGGCGGCAAAAGTCCGCTATTGCCTGAAATATTGCCAACATTTGGCTTGACGATGGTTCAATCGACCTTGACGACAGGCTGGCAGGATCAGAATGGCAAACTTGTTAATGCCGTCGAGAACCCGAACATGAAATCGTACTTGACGTTTATGAAAAAGCTTTACAGCGAGAAGCTGATTGACCAGGAATGGTCACTGAACCAAGCCAATAAAGTCATTGAGAATTTCACGAGCGGTAAAGCAGCGATTATTTCCAATGGCTATTTTAATGCGCCTACCGTGCAAAATGCGCTGTTGAAAAACACGCCGAATGCCAAAATTGCCGCCCTGCCTTATTTGAAAGGCGATAATGGGAAAGTGCAGGTCATGGCAACCGCTGGGATCAGCTATTATGTAGGTATCCCCAAATGGGCCGACAAGAAGGAAGAAATCGTTAAGTATCTGGATTTGAAGTTGGATAAAGAGATACATAAAGAAGCAACGATCGGTAAAGAAGGGGTTCACCACAAAGTGGAGAATGGAAACTATTTCCCAATTCTGCCTATTTTCAACGATCAGTACAACAATGCGTCCTCCTTCCTTACAGGGGTAGATGAGAAAAACTATCCGATTTATTGGCAGGCTCGTGTTCGTAAAGATCCGATTCTAACGGACGCTTTCAATAGAAATCAAGAAGCAGCCAAAGGCAGCACCGTGGTTGATCCGCTGTCCTTCGCACCGCCGCTTGAAGCGATCGGGAAGAATAATCAGAAGCTGCAAAAATTGATGGAAGACACGTATTTGAAATACATTACCGGTGCAGAACCGCTTGAAAACTATGATAAATTCCTGGCACAGTGGAAAGCGGAGGGCGGCGATGATATGACCAAAGCTGCTAACGAGTGGTACGCTGCGAATAAAAAATAGTAGACAAGTAATTCCCCTGTGGTTGACTGCCACGGGGGTTTATTAGGAATAAGGGAGTGGGCGTTATGAAGAAAATCGGGTTTATTGATTATTATTTGGATGAATGGCATGCGGAGAAATATCCGGCTTGGATGGAGCAAGCTTCAGGTGGAAGGATGAAAGTTGAATTCGCATATGGCCAAATAGATCTGCCTGACAAGAGCAGCAACGCAGCGTGGTGTGCGAAGAAAGGCATTCAACTGCTTAGTACGATAGAAGCTGTCGTGGAACAAAGTGATTATCTGGTCATTTTATCGCCTGATCATCCAGAATTTCATGAAGAATTGTCGCTTCTTGCGCTTCAATCCGGTAAACCAACGTATATCGATAAAACGTTCGCGCCAAGTCAAGCGGCTGCCTCACGGATGTTCGAGCTCGCTGAGAAGCATCGAACCCCGATGTATTCTACCTCGGCGCTGCGGTTTGCAGATGAGTATGCGGATCTTCAGAAGATAGGCATTGAGTCCATCTGCAGCTTGGGGCCAGGCGAATTCGGGAACTATGCGATACATCAAATTGAACCGATCATTATGCTGATGGGCATAGAGGTGAAACGAGTCATGTGGACAGGGACCGACAAGACGCCATCTTTGATTATCGGCTATGCAGATGGTCGTCAGGCGACGATCAACTTGTACGGCTGGGATTGCCCATTCTCCATGGCCTTGCGCTATGAGGAAGGCGCGTCGAAGTTTATCCAAATCCAGTCGGATTTCTTCAGCAGATTTATTGCAAACCTTGTCGGCTTCTTCGAATCCGGCAAGCCTGTTGTATCCCAGTCGGAAACGATCGCTATTGCGACGGTTTTGGAGCGGGGCTTGAAGGCGCGTTTCACGCCGCACCAGTGGGTGTTGGTTTAGTTTCTGGGAAGACTAACAGGAGCCTGCGGCTAGTCACCTACAATGATAAGCACGGGGATAAATAGAACATCCAGGAGTGCTAATTCTGCAGGAATTCTCACTAATAAGCACCTTCAGCTACTTTAATCACAGTGGTTCCTTTAACGCAAGACGTGCCTAACCCGAAGCATCCAGAACACTAAAGCATCCAGAACACAGAAGCATCCGGAACACAGAAGCATCCAGAACACAGAAGCATCCCCAACACAAAAGCAACCCCAACACAAAAGCAACCCCAACACAGAAGCATCCGGAACTTCCATACGGAAGGTACCGGATGCTTTTTGTGAACGCCAGAAAGTATAAGTTTTTGCGTGGATTTAAGGGATTCTCCCATTATTGTGGAGATCCGAAAAAAGGGTTTAAGCTGCTCGCATGTGAAGGGTGCCACGATCTTAGATGGTGTCCTATCGGTGCAAGGGACGTTTCTGCACGACGTTTTCATGCGGAGAAACGGAAGAGTGGGGCTAGGGTCTTGTCTGAGGACGTATGTCTAGTCAACCATCGACATGTTATCTTGACAATCGACGAAGGTCTAAGAGACATGTTGTTGGATTGGGGTGTTGGGTTGTAAGCCACCCCATTCTTTGGAGGTATAAACAAGTTATGGGGCAGAATGAGATCCTCTAGCTTAGCTATCGCGCGGAGATAAGGGAACGTCAAGCCGCGATACTTGCAAAATGTGTCATGATCGCGAGTTGGAGGGAACTACAGGGCGCTATAATTCTGAAAACCGCTGTATTCCAAACCAGAGGGAACTACGATCCGCTATTCCACCATTTCCTGGTTAGAATCAGCAGGTTCCGCTTATATAACGGATCACAGTTCCCTTTCATGCTGCTTTTACCCCAGTTCCCGCCATTTAGCGGATCATAGTTCCTTTTCACGCGACGCTCTCTGTCATTGCAAAGCCCAAAGGGAACTAGAATCCGCTAGATAGCTGAAAACCGTTATGAATACGCTCATCTCTTAGGGCGGCAAAGCCGCTTTACTTATTGAGGCTTGAGGCTGCTTTTTCATATCCTATTCAATCTCTCTATCATCCATTTTGTCTTTATGGTTGTTGAATACCTTGACTTTGATTTCATCTTTTTTGCCGTGATAGGACGCGCTAATCGTGGCAGTGCCGGGTTTCACGGCTGTGATTGTGCCGTTCGCTGAAACCGAGGCGACTTTATCATGTGAGGAGCTATACTGCACTCCTTGCGTAAGAATTGCGGTTACACCGTCAGAATAAGTAGCTTTCAGCGGCGCCAGATACGTCTCACCTTTGACAAGACTGATCTTTTTCCCTTCAAAGTCAATAGATTTCAGCGCGACTACGGTGACCAGCGACTTCGTGACTTTGCCCTCGTACTGCGCCGTGATTTCCGTTGTACCCGTGTTTAGCGCCTTAAGGGTGCCATCCGCCGTAATGCTTACGATATTGGGCTTACTGGAACTGAAGCTAGCCCCGGATATAATGGCAGATGAACCATCGGAATAAACAGCCGAAGTGACGACAGGAAGTTGGTCGTTAATGACAAGACGATAGGCTGTGGAGTCGAGTTTGATTTCTGTGAGTATGGGAGCCGATCGAGTAATCGTGACGGTTTTTTCGTTTGTTTTGAGGCCGTCTACATAGACCGAGATTTTCACGGTATTCAATCCTATGTATAGATTCACTTGACCGCTAAAGTCGCCATTGGTTGATAAAGCAGCAGGGACGTTGTTCAGACGAACTTCCGCGGTGCCGGGACCAAGCACTTCCACATTGCCTTTGATTCCAAAATTCGAAAGAGATGTAGTGGCATTCGCATAAGCCAAGTGGCCTCGCAGGACAGCGGATCTTACGTTATCGCCGATTTTGTAAGTGTTGGCAACCAGTTGACGCTTGGTTCTGACGCCTGACGCATCCAGTGCAGAGATAACAAACCCGCCTTGTGGAATGACGCTGTTATTAGGCAGCATATTCGTCCAGTTCCAGGTAAGCGCTTGTTGACGATTAACAACGTTGGTAACTTTGCCATTGCTCCCAACGATGGCTTCAACACCGAATGTTGTGGTCGCCGTGGTTAAACCAAAGGCATCCGAATATACATTCAAATTATTTTCATTGCGGCTAACGTTATACATATCGCCTAGCAAGAACGCTTCGGGATTCCCTGGAACGCTCGAGCCGACTTGATAGTCTTGCACATACGGGACATTCTGCAGCGATGCTTTCACGACCGGCCAGTTGACCTGTGAGTAGTCGAAAAGCATGAGCCCGTTGGATTGAGACAACCCCGCTTGAAATACAGAGCGCTGTAGTAGAGGATCTTGAATGTTGGCCAGCGCGATGCTGGCATACATCGGGATCTCACCGTTGGTCACGATATTGCCCAGCGTAATATGGTGCTCAATTTCCTTTTGCGTCGTTTGATAGGTCCCGATCATGAGGAAATCGATGTTCTTCGCATATCCTGCTGTGGCGTAAGAGTCCGTATACATGCTGTCTTCGGGAAATTGGAGCCGGCTATCGTAATGGAAATTCGTGCTGCCCCAATGGACGCCGTTCAAATAATAGGATTCAAACCACGAGCCTACATAAGCAGAAGCATAAACCTTTTTGCCCTTCAAGGCCGTATATCTGTCAGTTAATTGACGAACATCATCTGTAAACGTTTTAATGGTTTGAGAGCGGAATTCCCACCAGTCGTTGATGAGTGGTCCGTTGTGCCGAACATTATTGACGTAGGAGAATACGTCAGCAGGCCAATGGGTCAACTGCTTGCCGCGTGCAGCAAGAAAGGCTTCGAATTTGGTGCGAGTCAAGGGACTGAAGTCAGCCGTTTCATTGTCATAGCGCGTCCGATCGAGCACAACGCCATCGACATCATAATTTTTAATAACTTCTTCCATGTTGGTTAACTCAAACGCTCGCACAGCATCATTAGCCGGATTGACGAAAGCTACGAGAGACTTACCGGATTTGTAGTAATTACTCTCCCGCAGCCGAAGAATTTGACCTCCGTCTTCCGGACGATAAACCTGCTCTTCCCAGTCTAGGTGCTGATTCAACAGCGCATATTCATTATGAGCAGGGGAACCCTCGGCGAAGACGTTAAAGGCGGCATGGATTTTAATCCCAAGTTGGTGTCCATACGTAATGAATTCTTGCAGCATATCCAGGTTCGGATTAGCGCCAGCCCGCGTTGGAGCAGTCATCAAGGAAATATGCGGCCGCCCGGTCAAATCATTTCGCTTGTAGTTGGCAAAGCCTTCAACACCCTTGACATCAAGGGCAACCGCTGTGACGCCGGCATCCTTGGCTTTGGTGAGCATATCCCGGACATTCTCAGGGGTTTGCAGCTTAAAAATGTTCGTTCCTTGATCGACCCAGAGAACGACTTCTTTCGGGGCGCTTGTCTGCTTTTTGTAAAAAGCGATAAGCGACTTTTTGGCGCTATCTACGCCATTTTTGGCAACGACAACATCCAGGTAGTTGACACCTTCCGCAAGGTTAATTTCAAGCTGAAACGTTTGATTCGCTTGTAATGCAGCGGCTGTTTGATTAACCCGCACGGTGTACACGCTGCTTGGCTCCACATTTTCCAGCTTGCCGGATACCGTGACTTTCGGTTCTGTGACTGTAAACCATTCCTCGTTGTTTAGTTTAAGCTGAACTTTGGGGCCCTGACCTGTCATGAGATCGGCAACAGGGATGACGCCGCCGTTTTTACGCAGTTTGATGAGATCTCCCACTTTGAAGTTTTTGGCCAAGTACTGCTTAAAGGTTTTGTTGGCCCAACTATCATCGTTGGCGACCAACACATAGCCGCCTTGCGGAATCGACAGGGTGGTCGGCCCAGACCAAATGGGAACAGCGCCATTGATGGAAGGGTTTATGACTTGGATCACATGGTTCGCTGCATTAACGACGACGCCAACGGAAGTTTTGGCTACGGTTATCTCAGATGCATACTCCGTTGTAAATAGGGCTAGGTAGTCGGTGATACCACTGGTGTCTTTATCAATGAGATTAATTTGCTTTCGTGGACCTTCAATATCAATCGTAATGTCAACGGGAGCGGCTTCCACTTCGATATAATCAGCTGCACTTGCCGCAAAGGCCGTCATCGGGTTCAGGGAAACGATTAATGTCAGCAGTAGCGTAATACTTAGCCATTTGGGTGTTTTCAACGGGATACACATTCCTTTCATCGTTAGAAGTGTATTTCTTTTCCTTGCTCACTTGATTCATAAATGCCGCAAAGAATTTTCATCATCTCGACGCCATCTTCAACGGGCGAAAGCGTTGCTTTCTTTCCTTGGCAAACTTCAATGAAATAGTTAATTTCTTGCTGGAAACCGGCAACAAAGTCAAAGGACAGGTTATTGATTTGAGGCGTAAGATTCAAAATCGTGTCGTATTTTTCCGTAATAATAGCTAATTCCGGTTCCAGTTCGGCACCGCCGTTTTCGCCATAAAGCTTAACAGTCAGCTCATCTTCCTTGGCATGAAGCGTGAAACTGACGTCTACGAGCAGGGAGGCCCCATTCTCAAAACGGATCAAGGCGTTCGCCAAATCTTCCACCGTATTGTGGGTAGCATCGTAGTCAGCCGCTTTGTAAAAAGCGAGATTTTTGACATTAGCCCGATTGCCTAGTTTTTTGTACGTATTGCCGGATACTGACTTTACTTTCGGTTTCCCCATCAAATACCAGCACAAATCAATCACATGTACGCCGACATCGATCAGAGGACCGCCGCCAGAGCGCTCGATATCCGAAAACCAACCCCCAGGGTTGCCTAGGCGGCGTATACACGAAGCTTTGGCATAGTAAATATCGCCGAGTTCCCCGTTATCCAAGAAGGATTTCACAATGCTGGTGTTCGAAGCGTACCGCCTTACGAAGCCTACCTGAAGGGTTTTTCCAGAACGACGGACAGCCTGTTCAACAGCGAGTGCCTCTTCCACGGTTTTACAAAGCGGCTTTTCGGTGAGCACATTCTTCCCGGCTTCAAGCGCAGCAATGGAGATAGGGGCATGGCTGTTATTCCATGTACAGATGCTCACGGCATCTATGCTCGCATCAGCCAACAGCGCTTTGTAGTCTGTAAAAACATGAGGAATGCCGTATTTCTCTGCCTTGGCTTGCGCCCGTTCTTCGTTCAGATCGCAGATCGCATAGAGCTCGGCGTCCGGGTTGTTTTGATACGATTTCAAATGCATTTCAGATATGGAACCTGCGCCGATCACGGCAATACGTTGTTTGCTCATAAGTGAATAACCCCTTATTCAATAGAATGTATTAAACGGAATGAATGGAAGGCCAGGTAAGTTCGATCCCATCGTTCGTGAGCTTTCGCTGGAATTCGCGAAGTTCTGGTTGTTGATTGCGAACTTCACGCGGAAGCAAGCCGCGGTCTATACAATGACTCGCGAGAAACCCAGCGGCTTCACCAATATTCCATTCGACGGGATGGAGTCGATAGCAGCCGTTCGTGATATGGGTAACACCCAAATTTTTGCACGCAGGCAGCAGGTTATTGATTCGTACTGGGATCAAGCTGCCTAGCGGTATTTGAAATGGCAGGGAAGAGATATCGATGTAGTGGCGATTGCCTGTACTCGGATGAAGGTCAATACGGTAGCATCCGATGCCGACGGAGTCATCGAACGTCTCCGCTTTCCCGTCAGGCCGACAAGCTGCGCTTACATGTTGTTCAAGCACGGTAAATTCCGCTTTAATACGGCGTGATTCCCGAATGTAAGGGTACATGGCCAGGCCGTCTTCAGTGCCAACAACATCTTTGCGAAGACGCAGTCCTGGGTACCCGTGTCCGCCATCTGGCCGAGGCGCCTCGGTTTGCAGCCAGTAGAGAAGCGAGAGGCTTAGCTGCTTGGCATCCCAAAGATGCTGCTCTCTTTCACTTTCGCTGACGTCGATGACAGAACCTATCCAATAATCATTCTGAGGCCAGTTGACGAGCGTTATACTCCCCGGATAGAAGCCCTTCTCGAAGTTCGCAGCATCAATGATACGCCGATAATAGAAGAGCGAGTATCTTTCTGTGCCTTCAAAAAGTTCATAATTCACGGCTTCCAGTGTATGAGGGCGAACACCGGTCCAGCTTAACAAGCGATCGGGCCAGAAATCCGCCTTGTACGCCCGCCAGAAATCGTAGCGCTCAGGCCGCTCGATCGTGTGATCTTCGCCTTCGACATAATCCATGGCGAAGCAATGGGTGAAACCTTGCATGTCCTGCGGAAGTGCGGCCCCTTCGACGGCATGGGGTTCGCCGGTTTGGCTGAACGATTCGGCGCCGGTCACATATTCCGCTCCAGCAAGCGGCAGAACATCCCCGCACTCCGTCGCATCGAGGAAATACGCGGCGGTTAGCGTTACGAGGTCATCCGTCAGCAAATTGCGAACGATGACTTGGCGGACGTTGTTCCCTTCCAACACGGCGGAGGCAGCGCGATGGCGGTAAAGAATTTGCAAGCGGCCGCTGTGAACATAGGGGGCAAGCATATCCTTCAAGACCGCCAAAGCTGCGCGCGGCTCGTGACAAAGGCGAGACACACCGCCGTTCCCGGGATTTAGATGAACACGGGCTTGTGCTTCGGCTGTCAGGGGGAAATGACGTCGATAGTAATCTCTGACACCGTCACGAAATTGCCGATACGTGCGGGTACAGCCGAATTGCTCAATCCACGGATGTTCATCCGGCGGAACCGCCTGACTGGTAAGCTGTCCGCCGATCCATTCGGTTTCCTCGGTCATAATAACCGATTTGCCTGACTTCGCTGCCGCAAGCGCAGCGGCGAAGCCGCCGGTTCCACCGCCGATAATGGCGATATCGGCTCTCATTTCTTGTTGGTTATGTACGGTATTAGTTTCGCTTGTTGTAGCTCCCAACGGATGAATCCCTCCTTTAAGTTGCTTCTCACCTACAGGTTTCCACAGGCTACCCCCATTGTATTACAGCGGGAACGGCGCCACAGCAGAGGACGATGACTTCTTTTGGTACTTTAATAACCATTGATCCGTCCAAAAAAGGGATTAACGCGCAGATGACGAAAATGAATATCACGAGAAAATATTATGAGGCAAGCCGTCAGGAGGCGCTTTTCAATGAGTCAACAATCTTCATCCGTGAATGCCATGAAGCTGGATACCAACATGCGTATTCAACAATCCGATGATACAGGGATCGTATGGTACAGCCCGCTTGAGCTGCCTTTTCAAATTGCTGGTTTTGGCTGGCTGCAAGCAGAAAGACAGTATCGCCGTTTGCCTATTCAGCCCTCACAGCCCATTACGGAAGCTGTAGATTCGTTAGCCAACTGTACATCTGGCGGACAAATCCGCTTTATGACAGATGCATCAACATTGATGGTGAAAGTGAAATTGTCAGGTGCAGCGAATATGAACCATATGCCTGCCACCGGTCAATGTGGATTTGATTGTTATATTGGCGATTCCGGAGAGCAGTTTTATTATGGAACCACCACATTTAATCACCAGCTAACGGCGTATGAAAGCACGATCTTTCGTCAGTTCTCACCTGAGAATCGTTTCATTACGTTAAACTTCCCGCTCTATCAAGGGGTCGAAGAGGTCTGGGTCGGTTTAGACAGCGAAGCAAGCGTGACACCTCCACCGTCGTATGAAAGCAATAAAAAGATCATCCTATACGGTACTTCAATCACCCAAGGGGGCTGTGCGACGAGACCTGGGATGTCCTATACCAACATTCTATCGCGACGCATCAACATGGAATTCCTGAATCTTGGTTTCTCGGGCAATGGCAAGGGCGAGCCGGAACTTGCCCAGATTCTGAGTGAAATTCCCGACCCGGCGATGTTGATATTGGATTATGAAGCTAACAGTGTGTCTACGGAAGTATTTAAACAGACATTGCCAGCCTTTATATCCATCTATAGAGAGAAGCATCCTCTAATCCCGATTCTTGTCATTTCCAGAATTATTTATGCCAAAGAAAGATTTGATAAGCAGTTGTCGCAGGAACGGGAGGTAAACAAACAATTTCAAATTCAAACGGTAGCTCACAGGCGTGAAGAGTTGGAGGACATGCATATATTCTTTTGTGATGGTTCCCAACTGCTTGGTGAGCATTCTCATGAATGTACAGTCGATGGCGTACATCCAACTGACCTTGGATTTCTACGAATGGCTGATGGACTTGCGCCGGTTATCAAGCAGATATTAGCGGACATATAGGTGTATCGGGGAGAAGTGAAGGAGGGGTTCCATGACAAAAAGAAAGCAATTTGTTCACGTTATACTAACATGGATTACCTGTTTGACAGTGAGCGGCTGCAGCTATCAAGAGAATGGAAATCTAAGCGCATCTAGTCCCAATGCCAAAGCACCTGCCATCCGTATTGTCGCCAACAGCTTGGGACTTAACTTTCCTGAGGGAATGGATGCGAACAATAATCCTTATCTAGCCTATATCGAGAAAAATACTGGCGTAGAAGTAAGTGTGACTTTGCCGCCGCTTAATGGATACGATGAAAAATTAAATGTCATTATGACATCGGGTGATCCTCCGGATCTGCTCAACACAAGCAGTCCTTCCTGGTTTGTTAACTTTGTAAACCAAAAAGCGTTAACACCGTTGAACAGCTATATTGAGCGATATGGCCCTAATTTGAAAGCCAAGATACCTAAGGAAGCTTGGGATCATGTAACCGTCAATGGCAACATTTATGCGATTCCGAGTTTGAACGAGGTGAAGGGGACAGAGATCATGTATGTCCGCAAGGATTGGCTGGATAAGCTGGGTCTGGAGCCTCCGCGAACGATTGAGGAATACACGGCGGTTATGAAAGCTTTCGCGGAGAGAGATCCGGATGGCAATGGACAGAAGGATACCTTTGGACTTTCGATTCTAGAGCGCCTTGGAAGGACTTCTCCTTTTCTTGGCGCTTTTGGCGTCCAGAAGAATGCATGGTACGAACGTGAGGGCAAGTTGGTTTATGCCGGCATACTGCCTGAGATGAAAGAAGCACTCGCTTACCTGCGCAGTTTATATGAGCAAAATATATTGGACCCGGAATTCCCATTGAACAAAATTGATGTTCTCAATGAAAAGGTGGCGCTTGGGAAAGTAGGACTTTTCTCGGCGGCTTGGTCAGATACTCGAGCGAGTATTGCTGAGAATCGCAAAAATGATCCGCAAGCCGTGTGGATCCCGCTGGATTTTCCAATCGGTCCTTCTGGTAACCGCGGCGTATACAGCACATCCAATGTACGTTCTTATAATGTTGTCCCAGTAAAAAGCCAAAACGCGGAATCCGTGGTGAAATTCCTTGATTTTATCGCAGGACCCGGTCAAAAAACGTTGAAGCTTGGTTTTGAAAACAAAGTATGGAAGCAGGTAAACGGAAAGCTGACGATTCAATTTGATGAACATATCAAACAGGCCTATCGGGGCATTTATGGAGCCTTGGCGGATACAGTGGATCCAGCTATGACGCGGGATCGGTTAGAAGGATTGGGCGAGCAATATAGGCTGTATGACAATTTGCAGCGAATCGAAAGTCACTTGCAGCTGAATCGCTTTAATGGACCGCCGACACCTGCCATGGGCAAGCATCAAGTGAAGCTTTCTAAGCTGCAGGAAGAAACATTTACGCGGATTATCGCAGGAATGAGTCCCCTTGATGAATTCGATGCCTTTGTGAAAAGATGGAAGGAGGCCGGAGGCGATGAAATATCGGGGGAAGTCAATGAATGGTGGCGGGCATCCGGCAAATAATCGAAGCAAAACCCAAGATTTCTGGACCAGAATCCGCAAATTATTGACCGGTTTTATTCAAGTCAGACTCATGTGTTACTTTCTGCTGATCTTACTGCCAATCTCGGGCTTCAGTTTGTTTGCCATCGTTAAATCACAAATGATTCTAGAGGTGCAAACGGGGGAAAGAACCCAGGGAGCCTTGCATACGATGGCTGATTACATTGACCTTACGCTGCAAAATATTGAACAGTTATCCTCCTTGATTGCTTTCGATATGAATATGAATACGACGCTCCAATCTATCGGTCAGGAGCCTGATAAGCAGTCATTCGTCCAGCTGGCGCAAGTGATGGATCAGATCACGAATATGACAACCGTCAATCTTACGGTAGATCAAATAACGATTATTCATATGCCTTCACGCACCGTCATTTCCACGAAAATCGGCGGCCGCAAGCTGCCTGAAGGCGTTGAGAAGCAAGAATGGTACATTCGACTAATGGAAGCCAGCGGGGGCACCGTATTTTATACACCACAGGAAAGTGAATCCTATTTTGACACCGATAGTGTGCATCTTATTCGGACAATGGATCCTTACAACCGCACATTAATGAATCCCAATTTACTCGTGATCTCCATTAAGAAAACAGCGTTGATCGAGCTGGCGAAGCCGCTTCTTCCTTCCACAAACGCAAATATTTATTTGTTTGACAGCGATGGAAGTCCGATAACGGGCACGGGGGCACGTGTAAACCCACAAGTATGGAAGCAAGAGCATGACATCAGATCGGTGCGCAGATCCCCGCAAACCGGCACAGAAATGGTTACAATCAGTGTCAAATCCAAATTCTCGGGATGGTCTCTCATGATGGAGCAGCCCCTGTGGGAAATTCGCAGTCATACCGATTCTTTAAAAGTGTTCACGTATGGCATCGTTGTCGTCAGTCTGGTACTCGCCATTCTGATTTCATGGATCGTATACCGTGGCTTCTCGGCACCTCTGCGGAAACTGGCTTACGGAATGAAGCAGCTCCGCACCGGGAATTTCACTATACAGCTGGAAGATACGCGAGTGGACGAGTTAGGCTATGTGATTGAGTCCTTCAACCGCATGGCGGAGAACCAGAAGTCGCTCATTCGCGACCATTACGAGAAACAACTGCTGCTTTCCAAAATGGAACTGAAATTTCTCCAGTCGCAGATCAATCCGCATTTTCTTTACAATACGCTGGATTCTATCTATTGGACGGCGAAGAACTATGACGCGGATGAAATTAGTGAAATGGTTTTGAATTTATCCAGGTTTTTTCGGTTAAGTCTGAATAAAGGCAACGAAACATTCCCGGTCAGTGAAACCATCATGCATCTGACGTATTACATTAAAGTTCAGCAGCTGCGATTTTTAGATCATTTTACTGTTCGATATGAGATTGCCAAAGAGAGCGAGCCCTACCATGTGTTAAAGCTGTTGCTGCAGCCGCTCGTAGAGAATGCCGTTCTGCATGGTCTGGAAAAACAAAGCACGGGCGGGGAGCTTGTCATTTCTTCGTATACGGAAGGTAATCTGCTTATTTTTGAGGTCACCGACAACGGTGTAGGGGTAAATAAGGCCAAACTCGCCTATATCCGCGCCAAGCTGGAAGAATCGGCCAAGCTCGCTGCCGAGGGCATCTCGACAGATCGCAAGCGGGAGAATGATTTGTTCGGTCTGCGAAATGTCATTACGCGGATGAAAATGTATTATGGCGACGAAGCGGAATTTGCCTTTGAAAGTGAGGAGAACCAAGGAACACGAATGACCTTGCGGTTGCCTTTGGATAAATGTCTCAAGCCTGTGGGGGATCAGGCCGTTTGATTTGATTAACACAAAAAATCGCCCCCGTCACGGAGGCGATTTTTATCATTTGCATCTATCCATCAGTCTGTAATATTTCTCATGTAGTATTCAATAATATCTTTACGACGAATGATCCCGAGGAAAATAAAGTCATCATCGACTACTGGAACAAAATTCTGATCGGCCGCCAGCGCCAGCATATCTTCCATATGGGCATGAATAGAAACCGATTCATTACGAGTATTCTTCTCAATGTCACAGACTTGGACTTGATCCATGTTGGTGAAGTCCAGGCCAGGCGTGTCCTTTAATGTCCACAACAGATCGCCTTCGGTAAGTGTTCCCGCGTATTTTCCTTCGGGATCAACGATTGGCAGTGCTGTGTAATAATGCTGTTCTAATTGTTCAAGTGCTTCTTTCATCGATGAAGAGGAATGGATATAGGCAACTTTATCTTTCGGTAACAAAAAAGAGGCTGTTTTCATAGTTATTTATTACCTTTCACTGGATTTTTCAAAACGTGATATGTCTATTTAAACATACTTTGGGGATAAAGGCATTGAAAGATCTTTCCAATGTGGAAATCAATAACAAATTTTTTCCGCAAATATCGAAAATGACGGTGACAAGGGTTATACTGGGTTATGATGTACATTCTATCACTCAATTAGAGGGAGAAGTCAAATTATGTTGAAAATTGCCATTATCGGCACCGGTTGGTTTGCTGATAAACATGCTGATTTATTAGCTGCAAGAGACGATGTGCAAGTCGTAGCTTTCCTTGGCACGTCAATCCACAAAGCGGAGAAGCTGGCTCAGCGTTATGCAGGTTCTCAAGCTTTTGATGACATTGAACAGTTATTGGATACGTGTAAACCGGATGCGGTTTATATCAATGTTCCACCGATGGCTCATGGCCCGATTGAAGAGGCTATCCTCGCGCGCAATCTTCCTTTTTTGGTAGAAAAGCCAATTGGACTCGACATGCAAACGGTTGATCGGATTCAGCAGCTTGTTGAAAGCAAACAGATCATCACCTCGGTTGGTTATCATATCCGCTATACGGATGCGGCCCAAACAGCCCGTAAACTACTGGAAACAAGAAAAGTCGGCATGGCCGTCGGCGGTTGGATGGGGCAGATGCCTGGTGTTCCTTGGTGGCGCAAGCAGGGTGGATCCGGCGGACAATTCGTCGAGCAAACGACGCACATCGTGGATTTAGTCCGTTACTTAGTCGGTGAAGTGGAAGAAGTGTATGCCGCCTATGCGCAGCGTCACATGCATACGAGTCATGAGGGCGTTGAAGTTGCAGATGTCGGCGCAGTCACACTGAAACTTGCCAATGGCGCAATCGCGTCGTTGACGAATACTTGTATTCTTCCTTTTGGACACCGCTCTGGCCTCGAACTGTTTACGGATCAAGGCGTGCTGGAAATCCAGCAAAGTCAATATTTGAAACATCATGAAGGTTCTCTGATTACGGAATATAAGGACAATGCGAATCCTTATGAACGAGAAACGGATGCCTTCTTGTATGCGATTAAAACAGGAGATCGCTCGCGTATCTTAACTGACTATACCGACGCGGCCGTTACACTGCGCATTACATTGGCGGCGTTAGCGTCATCCCAAAGCGGACTCCCAATTAAGTTAGGTACGAAATGAAAATTCGCTTAAATCGCTATCCAGACGGGAAAGACAAGGCAGCAACTTTAAGCTATGATGATGGGCGAGTTCACGACCGTGCACTTGTTGAAATATTGAATCGACATGGTCTGAAAAGCACGTTTCATTTGAATTCGAGCACGCTAGATCGAGATGGATTCATTCGCCGCGATGAAGTAGCTGCCTTATTTCAAGGCCACGAGATTGCTATTCATACGGTTACTCATCCGCATTTGACGGAAATTCCCCGTGAGCGATTGATCATGGAAATTATGGAAGATCGCAGCGCGCTTGAAGAACTGGCTGGCTACCCGGTCAGAGGGATGTCCTATCCTTTTGGTACGACGGATTCACGCGTTGTTGAAGTGTTATCCTCTCTTGGTATCGCTTACGCGAGAACGACCGAATCGCATCTTTCCTTCCAATTGCCAAATCAGTTCCTGCAATGGGGAGCTACTTGCCATCATAATAATAATTTACTGCAAAGAACCGAAGAATTTCTAAATCGTTCCGTTTGGCATACCATGGGTCTGCTGTATGTTTGGGGTCACAGCTATGAGTTCGATAATGATTCGAACTGGGAGCTCATGGAATCTTTCGGGAAATTATTGTCAGCAAGGGAAGACGTGTGGTTTGCAACTAATATTGAGATCTACGATTATATGAACGCTGTTCGTTCGCTTCAGCTTACCGTCAATGGGAAGGTGGTTTACAATCCGAGCGCCATTCCTGTATGGATCAGTGTGAACCAAGAAACCGTTAAGATTAATTCAGGTGAGACGGTACGCTTCTCAAATTAGCAAGAGTCCAATATTCACGGAGTGGGTGAGAAGTGTTCACTCACTCTATGAACGTCTGATTTAAGCGCGCGAGCAGTTCGCCGAACTTTTGACAATCTTCGTTTGACCAATCCTTGAATAATTGAGAGTGCCTGGCTAACCGGGCTTTTTTGGAATATAAGAATTTATATGTTTTGGGGTGAGCGAAGCTTACCCCTTATTTAGAATAAGAAAGAATAAGTTTTTTTAGTGGATTTAAGGCATTCTCCCTTTTTAGTTTTTTGGTACATGTAGAATATGAAACAGGACATCCTACACTGAATTTTTCTTTGATGAGAATCGCTACTAGGAAGCCAATAAAAGCAAGCATGGCAAAAAGATACGTCCCGTAGTGCTGAAAGAAATCTGAAAATTTCGAGATTGTGGAGACCCGAAAAAAGGGTTAAAGCTGCTCGCATGTGAAGGGTGCCACGATCTTAAAGTGGTGCCCTTTTCAGTGCAAGGGACGTTTCTGCACGACGTGTTCATGCGGGGAAACGGAAGAGTGGAGCCGTGTCTTGTCTGAGAACGTATCTCAAGTCAACCATCGACATGTTAGGTAGCTGTGAACGTACTTATTTGTTCGAATTGGTGCTGGTTTGGAGGTATAAACAAGCTATTTGGCAGAATGAGATCCTCTAGCTTTGTAATCGCGCGGAGATATGGGAACGTCAAGCCGCGATTGTAGGAAAATGTGTCATGATAGGGATCCAGAGGGAACTACAGTCCGCTATAATTCCGAAAACCGCCATATTCCGCGCCAGAGGGAACTACGATCCGCTATTGCACGATTTCCCGGTTGGAATCAGCAGGTTCCGCTTACATAGCGGATCTCAGTTCCCTTTCAGGCTACGTTTACCCCAGTTCCCGCCATTTAGCGGATCATAGTTCCTTTTCACACGACGCTCTCTGTTATTGCAAAGCCCAAAGGAAACTAGTATCCGCTATATTCCTGAAAACCGTTATGAAGATGCTCATCCCTCAGGGTGGCAAACCCACTTTTCTTAGCGTTGCTGACTTTAAGAATGCCTTCCTCTGTTACTTTTATTCCAAAAACAGAAATAATTTCTTATACCTAGACATTAATGCTGAAGTAAACTGATTTGAAATGTTTGAACTTTCTTTGGCAGGTTGCCGAGAAAGTTCAAACATCCTTACTTTCGCATATCAAAGGAGCGAAGCACATTCAAATGATAAACGTAGAAACAAACTACTGATAAGCAAGCGGGTTCAACTTGGAAAAGTTAGAATGAGGGTTTTTAACACAGCAGTAGTTATTGAGCATAATGGGGATTATATTTTGAATTTTGACAATTATGATTCTGATCAGTGGTCTATAATATTGGACATACTAGATCAACTTTTTAAACAAAATTATGGAACAAGGTATTTTCACCAAAATAGATTAACTTTGACAATGGAATCACTTGTGAATGACCAAATTCTTTTAAAATTGGCTTATGGTGAAAACGAAATTTATACTTCTAAAATAATGCCTGAATTTGAACTAGTGTTAAAATTGATTACGGCAGCCAAACATTATTATTATACATTAGCAGTTCTCAATATTTGCTCGAAGGATAAAATAGATATGTTGTTTACATCACTAGATACTGCTTTTACAAAACGTTATGAAAGTTAATCTTAGAGTCTGAATGGAGTTTGAAAATGAAAATTCATTATAGCGCGCTCCGACCGCTTGTCCCGTGCTGCAAGATTTGCAGAACAACCTCATCCATAACAGAAACTCCCCAAAACACGTAACTCCTTTCAAAATGAAATGAAAATCCGTATTTTCATTTCACCATCCTATATAAGGCTTTTTCCAACTGAGCTATACTCTTAAACATAACATAGGAAGAAAGATAAGAGGTAGATAAACATGAAACTTCAACTCATTCGACATGCTACGCTTAGGGTGCAATACGCGGATTTCACTTTTCTGATTGATCCCATGTTCAGTCCGCAAGGGAGTAATCCCCCCATCATCCATACAGCAAATGAAAGAAGGAATCCACTCGTGGAACTGCCTGTTTCGATCGCTGAAATAAGTGCTCCTGATGCTATCCTTGTTACACATTTGCATGGGGATCACTGGGATGAAGCGGCCATGGCGACCTTGAATAAGGAGATGCAAATCTTTTGTCAACCTGGTAATGAGGTTGCTATAACGGCGAAAACGAATTATCGCAGAAAACTTGCTTGATTCCGTACTCATTTCTGAAGATAGAGAATGGATTTAGCAGGTTGTTAGCAATCGTTTAGGGTTTCCCGCAAATGCCATAGAAGAACATATGAACCATGCCTTCAAGGAATTTCTCGATGTCGCCGCTTTGCTGTGCCATTTCCAGTAATTTATCATACTGGTTCATGTACAATTGGATGAATGACAGCACGGTCTCGATGGATACTTCCTCGGAAATTTCGCCGCTGTCTTTGCCTTCCTGAATGATGCGAACGGTTAAAGGGATCGTCTTCTCCTTGTATTGCAGTTCAATATATCGCGCAAGCTCGTCATCGTTGATCAATAACTCTTTCATAAGAGCTGACGGGAAATCCTTATAAGATTCTTTCTCCAGTAAAATAATATGGGCAATTTTCTCCTTTAAGGTGTGCCCGGCATTCATATAGGCTTCAAATTCTTGAATAGCTCTGTCCACGAAGTTGACGAAAACTTCGCGGACCAGAGCTTCTTTGCTTCCAAAATAATTGTAAATGGTGACTTGCGAAACGTTTGCCTTTTTGGAAATATCCGAGATCCGAATCCGTTTAGGGTCTGATGTCCGCAGCAATTCCATGGTGGATTTCATGATTTTTTCTTTAATCGCATGCGCTCTTTTTTCAAAACCATTCATGATGAACCATCCTATCTAGATAGCATAATATGTAATTAATGAAATATAAATATAAATATATTTCATTAAATTATTGACGAAACGATTGCTCGGGTATAGTATAACATATGAAATATGGTAATGATAATAGTTCATTTCTTTAACTTGGAGGTGCAGGTATGTTAACCGTTCAGCATGTGACAAAGACATTTTCGAATGGGAAAGGTATTTTCGATGTCTCATTTGAAGTAAAGAAAGGTGAGGTTTTCGGTTTTCTGGGGCCTAATGGCGCAGGGAAATCGACGACGATTCGGCACATTATGGGTTTCATGAAACCAGACAAGGGCTTCGTGACGGTGAACGGACTTGATACATGGAAGCAGCAAGGCAAGGTGCAAGCCTATATGGGCTATTTGCCTGGTGAAATCTCCTTCATTGAAGGAATGACAGGGAAAACATTTCTCGATTTTATGGCCAGCATGCAGGGGGTGAAGGACTTGTCCAAGCGAAACCACCTCATAGACCGATTGCAATTTGATGTAAATACACCCATTCGGAAAATGTCCAAGGGAATGAAACAGAAGGTAGGGATTGTTGCCGCGTTCATGCACGATCCTGCTGTCCTTATTTTGGATGAGCCGACTTCAGGTCTTGATCCACTTATGCAGAAAGTGTTTATTGAGATTGTACTTGAGGAGAAGAGCAGAGGGAAAACATTTCTGATGTCCTCACACAGCTTTCCTGAAATCGAGCGGACCTGTGATCGAGCGGCCATCATTAAGGATGGCGTTATCATCGCATTGAAAGATATCCATGAACTGCAATCCATGCAGCGGAAATTGTTTGAAGTGACATTTGAACATCAAGCTGATGCCTTAGCGTTCGTGAACTCCGGACTGCTCATCGAATCGCACGAGGGAAATCGCGTCAGCGTTGCTGTACAGGGCAATTACGATAGATTTGCAGCCGAAACTGCCAAATATAGCGTCCGTAATATTGATATTTTCACGCAAAATCTGGAGGATATCTTTATGAATTATTACGATCGGAAAGGGATGCTGAAATGAATACCACCTTATATAAGCAGATGATGAAAGTAAACATGAAGGGATTTATGAATTACGCCATCGGCTCGGCTTTCTATATCATCCTTATGTTTTGGCTCTACCCCAGCATTGGCCAAAGCGCCAAAGCCATTGATGAATTGGTGCAATCGATGCCCGAAGGCGTGGGCAGAGCGTTTGGGTTGAATGGTTTTGGCAGTGCGGAAGCCTTCATTTCGGGGGAGTACTACGGATTAATTCTGGTTCTGATTCTCGCAATTGTATGTGTCCAACTGTCTACACAGCTCATGGCTAAATTAATCGATCAGGGAGCAATGGGTTATTTACTAGCCACCCCGACGACAAGAGGCAAAGTAGCGTTCACCCAAGCGAGTGTTCTGGTCACAGGTTTATTTCTAATTATGGCGGTTACGACTTTGGCTGGTTTCTTGGCCAATATCTGGTTTCTACGCGGCGAATTTGACTTCAATACGTCCAAATTTATCGAGATGAATATCGCGGCTTTCTTATTGTTCTTTGCCATTGGGGGTATCTGCTTTTTGATCTCAGCCCTTTCTAATGACGAGAAGAAGGCACTGAGCTTGTCCGGTGTCATCACGTTTGGCTTCTTCAGTTTGGATTTGCTGGCTAAGATTAGTGAGCAAATCAGTTGGATGAAGTACTTCTCCATTTTTACCTTATATAAACCGGGCGAAATCATTAACGGAAATGTTGACTTAACCGTTTCTTTATCGGTTCTCTTCATTATTGGAGTCATTACTTTTGGGCTAGCTGTCATGTTGTTTAAGAAGCGAGATTTGCCTTTGTAAGGGAGCGGCTGAGCTGGATTTGTCAGGTTGGCGGAGCTAACTGTGCTATAATTTGTTGAAAAAGGTGAAGGAGATCACATGCCAACCGTCATAGATAAAATTGCATGGATACACATTGCTAATGGTCACATATTAACAGCAAGATCCAAAGGGAAAAACACGTGTTACCTGCCTGGTGGCAAAAGAGACCCAGGGGAAACCGACAGCGAAACGCTTGTAAGAGAAATACAAGAGGAGCTAACCGTGCAGATAAAACCGGAAACTATCAAGTTGTTTGGGGCATTTGAAGCCCAAGCGCATGATAAATCAGAAGGTGTTACAGTGAAGATGTCCTGCTATACCGGAGAATTTGCAGGGGGACTAAGTCCTGCATCGGAAATTGAAGATTTGGTATGGTTAAGTTACGCGGACAAAGATCGCGTTTCCGTTGTGTGCCAGCTTATTTTTGACAAGTTGTATGAGATGGAGTTACTCATTTGAGACCAAGAGGGCAGCCTAACGGCTGCCTATTTACATAGAGTCTGACAGAGTCAGATTCGTTAGTTTTAATTTCAAAGCTAAGTTATCGATATGATCCTTAACTTCACGCCAATTCGAAGCGCGTAGAACCGAATCATGCCGCACGGATAGATTATAGGGTTGTTCATATAAGATTACAGACTTATTGGATCGGGCAAACTCTTCCGCATAGTGCGGTCCATCATCAATCAGCACATCAACCTTGGCGGAAATACATTGCTCAAGTTTGTTTTCAACAAGGGCGATTTGGTGATAGTTAACGTTATGATGCTTCAACCAGTCCAGGGTAACCTGGCGGAAAAGCTCTGGGCGCGCTGTAATAATCGAGATCTGGTGATGTTGAAAGAGTTGTTGGATCATCTCTACAGCCATTGGAAAAGGGGGAGAATGCCAGTGAATGTCGTGACCATATTGATGATAAATGGCATCACGTTCGGCTCGATTCCAACCATATAGACGATAGATATAGAAATCATTAACGTCTTTGTCCGTAAAGGATTGCCCGGAGGCTATATTATAGTATTTTAAATGAGTTGAAGTGGCGTCGAGAATCGTATTATCTAGATCAATGCCAATATGCATAAGCTAACACCTCCAAGGATTTTGGCGAATCATTTGAATAAAGTTTCTGACAGAAGCCGGTAGCGTTTCATTTTTTCGCGTACAAATGGCTATGGTGTTTTCTAATTGGATGCCTTCCACATAAACACGACTTAATTCCCCGCGTTCGACGTATTCGCGTACAACTAGAGAAGATACAAAGTTTGCTCCATAACCAGCGATTACAGCTTGAATTGCTTCCTGCAAACCATTAAATTGCAAAGAAATTGTAGGGGAAGGCAGATTGTAGGTCCGGCATAAGGATAACAAGCGTTCCCTTGTTGAACTGCCTACTTCCCGCATGACAAATGGTTCTGTCATCATATCACGCAATGAAATATGCTGATTGGCAAAGCGGTGCTGCGGAGATACGACAAACCACAATTGGTCTTGAAATAATTCATCGGTTTGAATCGTCTCTGGGTAAGATTCGGGTAGTCCGCCATAAATGGCGATATCAACATCAACATTGAGGAGCTGTTGAAGAGCATCACTGGAGTTTGTCGTTGTAATTATCATCTCGACACGGTCATAGTGCTGCTTGAACTTGGCAATCCATGTAGGAATCAAGTAATGAGCGGGTAAATACGTGGCTGCCAGACGAATGCTGCCATTCGTTCCATTGCGATAATCCTGTACAAATTGTTCAATTTGTTGTTCTACAGAAAATAATCTTTTGGCAAGCACAGCGAGTTCAGCGCCAGCATCGGTCAACCGGATGCCTCTTCCGTCAGGCTCAAAGAGGGTTAGATCCAACTCTTTTTCAAATTTTTTAATTTGCGCGGTTATGGCTGGTTGACTGATGAGCAAGCGTTCAGACGATCGAGTCACACTCCCAGTCGTTGCAATCATGTGGAATAAACGAAGCGCATGCAAGTTCATGGAATAACTCCTTTGTAACCAATCATATATTAAATATATGGTTCGTGAATTAATATATATTATATTTATAAGTATAACGCGTATACACTATCCTTAGAAGTTAAAAAAAGGAGTAGTGATGGATATGAGCGCAGCGATTACTTGGAATAAGGTCGATCAGTATGTAACAGAGAAACTAATCCCACATGACACCGTGTTGGAACAGGTTTTGGAGGCGAATCACAATGCCAGCCTTCCGCCGTATGATGTTTCACCCACGCAAGGCAAGTTTTTGAACTTGCTTGTCCAGATGAAAGGAGCCAAACGGATTCTGGAGATTGGTACTTTGGGCGGGTATAGTACAATTTGGATGGCCAGAGCATTGCCGGCAGATGGTCATATCGTCACGTTGGAGCTGGACCCGCGGCATGCCCAAGTCGCCTTGGCAAATCTCAAACTCGCCAAAGTGGCTGACAAGGTAGAACTTCGTGTAGGAGATGCCCTGGAACAATTGGCTCAGATGGAAGCGGAGGGGGTCGAACCTTTTGATTTTATATTTATTGATGCAGATAAACCTAATAATCCACACTATTTGAAATGGGCTCTGCAATTTTCACATGCTGGAACAGTTATTCTTGGTGATAACGTCATTCGTGAGGGAGAAATCATCAATGGGCGTACAGAGGACCCTCGGGTAAAAGGTGTTCAATCATTTTACGAGCTGCTAGCCGAAGAATCCAGAATTACGGCGACAGCCATTCAAACGGTGGGAAGTAAGGGGTATGATGGTTTTGTTATCGGAATTGTTTACTAGTTAAGCTTAGTATGATACAAAAAGAAGACAAGAATAAAGGGATATGATCTTGTGGATCACATCCCTTTTTTTGAAAGGTGGAAGCTGCATATGAGATGGATCATAGTCGGAGTCATCCTGATTGCCGTCGCAACGCTTATTTACCGGATGCAAGTCAAGAAGAAAGCGACCTCACGAGCGCAAAGAGTCGTGCAAATGTCAGCGCACAGAAAAAAAGCGACAAAGTTGAGGAACCAGCCATGTTCCTTCTGTCGCAAAAAATCAGCTAAACTTTCCTATTACTCTGATGAGAATGGGAGTGTTGTGGGTGTATGCCAAACATGTAAGCCGCATGCCGAGCGGAGGGCTCTGATGAGGCTATGAGGCTATCGGCGGAGAAGTGGGCAGACTACAATCAATATACATCGGATAAATCGGTGATTCTATTCGATCAATAGGAGTATCGGGTTCATTCTGGGATTCGAGCTGATCAAGTTGGAGGAGAAGGTTGTTCCGGTTTCTTTGCAGCACATCGACAAAAAAATAGAACATTAGACCAATAATCAGAAATAGCATGGCACAGAATTCCAATTCACGCGGCATACGTCGACCTCCTATGAATCATTTTTCATAGATTATCGCAGATTGCCTGAAATGTCGCTCGAAACACGGTGTCGTATTCTTGGTAATTTAGTAGGAAAACTAACCTGCATAAATAAAAAGCTAATTTGAGCTTTGATCAGATTTTTTCTTTTAATGAAGATTAGAAAAAGCGTGATGTTTTATGCATGAATTGGAAGGCCAGAAGGATCGAAAGGATGGTTAAGTTGGAATTAACGTATTTGAAGACCTTTCGCGAGGTCGCGAAATGGGGAAGCTACACGCGGGCCGCTGAAGTGTTAGGCTATGCGCAATCGAGCATTACAACGCAGATCTCAAAACTGGAGGAATCCTATGGAGCCGTGCTCTTGGAGCGATTGGGAAGAGGAATGAAGTTGACCATTGCCGGAGAAGCGCTGCTGCATTATGCGAATGATATCCTGAGGCTCCATGAGGAGTCCAAGGAAGTCGTGTCCCAGCAATCCAAAGGCGTTCTTACAATTGGCACGATTGAAACCTTGGCGGCATTCTTTCTACCCCCGTATCTTCAAAAGTACCGTCAGCTTTTTCCTGATATGAATGTCATGATTCAACCAGCCAATGAGCCATCTATTATTGATTTAGTGAAAGACGGCACGATCGATGTTGGTTTTATCCTGGATCCCCCCTTTCAGGATCCTGAGCTGCACAGCTGCAAGTTAAGGGAAGAAGAACTAGTCATTATTACGAATCCGAATCACAAGTTCGCAGGGAAGAGCGAGATTCAGATTTCGGATCTCCAGGGCGAATCTCTGATTCTGACCGAAGATGGTTGTACCTATCGTGCTATGCTGCTGCAAACGTTGAAAAGCAACCAAATTAATTTCTCTTTATCTTATGAATTCGGCAATCTGGAAGCCATTAAACAATGTGTAACGTATGGCCTGGGTATTGCTTTGCTGCCACGAATTGTAGCCGCTTCCGATATCGCCAAAGGTCAAGTCATTGCACTTCCGCTAATTCACCCTCACTTTAAATTTTACACCCAGCTTATCTATGCCAAGAAAAAATGGCAATCCAAGGCCTTTCTTGGCTTTTTGGAACTTATCAACGGAAGCCATCTATCGGAATAAATGAAGTTGGGTATCGATTTCTATCGATAACTCCATGGTTTAGCGCTGTGCTATAGTGATTTCAAGGCATTCAAGCTTAATATCACAAACCAAATGGAGGTTACACCTATGGAAAATCAAACGTTATTTTCGCTCGTTCTAGAAACACCTGCTGCTTCGCCAGAGGCTGCGCATAGGCATTTTAGCAACAAATTAGCAGTAGAGACCGATGTCGCTGATGTTCGTAATGATTTGCAGCGAGGGGTCGACAGCTTCGTGCTTATAGATGTAAGGAGCTCGAAAGCCTATGAAGAGTGTCATATTCCTGGCGCCATTCATTTATCTTCGGACCAAATCAATGAGACTTCTACGTCATCTTTTTCCAAAGAAAAAGTGATCGTTGTCTACTGTTGGGGACCGGCTTGTAACGGAGGCACCAAAGGGGCTGCGCGACTTGCGGCGCTGGGGTTTCAAGTAAAAGAGATGATCGGCGGGATTGAATACTGGCGCAAAGAAGAAAGCGGTATCGTAACAATGAACAAGGGAGAGGATTGACTACATGCGCACAATAAAAGTGTACCATTACGATGCGTTCAGCCGTATTCCCAACATGGGCAACTCGGCTGGAGTCGTGCTGAATGGCGATCATTTGACAGAAGAACAGATGCAGCAGATCGCAGCGAAAGTTGGGTTTAATGAAACGGCTTTCCCCATGAAGTCTGAAAAAGCAGATTGGAGAATTCGCTTTTTCACGCCAGGTCATGAAATTAATCTTTGTGGTCATGCGACAATGGCAACCATCTATGCCTTGCAGACGAGAGGTTTATTAGGAGATCAAACTTCGCTCACGATTGAGACGAAAGCAGGGATATTGCCGATTCGTTTAGCGATAACGGAAGACATTGCCATCACCATGAGGCAGGCTGCCCCGGAATTCCGGGAATTCCAAGGTAGTCTTGAAAAACTTGCTCATTCCATGGGGATCGAAGGGGAGGATATCGAGCAAGACCTTCCTACCTTGTATGGGAGTACGGGGGCATGGACCTTATTAATTCCAATAAAAAAGCTAGCAGCTTTTAGACGAATGAAGCCCGATAATAAGCGCTTTCCAAGTATACTGAAGGAAATGCCTAGAGCGTCTATTCATCCATTTTGCCTGGAAACCTATGATTCCAATGCTCATATGCATGCTCGCCACTTCTCTTCACCATTCTCAGGGACCGTTGAGGACCCTGTTACAGGTACAGCATCAGGCGTGATGGGAGCCTACTACACAAGATATATGAACAAGAATGCGGATACTTCTGTAGAACTTATCATTGAGCAGGGCCAGGAAATTGAGAGGGACGGTAGAGTTGGGGTAAAAGCGATCCATCCTGATGTGATTGAAGTTACGGGTAACGCCGTATATGTAAGTGAATTTGAAGTGTCGATAGAGGGTTAGGTAATACAGCAGCTTACAGCCGTAAGCATGTTTCATACAAAGTGAGATTCGGTCAGCATGACTTCCTCCAATTGAATACGCAGCTCCTCCGCAGGAAAATATAGTGAGGAAAACGAGACAAGTGGGGATAGTATTGTTAAAAAAAGCGAAATGTGGCAGTATAGAAGCAATAATAGATCAGCTTATCTTACACAGATTGAGGAGAATTTACGATTATGTCAGATTTACCAAATTGCCCGAAATGCAGCTCCGCTTATACCTACGATGATGGAAGCCAATTGGTTTGTCCAGAATGCGCGCACGAATGGTCACTGGAATCAGGAGCAGATCAAAGTGAAGCAACAAAAGTAGTGAAAGACGCCAATGGCAATATCCTGACTGATGGTGATACAGTCACCGTCATCAAAGATTTGAAAGTCAAAGGCAGCTCATTAGTCGTGAAAATTGGCACAAAAGTGAAAAACATTCGCTTAGTTGAGGGCGATCATGATATTGATTGCAAGATTGATACTTTTGGCGCGATGAAATTAAAGTCTGAATTTGTTAAAAAGGTGTAACGGCAGTTCGAGGATTTAAGATGTGAAGTCGCTGTGTCAGCGGCTTTTTTGGTTTGCATTCGTTTGGGGGTTTGGCTCCATAGGGATGGTAGATCCTCTAATTCACCTGAAATCATGCAATTAGAAATATGGATCCTACAGTTTGGAACTTATGACAAAGGAGAAATCAGGTTTCTCGCGAATAGTAGTAAGTCGTAGCGAGTAAATGAATAGTCACTATATACATAAACATCATTTCTAGGAGGGTAATAATGAAGCAAAAGTTCAGCGCCTTAATTGAGAAAAAAGTGACATGGCTGGAACTTTTCTATGATCTGCTGTTTGTAGCAGCTGTTTCCAAGGCGAGCCATGTCTTGCTGCATGTCGATGATGGCATTATTCCGACGGAGTATTTGCTCAAATTTGTTCTCATCTTCGTCCCAATTTGGTGGGCCTGGGTGGGCCAGTCGCTTTTTGTGAATCGGTATGGACAAGATATTTTGTCGCATCGTGTATTTCTGATTTTGCAATTATTTTTTGTGTTAATCATGACAGCAAGTTTATCCGTGGATTTTGATCAGTATTATGTGCCATTTCTAATTGGATATATCGGTTTAAGAGCGATGACAGCGATACAATATTTATCCGTTCATAAAAAAGAAGACGCACACCGCAGAGATACAGCCCGCTATCTGGGAAGTCGGTTTTGGATAGGGCTTGCGATCTCAGCGTTATCCCTATTCTTTGATTCATGGATTCGTTACGCGGTCTTGTATACAGGGATTATCGTTGATATTTTACTCCCGCTGATCGGGCGCAAATTGTTGGTGAAAAGTCCAATTAATACGCATCACTTATTGGAACGCTTCTCGTTATTCACGCTCATCCTCTTAGGTGAATCAGTCATAAGTATTCTCGCCGTCTTGCAATCTAGCGCATGGACCTGGGAATCAATTCTGTTCGCGGCGCTCACATTTATGCTCATCATAGCGATGTGGTGGCAGTATTTTGACAATGTAGAAAAGAAAGTGAACAAAGCGTTAGAAACGGCCGGCCAGACAATCATCTATGGTCATTTATTCATTTATTTGTCCATGTGCATGATAGCGGCTTCGATCCAATTATTATTTTTGCAACAATTAAGTTATTCCTTTATGTTGTTTTTTATTTTTGGGTCTGTGCTGCTCTATTTTTTCTCAACCACACTGGTTTTTCATAAATATAGGCACATAGATCAAAGATTAGGCGTACAACATTTGATTTTCATGTTAAGCCTGCTTTGCCTATTCTTATTGCTGAATTTGTTTGTTGTGGTACCGAATTACGTCATTATCGGCGAATTGATGATTTTCTTTGCTGTTTATACGAAAGTAACAACTTGATTTCTAGCTTCTTATAGCTCAGCTGCGCTGGAATTCATCCAATAAGTTGTTTGAAGCACTGCGATTAAAGCAAAATGTGTCAGGATCGCGAGTTTGAGGGAACTACAGTGCGCTATAATTCCGAAAACCGCTATATTCCACGCCAGAGGGAACTACGATCCGCTATGTCACCATTTCCCGGTTGGAATCAGCAGTTTCCGCTGAAATAGCGGATCTCAGATCCCTTTCAAGCTACGTTTACCCCAGTTCCTGCCATTTAGCGGATCATAGTTCCTTTTCACACGACGATCTCTGTCATTGCAAGGCCCAAAGGGAACTAGGATCGGCTAGATTGCCGAAAACATCTATGAAGACGCTCATCTCCTAGAGAGGCAAAGTCGCTTTTCATAGGCATCTAAAGAAGTAGGCCACTTCAAAGTGCCTCCTTACACGATAATTCGAATTAAAATGAGAGTTACCTAAATAGAACAATGAGGAAAGGGGCAGCAGCCAAGGTTATGAATGCCGTTGTCAGCATGGCAATGCCGGCGACAGATCCCGTAACCGCATCGTATTCAAGCGCTTTGCTGATGCCGGCAGAATGGGCGCTCGTTCCAAGCAAGACACCTCGAGCAACAGGATTCTGAATGCCGCACCATTTTACAATGAAGGGTCCCAGCATAAGGCCTAGAATGCCAGTCATTAATGTCGCTACTGCCGTTATCGTGGGCACCCCGCCGATTAGATTGGAGATGGCTATGGCAATTGGTGTTGTAGCCGAACGAGGTGCCAAGCTGTCCATTATTTCGGCACTCAATCCAAATAGATGCGCCAACCCAGCAGAGGTAACAATCGATGCGATGGCGCCGCAACAGACACTCGTCAGAATAACAATGGCATGTTTTTTCATGACATTATAATGCTTATACAGCATAACTGCTAAGGCAATCGTGGCAGGTTCAATCATTTTACTGAGCCAGCCCGCACCTTCATTATAGGTATCGAAGGAAACCCCTGTGCCAGATATAAGCGCAATTAGGATTATTGGTGTAACCAGCAGAGGGGTCAGATACACTTTTGGGAAATATTGATGTAACTTTTTCGCTCCCCCATAAATAAGGATTGTCGATCCTAACCAACCCAAAGATAACAAGGTATCATTCACTCCGAATTCCTCCTTTGTAATTTCGATACCCATTGCCCCACTAAACCCGAACACATCATAACAGCGATGGTGCTTGCGAATATCGTTATTGTGATCGGTAAACCGCTCATTATGATTAATGATTTGTACTTTATGATGCCTACGGCTGCAGGAATGAAGAACAGCAGCATCTGTGCCAGTAACCAACTCGAGCCGAGCTCCATCCATTTTAGTGGAATTATTTTGCTCTGCAGGAGCGCAAATACGAGTAAAATGCCAAATACACTGGGAGGAATCGGTAAATGAAACCTCTCTACGGTGAAATCCGCTAGTTTAGAAATCGCAACAAAAAAGATAATTTGTATGATGGTCTTGATCCATGTCTGCATAAGTTCATCCATCCCTCTTGGTATGTTAGTATACAGAATGAATTATTATAGGTAAAATGAATATATACCATGAATTACATTCCATTTAGCTATGGGAAGAGGGGTCATTCTGGATATACGTCATTTGCAATATGTACATGAAATTGTTCGTTTAAATAGTTTTACGAAAGCCGCGCAAGCGCTGCATATTACACAGCCGACGATCAGTAAAGCGATCAAAAATTTGGAGGCTGAACTGAATGTAGAATTATTCACCCGGGATGGGAAGCAAGTGAAACTGACGGATGCCGGCCAAGCGATCAGCCATTACGCAGTGCCAATACTTCACTTATTCGATCAACTGCAAGGTGAACTCAAGGATCTGACTTACTTGAATAAAGGAAGTATACGTATCGGCCTGCCGCCAATGGCAGGTGCCAACTTTTTTCCTAGTGTGATCAAGAAATTTCAAGAGCAATATGAGGGCATTACGATTAAAATGATCGAAGACGGGGCTAATAAAATTCAAGAATTCGTTGAAGATGGAAGTATTGACGTAGGGGTTGTGCTTTCGCCCATTCAGGAGGAATTATTTGATTCTTTTTTGCTCGTTAAGGACGAATTAAAGGTCATTGTACCCCTCACACACAAGCTTGCCAGTCAACAGCAAATTGAACTTATTGAACTGAAGAATGAGCGGTTCATCTTGTTTAATAGTGATTTTACGCTGCATGATCGCATTATTACCGCATGCCGTTCGGTTGGCTTCGAAGCCCAGATCGTCTATGAGAGCTCGCAATGGGATTTTATCGGAGAGATGGTTGGGGCAGAACTGGGTATCGCCATGCTGCCGGATACGATCTGTCAATTGCTCAATCCAGAGAAGGTGAAGGCAATTCCATTGTTCAATCCAAGCATACCTTGGCAGCTAATGATGGTTTGGAGAAAAGAAGGCTATCTTTCTTTGGCAGCGAGAGAGTGGATTCGCTTCACGAAAGATATATTTGTGGAATGAGCTTCCTGTTATGTTTGCTGGCATTCGAAAAGAAATGGAAGCATTTACAATGGAAAGGACTATTGCTATCATTACAGTATAGGCTAGCATGTACGACTGCTGCAACTTAATGAAGGAGGCCATTCCTATGACAATTACTGTACAGACGATTCTGGATCATCTCATCGAACCTGTTGGGCCACTTCCATCAACGGTTGACACGCTGAAAAGCGGGCGTTCGGATGCGCAAGTTCGCAAAATAGCCGTTATGTTCATGACAACGTACGCTGCAATTAAAGAAGCGGTTGAGTTGGGGGTTGATCTTATCATTACACATGAGCCTACCTACTACAACCATATGGATGAAGGTAATTGGCTAACTGGGAACTTGGTCTATGAACAGAAGAGGAAGCTTATTGAAGAATCCGGTATCGCGATTTTCCGGCTGCACGATTATGTGCACAGCTACGAGCCCGATGGCATCCTCATTGGCATGCTCAAGGCTCTGGAATGGGAAGCATTGGCGGACCCCGCAGATAGGAATATGCTCCGTCTTCCAGATGGAGAAAAGTATTCTGTGCGCTCTATCGTTGCTCATCTCAAGAGCAAACTAGGCATTGAACATATGTTGGTGGTGGGTGATCTGGAGCAGCCAGTGAATTCCTTGGGACTGTTGCCTGGCGCATCGGGCGGTAGATCCCATATTCAGTTCTTGGGAAGCAGAGATATTGATCTGCTGATTGTTGGTGAAACGAATGAATGGGAAACGAATGAATACGTGAGAGATGCTGTGGATATGGGGCTTGCCAAGGCGCTGATTATAACGGGTCATCAGAAAAGTGAAGAGGCTGGCATGCAAACGGTCGTTAACCGATTGCGTTCATCTTTTCCTGATCTGCAAGTTGAATTTATAGAAAATTCCCTTGCGGTTCAGCATATTTAACGAATTCAAGGGTAGAAATTGAGCGAATGCTAATGGGTATTACTTTGCTCTAACAAAGCATAGGATGCTTTAGTACCATTTATAAAAAGGGAGAGATGGACAAATGTCTTTTTTTGATAAGGTGAAACAAGGAGCGTCAGATGCTGCCAAAAAAGCGCAGCAAACGGTAGAGATAACGAAGTTGAAAACGCAAATTTCAGCGAAAGAGAAAGAAATTGAGAGAACCTATCATCTTATTGGCGAATCGGTCTATGCGGCTTATGTTGCCGGAGATGCAACGCAGTCTGAAGAACGCAGAGCTGATTTATGTGTCGGGATCGATGTGATCAAGCAGGAGATCTCTTTGCTTGAACATAAAATAAGTGAAGTTCGCAATGAAAAAGAATGTGTTTGCGGTAAAGTCGTGGCGGCTGACACCAAATTCTGTTCGACCTGCGGACATAAGTTTTATGAAGCAGAAAGTGAAATCTAGCAAATAGGGACGAAGACAGACTCTAACGAGCTGTCTTTTTTTTGCTTTTTATAACATTGTATTGACTGATCGAGAGGGATGAACTAATATTTACTTAAACTTAACTTTCTTGGATAACGTTTGGGCAACATAGTTGGAAACAGGTAAGAAGCCAAAGGAGCTGTATGTCATGCCTACACTTAAAGATGTCGCTGAATTAGTGGGCGTCTCAATTTCAACAGCCTCTCGTGTAATTAGAAGCGATACCAGCAGGCACATTAATGCGGAGACCAAAGCCAAGGTGTGGGAAGCTGTTCGTCAACTGGACTATACGCCTAACGAGTCAGCTCGTCATTTGGTCAACAAACAGAAGGCTGAGAAAAAGAGGACCAAACAAATCGGCTGCATTATTCAGACGGCCCGGTTGAATGACGATCATCCCTATTACTCACCTATTATTACGTCATTTAATAAGAAAATATTGGAATCCGGTTATTCTTTAGCTTTCATACATACGTCCGATGAACTTGCCGATGATGCGCTCCTGCATCGATGCATTCATGAGATTCAAGTGGATGGGATTATCATTGTTGGAGAAGTAGGTCCAGCCATCCTTGATTATTTGCAAAAGACAGAAGATCTGGCCTTGATTGGGATTTGCACCAATGGGACTGAAATTACGATGGTTGATTATGATCGTATTCATGCAGCTAAATCAGCTGTTGACCATCTGATTGCACAAGGACATCGGTCCATCGGTTTTATCGGAGGTCCTGGACATACCGGCGAACTGAACAGTGAAGAGAGATTCCAAGGGTTTAAATTTGCGATGTATGATGCGGGAATTCCACTACAGAAAGAATGGATCATAGACACAAGGTGGGGCATCGATCTTAGTTATGAGCGTGTTATGGAGCAATTGAAGCAGCCATCACTTGAGCGTCCAACGGCGTTCTTCTCGGCAAGCGACCAGTTGGCGATCCCAGCCATGCGTGCCATTATTGAGAACAATTTGCTAATTCCAAATGAGATCGCTTTCATTTCGATGGACAACATTGAATTTGCCCAATATACGACACCGCCTCTTTCTTCCGTACATGTACCCAAAGTAGAGATAGGTATGACAGCGGCAGCAACGCTGCTGGATATGCTAAGAGGAGAGCAGCCCCAATTGTCAAAAGTACTGCTGCCACATAAATTAATGGTGAGACAATCGTCGTTATTTGACCGCAATTAATTTTTTTGGATGTCTGGATAACGTTATCCAGAATTTGGCGCCAATTTAAATTTGAATCTATAAAGGGGGTGAGTCTTGCTTTCCGGCCGTAACAATTTGACAACGATGTGAAGTATGGACCAAGTTCTCTCACAAAAAATGAAAAAGGGTGATCGCGAAATGGTTAAAAATGCGAAAAAAGTAGTTGCGATTTCAATGCTTATGTCCACTGTGGTTGTTGTAAGTGCTTGCGGAAGTTCGAGTTCAACGGACTCGCCTACCAGCAGTGCGAAAGAAACGGCTGCAGCATCCGGTGAGAAAGTAACCATTTCTTATGGCGGTTGGAGCTTGGACACGATGACGGACGTGATCAAAGCATTTAATGCGAGCCATCCGAACATTGAAGTCAAGGCAGAGAACACACCGTACAAGCAGTATTTCACTAAATTAGAAACGGCCGCACAAGGCGGGACTATGCCGGACGTGCTCTGGATGAACGGTCCGAATTTCATTAAATACGCTGAGAATAACATGTTGAAAGATTTGTCCGATAACATCAAGAAGGATCAGGTCGATCTCAAAAATTATCCAACTTCCCTAATTTCCTTATATAGTCTTGGAGGGAAAAACTACGGGATTCCTAAAGATTATGACACCATTGGATTGTGGTACAACAAGAAGTTGTTTGATGAAAAAGGCATTCCGTATCCGGACGGCACATGGGATTGGGCTAAATTGACGGAAGCGGCCAAGAAATTAACCGATAGCTCCAAGGGTATTTATGGATTTGCTGCACCGATGATGAATCAAGAGGACTACTATAATACGATTCTTCAAGCAGGCGGAAACATTATTTCTGACGATCACAAAAAATCCGGCTTTGACCAACCAGAAGCGATCGAAGGCCTGAAATTTCTGACCGACCTCATTCAGGTACATAAAGTATCGCCAACATTGGCTCAAATGACGGAAACAGCGCCTTCGGACTTGTTTACATCCGGCAAGCTAGCCATGTACTTCGATGGATCTTGGGCCGCTTTCACAATTAATCAAAATGCCGAGATGAAAAACAACGCCGATGTGGCACCGCTGCCAAAAGGGAAGAAACAAGGGGTTGTGATCCACGGTTTGAGTCATGTCATCTCGGCAAATTCCAAGCACCCCAAAGAAGCATGGGAATTCGTCAAGTTCCTTGGCTCCAAAGAAGCAGCAGAAATCGCTGCCAAGCAAGGTGGAGCGATCCCGGCTTTCAAAGGCAGTGAAGCGGCTTGGTTAGCTGCATTCCCGCAATATCACGCGAAAGCCTTTATTGACATGACGGATTATGCAACACCTTATCCGGTCTCGAAGAATACTTCCGTTTGGACGACTTATGAAACAGAAATTTTGAAAAATGCCTGGACAGGTGAGAAACCCGTTGCTGACGCAGCCAAAGAGCTCGGAGCCAAAATGAATCAAGCGTTAGCTGCAGAGAAATAAGTTTTCGGTGCGGAGATTCGAGATTTTCTAACGAATCTCCCTCCCTAATTCATTACGGGAGCGTGAATACTCATGCGAATCAGCTCAAAACGCCGCTCCGATTGGATGTGGGCGTACATCATGATCACACCTTTAATGCTGGGTTTGCTATTCTTTTATATTTGGCCCGTGTTTCAAACTTTTTATTTCTCGTTTACGGACTGGGGCTCTTTCGGTAAGTACACCTGGTCAGGACTTTCCAACTATAAGCGGCTGCTAACGGATCGGGATCTACTCTATGCATTTCGAAATACAAGTATTTATATCATTACGGCTGTGCCGATTGGCATTATCTTATCGATACTTCTTGCGGTCCTTCTAAATCAAAAGGTAAAGGGGTTGTCGGTGTATCGGACCCTGTATTTCTTACCTGTTGTGACGATGCCTGCGGCTGTCGCGATGGTTTGGAAATGGCTGTATAATTCTGATTTCGGACTGATCAATTATGTGCTTGGACGTTTATCCATTCCGGGACCGCATTGGTTAACCGACAATCGAACGGCTTTGCTATCCATTATTATTGTAGCGATTTGGAGTTCCATCGGAAGTCATATGATTATCTTTTTATCAGGGCTGCAAGGCATATCGGTTTCCTATTATGAAGCCGCATCGATTGATGGGGCAGGGGCATTCACCAAGTTCACACGAATTACGCTGCCTTTGTTAACGCCGACGATATTTTTCGTCATGGTAACCTCTTTAATTGGCGCTTTCCAGGTATTCGACTTCATCTATATGATGGTTGGCGATATTGTCATGGAGTCAACACAATCGGTTGTTTTCTTGTATTACAAATACGGATTTTTGAAAAATAGCAAAGGATATGCTTCCTCCATCGCTGTGCTCTTGTTCGGGATCATTATGATCATCACGTATATTCAAATGAAAATTCAGAAGAAATGGGTTCACTACGAATGAGGAGGTTGAGTGTATGAATACCAAATCCTACCGCCAAAAATCACTTCAGATCGGGTTCGTCCATCTTATTCTTGTCTTAGGTGCAGTGATCATGGTCACTCCTTTTATATGGATGTTTCTTACATCGGTCAAAACGCTGGGTGAGTCGACGGCAATTCCGCCTGTTTTTTTTCCGAAATCTTTCCGATGGGACAATTATGCGAAAGTTTTTGTGAACTTGCCATTCTTTACCTTTTACTGGAATACATTGATTACGACGGTTGTTAAAGTAGTTGGGCAATTGATTATTTGTTCCTTAGCTGCTTATGCGTTTGCGCGTATTTCCTTTCCAGGGCGTCATTTCTTCTTCATCCTTATGCTTTCTGTACTCATGGTGCCTGGCCAAGTCTTCTTGATCCCGCAATATATGATTATGAAAGATATGGGCTGGCTTAATTCCCTTACAGCGCTGATTGTGCCTGGCTTATTCAGCGCATTCGGTACTTTCTTACTGCGTCAATTCTTCATGACGCTCCCGCATGAACTTGAGGAGGCAGCGAAGCTGGATGGTTGCAGCCAATTCCGGATTTACTGGCAAATCATGCTGCCGCTGGCCAAATCGGGGATGATTGCCCTGGCCATTTTCACAATGCTATGGTCCTGGAATGATTTGATGTGGCCACTCATTGTGAACAGCTCACCTGATAAAATGGTTCTTTCCGCCGGGATTGCCTTCCTGGAAGGGGAACACAAAACGAACTATACCATCATTATGGCTGGCTCCATGATGGCCATTTTACCGATGATCGTGATCTTTTTCGTTTTTCAACGATCGTTTATCCAAGGGATTGCTTTCACTGGAAGCAAGTCTTGAAGAAGTTAATTTACGAACAGATAAGAAATCTACATACGTAGTCTTCAGGGGGAATTTAACATGCAAAAAGTTACGGCTATCCTGCTTGGGGCAGGAAACCGCGGAGCGCAATCCTATGCACCTTATGCGCTGAATTATCCTCATGAGCTCGATATTATTGCGGTTGCAGAGCCTGATGAAGAGCGGCGTGCAGCGTTCACCGCTGCTCATCAGATCGCGGCTGAGCATGCCTATTCAGATTGGGAACAACTGCTGGCACAACCTAAGCTTGCTGATATCGCCATAATTTGCACACAAGATCAGATGCATTACCATCCAACACTGCAAGCTCTCTCATTAGGCTATCATGTCCTATTGGAGAAACCGATGTCGCCAAGTCCGGAAGAATGCGTAGAGATGGAGCTTATGGCTAAGAAGCATAATCGTTTGCTTACGATTTGCCATGTGCTTCGTTATACAGCGTTCTGGACAGCGATGAAAAGAGTGATTGATGATGGGAAAATTGGTCAAATTGTCAACATTCAGTTGAATGAAAATGTCGGCAATATGCACATGGCTCATAGCTTTGTTCGTGGTAATTGGAGCAATTCGGATACCTCCAGCCCGATGATTCTAGCCAAATCATGTCATGATATGGACATTCTTTCGTATATCATGGATGAGCCCTGCGAGGTCGTCAGTTCCTTTGGATCTCTGATGCATTTTACAGCGGAGAACGCGCCTGCCGGAGCGCCAGAACGCTGTTTGGATGGGTGTCCGGCAGAAGCCACTTGCCAATACTACGCGCCCAAGTATTATTTGGGCACAGGGCGTGGATGGGCAGGGAAATTCACGACGGATACGAGTCTTGAAGGGATTATTGAAGCTTTAGGCACAACACCTTATGGCAAATGTGTGTATCGCAGCAACAATAACGTGGTGGATCATCAAGTAGTGAATATGGCCTTTGCGAGTGGAGCTACAGCGATGTTCAGCATGTGTGGATTTACGCGTGACAATACGCGTATTCTTCAGATCATGGGGACGAAAGGCGATATCCGCGGAAATATGGAAGAGCATGAATTTACCATTCATGACTTTATTACCAATGAGCAAACGACAGTGCGTGTCGAGGCATCCCACGAAGGGCATAATGGCGGGGATGCGGGAATTATGCGCAGCTTCCTTCGCGAAGTTAGATCTTATGCGGGCGGAGAAAGCGAATCATCGGCATCCGTTTCTGTGCGAAGCCATCTGATGGCTTTTGCCGCAGAGGAATCACGTTTGAATGGCGGCAAGCCTGTCAAGATAGAAGAGCTGCATCAGAGATTAGCCGCTATTCATTAAGAAACCAGACGCAAACAACCGAACATGGGTTGCTTGCGTTTTTTCTATGTTTAACGAATGCGAGTAACTTATGTTAAAATGGAAAAATCGGCTTTCGTTCATAGATGAAGAGGTGAAAGATCAGTGTTTCCATTAGCAACGCAGTTACGGCAAGCTCTTCGCATCCGTCCTGCAAATTCTTTAAGACTGGCTCTGAAAAATGGCAAGTTCCTGTATTACACGTTTCTGGCGATTCTGCTTAAATCGCTTTTGCTGCTAGCAGCCTTGCATGCACCGGGTGTTGTAGGTGTTGATATTGGTCACATGTTTTATACGGTACCGCCTATTTTCTCGCACCTTATGATCATCGTATTTTTTGTGGCGATTGGTTTGTTTTTCAAAAGTAAGGTTCGACGATTATATTTGATTGTGTTACATGTGACCATCAGTTTGGTGCTGTTTTGTGATTTAATCTATTACCGAGCGTATGCCGCATTCCTTTCCCTTCGTTTTCTTGAACATCCCGCAGGCTTTAATCCACTGGATTTAAATCTTTGGGGCTTCATCCGGCTGTTTGATTTCTGGTTTCTGATCGATCTAATCTTAATCGTTTGCGTCATGTTAGTGCGTAAGAACAGGAAATTGGGTACCACGAGGCAAAGTTCGCATCGACATCCTGTGCTTGCTGCCCTAGTCATGGCAGCGGCTGTATCGGTGGTTTCTTACGATCATTACCGAATTGATATTAAAGATACGACGAATGGTCAAATGATATTTGCAAGAATGTGTTGGGTGCCGTTCCAAACCATGTCGAACATGTCACCAATCGGTTACCATCTATATGATGGTCTGCGGTTGTTCGGGGACAACAAAGAACATGCATTGGCGCCACAGGAACGGGCGGATGTTCAAGCGTGGTTCTCGCAGCAGGCAGAAAATCTGCCAGATAACGCATATAAAGGAAAGTTTCGCGGGAAAAATCTGATTATCATCCAAGTGGAATCATTGGAAGCATTCGTTCTGAATCAGCAAGTGGCGGGTCAAGAAATTACGCCTAATCTGAATCGGCTCCTGGGCAGCAGCCTCCAGTTTACTAACTTTTATGAACAAGTGAACAATGGCACCAGCTCAGACAGCGATTTGCTGACCACAACTTCTGTGTTCCCTTTGCGGGAGGGCTCCAATTTCTATCGGTATCCAACGAATGCCTACAACACGTTACCCAAACTACTGGAGGGAATGGGGTACCAGACGATCTCTTCGCATCCGGAACCAGCCGGGAATTGGAATTGGGTTGAAGCCCACCATAGCATTGGGTATCGAAAGATCTGGGATTTGAGCCAATTCAATGTGGATGAACAAGTAGGCATTGGTTTTTCTGATGAATCGTACTTGCGGCAATTGAGTGATAAAATCAAGGATCAAAAGCAGCCGTTTCTGATGCATTTTGTAACGCTGTCCTCTCATGGCCCGTTTCATATTCCAGAGGAGAAACAAGAACTTCGTCTCGCGCCAGAATTTAACCAGACAATGATGGGGGCTTATTTCCAGGCTGTGCATTATACAGATAAGCAGATCGGTGCTTTCTTGGACAAATTAGACAAGTCGGGACTTCTTAAACAATCCGTGATCGCTATCTACGGGGACCATACAGGTGTCCATAAATATTACCAAGATCAAATTAATGCGATGGCTGCTATCGAAAAGGAGGAGTGGAGAGCGCCAACCTTGAAGCTGCCCTTCCTTGTTTATCAAAAAGGCTTGCAAGGCGAGATCATCGACCAAGTCGGCGGTCAGGTGGATACCTTGCCAACACTTGCGTATCTGATGGGGGTGGACACACATCAGTTCAGCAGCACGGCCATGGGGAAAAATCTGGTTAATACCCAGCGGAATTTCACCATTCTTAACGATGGGACGCTTGTAGGCGATCAACCTGATGGCAGGGAAAAGACACACATCCTCGATTCATTTAAGATTGCGGATCTCGTACACGAAAGTAATTATTTCGCCAAATAAGCTGGGCCTATCATCTGATTTGCCTAGAATTGAGCAGATACTTCAGAATATGTTCTGACGTATCTGCTCTTTTTATAATTAACCATAGGCAAACGTGATCATTATCATACGAATAATTGAATTGAACTATAAGTCATCTTGTCTTAATGTAGTCAGTAATCAAAAACATAACGTTGGAGGCAAACTACATGAATCATTTGATGAAGCAAGATCCAGCTATCGCACAGTCGATACAGCAAGAATTAAGGCGTCAACGGGACAAAATAGAACTGATTGCATCCGAAAATTTTCTGAGTGGGGCCGTTCTGGAAGCTATGGGTAGTCCAGTGAATGTATCAGGCCGCATGTACAATTTCAAAGAATGATAGTGGCAGCTGGACTGCATCCCAATCCGGTGCCTTATGCGCATTTCGTGACCATAACGACGCATAAAACACTTCGCGGACCAAGAGGCGGCTGAACCCGCATTCCAAGATTACATCAGCCACGTACTGCGCAATGCTAAAATTCTGGCTGAGGCTCTGCAAACACCAATCGTACCAAGGTCATTTCGATGTCGCATGTATCCAACGTTCTGGGCACGGTCAATCCTGTAAAGGAAATTGCCGCAATTGCTCATAAGCACGGAGCACTGCTAGTTGATGATGGTGCGCAAAGTGCGCCTCATATGCTGCAAGCGAAAACTTTTTTCAAGAGCTAGTTTTAACCGTCTCAATTAATTGTTCTATGAACACACGACTTGCCGCACACATATGTTTGTTTTTGCGATATACGATGCCCATAGGCGTCTTTAGCACCGGTTGTTCGATGGGTATGGTTCGGAGCTGTTGATTATTCATATAATCAAGATATGGTTTTGGCAGAATGGTGATTCCGACCCCTTTTGAAACCATGTTGACAATCAAGGAACCTATGTACAGGAACCCGCAGAAATGTTGGGTCGGAGCCAATGGCTGGAACAATCCAATCAGATCTTACTACAATTGCTTGATGCCATGGAAGCCAAGGCCCAAGCATGGAATCGCGAGCAAACTCAGACTTTCGATGAGGCGCCTAGAGGTTCATTTCGGAATATTGGTGATTAAAAATGCGTGGAGGAGGATCACATATGCTTAGCGGAGAGATTCTCTCTTAATATTAGTCAACCGATGAAAGTCCACTATAATAATAAGGAAATTTCTACTGGGATCTATAAATTGACAGTCAACCGCGACAACCTTGTTTTAAACTATCTGTTCGCTACAATGATCCTGAAATGCCGTTAAAAGTTCAAACGTCCGGCTACTCAGGCTTTTATTTCCGTGTTTTGAAGGAAGGAAAGGTCGCCTTAACCGACAGGTTGGAACAAATTTCGGCTCATCCGAAATCCATTACAGTTGCTTTTGCTAACCGGATCATGCATGTTGATAAGAATAATTGGGAAGAAATGCAACGCATTCTAGAAGTCAAGGAGCTTTCGGTGAACTGGAGACAGACGTTTGCCAAACGGTTACTAGGCCATGAAACGGATACGCGTGAGCGATTGCATGGAATTGACTAAAAATGTTTTGACATATGTGTAAAACCACTATACAATTACCACGAAACAACACATGAAATATGTATGAATCAACAAGAAACCAAAATCGGAAACACTTGTTTAGCTAAAAGGAGGAGAACGGATATGGAGGTACAATTCCTTGGAACAGCGGCTTTTGAGGGAATTCCTTCGCTATTTTGCCAATGCTCGACGTGTAAGCAAGCTCGTGAACGAGGCGGTAAAAATATGCGATCACGTACATCGGTGATAATTGATCAAGTGTTGAAGGTTGATTTTCCTCCTGACACCTTATATCACTCGCATCGGTATGGCTTGGATATGAATTCAATCCAGGATTTGCTTATCACGCATTCTCATTCTGACCATTTGTATGCCGAGGATATGGCGATTCGAGCAGAAGGCTACGCGCAGTCCGGGGATAAGGCCATCCATGTATATGGGCATGATCTGCCCTTCCGGCTCTGTTTCCAAGCACTCAATGGGCTAGAGCATAACTACCAGTTTCATCGCGTGCTGCCATTCGTTCCGATTAAGACGCAAACAGCGATGATTGTGCCCTTATTGGCTGATCATGATCAGCTTGAAACATGTCTGCTTTATTATATTGAAAAGGATGGCAAAGCTATCCTATATGGCAATGACAGCGGTTGGTTTCCTGAGCAGACTTGGGCATGGCTCAAGGATAAAAAGTTGGATTTGGCCATACTGGAATGCACAACAGGAAAGAGCTCACATCGCAATAATCATATGAACGTCGATGCAGTCTTGGAAACGAAGGCGTGGATGGAGGCGAACGGTGTTTTGAAAGAAGGCGCACCAGTCCTGGTTACGCATTTCTCACATAATGCTGGCTTGCTTCATGAGGATTTGCTTGGAATTTTTGAACCTCATGGGATTCAGGTTGCTTATGATGGTTTGATTGTTCAGTTGTAGATTTGAGGGAACTCAGGTCCGCTATTTCGGCAAATTGCAGGGATGCGAGGGTACTAGCGGAACTACAGGGTCTTATTTCCGCGAAAAGCGCTGGATTTCCCTCCAAACAGCAAAATAGCGTACTATAGTTCCCTCAACCTCGCGATAATGACGTTTCTGGCTGAAATAGAGGATTGACGTTCACTTATCTCTGTGTGAGGCAGCTGGGCAACTCTTCGGTTGGTTCTAAACATTTTTGAAATGTCAAAAAACCTAGCCAACGGCTAGGTTTTCTAAGATTATGGGCATTGTGATAAATAGGCAAGCTACAAGAGCAAGTTTTTGCTAATTTCGTGACATGAACCTAGAGAATTTTGATCATATAAGCACTTTCAGCTGCCTTATTC